>NZ_JAEB01000053.1 GCF_000518685.1 Eubacterium xylanophilum ATCC 35991 | reverse complement strand
GTCTTTTTCTTTGTAAACTTCTTTGTCGTCGAATACCATAGGTCATATGAGGTAGAATCGTCTGTCTTCTTCCACTGAATAACTGCTTTATTCTTAGATTTTTTTGATGATTTTATACTTGGTTTTTTTATCTTATATTGAAGTAGTTCGCTGCTAACCTTGGTTTGCATTGATTTATTAATACGATTTGCATATTCCACATCAAGCGTTTCAACACCAATCTCATCTTGACTATCTGCATAATCAATATAATAATTCTCATATTTACCCGTCTTAGAATTTTTCTTTGTGTACCGCGAAATCTTCCATCCTCCTTTAGAAATATCCATATATATGCTAGGTCGTATCCCAAATATATAATTACTAACAACGAGCGTGTTCCCTTCATAGCGGCTCCGATATCCTACATCAACTCCTGGACCTCCCATGTCATTTTCTGCAGTACTGTACGCATATTTTTGTGTCTCATTTTTCATCCATAGATTTGTTATCCACCATACACATGGGCCGATTTCAGGATATTTTCTAAGGGCATACTTTGTGGCCTCGACAGGAATTCCTTCGAAGAATCTCGACAAATATACTGTACTCAAATCCTGCTTTCTGTAATTATCTTGCAAAACCTGCTTTAATAAACTTCTTTCATATTCATTGAACGCATCATTTAGAAATCTGCTATTAAGCCACTGCCTACAAAAAGATGTCGCCCAAGTGGATTTTCCACTCCATGTATCATCATAAACCATAAATTCGAGAGATTTCGCAGATTCTAAATAGGCAACATTCTCTTTTGTCCAACAAAGTCTCCATTCTATTGGCTCTTTTCTGCTACTATCACTTTGATAGTAATTGCCAAAATATATATGAGTTATCTCCTTATCCCCTTGCTGCATGGATGCACTGGCGTCTATATGGCTCATAATAAATAGTGCACAGCAAAACATAAACGTCATCATAATTCTTTTGTACATAGTTCCTCCTACTTCCCAATAAAATGACATGTTGTCATAATCCATGATTCGTATATTTTTGACGAACTATAATTGATAAATCTATCTTTAAATGTATAGTCTGTATAATA
>NZ_JAEB01000052.1 GCF_000518685.1 Eubacterium xylanophilum ATCC 35991 | reverse complement strand
ACAGGACGTTGGAACGATGGAGACTATCATACAGACTATACATTTAAAGATAGATTTATCAATTATAGTTCGTCAAAAATATACGAATCATGGATAATGACAACATGTCATTTTATTGGAAAGTAGGTGGAACTATGTGCAAAAGAATTATAGTAATACTTGTGTTTTTGCTGTGTACTATTTGTGTGAGCCATTTGGACGTTAATGCATCTATGAAGCAAGGGGACAAAGAGATAACATATATATATTTTGGAAACTATTGGCAAACTGATGCAGAAAAAAAAGAGCCTATAGAATGGGAACTTGAAGGAATAACCAACAATATTGCCTGTTTGCACTCGGCTAAGTGTCTTGAATATATGATTTATGATGATGTGTGGAGTAGCAAGTCTACTTGGGCGACTTCAAAATGCAGGAAATGGCTTAATAATACTTTCTTATATGATGCCTTCGACACGAATGAGAGAAACTTGCTGAAGAAGGTTTCATTAAGTTTATATAGGGACCAGGATTTGAGTACAGTGAATTTGTCTGGATATTTTCATGGTGTGCCAGTAAAGGCAACTAATTATGCAATGAGGAGATATCCTGGAGCTAGTCCATACATTTGGTGGATAAGCGATGGTTGGATTCAATCGGAAGGAAGAAGATATGCATACGCAGGATATGATGGTGAGGCATTTCCGGGACAGTATGTGGGTTACACGAAAAGTCAAGAAAAAAGCACGCTAATTATTAGAAATGAGTTGTTTGGAATACGGCCATGTATATTTATAGATATATCTAAAGCTTGCTGGAAAGTTTCAAGATATAAAAAAATAAATACGGAGACAGATAAGACCGAGTATTATAAAATCGAGTATGCGGATGAGCATGATGAAATAGGAGTTGAAACTAATGATACAGAATACTCAAACCGTGAAGACGCGGACACAACGGAGATTAGAGGACATTTTATCAAATATAAGATAAAAAAGCCTGGTATCGTATCAGCCAAAAGAACGAAGAATAAAGCAGTTATTCAGTGGAAGAAGACAGACGATTCTACCTCATATGACCTATGGTATTCGACGACAAAGAAGTTTACAAAGAAAAAGAC
>NZ_JAEB01000050.1 GCF_000518685.1 Eubacterium xylanophilum ATCC 35991 | reverse complement strand
CATTAATGCAAATGTTGTCTTGATTATTCTATTTAGCATAATATTCTCCGCCTCCAAAAGTAAATACTTCACCTTAGAATTTCTTCGCCTTTACTACCTTTACCTTCTTGTTACCTGCATTCTTCATTATTATCTTCTTGTATTCTTTGTATTTTGACTTAGGTACAACCACCTTGATTTTGTGCGGTTCATAGGAGAAAAACAGCTTCTTTCCCCATTTTTTCACCTTTGTGGACTTTATCTTCACTGTTTTAATATTATACATAGATGAAAATGCTCTAAATCCTATCTCTTCTACATTTATAGGTATGGTAAGCTTTTTAATTCCACAGTGCAAAAATGCATAGCCGTCTATTTTTTTCAGCGATTTAGGCAGACGAAGTTTTCTGAGTTTGGTGTCTGAATCAACGAAGCTATCCCCTAACTCACGTACTCCGTTTTCTAATATCAACTCTTTTAAGTCTGGAATATCTGCTAGAGACCATTTTTCAAGTTTTTTTACACTTCCTGGTATAACCAATTTTTCTATACCTGTCATAGCAAATGCTCCGTCTTTGATTTTCTTTAGGCCATATGGCAACGTAATAATTTTTAGTTTCTGACAATTTTCAAAAGCTTGTCCAGAAATCTTCCTTATTCCCTTGGGAAGAATTACCTCTTTTACCTTAAGATAATCCATAAAGCACAAATATCCTACACTCTTTACATTTCCACTTATCACAAGTTTTGTGGCATCATATGTTTTGGTATACTGCACCCAGCCTGCAGCCTCTCCTAGATCATCTACATAATCCATGTATCCATTTCCCCATACCTTCAACAGCTTGGTTTTTGTATTATAGCTCCACTTCATATTCCTCCATGTTCCACCCTTTACTTTTGCAGTTACATCTGTGGATACAAACATGCTTAAGCATAACATCAACACAAATGTTGTCTTGATTATTCTATTTTGCATAGTATTCTCCGTCTCCATAAGTTTGTTTTTGGCCTAAAACTTCTTGGCTTTTACAACTTTTACCTTCTTGTTCCCTGCATTCTTTAGTATTATCTTCTTGTACTCTTTGTACTTTGATTTTGGGACAATCACCTTGATTTTGTGCGGTTTTCTACCATAAGTATAAAAGAGTTTTTTCCCCCATTCCTTTACTTTAACTGACTT
>NZ_JAEB01000049.1 GCF_000518685.1 Eubacterium xylanophilum ATCC 35991 | reverse complement strand
GTACGGAACCGTACGCACGGTGGTGTGAGAGGTCGGGGGATTATTCAAATCTCCCTCCTACTCGATTATACTTATCTAGTGCTGACATTCCTCCCAAAAAATAAAATCTCAGGCTTCGAAAAACCTGAGATTTGTGGTAAAATTAAGTATGAACAAAAACCTAACCTTACAGAAAAATTATACCTTAAATCAGAGTGGATATCAACTAAAATTACCACTCGAATTAGAAACAATTATTCCAGAGAATGATTCGGTGCGATTACTCAGTCAGTTTGTAGAGGAGATGGATTTGACTGATTTATATTCTACTTATGAGAGAATAAATTCATTATCGCCTAGAACACTCTTGAAAATTGTTTTATACTCTTACATGAATGGAGATTATTCTTCACGTTCTATGGAATTAAATTGTAAAAGAGATATCAATTTTATGTTTCTTCTAGAAGGACACAAAGCTCCTGATCATGCAACCCTTGCACGATTTAGAAGCCTTCATTTTGCGCCTTGCTCTAAGCGTATTCTCGCAGAAGTATCTAACAATCTTTTTGATCTCGGTGAAATTTCTGGTGAAACCATATTCATTGACGGAACCAAAATCGAAGCCTGTGCAAATAAATATACCTTTGTCTGGAAAAAAGCTGTTACAAAAAATCAGGCAAAATTGCTGATTAAACTTGCCGATTTCGTAGCAGAATGTGAAGAAGCTTATGATATCAAAATCGTGTATGGAAATACAATAAAAATGAAGCATGTAAAGAGATTACGAAAAAGATTATTAAAGCTTTGCAAGGAAGAAAATATAACATTTGTTCACGGGATTGGAAAGAGAAAATCACCACTCCAAAAAAGCTTTGAAACATTAGATGGATACCTCAATAAGTTAAAGGAATACAATCAAAAGATTCATAAATGTGGTTCAAGAAATAGCTATTCTAAAACTGATGAAGACGCAACATTTATGCGAATGAAAGAGGATGCCATGATGAATGGTCAGTTAAAACCAGCATACAATCTTCAGCATGGTGTGGATTCTGAATATATCACATGGCTTACCATCGGACCACAACCTACAGATACCACAACTCTAATTCCTTTTTTGAAGGATGCGGAACAAAATCTAAAATTTAAATATGAAGCTATGAGAAAAATTATTGCATTAGTTGCAATGGCATCGCTAGTGTGCTTTAATGTAAATTCATTTCAAGTTAAAGCTGAAGTAACCACAAACGATGCAAGTAGTTGCG
>NZ_JAEB01000048.1 GCF_000518685.1 Eubacterium xylanophilum ATCC 35991 | reverse complement strand
TATAATGGCTCAGTTGTCAAGACAAAAATTTAATATTTTTATAATGAACTGATATGTTGACTGGTTAAGTGGGAGAACACCGTGTTGTTTCTCCCCGGATTTATATTATGCGGCTGCTCTGGCTGCATCCAAAAGCATTGCCGGATAGTATACCTCAGCAGGACGTTTATTGTCGATTGCCTGATGGCATCGTTCAAAGTTATAGGTGTAGATATATCTTCCGATGGCTTCTCTCGCTTCTTTGAGATTAGCATACTCTGTGAGATATGCTTCCTCGTACTTGAAACTACGGAACCACCGTTCGATCATGATGTTATCTGCCCAGCGGCTCTTACCATCCATGCTCTGACGGATCCCGTTGTCACGAATGAAGTCAATGTATTTATCGCTGGTGAATTGGCTACCCTGATCTGAGTTGATGATTAACGGCTTTGCTACCTTGAAGGCTTTTTTACAGGCATTGATCACCATAGTGGTATCCAGAGTGTCATCCACATCCCAGCCTACAATACAGCGGCTGTGCCAATCGATAATGGCTGTCAGATAGAGAAAACCATGTTTCATCGGAATATATGTAATGTCGATAGACCAGGCCTGATTGGGACGATCTATAACGGCATTGCGAAGGAGATACGGACAAACTTTTGCCTGTTTCATACGCTTGGAGAGATTCATTTTCGGATAAATCGGCGTGATATCCATCTCGCGCATATATCTTCCCGATTTGCGACGTCCAACATGATATCCGCGCAGTTTCAGTTGAGCAGACATCTGACGGGCACCCCAGGTCGGATTGTCAGTATGCAAATGGTCAATAATAGCCTTACACTCCAACTCTTCCTGTGAGACAGGAAGTCCATCGTAGTACACGCTGGTACGGTTGATGTCAAGAAGTTTCGCTCCTGTGGAAACGGGTAGTTCTTTAGTCGTCGAAAGGCTTCGGACTAAATTTACTCTCGTAGTCAGGTCCGACAATTTCTTCAGATTTTTTTTTCAACCAGTCAACCTGCATCGTTAACTGGCCAACCTTTTTGGCATATGCTGCTTTCTCCTTGCGTTCCTCAGCAAGTTTTTCGCGGAGGTTATCTTCTCGTTTGTTATCAAACGCTAGCGAGGCATTAGCAAGGAATTCCTTCTTCCAATTGCGGAGGAGATTTGGTTGGATATCATTTTCTACGGCAAGAACATTTAATTCTTTCTCGCCTTTGAGCAATTGGAGAACTAGGTTGGTTTTAAATTCTGCACTGAAATTTCTTCTTGATCTGGACATAATAAGTACCTTCTTTCTTGGTTTGATTATAGTATATCAGATTCATTAAGAAATGTCTTTTTCAGTGTCTTAATTTATGAGACCATTATA
>NZ_JAEB01000047.1 GCF_000518685.1 Eubacterium xylanophilum ATCC 35991 | reverse complement strand
TGAAATTGTCAATATTGGTTGGCAGATTTCTTTGGGAAAATTTATCACTATGCCGCAACGGGCTGTGAATCATAGTATTTCCTGCGTTTAGCTGCAGGAGGGAGTCCTCCGTTAGCAGAGCAGATCCTTCGGTTGTTCCAATAGGACATGAAGTACCTCCAGATAACTGTTTTTAACTCTTTGACAGTCATAGATTTGGTATCATATCTATCGTAGAGAAGCTCCGTTTTGAACCTTGCCCACATACTCTCGCATCGAGCATTATCATGACAGCGACCACCGTCACTATTCATACTTTGAACTACGCCGCATTTTTTGATAGCATCTCGATATTCCTTGCTGGTATATTGACTCCCACGGTCAGAGTGGCATATGGCTCCTCGGAAGTCAGGATGCATGCGAACAGCTGCTTTTAAGGTATTGACGCACAGTGGTGCTTTCATGTTGGTATCCATTGCAAGACCAAGACACATAAGGTCGTAACAGTCAAATATAGCGGACACGTAGAGTTTACCGTCTTTTGCCGGTATCTCCGTTATGTCTGTGACCGATTTTTTGAGTGGGGCATCTGCAGTAAAGTTGCGTTTAAGAAGATCATCAGATTTTCTCGCTTTTTTATCTGCTTTGGTTATACCGTTCGGCTTACGCTTAGGCTTATGTATGAGTCCTGCACGCTTCATAATTCTGTAAATGGTACGCTCACTTGGAATTTTCATTTCTTTTGAGTATAGGATTACGAGTGCCTGATGCATTCTTATACTACCATATGTATCGTTGCAGTCATCGGAATCAATGATACCTTTAATTAGTTTGACAAGATATTCGTATTTCCATGGCTTGTCCTTGTTTTTTAGGTATTTGCGAAAGCCTTCACGAGATACGCCTAATAACCTACAATAAAAAGATATTTTGCCTTTTACTTTGCCGTCTTTGGTCTTTTTTGCTAAGAACTTCATTCTTTCGTTTTTGGAGACTTCCGACGGCTCGCGGCGAAAAAAGCGCTTGCTTCTGCGAGAAACTCGTTTTCCTCTTGTAGACGTTTATTGTCCTTTTCCAGGGCTTTTATCCTCTTACGCAGTTCAATCATTTCTGCGTTAAGTGTACGGGCATTAGAGGGCGAATGAGCACCTTCGCCGATGTCAAGACTTCCATCTTTGACTTGTTTATTCCAGTTATAAATGGTATGTGCGGGTATGCCGAGCTCTTTTGCAGCACGTTGAACGCCAATTTCCTTACCAAGTTTAACTGCTTGGATTTTAAATTCCATGTCGTATTTACGTTGTTTTTTTGTTGCCATGTGGCACCTCCTTTGGGTTGTATTATATCACTACAAACTTCCTAAGAAAAGTGCCAACTATTATTATATTACATCA
>NZ_JAEB01000046.1 GCF_000518685.1 Eubacterium xylanophilum ATCC 35991 | reverse complement strand
CTTCACTCATGGTGGATTGTCCAGATTATAGTGAGCAGAAGAAAATAGGAGAGTTCTTTGTTAATCTCGACAACCTTATCACCCTTCATCAGCGAAAGCATTATATAATTATCCTACAATTAATTCCTTGGGAACAGCGTAAGCTTGGCGAGCTATGTGAAAGAATCACAAGAAAGAATAAAAATGGCGAATCAGAGCTGCCTCTCACGATTGCGTCACAATACGGTCTGATTGATCAACGTGACTTCTTTAATAAGGTAGTTGCAGCCAAGGACATGTCAAATTATTATCTTCTGAAGAAGGGAGAATTTGCATACAACAAGAGCTATTCAAATGGTTATGATTATGGTTCTATAAAGCGCCTCAATGCCTATGAACAAGGCTGTTTATCGACATTGTATATTTGTTTTGGAATCACATCTGATGACATAGAATCAGATTACCTGGAGTGTTTCTTTGATACACTTAAATGGTATTCAGACATAACAATGATTTGTGCTGAAGGGGCAAGAAATCATGGACTTTTAAATGTAGATACAAAGGCATTTTTTGATGAAGTATCTATCGAGATGCCTTCATCTAAGGACGAACAAAAAAAGATTTCAACATATTTGAATAACCTTGACAACCTTATCACCCTTCATCGGCGTGCTTATTAAGTATAAAAAAGGAGGACTTACATATGAATACAACGACAGTTCCTAATCAAAATATATTGTTTTGTGACTACTACAAACAGTGGATAAACGTATACAAGGAAGGAGCTATCCGTCCAGTAACTATGAAAAAGTACAATATGGCTTATCAATGGCTTTTGAGGCTTGTACCTCAATTACGCATATGTGATCTTGATCGAATCTCATATCAAAAACTCCTAAATGATTATGCTTTAATCCACGAACGACAAACAACCATGGATTTTCATCATCACTTAAAATGCGCCATACTAGATGCAGTCGATGAGGGACTAATCGCACGAGATCCAACCAGGAAAGCCATTATAAAGGGAAAACAACCACGTGAAAAGAAAACAAAGTATTTAAACCAATATGAACTTCATAAACTTATAGAAGATTTAGACCTTACAAATAGAATTAACACAGACTGGTTAATTCTATTAGTGGCAAAAACTGGAATGAGATTTTCTGAAGCCTTGGCCCTTACACCAAAAGATTTTGATTTTAGTCACCAAACTCTTTCTATTTCCAAAACATGGGATTATAAAGGAAATGGCGGATTTCTTCCAACTAAGAATCAATCTTCCGTTCGTAAAATCCCTTTAGATTGGCAAACAGTAATCCAATTTGCCGATCTACTAAAAGATTTGGAAAAAGATAAACCTATATTTATAAACAAAAAAATATACAACTCAACCATAAATTCTGCATTAGAACGCCATTGCAAAAATGTTAACATTCCAATTATATCTATGCATGGACTCAGACATACTCATGCTTCAATACTGCTTTTTGCTGGTGTTTCTATTGCAAGCGTAGCACGGAGATTGGGGCATTCAAATATTACAACAACACAAAAAACATATCTCCATATTATTCAAGAGCTTGAAAGTAAGGATATCGATATTATTATGCGCTCACTTTCAAATCTTAACTCTTAACAACATAAGCACGCCGATTTATAAAAGCCAGAATCAAACAATTCTGGCTTTTCCATATCGCTGATGAAGGGTGATAAGGTTGTCGAGATTAACAAAGAACTCTCCTATTTTCTTCTGCTCACTATAATCTGGACAATCCACCATGAGTGAAG
>NZ_JAEB01000045.1 GCF_000518685.1 Eubacterium xylanophilum ATCC 35991 | reverse complement strand
AAAATATAGAGTTAATCTAGTATGTGATAAAAACAATAACTTGTATATTGTAAAAATTCCTCTTGAAGTGGAGGAAGACGAAAGTAATATATGGAGGATCAGAATATGAAAAAAGAAAATGAATATTTTAAGTATAAAGGTTATAATCACTCAAGAAAAATATGTCTGAAAGCTGTATGTACACTTGTGTGCTGTATAGTATTATGCTCATGTGGACAGAGTGATGAGGGAGTTAAGAAAGAAGCGAACAAATCAAATAATTCAAATAAAGTTGTTGAAACTGCAACTGAATCACCTGATGTGTTATCTGAAACACCTATCATAGAATTGGATAGACTGCATATTGAGGACGGATGTCTAAAAAGTGTAGATGGGTTGTATGAAAAAGAGGAAACACTTAAGATTCCAGAAGAAGTATCAAGCATAGATAATAAGGCATTGGTTTATAATAGAGAAAATGGTAATAAAGATACATTTACAAGTTCTCAGACGTTACACATACAGATTTCAAGTAAGGTTAAACTGTCTCAGAAGAATTTTTACAACGCTGGTCCCCTTGATATTACATTCGAGGAAGGAAGAAAAATAATTGAAAAGGGAGCTTTTTCTGAAGCTGGATGTAGTGGAAAGTGTGTGAAGGTAACACTTCCTAGCTCGATTATTGAAATTAAAGAAAGAGCTTTTTACAATTACCTTGGTAAAATAACCTTGAATGATGGACTTAAGAAAGTAGATTCGTATGGACTTGCATATGCAAAGTGTGATTTGCCAGATTCGATAGAGTTTTTAGGTAATCATGCTTTGGATAGATGGGAACCTAGTTCTATAGAATCTAGTGCTAAAAAAGCAGATATAAAAGATTTCAAACTGCCTAAAAATCTTAAGTACATTGGCGACGATAGTATCAAATTAGCATACTATTATCCAAGCAATACAGTTTATTTGTCAGACAAGGTGGAGCATATTGGGAAAAATGCCTTTGAATTCTTGGTTGGCTCGGATGTTCCCGAAAATAGAATGCCAAAGGTAAAGTTTAAAGTAGATAAAAATAACAAGCGATATTACAGCGACAAAAAGGGTAATATATGCACGAATATAGTTCCTGCTCGGGAGTGATAGTAGTATATGTAATTATACTGGTCAAACAAATAGACAAAAGTAGAAATTTTATGATTTACAAGCTTTGACGCATAATGGCGAACCAAATATAATTTATCAATTATATTGACAATCCATGCTCGCTATGATATAATTTGTATTCGCGAATATGTATAGATATATCTAACAGAACAAATAACAGAAAGCGAGGTCATAAAATGACAATTAAAAGAACAGTAGCACGTTTAGTAATCACATCATTAGCATTAGGAATGATTAATGTCGGGAGTAATAATGTGCCAGAAGTTGTATCTTCTGAAAAGGAGAATAATTATATTGTTGAAGTGAAACAAGATAGTGTACTAAATAGTTTGGAAAGTAGCTATGATGTTGAGGAAACAACCCTTGATGCAGTGGAAGATAACGTTCGGGTTTTGTCCTTGACAAAGACAGAAGCAGAGGATGTAGAGAGACAAAAGGGAGTAATACAAGTTGAAGAGGATAAAATATTAAAAGCATCCTCAAGTTTCTCGAACAAAAACCAAAAAATTGATTTGCGAGAAGTTGATTTAGAGTGGAATAAGAAAATTATAAATTCAAGTGATTCAAATTCAAAATCAACTAAAAGAAAAGTAAAAATCGCAGTAATTGATTCTGGTGTTGATGCTGAAAATGACATTGATTTAGCAGGTTCAATTTCACTAGTTCCAGGAGAAGAAAATATGAGTCCATTATTTATGGATGGCAGTGGTCATGGAAATAGTGTGGCTGGGTTGATTGCAGCCAAGAATAATGGAGAAGGGATTACAGGAATTAATCCGAACGCAGAAATATATTCAATAAGAGTATTAGATGATAATAATGAAAGTCCTGTTAGTAGAGTTGTTGAAGGAATCAATTATGCCATTGAGCAGAAGGTAGATATTATAAATATGAGTTTTGGAATGGATTCTTCATCAGTCCTACTTCAAGAAGCAGTTCAAAAAGCTGAGAAAGCAGGTATTCTTGTTGTTGCTGCAGCAGGAAATACAGGAGATAATGTTCAGTATCCTGCGGCATATGATGATGTTATATCAGTTGGTTCTATAGATGATGATACCAATCTCGCGCCGACAAGTGCAAGAGGAGAAAAGGTGGA
Organism: Eubacterium xylanophilum ATCC 35991; assembly: GCF_000518685.1. Taxonomy (GTDB): domain Bacteria; phylum Bacillota; class Clostridia; order Lachnospirales; family Lachnospiraceae; genus Eubacterium_F; species Eubacterium_F xylanophilum. The sequence goes on along the minus strand of NZ_JAEB01000045.1, from coordinate 1,168 downwards.
TGTTGTTGCTCCGGGAGAACTTGTTTGTTCAACAGGTCAGTTTGGAGATGTATTGATAGAGTCTGGAACCAGTCTCGCAGCGCCACAGGTTGCAGCAGTAGCCTCTAAAATCATGGAGGAAAATCCAAATGCAACATGTGAAGATGTAAAAAATGCATTGGTTAATGGTGCTAACTATAATAATGAGAGTGGGTATGGAGTAGTCGATGAGAAGTATGTGTTAAAGAAATATAAAGAGATTAGCATTAGTCATAGGTTGATAAAAAAAATGAAACATAAAAATAACAATGAAATTGAAAGTAAATCAACCGCAGACTTTATCAAGGGCACATGGAGTGTTGATAATCATGAAGCTACAGTTGGTGAGGGTCATGGGAATGTAAAAAAAGGAGCACGTTATCCAGATATAGGTGGAAAGAATTTTGAAAAATTAGGAGATAATCCATGGTGGCACGGAGGTTATAAATCGAATTATATTGCCGCGTATATCTTTATTACAAGAATGGCAGATGATGTGGGTGAGGGAAAAAATATTGAAAAAACAAAGGAAGTAAGTGGACTTGGAGGGGCGAAAGAGAAACTAGTCAGTTCTTTAAAATCTGTATCTTGGAAAAAACAAGGCATGGATACGAAGGGTAAAAAAAGGGCGTTTGCGTGGGGGATGGCAATGCATGCTCTTGCAGATACTTTTGCTCATAGTGCATTTGTTAAGGAAGATGGTAAATGGCATCATCTGGATCATGAAAAAGTGAAAAAAAAGCAATGGATATCGCCGACAGATTATATATGGGTTACTGTGAAAAAGGACAAATTTGCATGCGCAGATGAAACATCAAAATCGGCATGGCCGAAGCGATTTGAAAATGCTTCAAAAGCGGTTCAAGATGCGCTAAATAAATATGACAAGAAGAAAACAGCTTCTTATACCGAGTTCAGAGCAATTAAGAAGTCGGATGGGACTTATAAAATCAACAAACTAGTAAAGTATGTTAACAGTGTCAAGGCAGGTGCTGGTGATGAGTTCGAGAATTATTCAATTGAAATTTAGGAGGAAATAATTATGAAATCTATAATACCTTTTTTACTGGTCGCGCTAGTTTTGTGTTCATGTGCAAATACGAATGAGACAGGTAATAACAAAAAGGAAGACGTATTAGAAACTGTAAAG
>NZ_JAEB01000044.1 GCF_000518685.1 Eubacterium xylanophilum ATCC 35991 | reverse complement strand
GCGAAACGTAAAATAGGCATGCCCCCAGAGAGACTATCCAAGTTCTCAAGTGAGCTTAGGGGCATGCCAAAATTGAGAAAGTGAGGTTTGGCATGCCCGCGGAGCGACTTGCTTAGTTCCCAAGCAAGCTTAAGTGTACCCGAAATCCCCCCAACCATCAGCCCCCCCAACACAACAAAGCCCCCTGCTGCTGCAGGGGGCGAAATCATCTTATTTCTTAAGTTTTACGCTCTTTTTATTTGAGGCTTTGCTGTAGATCATATTTGTTTTGCTTGCTACTTGGAGCTTTACGTAGGCCTTTACGTAGAAGGTTGTTGTTGTCTTTTTCTTGAGTTTTACAGTAAGGCTTGTTGTTGGTGCCTTAACTGTTTTTAGTTTCTTGAACTTGGCCTTTTTGTTAAGCTTCTTTTGTTTCTTTTTGTTCTTTACAATCTTAACTTGCTTGCGGTAAACCACATAGCCGCTGGCGGCAGGGTTTACGGACCAAGTCAATTTGGCAGTTTTTTTCTTTTTATTGATTTTAAGTTTTGATAGTTTAACTTTTGTAAGAGTTCCCATTGAAGAGTTTGATGATTTGTTTGAACCACCAAGGCTATAGAGGATGCTCTTATTGGATGTTGATCTAAGTGTATTAAGTGTTGTGCCAGATGCACCGGCGAAGGCGTTTGGTGCCACAACAGCGTTATCGTTAAGTGTCAATTCCTGAAGAGTTGTTACGTTTTTGAATGCATCATCTGCGACATATGTAACGGAGTCAGGAAGATGAACTTTTACGATGTTTTTGCAATCCTCAAAAGTTCCTTTTTCGACTGATTTAAGGCCGGTGTCGAGATTTACATTGTGAATTGCTGCATTTTTAAATGCGAATGCGCCGAGGGTGTATCCGGTATTTGATGAAATATAGACATTTTCCATGTTTCCGCACTCTGCGAAGGCATAGCTTCCAACATTTGAAACACCGCGCAAAGTCACATAGTGAAGGTTACATGAACCTGTGAATGCGTATGATTCAAGGGCGTTAACAGATCCCTTGTCTTCGACTACGAAATTTGTCAGGTTAGGGACATTTTCGAAGGCTTTTGAGCAGATGGTGCCCACTTTTCCGTAAATATGGAACTCGTGCAAGTTGTTGTCGGTGAAGGCGTTGTTTCCGATGCGCTCCACGGTTGCACCTGGAAGGATTGCAAAAGTTTGAAGATTGCGAGAATTTGCAAATGCACGGTTTCCGATGGATTTCATCTGGCTATTTACTGCAACAAGATTTATGTTGAGATTTGTGGCCTCGAAAGCACTTGTTCCGATTTCAACTAAGTGGCTTGGGAGATTTATGGAAGTTTCGATGTTTGAAACAGGCGTAATTGAGAGACTTTCAGGCGATTCGATGGTTGCGGTCTCTACCAATGCGTCCGTGTTGGATGGAGCTGTGTAGGTGTAGCTGCCGATTGCCTGAAGGCTGCATCCGTAAAATGCTCTGTCGCCGATGTACTCCAGTGTGTCAGGAAGGTATACTCTTACCACACCTGCCAGATTTGCCATTGCATCTGCGCCAATTGCCTTGACTTCAATGCCACCGATGATTGCAGGGACGATGAAATCCTGGTTTGGAACGCCCTTGTATCCGGTGATTGTGTAGATTCCGTTCACATAGTCGGCAGTGAAATCAGCGGCGTTTGGGAGTTCCCCGGTAAAGCTTTCCGCCTGCGCTACTTTTGCATTGAGAGAACCATTTGTTGTTTTGAAAAATGGTCCGTCATTTATCGCACATGTGAGAGCAAGATTTGCTGCAAGCACAAGTGCAATTTTCTTGACTGTGTTTCTTTTCATTTTTATATCCTCCTTATTCGCTTTTCACGCGATAAAATGTAGTGTTGAAGGCGAAGTAATTTGTGTTGGTGCGGAAGTAATCTCGCGCCTTGTTGGCAGTTTCTTCGTCTTTGAATAGTCCAAATACAGTTGGGCCGCTTCCGCTCATGAGAGAGCCAAGAGCTCCAAACTCCATTATTTTTGATTTGATATCGCCTATTTCCGGATACTCAGGAATAGTGACAGTTTCTAAGATATTTCCCATGTTTTTGCACATGGACTCCAAGTCGCCATCCTTGATATTTTTTATCATCAGATCGATGTCGGGATGTGGCGAGTTTTCATCGAGAACGAGATTGGTATAGACAAATCCCGTCGAGACGTGGAATTTTGGTTTTACTATGAGAACATTGCAATCAGGTGCTGGGGGAAGGTCTGTGAGAACTTCGCCGATGCCCTCGGAGAGCACTGTTCCCTTTTGAATGCAGAAGGGAATGTCTGCGCCGAGTGTGACTGCGCGCTTTTTCAGATCTTCTTCTGAAAGCCCCAAGTCAAACAAAATATTTACGGCGATCATACAAGCTGCAGCATCACTACTTCCGCCGGCCATACCTGCGGCTACAGGAATTCTCTTGAAAAGTTCTATCTCAACACCAGTTTTTACGTCGAATTCGTCCATTAATAGCTTGGCGCTCTTGTAGACAAGGTTGCTGTCATCTGTAGGAAGAAATGACAGATTTGTCTTGAGCGTAATGCCAGGCGCCTTGGTTTTGTTGAGGGTGAGTTTGTCAAATAGCCGAATATTTTGCATAATCATCTTGACGTCATGATATCCGTCATCGCGGCGACGCAACACATCTAACCCCAAATTAATCTTTGCCGGTGCGTTTATCCAAAAGTTATCCATATTCTTCTCCAATCTTGATAGTAAAATGTTCAGCGCATGCTTCACACTATAATATTATAAAAGGTTCGCGCCACATTTGCAACACGAACCTTATAATTATTTGTTAAATTTAGTTAAAAGCTGGTGGCGTTTTCTTGCCCAGAATCCTAATTCTTTCTCAGGGTTAACAAGATTTGCCCTTGAGCCCTTGATGTCCATGATATAAATACCGCTAATGGCAACTTTTACCTCTTTCTTAACTGGAAGAAGAGGGAAAATCTTCTCGTCGCACATAAGTGACATGACCTTTGGCCCGATCTTTGCTTTGACAATTGGTACTTTTGAACGCCTTAAGTACTTAGGTGTACTTTCAATAATTAATTTAGGAAGACCAGCTTCCGTCATCTTCATTCGCTTTTTATCGATAACAAGAATCGACGTAATTTGGGAAGCGGCTTGCATCTGCGCCTGAGATTCCTCTTGCTTTGCCTGCAACTTCTTGCCCACAAAGTAAAGAACAATCGAAAGGATGAGAAGTACCGCAACAACAATTGCTAAAACAATGAAAAATGTTTTCATATTTCATCTTTCCTCTCTATTATATTTGATGCAACGATTTGCACGTGCACACAACTAAAGTTCATTCTACCACAGAAAATGTTAAAAGTCAAAGGAAGGAGGAAAATTATTTTCCGCTTTGGTCATACATCTCCTGAACCTTTAGCCTTGTCATGGCGCCAACCTTCTTGAGCTCAGAAGGCTCGAGTTTATCAGGATAGATTGGCTCGCCGATTATGATGCTAACCTTGTGTGCCTTTATCATAGGAAAATGGTCCTCGAATATTTTTTCTGTGTCTTTTATGCATACCGGAACGATTGGTGCTCCTGACTTGATGGCTATTTTCATACTGCCCTCTTTAAATGGTAGAAGAGTGTCATCGGTATTTCTAGTGCCCTCAGGGGCGATATATACAGACTGTCCTCCTTTGATAAGAGCAATGGCATTGATAATTACACCGAGGCTTTGCTTGATGTCATCTCTGTCTATGAAGAGACAGTTCAAAAAGTACATCCACTGACCGATTACAGGGAACTTTTGGATTTCCTTTTTGGAGATATATGCCGTTTTATGTCCCGCGGATATGAAGAGCGGGTAAGTTGCTATGATGTCATAGAAACTTCGGTGATTTGCCGCAAAAAGGACAGGTTGATCCTTCGGAATATTTTCCAGTCCTATAATCTCACGTTTGCAACCGGAGAGGAAAAGGACGACATTGAATGAAATTGTCACCATGAACATGGCAAAGTTCAAGGACGCAGAAGGTGCAACCTTGCGAAGGATTATCTCTACGATTAGCAGCGGAATGCTTAAAATCGAGACAATTAGGTATAAAAGTAAAACTAAAATTAATCTCATAGGGTTACCTCTTTTCAAAGTAAATATTCATTTTATTATTTTACCTTATTATACTATCTAAAAACATTCTACTTGTCAAGAATTTGCCATTATGGTATTATAAAATATAAGCTAGAAAGCAAATAAAATCCGATATTTGCGAAATATTTAATGGATTTAAGGAGGAAGACCTAATGCAGGATTTTGATATGGAAGATATTGAAGAAATGATGGTTTCTTTGGAGTTAGAAGATGGAACCGAACTAGAGTGTGAGGTGATCTGTATTTTTGAGTATGAAGGACAGGATTATGCAGCTCTCACACCAACAGATGAGAAAATCGAGGAGATTTATTTCTTTGGAATAGAATTGAACAAAAATGGGGAAGAGGTTGAAGTTGAGCTTCAGCAGCTTGAGGACGACGAACTTCTTGGGGCGCTTGGAGAAGTGTTTGACGAGATCATGTCAGAGGATGATGAGATCATGATCGATGACGGAAATGGAAATGTCTATAACATCTTTGACGATGAAGATGGAACAAAGGGAAAGTATACGAATTATTCTAACTATTTTGAGGATGATGACGATGGAAAATGGGATGAGTTTATCAACAAAAAACTTGATTAAAGAATATCCTTACCTATATGAGACGCATCTTCATACGTCAGAGGCAAGTGCATGCGCTAGAAATTCAGCGGTAGATATGGCAAAGTCTGCCAAGGAAGCCGGTTATAGCGGAATATTTGTCACGGATCACAATTGGGGTGGAAATACTTGTATTCACCTGAAACTCCCTTGGGATGCTTGGGTTCATGCGTTTTGTCAGGGCTACAGGGAGGCCAAGGAGTGGGGAGACGCGAATGATTTTGATGTATTCTTTGGCTATGAGGCCGGATATAATGGCACGGAGTTTTTGATTTATGGTGTTGACGAGGAGTGGATGGTAAATCATCCGGAAATAAGGGAAGCTAGTGTTCAGGAGCAATTCAAGCTGATAAATGATGCAGGTGGGATGGTTATTCACGCTCATCCGTATCGCGAAGAGTGGTATATCCCGGATATCAGACTGTTCCCGGAGTATGTCAATGGAGTGGAGGCAATCAATGCTACACACTCAAATCCGAAAAGTACAAGTCACAATGATCCGATGTATGATATCAATGCAATCGAGTATGCGAAAAAGTATGATTTTCCGGCGACAGCGGGGAGTGATATACACTCAGTGGACCATTTTGGCGGAGGAGTGGCATTTAGAACGCGACTCACGAGTGTGAAAGATTATTGTGAGAGAATTCTGGGACGACAGGATTACCTTTTGACCAATGGGGACAAGTGGTATGACAATAGATGCAATGAATTGGTATAAATATAGACAACTGTGGAGGAAATAAAGTGATTAATTGTAAGATGATTAAAAGAACGCTTTTGGCACTAACACTTATGGCTGCTTCAGTTACCGGTTTCAGCGGAAATTCGGTTGATGAGATCGTGGCAAAGAGCCCCAAGGTGGTTTGCATAGATGCGGGACATCAGACTAGGGCGATGAGTGCAACAGAGCCAAACGGACCCGGTTCAAGCGTTAGAAAGGCCAAGGTGACGGGAGGTGCCAGCGGTGTTTCGACTCATCTTCCAGAGTATAAGCTCAATCTAATTGTGGCCAAAAAACTCAGAAAAGAGCTGATATCCCGTGGATATAAGGTTGTTATGGTGAGAACCAAGAACAATGTAAGATTATCCAATGTCCAGCGTGCAAAGATTGCCAATAAAGTCAAGGCGGATGCATTTGTTAGAATTCATGCTAATTCAGCGGGGGCCTCTTCTGTGAAAGGGGCGCTAACTATAGCTCCAACAAATGCGAATAAGTACTTGACTTCTAAAGTTAGAAAAAAGAGTATTAGATTTTCAAGAAAAATGATCCGCGAATTTTGCAAAGCTACGGGCGCAAAAAACAGGGGAGTTTTGAGCACTGATAGCATGACCGGAATCAACTGGTGCAAAATTCCTGTGACAATTATAGAAATGGGATTTATGAGTAATCCGGCGGAAGATAGGCTTATGGCAAGCAAAAAATACCAAAGAAAGATGGTTCGGGGTATTGCCAACGGAGTAGATGCTTTCTTGTCATAATATTTTAACAAGAGAATTGGAGGTAAAAAGTATGGAAATTAGAGAGTTTAAAAAGGGCGATGTGATTTTTAATCAGGGAGATGCCGCAGATAGCATGTATGATGTTGTCAGTGGAAAGGTAGGCATCTATGTTGAGTATGGAACTGATGCAGAAAATATGCTGACAGAGCTTGAGCCTGGCAAGTACTTTGGTGAGATGGGCGTAATTGAAAATATGCCAAGAAGTGCTACAGCAGTTGCAATTGAGGACTGTTCGCTCACGATGGTAAAAGCTGAGGATGTGGGATCCTTCTTTGAGAAAAATCCTGATAAGAGCGTAGAAATCATGAAACACTTGAGCAGCAGACTTCGCGCACTCACGGTTGACTATATGGAAGCATGTCATACTTTGGCAGAGATTGAAGAAATCATGACAGCTCCGGAGGTATCTAAGGCAATTGAGAAGGCAGAGAAAAAGAAAAATGGTTTTGGAATCAAGAAAGCCATCAAGAAATTTGCCCAAATATACAAGGAATATGATGATACAATTGGAAAGTATTATCAGAGCGAACATGCAGATCCAAGCATGTTTATGGACTATTTTAACCATTATTCAAGTTATTAATAAGAGAGTGATATATGAAGAATAAAGATTACATTGTAAGAAGTATACTCCGCGATATGTCCGAGGGCGTTATGGTCATCGGACTTGACGGAGTTATTGAATATGCAAATGAATCACTTGCCAATATATTGGGGCGAGCTGTAATTGATTTGATAGATAATAAGTTTGCAGCTTGCTTTTTTGAATACTCTGAAAATGATCGATTCAATCAGATGATACTTGATGCAGTATATGACAAGAACAAATTGCATGAAGGTATCGTAGAGTATTATGATGGAGAAAAGTTTAAAACACTTCATGTAAGAAATTCATTTTTAGAGGATGATGGTAAACGTGTTGCGCTTATCTCTGTTATTAGTGATATCAGTGAGTTGGCGGAATTGAGAGATGCTGTGAAAGCAATGGAACAGATTAGAGCGTTAAATAGTCAGCTTGAGATGAGAAATACTTTGTTAAATGAGACTTTTGGACGTTTTCTCTCGGATGATATAGTGAGAGAACTTCTTGAAACACCTGATGGTCTTGCCTTGGGTGGAAAGAAGCGAGAAGTTGCCATAATGATGAGCGATGTTCGCGGATTTACGGCTATGAGCGAGCGTATGGCTCCAGATGATCTTCTCAACATGCTCAATCACTACTTGGGTGAAATGACTGAGGTGATTCAGGACAATAATGGAACAATAATAGAATTCATTGGCGATGGAATAATGGCGATATTTGGGGCGCCAGCAGAGAATAAATACTATGCAAGAGATGCGGTAATAGCTGCAGTTAAGATGCAGGATAAAATGAAAGAAATCAATGTGTGGAATGAGGAGCGAGGTTATCCGCATCTAGAGATGGGAATAGGATTAAATTCAGATTCCGTCATTGTCGGTAATATCGGATCGGAAAAGAGAACAAAGTATGGTGTGACTGGTCTCGGCGTTAATCTCGCAGGAAGAATTGAGAGTTATACTGTTGGTGGACAGATTCTCATAGATCCAGATACGAAGAGACTGGCGGAACTAGAACTTATAGTAGAAGATGAGTTTGAGATTGCACCAAAGGGAGTCAATGAGCCTATTACAATTAGCAGTATTTCGGGAATTGGAGAACCTTATAATATTTCGCTTGCCTCCAAACGTGCCAAGCTTACATATCTTGAAAACAAGACAACAGTGCCATATAGACGTTTACATGAAAAACATGTGGGAATGCATGAGCATACTGCGGTTATGGTTGCTATTTCAGAGGAAGAGGCAATTATCAATGTAGATGCGGATCTACGTTTATATGATAATATAGTTCTCGATATTGGAGATAAATTGTATGCCAAAGTTGTATCAGTTAAGGATGCAGAAATCAGGATTAGATTTACGGCTGTTCCGGAATGTTTTGAGGAGTATTATGAACAGATTAAATGATGACTTAAAATTTCAAAGTAAAAATTGGAATAGAGGTAAATGTAGGAGCGTTGTATATGCGCTCCTATGTTGTGTGGTTCTATGCTCATGTCAAGCCAATAATAAGCAAATTGTTGACGGAATGAATAAGACTACTGTTCAGGAGAAACAAGTGGATAGTAAGAACGTTGATGCCAAAGATATACCTTCTATATCGAGTGACCGACTAATAATTGAAGGCGATGAGTTAGTTGGAATTAAGGATATATATAAAATTGAAGAAAACTTGGTGGTTCCTAAAAATATAACTAAGATTTCAAAGAATGCTTTAAAGTATGACGGCGATAATCCAAAGCAAACAAAAGAATTACATGTAAATATTCCAACTAATGTAGAGCTGAAAGAAGAGAATTTTAGAGGAACAGGAAAGCTTGATATCACATTTGAAGAAGGTCGTAAAGTGATACAAAAGGGAGTGTTCAAGCATGCCTCTGATGCAGTCAAAGTAAAATTGCCGATGTCATGTGAAAAGCTTGAAGATGAAGCATTCTGCGAGGGGACTGGTTTAATAGTTTTGAATGAAGGTTTGACTTATGTCGGGAAAAGAGCATTGGCGTCGACAAAATGTGATTTGCCGGATTCTATCGAAATATTAGAAGATGAGGCACTGTATTTGTGGCATCCAGCAGTATTAAATAGATGGAAAGTTAACAGCACCGAGTACACATTGATAGAGATACATCTTCCGGATTCATTGAAGAAAATGGGAAAGAATTGTTTGCTCATTGATACAGATATTGTACCAAGAAACAACATATTTATTCCGGTTGGGGTCGAAAGTATCGGGAAAAATGCGATTACCTATGTAAACGAAAAGCAAAATCCAGCAGATGTGACAGTGAGTAAAAATAATAAGTGGTATTATGCAGATTCAAAGTGTCATTTGAGGAGGAGGTGAGTATTTTGCACAGTAAAAAGTTAATACTATTAATGTTAATCATCTTGACTTTGGGAATGTTCTTAACAACGTCGAATGTAGATGCCAAAGTTAAAACTGGTAAATGGAGAAACATGCGGTGGAGTTATAATACAAAGTCCAAGGTATTGAAAGTGTGGGGGAATGGATACATGGACTATGTGGGTGACTTGGGAGATTCGGCAGGATGGACAAGGTATTTAAAAGCTTATAATGCAGAAAAATTAGTAATTAGCGGAAATGTTAAGAGTGTAGGTGAGATGTGTTTTGAAGGTTTCTTAAAATTAGAGGAAGTAGTTTTACCCCCAAGTATATATGAAGTATCATCAGAAGCATTTAATAATTGTCAAATGCTAAAAAAGTTAAAGTTACCATATGGACTTAGAAAGATAAAAAAGGATGCTTTTGCTGGAACTGCAATAAAAAAACTAGTTATTCCCGGGACAGTCAAAAGATTAGATTCTGAATCTCTATCTTGTTGCAAAAAATTAAAGGAGTTAATTATTAATAGTGGAGTAAAAATTTTGGGAAAAGAGTTTTTGGCAGGAAATGATAATTTAAGGGAGATTTTCCTTCCTAAAACCCTCAATAAAATTGCTAAGGAAGCTTTTATTGGTTGTGGGTTAGAGAAACTTACAATACCATTAAATGTTTCTAAAATAGGAAATGGCGCATTTTCTGGTATGGATAAGCTGACAGTGATAAAGATAAAATCAACAAAAGTGACTAAATGGGGAAAAAACTTATTCCGCTCTTATGAAAAGCAACCTAAGAAAATCACTGTAGTAGTACCAAAGTCAAAGTATAAAGAATACAAAAAAATAATCAAGAAGAACGCAGGAAACAAGATGGTAAAAGTAGTTAAGGCAAAGAAGTTTTAATAAATGGTTTTTATATAATATTGACTGAAAAATATTTAAGGAGATAATTATGAAATCTATATTACCTTTTTTACTGGTCGCGCTAGTTTTGTGTTCATGTGCAAATACGAATGAGACAGGTAATAACAAAAAGGAAGACGTATTAGAAACTGTAAAG
>NZ_JAEB01000043.1 GCF_000518685.1 Eubacterium xylanophilum ATCC 35991 | reverse complement strand
GGTTCCGTAGTTTCAAGTACGAGGAAGCATATCTCACAGAGTATGCTAATCTCAAAGAAGCGAGAGAAGCCATCGGAAGATATATCTACACCTATAACTTTGAACGATGCCATCAGGCAATCGACAATAAACGTCCTGCTGAGGTATACTATCCGGCAATGCTTTTGGATGCAGCCAGAGCAGCCGCATAATATAAATCCGGGGAGAAACAACACGGTGTTCTCCCACTTAACCAGTCAACATATCAGTTCATTATAAAAATATTAAATTTTTGTCTTGACAACTGAGCCATTATACTTTTTCCTCATCTTTTTTCTGTAAATAATAAAATTCTTTCTGAGTCTCAATCTCTGCACGTAACTCCTCCTCTGTCGGAAGATATAATTTATACTTTGAAGCAAATAATTGCTCATTCTCATGAAGCACAGAGTATTTCGCAATATCTTCGTCTGTATCTGTACAAAGAACTATCCCCAATGTCGGATTATCATCTGAAGCCTTTTTTAGCTCATCATACATGCGGATATACATATCCATCTGACCAACATCCTGATGTGTAATCTTCTTTGTTTTTAAATCAATAAGAACAAAACACTTTAATATATAATTGTAAAAAACAAGATCTATATAATAATCTTCCTTTTCTGTATGAATGTGCTGTTGTCTTGCTACAAACGCATAACCCTTTCCCAGCTCCATTAAAAACTTCTGCAAATTATCAATAATCCTTTGCTCTAAGTCTGATTCAAGATACGAAGTATCTTGCTGCATCCCTAAAAATTCTGCAATAACAGGATTTTTTATAAATTCCAACTTATTCTGATATGATGAAGTAAGTTCTTTCATCTCATTTTCAACAGCTTGTTTATCATGTGTTTTTAATATTCGATAGTAATACTGTGAAGAAACATTCCTTTGCAAAGTTGTTGAGCTCCAAACTTGCTCATAAGCTTCTTTTTCATACCATTGTCTAGCCAATGTATCTTCCACCTGTGTTAATATTCTATAATGTGTCCATGAAAGCATTCCCGTTTGTGAACGAACTTCGTTCATTTTTCCATTTGATAACAATTGTGAACGAGCTTCGTTCACAATCTCTGGAAACATACGGTACACTTTCAAGCATTGATAAAGTATTCTTTTTGAATATCCTTTTCCATAAATACCAGTCAGTTCTTTTGATAATTTATCAACAACCTCTGCACCATATTTTGCCCTATCTTTACCTTCAAGCACTTCTTCATCAATACGTTTTCCTATATACCAATTTCTAAGGACTAATGTAGTATCAACTGTCTGATATGCAAATTGTTTGGCACCATCAATAATAGTGCATATGTCCTTAACAATATTGTTTGTATTCTCATATTTTATAATTTCACTCATTTCATAAGTCCTTTCTTAATTAGTATAAACGATAATTTAGCGACTTAAATGGCTATATCGGATACATCTAATTCGCCAGACATTAATTTTGGTAAAAGAGCATCACGAAGTTTGGCAAGCTTCATGTTTTGAGCACAATTTGTGAAAATGGTCGTAAATATAGGCTGAACCCACTTACAAAATTCTTGTACGCGGGGATGTGAAGGATGATATATCCATATTTCATTTACATTTTGTTGATTGATTCCTGGAATAGCAGCCTTTCCTCCATTATTTGCAAGCCAGTGATATGGATAATCGGTCTGCATATACAAATATGCAAATTCGTTGTATCCACGATCCTCAAAATCAAGTTTAAATACATGCTCGTTAATATAGAATTCCTCATAGGGGAATCCTTCTCCAAACATAGAAAAATGCGGTGTGAATGTTCCGGGTTTACCGCCATCTTTGTACAGGAGAAGTTCATAGCCTTCGATTTTGCCTTTTTTCATTGTCTGTGCAAATTCGATAGGAATATACTTTGCTGAGGATGAATCGAACACTCCTAATTCCTTTACATTCTCTGCACCAACACTGGGAATACCCTCGGAAACGGCACCACCCTTAGGTCGTTTGCCAGTTTCGAGAATATGAGGGAGATCCTGTATTTGAAACATCTTAAGAGAACTCGGCACCTGAAAACCGGTCGGAGCTTCTATCATAGGTTCATCAAAGGGATCAAAATCAACAAACCAAGACTTGAACAGAGTCTTTGCTTGCTGAAGTAAATTATCGTTTATGCTTTTATTAATCTCAATCTTTTCATCGACGCATCCAAGGAATCTTGCTATTTTCTCCTGTGTTTCAACATCTTCTGGAATATCAATCTCCAATCCATTAATATCATTTTTATTCACTGAACCAAAAACTGTTCCACTTTCTTTGCTGAGTAACTTCTTCATTGAATAATGGAGTAAATAATAGAGAAATTCTTGACATCCGTTTTTTGCACGAACAGAGCAAACTCCTCGCCCTAAACACATCTTAACAGGCGTAATGTTCAAGGCTCCAACTGGTGCACGAACACTCATTATTACATCTCCCGCCTCTGCAATTTTTTTATATGATGTTGTCCAAGTATCAAAAGTAGGATAACGATCACCAAATGTCCTGTTTCCTTGCAAAAAAGGAAGTCCAATACCTTCAGAATTGTAAAATTCCGATTTTGGCGATTGTCCCATAGTAACATCAGCGATATCACCCAATTTATATTTCATATCCAATCGCCTCCAGTTTTCTTCTGATCTCGTTTTCTAACTCATGAGACTTTACAAACATATCCGAAAGCTCCGAAGTCAACCTTGCCATCTTCTCTTCAAATGGTTCACCATCATCTTCCTGCTCCTCAATTCCAACATATCGTCCCGGAGTTAGAATATAATCTTGTTTTTCAATATCCTGAAGAGTAGCAACAGAGCAAAATCCCTTTACATCCTCAAGCGTTCCGTTCTGAAAAGCTTCAAAGGTATCCGCCAACTTCTGGATATCCTCTTCAGTAAAATCCCTATGTTTTCGATCTACCATATGCCCCATCTTACGAGCATCGATGAAAAGAGTTTTTCCCTTTTGCTTCTTTCCCTTAGTAATAAACCACAAGGTAACAGGAATTGTTACACTATAGAAAAGCTGTGTTGGCATTGCAATAATACCCTCAATCAAATCGTCCTCTATTATTTTCTTTCTTATTTCTCCTTCACCACTTGACTGTGTTGAAAGTGCTCCATTTGCAAGCACTAATCCAATTTTACCATTTGGTGCGAGATGATGAATCATATGTTGAATCCATGCGTAGTTTGCATTCCCCGCTGGAGGTATTCCATACTTCCAACGAACATCATCTAGAAGCTTTTCCTGATTCCATGGATGATAATTAAATGGCGGATTCGCAAGGATAAAATCTGCCTTAAGCGTTGGATGTAAATCATTGGTAAATGTGTCTGCATGATATGCGCCAAAATCAGCATCAATACCACGAATAGCCATATTCATCTTCGCCATCTTCCAAGTATCAGGATTCGCTTCCTGCCCATATACAGAAATAGCTCCTCTATTGCCAGAATGAGCTTGTATAAATTTCGCACTTTGTACGAACATTCCACCAGAGCCACAACAACAATCATACACTCGACAATTGTCATATGGACGTAAAATTGAAACTAGCGTTTCTACTACACTAGATGGCGTATAGAATTCTCCTCCTCCAACGCCTTCTTTTTCAGCAAACTGCGCAATGCAGTATTCATATGTGCGTCCCAGAAGGTCTTCACTTTCCTCTGTATTACTCATATCAATATTATTTGTGAAAATGTCTACTACATCTCCCAATACTCTCTTATCTAGATCTGGGCTTGCATAATTTTTGGGAAGTACATTCTTCAATGAGTTATTCTCTGATTCTATAGCTCTCATAGCTGTATCAATAACTGATCCAATCTCAGGTGTATGAGCCGCGGATGCTATTATACTCCATCTTGCTTCTTCCGGCACGAAAAAAACATTTTCCATTGTATATGCATCGCGATCATCTTCAAATCCATCACCTTCATCAATCAACTCTTGATATCGCTTATCAAACGCTGCTGATATATATCGCAAGAATATAAGTCCTATAATAACCTTTCTGTATTCAGCTGCTGGGATATGTCCCCACAGAACACAAGCAGCATCCCACAATTGTTTTTCAAAACCTAAATTGGCATTTGTTTTATTTGCCATACTACGTACCTCCCATTTAAATTTTCATATTCGTGTGTTTTATCTTAGACACTTTTCTGTGCACTTCATGCCCTAATAGTAATTCGTATAAAGCAGCTTTTCCCGCTAAAAGAACTTCCACCCACTCAGCGCCAAACCTGCCCATACTACAAAGGCAAAGAATGCCCAACTAATCAGTGTAAACGTTTTGACAAAAGCTTTTCCCTGCCCCGGGTATTCTCTGACATATAGCCTATAATTTATTACAGAAGCCAAAGATCCTATAAGGGAGCACAATCCTGCAGTATCAGCCCCATAAATAAGACCAGCAAAATTCTCCGAAAATGGATATAATACAATGGATGCCGGAACATTTGATATTATCTGACTAAGTCCAATGGCGCACCAGTACTCATTCCCGCGGACTATTTTTCTTAGGAAATCGGATATCCCGGGATTGGAAGCAATAGATGATGAGAACACGAAAAAACACAGGAAGGTGAGTAGTAGCACATAGTCCACCTTTGCGAACAAACAAATGTCTACCACAGCAATCACAACCATAACGATGCCAACTGCCACAGGCCAGTAGGTTGTTCGCGTCACAATCGTTGTCAGAATCAAGATGAAGAGAATTATATAGGCAACTCGCCTAATTCTCGCCTCTGGCGCCCACTCTCCCGCAACTTGCGCGTAATCTAATTCTATTGATTCCTTTGTATTTTTTCTGTAAAGTACAAAGATAAATATAATCAACAAAATACCTGAACCCACGCAAAGTGGCGACATGTGTAGGATAAAATTCGCTGCACTTGTACCGGATTTATCATATAAAAATAGGTTTTGCGGACTACCAAATGGCATTAGAAGTGAGCCACGAATAGCCGCAATATTTTCCATTGATATTACCGGAAGGATATATCTTTCTTTCCCTCCACCACGGAAGAGAAGAATTGTCAGTGGAACAAATATGATTAGCGAGACATCATTGGTCACAAACATAGAAGTGAAAAACACGCCAAAGACCAAGAATATGGAGATCCCAACCATTGTGGAAAATCTCGCGCTAAAGCTAATCAACGGCCGAAATATATTCTCCCTTTTAAATCCCTCGAGAACACAGAGCATCATTAACAATGTTCCCAATGTATGCCAGTCTATATCAGCCATGAGTTTAGTCGAAGGCGGCGTAATAAAGAGTGATATGACTGCTGCCAAAATCGAAACCGTTAACATGGGCTCTTTTTTTAATAAACTAATTACTTTTTTCATTTTTCTCTTTCTCCTTGCACTTCCACCCACTGTTCACACAAAACATTTTACCACAAATATCATTGCAATACAACAATATACATATAACTCCACTCTGCTGAACTTGAAGCTATGAACGGGCTTTCTCATACATTATATTCCCCCTATGTTGACACATCCTTCCAATTATTTTATAATAAATCTGACATTGTTTAGTAGTGCAATATTCGAATCAATGACAATGCCAGAGAGGAGTCCATATGTTTACTTTTATTTTTGATAATGATTCCAAAGTATCCCTATACGAACAACTTTACACCGAGATCAAGAATCGAATCTCTTCAGGAGCCATGAAGCCCGGCGAGAAGCTTCCCTCCAAGAGAAACCTAGCAAAGCAGCTTTCCATAAGTGTTATAACGATTGAAAATGCCTATAATCAGCTTCTCTCTGAAGGATTCATATATTCCCTTCCCAGAAAGGGTTTTTTTGTAAATGATATCTTTGAGGGATTCATCCCACAATCTCCTCAACCTCCAGTTGTGCGAAATATTGAAAAAAAACCTTCATATTTTGCCGACTTTTCCAGCAACTCTACTGAGACTAGTACTTTTCCATTTTCCACTTGGGCCAAGATCACTCGCAAGGTTCTCGCCAATGATCGCGCTCTCCTACTTGAAAACTCCCCATCCAACGGAATCGAGGAGCTACGTATCTGTATTGCTAACTATCTCAGCGAATTCCGTGGGATTCATATATCACCAGACAACATCGTGATTGGTGCTGGTTCCGAAGCCATCTATCATTTCATCATTCAGATTCTCGGCCGCCAACGCGTCTATGCTTGCGAGAATCCAGGTTATGCAAAAGTCGCCAATATCCTTAGCGCCAATGACGTCAATTTTTACAAAATTCCCATGGACTCTGATGGAATCATCCCCGCAGAGCTCTACCAAAATGACATATCCGTAGTTCATGTGACTCCATCCCATCACTTTCCAACAGGCATAACTATGCCGATCAAACGCCGATATGAGCTACTCAAATGGGCCAATGCCGGTACAGATTCAAAGCGCATCATAATCGAGGATGAATATGACAGCGAATTTCGCCACACAGGCCGCCCTATCCCATCTCTTTTCAGCATCGGCAGCGAAAATGTCATCTACATCAACACATTCACCAAAAGTCTGGCATCTACCATCCGTATCAGCTACATGGTTCTCCCGGATCATTTCATGCAGGTTTTCCGCGACAACCTGTCCTTCTACTCCTGCACTGTCTCCACCTTCGAACAGCTCACACTGGCTCGTTTCATCTCTGAAGGCTACTTTGAAAAGCATCTGAATCGCATGCGGAACATTTCCAAAAAAAAGCGAGACACCCTACTAAGCTGCCTCGCACAAAGCCCACTTGGGCCAATTATTCGTATTCATGAGAACCAATCCGGGCTCCACTTCCTCATGGATATCGACCTCGACTCCTTGGGAATCACTGATCGGATTTTCACAAAAAAATGTTCCGAAAACCACATCAAAATCAAGACGGTAAGCAATAACACTTACATGATTAATTACTCTTCAATACCGCTGGAAAATATTCCGCAAGCCGTAGAATTACTGAGCGAGGGACTAAAATAACCTAGATTTCCCACATGGTACCCATGTTTTGGAAACCCTCCTTCGGCATACAGCTCTGACAGGATTTACATCCGGGGGTAAGACCTATTGATGTAATTCTGCTGATAAATCGTTTGTCACCATTTATAGCGACAACAATTCCATCAGAGCCCTTTTGCAATTCTGATAACTTTTTCATTATTTCCTCCTACGATTTACATTTTATATTCTTCGGAGCTACTATATTTTCTTACATGACAACATAGTATACCCCGCTGAATCTACGATTCTAGCTAACTCACTGTCTTCTTTCTCGCTCTTCGAACGAACCACTACTTCTTTCTTACCGACATTCGCTATGGCCCATATCCCCTCTCTGGAATTCAGAGCATTCTCCACTCTTCTGGCACAATTAGAGCAATGCATTCCATCTACATTCAACATATATACATATTTATAATTATCCTTGTTTTTATCCTTGACTTTTACCTTCTTTTCCGCAGGCTCCTTGCTTCCGCAACATGAGGATCCATATCGAATTCTTCGCACAGTACTATATATAGCTGCACATATTATTATTAATAGAATAACTATTATAATAAAGCTTCCCATATCACATAAACCTCCTTTATACGGTTAGATATAACTAATCGCATGACATGTTTATACTCCGCACATAGGCGGAGTATAAGTAACATTGTTTTAGGTATCTATCTATTGTTAGCGTTCTCTAACTATAGATTCTATCACTTTTACTATTTCTTGTCAATCTTTGTCGGAACATTTTTTCCCTGCTTTTTTGTAGAAAAAAAGGACAAAATATGCTAAAATCTTTTAAAGGGGGTCTGTAACTTATGAAAAAAATACCAATAATACTTTGTATAATTGCCGTTTGTATGTCCATTACAGGATGTCTTGACAATATAACGATAGGCTCTGATACATCCACTCATACCAACGAATCCACTTCAATAGAATACAGTTCTTCTGGTGTCGGTAATAATAATAACGGAAATGAAAATGGTAGGTACAAATTGAATTTTAATGTTAAAGTCGAAAAGAACCTGCTCTTTTCCAAGTATCCAGTTGCCGTCCTTGTAGATGATGAGAAAGTTGGCCAAATAAGCAACAACGAATCTTCTACTTTTACAACCTATGTTTTGCCTGGTGAGCATGTAATTACTTTTAAGAAAGCCAAGGGTTTTTTCGATAAGAAAAACGAATTTAGCATTGATGTTCAGTCCAATACCGGAATTTCGTGTAAACTTCACACCAAAAAAACCAAGATAGAGATTAAAGATTGGACTGTATTTACAGCTAATTAATTGTCTTACAAGCAAAGCTTGTAAGACAATTATTTTGTGTAAGCATCTTACTTTCTCTTGTAAACCCTAACCTTCGACCACTTCCCGTTGGCTGATATTCTATCCACCTTCAACTTTCCTCGGACTTTCACATAATACTTCTTTTTCTTTTTAATCTTTCTTATCGTATATTTTGTCCCGGTCAGTTGAAGTTTCTTGGTCTTCTTCTTCGCAAACTTCTTGGATGTCGAATACCAAAGATCGTATGATGTCGCGTTATCGGTTTTTTTCCACTGGATAGTTGCTTTTGTTCGCGATTTTTTTGTAATTTTTATGCTTGGCTTTTTTATCTGGTATTTAAGCTTTACTGTCCATACATCTTCTTTGGCGAGTTCCAAATAATCTTTTTTTAATTCCGTATCTATTGTCTCCACTCCAACCTTGTCTTCTTTGCTTGCATACTCTATTTTATAGTATTCATATTTACCTGTCTCCATATTTTTTCTTCTATATCTTGCTGGCTTCCATCCATCTTTGGAAATATCTATATATATACTTGGTCTCATGCCAAATAATTCATTTCGTATAATTAATGTGTTACCCTGATATTGGCCTAAATATCCTACATATCTTCCCATCCCAGCGCGAAGATTATCCATAGTACTATATGCACATTTTCTGCCTTCTGTTTCAAAGCTAAAACTAATATCAACAACCCACCAAACAAGAGGTCCTATATCAGGATGTTTTCTTAGCGCATAATTAGTCGCTTTTATCGGTATGTCCTCATAACATCCTGAGAGATATATCGTACTAAAGTCTTGCTGTCTATATCCACCAGGCAACTTTTTAATTATCTGACCTTTTTCATTTTTATCAAATGCACTATTATAAAACTCATTATTAAGCCAATGCCTGCATTTCGAGGTCGCCCATGTTGAGTCTTTACTCCATGTGTCATCGTAAATCATATATTCAAGAATTCTTGATGATTCTAAACTTGCCACATTTCCCTGTATTCCTCCAAGATTCCACTCTATAGGCTCTTTTTTTGTTCCATCAGTTTGCCAGTAGTTCCCAAAATATATATGTGTTATTTCTTTATCTCCCTGCTGCATGGATGCATTTATATCCACATGGCTCACACAAATAGCACATATCAACATAAGCATTATAAATGCTGACTTCTTATACATAATTCCACCTACTTTCCAATAAAATGACATGTAGTCATAACCCAAGATTCATATATTTTTGACATGCTGTAATTCTCATCTATTATTATACCATTCTTTCTCTGCAAAAAACGGACAACTTTTCCTAATTCTTTTCTATATAATGTTGATCTGTATATACGAAAAAAGCACCTATATACAATAAGCATATAAGTGCTACACTTTTCTACATGAAGCATCGGGGACTCGAACCCCGGACAACTTGATTAAAAGTCAAGTGCTCTACCACCTGAGCTAATGCTCCATCTTGCAAATGGATTGCAAAAATGCCCAAAGCCGGAATCGAACCAGCGACACAAGGATTTTCAGTCCTCTGCTCTACCAACTGAGCTATCTGGGCATATAAATTGCGGGGGCAGGATTTGAACCTACGACCTTCGGGTTATGAGCCCGACGAGCTGCCTGACTGCTCTACCCCGCGATAAAACTAATTATCAAATAAAGATGCAAACCACACCCGTTATTCAATTCTATTGGTATGTATATACCAAAATGGGCGGAGAAGGATTCGAACCTTCGAAAGCGTAGCTAACAGATTTACAGTCTGCCCCCTTTGGCCACTCGGGAATCCGCCCAAATCACCTTTTCAGTGATAAAGCCGACGACCGGACTTGAACCGGTAACCTGCTGATTACAAATCAGCTGCTCTGCCAATTGAGCCACGTCGGCATATCCATGGGACCTACAGGGCTCGAACCTGTGACCCCCTGCTTGTAAGGCAGGTGCTCTCCCAGCTGAGCTAAGATCCCATTTTAACTATTCAGTTAAGCGACCCAGGAGGGACTCGAACCCTTGACCTCTGCCGTGACAGGGCAGCGCTCTAACCAACTGAGCTACTGGGCCAGTAAAAACAAGGTTGTACCTTCAAAACTACATACTGAATCTCTTTTAACGAGACCTCATAACCAAGCATTCTTTAATGCTTATAAGGTCAAGCCTTCGACCTATTAGTATCCGTCAGCTACATACATTACTGCACTTCCACCTCGGACCTATCTACCTCGTCGTCTTCAAGGGGTCTTATTGACTTATAGTCAGGGATATCTTATCTTGAGGGGGGCTTCACGCTTAGATGCCTTCAGCGTTTATCCCGTCCCGACTTGGCTACCCGGCGATGCATTTGGTAATACAACCGGTACACCAGAGGTCAGTCCACCCCGGTCCTCTCGTACTAAGGGCAGCTCCTCTCAAATATCCTACGCCCGCGCCGGATAGGGACCGAACTGTCTCACGACGTTCTGAACC
>NZ_JAEB01000042.1 GCF_000518685.1 Eubacterium xylanophilum ATCC 35991 | reverse complement strand
CTATCAAAAAATGCGGCGTAGTTCAAAGTATGAATAGTGACGGTGGTCGCTGTCATGATAATGCTCGATGCGAGAGTATGTGGGCAAGGTTCAAAACGGAGCTTCTCTACGATAGATATGATACCAAATCTATGACTGTCAAAGAGTTAAAAACAGTTATCTGGAGGTACTTCATGTCCTATTGGAACAACCGAAGGATCTGCTCTGCTAACGGAGGACTCCCTCCTGCAGCTAAACGCAGGAAATACTATGATTCACAGCCCGTTGCGGCATAGTGATAAATTTTCCCAAAGAAATCTGCCAACCAATATTGACAATTTCATAGTTAGTTGTTCGAGCGCTGAGACATCAAAGAAAACAAAGTATCAAATTCAAGAAGGAATTTACAAAGAGGTAGAAAGTGACTCAAAAGGGAATTTCATAAATACAGTAATATCTGGAAGCGGAGCACTTACAGAAAGATGTATATCCACTTTTGGAGACGCAACAGTACAGGAGGGAATCACTGAGCTAGGAGCTTTTTCTCTTGCAGAAGGAGCCTGTTATACTTTGAAGTTACCAAGTACGCTTACAACTATAGGAGATTCAGCATTTGAGTCGCTGACAAATCTTAAGGAGATTACAATTCCTGAGAATGTAAGCAAAATAGGAAATAACGCATTTCTAAAGTGCGTTAATCTACAAAAGATAGTCAACAATTCTTCAATTGCAGTAGAAGTTCCTAAAAGTGGAACAGAACTTTTGGTAGGATATGAATACTATGTTGATGGAAAGAAAGTGAGCGAGGTTCAACCGGGTAAGACGGCAATAGGAACGCCACGCAAATTTAAACTGAACTTAGTCTTAAATAAAGGCAAGATAGTAGGAAAGACACCAACAACCTATACATACGGAGAAAATATGACTCTTCCTAAGGCAAAGAGAAAGGGATATCAGTTCATGGGATGGTCATTTAAGGATAAATGGTCAAATGGAATTAGAAAACTGAACCCTCAAGGTGTATATATGGCTGGTGAAGAGACTAGATATGCACAGTTTGCTAAGGTCAAGTATAAGGCTAAAAAGAAGAGTTTTGAGGTTAAATGTACAAACTATAATTCGGCTAATCTATGTATTGCTTATTCTTCTAAAAAGAATAGAAGCGATGAGAAACGAGTAGAAGTATATAATCCTACAAAAAAAGGTGTTGCCTATATGGTTGTAGGTAATAAAGAAAAAAAGATTAAGATTACTGGATCATATAAAAAATATAAAGTGACATTTAAGCAAAAGCAAAGATATAAAAAAAACTGGATTAAGGTAACAATACCAAAACTTAAGTCCGGGAAAAAATACTATGTTAGATTGAAGCAGAGAAGCACTTCACCAGTGGGAGATGATGTCGTAACAAAAGAAGATTTGGAAAGTATCTGGTTCGGTCATAAGACAATCTTATTATAATGGGCCGCTGAGGGCATGGCCAAAGGCAGATTTTTGCTGAGTATTCCATGACGTGAATGCATACGTAAGCTGCAAGGAGTATGTTGGTACTCTGATAAGTGTGTGGTATTCCACAAAGCAAAGTGGCACCGCGGTATAAATTTGATTTACCGTCCTTGATGATAATTAGTTTTATCATCAAGGGCTTTTTTGTTTATGTTGAATATGTGTTGTGAAAACGAACAAAAACTTCCAACTTATGGCAGGATGTGATATAATTAAATCGTTGGAAGTACAAGAGCAATAGATCTACATAGAACGGAGGAGAGATATGATGAATAAAAAGAAGATTTCCAGTCTATTACTGATTTTTTCACTGACATGTGCATTGTTTGCAAATATGTTTTATGTTGATGCTTCAAAAAAAGTATCACTAAATAAAAAATCTATAACTCTTAAAATTGGCAAGAAATATAAGTTACGCGTAAAAAACACAAAAAAGAAAGTAAAATGGAAATCAAATAATAAACATATTGCTAAAATCAATTCTAAGGGTATTGTAAAAGCTGTAAAGGCTGGTAAAACTAGAGTCTACGCAAAAGTTTCCGGAAAGAAATTGTATTGCAAGATTATAGTTAAGAAGAAAAAAATTCAAAATACTTCTAACACTACATCATCTGCTACTGCAACAGCAACACCTGCAGCATTTGTTAATGAAACAGCAACGCCTGCAGCATTTGTTAATGAAACAGCAATGCCTGCAGCACTTGTTGATGAAACAGCAACGCCTACATCAAATAATAACTACTATAATTTTAGATATCCCTCTTATTTAACAGAGCATTATAATAAACATGGAGCTGAGATGGGATATACATCCGAAAAAGCATACTTGGATGGTGCAAATGCATTGATAAATAATGCTGCATCTTTACATAAACTTGAAGCAGAAGATAGTGATCATATTTATTACTTGGAAGCTACAAATGAAATAGTATTCTTATCGCAAGATGGATTTATAAGAACATATTTCATATGCAGTGGAAAGGCATATTTTGACAGACAATAGTATACTATTTTACTTCTAAGAACCATGTGTTAACCAGAAAAATAATGTATTTCAAAACAAGGAGGTTTTATAAAATGAAGAAATTTTTAGAAACAAGAAAACGAATACAGGTGGCGGGAATGGTAGCAATTCTTGCTATGAGCACTGTTGTAGCTCCGGAAGGAAAACTGGCAGGTACAGTAGATACAGCTAAGGCAGCTTCAAAGAAAGCAAAATCACTTTCGCTCGCAGTAAAAAAGGCAACACTTACAGTAGGAGACAAACTCACTTTGAAGGCAGCAATAAAACCTAAAAACGTAAAGATAAAGTGGAGTTCATCCAAAAAATCAGTTGCAAGTGTTTCAAAAAAAGGTACAGTAAAGGCTAAAAAAGCTGGTTCCGCAAAGGTGACCGCAAAGGCGGGTAAGAAAAAAGTGACTTGTAAAGTAATTGTTAAAAGTGTTTCAAAAAGCACAGCAACCAAAGCACCTGAATCACCTTCAGCGACAGCTGCGGTTAATACAACTAATGGGGTTTTGATAGACGAAAAATCCCCTGATTGGGTTGGAGCAATGGAAGCAGCAAAGAATGCCAAAAAATTAGCTGTTGTGGCTGGATTCAGTGACACGGCCACCTGTGCATGGTTTTCGTATCATGAGAAAGCAAATGACGGAACCTGGCATGTACGACTAACTACACCGGCATTTATCGGGAAAAATGGTCTTGGCAAGACTAAGGAAGGAGACTTGATGACTCCGGTAGGAGAATTCAAGTTTAACCGCGCCTTTGGTATTGCAGATGATCCGGGATGTGCTATACCATATACAAAAGTAACGGCAGATCACTATTGGTCAGGTGATCCAAACTATCATTACAATGAATTGGTAAATATCAAAGATTACCCTGGATTAGCGATGGATGACAGCGAGCATATTATTGATTACACCTACAATTATCAATATTGTTTAAATATCAGCTACAATGCTGAAGGAACACCGGGGTTAGGATCTGCGATCTTCTTGCATTGTTTCGGAGCAGCAAAACCTTTTTCAGGAGGATGCGTAGCAATTCCTGAGTCCCATATGAAGCAATTTATGCAGATTGTGGATAAAGATACAGTGATTGTAATTGATTCGGCAAAGAATCTCTTTAATGATGCGTGGCCTAGCAGTATTTGGCCGGCAAATCCGGGTGTCTAAATTGTATAGATAACGATTTAGATGTATAAGAAGTGACAGTATTATTGTATTAAGTGAATAAATTATGAAAACAAGGCAGACAGAGAACTGATATCTTGGTTCTTTATCTGCCTTTTGTTTTGAAGAATTCTGTTATGTGAAAAAAAATATAATTCATTGGCACAAATTTGACATATGATTATTTTAATATATAACATGTTCATGTAAAGATGAATAGAAACAAATAAACAATTAAAGGAGAAAACCATGAAAACACTTAAATTATTACTATTAATTGCTGCGCTAACAACAGTCTGTCTAGTGTATTCAACAGATACAGAGGCTAAAATTTCAGGAAAATGTGGAGAAAATGCTACATTTATTGATGATGGCAAGGGAACTATGGAGATATCAGGAAGTGGAAAAGTAGATTCGTTACCAGTTGATTCAAATGTTGCCAACGGATCAAGTGAAGAGATTAAGAAGCTTGTAATTAATGAGGGAATTACAGAGATTAATTATAGCTCTACAAAAGTATATCTAAAAATGCTAGAAGAAGTAAAACTTCCAACAAGTATAAGAGATATTAATGGAACATTTTCTCATACAAGTATTAAGTCAATTGTTCTTCCGGAAGGAATAACTGTTATAGATGATGAGGCATTTGCAGGATGTTATGAACTCGAAAGCATTACGCTGGGTGAAAAAACCACTGAAATAGGTAAGAAAGCATTTTATAATTGTACTTCTTTGAAGGAAATTACTATTCCTAAAACTGTAGCAAAAATCGGAGGAAGAATACTGGAACACGCTGATAATCTGATGAAAGTAGATAACCAATCGGCGCAGATTTTTCCTTTGCCAACTAAGAGGTTGGGAGCATATCCTTTGTGGCAAACATTTTTTGTGGATGGGAAGAAGACTACAGAGGTTCCAGCCGGAAAAGTTGTTTTAGGAAAGTGGAATAGTTATAAGGTGACTTTAAAATTATCAGGCGGAAAGCTTGTTGGGAAAAGAATTAGTAAGCATACATATAATTCATCAGAAAAATTGCCAAAAGCAAAGAAAAAAGGGTATGTATTTTTTGGATGGAAGTTAAAATCCAGCTACTTTGGAATTACTGTGGAGAAGATAAGAAAAACTATTTCTAAACCAACAGTATATAAAGCAATATTTAAAAAAGTTACAAAGAAAAAAACAGGCAATAAAACTACAATTACGCTGAAGAATCCAAAGATCGAAGATTGTAATTCAAATCTGCATATAAAGGTGTTTAGTAATAAGAAGGCATCTAAAAATGCAACAACTTTTGTATTGAATCTTGATAAAAAGGGGATAGCAAAAAAAGCTGGAATAGTATGTAAATATCTTCCTAAGAAAAACAAGGTTGAGATAAAAGTCAATAACAAGAATGCAAAAAAAGTCAAAGTGTATTGGGGAGATGACGGAGATACAGAAAGTGAACTGTTTTCAAAAGAATATAGCATAAATGTATAAAGTAATAAAGTCGCTGACGATGTCAGCGGCTTTTCTCATGGCGAGCTTGGAAAATGGTTGAACGACATAAAGACATGTTGGTTGACAATTCATATATGATGCGTGTAGAATTATATTAAAAATGAATTCAGGAGGGGCCTATGACAGTATACGAATTATTGTTGGAAGCAAAAGATGAAAATTACAGAGAATTCCAAGCTAAGCTTGTTCCGAATATTGATAGTGAAACTATAATTGGAGTTAGAACACCCCAGATGCGTGAGGTGGCAAAAAAAGTTTTCAAAAGCGATATAATGGAGTCTTTTTTGAAAGATCTCCCGCATAAGTATTATGAGGAAAATCTTGTTCATTTTTTTATAATTGCACTGATAAAGGATTTTGATGAATGCGTAAAAAGGGTTGAGGAATTCTTGCCATATGTGGATTGTTGGCCGGTGTCGGATCAATCATCACCCAAGGTATTTAAGAAGAATCATGACAAGCTTCTTCCATATGTGAAGAAGTGGATTGGATCTGCTCATGTATATACTGCGCGCTTTGGTATACGTATGCTGATGAATGAGTACCTGGGGGATGATTTTAAGGAAGAGTACCTTGAGCTTGTTGCGTCCAAAAGTGGGGAGGATTATTATCTGAAGATGATGATAGCATGGTACTTTGCCACAGCACTTGCTAAGAGATATGAGGAAACTGTACCTTATATCGAGAATCATCGTCTTGATGAGTGGGTTCACAAGAAGACCATTCAGAAGGCGGTGGAGAGTTACAGAGTTAGCGATGAACATAAGATATATCTAAAGACTTTTAGATGAGAAGGTTGGTGAAAGTAGATGAAGGATTTCAAGGTATCAGGGCGTATTGACAGTTCTAATTCAGATGAATTAGAAGATAAATTACAGCAATTCCTAGCTGGATTAGACGATGCGAATCAGGTAAGTATTGATGCGGAGGAGCTAGAGTACATATCAAGTTCCGGATTGAGGGTTTTATTGAGATTATCTAAAAAAGTAAAATCCGTGATTATGAAGAATGTAAATGATGAAGTTTATGAAATATTAAATGTGACGGGTTTTACTGAGATAGTATCTGTAGAGAGAAAACTTCGCGATATTAGTATAGAGGGATGTGAGTTGATAGGAAAGGGAGCGCATGGTGAAGTTTATAGATTAGCACCTGATACGATTGTAAAGGTTTACAATCATGGGACAGATCTTAATCATGTCAAAAAAGAGCGTGAGACGGCTAGATGGGCTTTTGTAAAGGGTGTGCCGACGGCCATCACTCATGATATTGTCAGGGTTGGAGATCGTTATGGAGCAATATTCGAGATGATAGATGCCAAGCCTTCCACGGAATATGTTTTAGAAAGCGATGAGAATCTTCACAACTTTTGTTGTCAAGTAGTGTCTATGCTCAATCAGATTCACGAGATTGAGGTTGAGCCGGGGAAACTTCCCGACATGAGAGAGATGACATTGGATTGGGTTAAGAATATATCAGACTTATTTCCGTCGGACATTTATGATAAATTAATTAAAGAAATAGAAAATATTCCAAAGCGCAATACCTTGTTGCATGCGGATTCTCACTTAAAAAATATATTCTTATGTAATGATGAATGCATGTTGATTGACATGGATACTATGTGTGTAGGAGATCCTATTTTTGAGTTAGCTACCATGTATAATTCTTATGTGGAATTTCCTTCCATTGACTCCAAGGCTGCAGAGTTTCTTGGGATAGATGTTAGTCAGGCTAGAGCGTTGTGGGACGGAATATTTGACTGTTATATGGGAGATGCCGATGATGGGGAGCGGATGAAGACTTTGCGAAGATGTATAATTCTTGGTTGTGTGAGAATTATAGATTATATGAATAGACATGATGATCATGTAGTGAGAGATGCTTGCATTAATAAGTGTGTATTAGATATCAGTTCAACTATAACGTTTTCGTAGATTTTCTCGAAATTTTCACGAAAAAAAGTAATTGCACATGAAGTGTATTTATGCTACAATGGTTTTTGTATAGTTTCTTGATTAATACAAATGAAAAAAAGTTTGAAGGGAAGAAAGATATGAAAACCAAAAAAGTTTTAAGTGGACTTATTGTTATTTTGATGGCATTATCGCTGGTTATATCTCCTTTTATGGGGATTATGGTGGTTGAAGCATCAGGCACTCACGCGCTGGCAGATAAGGCTTCTAGTATAGCAGTGGAGTCAATTGTTGACAAGTCAGACGGAAGTAGAGTGATTTATCCACAGGAGGGAGCATCTATTCCTGAAATCACCTACGGAGATACCTTGTATTTTAGAATGACGTGGGCATTTGATGACACCACAGATCTTGACACAAGTGACATCTTAACCTACAAGCTACCTCAGAATGTATCTTTTAGTAGTACACAGCCGACTTCGATTTATGATGGAATTAATGAAGTCGGAACATTTCACATCGAAAAGGATGAAACAACCAAGCAAAGTACAATTAAAATCCAGTATACTGATGAACAATTCTGTGCTCATGATAAACGTGTTGGAGCTCTGAGCTTTCAGGGTAGCATTGTCAATGATGGACAGAATGGTACAAGAGAAAAAGATATTGTGATTACATTCCCTGATGTAGTCTCTATCAAGGTACATGCCAAGCCTTCGGCGGTTGCAAGTAAAGTGGCCATCTCGAAGAGAATGGAGCATGTGTCACCAGGTGCTCTGCCTAATTCGGTACCGGCTGCTGACAGAGACTATATTTACAGGGCTACCATCAGAATTACTTCAACAGGAACCAATACCAATGTACAATTCAATGATCAGATGTGGCCGGGTATGACGTTGTACAGTGAACCGGAATTCTATGCTGATAGAAATCTGTCGGAGTACATCGACAGCACATCTTACAATATGAAGTATTCGATTGGGGGAAGTGAGATTCACGCAACTATCCCTTCCATGGGGAATGGAGATGAGCGATGGGTTACCTACCTTGTAAAGATTAATCCAGCTATGTATAATTTTGATGATGCCAATGCATTTTTGCAGGAAAATGATCCGAGAGAGTTCTATACTAATAGAAAATATACCGGAAAGGTTTCCAATAAGGCAACAGCATCCAGTGATCAGGCGCCTGATGAGGTGAGATCATGGGGAGATGTTACTACTATAGATGGCGCTATCGACAAGTGGGCTAATCCTACTTATCACAATCTTCAAGAGGGTAAATTAAATTGGGAGATTATCCTCACTAATGTCGTGAATACAAATCCTGACCAGGGATATCTGGTTGATACTCTTCCAGCTAATGTATCTCTTGTTGAAGATGAAGTTATCGTTCGAGATATAGATACATATAATGAAATCAAAGATGGAGTGAGCATATCTCAGGAAAAGTTGAATGATGGAAGAACTAAGGTTACATATACTTTTTCTAATGAACTTATCGCCCATCTCAAGACTAGCGAAAAAGCAAGAGCTATGATTTCTTACTATACCAAGATAGAGAGACAGGAAGAAAAGACCGCGAAGTATACTAATACTGCGGAGATTTACTATGGTAAGAATAATAAATATAATAAGATAATGACCGCTAATGCATCAGATACATATACAAAGCCTGATGATTTGACTAAGGGTCATGATTATGATGAGTTGACAGCGCCAAATGTAGAATATACTTTGACCGTCAACCCGGCTGCTCTTGACCTTGATCCTGATACCGAGGAATTGGTGTTAGACGATGTTATGAGCAGTTCATATGATTTGGTTCAGGATACTGTCCTGATTAATGGAAAAGCACCTACGAGCGGAGAATTTTCATATGAACCATCAACGAGAAGTATGAAATTCAAACTCAAAGATAGCACTGCATATACGATTACTTATGATGCGAGAGTAAATCTCTCAACAGAAGAGAGACTTACCCTTCAGAACAGTAACAACTCAGCTACGCTTTCATCCACAAAGCCAGGTGGTTACAAGAATACGGTAAATCACAGTTTTGATTCAGTTGTACATCAAAGTGCGGCAAGTTCGTCTTCTAGTACGGATCTTAGAACTTTGAATGTAATCAAGCATGAGAGCGGAGATGCAACAAAGCTTCTGGCCGGCGCAGAATTTAAGCTGACAGAGATGGCAAATAAGATAGGTGCTACAGATACTATCGAAGATACGAATACTACTTTTTCTAAGAAGACAAAGGAAAATGGTCAGGTTTCATTTGGTGATCTGAAGCGTGGAGTAGTATATAAGCTTACAGAAAGCGCTGCACCTGATAGATATAATAAAGATGACACCTTGCGTTTTTACTTCTTTGCGCCAACGAGAGGAACTTATCCTACAGAAGTAGTATATAATGGAGTGACTTATCCTCTCTATGTTGTTGAAAGTACAAAGCAGAGCTATACTGTATACATCGGCAATGACACTAAGTATTCAAGCATAGTTGTTACAAAGTCTGTTGTGGATCAGGACGGCAAGAATCTGGTCGGATTTGCAAGCAAAGACTTTAGCGTAACATTAAAGGATTCGGATGGGAAATATTTGGATGCTAATGGAAAATTTACCGTGACAGACCCAGCTAATGCAAGTTATAAGACTATTACAGTTACATGCGATAATGGGGGACAGAGTTCAACTGCCGTTAGATTCGATGATCTTCTGATAGGAGAGAAATATACTGTAGTTGAGAAAGTTGGAACAAGTAATGAGTATGTGGAGATTGACGGATATATGTTTGCCGGAAATCAAAGTGGCTCATATGAGATAGAAATCAAGGAAGTTGTTGTTCAAAAAGGTGATTCAAATGTCAACGTGGCAAATGCATATGCCGTTGTCACACCGACACCAACACCAACAGCGACGCCAACAGCTACACCGACGGCAACGCCAACAGCGACACCAACAGCAACACCAACGGCCACACCGACGGCAACACCAACGGCAACACCAACAGCGACACCGACGGCAACGCCAACAGCGACGCCGACGGCGACACCAACGGCTACTCCAACGGCGACACCGACGGCCACACCAACGGCGGAACCGACGTCTACACCAACGGATACACCAACGGCGGAACCGACAGCTACACCAACGGCGAAACCAACGGATACACCAACAGCGACACCGACTGAGGCACCGACAGCAGAGCCAACGCCTACGATGAAACCAACGGATGAGCCAACAGCTACTCCGACATTGGTGCCAACAGCTACACCGACTGAGGCACCTTCACCATCGGCAACACCGAATGGCTCTAGTATGACAGGTACTACCGATAAGTCCAATGGATCCAACGGATCTGATGATGGTGGAACCGCTGAGACAGGAGTAAACTCACCGGGATCTAATGGTGGAAGTGATGATGGTTCGAACGAATCGGACGAATCAGAAGATGATGGAAGTTCGGATAAATCAGGCAAGACAGGTAAGTCAAGTAAGTCGGGCAAGTCCTCTTCTTCAAAGAAGAAAACAGGAAAATCATCTTCATCTACTAGAACTACCGGAAAGTCCGGAAAGAGTTATACCAGTATAGTAGAAACAGGAGATTCAGATAGAACAATTCTCATGCTTTCTGAGTTTTTGCTTATTTTGTCAATGGCGATAATTGGCATGCTTGTATTTGTAAAAGTCAGATTCAAGAGAAAGTATGAAGACTAATGACCAAGCATGGGGCTGTTGCACTAACAATTAAAAAATTGTTAGTGCTCAGCTCATTTTTTTGTCTAAAAAAGGGAGATTTTATTAATACTCTTTGTTGATTGAGAAGCGTGAGGGGCATGCCTATTTGAAAAAGAAGGAATTGGCATGCCCCGAGATGGGGAGAGACTTGATTGATAAGGCGTGAGGGGCATGCCTATTTG
>NZ_JAEB01000041.1 GCF_000518685.1 Eubacterium xylanophilum ATCC 35991 | reverse complement strand
TCCCTTTCTTTTGCATAACATACTAAGTATGTTTCCTACATCAGCTCGTATTTTTCCATAGATTACTTTTCTACGAAACTTTGGGGCAAATACAATATGGTATTTACATTCCCACTTTGTATGTGCTAAACTATTCATATCCATTATTGGATCCCTCCTATGTTATTGATAGTATGGTTGGCGAACCATTTCTATTATAACATAGGAGTTTTTTCTTGAAGCTGAAGCTTATGCGGGTCACACCGGCATAGCCGGTGGTTTATTTTTATTGCTATACAATTAAGCCAGAGTCCACTTCAAGCAAACTCTGGCTTTCTCATTCATCATTTATTCGCACTTTCGACTTCCACAATCGCATCCTTCTTCATAGGAATTCTGCAGTTCTTGTTTCCACCAAACTCCACGATAACAACATTATCATCCGGAATGTCGATAACCACTCCATAGAATCCCGCTGTTGTCAATACACTATCTCCAACGGCGAGTGATGTAACCATCGCTTCTCTTTGCTTCTCCTGTTTCTTCTGTGGTCTTATTAATAGGAAGTAACCTCCTATCAAGATGATTGCCCACAATACGATAACAGCTATGTTTTGTCCTGCTGGCATTGTTTTCCTCCTTAATTATTATTTGATCTCATAGATTCAATCTTGTTTTTCTTATATTCAGCGAAGCGTCCCTCAGAGATTGCCTCGCGAATCTCCTTCATCATTGTATTATAAAAATACAAATTATGCAATACCAATAATCTAAGTCCGAGCATTTCTTTGGCTTTCAATAGATGACGGATATATGCTCTTGTGTGTCGCCTACAAGTTGGGCAACCACACCCCTCTTCGATTGGTCTGTCGTCAAGCTCATATTTTTTATTAGAAAGATTCATCTTGCCATGATTGGTATACGCATGTCCATGTCTACCGTTACGCGCCGGATATACACAATCAAAAAAATCAACTCCGCGCTCTACAGCTTCCAGAATATTTTCCGGAGTTCCGACCCCCATGAGGTAGACCGGCTTTTCCGCAGGCAGATGCGGTACCACATGTTCGATAGTTTCATACATCTCCTCGTGAGTCTCACCCACCGCAAGTCCCCCGATGGCATATCCATCAAGGTCCATCTCCGCAATGCGCTTGGCATGCTCGATTCTGATATCGGAAAATGTTCCGCCCTGATTAATTCCAAACAACATTTGCTCCTTATTAAGAGTGCCCTCCATCTGGTTTAACTTGTCCATATGAACCTTACACCTCTCAAGCCATCGAGTTGTTCGGTTGACAGAATCCTCCATATACTGCCTCGAAGAATCATGGGGAGCGCACTCATCAAATGCCATGGCAATAGTTGACGCCAGATTTGACTGAATCTGCATGCTCTCTTCCGGTCCCATGAAAATTTTCCTGCCATCTATGTGGGAGCTAAAGTACACGCCCTCTTCCTTAATCTTTCTGAGTCCCGCCAGGGAAAAAACCTGAAATCCACCTGAATCGGTGAGAATAGGCTTATCCCAATTCATAAACTTTCTCACGCCTCCAAGCTTCTTCACAATCTCATCGCCAGGTCGCACGTGAAGATGATAGGTATTCGACAACTCCACTTGTGTCCCTATCTGTTCCAAGTCTTCGCTGGACACAGCTCCTTTTATAGCAGCCAGAGTTCCCACATTCATGAAAACAGGTGTCTCGATATCTCCATGAGGTGTCTCCAACACTCCGCGTTTCGCGCTTCCTTCTCTTGCTAGTATCTTGAACATTGATTTCTCCTCTTATTCCTCGGTCTCATCGGCCTTCCTGCTTCCTGCTCGAGCCGCATCCGCTATGCCGCCCTCGGCCAACTCCTTGGCACCATCCCTAGCGCCCTTGGAAACTCGCATCGCCAATCTCATATATACCCAAAAAATTATAGGCAGGAGTATCGATGCTCCTATACTCATCTTGAAAAGCCCCGGGCTCTGAGGCGATGTAGTCAGCGCCGCAACAAAAGTCACAACATACAAAAGCAGCAATATAACTATACCCGCCACTGCCATCACACGTACGCTTTTTGGATATGAACTCTTCTTATCAGCTTGTTTTTCCATCTCTTATCTCTCTTTCAATATTTCTAACTCCAAAAGCCGTTGGCTTTTAAGTACTCTATGGATTGCTCTTGGCCGACCGGATCTGTAACCTCTATCAGCACAGAGGCTTCCTTCGCATATCTATCCATCAATCCAAAAACATCACTCCATATTAATTTACCACGTCCCACCGGCAAGTGCAAGTCTTTCTTTCCATCGCAGTCATTTATATGGATATGCTTTATATATGAAGAAAGTCGCTCAAACCAAACTTCCAATGGAGTTCCGGTCACTGTTCCATGGGCCACATCCAAGCACACCCCATAGTTTTTATATCTACACAACTTCTCACTTATTTTTTCCAAGATAAATGGTCCGCCATCGAACATATTCTCAAGAAAAATATTCGTCTCGGAATATTTTTCCAATAACTCCTCATAGACTTCCGCCGTGCGCTCTATAACGCCGCGATTGTAGGCCTCGCCGTCAAGCAAAGGGTTGCAGTTGACGTGAAAAACCACGCCGGATACTCCCAATCGCTCTGCGATTTCCATGGATTGGTTTACGCGAAACTTGGCCACTTCCCTTATTCTCTCATCGTCGCTAAATACCATGATGTCGAAAAATGCTCCGTGCATAGTGGACTCCGGCGGAATATTTTCATTATTATAGGTCGTTATCAACTTATCTATCCGATTCTCATCATCCAGCAAATTCGGCATGTAAAAATCATTGATTTCATATGCCACCCCGTTTTCTTCCCTTATTTTCCTGAGCTTATCGAAGTTTTTCTCCAAAGAAACTACTGAAAACTTCCTCAAAACACCACCACCTTTGTAACTCCTGTCACACTTTGTTCCTCTTTCATTATAAAGGCAATACGAAAATATTTCAATCTGTTTCTGTATTAACAATTTTATAACACAATTTCATGATAGTCTTGACAAAGAAACCAAAACGTGAGAAAATAATTCTTACACGATTAATATGAAAACTCACCCCGCGAGTATTTTTCAAAGGGTGCATATCAGATGAGAAAAGAGGAAAAAAGATGTTTACACAAAACAAACGATCAAGACTTTCTTTGATGCTCGCTACAGCGATGGTTGTATCAGTTTTTTCTGGAAACTATGCTGGCACATCAAAGGCACAG
Source organism: Eubacterium xylanophilum ATCC 35991 (assembly GCF_000518685.1). Taxonomy (GTDB): domain Bacteria; phylum Bacillota; class Clostridia; order Lachnospirales; family Lachnospiraceae; genus Eubacterium_F; species Eubacterium_F xylanophilum. The sequence goes on along the minus strand of NZ_JAEB01000041.1, from coordinate 7,953 downwards.
ACTACTTCAACCACTGCTTTGGCCAAAGTGGCAGAGGCAACAGCGACTCCCGCTGCAGAGACAGCAAGTGCTGAACCTTCAGCTAGCACCACTCCATCAGCGACTCCATCAGCAACTGCGAAGCCAAAAGCATCAGCAACACCGGTTCCGGCACCAAAATTTTCAACATTTATGGTAAATAAGACCAAGGCTCTCGAGAAGAAGAAGTCTTTCCAAGTTGTTGTAAAGGGTGTCAAGTACGCAAAGGGCGTCAAAGGTGTTCTTTTTAGAATTTACAATAGCAAGGGCAAGAAGGTTTACTCAAAAAATGGAACTGCTAAGAACGCAAGCAAGACAAAGTTCACAGCAGATATTAAGTTCAAGAAGCTTAACTACAAGTTCGACACATATACCGTTAAGGCCTATGTTGTTCCTACAACCGGCAAGAAGCGTCAGCTTCCGGATGTGGCAATCGCTGATATGAAAGTGATCAATGGTTCTCTCAAGATCAAGAGAAACAACAATGCCACTACTACCTTCAAACTGACCAATGCCTACATCCCCGGCAATATCAAGTCAGCTGAATTTAAGATTTACCAGCTCGGTAACAAGAAGAAAAAGGTAGGTACATATACCGTTACCAAGACTGCCGGAAAATCAAGCATCTCTGTAAAAGCTTCTAATGTAGATGTAGGACGTTATTCCGTTAAGGCTTACGGATATTCTACATGGGGTAAGAAGGTGCTTCTCGCCGAGGATAATTATCGAATCAACAAAAAGCACATGGGCAAAAATGGCTGGGTATATGAAAAGTACGCAGGCAAGAAGTACAAGTTCTACTATATTAATAATGTAAAGCAGACCGATCTCACCAAGATTCTTAAACTCAAGAAGAGCGGTCCGAGCCATACCAATAACTTCTATATAGAAGTAAACCGTGCTGCATGTACAGTTACTATCTTTATGAAGAATAAAGATACAGGAAAGTATGATATCCCGGTTAAGACATGTACAGTTTGTGTAGGACGTGACACATCGACTGTTGCCGGAACAGGTTCACTTCACGAGCACTCATCATATACACCTATCGGAACATACTCAATCTGCAGCAATGGAATTAGCGTCAAGTACTCTCTCAAGGAGATGCACGAGCCAGATGGAAGCGTTTGCTATGCTAGATGGGCCTCACACATTGTTGGAAATGTTTACTTCCACTCAATCGCTGTAGGCGCACCAAGTCACAACTCTCTTCCATCATATAGATTCAACTTGCTTGGATCACCTGCATCAGCAGGCTGTATCAGAATGGCCGTTGCCGACGCAAAGTGGATTTATGACTATGCCTCTACAGGTTCAACAGTCAAGATCAAAGTAGGTTCTTCCAAGAAACCTGGCCCACTTGGCAAACTTGCAATGCCTAAGTCCAATGGTGTAAACTATGACCCAACCGATCCTGCAATCTCAGATTCACAGAAGAAGAAGGACTATGCCGCAAAACGCATCTCAGGATACATGAAGAAAAACGGCAAGAAGGTCGGATACTAATTCGCAAATAATCAAATATATATAATTTAAATATTCCGTAACCCTCGATGGTTACGGAATATTTTTTTGTCTTATTGTTATCAATTCGCAAAACGTCAAATATCTTTCTTCTTAAATCATTGTAAGATTCCAACAATTTTTGTATTATTAAAGAAAATAACCAAAAGGAGGGAGCACGATGTTTACTAATAAGTCAAAAAAAATAATCTCATTAGTACTCGGAACTGCTGTAATCGCAACTGGAACTATGGTCCAGGCAGATGCAGCATCAAGTGCCAAAAAAGCAAAGCTTGCCAAAAAGACAATTAAACTTGTAGAAGGCAAGAATGCAAAAATCAAGATCAAGAATAAGCTCAAAAAAGCAACTTACAAGTTTGCATCTTCCAAAAAAAGTATTGCAACAGTAAGTAAATCTGGGGTTGTAAAAGCAAAGAAGGCCGGATCTGCCGTAATCACAGTCACAGAAAAAAACAAGAAAAAATCAAGAAAGCTAGGTAAAGTAAAAGTGTTAGTTACAGCCAAAAAACGCAAGACAGAAAAAAAGGTTGATGCAAATGCTGCCACAACAAATCCCGCAAAAGTTGAGACAATTGCACCAACAGCAGCTGCCACTGTAGCACCTACGGTTGCTCCAACAGAGGCTCCTACTGCGACACCTACTGTCGCACCTACTGAGGCACCATGGGAACTCGAGGATTTTGAATTTGTATGTCCAAAGCAGTACAATGCCGATCTCTCTGATGACGAGGACTACTACCCTGAGGTTCAGAAAATCCAGTACCCATCAAAGACTGTTGGAAAAGACAGAAATGTATGTATTCTTCTTCCTAAGAATTATACAACAGACAAAAAGTATCCTGTACTCTACCTTCTCCACGGAATCAGCGGAGACGAGGATGAGTGGAAGCAGGGATCTGTTAGTTATATCATCCAGAACCTAGTGGACAAGGGACTTACAAAAGAAATGATAGTTGTAATGCCTAACTCTAGAGCAAGAATGAATGATCAGGGAACAGGCGATATGGACGAGGCTCACTTTGCAGCTCATGACAATTTCATCAATGACCTCAGAGATGACCTCATGCCATTTATCAACTCACACTATTCTACTCTCACTGACCGAAACAATACTGCAATCGCAGGATTGTCAATGGGCGGACGTGAGTCACTTAATATCGGTTTGAAGATGCCTGAGACCTTTGGATATATCGGCGCATTCGAGCCGGCTCCCGGTGTAGTCGGAGACGGAGCACTCTTCAGTGAGAAGGACTTCAAAGTTGCCGATTGGTATAAGGACAGAACATTTTTGATGATTATCAAGGGAACCAATGACAACGTTGTAGGCGACTCACCACTCACTTACCACAACGCATTGGTGGCAAATGGAACTCCACACTTCTACTTCGAGACAGGTGGATTTAACATCAATGGAACAGACGGCGGTGGAGCTCACGGTTGGCAGGTATGGCGCTCAAGTTTGTACGTATTTGCGCAGCATATCTTCAATCACTAAAACAACTTATTCGTCTTTTAGACATAGTATAGCATAAAATAATCCGAGATGGACAAACGATATGCAAGTCCTGTCTCGGATTATTTTTCTTAATTATATATAATTCTAGGTTGCAAATACTGAAACGAGCATGTATAAGATGCTGTCGACTTTTTGTTAAACCTGTGAATCTTCACATAATATACGCCCTTTTTCTTTACCCTAAAGTTTACCACTCCATTATCCCACCACTCCTTAGGGTTCTTCAAAATTTTCCCTGGATCTATATACTTTGTGCGAAGCTTTTTGGAGCTGCCTTTTTTGTACAAACTCACCTCGTATTTACCAGTTGAAGCACCATGTATTTCTACCTGAATTCTTCCGTTTGCAATTATATCTTTGGTAAACTTATACCAATGATTCATTCCATTAGTCTTGGTAAATATTCCTCTTCTGTAAAAATCTGCAACGCCGTTTCCATCTATTTCATAATCATAATCAAATAACTCCGGTGCATTTTTCTTCTTATTTGATATTTTCACAGGTGCCAAGGCGGATAAATTATTATCGCTCAGATTTATTTCATATATCGATCCTTTTTTTGCCTTTATTTTTAATCTATAATTTCCACTGTCAAGATTGGTCTGAAACTCTCTTTCATAACAGCCTGTGGTTATCCATTTTTTGTCACTTATAATGTTTCCGTTAATCAACTTTCGAGTAGAAGAATAGTTTTTCCACTTATTTCCTGTCTTTTTTTGTATAACAAAACTCAACTTGGCGTTTCCTATATTTTTATAATCTATTATTGAAACCCCTAGGTTAGTTCTGTATTTTAATGAAAAGTTAACATACTGGTTCTTGCCGGTGGCAACTTTAAACACTTCCCTATTAGGCGTGTCGACATTTGCTGACTTTTTATATATATCCTGAATATGAATGTATTTTACAGCATTACCTGTTTTCATTTTACTCGGTAATTGAAGAAATACCCTGTCCCCTGCTTTAACATATGGATAATAATTTATGAGCTTATTATTGGCATCATATAATTTAATCTTTTCATCACTGTAAAAGACTAATATTCCTTCTCTCTTAGCATTAATATCAACTCTTTTTCCTGCCATCTCTTCATTAAACCAATAGCATCCATCGTTCTCTGTATCTGTCACATCTATTGTTGTAAGCGATACATCTATTTTCGTAGGATTAACATAAGATTTCGCTTCTGATGTGCCACTTTCAACAGATGGTTTCGACTTATCTTTAGCCGGATCATCAAACAAGAGCGTATCATAAGCTTCATCAAGATATAATTTTTTCTCTCTTACATTCAGAACATTTCCTTCTCTTTTAACATCCTTTGATAAATATTTCTCAGCATTTTCAATACCTATAAGCATGCATAATCTGCAAACATCATCTGTTCCCATATTAGAAGTATTTATATCAAACACAGTATTAGGAAACCATCCTTCAGTAACTTCACCTAATACATGCTTTACTGTTCCCGGAATTGTAATATTTTTAATCTTATTACATGACTCATAGCATTCATCTCCGACATTGTTTACAAAAGCATTCGCGCATATAGTCTCACATTTGCTATAAAGTTTGAAGCTATCCTTATACCGAGAAATATGTATTAATTTCTTTCCATCTTTAGAATAAATATCTCCGTAATGTGAACTATATTTTTTATCCTTTTTACATACCACATAATTTTTCGTAAAAAACAGAGAAAATGATATAGAACGCGTACTTTTGATAGGAGTGGTGAATATTACTTTATCTGCTACCGTATCACTTATCTCATCCTCGTCACTGCCATATGAACAAGCATATGAGGGTGTTGTTATTTCTTTAAGATTTTTGCATTTACCAAATGCCATATATCCAATATAATAAACGCTTTTAGGAATTGTAATTTTCTTTATTGCGGTATTTCTAAAAGCAAAATCGCCAATTTTGAATAGAGTATTCGGCAATTTCACGCTTTTAAGCTTTTTACAATTCTCAAAACAATTACTGGAAATAGATGTCACGCCTTTTTTTATAATTACTTTTTTGATATTTTTTGTGGATTTCTTCTTTCCAAAATTAATATAATTAGGCATTGCCGATTTACCTGTAATCGTCAAAACTCCATTTTTGACCTTATAATTGATCTTTCTTTCCTTCGCCATCACAGTTGATGAACACAAAACAGCGAAGGCTGCAAGTAATAACATTGTCAGTAATATTTTTTTCATTTTCTTTTCCTCCAAACTACTTTAATTCACATTTATTTTCTTTATTATATCAAACTCTAGCCTGCAAATACTGAAATGAGCATACGTATGATGCTGTCGACTTTTTGTTAAACCTATGAATCTTCACATAGTATACGCCCTTTTTCTTTACCCTAAAGTTTACCACTCCATTATCCCACGACTTCTTAGGGTTCTTCAAAATTTTCCCTGGATTTATATACTTTGTGCGAAGCTTTTTGGAGCTGCCTTTTTTGTACAAACTCACCTCGTATTTACCGGTTGAAGCACCATTTACTTCTACTCGAATTCTTCCGCTTGCTTTTATATCTTTGGTAAATTTGTACCAGTGGGTCTTGGCATTGGTTTGAGTAAAATGTCCCTTCCTGTAAAAATCACTAACACCATCCTCATCTATACCAGCCTCACGTTCGAATAATTCCGGCGCTTTTTTGCGATTGCTAACCATCTTTACAGGTGCTTTTCCTGAGTTTTCAATCCTATTGCCGAAAACCGTATATATGGCGCCCTTTTTCGCTTTGATCTTTAATCTGTACTTTCCCTTTTCCAGATTAGTCAGAAAATGCCTTGCAAAGCTTCCTGTAGAAAGACCACTATATTGCATCCAATCCTTTCCTGTTACCATTTTTCTTTGAGTAGTTCGGTCTTTCCATTTCTTTCCTACCTTTTTTTGTATTACAAAACTTATATTTGCAAGCCCTGCATTCTTATAATCGGTTATTCTGACATCATAATCTCTTGTTTTCTTCATCGAAAAATCAAAGTATTGGTAACCACCATTGCCTACTTGATAAATCTCATCCACATCCTCTGTATCCAGAGACTTCCAATTAAGATTCACTACGTATGCATATTTCACACTATACTTTTTCGTCATTGTCTCCGGCAACTGGAGATAAAATTTTTCCCCAGCTTTTACAATCGGATACAGCGATACCAGCTTTGACTTCTCATTATACAACTTAATATTTCCATTAGTTATTAAGATAAATAGTCCGTCTTCTTTGACATTAAAGGTGATTCTCTTTCCTGCCATTTCCTTTGAAAACTTATAATATTCCCTGTTTTCTGTGCGAGTTACATCTACTTCCGTAGGGTTAGAGAAGGGATCAACTTCTGCGCTTCCTGTCTCCACTGTGACTGGATTGTCATATTTCTGCGGTTCTGTAAAATATATATCATCGTAATCATCATCAATATAAAGCTTCTTTTCCCTAACATGCAGAACATTTCCTTCTCTCTTCACATCCTTTGATAAGTACTTCTCAGTATTACGTAGTCTTATAAACATACACAATCTGCATATATCATCCGTTCCCATTCCGGATGTATCCACATCAAAAACAGTATTAGGGAAAAATGCATCATGACACTCATATAGTACGTGTTTTACAGTTGAAGGAATAGTGATTTTCTTAATCTTATCGCAGGTAACATAACAATCGTCACCGAGAGCATGATTAAACGCATAAGTATAAATAGTCTCACATTTATTATATATCTTGAAATCTATCTTATGTCTCGATACAAATTCCAGCTTTTTACCGTCCTTGGAGTAAATATCTCCATTGTGCGAGCTATAATTTTTATCATTCTTATCGACTACATAATCGATTGTATTAAATTGCGTACATGCCAAGTTGTAATCGCATTTGATAGGGGTATTAAATATCAATTTTTTTAGCACATTATTATTTATGCTGAATTCATCTGAACCTAATAAACTAAAATCTCCGGGAGCCGTCACTTCCTCGAGATTCTTGCAATTATTAAACGAAAAAATTCCGATATACTTGACACTCTTTGGTATTGTAATTCTCTTTAAAGCTGTTCCTTCAAACGCATTATAACCTATTTTATATATTGTCTTTGCCAGTTTAACGCTTTTAAGCTTTTTGCAGTTTTTAAAGGCATCATCTGAAACTGAAGTCACACCCTTTTTTATAATCAACTTCTTAATATTCTTAGTTGATTTCTTTTTTCCAAAATCAACATGATCTGGCATCCCTGACTTTCCAGTAATTATCATAGTCCCATTTTTGACCTTATAATTAATCTTTCTTTCCTTCGCCATCACCGTTGATGAACACAAAACAGCGAAGGATGCTAACATTAGTATTGTCATTAAATATTTTTTCATTGTTTCGTCCTCCTGATGTAGAGCATATTTTCTTCTATCCGCTCCACTTATATTATTATATAAAACAATTATGTCAGTTTATTGATGAAAATATATCAGAAAAATGGCATATAGCTGGATATACAAAAAAAAGAAGCAATTAAATTGCTTCTTTCTTAAATGCATTTCTTAACAAGGGTTGTACCTTCAAAACTACATACTGAATCTCTTTTAACGAGACCTCATAACCAAGCATTCTCTAATGCTTATAAGGTCAAGCCTTCGACCTATTAGTATCCGTCAGCTACATACATTACTGCACTTCCACCTCGGACCTATCTACCTCGTCGTCTTCAAGGGGTCTTATTGACTTATAGTCAGGGATATCTTATCTTGAGGGGGGCTTCACGCTTAGATGCCTTCAGCGTTTATCCCGTCCCGACTTGGCTACCCGGCGATGCATTTGGTAATACAACCGGTACACCAGAGGTCAGTCCACCCCGGTCCTCTCGTACTAAGGGCAGCTCCTCTCAAATATCCTACGCCCG
>NZ_JAEB01000040.1 GCF_000518685.1 Eubacterium xylanophilum ATCC 35991 | reverse complement strand
CTGTTCCCTGCTTGCGTCTAAAGACGCACTGAACAGTCCGCCAACCGCACTACATTTTCTGGCAGAGCCCCTTGGGCTCATGGATTTACTTGCCTTGTTTTACCGGCTCACCCGTAAACGGGTCATAATACTCTTTCAATGACATTTGATCGTATTCCAAATCCTCTTGTATCTGATTACGTATATACTCCTGTATTTTCTTTGCATTTTTCCCAACAGTATCTACATAATAACCTCGACACCAAAAATGCCGATTTCCGTACTTATATTTTAGATTTGCATGTCTTTCAAATATCATAAGTGAGCTTTTCCCTTTAAGGTATCCCATAATCTGTGACACACTGTATTGGGGCGTAATTCTAACAAACATATGCACGTGATCTGGCATACATTCTGCTTCTATTATCTCTACTCCCTTTCTTTTGCATAACATACTAAGTATGTTTCCTACATCAGCTCGTATTTTTCCATAGATTACTTTTCTACGAAACTTTGGGGCAAATACAATATGGTATTTACATTCCCACTTTGTATGTGCTAAACTATTCATATCCATTATTGGATCCCTCCTATGTTATTGATAGTATGGTTGGCGAACCATTTCTATTATAACATAGGAGTTTTTTCTTGAAGCTGAAGCTTATGTGGGTCACACCGGCATAGCCGGTGGTTTATTTTTATTGCTATACAAACAAAGAGGAGATGACACACTACGTACATCTCCTCTTCGCTCATATTTATTAAATAAAATAAAGAAAGGACTGATTAATAACCTTAATCTAATTCTATTCCTATATCAACCTGCCATCTCGTAGATTTTCATCATAGGCATTACGATAGCACCAACTACACCACCTACAACTACTGCCAAAAGTACGATTACTGCTGGCTCCATAGCTGTTGTAAGATTCTTAGTTGCAGTCTCTACTTCCTGCTCATAGTACTCAGCAACCTTATCGAGCATGGCCTCAGTATTACCTGTTTCTTCACCGATTCTTATCATATGATATACCATCTGTGGGAATACTTCTGACGCTTCAAGTGGTTCTGACATAGGGATACCTTGCATTACATCATCTCTTGCATCAAACAAGATTTTTCTGATAACACGGTTCTCAATTACATTTGCCACAATTCCAATTGCTTCTACAAGAGGAACACCTGACATGATAAGTGTAGACATAGTCATACTAAACTTAGCACAAGCATTCTTGATTGAGAAATCCTTGATAATAGGAATCTTCAAACTAAGTTTACTATTTATCTGCTTACCGGATTCAGTATTCTTGAAGTACAGAATCAATACTATAATAGCTATTATTCCTCCTATTACAAACACCAAGTTTGCCACCATGAAATCCGATACTGCGATTACAATCTTAGTTGGAAGTGGAAGATCCTCTCCCATTGTCTTAAAGATTTCTTGGAAGTTAGGAATAACGTTAACCATCAATATAATTACTACACCTACTGCTACGATAAGTACCACTACCGGATAAATCATAGCTGATGTAAGCATAGATCTAAGCTTCTGATCTTTCTCAAACTGTGTACAGATTCTCTCGAAAGCTACGCTGAGGTTACCGGTTGCCTCACCAGCAGCTACCATGTTGATGAGAAGGTCAGGGAAAACCTTTCCTTCAAGGGCCATGGCGTTAGCAAGAGTCTCACCTTTTTCTACGTTAACCTGTACATTGTAGAGAGACTTACGAAGAACAGCATTTTCTGTAGATGTCTGCATCATCTTGAGACCTTCTACTACAGTTACACCGGCATTCAGCATACTGTAAAACTGTCTACAGAAAAGTGTGATGTCTTTGAGTTTAACCGGATTACCGATTGAGATATTCCAAGCTGCGTTGTCAAGACTTGTAGTCTCCTGTACGGAGTGGACGATAGCTCCATCTCCTTTGAGTTTCTGTCTTGCAGCGTCTTCGGAAGCCGCCTCGACAGTACCCTTTTTATCTTTACCATACTTGTCAGTAATTTTATACTTAAACGTTGCCATCTAACGCACCCCTTCCTTTACACAAGACGCTTAGCAAGTGCATCCTTGTCCTGAGCAAAGATCAAAGCCTCGTCCTTGCTTACTGTACCTGCAGAGTACAAATCAAAGATACAATCGTCCATAGTTATCATACCTTGTTTACGGCTAGTCTGAATAACAGATGGAATCTGATGTCCCTTTCCTTCACGGATAAGAGCTCTAACTGGAGTTGTTGCATGCAAAATCTCGAATGCGGCAACTCGTCCATTGCCATCTGCTGTCTTAAGCAACTGCTGTGAGATGATAGCCTCAAGCAATGTTGCAAGCTGCAATCTGATCTGTGGCTGCTGATGAGGTGGGAATACGTCGATTACACGGTCGATTGTTGCAGCTGCACCAATCGTATGCAATGTTGAAAATACCAAGTGTCCTGTCTCAGCTGCAGTGATTGCAGTAGAGATAGTATCAAGGTCACGCATCTCTCCTACGAGGATAACATCAGGGTCTTCACGGAGTGCTGCACGAAGTGCATTAGCGTAGTTGTCAGTATCCATACCAATCTCTCTCTGGTTAACTATTGACTGCTTATGCTGATGCAAGTACTCGATAGGATCCTCCAACGTAATAACATGGTGACTATAATTCTCGTTAATTCTATTGATAAGAGAAGCAAGTGTAGTAGACTTACCACTTCCTGTAGGTCCTGTTACGAGAACCAAACCTCTCTTCCTATTTACCAAATCAATAACTGAATCTGTAAGTCCCAGATCCTCTGGCTGTGGAATCTCCGAATTGATAAGACGGATTACGAAAGCCATTGATCCCTTCTGTTTGAATACGTTAACACGGAAACGGCCCTGATCAGGAATGGCATATGAGAAGTCTGCCTCACCTGTGTCATTGAAGTCTGCGATGAGGCGCTTAGGAATCATCTGCTCAACCAATGTCTTGGTATCTGCACCTGTCAACGGGTTCTGTGTTAAGTTTTGTAATGTACCATGGATTCTACACTTAATCGGAATACCTACTGATACATGCACGTCTGACGCGCCTACTTTTCTCGCCTGTATTAGGATGTCATCAAGAGTCATATCACTCTTCCTCCTTTATTCTACTATATTCTTCACACTTTTTGTTGTCTCTACTGATGTGATGCAGTAGTCGTTACATTCTATAACCTATTTTATATTATAACCCATGTAATGGGTAAAATGCAAGTTTTCTTTGAAAATTATCAAAATACACAAAAAATTTTCATATTTTTGTGCTATTCGACAGTTGTAGTTTTACTCAGCAGCTATACGCTCAACCTCTGAGATTGTCGTCACACCCTTGAGAACAAGCTTGGCAGCTCCAACTCTAAGAGTAGTAAGCCCTTCCTTGAGGGCAACCTGCTGGATTTCCTCAGCTCCGCCACCTTTACTGATAATCTCTCTGAGGGCCGGAGTAATCGGCATAATCTCATATACACCGATACGTCCTCTATATCCTGAACCGTTGCAGTATACGCATCCGCCCGGCTTAGCCTCATAAATCTTAGGATGAGAATCACCGCGAAGTCTCAAGCGCAGCTTATCCTGCTCATTGAGCTCATGTTCCATCTTGCACTTAGGACATATACGTCTCACAAGACGCTGAGCGATGATACCAACTACTGAGTCGGCAACCATGTATGGCTCAATTCCCATATCCTCAAGACGTGTTACTGTACTGGCAGCACTGTTTGTATGGAGTGTACTTACAACCAAGTGACCTGTGATAGCGGCCTTAACCGCGATATTCGCTGTCTCCTCGTCTCGAATCTCTCCGATCATGATGATGTCCGGGTCCTGACGAAGGATAGATCTAAGAGCTGTTGCAAATGTAAGTCCCGCTTGCTCATGCACCTGAACCTGATTGATACCGTCTACATCGGCCTCTACCGGGTCCTCTACAGTGATGATATTAACCTCACCGGCATTCAACTCGTTAAGAACTGTATAAAGTGTGGTTGACTTACCACTACCTGTAGGTCCTGTTACAAGGATAATTCCATGTGGATTCATGAGGATTCCGTCAAATCGCTTCAACTCTTCCTCTTGGAAACCGAGTTCGCTCTTCTCTTTGTTAAGGCCTGCCTTAGAAGCGATACGCATAACCACCTTCTCGCCAAAAGTTGTTGGAAGTGAAGACACACGGAGGTCATACTCGACACCGTTGAATACAAGTGTCATACGTCCATCCTGAGGTGCTCTCTTCTCAGAGATATTCATACCTGATACGATTTTGATACGAGCGACGATAGCCGGATGAAGATCGATCGGATATCTCGATGACTCCTGCATGGCACCGTCTATACGATATCTAACTCTGGTCTCTTCCTCAAGGGCCTCGATGTGAATATCACTGGCACGTTCATTTACTGCCTGCTCTATAATCTTATTAACGAGCAATACGATAGGTGAATTATCAAGTTCATCGTTATTCTCCTCTTCACGATTGCTCTTAAGTTTCTCTGCCTTCTCACGTCTCTCCTCTGAGTAGGACTCCGCCAACTTGGCAGATTGATTCTTACCATAGTACTTCTCTATGGCATACATAATATCTGATGGAGTTGCAACCATCGGCTCGATCTGCATGTTAGTCACGATAGAGATATCGTCGATAGCGATGATATCTAGCGGGTCTGACATGGCAACGCCGAGTATGTTGGCATTTTCCGGATCAAACTGAAAAGGAACGACATTGTGCTTTCTGACGATGTTCTCAGGAAGCATGGCTATTACTTCCGGAGGGATCTTGGCCTCACGAATCTTGGCCATCGGAATATTCATCTGCCTATGAATAGCTTCTCGTATCTCCTCTTCTGTAGTCATCTTGAGCTCGATCAGAGTCTGACCAAGTCTCTTCTTGAGTTCTCTCTGTTTGCTAAGTCCTTCCATGAGCTGGTCTTCCGTGATTATACCAGCATCTACAAGAACTTCACCTAATCTTTTTCTAACTCTAGTTCCCATTGACAACACTAACCTTTCTTAATCTTAATCATTATCAAACTACTATCAATTCTCTTCAATGTTTTTGGCATCTTTGCGCTGTCTTAGTTTCTTGCCGATTATAATACCGCCAACTGCAACAATAGTAAATATCACGAACTTACATGCATAATCCCCAAATGCTAACCAAAGTTCCATCAGCCATACCTCCTAAATACTTCACATGCAGTACTAGTGTCTGTTGGAGAGTTCTCTCACGACATCGTCCCATGTCATGCCCTGCTCCACCATCAATACCATCATGTGATATAGAAAATCCGAAATCTCATATGTGAGCTCTTCGTTGTTATTATTCTTCGCCGCAATGACGATCTCCGTAGCTTCTTCACCACATTTTTTGAGAATCTTATCAATACCCTTGTCAAACAAGTAGTTGGTATATGATCCCTCTTTTGGATTCTTCTTTCTATTCTCTATAGTGTCAAATACCTTTGTCAATATAGTTAGTGGATTGGTATTATCATACTCCTTGCTGGCAAGTTCTGTATAGAAGCAGCTTCTCGCACCTGTATGACATGCCGCACCTACCTGGTGAACCTTGGCAAGGATGGTATCCTTATCGCAGTCAATACTGAGACTCTTCACATATTGATAGTGTCCTGAAGTATCTCCTTTGCACCAAAGCTCATCACGACTTCTGCTATAATAAGTCATCTTTCCGGTTTCAAATGTCTTGGCATATGACTCCTCGTTCATATACGCCATCATGAGGACCTCTCCCGTCTTGTAATCCTGAACAATACAAGGGATAAGACCGTTGGAATCCAGCTTAAACTCCGAAAAGTCAACTTTTGATTCAAATATATCGATATCCACTCCGGCATTCTTGAGCTTGTTCTTGATCTTGAAAATGTTCTTATCAAGATAATAATTGGTCGAAACGCCGCTCACAAACGGAAGTTTCATAAGTTCTTCGAGATCATTTCTCAAAAGGCTGTCTCTTATGAACACTTCCTTACCGTACTGAGTGAGTTTTCTCTCGAGTACTGTTCCCACATCAACATGCTTTATCAAGAGACGAGATGCAGGGAGTGGTATCTTGTCAAAGTCGATATCTGAGTTAATCTCAAGGACAACTCTGTCCTCTCCAAATCTGCTGATTACTTCTTTGATTACGTCGTCATGGCAAATCTCGTACTTGATGACAAGCTTCTCTGCTCCTGTGTAGAAAGCTTTCTTGCCATCCTCAAATCTCTCAACATACATACCCACGATGAAAGGAATGTCAATCTTGTCATCTATCTCCTTCAAAGTAGTTATGAATTCTTCACGCTCTTTTTCAATCTTAGAATAATTGTATATAAACAATGCATCTGCGCCGGCAAAGCTATATGCCTCTGCCTGCTTTACAATATTAGATGCAATCTCATTTTCTCCATTTATAAATGGTATAAGCTTCTTCTCTGACATGTTATCCTCCTACAATGAACCTTTTGTTGATAATACACCGTCAACTCTCTCATCTATGCGAGTTGCCTTGTCCATAGCCTTGCTCACAGCCTTAAACATCGTCTCTATGATGTGATGCGTATTGATGCCGTCAAGCTGCTTTATGTGCAGGTTCATGCCCGCGCCTGAAGCAAATCCCATAAAAAACTCTCTTACCGTCTCCGTCTCGAAGTCCCCCAACTGCTCTGCCGGAAGCTCCGCGTCAAAGCTAAAGTATGATCTTCCACAAAGATCAACGCTAGCCAATATGAGCGCGTCATCCATAGGTAGAATCATATCTCCATATCTGGCAATACCGCTCTTATCTTTGATGCATTCTGCGAACGCCGTTCCCAACACGATACCGGTATCCTCAACTGTATGATGTGTATCCACATTCGTATCTCCCTTGACATGGACTTTCATGTCAAAAAAACCATGTCTCGCAAATCCCTCGAGCATGTGATCAAAAAAACCAACACCAGTATCAATCTCGTACTTTCCGGTACCATCTAGATTCAGTTCAATTACAATATCCGTCTCTTTGGTCTTTCTTGTGCACTTTGTCTTGCGTTCCACAAAAGCACCTCCCTATAATAATCAAATACTAACACACTTCTTTTATTCTACCATAGTCGTGAAGAAAAATCAAGACAGCTGTGGTTTATTCTTTTTTTTCAGTAAAATATTTCTCGTATAGGTCAGGGCGGAACATTTTCGTTCTTTCTAACGACTTCTCATGACGCCACTCATCCACCTTCTTGTGGTCCCCGGATAGAAGTATCGGCGGAACGCTTTTGCCAAGTATCGTCTCTGGCCTTGAGTACTGCGGATGCTCTAGAAGTCCATCAGAAAAGCTCTCATTTACTGCCGAATCGCCATTGCCAAGGACTCCGGGGATTAGTCTGGATACCGCATCGATAACTGTCATGGCCGGCAGTTCGCCACCGGTGAGGACATAATCTCCCACTGATACATAATCTGTGACTATCTCCTCTAATATCCTCTCATCAACGCCTTCGTAGTGGCCACAGAGGAACACTAGCTCTTCTTCTGCGGCAAAGTCTCTTGCCATCTTCTGATCAAAGGTATGCCCCCAAGGTGTCATATATATAACCCTTCTCTTCTTGGCAGTCGACTTCTCCTTGATGGCCTCAAAACACCTGTGGATTGGTTCCACCTGCATGACCATCCCCGCGCCGCCACCGTATGGATAGTCATCCACCTTGCCGTGCTTTTCAAGGGTATAATCTCTGATATTTATCGCTTCCCATCCAAGTAACCCCTTCTCGGAAGCGCGACCGATGATGCTTCCTCCCATGATGGTGTCAAACATCTCAGGGAACAAAGTCATTATATAATAATTCATCTTATCTCCTTCATCACATGAGTCCGGGCATCACGTGAGCGATTACCTTGTGATTTTCTACGTCAACTTTCTTGATACAGTCAGGAATCGACGGGAACAATACCTCTTCGCCGTTCTCTAACTCAATTATAAATACATTATTGGCACCGGTCTCCATAACATCTCCAAGCTTTCCGATGTACTTTTCTTCTTCGTCAACTACGTCAGCGCCTATAATATCGCATATAAAGTACTCGCCTTCTTCAAGCTTTACTGCGTTTTCGCGGCTTACCATTAGGTCGCACTTTCGGAACATTTCAACTTCGTTTATATTATTATACTCCTTGAACTTGAGGATGACAATATTCTTAAAATACTTGACATTTTCCACGTGAAGGCTTATAGCTTCTTTTTTATATATCAAAAATATCTCTTTGCCCACCAAATCATCAAATCTTCTGGCATCATCAGTGGTCGGGAAAACCTTTACTTCGCCCTTGATGCCGTGGGTTGTGGTTATGACACCAACTCTCAACAAATCGTCCATATCTCTTCCTCTTCTTAGAAAAACATGCCTGCACGCAATGTACAGGCATGAATATGCTTATTACTGAATATCAACAAGGATCTTCTTGTCAGTCTGTGCTGCAGATGCACGAACTACAGTACGGATTGCTTTGGCAATCTTGCCCTGCTTTCCGATAACTTTTCCCATGTCATCCGGAGCAACTGAAAGGTTAATTACAACTTCCTTGTCATTTTCTGTCTCTGTAACAACAACAGAACTAGGATCATCCACTAATGCGCAAGCAATTACCTCAACTAATTCTTTCATACTGCTTACCTCCATATTGTAAAACCCTAAGGTTCATTGTGGTATTACTTCTCGATACCAGCCTGCTTGAACAAACGAGCAACTACGTCTGTTGGCTTAGCTCCGTTAGCAAGCCACTTCTTAGCCTCTTCCTCGTCAATCTTAACTTCAGCTGGCTCCTGATTTGGATCATAAGTTCCGATTTCAGCGATGTTTCTACCATCTCTAGGAGATCTCTCATCTGCTACTACAATTCTATAAAATGGAGCTTTTTTCTGTCCCAATCTCTTCAATCTAATCTTTACCACAATTTTCACCTCCTTTGAGTTTCTTGATTAATTTATATTCAAAAAAGTAATATACTTTTTGAATCCACGTTAAAATATTCTCTCACGGATCACATTCCGCCAAATGGGAACTTGAATCCTCCGCGTCTCATCTTCTTGCCAGACATCATACCTGACATCTGCTTCATCATTTTCTTGCTCTGCTCGAATTGCTTTACAAGTCGATTAACTTCGCTTATGTCAACTCCAGCTCCGGCAGCAATCCTCCTCTTTCTAGATGGATTGATAATCGCCGGCTTCGACCTCTCTTCCTTGGTCATGGAACGAATAATCGCCTCTGTTCCCTTGAGAGCATCGTCATCTATGTCTAAATCCGCAGGAAGTCCCATTCCCGGGAGCATACTGAGAATACTGGACAAACCGCCCATCTTCTTCATCTGTTCCATCTGATCAAGAAAATCATTGAAGTCATAACTGCTGTCCTTGATCTTCTTGCCAAGTTCCGCAGCCTTTGCTTCATCAATCTCTGCTTCTGCCTTCTCGATAAGCGATAACACATCACCCATGCCGAGAATTCTCGATGCCATACGGTCAGGATAGAACTGCTCGAGGTCGGATAATTTTTCTCCCATTCCGACATAGTAGATAGGCTTACCGGTGATGGAACTGATAGACAAAGCCGCACCGCCTCGGGTGTCACTATCGAGCTTAGTAAGTATTACACCATCTATAGACAGCTTCTCATCGAACGTTGACGCAACATTTACCGCGTCCTGACCCGTCATAGAGTCAACAGTCAAAATAGTCTGATGTACATCTACACCTTCCTTGACATCCTGCAACTCCTGCATGAGTTCTTCGTCGATGTGGAGTCGACCAGCTGTATCGAGGAAAATCATGTTGTAACCATTTTCCTTTGCATGCTCTATGGCTGCCTTGGCTATGTCGACCGGCTTGTGGTTGGTTCCCATAGAAAACACAGGAACATCCACCTTCTTACCGTTAATCTGCAACTGCTCTATCGCCGCAGGTCTATATATATCGCATGCCACCAAAAGTGGCTTCTTGCCTTTTTCTTTATACTTGGCTGCAAGCTTGGCAACAGTAGTCGTCTTACCTGCACCTTGAAGACCACACATCATAAGGACCATGATCTGGTCTCCCGGGAGAAGTGGAATCTCCGTAGTCGTCTCGCCCATCATCTTGACAAGCTCTTCATTAACGTACTTGATAACAGTCTGTCCCGGAGTAAGACTATTAAGCACGTCCTCTCCAGTAGCCCTAGTCTGAACAGCCTTGGTAAACTGCTTAACTACCTTAAAGTTAACATCTGCTTCCAAAAGAGCCATCTTAACTTCGCGACATGCGGCCTTGACATCGGCTTCAGTGAGGCGTCCTTTGCTCCTTAACCCCTTGAAAACGTTCTGAAATTTTTCACTTAAACTCTCAAAAGCCATGCTCTCGCCTCCTAAAAAGAATCAAGTATCTCATCTGTCATTCGCAAGATTGTAGTCCGGTCCTCATCACTCATACTTATATCAGTCTCCACTACTGACTGTATCTTCTCAAGTCTGTCCTTAGCTTCTTGAAACTTTGCAAAAAGCTGCATATCCTCTTCATACTTCTCGAGCTTATTGCTACAGCGCTTGATAACATCATATACGCCCTGTCTCGTAATCTCGTACTTACCGGCAATCTCACTTAGTGAATAGTCATCGAGGACATATTCCTCAAACATTGCTCTATGCCTTTCCTTGAGCAATGGTCCATAAAAATCATATAAATTGGACAATCTAACGAGTTCATCTAAATCTCTCAGCGATGTCCTCTCACTTTTCAAATTAGTTTTCTTCATAAAAATACACCCCTAAAGAACTAGTAGTGTTAAGTAAAAACCTTTACATAGTTTACCACTTATCTTTAGGGGTGTCAAGTATTTTTCTTTAAATAGCCTTAACAAATTTAGAATTTCTTCGCCTTTACTACCTTTACCTTCTTGTTTCCTGCATTCTTCATTATTATCTTCTTGTACTCTTTGTACTTTGATTTTGGTACAATCACCTTGATTTTGTGCGGTTTTCTACCAAAAGTATAAAAAAGTTTTTTCCCCCATTCCTTTATTTTAACTGACTTAATTTTTATTGTTTTAAGCTTTTTCATATCTGAAAAAGCTCCTTCTCGGATATTGGTGACACCGGATGGTATGGTTACTTTTTTCAGACCGCAGCCTATAAGACAGTGCTTATCTAGTACTCTTAGTGATTTAGGTAATCGAAGTATTCTGAGTCTGGGGTCTGAATCTAGGAAGCTGTCTCCTAACTCTCTTACCCCGTTTTTTAGAGTTAACTCTTTTAAAAACGGAATATCCGCTAACGACGCTTCATCAAGCTTCTTGACCGTCCCTGGAATTATTATTTTCTTTATATTTGTCCTTG
>NZ_JAEB01000039.1 GCF_000518685.1 Eubacterium xylanophilum ATCC 35991 | reverse complement strand
CTTACGCAGTTCAATCATTTCTGCGTTAAGTGTACGGGCATTAGAGGGCGAATGAGCACCTTCGCCGATGTCAAGACTTCCATCTTTGACTTGTTTATTCCAGTTATAAATGGTATGTGCGGGTATGCCGAGCTCTTTTGCAGCACGTTGAACGCCAATTTCCTTACCAAGTTTAACTGCTTGGATTTTAAATTCCATGTCGTATTTACGTTGTTTTTTTGTTGCCATGTGGCACCTCCTTTGGGTTGTATTATATCACTACAAACTTCCTAAGAAAAGTGCCAACTATTATTATATTACATCACTTTCAATGGTCTTTCCGTATGCATACTTCATTTTTTCAAACACACGTAACCTATCATATATCTTATCAACGTCACTTTGAGGATTACTCTCATTTATTTTTTTTATCATCGTATGTAACTTTTTTGATTTGTCTTCCTCTGAATTATCATCCGGAAACATTACAGATGAATACATTACATTTATACCAAATTTTTTATAATATGCTTCTTCATTTGGATCATAATCATTTTCCACATCAAACAAATAAGCCGGTTGAAAATCATCATTTAATATATTTTTTACCCAACCAAAAATATGTTTTATATCAGGATCAGAAAAAGAATAGCCAAGAAATAATACCACCTTTGTCCCAACAAAGGATTTTACATAATTCTCAATTAACCGAAAATTTCTTGAATATGAATAATAATCATCTTCCTTTAACACTATGTTATCATGTATAAAATCACCATGCATTTTTATAAGTTCTTTCTCCCCTGATCTATACGCTAAATCCGAATCACAACTAATCACATCTAAAAAAACTGAATTATCCTCTGCAGCTCTTTCTATCAAATTGTCATAATTTGTCGTAATAATTGTGTGAGCATCAATTTTTATGATTTCATTATGTAATTCATTCGTTTCAATATCTTTATCCGCTAAGAGTATCTCTTTTATCAGTTTGTTGTATTCATTCTTTTCCCTAGCATTATAATAATATTGGGGAATTTTTAGTGTATCCACATTATCTACTTCTATATTCAAATGCTCGGCAATTTTATCAACAACTTCTTTCCACAATGGAATCCCCGAAGCTTTGGAAACCCCAGCCCCAACAAATATTACTAGCTGGCCTTCATCTCTAGCCTTTCTTAAAATTCTTATAGATTCATTATAATTGTTCTTAATTTTCTCATGAATTAATTTATTTTCATTTTTTGAACTTGTGTATTCATTTTTCATTCACATATACACGTATAAATGTTTAAATACTAAACACCATACTACTCCTTTTTTTCATTGTCAAAACAAATTGAAAAATAGTCCTTCCAATTTACTAAAAAGATACCACAATCCTCCGTCTTTTTCAAGAGGATGCAAGAATCTATATTAGATTTTTTGTTAGAATACAATTGGAATGAAACCCCTAGTTAAGTTCAGTCTACAGCACTAGAATTATATCTACGTAAATCAGTATTCATTACACATGAAGTTTTTTTTACTCAAATAATTAATTATCCCATAATGAGTTGTAATTATATATATAGTAAGCCCCCTACCATTCTTTACATTTCAATTCGCACATGGTCTATGAAAAAGGTTTTTTTACATTTTTGGCTCTCCTCCAAAACCTGGGGAACCTCCTCCATTTTCGGCAAGGGTTTGTAGCACTTTGCAGCAACACGAAATTTAGGAGAGCCAGCCAAATTAAGTTTTATTATTCATTATCGCTTCAATCTTGCTACTATCTCCCCAAACTGCTTTTGAATCATAAGGCCTATCTGGAAAAGCTCCGTACTTTAATTTTATTTTATATCCATTCTCTTTAATAAAGCGCTCAACTCTATCAGCTAGTCTCTCAGGTCTTCCTGTGCAGATATTAATTATACCTAAAATTTCATCCTGAGTTGTTGCTCTTACTACCTGTTCACAGAAATCCTCATAGTCAATAAAGTCAAACTGATTAAGTCCCATTGTAAACGGGAACTTTGTTTTTCCTTCAAACTCTGCAGCTGAAATTTTTGAAAAAATAGATGATCCGTATTTACTATTGCTCACAATGTAATATCCGCGAAGCCATTGGAAAAGTTTCCCCTTTTGTTTACAGAACATCGCAGTTAACTCGCGGAGAGCATTCTTACTTATACCGTACGGAGTCGTCGGATTACATGGTGTATCCTCTTTGATGCTTCCCTCAAAGAATCCGATTTCATGCATCGACCCCATAACAACTATCTTAGATACTTTAGATTCAGCAAACAATTTTATAAAATTATAGTGCTTCGGTATATCGTTTATGTGAGCATCCGAATAGTGAACAAAACCATCTCGCCAAGCGAGGTGCAGCAACACATCTGGTTCCTTAAAATATTCATAAGGATTATCTGTTATTAAAAAGAGGTCACATGCTATTCGTTCTGCTCTTTCATCCACATAGTCAACATTAAAATCAGCAGCTATTACATAGTGTCCGCAATCAAGTAAATGCTTAACTACCCCCTGTCCTAAATATCCATTTGCACCTGTAACTAAAATTTTCATATTATGGTTTCCCTCCAATCCCCGGATAATCTCCACAGTTTTCCAGTTTTTCATTCAATTTCCCATATTTAATTTGTATTTCTACTATTTTCTGCAGAGTTGCACAAGAACTCCCATCTTTAGTTGGTATTTATGAGTTTTTATCAAATATATACTCTTAACAGCCACATCTATACCATACAAAAAAGTACGGTATCTCCAAAAATGAAAAAATTATATATCAGAGGCAACAGATATGACTGCTAAAATTTCAAATAGCTTTAATCTCATCCAAATCTCATCTCTACACTAGTTATCCGAATCTATGACTTGCCTAAAACTATTTTATCACCGAGTATCATCTTTGCGTCTTCTGTAAAATCATTATCAAACCCACCAGACTGAAAAAATGTCAACTCTCCAAAATAGATTTTTCCAGATATATTATATAAATCAACTCTAATATGTGGAAAGCCAACGCACAATTTTTCAGCTATTGTAATCATTTCCTCATAATTTTTTGGTT
Organism: Eubacterium xylanophilum ATCC 35991; assembly: GCF_000518685.1. Classification (GTDB taxonomy): domain Bacteria; phylum Bacillota; class Clostridia; order Lachnospirales; family Lachnospiraceae; genus Eubacterium_F; species Eubacterium_F xylanophilum. Next base: position 9,556 of record NZ_JAEB01000039.1, on the reverse strand, counting down.
TTAAATCTTCTAAATCCGCTTCATCAATATTTTCATAATATACATATGGTAGAAATTTCCAATCTCTATCCATATGATAATATCTTACCCCCTGTTCAGAATAGCGCCCTACACAAATCATAGTATTGTCAAACTTCCCATTAAAACACATCATTTTGTAATCATTGAGTTCTTTTCCAGAGTCATCAGACATATATACTTCAGCAATTATTCTTGGACGAATATTCTTATAAGCCCATTCTCTAGATTGCCAGTAAAAATTTGATTTTAAACTTTTATTTATCTTTTTCTTTGCCGCCTTTAAGTTTAATAAATCCTTATCTTTACAAATTACTATCCCGCCTGAATCATGTGTACATTTTAATACAAACTTTTGAGGAAGTTTAGAAAAATCTATATCTTCAAATCTTTCCCACACTCCCAATGTAGGTATAATATACTCATCACCAATTATATTTGAAACTATTCTTTTCACCTCATACTTGTCAACTAAATCCGAATAATAATCTTTTCTATCATGAAGTTTCAACCATTGGAGCTTTTCATTGTATGATTTCGGATTATCTAAATCTAATTTTTTATGAAAAACGCACCAATAAAGCATATTCAAATAACTACTATCATCCATCCAATTAAACCAACCATTTCTTCCAAGCGTGAATACTATGATTAATGGATTGTTAAGAATTTTAAGAATTTTTTTTGAAAGGCTCACAACCTGTACCTCCAATAATATTTTTTGATATAGATTTGCACAGTAAATGGTAGATAAAAGCTGATACTATTCCAAATATCAAAACTAATCCATAATATATATAATTTCCCTTATTTATTGATGCATTAGTACTTAAACTCGGAACATATGCAAGCAAAAACAAAAACAAATAATTCGTAAGGTACAATTCTAACGAATGTTTACCAACTATATTAAAAATCTTCCCTATTGTCATATTCTGTATAAGTTTAAACAACTCAGCTAATATCATAGTTGTACTAATCGCAGCAGTCCAATACCAACAAAGCCTATCCAAAAATAACTGACCTATTATAAATATCCCCACAAAGACCGGAATGCTTAAAACTGATATATTTATATTATTGTTTTTTTTATATGCAAGATACCACCCTACATAAAATGATGGAAGTCTTCGGAGACAAAACACAATGTTTTCTATAATAGAATTAGAATCACTTTCAAAAGAATGTAGACCCAAAATCATATTTAGTATTATCATAAATAAAACTAAAACCCATTTGTTTTGAACTGAAATAAATATTTTATTCCAAAAAGGAACAATAAAATATAAGGGAATCAACATAGCTATATACCACGTTCCAATATGTTTTGTCCAAAAGGAAAGCATAGTGAATCGAAACATAAATTCCATAGTACTTCTACTGTTTACGACAAAATCAAAAATCCAATATGGTCCCAAAATTACTATATATGGTATTATTATCCGGTTTAGTCTTCTCTTCAACCATTTTGAGTACCCCCCTTCAGTTGCTGTAGCATACCGACATGAATAAAACATTCCAAAACCGGACACCAAAAGAAATATGTCTACACCAAGGTTCCCATATACTAATATTTTAGTTACTATATTGGGCAACTCAACTTTTGCAACTACTGAATGACACAGCAGAATCATGATTGCAGAGATTCCCATAATTTCAGTACGCCATTTACTTATATCTTCTAAATCAAAATTCATCTTCCTTGGTATTCACCAACTTTCCCCAAAACTGTCGGAATATTATATATACAACAAAAATAATACTAGCACATACTACGTACCTTATAATAATCGTTTTATAAGATAAAAGAGCTAACATTTCCACTACAAACGATACTAAGCAAATACAGAAAATGATGTTATTCGGATAAATCATATTTTTTTTCTTTGTTAACTTCTTGTAAATTCTTGTTGCTATAGCCCCCTCAATCAAAGTAAGAATCACATATGAGACCAAGGTTGTATAAGCCGCAGCCTGATAGCCAAATGCACGTATAAAAACATAGTTTAGAATCAAATTGCTTATAGCTGCTACTATAGATGATATCATTATAACTTTAGTTTTTTTATAATATACAAGAATATTGGAATACATATTTGATACAGCAGTCAGTGAAACTCCCATTGCAATTGGTGGCATTATATATACAGCTTCAAAGTATTCATTAGTTGCAAGAATACGAACAATTTCTGGAGCCAAATATGTAAATACTACAGATATTAAACAATATATGATTAAAAGCAATGATGATATCTTACGTATATCATTGTGTCTGTCTTCATCATCAATATTTTTGAACAGATATGGAACAAATGACGCATTGATTGCATTCCACACTATCAATGATATAGAACTCACAATATATAACGTGCTATATATCCCAACAGCACTATTATTTACCATTTTACTAATCATTTGCCTATCAGATAAATCCAATATAGTTATCGCAATTGCATGCCCCATAAGTGGAATGCTAAGAGACAATGAAAACTTCCAATATTTCCATACAAATATTTTTTTCCCCTTAGCAAAAATATATATTAAAAAAATAAAAGCTGTACCATAAACAAAAATATAATTCGCCCATAATCTACCTGTGGCAGTGTTTTCATAACCGTTTTGAGTCATGAAAACAACAACCACCACACTAGCAATAGATGCTAGTATAGTAGTTATAATGGAAATAATTCCCGAAAGTTTATATTTATACTCAAATCTTTGTCTCGACATCCAAAAATCCTGTGCAGGTGAAACAAGAAAACCTATACACAATAGAAAACACAGCGAAGTAGGTAATCCAAGCAATTTACTCCAAAAGGCAGGAAACAACAAAAAAAGACCAAATATGACAATTCCCATAATCGTGGTTATAGACAAAACTGATGATTCGTATCCATCCTTGTCATTATTGAACTCTTTTAATGCAAGCTGATAACCACCTGATGTCAACGACAAGGTGGCGATAACACTTATCATTGAAAACCAGGAACTGTATATGTTGACAACTCCTATTTGATCTGATGACATTATTCTTGTAAAAATAGGTACAGTTATAATCGCCAAGCCCTTTGTAAATAAAGTTGCGATAGTAAATACAATTCCGGATTTTGCCCCATCAGAGAGGTTAGTATATTTACTTATCAATTTTTGAATCATTTATTCCCCACATCTTCTCATCACATATTTTAATCCATGCCATTGTTTCTTGATTATATCTTTTTATTACATGCGCTGGATTACCTACAGCAATTGAATACTCTGGTATATCGCTTGTAACAACCGATCCTGCTCCTATTATAGATTTCTTTCCAATCGACACCCCGCCAAGTATTACAACATTATTTCCAATCCAAACTCCATCACATATTGTTATTCCTTTAGAAATATCAAGATTATTGTCTAAATAATTATCTTTAATAGGTAATACACCATGATTATAATCAATAATAAAAACATCACTTGCTACAAGTACATTATTACCAATCTCTATTTTACCAGCACATTGAATAGTAAGATTTCTAGTGCAATGAAACGAATCTCCAATATACAAATTGGGATTTGATGCCAACTTTGCACCTTTATATTCATCTGTGCATAATAGATTTGAACCATCCCCCAAAACCACACCTTCACCGAAATGTATGTACTCAATATTTTGAAATACACAATCAGAACCCAAATGCAAGCTTGGATTTTGCGATATGATTATTGCCCTCTTCTTAAGATTTTTTATTTTTTTTGCAAAAAGAGTAATTATATCTCTAATAATTCTATACATATAGTACACCATGTCTTTACAGATTATCATCAATAAATTGCAGCAATTCATAAGGAAGTACAGTTTCCATATATTCATAAGAACTTGCCTTATGCTTAATAAATTCTATATAAAATTCAGCTTTTTTGTTTTGATCATATAAAATAATATTGTTTGTATTGTAAAAATGAGCTTCTTTAATATAACTATTATTTGTAATTAATTTCTTATTGAAAGCTATGCATTCCAATGCCCTGATTGTAAAACCTGTCCCCCCTTTTTGCATTATTTCAAGCATTGTATTACAGGACTTTATATGCCTCAGATTTTCAAAATACGAAAACTTCCTACAATAATGAATACCAGACATCTGTTCTTTTAACAATTCTTCATTAGTTGTTATTATATTAAAATCGCACTTCAATCCAAGTTCATTAAAAAATTCATATGCTTCTAATATCTCCGTAAGTCTATTCTTTTCCGCACCACAAAAATATATATCACTTTTCTCATCTAATTCTTTAATCTTACCAGCAATATCCGAATATACTAATGGATGATATAGCATCTTATATTTTTTACAATCATGATAATCAAATGATATTAACAAATCCATCTTTTCCCGAAACATATCGAAACTTACAGTGCGTTTATTACTACCTACTAAATCTTGATAAAACACAGCATATTTTGAATCAGGATATTCTTTCTTTAAATATTCAACAAAACCGTATGGAATATGATCTGTAAATTCTCCTGCCGAAAAAAACAAAAAACATATTGGTTTGCCATTATCAAAACAATTAGAATATAATCTCTTATTCCATATGTATTTCCACGGTAATTCTATATATTTTTTTATCCTTGGAGTCATATGTATCTTTCTTAATACTCTCATTGTTTTTTTTAATTTCCTTTGGCAAAATAACGTATCTAGGTACTGTGAATCATTTCTATGATTTAATTCATCATAACCCAAAACATAATAAGGATCATCAGATCCAAATACTACATAATTGTATTTCACTTCAACACTCCATTTTCATTAAGAATCTCCATACAGCCCGCAACAATAAAGTCATTTAATGATTCACATCGCATATAATCTAAGATGCAAGCCACTTTCTTTTTTCCGAATGTTTTCTTGCTTAAATGATTATTTGTAATCTTATTTATTCCTCGATAAAAAATATTCCCAGTTGCACTGCCACCAAATAATCTCAGATAATTATATATGTGTTTTTTTGAATAATTGTGAAGATTTTTCTCAACAAAGCCAGGAAGCAAAATATCCTCAGATCTTTTCTCATATGCTTCTAAAATGGAATTACATTCCTTTTCATCAGCAATTACAATTCCACTTCCATTTCTTACTATTGGGATATACTCTACACCAATCTTATCTTTTATTATTAATTTTATTAATAACCCACTATTCCAAAACTCATTATCTTCCACATCAAAGATAAAATTACCTTGACCATAAACAATAGTTTTTCCCTTATAATCCTCATATGCTCCAATACAATGACTATGTTGGCTTATAAATATATCCGCACCACTATCTATAGCTTTATGTGCAATTTTCTGCATTCGTGGAGTCGGATATCTATATTGCTCGATTCCCCCATGAAATAACACAACAAGAACATCACATGATTCTTTGATGCTTATTAGATGATCAAACGTTTCAAATATGTCAAAGGGATTTGCCCCCATGTTGTTTAACGTAGAGAACTCATTTTCACAACACGCATACATTGCAATAGTTTTTCCTTTTACATGTTTTTTTATTACTCTTGTTGATTCCTCGTAGGGATTACCCGCGCCAACATGCTGGATGCCATATGCGTCGAGCGTTTTTATTGTTGTTTCTAATCCATCTACTCCTTGATCCATAATATGATTATTTGCAATTCCAACAATATTAATTCCTATTTTCTTTATTGTTTTAATCGAGTCCACTGGAGCATGTAAATTTGGCCCCCACTTAACAATTGGTGAAGTAGCATCCGATAATGGAGTTTCAAGATTTATAACCCTCAAATCCGAATTTTTGAACAGTTCCCAACACTTATTTCCAATCAACCCCTCTATATCTTCATTTTGAAAAAAAACGTGGTTACCCTTAGTCGGTACAAAATCTCCGCCAATAATAATTGTTATTGATTCTTCATTCATTTTTTTTACTCCACTAAATAATTGATTATTAAACTAATTTTTTTGAAATAAGCTTTCCCCCGAAAACTTAAATTTTATCTTCTCCCCTAGTCATTTTTCATCCCAAATTTTCAGTTATTCTATTCTCTTTTACGCTTTTTTCGGAAAAAACTCAATATTTTCCCCCTGTTTCATTGGGACATCCTCACTTGCCTTAATTTTCCATGAAATAGAAGCAATTGCAAACAAAAAATGTAAATCATACCTAAATTCAAATCTTTCAGTAAATCCCATCAACGTATATGCTACTAGCATACAAACAATTACCAATGAAATTCTATTAATTCTTTTCTTTTTCTTGAATATTTTACTAAAGGAAAAAAACATGACAATATAAAAAAGAATAAATAAAATTATCCCTCCTTGCGTAAGTAAATCAAGACTAGTATTATGTGCCCACATTATTCCCCCCGTTTCATATTCAGGAGAAACAGTATAGTAATAATATCCATCCATACCATTTCCCATTCCTAGTATAAAATGATTACTAATAAGCTGATGCGCAGAATCAAATAATAAAGATCTTCCTGACAACGTCGGATCTTTTTTTAACAAAGTAATAATAATATATTGTACTGCTTTACTTCTAAATATAAATGTAAAAGCAATTTGAAATATGCTTAATACTATTAACAAGTTTTTCCAAAATTTAGCGCTAAATATTCTCTCAACTTTCTTTGACAAAAAAATTAAAGCCAATTCAAATAACACAATACAGACAAGAGAAGTGACAGAATGAACAACTATAATCGGAAAAATAGCTAATCCCACTGACATCATCAAGTCGATACCTCTAATTATTTTGATTTCATAGCATAGATTAGATAGCAAAAGCAAAGGAAAACTAAACATTGCAAAAGTATTCTTCGAAGTAAGAAAATAAAACGGCTGATTTCCCAACTGATTCTTTACAATAATTAATTCTCCAGGTGAAACAATCATAAAAAAATCGTTAATCAACAATAACACAAGAAAATACAAGTATGCGTAATATAAAAATGCATATATATCTTTCTTGCCATAATATTCTATAATATAATAAATTCCCAAAATAGATAGTGTAGTATTAATCCAACTGAAAATATTCAAATCACCAAGTGCAGAAGATATAAACAATGATAAGAAAAACAATAACAAAGAATATTTTACCAAATTGATTTTCAAATATGATCTACTGGCTCCAAGTACAATAAAACCAAAACATATCCCACAACGTATATACTTTACAAAATCATATAAGTATGAAAAAGGCTCACTGTACATTATTATCGATGGTGCAAAGTATAGAAGCAATATTCCCCAAATTGCTATCATTTTTCTAATTGATATTCTTCCATTACTTTTTCTTTTTGCTTTTTTCATATACATAATAATCCTGTTCTCTTACGCTCCTTCCAAATTGGCTCTTATCCAAAACATTGGAAACCTATTTCGGTTTTCCAAATTTTACCACTATCACGGACTTTACTTATAAAATAGCTCTTAATAGTCATCATATCTGTACCGTGCTATAATAGTTATCCGTTATTCTTCAGAAAGACAATAAAAACATATATTTAGGATGTAGCAGATATGACAAATAAAACATATATTTGCTTGGGCAGTTCCGAGCTCTATGACTTACTCTTTTCTTGATTGGACTCTCCTCTTAATCCCTTCTAAACAAATCTCTCGTATAAACCTTCTCTATACAATAATCCAACGCTGAGTCATACCTATTAGCAATAATAGCGTCACAACTCTCTTTGAATTTCTTTAGATCATTAACCACTTTCGATCCAAAGAACGTCGATCCATCTTCAAGTGTAGGTTCGTACACAATAACCGTCGCCCCTTTAGCCTTTATACGTTTCATGACACCCTGGATAGACGACTGCCGGAAGTTGTCACTATTACTCTTCATAGTCAATCTATATATTCCGACCACACATCTCTTCTCAATATCAGTTGCATAATCCCCTCTATTATAGTAGTCATAATAACCAGCTAGTTTAAGCACCCTATCAGCAATAAATTCTTTTCTCGTACTGTTGCTTTCAACAATCGCCCTAATTAAATCCTCTGGTACGTCCTGATAATTTGCCAACAACTGTTTCGTATCCTTAGGAAGGCAATACCCGCCATAACCAAAAGATGGATTGTTGTAGAAATCACCGATGCGAGGATCCAAGCAAACACCACGGATAATGGACTTTGTATCTAAACCTTTCACCTCTGCATACGTATCCAATTCATTGAAGTATGAGACACGGAGAGCTAAATATGTATTTGCAAAGAGCTTAACAGCTTCAGCTTCGGTCAATCCCATATGCAATACTTCTATATTCTTCTTCTCAGCCCCCTGAATAAGTAAACCCGCAAACTGTTCTGCTTTTTCTCTGTTCTTCTCATCTGTACCTACAATGATTCGACTCGGATATAGGTTATCATACAAAGCCTTTGATTCTCTAAGAAACTCCGGACTAAAGAGGATGCGATCTGTTCCAAACTTCTTCCTCACACTTTCTGTATACCCCACAGGTATGGTGGACTTAATAACCATCACTGCCGTGTCGGAAGAGCGAAGAACTAAATCAATAACAGATTCAACTGCGCTTGTATCAAAGAAATTCTTATTACTATCATAATTAGTAGGAGTGGCAATAATCACAAAGTCTGCATTAGCGTATGCAGTTGCTCCGTCGGTTGTAGCTGTAAGATTAAGCACACGAGATTTGGATTTGGATTTGGCTTCGGATAAGTATTTCTCAATGTATTCATCTTGAATAGGAGACTGCCAATTGTTCAACTTGTCGACCTTCTCAGGCACGATGTCTACAGCAGTCACCTCGTTATGCTGAGAAAGAAGAACTGCTAAAGAAAGACCTACATATCCTGTTCCTGCTACTGCTATTTTCATATTGTTTCCACTCCTTGCTTTTGATTCTCCTCCAAAACACGGAGAACCTCGTCTATATTTTTTTAGTTCCTCATCCCCATACCTATTAGTATGTCTACTATTTTTTTCTTCTCCGTCCTCATGTTTATTAGTAGTTCTACTCTTTTTTACGGGTTTGCACAAAGTCCCCCAGTTTTTCAGTAGTTTTCATGAGTTTTTCCAATTTATACTCTTAACAATCATATCCATACCGTGCTACAATATATAGCACGTTTTCTCCCCAAAAGAAAAAAATAATTAAAAATTTAGATGCAGCAGATATGACTACTAAAAAATATAAACAATATAATGGCTCAGTTGTCAAGACAAAAATTTAATATTTTTATAATGAACTGATATGTTGACTGGTTAAGTGGGAGAACACCGTGTTGTTTCTCCCCGGATTTATATTATGCGGCTGCTCTGGCTGCATCCAAAAGCATTGCCGGATAGTATACCTCAGCAGGACGTTTATTGTCGATTGCCTGATGGCATCGTTCAAAGTTATAGGTGTAGATATATCTTCCGATGGCTTCTCTCGCTTCTTTGAGATTAGCATACTCTGTGAGATATGCTTCCTCGTACTTGAAACTACGGAACCACCGTTCGATCATGATGTTATCTGCCCAGCGGCTCTTACCATC
>NZ_JAEB01000038.1 GCF_000518685.1 Eubacterium xylanophilum ATCC 35991 | reverse complement strand
TGCTGCTTTCTCCTTGCGTTCCTCAGCAAGTTTTTCGCGGAGGTTATCTTCTCGTTTGTTATCAAACGCTAGCGAGGCATTAGCAAGGAATTCCTTCTTCCAATTGCGGAGGAGATTTGGTTGGATATCATTTTCTACGGCAAGAACATTTAATTCTTTCTCGCCTTTGAGCAATTGGAGAACTAGGTTGGTTTTAAATTCTGCACTGAAATTTCTTCTTGATCTGGACATAATAAGTACCTTCTTTCTTGGTTTGATTATAGTATATCAGATTCATTAAGAAATGTCTTTTTCAGTGTCTTAATTTATGAGACCATTATACAACCTTGCTAGTCTCAATGAAAATATTTCAGTAATAAAATTTGAGCAAACTACAAATCTGTGTAGGCTTCATATTAACTTTCCAGAGAAAGAACATGTCCAAGCTTTGGATCTAGACACTTCAATAAAAAGGGCAAGATGAATTACAAAACTCACCACAGTTTTCTAAAACACTATACTACCCATCTTTGTTTTCTAGGCTTAATGAAACATTTCAATAACAAATTGAATCTATCAAAAATTATCTTTGTAAGATCCCCCATGTTTTGAAGGGGATTCAAAACGATTTGGTACTATATTACATGTGTTCTTTCCTTAAAAAAATTGGATTGTGATTTACAGATGCTCCAAAACTAACCACATCACCAAAATTATAGCCAAGAGAATACAATACATATGTAAAATATAGTTGATCTCGCTTTATCCCATCTCTATAATTTTCCCACCAAGAATCCATTATTATCTCAACGTTAGCATTTTTATGATCTCTCACTATCACATTACATTCGAACATTCCAAACTTCTTTGGCATTTTATTTTTTTTATAAAACGATAATACTTTGTTTCTTTCTTTTTTTGAAATTTTCCCAAGATGACAAACAGAGTAAGCCTCATCATAAATACAGTTCTCTCTAGGCGATAAATGCATAGAAATGCCCGTTCTGCATTTTAACAACTCCTTTTGTACTAAAACTGATGTTGCTCCTACAACTTGTAAATTTCCATCTATGTATATTGAATAGTCACATGAAAAGAATTTCTCAGGAAACATTTTAACATATCGATTCTTGAGTTCTGGAGTTGTACATTCTTTAGGAATTACGCTATCATCAACTTTTTTCCAAATAGAACCTTTATCTAATGGCTGATCTGTAAAAATATAATAATCACAATTAGGATCAACAAACAACGGTTCTAAAATTCTATCATAATTTCCATATATACAAGTGTAGACCACTATTTTTTTACATATATTTGTTATTCTGCCATTTTCTAAGTCTATCAACTTTCTATCACTATTATCTTTTTTGAAAAAAGCATAGGTGTCATGTCCTAATTCTCGAATAACATTTATAATCCTAATCTTTTTAAATAAATTATAATATTTAACAAATTTCTTACCGCAAAAGTATTCTCTTGAAGATACTGTTTTTATCCTTTCATTATTCAGATATAATAAATTATCAAGGTAATTTTTCTCATCCATACAACGATTTCCTACTTTTCTTCCTTATATCCGTACCCATATTTATATTTATTTAAATTTTTTACACTTTTTAGCAATATACATTTTTAGAGTACTATTACCGCTACGACCTTATTACGATTCAGCAAAAGAATGGCTAATGAAAATTCTTCCTATCCAGTACCTTCTGCTTTAATTTTTTTAATGTAGTTCCGACCTTTTGAATTACAATTTCCTTCTGTAGATTTTTTGTTGCCCTATTTATAGTACTGTGAATACCATATAGCAAATTTACGCAGTCCCATCCGTATATCTATAGTAGGCTTGAAATTGTAATCCACCTCAAGTGCGCTACTATCTGCATAAGTTACTGGAACATCACCTGCTTGCATACCAACAAACTCCCAATGTCCTTCGAAATCATAACTTTTTGGAAGCACCTTTGCCCTAACTAACTCTTCTTGTAAAACTCTTATATAGTCAAGTAAATTCTCCGGTGTACTTCCTCCAATGTTATATATACTATAAGGAGGCAAAGGCAGACCATCTTCCCCCATGCACTTTTCAGGTGCACCTTTCATAACTCTCACAATAGCTTCAACAATATCATCCACATAGGTGAAATCACGTTTCATATCACCGTAATTAAATATTTGTATTTTCTCTCCTCGGCATAATTTCTGTGTCGCCGAATAATAAAACATATCCGGGCGACCAGCTGGACCATAAACAGTAAAAAACCTTAACATCGTCGTCGGAATATTGTAGAGTTTTGAATAGCTATGTGCTATCAACTCATCCGATTTCTTTGTGGCAGCATAAAGACTAACTGGATGGTCCACCATATCATGCTCAGAAAACGGAACTTTCTTGTTTCCTCCATAAACAGATGAGCTTGACGCTGCAATAAGGTGTTCGACAGCATTATGTCTACAGGCTTCCAATATATTAAAAAAACCTACGATATTAGATTCAATGTATGCATCTGGATTATCAATCGAATATCTCACCCCTGCCTGCGCTGCCAAATTTACAACAACAGATGGATGATACTCTTCAAACAATTCATCTACTAAACCTTTATCAGCAATAGACCCCTTGATGAATACATGTTTTACAAGACTCGTCTTGCTTGCTTCCTCTATCAATGCTAATCTATATTCTTTAAGACTCACATCATAATAGTCATTCATTGAATCAAAAGAAATAATGGTTCCAACAGTCATTTCAGATAAAAGACGAATCACGAGATTAGCTCCGATAAATCCTGGACTTCCCGTTACAAGTATGGTTTTGTTATTCAGTTCCACTTTTAACTTTTGTTTTTTTAACATTGTTCTTGTTTCTTTCTTCAAATCATTTGTATTCTAATTATCTAAATTTATATTCAGCTTTTACCCTATTATCTACTTTTTAATATTGGTCACACAACAATTCACTACTATCTGTCAAACCATAATCTACCAAAGTATATTTCTAAATATCTGCAAGTTTGTTTGATTACGCTATCCACACATCGTTTCAAAAATTTTTCAAACATTATACTGAGACTATAAGCGTCACCAAACTCTTCATGTTACTTTATCTCTCTTTCCCAATGAATTACTATTTGCATCTTTAATACCAATAAAATAATAATCTAAATATTTCTTCTTATTATCAAATAGTAATAATATTTTAAACAATTTGATAATAAGAATTTGATACATCTTAAAAGATTTATATTTTTTTGCTGTCCACATTAAATTCCTTGCTTGGTAATAATATCTAATCGGAGATGCTACACCATATTTCAAAGAAAAGTAAATGAATTTACGTTCCCTTGTTTCTGCTGGATGATGGTTAAGAATTGCTTCATTGCATCGCAAAATATCAATTCCACAATTCCGTAATCGTAAACAGTATTCATAGTCAACCACATCTAAAAATAATTCCTCATTAAACATCCCAACTTTATCAAAAACTGTAGATTGAAAAAGCATTCCTGATTGCATACTTAATTTTACTTTGTCGTACCCAGTTTTTTTTTTGTGTTTTTTTCGTTCCGTTTCAAAGTTAGGTGCCAGAACTTTCACATTATCCATTTTTGAAATAGCTTCATAATAGGTATCCACAACAATATTAGTTAATTCGCTATCCTGATCCATTGTTATTATATAACTGGCTTTATCTTTTATCTTATTAATTCCCAAATTTAAAGCGTGAGCTATTCCAGTATTATTATTTAGTGCAATGTAAAATACATCATCTCTTATAATATTAGAAAACAACGATGCATTATTTAATGTAGAATTGTCAATAAGAATTATAGGGGAAACATTCATAGGATATTGCTCTATTCTTTCAACCACCTTTTTATCTGGATTAAATAGAACAATTACGCATCCTATTTGTTTTTTTTTCATATAATTCACCACTATACCTTTGCTCTCCTAAAATTTATTAAAGAGTCATTCTTTTTATTCGATTTTTAAATGGCCTAATATATGCTTGTGCAATCCCAGCCATCCTTATCATTATTCCTCTTGGTAATACCTTGACTACATTTACAACTAATCTTTCGCCTTTACCTACCGAATCCATCCACAATGGTTCTGTTTTCCAAGGCGACTTAGACTTATAATTCAACCATGCATTTACGTATCGATGTTGACAGCCAATAATCCATGGTCGCTTAGACAAAAAGGATGTAGTGTAGTGAATGATTACAGGATCATCTACCGCCACTTTAATCTCTTCTCTCCCATAAAATCCTTTAGGTGGCTTTCTGTATATCATCATTTCATCATAATTGAAATCATGATAGATTGTCACAGAATTAAAACGAGGTTCAAAGCAATATGTGTCATGGCTAAGAATTGCATTAAGCGCTCCTTGATCCCCCTGCTGAATAACACCATTTTTACTTCTAATAAATTCAAGTAACTTTTCTTCTACCTTCAATTCTTTCCAACGTTTTAAATTTATTAGCATAACACCGGAATTAAACATTACATCGTTTTTCTTTAGTCCAATATTTGCCCTATACTGCGAACTGAATGCATCCAAAAGAGCTGCTATTGTTTTGCCATGCAAATTTATATTCCACAGTTCTTTAATTGACTTATTAATCACAACATCGCAATCAAGATATAAAACTCGTTCAAGATTTTCTGGTAAATCAGATGATACAAAAAGCCGCGCATACTGACTTAAACTTCCCCTATCCACAGCCACTTCCATCTCCAAGACTTTACTTATATCCTGTGCCTTAATCCATTGTGGTACAGTTCTATTATACTGTTTACTTATACTCTCAATACGTCTTCTATTCTTTTCAGACACTCCGCTGTCCAAAACATAAATAATGATATCATCCATATCTTTACTGTTTTCATAAAGACTTACAAGGCTTACTCCGAGTATTTCAGCAAATCTATCATCGGAAGCGTACACAATATGGGCTACGTTTTGATTCATTTCGGTTCTCCTGCCTTATAGGTTAAAGGGGCTCTCCGGCTCTCCTCCAAAACCTAGGGAACCTCCTCCATTTTCTGGGGTTTTTCTATTAGTAGTTCTACTCTTTTTTGCCTCCCCCTAGTAATTAGTAATTCTCCGCCCTTACCTCAAAGAAGCTCCTTGGATGGTTACACACCGGACACTCCTCCGGCGCCTCTGTTCCAACTACGATATGCCCGCAATTCCTGCACTCCCAAACTTTCACTTCGCTCTTCTTAAAGACCTCTTGCATTTCCACGTTCTTCAAGAGGGCGCGGTAGCGCTCTTCGTGGGATTTCTCGATTGCTGCAACGCCGCGGAATTTCTCAGCGAGCTCTGGGAAGCCTTCTTCTTCGGCGGTTTTGGCAAAACCTTCGTACATGTCGGTCCACTCATAGTTTTCTCCGTTGGCTGCTGCCTCCAGGTTTTCTGTTGTGGAGCCGATGCCGTCATTCAATTCCTTGAACCACATTTTTGCGTGTTCTTTTTCATTATCTGCTGTTTTGAGGAAGATGGCAGATATCTGCTCGAATCCCTCTTTCTTTGCCTTTGAGGCAAAGTATGTATACTTGTTGCGAGCTTCTGACTCTCCTGCAAAAGCTGCCATCAAGTTCTTCTCCGTCTGAGTTCCTGAGTATTTTCCCATAGTATAACCCCTCTCTGTACTTCTTCTATTACTGGGTTGGTAGGCGCCTCTCTTCACCATATTACGCCACTTCGCCATGTCCTATTAGGCAAAAATATTCCAAGAAAAGTATGCTTCGCCACCTGCGTATGCTTCCCCGCAGTTGGACAAAGTATATTTCGATCAGCACCTGACACGCGACACTCGACATGGCAGCATGATGATGTCTTGGACCTGCTTGATTCGCGGAATATTTTCCTGCGTAATCGTTTAAGCCTAATAAATTATAAAATGCCTCACAGGCATTTGCTTTCTTTCTTATTCTAGGGATTTTTCAAACACTTATAGGGATGATATTGAAAGACTTTAGATAAGCTGCTTCTCTTTGTGTTGCTTGTTGATAGTAGCTTATATTTTGTTTGTATATAACATGTAGTGCTTTGCGTTATATATTAAAGGCTAATTACACGCCTTATGGACTTTATACACTCTTCCCTTTTCTTACTTTTAAAGTAAAGTATTGTGCTCGACAAATCACGTCGAATTGGTGGTTTTCAACTTCTCACCACACATAATTATACAACATTCTATACATCTTTTCAATAACTTTTTATAATAAGTTTGTGGTGCTGAAGTGAACATCTTGTCTCTCACCGCTCCATCTTATCCACAGCTTCTTGTATAGACTTATATACTCCACAGCCAAGCATCGCTTTTCTTGCGTCACTAATGGTCTTTTCTTCGGGTTTATGGCCTGCTTCAATTTCCTTCAAGAGAAGATTGATTTGAAGACGCATGGTTCGCATAGTATTGGCCATATTGCGCATGATGTCGATAACGTTGGTATGGTTTTCGCGGATGAAGTTGTCTAGCTCATCCTCTGTGACGCGGAGGACATAAAGGTCGGAATAGGCGATTACTGTGTAGACGGAGGGTTCTCCAAGGAGGAGTCCCTGCTCGCCAAAGCAGCTCTTCTCGCCTATGATACCGATCAAAGTTTCATGATCGGTGCCATGACCTACGCATATCTCAGCCTTACCCTCTATAATCTTATAGAGGGTAAGACTTACTTCACCTTCGCGAATCACTATGTCGTTTTCGGAATATTTTACTATGCGGGAATTTGCCATATATTATTCTCCATTTCTCTGTGAGATACCCTTGATATTGCAGAGTGCCCAGTCCTCGTTGTCGATAGTTACGATGCTATCGCAGTATGGACATTTGGCTGTCTGGTTGATGTTGAGGGCGGCTCCACAGTGTGGACAGCTGATGCTCTGGGCAGTGGCCATGGCACCCTTGGTCTTGACGCCAGTCTTGCGGCATACATCCCACTCGTAGGTCATGAACTTCTCCATGTTGCGATCGCCATCGACAAGCTCGCCGGTTGCATCATTGAGAGTATAGTCAACGATTCTGGTTCGGAGTTCTACTACGATATGATCCATGCCGGAAGTCTGATAGAAGCCTCGGATGTCGGTGCCGAGGACGGCGATTCGGTCAACGTAGTTTGTTACACCCTCTGCCTTCATCTCCTGAACCTGACGGTCAGACATGTTGTAGAATGCGTCTGTCAGGTAAGGGCGAATAGTCTCGAGGTTCTTAGCCTGCCAAGCATCTTGGAGCTGTACGTAGAGGTTGGAAATCTTGGATGCAAGCTCTGCTTCGTCGAACTCTGGGTCGAGAGTCTTGTACTCTGCGATAGGTCTGAGATTTGTTGCTCGTGAGGCACCCGCAGGTCTGGAAGTATTGCCTCTGTTCTGCATTGTTTTCTTAATAACAAAGAATATTACAAGGGCAGGTAACAAGGTGAACAGCAAACCAATGTTTCCGAAGATGAACATTGCCAAAAAGCCTCCTATGCTTTCTGCCGCAGAAGCTTTACTTGAACCGCTACTTGAACTACTTCTCGAGCTGCTTCCGGAGCTGTAACTCCTACTGCTACTTCGTGAGCTACTGCTACTTGATCTACTACTTCGCGAGCTGCTGCTTCTGGAACTGCTGCTTCGTGAACTACTACTCCTAGAACTTCTGCTGGAGCTACTTGATCTGTGGCTTCCGCCGTAGCTAGACCTACCTGAGTGGTGGCCGAAGTCCGCCTGGGACAGGGTTGGCGTCGCTAGCACGGTGACTGCCAGAAGCGTGAATATGAGTATCGCAAATTTCTGAATATTTTTCATAACTTATCTCCTCGTGTTTTTTAAAAATTTTCCAAGACTGCTTGGATAGTATATATTGGTTTCAGGATTATATCCTTGTCATTCGAAAAATCCTTTTGGGAGAATATATAAGGACTCCCTATGTACTTTCCGTACTTTTCTTTAAAATTGTCAATCGATGCATGCTTTGTGGTGGCGGAAGCTTTTACCTCTATCGGATTAACTTTGCTAGCACTTGCTACCAAGAAATCTATCTCGTAGCTATGAGTGCTTCCTTCTTTTCTCCAAGTGTGATAGTACAAATCATGACCGCATGCTACTATACTCTGAGCTACAGCATTTTCGTACAAATATCCAAGATTTTCATCAAGCTTATCACTTAAAAGCTTTTTGTATATTTTCTCAGCTGTTACTTCGCCACTATTAAACATCATTGTGACAAACAAGCCAATATCGGCCAGATATAATTTATATATATCATGCTGTCTATATTGCATAAGTGCGCTTCCAGGTTTGCTGACATTGTAACATGGAAGAACCGTCTTGGAATCCACTATGTCGAAAAACCTTTCTTCGTCCTTTGGGACCTTCTGCTTTCCCGTGGCTGCAGAAATTACAAATCTTTTTTTGTTGGAAGCCAGCTGTCCTGGAATCGAACCAAATATATCAGATGTTCTACCCGATCTATCTAATTTCCTTATATCATCCATATAAAGATTGATAATCTCTCGCTTCACTTTGTCAACATGCTCAAGATTATTGGTCTTAAGATAACTATCAACTGCCTGTGGCATACCTCCAACCGCCATATAAACTCGATAATCTCTCATGAGAGAGCGATTGGTCGCATCTCCTATCGAACGTTTTGTATCATTGATTGTTCGTATGATATCGTAGTCCTTATCTAATGCCCACAAAAATTCCTCATAATCCATGGGATATACTTGTATTTTTATCTCTTCAGAAGGAATAACTATTCCCTCCACATTTTTCTTAATTGATATAAGAGATCCTGTCGACAGATAATCATATCTTCCGTCTTTGACAAGATACTTGATAGCTTGTCTTGCCTTGGGATATAGCTGAATCTCATCAAATATGATTAGAGACGCCCTCTCGTATAACCTAGTACCGGTTTCCGCTTGAAGTCTCAGAAAAAAAACATCTAAGTTGGCTATGCTATTAAACACATCTAGCAGGTCATCTGTGATATTGGCAAAATCAATCACAACATAGCTCTTATATTCATTCTCTGCAAAACTCTCAGCTATAGTCGATTTCCCAACTCGCCTGGCACCTTCTAGCAAACATGCTCTGGTTCCAGACCATTCTGATTTCCACTGCAGAAGCTTATCATACACTTTGCGTTTAAACACTGTACCATCGCCTCCTTTATAGCTCTTATAAATAGATTATAACAGAGAATTACCATTATTTCAATATGATGAGCGGAGAAAATTACCATTATTTCAATATGTTAAGGGGGTAAAATTACCATTATTTCATCACAAAGCCTCCATCAAGTGACATCTATCTCCAGAATATTCAGTAATCTGGCAAATACATCCTGCCCATCTAGGCAAGTATCTATCAACCAACCTTTTTCCTCATGCCACTTTGACAAACCTCTATAATAATAACTTTTCTTGGCATCCTCAATGATAAATGGGATAATACCATGGCGCAGACACTCCTTTAGCGCCACAAGGCGCCCAACCCTACCATTACCATCTTGAAAGGGATGAATGTGCTCAAACTCAGCGTGAAAAGATATGATATCCTCAATCGCAACATGTTCCTTAGCATTATAGTCATCTATAAGTTTTCTCATACTATCCTGCACCTTCGACGGCTTAGTGGTTTCTCTCCCGCCAACAACATTGGCACGCTTTTTGTAATCGCCGACTGCAAACCACTCTAAGCTCGCATCTTTGGTATCATGCTTTAGTATGTAATGCAGATGCTTGATAATTTCTTCTGATAATTTTTCCTCTGCAATATCAATTATATAATCAATTGCCTGAAAATGATGAACAGTTTCCAAGATATCATCCACAGGTATTCCATCAGCCACATCGAGTGTATTGGTCTCAAAGATCATCCTTGTCTGATCTTCAGATATCCTACTTCCCTCGATATAGTTAGAATTATAAGTCATTATAACCTGAAGCTCGTGATATAGTCCACCCGGTAGTCGAATCTGCTTTTCCTCCCTGAGTATGCGCAGTATAGCATTATCAGGAACAATACTCATCAAATTATCGGGATCAACTCCAAGAAAATCAGCTATCCTCTTCAGGCTTTTTTCTGAAAGTTTTTCGCCTTTTCCTATCTTTGCTATTGTTCTTGAGGACAAACCAATTTGCTTGGTCAAATCTTTTTTTAGGATGACTCTCTCCTTACCCTCATACTTAATCTTAGTCATAACATCCACATATCCCTCTGATTCGAAAGCACTCCTACTGAATATGTTTGCAGGAGCAACCGTAGCCATCAGAATGCTATACTTTTTTTCTTTTCTTAACTCTTTCTCCGCATGTTGCAAAAGTTTCCTCTGAAGGTGGTTTCCTCTGTATCGTGGGTGAACTACCACCGATTCCATATGGGCTACGGACTGTATTTCCCCATCTGGGAGTCCTAGATCGAGCCCTAGGTTATCCTCTGCATCTCCCGGGAAACGCACAATAAGGCAAGCTGCGAGCTGGTCGTCCTCGTCTACTTCCCTCTCTTCTGCCAAGGCAATATAAATCACACCCTCATCTTCAATATGCTTTCTCACGAATTTCTCGTCATCGCAGACAAAGAGGCTTTGATCTGGCATATTATCATATACATATCTCATTAACTGTGCCACCGCAGAAGCTTCCTCCGCGGTGGCACGTCTTATAGTAAATCTTTGCATTATCTACTCCAATTTATACAGTTCTCTGGGAAATTCCCTTGATGTTATTAAGCGCCCAATCTTCGTTGTCGATTGTCACTACGCTGCCGCAGTATGGACACTTGGCTGTCTGGTTGATGTTGATAGCCGCTCCACAGTGTGGGCAGTTGAGGCTCTGAGCTGTATCTGTTCCCGCTGTGGTCTTGACACCAGTCTTGCGGCAGATATCCCACTCGTAAACCATGAATTTTTCCTTGTCTTTATGACCGGATACGACACTTCCATCTGCATCCTTAACTGTATAGTCAACTATACGAGTTCTCATCTTGACAACTATATGATCCATTCCTGACGACTGGTAGAATCCACGCATTTCCACACCTAGAACTGCTATGCGTTCAACATGGTTTGTAAGTCCCTGATTCTTCATATCCTGCACCTGTCTATCACACTGATTGAAGAATGCATCTGTGAAGTACGGACGTATACTCTCCAGATCCTTAGCCTGCCAGCAATCTTGCATCTGTACATAGAGATTTGAGAGACGACTCTCGAGTTCCTTGGCATCAAAGTTCTCGTCTAGATTAGCATACTCTGACAGTGGTTTGAGGGCTGACTGTGGTGTCTCTCCTGCCCCTGCAGGACGGTTAGTGCCACCATTCGCAATATTAACTCCCTTCTTAATACCTGAATAGATGAGGAATCCTACCCCTAAAAATACTAATAATATCAGAGTATCTATCAAGTCCGAATCAGATCCTGAACTACTAGAGCTATCATAATCTGATGAACTGCTATAATCTGAGCTACTGCTGTAGTCTGAACTGCTATAATCAGATCCTCCGCCGTAATCTGAACTTCCGGAAAATCCTCCGAAGTCAGCCTTAGACATCGTAGGCGATATTGTCGCAAAAAGCGCGATTGCCAATACTAAAACACCCAATAATCTTCTAACATTTTTCATTACTTAATTCTCCTGTTTTACATTAATAATACCAAACTCCGATATCGCTCCACCCGTCTTATAGTCAATCTCCCAATCACCTATACCTGAATTGACAATAAAGTTTGTTGTTCCGCGAGTTTCAAGACCATATGTCTTATCATTGGCACCTGAAACTTCTCCAAGAATTCCAACCGGGAACATCTGCCCTCCATGAGTGTGACCACACAGAACCATATCCACCTTCGCTGCCGCCTGGGCATCAAAATCATGTGGCTGGTGATCAAGTACGATTATGTACTTCTCCGGCGGAATATTTTCCAAAAGCGTCTTCATATCCTTCCTATCCGGAAAACTTCGATCTCTGCGGCCAATCACCACTATGTTAGGGGCTATTTCCTCCCAGCGGTCTTCCAGAACCATCACCCCATTCTTCTCGAGTTCTGCACAAAGCTCTTCGTAGGAAAAGTCGCGGTAGTTATAATAACCCTTGTCATGATTGCCATTTATGTAGTACTTTCCGTATTTGGCGGTCATCTTCCCGAGAGCTGCGCATCCCTTGATCATGTCCTCCTTGGTGGTTCCGTCATCCACGTAGTCGCCGGTGATGGCTATGACATCCGGATCTGTTTTCTGAATCGTCTCCATATGCTTCGCAAATCCGTCGCCATCCATAGTAGCACCGATGTGGGAGTCAGAAATCTGAGCAATCTTCAGGTTACCACCGATAGACTTAGCGGTACTTAGGTTGTAATCAGTCTCCACAACGTGGTGCGCAAAGTACCAACCCGAGCCAAGGTAGGCAATGGAATATACAATCGCAAATATTCCGGCGAGATAAATCTTGAAGTCCTTTTTCCTGATTTTCTTGATTATCCAGAAGATGATATCAAACATAATCCATGCACACATGACATTTACTATGACAAGCACTCCATTAACTGTGTCGAGCAATGCATATATGACAAGCGGACTAACGAGAATCGCCGCAATTATCCACGGTAAAATCGGTCCCCTGGCAGGCGCCATGTCCTCATAGATTTCAGGCTCCGTGGTCGGAATCATGTCCACTGTCACTTCTACATCATCTGCAGTCCCCTCTGACAGTTCATCCCTAATTTCTTCTTCCGCCGGACTATCTAGTTCCGGGTCAGGTTCATTGTCGATTGAAAATTCCTGCTTTTCCTCCGTTTTATTGCCATTATCTGCCGGCTTGAAGGATGTTATGAGTCTTTTGAATTTAAATACTAGATAGACGACCGCAAATATAGCTGCCACTATAAATGCTCCAAATATAAGTACAAACAATTGTTATCTCCTTTCAAATGTCTTACGAGTCTTACGAGTAAGACATGTAAAACAGCAAAGCGAACAGAAGCTCCGCTTTGCTGATATATTCTTATCCTATTTCACAGTTCTCTGGCTGATTCCCTTGATGCTATCAAGAGCCCAATCTTCGTTATCGATTGTCACGATGCTATCGCAATATGGACATTTGGCTGTCTGATTGATGTTGATAGCTGCGCCACAGTGTGGACAGTTAAGACTCTTAACGCCCTCAGACTGTGATGTCGTGATACCTGTCTTGCGACATACATCCCACTCGTAAACCATAAATTTCTCAGCACTGCGATCACCTGAAACAAGGTTTCCTGTGGCATCATCCAAAGTATAATCGACGATGCGAGTGTTTACTCTGACCACGATATGATCCATGTCAGATGTCTGGTAGAAGCCGAGTGGAGCAACCTCGAGAACGGCTATTCTCTCAACATAGTTTGTCACGCCCTGCTGCTTCATTGACTGAACCTGACGATCACACTGGTTGAAGAATGCATCTGTAAAGTATGGCTTAACAGGCTCGATATCCTTATCACGCCAACAATCTTGCATCTGGATATAAAGGTTAGACCAGCGCTCTCTAAACTCTGCTTCATCAAATTCTGGGTCAAAACCAGTATACTCTGTCATAGGGCGAAGCTGTCTTGATACAGGTGGTGCATTTGTCTGAACATTTTCACTTGCATCCTTTGTCTTCTTAGGCTTCTTGAAATATCCCACTATCAATATAATTATAATGATAACTGCTATCGGGCGTCCCCAACTGGTCGACAGTAGATAGATGAGAATAGCACCTATGCCACTATCATCTGAAGAACTGCTAGAGCTGTGACTTGAACTATGACTTGAGCCATAATCACTATGGCCTGAATAGTTTCCAAAATCTGCACTACTCTGTGTATATACTGCAATAAATGACAGCGCAAAAACGCAAACCATCATTATTAAAAGTTGCTTTAAAAATCTTTTGTTCATGGTATTCCTCCGTATATTGGTAATCCTATAGATATCTAAGTGTAATAATCTTGGAACTGTTGAGCTTCCAATCACTCTCCATGGCAGCAACCGTGCTGCCACAATATGGGCACTTAACTGTTCCCTGAACATTAAGCGGTGCACCACAGTTAGGACATGACATGGTTATAACCTTGTCCGGTGGATTGGTCTTAAGTCCCATTCTACGACTTAAAATCCACTCAAATACTATAAACTTAGGATATTCCTTGTTTCCTCCTGTAAGCTTTCCCGACTTGAGATTAATAGTATAATCTTTTACCGTACCTCGCACTCTAACTACTAAGTGATCGCTTCCTGCTTTCTGAAAATAGCCTCTTGGGACTATATCCTTTATGGCGTAACTCTCAACATAGCACTTGACATTGCTGAATTCCATCTCCTGGGCTTCCTGCTCGCAGGACGAATAATACATCTCTGTGAGATTAGCTCTAACCGGCGAATAATCCTTTTCCGATCGACATTGTTGTAATTTCATGAACAATTCACTGCAAAAATTCACAATATCCGCCACGTTAAATGCTGGATCTATTTTCTGGTATTCATCTAATGACTTCATGGCAAAGTCGGGAATCTCATAAGCTATGGCCTCCGGTTCAACTCCGGTTTTGTTCTTCACTTTATTGGTAAATAACATTATCGAATACGTGATACCTATTATGACTATAACTATACCAAATCCCCAGAACTTACCTATAGAAGCTGTTCCACTCGGAGGTAGTGCAATCGCCGAAATCGACCTAAAAAAACCGATCACAACAGCTACACAGGCAATGAGAACACTTCTGATTACTTTATTATTAAAATCATTATTATTCCCGTACATAATTCTTCTCCTCACTTATTTCCTAATGTATATTTTATCATATTTATGGATATTTGTGAAGTGATAAAGAGGAAAGGATGGCGGATAATAGCACAAAAAAACCTAGTAAACAAGTTACTAGGTTTTCAGCTCCCCCTGTTGGACTCGAACCAACGACACTGCGGTTAACAGCCGCATGCTCTACCGACTGAGCTAAGGAGGAATATTTAATTGTTGAAGATATTGAACCTTCAAAACTACATACTGAATCTCTTTTAACGAGACCTCATAACCAAGCATTCTCTAATGCTTATAAGGTCAAGCCTTCGACCTATTAGTATCCGTCAGCTACATACATTACTGCACTTCCACCTCGGACCTATCTACCTCGTCGTCTTCAAGGGGTCTTATTGACTTATAGTCAGGGATATCTTATCTTGAGGGGGGCTTCACGCTTAGATGCCTTCAGCGTTTATCCCGTCCCGACTTGGCTACCCGGCGATGCATTTGGTAATACAACCGGTACACCAGAGGTCAGTCCACCCCGGTCCTCTCGTACTAAGGGCAGCTCCTCTCAAATATCCTACGCCCGCGCCGGATAGGGACCGAACTGTCTCACGACGTTC
>NZ_JAEB01000037.1 GCF_000518685.1 Eubacterium xylanophilum ATCC 35991 | reverse complement strand
TATCCTCTTACGCAGTTCAATCATTTCTGCGTTAAGTGTACGGGCATTAGAGGGCGAATGAGCACCTTCGCCGATGTCAAGACTTCCATCTTTGACTTGTTTATTCCAGTTATAAATGGTATGTGCGGGTATGCCGAGCTCTTTTGCAGCACGTTGAACGCCAATTTCCTTACCAAGTTTAACTGCTTGGATTTTAAATTCCATGTCGTATTTACGTTGTTTTTTTGTTGCCATGTGGCACCTCCTTTGGGTTGTATTATATCACTACAAACTTCCTAAGAAAAGTGCCAACTATTATTATATTACATCACTACACCAGTTTGAATACCTAGTATCATTGATAATGCTATACATATTAACGATTTTATTCTCATTCTCTATTTTCCTCCTACTTTAAAAAATATTTGTTTACTGACATTATATATTGCTTTGACTTGTCTATATCTTTCGCTTCACGCGGCTTGCCGTTCTTATACATGCTTTCAACCAAGAGTACTCAAAAGATCTATCATTTTTTAATCTTTTTTCCGAATTATTAACTGAACTCGAAAAATAATCTTCTGACGGCACTGTTCTAACATATCTTTCGTTTTCTTTTTTAAACACAGTCTCAAATTCATTAACTGGCACATATGCACCCTCAACTATATCACTGTCTCCCAAAGATATTACATATTCTTCACCACATTTAGGATACTCTTTTTGAATTAGTCTTTTTTCAATAAAGGTTTTGCCCCAATCCTTCTTCTTTATTTCTTTAAATCGTTCTGCATCATTATAATAATCAACTTCTTGTTTCACAGTCATATATCCACCATACATCATAACTGTATTAATCGTATTTTTTTCCATATCACCTTTTAAACTATCTGTAACTCTAAAAGACAGTACTGTATATGGCATCCCATTAATCACAGTAAAATCTACCTTTTCCACAGTTCCCCGTACTATATATTTTGAGTTATCATATATTTCTTCAAATGTTTGACATCTTGTTTTAAAAGAAGCCTCCGCTTTCACACTTATCACATTATCTTTACTTACTTTATGAGTATCCAATGTATCTATTTTTACTGTTTTATTCTTAGTCACTTCTTCACTTTTAGAATAAT
This sequence comes from Eubacterium xylanophilum ATCC 35991, assembly GCF_000518685.1. Classification (GTDB taxonomy): domain Bacteria; phylum Bacillota; class Clostridia; order Lachnospirales; family Lachnospiraceae; genus Eubacterium_F; species Eubacterium_F xylanophilum. Next base: position 17,915 of record NZ_JAEB01000037.1, on the reverse strand, counting down.
TCTCTCTTGAAACAATATCCTGCTTGTTGTTTTCATCCGATGATAAAACCTCGTTTTTGCTACAGCCAACTGTTATATTTGCAACAACCACCATAAAAAATAAAATAAATAACTTTTTCATTTAAACCTCCTTTCTTTAATTTATTTCTATGTAACTTTACATGAACATGTTATATATTAAAATAATCATATGTCAAATTTGTGCCAATGAATTATAATGTTTTTTCACATAACAGAATTCTTCAAAATTATAGCGGAGGTTTAATCGCCTCCGCTTTATATAAACTTTATATGATTCTTCTCTCGTTATTCCTGAAGCTTTGCTCCCTTGCTTTGGTTACACTTCATACATAAAACCTGCAAATTACTTCTTACAGTTTTTCCACCTTTGCTTACAGGTATTATATGATCAATTTGCAGACCAAAACCATCGGGCATGTATCTACCACAAATTTGACATGTGTAATTATCTCTTTCTGCAATTTCTTCTCTTAATTCAGGCGTCATAAGAGCTCTTTGGTTCTTTTTATGATATCCTCTTGTTGTAATTTCATAATTTAAATGTTCTAATTCGTTTTTCACCGATTGAACCTGTTCTAAAGTCATTCTCTTTTCATTAACAACATTATTTATTCCCCCTTGTTATTATATTCAATATACCCATTAGTTATTTTACAAATCTATTGACAATCCCAATTTTCTTTTAGCTCATTATACTCGCATCCATCGGGGTTTGTCAACCATAATTGTGGTACAAATACTTTTTTGATTTTCGCCATATTTTTTACCACCATTTTACCACAGTTGTTTGAAACTTGAAGGACTTAAACGGACTTAAACGGACAATTGTTCGAGAAAGATTTACACCAACAAAAAAGCCCCAAATCCACGAAAGCACTAGGATTTGAGACCTTATGAATAATAACAGGGGCACTAGGAATCGAACCCAGCTCTGGAGTTTTGGAGACTCTTATTCTACCGATGAACTATGCCCCTATATTGAATTTTTCAGGCAGCGCCTTATTGACACTGCCTTTATATAATACTATACTATTCGCTTTTTGTCAAGGAAAAAAAGCATTTTCATGCCATTTTTTTCCTTACAGCGACAAATCATATTTACAGAATATTTTCTAGTTCTACTTAATCACCTTCATACCATCAAGTCCTTTTATCTTAACACGGAAATCCAATTGGCTTCCGACAAATAAACCTTTCTTATATACGGTTTTAACGCCCTTAGGAATAGTGTAACCCGTATCCTCCAAATCGGCATAGATCAAGGTTTTTCCATCCTTAGTATATAACCAGCCGTTTTTGTCGCTCTTATAATACTTATTCTCTGAATCTACCTCATATCCGATATTGGTATCACAAGTTTCCTCATCCCATACAATTGATGTAGAAGAAATATTCTTGACATCCTTGGATATTTTCACTTTTCCATATGAGCATATCAAACTTTGATTCCCCATAGATTCGAGTGATGTTGGAAGATGTCCGTCCTTAATCGCGCAAACACCAACCGCATAATCCTTAAGTTCCCTTATACTATCAGGAAGGCTGTCAATATCACATCCTTGCAAAGCATACTCTTCGACAACCTGAACTCCCTCGTTCAAGTGAACATGAAGCCACTCAAGTGTATTAAAGCAATGTTTTTTTAGAACTTCGATACTCGACGGCAAATATACTTCTGACTCATATCTATGCCCATCATTTATCGCTCCACAAAAAGCAGATTCATCAATTAGCTTCCTGCCCTCCTCAAAAGTCACCTTCATAGGGCCCATAGATGTAAATGCTCCCTTATCAAGTTTTACATCTGTAGGAATACTCAATTCAACTTGTGACAATTGTCCCACAGGAATAGACTTTTCTTTGGCATTTAACACGAAAGCCTTTTTGCCAATTCTCTTAACTTGCTTAGGCAATACTATTTTACCAGCTTTCAAAAAACCGCCTTTGTATTTCACCAATGTATCTCCTTTGAGTTCAAAAAACTCCTCAGAGTCTATTAAAGCGGTTTTCTCCGCCACAGGTTCACTTGTGGCAGCCTTGTCATTTAGTGTATTTTCTCTCTTGTCTGCTGAGTTGCATGCACATAAGGTGATAATACTGCAAATCAGTGTTAAGCAAATAACTAGAATTCTGCTTTTCATTTATACTACAACTCCTCCACCAATTCATCTTTTGACTTTGATATTTCATGTCTATCTGATGGCTTAGCATCTGGGTTTGCATATCCCACAGGGAACATAGCTACCAAATCGTAATCCTTCATCTGAGGATAGATTTCTCTCAATTTTGGTGCATCAAAGTTTGCAACCCAAGTAGAGGCAAGTCCTAGGTCTTCCACTGCAAGCATCATATGTGTCGCCACGATAGACGCATCAACTGCAGCAAAATTTTCACCATCGAAGCTTCTTGTCCATGCACTTTCTGCCAATCCACCGACAACGAAGAATAGTGGTGCTCCAAATGTACAACCGGTAACACTAGCTACATTTTCAAGGCCCTTTTCTCCGCGAATAACCCATACCTTAAACGGCTGGAAATTCACAGCTGTTGGCGCAACCATAGCTGCTTCGAGAATCTTATCAATCTTCTCCTGCTCTACCTCTTTGTTACTGATACTTCTACAAGAATATCTCTTTCTTGCCAATTCATTAAATGACATAATTATTACCTCACTTTCCTGTCATTTTCCACCCCTTCAAAAAAGCCAAATACCCCTTGGCTACTGCCTTTCACATAGAACGAGCCTATCATTTTCACGCAATATAAGACTGCTATTTACATTCAATTCATCTTCTCCCCTAAGAACAAGAACTGCGATAAATTCGGGAGGTAAATCAAGGTTAATAACCTTTTTACCGCACCACTTATGATTTTTTTCAATCTTTGTTACCGTGAATATCGGCTCATTTTCTGATCCAAATATCTCGCTATTTTTTGACTTAGTATATTGTTCCACAAATCCTGCAGAGATAATACCTGTTGGAATTGCAACCATTCCAACACCTAAAAATGAAATCACAATTGCCATGAATTTTCCAGCTATTGTAACGGGATATATATCTCCATATCCCACAGTTAGCATAGTCGACACCGACCACCACAGCCCGGAGAATGCATTTTTGAAGTTCTCCGGCTGCGCCTCGTGTTCGATACTATACATGCACATGGAAGATGCCAGCAGAAGAATTGCAATCATACACATAGAAGATATGATCTGATTTTTCTTCTCTTTCAATACATCTACTATGACATTGAACGCATCATACTGAGCATTTATCTTAAATAATCTAAATATTCTTATAACACGGAACATCCTAAATGCAACAACACCAGCGGGAACAAATATAGGAATATAATATGGAAAAAATGTCAACAAATCAATTATCCCGTAAAAAGAAAATACAAATCTTAACCTAGCCAGTCCACCTGACATGTCCGGATAGAGAAAATCTGCAGTCCAAACTCTCAATATATATTCTACTGTAAATATTATAATCGAAATCAATTCAATTCCATCAATAATACCAGTCCAAGCTTTGAACTCCTCGAAAGTGCTCATAAATGTCACAAGCAGATTAATTACAATAACAAATACTATAAATATGTCAAATATTCTGCTCGGCACATCTTCTTTGTCACCTATCTGAATCACATGAAAAATTCTTTTTCTCATATTATTGTCCTCACTATTTGTCTTACAAGCATAGCTTGTAAGACCAGCAGTATGCGTTTCCTATTATTTCCAAAAATATCCCTTTGCCAAAAGACAAAGGGATATCTATATATATTGGTAAATTAATCGCGATAAATAATCTCGTGTCTTCCCGGTCCATTGGAAACCATCTTTACCGGAACTCCAAGTTCCTTCTCAATAAACTCGATATAATTGCGGCAATTCTCAGGAAGCTTATCATATTCTGTTATACCTCTTATATCTTCTTTCCATCCAGGAAGTGTTGTATATACAGGCTTTGCCTTGGCAAGCTTAACTGTAGTTGGGAAGTCCTTGACAACCTCTCCATCTATCTCATATCCAACACAGATTGGAATCTCATCAAGATAACCGAGCACATCGAGAACAGTGAGAGCAACTTCTGTAGCTCCTTGGATACGGCATCCGTAGCGACTTGCCACAGCATCGAACCATCCCATTCTTCGAGGTCTACCTGTTGTAGCACCATATTCTCCGCCGTCTCCACCACGTTTTCTAAGCTCATCAGCTACAGGCTCATCGAGAATCTCACTGACAAATTCACCTGCTCCAACAGCACTTGAATATGCCTTAACAACTGTTACAATTCTCTTTATCTCGTACGGTGGTATACCTGCACCAATTGCTCCATAAGCAGCAAGTGTTGATGATGAAGTAACCATCGGATAGATTCCATGATCTGGATCTTTGAGTGAACCAAGCTGTCCCTCAAGCAATACTCTCTTTCCTGCCTTAATCGCCTCATATAGGAATGAAGAAACATCACATACATATGGCTCTACCATTCCTCGATACTCTCTCAAAGTCTCCATTGTCTCATCTATATCGATTGGAGGTTTCTTGTATAAATGTTCTAATAACGCATTCTTCTGAACACAAATGCTCTCGAGTTTCTCACGAAGAGTATCCTCATCAAACAACTCTGAAACCTGAATACCAATCTTGGCATATTTATCAGAATAGAATGGTGCAATTCCTGACTTAGTTGATCCAAATGACTTACCTGCAAGACGCTCTTCCTCATATTGGTCGAACAACTTGTGGTATGGCATAACAATCTGAGCTCTGTCAGACACAAGAATCTTTGGCTTTGGAACTCCCTGTGACACAATCTCATTAATCTCTCTGAAGAGATCTGGAATATTAAGAGCCACACCATTTCCAATAATACTTGTTGTATGATTGTAGAATACACCAGATGGCAAAATATGCAATGCAAACTTACCATAGTCATTTACAATAGTATGACCTGCATTACTTCCACCTTGAAAACGCACGATTATATCTGCGCTTTCTCCAAGCATATCCGTAATTTTACCTTTACCTTCGTCGCCCCAATTGGCACCAACAACAGCCGTTACCATAGACATCCTCCTATCGTAATTCAATCTTCAAACCTCTGCATAAACAGACACACAGATTTATTATATATGATTTCCCATTCGTTGTAAAGAGAAAAATCAAACCTTAATCTCAGCTTTTATTCCAAGAAGTTCCTTGTTATCCTCTAGAATTGGCTTGATAACGTCATTGAGGAACTCTGTAACCTGACTTGGAGCGCGTCCAACATATTTTGATGGAATCATTGTCTTCTCAAGTTCTTCCTTGGTCATAGGGAACTGATCATCTTCGGCAATAAGGTCAATAAGATTATTGTCCAAACCTCTCTCCTTTACATTCTTACCGGCTTCCATTGAAAGCGTACGAATCTTTTCATGCAATTCCTGGCGGTTTCCGCCAGCCTTAACTGCATCCATCATGATATTCTCTGTAGCCATGAATGGTAGCTCTGACATAAGTCTCTTAGTAATTACTTTGTCATATACCACAAGTCCATCTACAACATTGAGGAAGAGATCAAGAATTCCATCAATTGTAAGGAATGCCTCCGCAACGCTGAGTCTCTTATTGGCTGAGTCATCAAGAGTTCTCTCAAACCACTGCGTAGCTGATGTAATAGCAGGATTGAGTGCATCGATCATCACATAACGTGAAAGTGATGCAATTCTCTCGCTTCTCATAGGATTTCTCTTGTATGCCATAGCAGATGAACCAATCTGATTCTTCTCAAACGGCTCCTCAACCTCCTTGAGATGCTGTAACAATCTTATATCATTTGAGAACTTGTGAGCACTGGCAGCGATTCCCGCCAATACGTTACAAACTCTCGTATCAAGTTTTCTGGAATATGTCTGACCTGAAACAGGGAAACAAGCATCAAATCCCATCTTCTCTGCTATCATCTTGTCAGCCTTCTTACATGCTTCCTCATCACCATCAAAAAGCTCAAGGAAACTTGCCTGAGTTCCTGTAGTTCCCTTAGAACCAAGAAGTTTCATACATGAGGTAACATGCTCCAAATCCTCATAATCCATAACAAGCTCCTGCATCCACAGTGTAGCTCTCTTTCCAACTGTCGTTGGCTGTGCAGGCTGAAAATGAGTAAATGCCAATGTAGGTAAGTCTTTGTACTTATCAGCAAATTTGCCTAATTCATCGATAATATTTACAAGTTTCTTCTTAACAAGTTTGAGCCCCTCTGTCATGATGATAACATCTGTATTATCTCCAACATAACATGAAGTTGCTCCAAGATGAATGATTCCAGCTGCCTTTGGACACTGCTGACCATAGGCATAAACATGGCTCATAACATCGTGACGAACAAGTTTTTCGCGCTCTTTGGCAACATCGTAATTAATATCATTAACATGGGCCTTCAACTCTTCTATTTGCTCATCTGAAATTCTTGGATTTCCATCTGCATCCTTCAATCCAAGTTCCTTTTCTGTTTCTGCCAATGCAATCCAAAGCTTACGCCAAGTTCTAAATTTCATATCAGGCGAAAATATAAACTGCATCTCCTTACTTGCATATCTCTCCGACAACGGACTTACATAACAATCTGTACTCATATCGTCTTTCCTTTCTTAATTTGCTTGATTAATTACAATCTATTAATTTGATTCAGGTGCTTTAATAATGCCCCTATTTAACTTGTTTTGAACGATTCTAATAACCGATTGATTAATTACTTTTTCATCAATTAAATTACTCTGAATCGCGCGGTCAATAGTATCTATTGCCTCATCAATATTGGTCGGATTATATATGATATCTGCACCTGCATTTACCACATTTAATACTGCATCCTTGTTCTTATATTGATTAATAACAACCGGCGAATCTAGTGCTTCGGTAATAACCACTCCACTGTACTCTAGTTCATTTCTGATCAAATCATTGATAACAATCTTAGACATAGATGCCATATTCATGCTGTCAACCTTTCCCAGCTTTACATGAGAAACAGTTACTATATCCGCATTGTTCTCTATCGCCGAACCAAACACAGCAATATGCTCTCGCCTTAGCTTGGATATTCCCGTATTTATTACTTGCGGCACAATCAGATGATCCTTTGCCACAGTGGTTATTCCAGGGAAGCCTGTTATATTAACTGCCAACTTTTGATTCTGACAATCTGCTATCGCCTTTCCAATTCTATCACTTACACTTTGTGCAACAGTTCCAAGACACCTTGAGGAGTAATCTCTAACGGAATATTTATCTAGAATCTTGGCAACTTCCTTGTCGTACTCACGCTTTTCTTTCTTATACTTTTTGAAAAGCTTCTTGTATCGTTTCTTGGCTCTCTTAACCTTCTTCTTATCTTTAGCCGTAAGCTTGTTCTTCTGGTCAGCCGCCTTGTCATCCGTCTTATTGGATTTTTTTATCCATGTCTTTTCCGGCGGAATCGGTTTCTCTCCGATTATCTTTGCAATGGCACTCTCCACACCAGCCTCTGCACTTCCCTTTTCGAAGCCGGCCACGTCGCCACTCAAGTCGAAGTTTAGATTGAATCCCAGACCACCCATAATCTCCGTCGCCGTAGTCTCATAAGATGGAGACTCCACTGTCGTTACCTCTTCAGGAATCGCAGCAATATATGCAGGCATGGACTCACACTCTGCAAGTTCAGCAGTAAGACTCTCAACCTGGGCTCTGTCCTTCATATTATTGGTTCTGATAACAACTCCACCAATATTATTTTGTCTTATGTATTCTTTGACTTTCTCTGAAAGTTTAGTGGTATTATCTTTTCCCGTCAAGGCATCGACTTCCACCATAATCATCTGACCTATTCTCTCTCGAATAGACATTTTCTTAACAATATTTTCTGCCAACTGATCCACTTCATTTGTGGTCAATTGAGAAAGTGATTCGCCGGAAACAGCCTTGTTATCCCCGTCCTTATCACTAGTACAGCCACATAATCCTATGCATAAAACCAATACAAGCACAAGACAAATCTTAGCTCTCATATCCTTCGCCTTTCTTCAGCCACTCCAACCTAGAGGACTGATTCTCTATCACCAAATCAATAATAGCAAGGGCCACCATGCTCTCTACCACCACATTGGCTCTAGGTGCTATTATCGGATCGTGTCTACCCTTAATCTTAATTGCAATATTTTCTTTTTTATTATTGATAGTATTCTGCTCTGAAAAAATAGATGGCGTCGGCTTAAATGCAGCTCTCACCACAATTTCAGACCCGTCACTAATACCACCTAAAATTCCTCCGGCATTATTAGTTGTTTTATAAACATTTCCTGAGTCATCCACAGAAAACCCATCATTGTTACTCTGTCCGGTTGCATTCACGACGGCAAAGCCTTCTCCTATCTCAACGCCTTTGACAGCTCCAATAGAAAAGATTGCCGCACCAAGCTTGGCATCAAGCTTTTCAAAGACCGGCTCGCCAATTCCGGCTCTCAGACCATTTATCACACATTCGACCATGGCACCTGAGGAATTTCCCTGTTCCATAAGGCTCTGTAAATACGCCTCGGCCTTCTCTGACGCCTCCAAATCCGGCATACAAAGAGGACTTTGGTCCCTATTTTCCCTTTTGCACTTCGATGGGTCAACGGCTATATCGCCAACTTGCTTAACATATGAGTATATGTCAATTCCAAGCTCCTCTAATATCTTAATCGCAACTGCACCAGCGGCAACTCGAGATATAGTCTCCCTTCCCGATGATCTTCCGCCGCCTCTGTAGTCTCTAAAGCCGTATTTCTTATCAAAGGTATAATCCGCATGTCCCGGGCGATAATAACTTGCAATCTCCGAGTAGTCACCTGACCTCTGTGAAGTATTATAAACCACCATAGAAATCGGCGTTCCCGTCGTCTTGCCCTCAAATACACCCGACAGAATCTCCACCTGATCCGCCTCTTTGCGAGGAGTTGAAAACTTGTTAGCCCCCGGCTTTCTTCTGTCGAGATACTTTTGAATATCTTCCTCATTTAACATAAGTCCCGCAGGACATCCATCTATAACTACTCCTATGGCCTTTCCATGGGACTCTCCCCATGTGGAAACCCTAAAACTATTTCCGAATATCGATCCTTGCATCATAAACTCCATGACCCAGACTCAAACCCTCATACAACAGAAAAATGTTCCGCAAACCAGGGATTGTCATCTGTTTATACTTACATAAAGCACCACATCAGGGCGCACTACAACAAATTAACATAATATCACTGTGTTATAATAACACAAACTCTAGAATTTTGCAACTTCCTAAACATTATAACTGTCCATTTCAGAATCAAATTAATATTTTCTCATTCTTTCAAGAAGAATGCAAAAAAAGGTTTATTTTTCTCCAAAAATGTAGTATACTAGAGTTGTGGAATTATATATTTCTTAAAATACGAGAAAAGTATGAAAGGAGAATTTGTGTATGTTTAGCCAGTTTTTTGGGAATTACCTTATGGGTATAGGCAAGATTTCCGCCGACCAATTTCAGACATGTATGGAGTATATGCGTTCAAACAGAGTTAAGCTTGGTTTGATTGCTGAATCCGAGGGAATCCTTACCAGACAACAAGCAGATGAACTCAACAGACTTCAGATGCAGACAGATAAGCGTTTTGGCGATCTTGCAATAGAAAAGGGATATTTGACCGACAATGATATTTCAAGGTTACTCAAGTTACAAGGTAATCCTTATCTTATATTTATACAATCTTTAGAGGAGAATGATTTTATCAAGCGAAGCGATTTGGACGATTTAATTGCGGACTTCCAGAAGGCTGAAGGACTTTCCAATTCAGATTTGGAAGCTATCAAGTTCGATGATTTTGACAGACTCCTTCCTTCGTTTATTGACTCAGAAGAAGCTGCGACTCTAGCTGCTTTAGCAATGCGTAATTTGGTTCGTTTTGTAAGCTCATATATCCGCTTAGAACGAGCAACAAAAGTTTTTTCTTATGAAGCTCCGTATATCGCTTACCAGAAGACAACAGGTGATTACGAGGGATTCCTAGGATTTGCGAGTCATGATGACAGTATTCTTGTTGTTGCAGACGGATATGCCGGAGAGTTTTTTGAAACTCCTGACGAGGATGCGCTTGATTCAGTATGCGAGTTCACAAATTGTATAAATGGACTTTATGCTACAGAGGAAAGCTACAAAGATATTATGGTAGATATGCTACCACCGGAATATTTATTTGATTCCAAGTTGGAAGATACAAATGGTTTTTACATCCTGCCTGTATATATCACAGGTAAGAAGATTGACCTTATTATTAAACGATAATGACATTGATTGGAGGCTATTAAGATGGCAACTGTACTTATAATTGATGATTCAAGAACATCTCGTAAGATTCTCAGAAATATTTTGGCTGACGACGGATACGAGGTTATAGGAGAGGCCCCAGACGGACAGGCTGGTTTTGAAGAGTATCTCAAACTCAATCCTGATTTTGTTACTCTTGATATTACTATGCCCGTTTTGGACGGATTTGGATGCCTCAAGAAAATTATGGAGCATGACAAGAATGCAAAAGTAATTATGGTAACAGCCGCCGGACAAAAGTCTAAGATGGTGGAGGCCATAAAGTTAGGTGCATCTGAGTTTATACAAAAACCTTTTGAGCCTAACCAGATACTTTCAGTTATTAAAACGGTTATATAATCGTATTATAGTTTAAAAAATACTTGTTTCGATTCATAAAAGGGGCTGTCGCACCAACAATTAAATAATTGTTAGTGCGACAGCCCCTTTTTTAAGTCATATCTATATGATTAGAAATCAAATTCTTTGTGAACTGCTTTCATAGCCTTATCTGTATCATCTCTAGCGATAAGTACTGTTACTCTGATCTCAGAAGTAGAAATCTGCTGAATATTTACATTCGCATCGAACAATGCCTCAAACATCTGAGCAGCAACACCTGGGTTAGACTGCATTCCAGCACCAACTACAGAAACCTTAGCAACATTCTTGTTTACCTTAACTTCTTTGCACTTAAGACTTCCATCTCTGTGGTTTTCTACAGTTTCAACGGCAACATCTGCCATATCCTCTGTTACAGTAAAACTGATATCCTTTGTATTATCACGTCCGATTGACTGCAAAATCATATCTACATTTACATTGTGGTTTGCAAGATGACGGAACAATTTGAAAGCCACACCTGGCTTATCTTCCAATCCAATAACCGCAATTCTCGCAACATTTTTATCACTAGCAACTCCGCTAACAAGCATCTTTTCCATCTTAGCATCCTCCTTAACAATTGTTCCTTCTGATGTATTCAAACTTGAGCGCACAACTAACTGTACACCATACTTCTTTGCCATTTCAACTGAGCGATTATGTAATACGCCCGCTCCAAGACTGGCAAGTTCCAGCATCTCATCGTATGTAATTTCATTTAACTTCTTTGCATCCGGAACAATCCTTGGATCCGCTGTATAGACGCCATCAACGTCTGTATAAATCTCACAAGCATCTGCATGCAATGTAGCAGCAAGTGCCACAGCAGTTGTATCTGATCCTCCTCGTCCCAAAGTGGTATAGTCATCATACTTGCTCACACCTTGGAATCCTGTGACGATAACAATTTTCTTTTGCTCGAGCTCATGAGTGATTCTCTCTTTGTCTATCTTTTTAAGTCTTGCATTTCCAGCAACCGCTGAAGTATGCATAGCAACCTGGAACGCATTAAGCGAAACGGCTGGTACACCAAGTGAATGCATAGCCATAGCCATAAGTGCAACACTTGTCTGCTCACCTGTTGTGAGGAGCATATCTAGCTCTCTCTTAGGGGCATTGGGATTTATATCTTTGGCCATGTCAAGCAACACATCTGTCTGCTTACCCATTGCAGATAATACTACAACAACGTCATTTCCTTTTTTGTAATCTTCGATACATCGCTTTGCAACATTAAAGATTCTCTCTTTGTCTGCAACCGAAGTACCACCGAACTTCTTTACAATTAACATCTTGACTCTCCTCTGCTTTATTATAAATGATATATTGATTAACTAACACGAATTCTCGTGATTGTTCCCTCAAGTTTTTCATACATGTCGGCAAAATCTGCCTCCTTGATTTCCTTGGTGATAAATCCACACTCTCCGCTGATACCAGCATCGATCCACTGTACCTCACCAAATACACTCTCAACATCATTCTTAGATTTTTCCTGAACACGTACAAAGAAACGGTTGGACATTTCTCCAAATGGTGCTATCTCAAGTGGCTGTGGATCCCAATTGATATTAATATTATCATTGATATGTCTCACTGCCATAACAACATCTGCCACAACTGCACTTGCTGTAGGAAGCATACCAGCTCCAGCTCCGTAGAACATCGCATCTCCCAACATATTTCCTGTCACACAGATTGCATTAAATACATCATTAACTGAGTACAATGGATTTGCATTGTCAACAATCTGAGGTGCAACCATAGCATATACTTTTCCGTCAACTTTTCTACTTGTTCCAAAAATCTTAACTGCACTACCAATCTTCTTGGCATACGCAAAGTCCTCTGGAGTAATCTTTGTTATTCCCTCTGTATAAATATCCTCATAATTAACCTGTTGGCCGTAAGCCAAAGATGTAAGGATGGCAATCTTTCTACATGCATCAAATCCCTCAACGTCTGCTGTTGGATCCTTCTCTGCATAACCAAGATCCTGAGCGACCTTGAGAACCTCTGCAAACTCAGCTCCCTCATTTGCCATCTTAGTCAAAATGAAGTTTGTTGTACCATTAAGGATACCATTAATCTGAGTGATTTCATCTGCTGTAATACAATCGATAAGTGGACGTATAATAGGAATTCCTCCACCTACACTTGCTTCGAAAAAGAAGTTAACACTCTTTTCCTTGGCAATTGCTATTAACTCTGCTCCGTGAGCTGCAACCAACTCTTTGTTTGATGAACAAACACTCTTGCCCTTGAGAAGTGCATTTTTGACAAATTCAAATGCAGGCTTGGTTCCTCCCATGGTCTCTACAATAATATCTATATTATCATCATTTAAAATATCATTGTAATCATGAGTAAGAATATCCTGTACCGGATCTCCCGGAAAATCTCTCAAGTCCAAAACTCTTGTGACTTGAACATTTTTACCAGTATTCTTCTTCAACACTTCTGAGTTAGTCTGAATTACTTTGACTACTCCGGCTCCAATTGTTCCGTATCCTAATACTGCAACATTCATGTTTTTCTTCCTCTCTTTGTATTATTGTAATCCCAAATACAATTTATTCAAAATCCGTTTGGCGTACACACTCATAGTCCTCTGGACTAATCATTGTCTTCGGATCTAGAATTAACATTAATTCATCGTTGTAATTTACAACATAATCTACATATCTTGTTCCCTCCGTCCTTGCAACTTCAGGAAACTCCTTAACTTTATCATCAGTTAGCTTAAATACCTTATCAACTGAATCAAGGACACATACCAGAGACAATTCACCCGATGTGACGATAATCATCTTGGTTGTCTCAGTCACCTCTCTCTTAGGCATCCCAAGCAATGTATGAAGATCAAATACAGGATAAATAGTATCTCTCACTTGAACTTGCCCCAAAATACACGATGGTGTTCCGGGAACAGGAGTAATCTCGCGATAATTTTCCAAACTCCTCATACAACTAATATCAAATCCAAACTTTTTATCACCAACTTCAAAAGCTATAATCTCTCTCATTCGCTCCTCCATTTTAGGTATCCATTGATGAACATATCTAGGTCGCCGTCAAGCACAGCACTTACGTTACCTGATTCCACACCGGTTCTATGATCTTTGACCATAGTATATGGCTGCATAACATAAGATCTAATCTGACTTCCCCAACCAATTTCCTTCTGTTCACCTCGAATATCTGATTCTTTGTCAAGGTTTTCTTGTTCTCTCAAGAGGAGCAGTTTGGCTTTCAACATTTGCATAGCCTTATCCTTATTCATATGCTGAGATCTCTCATTCTGACACTGAACCACAATTCCCGTAGGAAAGTGAGTAATTCTGATAGCAGATGATGTCTTGTTGATATGCTGTCCACCGGCACCACTTGATCGATATGTGTCGATTCGAATATCGTCATCCGCAATTTCTATATCAATATCATTTTCTATCTCAGGCATAACGTCACATGACACAAAAGATGTCTGTCTCTTACCTGCCGCATTAAATGGTGATATACGAACAAGTCTGTGTACGCCGTGCTCACTCTTCAAATATCCATAGGCATTGACTCCATTTATCTGGAGGGTTATAGACTTAAGGCCCGCTTCTTCTCCATCGAGATAATCCAGGACTTCAACTGAAAATCCCTTTTTCTCTGCCCATCTCTGGTACATTCTCGACAGCATACTGGCCCAATCACAACTTTCTGTTCCGCCGGCTCCTGCATGCAATGTCAAAATCGCATTATTCTCATCATACTCGCCATTGAGCAAAGTTGTGATTCTCAAATCATCAAATTCTTCCTTAAAGGCTTTGAGCTCATCTCCGATTTCCTGAACAAGCTCTTCATCTTCATCTTCATATGCCATCTCTATAAGAGTCATGATATCCTCATACTGCGCAGCCAAGCCGTCAGCTCGCTCCACAATTTGCTTCAAATCCTTGACTTCTTTCATGGCACGACTTGCCTTCTCGGCATCATCCCAGAAATTAGGAGCCTCCATATTCTTTTCAAGTTCTTCTATAAGAAGACGCTTATCATCTAACTTTAGCGAGCCTCGAACTTCCTCCAAAGGTTGTTCATAACCCGAGAGCTCGACTTTAAAATTATCTAATTCAACCACGAAGAATCTCTACCTTCCGCAACAATATTTGTATTTCTTACCTGATCCACATGGACAAGGAGCATTTCTGCTGATCTTTTCTTCTTTTCTTTGAACAGGGGCATTGGCTGAGTCATCTTTGTTTGTTCCTGTTGCCTTGGCAACCTGCTCTCTCTCAACCTTCTGCTCCACTCTGATATGCATGAGAGCACGAATCGTCTCCTCGCGGATAGAATCTGTCATCTCTGCAAACATATCATAACTCTGGAATCTATACTCTGTTACAGGATCTCTCTGGCCATATGCCTGGAGTCCGATTCCCTGTCTCAACTGATCCATATCATCGATATGATTCATCCAATGCTGATCTGTAACTTTGAGAAGAATTACTCGCTCAACCTCACGGATCTGCTCTTCATCAGGGAATTCTTTTTCCTTTTCTGCATAAATTCTATCAGCCTCTTCCTTGAGATCCTCGATAAGCATATCAACAGTCTTTCCTGCATCCTTATCCGGATCAAAAGTAATAGGCTTAAATGGAATGATAGGAATAAGATTTGCATTCAACTCATCCAAATTCCAATCTTCCGGAATCTTAGCCTCACCGATAATACGATTAACGTACTTCTCGATAATCTCGTAGTACATGTTCTGAACGGTTTCCTTCATGCTTTCCCCGTCAAGAACCTTCTTACGTTCAGCGTAAATAAGCTCACGCTGCTGATTGTTAATTATATCATACTCGAGCAAATTCTTACGAATTCCGTAGTTATTGCTCTCTATCTTCATCTGTGCTTTTTCGATGGCCTTGTTGAGCATTCTATGCTGAATCGGCTCTCCCTCAGGCATACCAAGTGAATTAAATACATTCATAAGATTCTGTGAACCAAACAATCTCATGAGGTCATCTTCCAATGAGATGTAGAACTTAGATTCACCGGGATCTCCCTGACGACCGGCACGTCCACGAAGCTGATTGTCGATACGTCTTGATTCATGTCTCTCTGTACCGATAATTCTGAGTCCACCAAGTTCTGTAACGCCCTCACCGAGCTTGATATCAGTACCACGACCAGCCATGTTTGTGGCAATAGTGACAGCTCCTGCCAAACCTGCATCCGCTACAATCTCAGCCTCAAGCTCATGATACTTAGCATTCAATACCTTGTGCTTAATTCCACGCTTGCGAAGCATATTACTGAGTTCCTCGGAAGCCTCAATTGTAATCGTACCTACAAGTACAGGCTGCTTTCTCTCGTAACTCTCTTCGATAGCATCAACGATAGCATTGAGCTTTTCCTTCTTAGTCTTATATACAGAATCATTGTGGTCGATACGTGCAACAGGCTTGTTAGTTGGAACCTCAACAACATCCATTCCGTAGATCTCACGGAACTCTTTCTCTTCTGTAAGAGCCGTACCTGTCATACCACATTTCTTATCATACTTATTAAAGAAGTTCTGGAATGTAATAGTCGCAAGAGTCTTACTCTCTCTCTTAACCTTTACATGTTCCTTCGCCTCTATAGCCTGATGGAGTCCATCAGAATATCTTCTACCCGGCATAATACGTCCGGTAAATTCATCTACAATGAGAACCTCATCATCATTTACCACATAGTCCTTATCAAGGAACATGAGGTTATGCGCTCTAAGAGCAAGGTTGATGCAGTGCTGAATCTCCAAATGCTCCGGATCAGCCAAGTTCTCTATGTGGAAGAATCTCTCAACCTTAGCAACACCCTGTGCAGTGAGGTTAACAGTCTTTTCCTTTTCATCTACAACAAAGTCACCTGTCTCCTCGTCATCCTCTTGCATAAGGATATCCATCTTAGAAAGTTCCTTCGCCGTTCCTTTTTTAAGCTGTCTTGCAAGATTGTCACATGCCTCATAAATCTTTGTAGACTTTCCACTACTTCCGGATATAATCAGCGGAGTTCTCGCCTCGTCGATGAGAACCGAATCCACCTCGTCCACGATTGCATAGTGCAACTTTCTCTGAACGAGCTGCTCCTTATATATAACCATGTTATCACGAAGATAATCAAATCCAAGTTCGTTGTTTGTAGCATATGTAATATCGCATTCATATGCCGCTCTTCTCTCATCATTATCCATGCTATTGAGGATAACACCCACTGTCAAGCCGAGGAATTCATGAATCTGTCCCATCCACTCCGCATCACGCTTAGCAAGATAGTCATTGACAGTTACGATGTGAACTCCCTTTCCTTCCAACGCATTGAGATAAGCCGGCAAAGTTGAAACAAGTGTTTTACCTTCACCGGTACGCATCTCAGTAATACGTCCCTGATGCAAGATAACTCCACCAATCAACTGTACATGATAGTGTCTCATTCCCAGCGTACGCTTTGCAGCCTCTCTAACTACCGCATAAGCTTCCGGCAGGATATCATCAAGAGTCTCTCTTCCCGCGAGTCTCTCCTTAAACTCAACTGTTTTATGCTTCAACTCATCATCAGTCAACCTCTCCATCTCCGGCTCAAGCGACTCAATCTTGTTGACTATTGGAAGTATTCTCTTAACTTCCCTTTCGCTATGGGTTCCGATTACTTTTGTTAAAAATCCCATTCTTTCACTCTCCATTTATATTTATCGTATGCATGAAAAATATTCCGCCACGCATTTATCGCATGATATAGGTACACACTATATTATTTTATCACTATGCGCGCATTGTTTCAATCTTTTTTTTGAATTTTTTGACAAAAATCATGACCACCGGCTTAGCCGGTGGTTTGTTCTGCGGCTATAAGCCGCTGTTCCCTGCTTGCGTCTAAAGACGCACTGAACAGTCCGCCAACCGCACTACATTTTCTGGCAGAGCCCCTTGGGCTCATGAATTTACTTGCCTTGTTTTACCGGCTCACCCGTAAACGGGTCATAATACTCTTTCAATGACATTTGATCGTATTCCAAATCCTCTTGTATCTGATTACGTATATACTCCTGTATTTTCTTTGCATTTTTCCCAACAGTATCTACATAATAACCTCGACACCAAAAATGCCGATTTCCGTACTTATATTTTA
>NZ_KI912478.1:3946-22065 GCF_000518685.1 Eubacterium xylanophilum ATCC 35991 | reverse complement strand
ATTTACTCTGCTACTACAAATGTGATAGTTATTAGACTTCGTTGTTTTATGCCAACTTATCTCTCGTAGCCTAGCCTTATATGTGATTTCTGTCCGTCGGACCAGAGATTTGCTTGCAGCTTCCTTCAGATTCCACCTCACGATGGACACCCTTGCTGTTCAGCTATACACTTCCCACTATCTGGGCGTGTTCGGGACTTGCACCCGTTAGAGCGCGCCCATGGCGCGCAAACATAAAACAGGAAGAGGCCAACCAGAGAGAGACTTCAATGCGCATGCATTGCGTCTCGAGTCGGTTGGACCCTTCCTGTTTTTAGACTGTCTTAGTGCGACATCCCTTTAACTTTTATCCTATCTATACCACAAAGCTGAGTCGTCTATTTCCTCAACCTTTGAAAAACCTGTACAACTCATAACAAAGCGAAGTTCTTTGGCCACACCTTGCAGAAAATCTTCGACTCCCTGAATACCATTTTGCTCCATTGGTTGCATCATTGATCTTCCAACTGCTGCTCCATCTGCTCCTAGAGCGAGTGCCTTGTACACATCGGCCCCCCTGGCTATTCCACAATCCACGAATATTTTTACATCTGTTCCGCGCAATGCTTCTTTGATTTTAGGCAATACCATAAGTGGTGGAATTGCATATGGAAGTCTTCCATGATGGTGACTAACTAGGATAGCCTTAGCTCCGAGTTTGGCGCACTTTTTGGCATCCTGCACACTCAGAACTCCCTTGACTACAAATGGCAGTTTAGTATTATCGATATACTCTGCAAGCATATCCATGGTTTGGCCTTCCATCTCTTCGCCAATTACAACATCATAACCATTTTCGCCAAATATATGATCGATATCCATTCCAATCCCAAATGCACCAATATCCTCTGCATATTGCATCTGATCTAACACTTTGGCGTGATCTGCATATGGCTTAACAATTCGAATTGTTTTTGCTCCAGTGTCCATAATCTTCTTAAACAAATCATTTTCCATCATCCCACAGAAATTAAGAACGTTTTGGTTCTTTGCTGCAACCGAGTACTCTTCCAATCCTGTGAGTTCCCTGTCATGGTAATTACCAATATGAGAGAAGGCCGGCGTAAGTACAGGCATGGCAAATTTTTCTCCAAAATATTCCGTCTCCAAACTTGCAACCTTCGAATCTATCAATCTTTGCTCAAACATAATAGAGTCAAAATATTGCTCAGTAAAGACATTTGCATCATCTATTCTAGTATATCCCATTTAGTTCCTCCTTTAAATACTCCATATATCTTAAATATTCTTCATCAGTGTTTAAATGCTCCAATATAATCGGCATATCAGTATCCAAATCATGCAATTTCTTCGCATAATATCTCAATGGAAACTCGCCCAAACCAGGCGCGCATTCTTCAAGTTGGAATGTATACTCTTCCTTCAAGTGCACGTCTTTGATATGACAACTCTTAATCTTGTCACCCAGTAAATCCACGCATTCATCTATGAATTCTTCAATGTTAAAGTATCTTTCTGCTGAATTTATCATATTAATTCCATCAAGATGTACCGCAAACCTGTCTCTATCCACATCTTCTAATAATTCAAGATACTGCTTGGGACTCCATGGAATCATCCAAGGCATTGGTTCCAGTGTAAAATATGTGTTCTTTGGATTTGCCCTGTCGATAATCTCTCGGACCATTTTAACTGTTGACTTCCAAGCTTCATCAGAAAAATTCTCCTTGTAGTGACCATCCCACCTAGGTCCAAAAGCTCCAGCAACATTAACAGCACAACGTGCTCCAAGGAAATCTGCCAATCTTAGCTGCTCTACGCAATAGTCCATGTTTTGCTCTCTTGTAGATTGATCAGCATCCAGAGCATTTCTCCAGATTCCAACTTCTGCAATCATCAGACCGTGGTTCTCTGCCGCTTCCTTGTAAGCGACAATCTTCTCTTTAGGTTCATCGCTTTGGACCGGAAAAACAACTGCTCCACATCCAAGCTTTACTTGATTCGCCGCCCACTCCTCTGGCGTACTGTGGGCAAGTGGCGAAGAAGTACCTAGTCTCATATAACCCCTCCTTGTATAGGTCAATCCATGTTAAGTTAAGTGTTCCCTCACCTTATTATTCTATCATACTTTAGGAAAAAATAATACAACTTCCTAGTCACGATCCTTAAGTATTTCCGCAGGAGTATACTTATCAAGTTTTCTGACTAATAAAGCGTTTATTCCAAGATATAGGCCTATTATAACAGCATACATTATGAAATACACATATACTGGACAAGACAAGTTTAGCCCACAGTTGACATTTGAAACCATATATGGAAATACTAGGTTCATAAGTTGCTTTGTAATCGGGATAATCAATGCGGCACCTACTGCAATAATCGCAAAATTTCCGTCTAAATAGAGCTTTTTAATCTCTCTTCTTCGATACCCAAAAATCTTCACAAGCGAAATACTCATGGCACTTCTATCTATCATAACTTTCATCATTAGATACATAACAACACAGAAAATCGCGATAGATGCAAATGTAAGAGTAAATACCAAAGGCATCATCAAATCCGAAAAGACACTTGCGCCCTTTACCACATCCTGACGGGATGTGACTGAATACAAGCGCCCCGAATCAATGTCCAGTTTCTTATCGCTAAATAATACATTATAATAATTGTCTGCTTTATCAAACATCTCACGCATTTTGTCAATATTAATAAATACGTAAAAGCCACATTCACACTCGCTTATTGAATCAATATTAAATGCATATTTCTGATCATTCTCATCATCTGTCACAACAAAATCCTCACCGGGTTTGAGTCCAAATTTTTCAGCTAACGCCGATGAAACCACAACATTTTGGGCACTTTCAGGAGGCTTTGCAGTAAAATATGGATTGTTGTCATCAATTCCCATAAGTGTCACATCAAAAGATATTCCCATTGTTTCTTTTTTAAATGTTTGGGCAAAAGCCTGTTCTGCCGATTTAGGGGCCTCACTCTCGGGATATTTTACCATATACATGTAACTATATTTGGTATCTCTCTCATAATCCTTGGCGATATTTCCACATAATAAAAAGCAATTCAGCGCCATCATAAATACGTACAAGGCAATAAACATTCCGGCAATCAATGCAAGCGCAGAGCGCATCTCCCTAAAAATCTGCCTGATGCGAAATGCTGTCACAAAATTCATTCCATTGAGATTAACTTTTCTAATTCTAGTTTGCTTTTTCTCTCTCCTTATGAGAGAAAGCGCAGTTTTATTGAGCTTGCTATTAATCACAATGATGTTGACTAGCGCCGAAATAACAGGTGGCACAACTATACTATATATCCACAAATAAGGTTGTACACTAAACTCAAAATGTGGAATTGAGAAATAGTCATATGAGCTTTGGGCAATCATTGGAACCATTATACCGGTTCCTGCCAATCCTGCGCCAATTATACCAGCTAACGTCGTAATTACCACAGGCAAAGTTATATAGTGAACTATCAAATCACGCTTTGTGACTCCCATTGCATAAAGCGTCCCGATAATACTACTTTCGTTTTCAATCGAATGTACAACAAATACAGAAATAACATAAGCCATTAAGACAAATAGAATCGCTCCCGCCAAAAGGCCAACATGTATATCAACTTCCTTATCATGTTTTGTTGCAAAAATCCTAGGATTATCTGAGCTTTTCAAAAATGTTGTAAGATTAGACAATTTCACACCCATTTCATCCACCGCTTCGTCTACTGCTGAGTCTAATTCGTCTACACCCTCATACATTTTCTCAGTTCCCTTGCTAATCTTCTTGACTCCATCTGTGTATTTCTTCACACCATCCTTGAAACTTTTTAGTCCATCAAGCTGTTCTCTCGCGTCATTTATTGAATATTTTACTAACCCATTTTGCGAATCAGCTGATAATCTATCCAGTTCGCTCTTATAATTCTTTTCCGTAAGATTAGTTTTAATCTTGGCCTCCGCCAAAGAATTATTAGCTTGCATGAGACTTGCATCAAATATTTCACTTGCACCCTCATTTATCTTGCCATTGTTTCTCTTTAATTTTAATAGAGCTTCACTTATCTCGTCTGTAGCATCCTTCATCTTTTCAGTCGAAGATGTAAGATTGTCAGTCATTCCTCCCGTCCTATCCCAATACTCCTTGAAGAACTTGTCATCCACCTGATCGGATTTAATCCGAATATCCTTCAAGTATTCTTTTAACTCATCATCAGTAGCATCCCCGGAGAGTTTATATGCATATGTGTACTCCTCGGTTTTGTCTCCTACTCCGGCATCCTGTAGTCCTTCATAATCTTCATCACTCATGAAGCAAAGTCCAAAGCTCTTGGAGTTACAAGATGTGTCTGTTACAGCTTTATATGGTCCATCGTAATCGGATACACAACAAATACCAACCACCTTATATTTTTTCTTTCCAATTTCCAATACGTAACCCGGTTTTATACCATTTTCGATTGCATAGCGCTTTTCTACCGTCACTTCTTGGGGATTTATGGGCGCACTGCCTTCAATAATCTTTTGCTTATTGATTGACTTTCTAACTTTATATACCCTGATAGTACTGCCATTGCCAACAGTACAATCAAGGTAGAACTGCTCTTCTAAATCAATATTCATATCCTTAATCTTTGCTATTTGATCTTTCACAAGTGGCACAAATAATGTAAATTCTCCGTCCTCAAGATTGGTTTCCTCCGCCAGCTCTTCGGTTCCTCTAGTCAGATTTTCACCACTTCCAACTATCGTCACCACAAGAAACATAGCCATCATAATCATAAAACCTAGCGCCAAATATCTCAGACAATTGGCTTTTAACTCCCTGAGCACCCTCATTCTCATCACTTTTTGCATTTATGTATTCCTCCTGTAATCCTAGCCTCAACTAATCTTACAAATCCTCTAGTTCAGCTGCCGATATTCGAGTTTCATTGGTATAACACTTACCGATTATTCCATCCTTAATATATATAACTCTGTGAACCATGTCTTTTATTGCATTATTATGGGTTACAATAAGCATGGTTGTTCCATACTTTTCATTAATTTTCTCCAGCAATATAAGAATATCTCTGGACGTCTTGGAATCCAAAGCACCCGTAGGCTCATCGCAGAGAAGAATTCCCGGGTTCTTGATTAATGCCCTGGCAATGGCCGTACGCTGTTGCTGTCCCCCCGACAATTGGGACGGAAACTTATTCTCATGCTGTTTTAAATCCAGAATATCCAAGAGCTCCTCCATATCCAAAGGGTCTTCTGCCAGATACCTGCACACTTCGATATTTTCACGCACTGTAAGATTAGGTACCAAATTGTAAAACTGAAAAATAAACCCCAGATAATCTCTCCTATACTCTGAAAGAGCAACCTTATCAAGATTTGCCAGCTCGATTCCATCAACAACACAGGAACCGGAATCAAAATTATCAAGTCCACCTATACAATTGAGAAGTGTGGATTTACCGGACCCTGATCGACCCTGTATCACGCACATTTCCCCCTTCTCAACTCCCGTATTAACTCCACGCAATACCTCGTTATAACTGCCTCCCTCTCCATATGCTTTCTTTAATTTTTCCACTTGAATAAACATATTATCTCCTTCCTCTCATCACTCTTTCCATATTGATATCCACGCACCTGTGAAATACTTAAGTATATTAGCGCAAAAGACACGCGCTTCCTCCTCGCTCTCAATATGGGTAATTGCATAAATATTCGCATTAACTTGATCGTGTGCCATCCAATGCGCCATATACGGAGATACTTTTATATCTGGAAACAATCTCTGCATGCGATTATTCAACTTGGTATACTGAACAGTTGAAGCATCCATAAACTTATCCATTATATTCTCCATAGATGAACCTTGCCCCTTGGTAAGCAACAGTATAAACTTCTCTCGATTGCTATACATAATGCTCATTATCTTCTCAAGCACCAATTGATCCGACACTTTGGATATTTCACCAGCTTCCGTCTGCGTAAAAATATCATACAACTCCTGATCCGTAGCCTGCTCCTCCATAGAAAAATGTTCCATCATCACTTGATAGATTTCTTCCACCGGCTCCCTTACCAGTGAGCAAAACAAATCATCTTTATCCTTAAAGAAAAAGTACAATGCCCCTGTGGTAACACCCGCTTGTGAACAAATCTTTCTTAGCGATGACTTCATAAATCCCTTTTCCATGAATTCCTTCATAGCAGCTTCCTGGATTCTTATCAGAGTTTCATTGTTGTTATGACTCATATATTCACCACCTACTTAAAATGCAGCATTCAAGGCATTATTTTCAACATAACACCGTTACGTAACACTGTTATGTTAGCACAGTTTTTTCTGCTTGTCAAGAATCTTATAAAAAATTGTCTTGCGAACGACGTGAGTAAGACCAGCAATATGCGATTCCAATAATATGGGGGTGTTGCACCAGCGGTTGGACGTCTTTTACGGAAAATTTCTTGGATACTCTCTTTTTTGCCGTACCATGCTCTCTTATTCAATCACTCGTTCAGCAATTCTATCTCCATTTACGGAAATTTCTTTGAATTTCTTAGTTTTTTTCCGTACTTCTTCTTCTACTTGCATTCTCTGTTCAGCCCTTTTTTTTTAAGAATACGGCTAGATTTCTTGTTCCAGCCATTCTAGCCGTACTGACCACCAAAAATGTCGTGACACAGTTCCCCCAGTTTCCCCTCAGTACGGCTAGATTTCCTGCTCCAGCCATTCTAGCCGTACCGCCCCTCAAAATACCGTGACACATTTCCCCCAGTTCCCCCTCAGTACGGCTAGATTTCTTCTTCTCGCCATTTTAGCCGTACTAACCACCAAAACCACCGCATCACCCTCTCCCCCGCCAGCTCTCACGACCCTTCCTCCCCCGGTATAAACTTCATAACAAAATACAAAATGGCAGAACTGGGACACATTTATTTCCTTTGAGAGCCACATAAATTTTAAAAAGTTAAAATGGCTTTTCAACAGGGCTTAGATAAGTGCGCCTTTTTCTGGAATACATGCTTGTTATCAAAAAAAATTAGGATAATTCCCTTGATTTTAGACTAAAAAAGAAGCTGCACACTAACGATTTTTAATCGTTAGTGCGACAGCCCCATATATCACATAAATATTCTAATGCGTCTCCCTTTGGCACTCAAAATGAGCTCTCTCTAATTCCTCATTCATGGCCGTTCTGCTGATTATCCTCTTCATAAGCAACTCCATCTCTGAACCCTCCGAGTAATCAGCCGCAGCAAAGTATCTAATTCTATTCTCCCTAATCATATCATATACTTTTGACTTGTCTTTGGTATCCGGATTATATACTCCTATGGAGTGTCCTCCGTAAGAATTAACTAGTTTCATACATGGAATGTCCGTGGCACTGTCGCCTATATAAACCATATTCCTAAATGGAACCCGAAGCTCATCCGGTGCATAGTAAGTATTGACTGCCGGATCATTTACATCTAAAACACCCTTCTCAATCCTGAAGAGAAACTGCGTTTTGTTGGTATAGTTAACAACCTGCGCCGGCCATATAGCCATCCCCTTTTCATCAAAGTAAAATGAGCTTGCGTATATTTTCTTGAACACGCCTTTCCTAGCAAGCTTGGTCCCCTCTATCATCTCCTTGAGACCCGATGAAATAATATAGTGCTCAACCTCAACGCCATTTTCCTTACCGAATTTGTTGATTCTATCAAACCAAGACTCAACCCCCGGAAAAAGCTCAACCTTCGCCCCATACTCTTCGAGAGACTTGCGGTTGAATAACATATTTCCGTAGGATGCTTCCTTCATCGTGTACATATAGGCAAGATTTTGATCCATATCATTATTGGTCGCCAATTCATTGGTCATCTCCCAAAACTTTCCAATATCATCTCCATAATTATCCTGTATAAAACCCTGCGCCTGCATATCGTCCGGTGACAGAGTTTTATCAAAATCATAGCAAATAGCTAAAACTGTTTTTTCCATGTTATTCCTCCCCGTAGTAATTCTCTAATCTTGGTCTCGCACTCTGATAGGCACTCTTTAGAGCCGGATCAAAGTGAGTCCCCATGCCATCCATGATTATCTCATTGGCCTTTTCAAAAGTGAAAGCCTCTTTGTAGACACGCTTTGAGACAAGTGCATCATATACATCAGCAATTGCCATTATTCTTGCCTCAATCGGAATCTCCTCTCCGACAAGGCCTTCCGGATATCCAGAGCCATCCCATCTTTCGTGGTGGAAATGGGCAACATTTTCAGCCACAACCTTAAACTCCTCATCATCTGTATTTAACAAGATTTCATGTATGACTTTGGCTCCCTCCGCTGCATGCTCCTTCATTTTCTCGTATTCCTCATCTGTAAAACGCCCCGGTTTTCTAAGTATGGCATCATCAACGGCTATTTTCCCCAAATCATGCATCGGTGCAGCCTTGGCAATGTCCTTACAGAATTTCTTGCTCAGAGAAATCTTACCTTCTTTCATGATTTCATCTACCAAAATTCGAACACCCGCACTTGTTCGCTTGATATGCCCTCCCGTGGAATTATCACGACTTTCAACCATCATCGCCAAACTCATAATCAAGTTGTCATGCATATCCACAATATGCTTTGTTTTTTCCTCGACCTCTTCTTGAAGTTTCTCATTGTAAGAATCGAGAAGCCTGATATACTTGCGGTTTGCCGTATCATCCATGAAAGTAACAAGAAATCCCCTTCTCTTATTCCCATCATAAAGATGATTCACCTGAACATTATATATCTTTTCCTTTTGATCTCCCTCTTTCCGCATCTCATAAACAAAACTGTCCCCCGTTCCATCCATAAAACTATCTATAAAATGCAATAATTTCTTAGCTTTCGGATCTCTGGAGTCAATTCTTGAATCCACCGGAACTTTCTCCAGGAAAGGCATGAGTTCTCTGGCAACCGAATTACTCCCAAGATATCTCAATTTGAAGTCAAAAGAGGCAAATCCCACTTCTCGCTCTTTGGCCATAGAATCAATAGCTGTATCACCGATATTATACAGATTAACTCTATATGCAATCATTAGGAAAATAATCTGAGCAGCGATATATCCAACCGGAAGCACATCTACACCTTTGATTATCGGCTTTACAAATATATACAAAATAATACATATGGTATTAGGCACAGCCAATAGAGAAACTATTGTTCGAGGAATCTGAATCTTCTTTTTCCACGTATAAATAATTACAACTATACCGGTCACATAAAATGCCACCAATACAGCTACAAATAATGTGTGAAATACACCATACTCCCTATTTAACAAAACATTTCCATCTACTATCTCAAATGATAAATTCTTGTAAAACAAATCATCCTTTCCGATAGTAAGCACCAATACATATTGTAAAATAGAAATAATAAACAGACCAACTCTCAATCGTTTGCGCATACGAATTCTGCATAAATTGATGATACTTAGAAGCAAAAACAACTGGAGAAATGCTCCTCCAAGAAAAGCAATTTGAAGGGAATTGATTGCCGCTCCCAAGCTCTCCGACTGACTATGCAAGAAATAACCAAGGTTTGCAATTGGAACTAACGTGAAAACCATAGTAAAGTTGGCATCAAAATGCTTATGCCACATATATACATAGACCGCCGAACATATAAGCGAAATCCCCAATGCAATTCCATAGAAAATTGTCGACATATACATACCTCACTTGATTTAGGATATGAATATTATAACACTTGAAAGTGAATCGCGCAATGTGCGTTTCCCAAGAAAGGCGGATGAAATGCCTTGAATTCGCATGTTCATCCGCCTTTTCCTACTTCATTATAGGAATCGCATTTATTGTTTTTCAAAGTAATCTTTTCCATCACATACAAAGTAAGTTCTTATGTATCCATCCTGGGAGACAAAAGTGATTTCATTGCTTTCCTCCAAGTAATAGATATGATCATTGTCCTCACTTTCAAGCTTATGCTTTGACATAGGATTAGAGATTACCGCATTCGCCTTTTGCAGATATTCTGCCTCTGATGAGCTCTTAGTCTCTTTTCCATGTTTGATATAATGACTTTTCAACTGACTTTGGCTTCTAAAGGAATAAGTACCACCTTCACCCTTCTTGTTTGGTTCACTTTCAGAGGCCTGAACGCCCTGTCTTACATATACCTTACAAGAAAAGGATTTTCCTTTGATTTTGGCAGTAACCTTAGTATTTCCTTCTCTAAGTCCCTTAACTTTACCCTTATTATTTACTGTTGCTATGCCTTTGTTAGCAGAACTCCATGTTACTTTCTTCTTATTATTTCTTACGGAAAGAGTGTAACTGTTGCCCAGTCTCAAGAAAAGCGACTTTCTGTTTAATCCGACTTTCTTCGAATGTTTTTTCATCGTTCTTGCAAAATCGTCATTCTCTGAGTTTGGCTGTGCCAGTTCATCGCTTACCGCTTCTGTTGCCTCTGTTTGGTAATTATTTCTCATTGGCTCTGAGTTATCCCAGATTACAAACTTGAAAACCAATGCAAAGGATGCTACAATCAACAAAAATATTGCTATATTTTTTTTCATTTTGAATTTCCTCCTCA
Source organism: Eubacterium xylanophilum ATCC 35991 (assembly GCF_000518685.1). GTDB lineage: Bacteria > Bacillota > Clostridia > Lachnospirales > Lachnospiraceae > Eubacterium_F > Eubacterium_F xylanophilum. Next base: position 11,461 of record NZ_KI912478.1, on the reverse strand, counting down.
AAAATCCATCTGTAGCGACCAAATACCCGTGTAGCTAGGGTTGATCACATTTGCCATTTTCCTTTTTCATTTCCCACTGACAGTTAGATCCTTTTTCGCCCGCCGACGTGAATATCGCCCTCCTTTTTTATGATACTTTTGACTTTCACACCAACTACCTTATGTTTGAAATCAATCCTCCAGATACCAATATGAGTGAAAACCATTTAGATATGTCTTCGCTCCCCTTGGCATTTGGGTGATTGCATTGAATACATTGATATAATCCCCACATCCGGAACCCAAACTAAACGCACCAAAATACCCCAAAATCGTCCACTTTGGAACAATCAAGAATAATATATACGGAATTAAGCCAAATACGATGTTAGGTAATAATGACATAAATACAAATCTAGCCTTACTCATGCTTTCTGTTCCACAAACAAACAAAAGCATTTTTGAGGGCATGATATACATGAACACCTCTTCTCTAAAGCATATTGCATGCAAAAATTCATGAGGAATCAATACCAACAGGGACAAAAAGCATCCCTCAAAAACTCCTCTTCCAACACTATAGATACTATTTCCCGTAATAAACAATTCAATCGCAATTAAAACTACTATCACAAATAAACTCAATCCATTGGCAATAAGCGCAAACTTGCTTTGCTCGGGTTCCTTAAACATTACCGCTCCGGGTATATGCTCTTTGGCTGGAAGTTTTGATTCATCTCCATCAAACTTCCCTTTGAATCTCAATTTCATAATACTTCCTCTTTCTAACTCTTTTTATAAAATCACATTCACTCATAATTTTAACATAATATCTAAAAATTTAAAAGACTTTTTACATGAAAAATGTTCCGCAAACGTTATCGATTTTATTTTTCTTTGCAAATTACTATTGATTTTTTTCTAAAACTTGCATAATATAGTATATGGTGGTAAAAAACACAATAAAGAAGGGAGACTTATGTGATGAAATATCGGAATATTTTTCTTAGAAAAGGATTGAAGCAATTTTTGAGCATATTTTTGCTGACTGCGTCAGTTTTCTCATTGATGTTGCTTCAGGGATGCGAAGCTGCCGGGGGATCTCCGGATGACGCAGAGGTTACCTACGACGAGGACGATCCGGAAAGTTCGCCTCTATTTTTCACAACAAATGCTACAGCTATTAAATACACTAAAAACACAGACGGTGGACAGATTCTTCAGAATCTGGAAAATGGGAAAATCTCAGACTTCCGCGATTGGACTCTATCACTCACCTTGAAGGAGGAGAAATTTGACGACGGCAAGACCCCTGACAAAGAATCAGGAGTGGAAAGCTATCTATTCAAGATTTCTGATAAGGAGCCTCTGGAGTTTACATACGTAATCAAAGGAATTGGCCAATACTATATAAAAGTCGACGGAAAATGGTACCGCGTCGATAATAACAAAGCACTTCCAAACTATATTAAATAGTTATTTTCAATAAAAGGCTCGCCTGACGGCGAGCCTTTTCTACATTGGGTATTGCATACTGCTGGTCTTACTCCCTGTAGTGTAAGACAATTAATTCATCACTTATTAACTGTTATTTCAATATCACCTGTTGATGTTGTTATATTATATATTCCGCCTTGCGTGGAAGTCGGAACATTTACATCACCTGTACTTGTCTTGGCATAAAAAATCTTACTTGTGAGAATATTTCCACTGACATCTCCGGTATCAGTCTCAATCTTCCCGGTGGACGAGTCGATGTCGTTTAGATCAACATCTCCCGTGGAAGTCTTAATATCCAAAACACCCTGCGATAAAGCATGCTCTAGTGTGATATCTCCCGTGTCAGTGTCAAAGTATAGGTTGGCTGATTTGACTTCTGTTAAGTTGACATCGCCGGTAGAGGTTTTAACTCGAAAATCCCCCATTACAGAACTATTTTTGATGTCAATATCTCCTGTATCTACTTCTATCTTCATACTCTTGGTCGAAATACCATCTATATCTAGGTCGCTAGTGTCACCTACAAAATCGATAGCCTGAAATTCCTTTTGTGGCATAACCACTGTAATTTTCGGACTATTTCTCACTATTCCTATATTGTCAAACCATCTCCTGGTATTGTTGGTATGGACTTTTAAGCAGTTTCCATCCACCTTAACATCGTGACGGAATCTATCATCTTCTGAGCACATAACTCTGGTCTTCCCATCATTGGAAATCTGAAAATTTACATCTTCAATATCCAGATCAAAAGCCATGGAATCAAAACCTTCTGATACCTCATAGGTCTTTACTTCATATTTTTTGTCCAGCATATTGCCAAAGTCAAATCCTCTTGCTGCTGCCGTTCCCAGGCATCCCAAGCAACCAACCGCTGCCAAAACTCCCGCTACCGCTAAAACTCTCTTACTCGTTTTCATACTAAATCTCCTCCTTAACAATAAACATTCCTTTTACCTTTTTCAAAAAAAACTTTGCTAACTTTATCGCACCCTTGGCAAAGTACACGCACCCATAAAAGAGCATAACTGAAAATCCTGCACAAGCCAAACCTGCGAACATCATCCATATTCCTCCGGCCACTTGGGCATTTCCTATCAAGGCAATTCCCGCCGGAATCGAAGCAACAAACGATATTGCCAATGACAAATCAACTGCAAACAGCGATACTACCAAGGACCAGATAGTCACATAGACGCTGAATACAACTGCAAACAAACTAATCAGGAGTGACACCCAAATTGGTGAAGTAATAATCAACAATGCTATCTCGGCTCCACCTAACTTTTTCTTAGGTTTTACCCTCTCCTTCACTATCTTGGCTAGTGGAATATCCTCCATTATTTGTTCTACAACCTCATCAATATTTCCTATTCCTTCTATTGCTTCCTCTTCTGACTCACCGTCTTCTATGTGATCATCTATCATCTCATCATAGAATAGAATTCGCTCATCAACATCCTCTGCCGGCAAACCATTCAGTCGCTTTCTAAGCGCGCTCAAAAACTCTTCCTTACTCATCTTCTTCTGACTCCTCTCTCGCAATAAACTGATAGATAGAAAGTAATTCCTTCCATTCCTCCTTAAACTCTTCGATACGATTCTTGCCACAGTCATTAATGTGATAGTACTTTCTCAACCTTCCGTTGTGCTCCACATTCTTTACCGTCAGCATCTCCGATTTCTCAAGCCTTTTCAGAATAGTATAAAGAGTCGATTCGGACATTTTGATATAAGGTTTGATGTCTTTTTGAATCTTATACCCATAGGAATCTTCGTTTCTTATGGCCGCCAGCACACAAACGTCAAGCATTCCTCTCTTTAGCTGATTATCCATGCTTCCTCCTTTCCACATACTATGCAGTACATAATACTCTGTACTATGCAATACATCCTGTTATGTTATACATCATAACACGAGGTATTATATTTGTCAAGAAAAAAAATTGTTTTACAAGCAAAGCTTGTAAGACCAGCAATATGCGTTTCCAAAAAAATCAGCCCTCAGATAACCGAGAGCTGATAAATATTCCTACTATAGGACTTTTCTATATTTCCTTATATTCCTTTAACCCCTCAACATACGCCTCTCCATATACGGACAAGATGCTATTCTGGCGTGTGATATAGCCAATTGTCATCGGATCATTTTCCTTTAACTTGATGGCTACCAACCCCCTTAGAATCACATCATCCCCTGATAAAGTTCCCGAGCCTATGGAAAATCCTCCGAGTTCCGCGATAATCTCCATGGACGTCGCGCGATCATCGGATTTGACCATTTTATGAAAATCATAATCCGCCAGAGCCTCCTCTGCCAGGTAAAAATTGCTATCATCACTCTGGTCAAAAAGCACACACGGATAATCAGCCAACTCCTCGATGGAAATCTCATCACGCCCTGCAAATTCGTGATTTTCCCACACATATACATATGGATCTCGCTGCATCAACGGCACAAAATCCAGCTGATAATCCTTGAAAAGCTTTCTTATAACTCCCTCATTAGCGCTGGAAAATGAAACGATGCCCACCTCGCTTCGCATCGCCCTGACGTCTTCAAGCACCATACGAGTCTTGGTTTCATGAATCGAAAAGGCATACTTGTCCGGGCTACTATCCCTGATAACCTTGTTAAACACCTTGATTGAAAAGGAAAAATGCTGAGTTGACACAGAAAAACGGTCCTTGTCAGCATCACGAGAGAGATAGCGATCCTCCAAAATCTCGTACTGCCCCACTGCCTTCTTGGCATAACTGATGAATTCTCGTCCCGCCTCAGTCAGAGTTATTCCCTTATTGGTTCTATCAAAAATCAGGATTCCAAGCTCATTCTCCAGTTCCCGCATGCTAGCTGACAGTGCGGGTTGAGAGATATAGAGCTTAGTGGAAGCCTCGCGCATCGAGGAGGAATTAGCCACCTCTAGCGCATACTTTATCTGCATAATATTCATATCAATCACATCCTATTGTCACATCAAATCCCTTAACGTTTTGGATTCTAGATAATCATTCATCACATTGTTCAGACCTTCCCAAAAACCGATGGTCTGACACTTGCTTTTGCGCTCACACTCCGGTGCGTCCTTCGCAAGACAACTAACTGGTTCAAGTCCCTTCTCGGTAAGTCTAAGCACGTCCGCTGTGGTATACTCCTCAGGTTGGCGAGTAAGCCTATATCCTCCTCCCTTCCCCTTCAAGCCCACCAATAACTTGTTCTTGGTTAGGGTCGGCAAGATTTGCTCCAAATACTTGAGCGAAAGTCCCTGACGCGCTGCCACGTCCTTCATTGGCACATACCCATCTCCCTGATGTGTCGCCACATCTATCATAACTCTAAGCGCATAGCGCCCTCTCGTAGAAATCATAACTTCCTCCTAGCGTATTATTCGGGAGTTTGATTTTTCAGGCAAACGATTACTCGCCTCCCATCTCATAAAACTCCTCTGTCTCATCTATGTCATTGACCGGAGGCTTAAGCCCCTCAATCTTCAGATCATTTTTCTCTGCGTAATCCCAAAGCGCAGCATGTATTGCCTGTTCTGCCAAAAGAGAACAATGCACCTTCACCGGTGGCAACCCATCCAAAGCCTCCATAACAGCCTTGTTGGTCACATCAAGAGCTTCATTTACACTCTTTCCCTTTACAAGTTCCGTTGCCATGGAACTCGTTGCCACAGCTGCACCACAGCCAAAAGTCTTAAACTTAGCCTCTCTGACAACCTGCTGATCATCAATATCTAGGTACATCCTCATGATATCTCCGCACTTTGCATTTCCAACAGTTCCCACTCCAGATGGATTCTCCAACTCTCCCATATTCCTAGGATTAGAAAAATGGTCCATCACTTTTTCACTATACTCTGTCACCTGACTCATATTAATTCTCCTTAATTATAATACAAAATTGTAATTTATCCAACTTCTTTGACAAAATCTTCGTAAAGCGGCGACATACTGCGAAGCCTCTCCACGATGCCCTTTAATTCATCTACGATATAGTCAATATCTTCTTCTTTAGTATCCGTAGAAATACTAAATCTTATTGATCCGTGTGCTATCTCATGTGGCAACCCAATAGCCAACAGCACATGTGATGGATCAAGAGAGCCCGATGTGCACGCCGATCCCGAAGAAGCACAAATGCCCTTCAAATCTAACATTATCAAAAGCGATTCTCCCTCGATAAATCTAAAGCAGAAATTCGCATTATTGGCAAGTCTTCTCTCTCTATGTCCATTCAATCTCACATATGGAACTTCCTCTAATATGCGCTCAATCAACTTATCTCTAAGTCTTGCTTCATATTGATTGTTCTTCTCCATGTTCTCTACCGCGATCTCTGTCGCCTTGGCAAATCCAATGATTCCGGCGGTGTTGGTAGTTCCGGCTCTGCGACCATTTTCCTGTCCTCCACCGTGAATAAGATTGGAAATCTTGGTTCCTCTGCGAATGTACAAAAGTCCAACGCCCTTAGGTCCATTGAGCTTATGTGCACTGGCCGACAAAAGATCTATGTTCATAGCCTCAACATCGATAGGTTCATGTCCAAAAGCCTGAACCGCGTCAGTATGAAATGTCACTCCATGCTCCTTGGCAATCTTCCCAATCTCAGCAATTGGCTCAATAGTTCCAATCTCATTATTGGCAAACATCACTGAAATCAAAATCGTTGTAGGCCTTATAGCACTCTCCAACTCTTCTAAATCCACAAGGCCATCCTCATCAACCGGCAAATACGTCACCTCAAAACCATGTTTCTCGAGAAATTCACAAGTATGTAGCACTGCATGGTGCTCAATTTTTGTGGTAATTATATGATTTCCCTTTTCCCTCAACGCATCGGCAACTCCCTTAATTGCCCAGTTGTCTGATTCACTGCCCCCTCCAGTAAAAAATATCTCCTTATCTCTTGCATTAATCGCATTGGCTATAACATTCCTAGCTTCTGCCACTTTCTTAGCAGCCTTTCCTGCACTCTCATACGTACTTGAAGGATTCCAATATTCCTCATCAAAGTATGTCTTCATAGCATCCAAAACCTCTGGATATACTCGTGTTGTAGCTGCATTATCAGCGTAAATTTTCTTACTCATACGCGTCCTCCTTACTAACCTACTAGTTTAATAGGTATTTTATCATCAAAGGAATGGAATGTCAATAGGGATTAAGTATTTTTTTGAAATTTGGGGTGGGGAATATCAAAAATTGTCTTACAAGCAAAGCTTGTAAGACCAGCAAAATGCGTTTCCAAAAAGACGGATGAATTGGGGGTTTTCTCTTTTCATCCGTATTCCCAAGCGAGTTCTCTTATTTCTTGTTTTTTGCCGTACTCACTTCCTAATCTCCAGGTACACGCTTGCCCCTCTTTCTTCTCAGTGCGTTCTGCTATACTTGTCTTGCTCTGGGGGGCAACGTACGGATAGATTTCTTTTTTCTTGCTTTTTTTCCGTACTTTTCTTTTTCTCGTGAGCCTCGTCCTCTGTTTTATATGCGGATTACGGCTAGATTCTCTTATTTCTTGTTTTTTTTCCGTACTTTTCTTTTTTCTCGTGGATCCCGTCCTCTGTTTTGTATGCAAATTACGGCTAGAATCTAATATTTCTTGTTTTTTTGCCGTATCCACGCCCCAACCCCCTGGTACACGCTTCCACCTCTTTCCTCTCGGTACGGCTAGATTTTCATATTCTCCTTTTTTTGCCGTACTCATGCCCCAATTCCTGGTACACGCTCCCCCCTCTTTCTTCTCAGTACGTTCTGCTATACTTGTCTTGCTCTGGGGGGCAACGTACGGATAGATTTCTTTTTTCTTGCTTTTTTCCGTACTTTTCTTTTTTCATGAGCCTCGTCCTCTGAAAAGCTTGATTTGGCATGCCCTCAGAGAGACTTCCTAAGTTCCCAAGTGGGTTCAGGGGCATGCCAAAACGCGAATCATAAAATAGGCATGCCCTCAGAGAGACTTTCTAAGTTCCCAAGTGCGCTTTGGGGCATGCCAAAACGCGAATCGTAAAATAGGCATGCCCCCAAAAGCGACTT
>NZ_KI912478.1:0-3636 GCF_000518685.1 Eubacterium xylanophilum ATCC 35991 | reverse complement strand
GTTCAGGGGCATGCCAAAACGCGAATCGTAAAATAGGCATGCCCCCAGAGCGACTTCCCAAGTTACCAAGTGGGTTCAGGGGCATGCCAAATTTGAAAAAAAACTGCTCCGCCACCCCCCTGGGCACAACCTCAAAAAGACGGATGAATTGGGCTTTTCGCCCATTCCATCCGTCTTTTTGGGGAAATTCATAACGTTGGTCTTACAATTCTCCCACAATATTCTCATTCATCCATGTCATAGAAACTATATCCTTTGGATCTAGGTTTTCCTTCGACAATTCCAAGGTACGGCGGCTTGAATTGCTGCCTGGGAAACTGCTTTGAATTACTTTATCATCATTTGATCTGATTTCTCCGACAAATGGTGTATAGTCTCCGTTTACAATTGAATTCTTGAAGAAGGAAAGCATCTTAGCTGTTTGATATGGCAAGTTTGGTGCCAAAATATCTACTACTCCTGTTGAGATTCCGAACCAATAGTTTGCTGGGGTTGTATCGTCTAATCGTCCGCCGAGGTCCCAAGTACCCGATAGAACTGACTGAACAATATGAACATAGTAGCGTCCCCAGTTGAAGTAAGGTGCCCCTACATATACATCTTTCTCATCATTTGATACATATATTCCGGGACGTCTTCCGGTTCGGCCTACGGTCGAATACTCGATGTCTGCGTAGACCTTTGATTCAACATTGGCTTCTCCGCTCTCTCCCACCGGCTTGAGAACCACCTTGCAATCTGGTGCCATGGTGGAGACGCCAATGGCAAAGGCATTCAGATCAATTCTACTCATTTGATTAACCTCGCGGACAACGTAGTCGATTTGACTTGCATCGCCCTCTAACAGTGCTCTGTTTGCTGCCAAGACGCCCATCAAGAAAGTCGCCTCATAGAACTTGGCATGATAGCACCTTAGTGATGAGAATGCCTGGCCAACCGAACAATTCAAGAATTTAATATCCGGATTCTTCACTGCTGTCTTCAGCACATCGTCTGACATTGATGGTGAAACTGCAAATATAATTTCATTCTTGTCCTTCACTGCTGCCTCGAGAGCCGATTGTGTGCCACCTAATTGATCCACGTAATATGCGGCAGTCAGAACATTTTCACCGGTCATCTCATCGACGTACAGTCTTCCGGCTTCGTGGCTGTCTACCCAGCGAGATTGCTCGATATCGGCATCATAGATAAATCCAACTCTAAGCGGCGATGAAGCTGTATACTTTTTGGTGCGTGAAAATATTCGCATGATTCCGGCTGACTTGTCGTCATTTTCTCCCTCGCCCGGAGCTTCATCGAGAAATGTAGTGTCATCAGTTTTTCCGCTTGCTATCATCTCATCTCTTGCGAGAATTATATTATTCTTGATTTGCTCATCCGTGCTTTCACTAATGGTTTTGATAGGAAAGATGGATATATAGATGAGAAATGCATTGCTGGCATTTTGATCAACAAAGTACTTTACTTCTTTTTTTAGCACGCGCTCAAATCTGTAATAAGCTGATTTGAGTTCGCTGCATACTTCTTCCGGCCATGGGTCTACTAGATTCTGTCCCAGAAGATCTGCTAGTTTTTCATATGCGCCTGGTTCAGAGAATACCAGCAAAAAGTTGTTTGTTAGATTGTAAAAGTCAAGATACTCATAGTAAACCTGGACTTCTTTCGAGCCGTCCTTCTTGGGAATAATTCTCGTGACATCTGCGAGTATATATTCATTTCCGCCTAATTTTGAGACTGATACTCGCTTATTTCCCTCTTGGACATAGTACTCATTCATGTACTCGTAGACCTTGATGGCATCTCGTATTCCCTCTTCCTTATAGGAATCATACAATGCGGACCACTTGAGAGCAAACTCGGTGTTTGCATCGAATATAGGCATAAAATTGTTGGCAAATGCATTATTTCTTGACTTTTCTTTGTTGCCCTTAATCCTAGAAAGTGGCAATTCCAAAAGTCCCAAACTCACCTGCCCTGCAGTATTGCTGGCATCAATCAGCGCATCTAAAACCGGTAAATACGGTGATTTTCCCGATCTCTTTGCACTTCTAACCGCCTCATCCCCCATTCGCTTCGCTGTTTTGTAATCTTCAATCATACTTTCTCCTACCCCGTAATCCCCCGGGGCATTCCTTTCTGTTCGTCTGCTTATCTCATCCTACCGGCGCAATCAGAATCTTTCCAGTCCCTCTATAAGTATTTACAAATCCTTCACCCGATGCAGCTGATCCAACCAAACTCTTGGTAGTTTTTTCAACTGTAAATTTGAGAGTATCAGACCATGCGATTGCCATGTTTCCGTCAATTTTAACTACATCATTGTCAACTTCAACTTCTATTAATTCTTCCATAGGTACCGGTGATTCAAGAGCAACCACGCCAGAACCTGAAAGTGCAGTATTAAATAGTCCCTCTCCACCAAGCGCTGCAGATGAAAGGGAGTTCCTAGCTACCACACTGAGATTTACTGTGTCATCGCAAGCAAGAAATAGACCGTCCTCGATGACCATTTTACCATTCCACTCCGCCAAATCCTCGAGAATTATATGCTTATATGTTGGCTCGAGAACCAGAGTTCCTGTACCTGTATATCTCGGTTTGATTGCGGACTCACCTGTCACTTTACTTCCTATAGCCTTTTTGAACAGATCTCCTGCGCCCTTTACATTTGTTGCAGCAGTAAGATCTCCAAGCATAAGTTGCATCGCTCCAGCCTGTACCACAACTCCACCGTCGGCTATGTTGGCAACTAATTGACGTTTGCGAACATTCATCTTTGCCGAGAAAAAAGCATTAATTGCAGTGCTCTCTGTCACAGAAACGTCTTTTACATATTCTAAAACTGAGTAAATCCCCTTCTTTTGCGCAATTCTATGTGCCTCAGTATCATTGAAAATATTCGTTCTTATCATGTAATACCTCCTAATTTGCGTTAATAACTACCCCTCAAAAGTTCACGACCTCAGGTTCTTTGGTAAATGAACTGAATGTCGCCGTTGCGTCCTTAATATAGAAAACCTCTGTATTTCCATCATCCGCAGAGTACATAGCCTTCAAATCAGGATAGGCTTCAAGCATTGCTTCACGTGCTTCCATCCTATCATCTTCGACAAATGTTCCGGCTACTCTCAACCATTCTCCATCCTTAAATGCACAAATTTCCGCTTTGGGATTTGCATGTAATTGTTTCGAAACATTTTTCACCTTTCCTGTCTGAATATAGAGTTTTCCCTCAAATTCGTTGATTGTGCCAAATGGTCTGACACGAGGCTGATCGCCCTCAACAGTCGCCAAATAATAAGTCCCAGCCCCTTTTAAAAACTCCAAAACTCTTTGCATGATTTACCTCCAATCTAAATTGAATTTTCAAATATTTACCGTACATAAGATAGTTAGCATTATATCATATTTTTTTTAAAAAAACAACAATGTACGTTTTAAGGGGGTGTTGCACCAGCGGTTGGACGTCTTTTACGGAAAATTTCTTGGATACTCTCTTTTTTGCCGTACCATGCTCTCTTATTCAATCACTCGTTCAGCAATTCTATCTCCATTTACGGAAATTTCTTTGAATTTCTTAGTTTTTTCCGTACTTCTTCTTCTACTTGCATTCTCTGTTCAGCCCTTTTTTTT
>NZ_JAEB01000034.1 GCF_000518685.1 Eubacterium xylanophilum ATCC 35991 | reverse complement strand
CTGTGTCACGGTATTTTGAGGGGCGGTACGGCTAGAATGGCTGGAGCAGGAAATCTAGCCGTACTGAGGGGAAACTGGGGGAACTGTGTCACGACATTTTTGGTGGTCAGTACGGCTAGAATGGCTGGAACAAGAAATCTAGCCGTATTCTTAAAAAAAAAGGGCTGAACAGAGAATGCAAGTAGAAGAAGAAGTACGGAAAAAACTAAGAAATTCAAAGAAATTTCCGTAAATGGAGATAGAATTGCTGAACGAGTGATTGAATAAGAGTATGGTACGGCAAAAAAGAGAGTATCCAAGAAATTTTCCGTAAAAGACGTCCAACCGCTGGTGCAACATCCCCCGGCAATATGCGTTTCCAATAATTTTTTTCACTAAAAATGCCTCCTCAGACAAAGTCCGGAAGGCATATCAGTTTATAATTCTTCATCCACCACCTCAAAGCCTTTGCTTTGAAAATCTCTGGCAATGAGTTCTTGGGATATACTATCACCACACATAAGGCGATTTATGGTTCCATTTTTTTCATAAATTCTAATAAAATATCTAGTTATCTTGGTCTTATTAAGTTTTTGAGTCACGGAAAATTTTCCTATCTTGGAGATACTACTAATCTCACCGACATAGCAAAATTTTTGCATAAAAACGACATAATAGCTAATTCCCACTGCCATCATTCCCTTAAACATTTCATGGTAATTAGCCATCATAAAGTCATTGTTCACTCTTATCTCATCAAACCCTCTTTGTTCTATAGCAGACTTAAGATCCCTGCTGGAAAGAAAAAACAAATCCTGTTTTCTAGCTGCAAAAACACTAATAATCATGATTACTATAGATATTATAATCCCCCAATAAAATGGAATGTTAATATTATCATACTCGTTCATCTTGAGAATCATGGCGCCCATAACTAATAGTGTCGCAACACCTATTATAATTGCAAGTGTAAAAAAATAGCCACGTCGATAAGAATCTACTATTTCATACATATCGCGTCCGCGCTTCCTCTTTCTGACTCTAGCCAATCTAATCTCTAAGGTGGAATCGCCTGTTTTTTCAAGTGTTTTTGCCGGTTTTACAACATCTCTATAAAATCTTTTTATCACATAGATGCCCATAATCGCACAAAATGCAGATATACAAATGCTTACAACAATCACTTCTGTTTTAGACTTTAGTATAATCAGACCAATATCGGAAGCAATCATAATCACCATCAGCAACAGCCAATATATGAGTATCTTTTGTGATTCTTTATTCACTTCGCTCTTTTGCGACAATTTAAACATAAAGCCCCCCATAATAAGAATCTACAGAATATGAGCTCTCTCCTTGTAAAACTGTCTTTTGTCATTATACATGTGCTCATCAGCTATACTAAGCGCCTTATTGATATCCTTCATATCTTTGGCAACGCAACCACCTATGGCAAATGTCACATCATCATAATCATTATTTCGACTTCTAATTCCCTCGATCAACTTGTTGATCTTCTCTTCATCGGCACCCGGAAGGATAACTACAAATTCGTCTCCACCAACTCTATAAATAGCATCTTCCTTAACAACTTCATTCAAAATCTTGGCTGCTTTTACCAAAACTTTGTCTCCGGCCACATGACCTCTTCTGTCATTAATTCTCTTTAGACCGTTGAGATCTGTAAATATAACTCCCACAGATTTTGACTTTTGCTCTGACTCCATTAGGATTCTTTCGACATCATTATTCATCTCATTTCTGTTCATAACGCCTGTCAGCATATCCCTTGAACTCAAGGTTTTAAGGCGTTTCAGAAGCAGATAGTTGTTGATTTCTGATGCGAGAACATCTGTTGTCAACTCGAGAAGTTCCTTTATCTCCAAAGCTCTATCGGGATCAATATTGATAACCCACATATAGCCGAGAAGATCATTATCTCTATTCTTTAATGGGAATAATACAATGGACTTTACATTGGAATACGTGAGGGATTCATACCACTCAGGATTCCTCTCCTTGATGACTAGCATATCTGATTCATTCTTAGCAATCAAACAATTACTTCCTGCAATAGTCTGCTCCCAAGACTTGACGAGCTCATAAAAATCATCACCCATAACCCCATCTTTTTTTACTTCGAGCATTCTATCGCTCATGTTTTCAGCTAGGAGAGACCATTTATCCTCATACTGATCTCTGGTGACAACACCACAGTAATCAGCGCTGCACATTTCCCTAAAGTCGTACATAACTTCGCTCATGCTATTGGTAAAGTCTTTTTGGTTTCTAAGTTTTAGATAGGACTCAAGAACAAAGGACGCAACTTCCCCTGATACGTTGGACAAGCGCTTCGAACTAGCTTCATAATTGATCTCCATGGTATATGTACAATAATGAATATTTTCTTCTTTATATGAGACAGGCAAGAATATCATGTTAAACCACACATTTGCTCTGTCCGGATGTGCATATGAGTGCAGGCACTTATTGTGAACTGCTGCCTGATAGCAATACTCTTCAAAGTTGATATCTCTTGTCAAATATTCCGTATATAATTGATTTGGCACAAACTTCTTAGTCAGCATCTCAGCGCCGGAAAAAGGTTTCTCAATAGACTCAATATAAGATTTATTACCCGTGACAATCCTTATATCACCATATCTACCGCCTTTAATCTTTTCCACCGATACTACGCATGTCATCGCACCCATTCCATCTACGAATTCCTGAAAATTCATACTTTTCCCCCTCGTCACTCGACTCTTTCATACTCTTTCTTGGAAGAACATCGGCACATAACAGAGCCGATATAACCCTTTCATTGTATCACAAAATAATGGATAACACAACCATGTGAAATACTATCCTCTATACTCAAGGCAGACCATGGTGAGGTCATCAAACTGTTCTGCATTGCCAACAAAACTGTCTACTGACTCACGAACTGTATTTAATATATCCTTTGGCGTGCCATCTGCGCAAGTATTAAGCGCTTCTATCATCCTATCCGTGCCATATAGCTCCTTGTCCTCGCTAGTCGCTTCCGGCACACCATCGGTATAGACAAATATTCTGTCACCCTTTTCAAGTTGTATCTCATAATCGGAATATTTGGCAATATCCATAGCACCAAGAACAAAGCCATGCTTGTCTTTGAGCAGGTCAAATTTTCCGTCATGACAAATTGCCGGGTACTCATGCCCCGCACTGGAACAGTTCATCTTACCCGTAGATAGTTCTAGTATGCCCACCCAAGTGGTGACAAACATCTCCATTTTATTCTGTACACAAAGTGCTTCATTGGCCCTTCGAAGCACCTCGGAAGCCTTGATACCAAGCATAGCATAGTTTTGAACGACTGTCTTTGATATCATCATAAACAAAGCAGCAGGTATTCCCTTACCACTTACATCTGCAATTACAACGCCGAGGTGATTATCATCAATCATGAAAAAGTCATAGAAGTCGCCTCCAACTTCCTTGGCGGGGTCCATGCTTGCATATAAATCAAATTCATCTCTCGCCGGAAATGCCGGGAATATAGAAGGCAACATGCTGGCTTGTATCTCAGTTGCCATGTCGAGTTCGGCCTGAGTGGCAGATAATTTGGAACTATTATAATTAAAAATAACACAATACATAATCACAAGTGACATCAGTACAGTGCCGTACTGACCTGCACTTCCGAACTGTCCACCAAGTATGACAAACTCTATAATCGGCAAAAATATAAATGTTAGTGCCGCTAATTTTTGGTTTCGTGGACTTCCACATCTTATTATCAAAATAGCTGTTATAGTCAATGCAACTATCAAATAAATATCCTCTAACCAGGACATTGCTGCTGCCTGATATACCCCTTCGGAAGTAATAGAAAACGTGGTTGGATATATAATATTAGATAATAGTATTATGATTTCAAATACTGACAAAATAGGGAAGCCTCTGTCGGCCCAAAGTCGCATTTTTCCGTCTAGACCAAGTGTTTTTTTCACATATGTATAGAACAAATATATCATCACAATATCCGCTATCTTGCTACAGAGAACGCAAAACATACACAGTCCGATTTTCTCCGGAACGCGGTATACACAGTACATAAGTTCATTTATGAAAAAAACAAAACTCACCAGTACAATCAGGCTTCTAAAGACTTTTCCACCCTCTCCACTCTGCTTCATACACCCAAAGTACAACGCCGCACAAATCAGTCCCCCCAACATATCTATGCCGCAATCATACAAAAACTCATTCATTCTCGGGTCGCCACTAAATAGCGCGCTCAACACGAATGTAGTCATAAGCGCTGATACAATGGTAAATACCAACCCAATTTTTAAACTGTACTTCTTATAAATATTTACCATAAAACCCCTCCATTAAAAACAACTCCCCCCCTATTATAACCTATTTCTCCCCGCGGAAAATCTGCAAGAAGAAGTTATATAATCCTTTGCAAGCGACGTTCTGGTCATGTCCACCATCTATTGTATAGTAGAGATGTCCAGTACCATTCGCCTCTAGAGTCTCGTGATACAACTTAGGATTCTCCTTTACTACCTGATCCTGATTTCCCTTCAGAATGAGAATTGTCGTATTCTTCACATTATACGCATCAGGCAGCTTCAACTCCTCTGATTTGAGAAGTCCAGCGCTTCCATTTGTCATTCCATCAGGCTCGTAAGCAAGCACTCCGGGCGCCGGCTCAAATGCTCCGATTCCCCCGAACATATCTGCCAACTTAATTCCTATATACAGTGCATTTCGTCCTCCCATAGAGAAACCGGCAATATACGTATTCTCTCTGCCTGTCGCAACAGAATAGTGCGCCTCCATATATGGGATCAAATCATCTTTGATGGCATTGATAAAATTATCATATCCCGCCACGCTGGCATCGCTAAATGAGTTTGCAATCTCCTCTGTTGATGCACAGTGATTTGGAAGCACGATAATCATATCTTTGGCCTTTCCATCAGCAACAAGATTTCCAAGGATTACCTGTGGATTACTTCTCACCCAGTCCCTCTCACTTCCACCTATTCCGTGAAGAAGGTATAGTACAGGATACTTTTTGTCTGGAGTGTATCCTGCAGGGAGTAGCACATTGGCCTTGAGTTCGCGTGTAGCAGCCGTCGAAAAGTACTCTATAGTTTCCTTCTCGCCGTAGTTCACGCCTTCTCTAGCCACGTTGTAATCCGTCGGAACATTTTCAATTATATCGAGAAAATCAGGATATGTTGTTGGAACAGGTGTCGCCGTCGGTGTAACAGTTGGCGCAACAGTCGGTTCCACCGTTGGTGCCTGTGTCTGTGGTGCCTTAGATACGACAACATCGTTAACCGGTGCGGAAGTAGCCGTCGGTGCAGCCGTCTCACTTGTTACTTCAGCTTTTGCCGCCTTGACAATCACAGAAAATTTCTTTTTGATGCTTCCTTTTTTCTTCTTGAGCTTAACGATTACCTTGGCCTTTCCGGCCTTCTTTCCCTTTATCACTAGCTTGAACTTTCCTTTCTTCTTCACTATTTTCGAGGAAAATAGTCCTTTGTTCGTCTTAGTGATTTTGGCCGACTTGAACTTCTTAGTAGTTCCTAGATTAACAGCTTTGGAATATTTTACTTTGACAGTAATCTTCTTCGTTGCCGCCTGCAACTCGGTTGAACCGTTACCTACGATTCCCACCGTCGCCGTGAGCATTGTCGCTGTCATGAACAATGCAACTTTTTTTCTTAGTGCCATCATGGTCACCTCCGTAGTATATTCCCTCTACCGATTCATTCTCCTTCTACCACACGGCTAACTCCTATCCAGTGAAAGCATTACTCTCTCTCTTCGCCAACTCGTCGAGAAGTTCCACAGTCTTCCTGATATCCTCCTCCGTTGTGTTGGCATTAATCGTGCACATCCTGAGTGTCTTGTGCCCCTTCAAAGTTGTTGTGACGATAAATGCAAATCCACTTCCTATAATGGCCTTAGATATTTTGTCCGTCAGAACGTCTACATCCTCCTCCGACATTCCCTCCGGTTCATAGCGAAAATTCACCGTTCCGCAGCTGGAATGAGATATAATCTTCCAATTCGGACGCTTAGACAATTCCTTCTCAACAAGAGAAGCATTGTAAAATGAATACTCAATCAACTCCTCCAGCAAATCCGTCCCCGTGGCCTGAAGCGTATACCACAGCTTAATAGCCCTGGCAGGCCTAGACATCTCCGGCCCCAGATCCCAGCCATCACCGTGCTCACTAGAACTTACATCTGCGAGATACTCCGGATGCTCTGTAAAGGATTTGAACAAATTCGACTTATCCTTAACAATCAATGAACTGCAGCTGTATACTTGCATGAGCCATTTGTGTGTATCCCAAGAAAAAGAGTCCGACATGCTAATGCCCTTCGCAAGATTACGACGAATAGGCGACACAAGAATTGAACCTCCAAAAGCACCATCAACGTGAAACCAGAGATCATATTTCTTCGCCATCTCCCCCAGTTTCTCAAGTGGATCAATAGTTCCCGTATTAGTTGTTCCAAGATTTCCCACGATAGCAAACGGCTTCTTGCCCGCTGCTAGATCGCGCTCTATAGCTTCTTCCATAAGATCAACTCTGACTTTGAATTCATCATCCGTCGGAATCTTGACAGCCTGATCCTCGCGGAATCCAATGATTCTCAGCCCCTTTTCAACCGAGCTGTGAGTCTGGTCAGAGAAGTAAACAACACCCTCAGGAAACTCCTCCGGAGAAAGTCTAGAATCCCTAGCTGCCACCAATGCACTCATATTGGCCATGGACGCTCCTGACAAGAAAATTCCGCCAATATTATCTCCGTCATATCCGGCAAGACCACCCATCCACTTGATTAGTTTCTCCTCTATTAATCCGGCTCCGGGCGCTAATTCCCAACTTCCGGCATTGACATTATAAATATCACTCAACAAACTTCCCGCCACCGAATACGGCGACACAGCCGTTGAAACGAAGGAAAAAAATCTTGGATGCTGCAAAACCATAGCCTTTTCAAATACGTTGTCAATCAGCTCGTTGCTGATATCTCGCACTTCTCTTCCCTTGGCGGGAATATCCCATCCAATTATCTTGTCAAGCGTCTCCTGGTCCGGCTTGTCATATATAGCCAGCTCCCTAATCTGGGAATTTTTTTCTATATATCTAGCCATAACCTCCTTCACTTGCTCCATCTGCTCTTCAAAACCCTTTTTGGTTTTTTGATCAAATTCTAGCCAATCAAACATTATAACACCTCTTTCATACAAAAACTATCATCCCTTTGGTTTTTCTACTTTTTTCACATCTCCAGACTGATCTGTCGAGAAGTCATACTTTCCAAAACGATCAGCCTCCGGAAGATCCATATCAAGACCGGTAGTCTTATCCCACTGAACCTCGCCTTTGCCAAGTGCTAGATCTACGATATGTCCCCCCTTGGTTCCATCATCCGAAACAAAGTGAAAATGCCATCCCGAAGAGTTCACCTTATCTACGTAAACCGGACAATACACTCCAACCACGGTACCCGAAACATTTTCATAATCAAAAAACTTCTGATCCGTCTCCATAACTTTCGCCAGCGGCTTATAAGGCTCTTCCTGTGCGAGCTCACTTCTGACATTCATCTTTTCATATAATCCTTTAATCTTGACAACCTGGAAATAATTGCCTGCATCCTTGGTATACTTCTCATCAAGCTTCTTAATCAGATCATTCAAATCCTTAACATCCGTAAACTCTGCTTTATCATCCTCATCAAAGAATGTAACCGAAGCAAATGGAATAGTCTCATCATCCGGAACCTCTTCTACCTTACCTGCACCATCAGCGCGGTATACCTTGCCATCCAACATAATCAACTCGCCATTTAACTTATCAAAAGTCCCAAGCCCAATATCTCCTCGCTCCTTCAATGCACTCACTGGAATGCTTCCATAGTAGTCTCCTTGAGTCAAGTCCTGTAAAAGCGAAACTTGATATAGACACTCCCTATCCTGAACAGGTGTAGTCGTAGCTTTACTTTCATCAGCTTGAACACTGTTAGTGGCGTTATTGTTACTGGAACTATTGGTTGAGTTGTTACCGGTAGTTCCGCAGGCAGTTAGAACCGCTGAAGCTAATAATGTCGCTGCCATAATTCCATATACTCTTTTTGTCTTTTTCATACTTTTCATCCTTTCTTTTGTCGCTTAAAATCAAGCAATTTCAAGCATTACACGTTTAGTATATAATACCAAAATATGGGGGTTTTGTCAAAATGGGATGGGGAGTTGGGAGGGGTGGTTGCGGTTTGGGTTGTGGTTTGGGTTGCGGTTGGGGGTTGGGGCAGGTGGTACGGCAAAAATTGAAGAAACTAGGAATCTTGCCGTACCCAGTAGGCAAGATAGAATTCTTGTCACGCTAATTTGATGAAGAATACGGCAATATTTGAAGAAATTAGAAATCTTGCCGTACTCAGTAGACAAGACAGAAATCTCGTCACGCTAATTCGGCGAAGAATACGGCAATATTTGTAGAAATTAGAAATCTTGCCGTACTCAGTAGACAATATAGAAATCTCATCAAGTTAATTTAAAGATGAGTACGGCAAAATTAGAAAATAATAAGAGTTTTGCCGTAAAACCGACTAAAATCCCTGTACAAGAATCTTAGAAATCTAGGCTGGTACGGCAAAAAACTTACAAACAGAAATAATTGCCGTATTCCAAGAAAATACATGGGACTTAATTGTCTTACAAGCAGAGCTTGTAAGACCAGCAACATGCGTTTCAAATAATTTTCTCCACTCACTAGGATGACACCTCATACTTTCCCTTCTTGAATTTCCAAAAAGAATTCACCAAACTTCTGTATCCCATCAGTTTGATATCCTGATATGTAAGATTGTAATTACTCTTGCCATGTCTGCCTGTATACAAATATCTAATTGAGTCCACTGCATATTGATCAATTCTTTTTAGTTTATCATCCTTGGTGATTAATGGAAAATACCATCTACACCATGTGATTTCTCCATATGTCGAATTGTTATAAAACTTATTATTTAAAAATCTAATCATTGCACGAGCAGTCCGCTCATCAGTTGCATTTTTGCGAATTTTCCATCTATATAACGCTCGAGCCTTTCTTTTGATTTTGGCTTTAAGCTTTTTTTCTGTCATGTCTGAAACATTAATCTGATTTCCCCAAAATTCGACTCCAAGAAATTCAATCTTTTCTCCCGGTACAGTTCTAACTTCTTTCCTTGGATTAATCTCAAGTCCTTTTGAACTCAAAAAGTTTTTTATAACATCTTCATATACACATATCTCTTCTTGTGAATTTGCAAATACAATAATATCATCTGAATATCTTGCATATATAACACCCTTTTTAAAGAAATATTCATCCAATTCTTTTAAATACAAATTAGCTAAAAAACCAGCTGTTGGAAAGCCAGCCATTACACCTTTCTTGATTTCCACCAGGCTTCCGTCTTTAATTGCAAATGGGGATTTTAATAGCTTCTCTAAAAAGGAGAGCATCCACTTTTCTGATGGCAAATACTCGCTGAACATTTTCAACACATTATCTGCACTTATTGAATTAAAATAGTCCTTAATATCTGCCTTATATGTATATACCTTCTCTAAATTAACGTTTTTCTTAATTGTGCTAATAGCTTTCTTAACTCCGGAACCACTTCTAAAAGAATATAAGTTTTCTGAGAATATATCATCATATTCATTTAACAAGTATGCGAACATTTTTAGGATGTAGTTTTCTTCTTTAGAAACTGTAAACACCTGACGTTTTCTAGAAACGCTACTTTTGTTAACCTCAAGCAAGTAAGGGACTGGCATTTCTTTGGTTCGCTCTATTTGAAGAACAAGTTTCAGGTATTTTCTCTCATTAACAAATGTTTTTAACTCCTCACATTCCTTATTCCTAACACATCCTTTGGATATCCTATCTTCCATAAATCTTATCCAGAGATCGTGGTCCTTGATTTTATCTATAATTTCCATTAATCCTTCTCCAACCAATAACTTTATTATATAATTAACCGGAGATGAAAGAATTTCACTAACGTGAATACGTTATACTGGACTGTACATACAGATAGCTACCTGCAAAGCATCTTTCCTCCGTTGCTTCGTCCTCCACAGGCTCATATTGCATTTCATCTCCGGTAATTATATCATTGATATAATAACAAAATATGTGGAGTTTGTCAAAATGCTATAGCGGGATGCAGGGAATGAAAGGATGGGTGACCTGGAAAGGATCACGACGAAAAATGTTTTTTGCTCTTTTTTCTCCCAGTATGCATATTTAGTCGAGAATATTGATATTATAAAGCAAGGCCAGAACCACTAACATGTGGCTCCGGCCATCAAATTTTTATAGAAAATCTCAATTTGATATCAAAATGGATTTTAGATGCACAAAAACATCTTCAAGTTTACAATCCTACAGAAGCACTAGTGTACTCCGACTTACAACTGATAACCAAATCGTTCTTCATTTTTGATTTCTGTCTGTAGCCTCGTATAGATGCAAACCACCCATAAACAAGGTCTGTGACTCCATCTATTTTTGTTGATCCCAAATCAACATATTGTTTACCATTTGCGTATTCAACAATATCGCTAAAGATGACAGGAAAATACACTTTTGCTTTTCTAAAACCATCGCTATCCGTGTTCTTTAAATGCACAGAATATACCATAATCACTTTATTATCCTCACCCAAAAAATCAAATTCCTTTGCTGCCAAGAAATAGTATCCCTCATATTTAAACCTTGAAGACTTGATCGTATCCTTTATCTCTGCAAGATAATCTTTACAAACATCTTTGGCCTGTTTTTTCATACTATTTATAATTTTCTTGTCGAGCTTCTTAACATCCGAAACATATTCATCTACCTTATCAACAGTAATCACCTTTTCCGTCGGATTAAATCTAACTCCATGTTCCTCGATAATCTTTTCTTCATCATTAATCTCTAAACTTATTGTTAGTTTATCTCCCTTTTTTATTCCAGTTTGCTTATCGCACACGAAACTTGCACCATATAACTTGTCAGGCTCCGTTTCTGTCAATGATACTGAAAGATTCGGTGATATATCAGAAAATTCATACTTTAAATATTGAAACGGATCAACTACTTGCACCTCAGTAAGGCCGGTAACTTCTTCTTCAATAGTATCTCCCACAAATTTAACTTTGTACTTGCTTACTTCTTCATTATTCAAATCAAACTTAATTGTAACCTTATCTCCATTTTTCAATCCTTCTTTTTTATCAATTTTGTACTCAACTGCTGACATGCTACTATCTAATGTAATCGCATCATTAAAACCACCTGCGAGATCCTCCAAATCACTCGCATTATCCAATGAGTCGGCATCAATTCCTGCTGCTTTAGCAAAGTCAGCTCTTAATCGTGTTTTATCAATATCAACTATTGCCTTCCCAAACCCATCTCCGCCATCAAATGAAACCTTGGTGTAATCTCTCACATCAATTGTTTTTACTCGATTTACAAACAATAATAAGGCCACTATAATAGCAACAACCACAACTCCACCGATAATAATAGGCTTTTTACTCATTTTCATACATTGTTTTGCGATAGAAGATTTCCTTTCTTATTTGTAACTGGCACAACTGTTTCACATCCCTCGCAAAACTTTCCTCCTTTTTGAATTATTTCCAATAACACTACACTAATATCCTGATTTATTAACTTTAAAAATATACAGGAACTTCAACTATATTTTCATTTTCGTCTTTCTGTAAATACAAATTGCGCATACGCTCATCAGAGCCACACTCATAATATACTGATCTCAGATCAACATACTTCAAGTAATTGTGATGACAAGAAAGACTACAGCCGCCAACCCCACCAGTCAGCTCTAATTCTCTGAGCTGATTATTAGAGCAATCCAAATCTCCCCAGACTGTCGAACTTACATTTAAATATCTTATATTGTTATTGTTACAAAGCAATATAACAATCTCTTCCAATCCAGCTATATCTAATTGCCCAATATTATTATTACTGCACATAAGAGTATATATTTTCTTGCATTGACTCGCATATAGATATGTCAACGAATTATCTGAGCAATTTAGGTACCCAAGATTAACATTATTACTAATATCCAGTCTGTCAAGTTTATTATTATCACATTTTAAATTCTCTAATTTTATATTCTTACTGATATCTAATTTTGAGATTTTATTGTATGAACAATCCAAACTTTTCAAGTTTTCACAGCCACTTACATCCAACTCCGTTACGTCTCCTGAGTGACAATCAATCTTCTCTAGATTGATATTCTTGCTCAAGTCTATATTAGGACAATGCATAAATTCAAGCGTCTTCAGGTTCGTACAATTACTAATATCAAAATCATCAACACCATGCAACTTCAACTCTTCCAACTCATCATGTTTCCCAAACTTTACTTTTTTAAACGAATAACAATCCAAATACTTCAATTTTTTACAATTCTGTACATCGAGCTCATCATATTCACCACATGCTCCAATACATACTCGTTCCAATTCAGTATTTTGGCTTGCATCAAATTTTTCTTTTCCAACACCATACACAGATTTATTAGATTCCAAATCAAGCACTTTTAACTTTTTATTATTACGAATATCGATGCTCTCTTGCGAGAGATTAAAATTTATCAGTCTCAGCTCTTGTAATTCCGTATTATTTCTTGTATTCAAAGAAATATATGGGGAATCAACGCCCGTCAAATTCAATTTTTTCAAATTATTAAGGCCTTCTAAAGAAATATTAATCGCGCCGGGCATGTCATCGTCAGTAATCATCCAATTTATTCCTATTAACTTTCCATTATCCCAGTCATAAGCTTTCTCATCAAGTATATTGCTAGGAAGATTCAATCCCTTCTCATTTTCGCTTTCAATTATTTTTTTCAACGCAGAAACGTCTGTCTCATCTAAAACCACTTGATTATTGGTATTTACGTCTGATGCTTTCGTCACAACAGGCTTTTCACTTGCAACTGGTTCACTTATAATAGATTGAGCATCAATATTCTTACCTTCTGCCGATGGTCTAGGTGAATTTAAGGCTTTTACATTAACCACTACATTTCTAGTTGTTTTTCTTTTTTTACTGTCTTTAACACTAAATCTCACTTTATATTTTCCAGCCTTTAGAAAAACTATCTTTTTCTTGGTTTTCTTAAATTTTCCGTTTCTTGGCTTATATACTTTTATCTTAACCTTTTTTGTAATATTTCCGTCTTCCTTATCTTTTGCTTTGTACTTTAGTGATAGACCCTCTCGTACCCTTAAAGAAACCGCCTTTTTCGACAACTTTCCTTTCAATGTTATTACTGGCTTATAATTCTTTTTTGCCTCTGCTACTACATTTGGGGTTAACACACCGAGCATGACCACCGCCATTCCAAATGCAATAAGTTTTTTTGATTTCATCATTTCTACCTCCATCTCAGCCAAAGAGTGATTCCTTGACTTTATTAATAGTGTTTCTTTTAGTACAGCTGTTCTGTCAAGAACAGCTGTACCTTGATATACTATAGTATATCAAGGTACAGCTGTTCTGTCAAGAACAGCTGTACCTTGATATACTATAGTATATCGCGATTTTGCCCATAGTCTGACTTTCACCATTTATATATAAAAAAGCCTTCCAAGTACTCTCTCCGTACTTGGAAGGCTTTCCATCATCGATTAAAAACTAGCTCTTGATAAAAGTGATAAAAAGTGATAAAAATATATTAAAGTGATAAAAAGTGATAAATTTTCACTAAGGCAAGTAAATACTTTCTTTTCTCACGATTTAACTATAAATATACAGGAGGAAATTCGTATGAGTTATAATATAGACGCTAGTAATCCAAGAAATAATCCGTATACTTTAACTTTTGGAAAGCAGCCTTTTCAAAATATTCCCAGAGTAATCGAAACTAATGAAATTGTAGATTCATTTTTAAACACTCCCTCAACCCATCAAGTTTATATGATTACCGGAGTGCATGGAAGTGGTAAAACTGTTCTCATGACTGAAATCAAAAAAGAATTAGATGCAAAAAAAGATTGGGAGTGTATTGAGCTCAGCACATCGCAGGATCTTTTACTGTCACTGTGCCAAACCCTATATGAAGATAAAAAATTCTCAAAAATCGTAAAAAAAATCGGCGGAATATCCGCAATGGGTTTCGGCGTCCAGTTAAATTCTACTTCTGAAATGGTACTTCCTCAAATTCCAATCACTGAAGCCCTCAAAAGATTTAAGAAAGCGGGAAAAAAACTCCTTGTTTGCATCGATGAAATTATTGCAAATGACTCTGTCAAGGAGTTCTCCAGTATTTTTCAGATTCTGATAAGAGATGACTTACCAATATATTTGATAATGACGGGACTCTATGAAAATATAAGCAATCTTATGAATGAAAAGAATCTGACATTTTTATATCGAGCGCCACAAATCAAACTAAAACCGCTTAACTTAGGAACAATATCCGAAAACTATAGAAACAACCTAAATGTAAGCTTAGAGGACTCCGAGAAAATGGCACAGCTCACCAAAGGTTATTCTTTTGCATTTCAGGTGCTTGGATATTTTACTTACAAATATGATGGAGATTATAAAAGTGCGCTAAGGGAATACCAGCAATATCTCGAAGACTGCCTATACGAAAAAATATGGTCAGAATTATCAAGAAATGATAAAAAGCTCCTATATGCTATCGCTACTTCCAAAACCGGAAAAGCCAGTGATATCAAGAAAATTTGCAACTTGGATAACAATAAGTATACCCCGTACCGAGATCGATTATTGAAAAAAATGATAGTTAACGGCGATGAATACGGATACTTAAAATTGGTTTTGCCAATGATGGAAAACTATATTGTCAGAATGTATAGGTATGAAATTGAATGAGTCGTAAGGAGCTTTCAACCAAATTTCCTTTCTCCAATTTCACATCTCATTCGGGAGCTTTTGTTCCCGATTGGGAGAAACCTATACTTCGACGTACTTTGTTAATTCTTTGTTTCCTTGTTACTAATTCTACTGGGCAACTTCTTCACGAATTCTCTCTAATGTCTCTGAATCCACCCCTGTTATTATCGCTATTTTCTCGATTGACCACCCTCCGTCTTTTAGCATGTTCTTAGCAATTTCCTCTCGACCTTGCTCCAAGCCTTCCGCTCGGCCTTGCTCAAAGCCATCCTCGAAACTATCTATCAATCTTGTCTCATAGGTCATATACTCCATCCTCCATTCCTCGTTGGTTTTGGCTGAATTTACGGCTTCTTCCAATCTCTCTGCGTATTCATTGGTTAATTAGATTTCCCTTTCTATTACGCCATCTATTACGTCACCCATTACGTCATTCCGCAAATTCTATTTTATAACGTAATGTCCGAATCGATTCGATCCGGCATGTATCAGTTGCTCTCCAGCATACACTCCTACACCTTTGCTTCTGAATACACCAGCTTCCTTTACCAGGCCTTCCATCATAATTTTTTGTGCCTTCAAAAGATCTTTAACTGAATACGGATTCAGCTTCGACACAATCTCATATTGCCCATCTAGATTTCTAATAGTCTTGACTTTTTCATCCTACTCCGTATTTTTAAATGTAAACGTCCCACCTTGTTACGCGTATAGCTCAGCTACATAGGCTCGGTGGGAACTGTTAAATACAATAAAGGCATCTCTTGAATTCTTTGGTTTTCTAGTTACTAATTCTATTGGTCAACTTCTTCACGAAGTCTCTCCAATGTTTCTGAATCCACCCCTGTTATTATCGCTATTTTCTCGATTGACAACTCTCCGTCTATTAGCAAGTTCTTCGCAACCTCCTCTCGACTTTCCTCTCGACCTTCCTCTCGACCTTCCTCTCGACCTTGCTCCAGACCATCTTCGAATCTATCCATCAATCTAGTCTCATAGGTCATATACTCCAACCTCCATTCCTCGTTGGTTTTGGCTGAATTTACGGCTTCATCCAATCTCTCAGTGTATTCATCTGTTGGAACACTTCCAGCTATGTAATCCAACAAACTTTTCAGTTGAGGGTTTATATCCGTCCCAACATAGCTTGCATTGACAAAAACTTTCATTGTTCCATCGTTCAGTTCCAGTTCTTGATCTTCCCTACACCTATTGACAAATGTATATATCGGAAGTCCCCTTCCAAACAAATCATCCCTGCATATGAATATCACTATATTCTTTCTCAGGTTCCGGTATGAATCTCCTGCGTCTATCTGATCCATGTCCATCATATCCTGATAGTATCTCGATCTCTGTGGCAGGTACTTCTCCGTATATGCCTGCATCTCTAGGTCATACATGGTTGCTTTATTATCGCGAACATATACATCTAAGCGCACTCCCTTTGATTCCCGGGTTAGCTTAATTGTCTTCTGATACTCTGGCGGCTCAATTCTTTCTACTTTTATCCCAAGCAGCCTCTCTATCATCGTCTTGCAAAGCTCCAAATCTCTCATCACTTTGCTAAACATAAAATCGTCTACTATACTTAAACTTTCAAAATTTTTAATCAATTATGTGTCTCCCAATTCTATATTACTAGAATTCTATTAAGACGCCTTTATTATCTATACTATATCATGACTTTGCGTGGTTTTCAAGTGTCGTTTATACGTGAAAAAGCCTCCCTAGTACATTTCGTTGTAAACCTGCGCATTATGGAAATGAGGCGTTATCATGATACTGAAACGTAAATGTATAATAAGCTGCTAGCTCTCAAACAAGAGCTAAACGGCAAGAAAGCATTTTTGATCGAAGGGGCAAGACGTATCGGTAAGTCAACGATCTGTGAGGAATTCGGCAAAAATGAATATAAGAGCTACATCCTGATCGACTTCCTGATATCCAACAACAGCAAGCTGAAGTACAAGGCTCGTATAGGCGAGTGCTATGTGATCCACCCACGCAATCTCAGTTTCAAAGAGGACATTGTTTGTATACCGCCTTATATGACGATTTGCTTATAACAAAACGGGGCTGTCTTAGTGCGATGCAAAAAAATATATTGACTACACGATAACATACATGTATAATGTATATATATTCTGAATACTTTTTCAGAGAACTATGATTCAGAAAGAGGGTTTTAAATATGTTTGTCGGTCGAAAAAAGGAATTACAAGATTTGAATACTGAGCTTTCAAATAAAAATAAGAAAACTGCTGTCTTAATATATGGTAAGCGAAGAGTCGGAAAATCAACGCTTATAAGAGAAGCTGCTAAGGATTACGATGGTATTGTAATTAATCATCAATGTGTTGCAAGTACCTTTGAAGGGAATCTTGAATTAATATACAAAAGTGTTTCTGATAGTTTATCTCTTCCTCTTATGCATTTTGAATCACTGTTTGCATTGATGGACTATTTTAAAACTTTGGATAAGCAGATATTATTAATTATTGATGAATATCCCTATCTAAAACAAACCAAAAAGAAAAACGAAGTGGATTCTTATATGCAGTCGCTCATTGACAACCTTCCTCAAAATGTAAAACTAATCTTGTGTGGTTCTTATATAACAATAATGAAAGAACTGTTATCAGAAGATAACCCACTGTTCGGAAGATTTTCACTAATACAACATATACATAGCTTTGATTATTATAATTCATCAGCATTTTACACCAATTTGTCACCAAGGGATAAAATTGCATTTTACGCAATATTTGGTGGCAGTCCATATGTATTAGAAAATTTAGACCCTTCTATTTCTTTACAGGATAATATAGTAAAACTCTTGCTTCCTGAAACGGGGTTAATTCGTTCACATATAGAGAATATTATATTAAAAGAAATACAGAAAACATATGATATCAGAATATTTGAAATATTAGGTAACGGAAAAAAACGCTATACAGAAATCCGAGAAAAACTGGGCAAAGATGAGACTGGACTATTAGATAAACAATTAAAGATATTATTGGATATGGAAGCAATACATAAAACAGCACCGATTAACCGCAAAAATGATAAAAAAAAGCAGTTTTATGAGATTGTTGATAATCTTTTGCGCTTTTATTTCACATATATCTTTGGAAAAACCGGAACCATTAGCAGAATAGGGGAAATGCAATTTTATAACAGAAATATTAAAGAAACGATAGATCACTTTATTAGCAGACGATTAGAAGGAATTGCTCTGCAATATTTTCACAGATTGTCCTTGTCGGGCAAAATAGAAGATATAGAAGATTATGGGAGTTATTGGTATGATGATCCAAAAACAAAAACAAATGGAGAGTTTGATTGTGTCATTAGAAGAAACGGTGAAGTATATGATTTCTATGAGTGTAAATACTATAATCATCCTATGCCCTCGAAAGAGTGCCACATAGAAAAGGAACAACTCTTAAATATAAAAGGTATCGACGTATCGAATATTGGTTTTATTTGTACCGGTGGTTTTCAAGCTGTCAATGACAATGATTATATTCTTGTTGATGGAGACATGCTTTTTGAATGAGACGAACATACTCTTCTGTTGGTGTCATATTATATACTCCATTTCAATTCGCATTAGGTTATTTAAAGAGCAGAGCCACAAGTCTCATAGGTCATATACTCCAACCTCCATTCCTCGTTGGTTTTGGCTAAATTTACGGCTTCTTCTAATCTCTCAGTGTATTCATCTTCACTTTACTTATAATTTAATGTAAACGTCCCACCCCGTTACGCATGCATCTCAGCTACATAGGCTCGGTGGGAACTGTTAAATACAATAAAGGCATCTCTTGAATTCTATGGTTCCCTAGTTACTAATTCTACTGGGCAACTTCCTCACGAAGTCTCTCCAATGTTTCTGAATCCACCCCTGTTATTACCGCTATTTTCTCGATTGACAGCTCTCCGTCTTTTAGCAAGTTCTTAGCAACTTCCTCTCGACCTTGCTCCAGACCATCTTCGAATCTATCCATCAATCTTGTCTCATAGGTCATATACTCCAACCTCCATTCCTCATTGGTTTTGGCTGAATTCACGGCTTCATCCAATCTCTCAGTGTATTCATCTGTTGGAACACTCCCAGCTATATAATCCAACAAACTCTTCAGTTGAGGGTTTATATCCGTCCCAACATAGCTTGCATTGACGAAAACTTTCATTGTTCCATCGTTTAGTTCGAGTTCCGAATCTTCCCTACACCTATTGACAAATGTATATATCGGAAGCCCCCTTCCAAACAAATCATCCCTGCATATGAATATCACTATTCTCGTTTTTTCAAGTGTCGTTTATACGTGAAAAAACTTATCTGTCGTCAGAGACACAGTGATCCAATATATGGCATCAAACTATGTCTCTCCTCCTACCTTACCCTTATCTTCACCTTATCCGATTTCTTCCCATTGAGCCTAATATACATATACGTTGTTCCCTTTCGCCTCGCCAAGACCCTAACCTTAATCTTCCCACTTAAGCGCCGTACCAAAACCTTCTTAACAATCCCCTTCTTGGTAAACTTCACTGAGCACTTATCTTGGGATCCAAGCTCCTTCTTAGAATACTTTACTTTGAAAACAATGGTTTTTTTTTCTTCTTCTTTATTTTGCATTTCTTGACAGTTGCCTTTATCGAAGATATAATATTACCACTTTTATTATATGCATTACTCTCCGCAGACTCAGCGTGTTTTGTCACTTTCACCTTGTAAAGCCCAATCGCATGACCGCTTCCATATATCCAGATTTTATCAGAAGGTGCCACCTTAAAATAATATTCTCCAGGATGTAGTAAAATATTCTGCTTCGAGCTATCATTATTGTCATAATGCGCCACTTTGAACTCTGGCACTCCGTCACCCATAAAATTCAAGAGTTCCAATGTTCCATCCAATTGCATATAGCATTCTATATCGTACTTCGCTTCCTCTTTGATGACGAATTTGAGAAAATCATCCCTATCTAAATAATCTATGATTCCCTGATACCTTGTTCCAAGCTTTATATTGTATGAACTAATAAAATTGTCATTTGGCTCGGGAACTGTTGAAACTATAGCCTTCTGTATTCTTCTTAAACCCCACTGATTTGTCAAAATAATATCCTTTCCCTTCATCCAAACACTCTCCATCATCTGAATAAAGCTCAACTCTCAAACTCGCGTCGGGGATATGTGATGTCACAAACAAATCACATCCAATTTCTTGATTGACTGTAAACTTATACCAATCCACATCATCTTTATCGAGTAGTTTTTTGGAATATTCTTTCCCATATTCAATGCTTTCAGCCGTCAAATGCGTGTCATGTCCCTCTTCTGCCTGAACATCATTGCTCCCATAAAAAACATATGCCAAGACAAGCATGACTAATATAAATATACTTTTTTTCATAAAAATTACCTCCAAAGCTCCATGGGGAGATTTAATTTTGATAATTGTCTTCATCAGTGTCTACAATTATGAGACCATTATAATAACCACGTGCGTCCGCATTCTTATAACAATTACAAAACGCCTTTTGAGGCTCGGTGGAATCTGTTGAATATAACATAACACAAAAATAAGCTTTACATACTCCCTACATCAATTCACAATCTAAAAGTATTTTCTCAATAATCTCCCAAATCATCATCGATGGATTCTCCTTGTAATATGAGTATCCTTTGTAACGCTGCAATGTGTAACCATTCTTCTCATTGATATCCATAATAATTTTTGCTCTCTTAACAGCTTCAATCACATCCCCAAGCGACAGTTTCTTCAAACATCTTTTAAAATTCGCTTCATGCTTGAACTCATCCATATTTTCAAAACTTTCGTCATATGCCTTATTGATTGGTATAATGTATTGCTTTCTGTGTGAAAAAGATCCACGACAATCTATCTTATGAAGAATCATCCAGAGGTCAAATGTAAAGTTGCTATACCCAAATTTATAGGTTATCTGTTTTTTAAGTCCCTTTGTATCAGCCATACGATCAATGGTTTCTCTAAACTGCTTCACATGAATCTCTTCTGAGCTTTCATAATCAGACAGATGCCATATTTCAACCTTGCTCGTTATTGCTAGCGATTTTGCTCGCTTCAATGGGTCCTTCTGAATCTGTTTATTAAAGGAAACTTTACTACTGGCTTCAAGAGTGTTGTTAATCTGATCCTGAAGCCATTCCAGATACCACAGTTCTGTTTCTCCCTCCACACTAAAGTAATATTTCAGCGTACTTTTCCGTTTGATCATTCAGCCACCTCCCCTGCGAGAAGTTCTTCAAAAATCGTAGTAAAGTCAATATCCTTTATCGCACCATAACGACCAATAAAATAGTTTTTCATATAATCCTCATGCTGTCTCACTCCCTTGTCGCCTGTAGTGCCAAAATCTGACAACGCATAAAGGATGCTATTGTTAGTTTCTTCCTCACGCTCTACAAATTTGATCTCATCTCTCCGGAAAATATTGGAGTTTAAAAAAATAGGATTGTGAGTATTAAAAATCAATTGTGCATGCTTAACATTGACGTCATCATTGTGAAATACATTGATAATACTGTTTAGTGCCATCGGATGAATTGATGCATCAAATTCATCCACTATCAACACAGCGCCTGTAAGTATAGCCTTTATAACAAGCGGAAAAAGCGTGATAAACCGAATCGTTCCATATGATTCAAAAACCTCTGCAGCTATTGCCACATTATTCTCGTTCTTCAAATTCTTGAAGATTGAGCACAATCTCGTCTCTGACTCATCATCTGCAACCACATATCCGATCGCATTTGAGTTAATACCAAATATCTTCGCAGCATCATTGGTAGTCTTCTCAACATAGACAGTTTTCTTTTGTGGATCTGAGAATCGTTTGATCAGCTGCATGGAATCAGCCCGACAAATAACCATAAACTTGTTTACAAACCAATCCATGATTAACTTTACAAAGGATCCGGAATAGATAAGTCTGAATCCATTAACGAGGAATAGTTCTTCCGGATTCAATCCACGTTCTGCAATATCTCGCAAATTGTCATCTAATCTATTCTGCACATGATTATTGATAGACTTAAAGGTCCCAACTTTCAAATGTTCATTTCTCTCAAAAACCATCTCTCCGTTTACCATCAGAGTCTCTTTGAGAACTCTTCTCTTTGCTTCTGTCTCCAGGAATGCTCCGACATAAATAATAAGCTCATACCTAATCCTATATCCAGCCTCTGTGAACTCAATCATAAACTCCACTGGTTTTCCTTCGTCATCTTGATTATTTGGAATTAATTCCAAATTTGCTACTGCTGGATTCTGCATCATCTGTTCTTCCGTGTTCCGGATATTGCCACGCATTACTATAGCTCTAAGCACATCCATCGCACCAATAATATTAGTCTTGCCTGATGCATTGGGACCATACAATACAGAGGTGCTAAGACCGCGGATTTCCTTACTCTTAATTTTCTCTCGACATAGGCTATAATCAAGTCCCTTCTGTTTCGGAGCTGCCGTCATAAGCAAATCGGCTTCCTCCGAGAAAGATTTGAAATTCTTTGTCTTGAACTCTAGAAGCATATCACCATCTCCATTCTGCAGTATTTTCACAAAATCATAACTATATTATAACCCAATCGCCCTAGATGTCAACTATTATTTTCTTATTTTGTAAAATTATTGCAGAATAAATATCTAGGTCATATATGCATTATCGTACGAATACGCACCTTTACCATGCTCTGTGTTGTCCCCTTTGATTCATATAAAGCAATATTAATTCCAAATATTGCTTCCATCCCCAAGAAGAAGATATACTATCTTCTTGAATTAATTTCAAGAGGCACCGCACATTCACTGCACGATGCCTCCTGTATTTAGCAATATTCGGTTCACTTCCCACCACACAGTCTCAACCATCTTCCATCAATTCAGACAAATCACTCCAACATTCAGATACGTGGCAAAGCACAGCCACACAATATATGGAATCTGCAGTTTAGCTGCTAACCCATCCACCTTGCCAAATCTATATGTCATCAAAACAACAGCAATAAACATACCTATCAGCACACCTAGTGCCGCACCAAAACTTTGAGCACTAAAAAACACAAAACACCAACTCAGATTAAGCACCAACTGAATACCCCAAAGAATCTTCGCAGCAGCCTTTTTTTCACCATCCGCCAATAGTATTCGTGCCAGACCTATTCCCATCAATGCATATAAAATAGTCCAAGCAATCGGAAATACTACTCCTGGTGGTGAAAGCGGTGGCTTTGAAATCGTCTCAGCATAAATCTTCGTTGCATCTCTTGTTAGCATTCCAACAAGAAATCCCGCCAGTTCTGTTAAACCTACACATAATGCGTATACAATACCCTTTTTCATAATTACCTCCTAAGCTGTGCACATAGATAAATCCGCATCCAACACTTGATATATACTTAGCTTTGTTGTAATTTCCCACAACATAGTTTGTCAAGAAAAATGTTCCGAACGATTTCTGCGCTTTATTTGCGCTTTATTTTGCGCTTTATCATGAGCATAGTTCAAATTCCAAAGCGTAAGGAAAAAATTATAACCAAATCATTATCAATACTACGCCCACTCGTATCTTGGTCGAGCCTTCCAAGGAATTATTTCTTCCTTCATAAGCCTACCTTGGACAATATAATCTTTCACATTCTGTGTGCTTGCAAATCGTTTAATCTCACTTGCTCGTTTATATCCCTCTGCAGCCACAAATTTCTTGTATGCCTTTGAATCAATCAGAAACTCGCCTGCCATACTATCAGCCTTTGATTCAACTTCTCCTGAAACTGAATCAAAATCAATGAATTCATGTTTTGTGTCGCCATTTAAAATATGGGCAATTTCGTGAAACAGCGTAAACCAGAAGATATCAGCAAACTTTTGTCTCAATGTCATACAGAGAATTAATACCCCATCTTCTGTTTTCTTAATAAAGCCCTGCACCGGCGCACCAGTGAAGTTTGGAACAATTCTAAAAGCAATTCCACATTTAGAAAAAATAGCAGTCAACTTCTTCTGAATTTGATTTGCCCTCATGAACATTACCTGTTTAATATCGGGTATCATCTCTCTGAGCTTTTCCGTGTCTACTTCATCTGCTATTTCGATGTTCTTTGTAAGAAGCTCACACATTCTTTGCCATGCAAATAGTACATACGGATTGAAATTGTCAATATTGGTTGGCAGATTTCTTTGGGAAAATTTATCACTATGCCGCAACGGGCTGTGAATCATAGTATTTCCTGCGTTTAGCTGCAGGAGGGAGTCCTCCGTTAGCAGAGCAGATCCTTCGGTTGTTCCAATAGGACATGAAGTACCTCCAGATAACTGTTTTTAACTCTTTGACAGTCATAGATTTGGTATCATATCTATCGTAGAGAAGCTCCGTTTTGAACCTTGCCCACATACTCTCGCATCGAGCATTATCATGACAGCGACCACCGTCACTATTCATACTTTGAACTACGCCGCATTTTTTGATAGCATCTCGATATTCCTTGCTGGTATATTGACT
>NZ_KI912477.1:22263-38860 GCF_000518685.1 Eubacterium xylanophilum ATCC 35991 | reverse complement strand
ATTGTCCTTTTCCAGGGCTTTTATCCTCTTACGCAGTTCAATCATTTCTGCGTTAAGTGTACGGGCATTAGAGGGCGAATGAGCACCTTCGCCGATGTCAAGACTTCCATCTTTGACTTGTTTATTCCAGTTATAAATGGTATGTGCGGGTATGCCGAGCTCTTTTGCAGCACGTTGAACGCCAATTTCCTTACCAAGTTTAACTGCTTGGATTTTAAATTCCATGTCGTATTTACGTTGTTTTTTTGTTGCCATGTGGCACCTCCTTTGGGTTGTATTATATCACTACAAACTTCCTAAGAAAAGTGCCAACTATTATTATATTACATCAAACTGTGCATATCTAGTTTCATCACCGGCCATATACAAATTATGAGGATTCAAAGACATAATCCCGTTAGACCATTTATCTTTAAGGGACCATCCCATGAATTTGTACCCTTTTCTCTTTGCTTTAGGAAGAATTTTGTTCTCTCCGTATGTATATGTCTTTGGAGTTTTTCCTACAATTTTTCCTTTATTTAGCACAAGATTGAGTTTGAATTCTCGAGCCTTTCCAAGCGCAGTTTTTCCAGGCTCTACAGTGCTAACGTGCTTGCCATCTACATAAAATTCATATCCTACAATATCTCTTATTCCACTTCTCGGAACTTCAATTGATGCAGAGGAATTATTTACTATTTTTTGGAGATTTACACATCTTAATAAGACATTATTTCCAATTTTGTTTACACCAGAAGGAATTGTAATTTCTCTGAGATTATCCATTCCTTCCAATGCTGAGTTTCCAATTGTTCTAAGACTACTTGGAAGCTTAAGAGTATAACATGATCCTTCTGCAAGTGAGAATTCTCCTAATTCTGTAATTCCTTCTTGCAATTCTGTATCTCCAAATGTTGATACATATTTTTTAGTAATTGCTCCACTTCCTGATATTATAGTTTTAACCAATTCTCCAGCAGAATTTTTTTCTACTTCTTTATTAATTCCATCTTGAATTTGAGATTTACTAGTAGTTTCCCCGGCAACTACCGATCCGGTAACGTAACTTGTCTGTACGCATAGTAGCATTGCCATTACTATACATATTATTGATTTAAATTTCATATCTTCTACCTCCTAATCATGTTTACACATTCTGTCATTCTCTTATTCATCAATAATTCACTAATCTTTGTATATTGGGAATGCATTTCCTAGAGAAGAATAGCACATTATCATAGCTTTGTCAACTATTTCCGCATAATAATATGGCATAATTAGAAAGATAGAATATTAAATAGAAAGGGATGGCGGATGAGTTTTTTGCAAGTACAGGTTGATTAGCGTGCGGTACGGCAAAAATTGAAAAAATAATTGTCTTATAAGCAAAGCTTGTAAGACAAGCAATATGCGTTTTCAATCAGAATTTTTACCGTATTTCAAATCAAAATCGCTGTACAAGAATCCTATCAATCTCATGTAGTTACATGCAATAAGGAAAAACGCGTATTGCATGTAAAATTTGTCGGGGATTTCCGTCGGGATTACATGCAATAAGGAAAAATTGATATAGCATGTAAGATTTCGGAGAAGCCCGCCAAGAAATTACATGCAATAAGGAAAAATTGATATAGCATGTAAGATTTCGGAGAAGCCCGCCAAAAAATTACATGCAATAAGGAAAAATTGATATAGCATGTAAGATTCCAGAGAAGCCCGCCAAAAAATTACATGCAATAGAGAAAAATCGATATTGCATGTAAAATTCCAGACAAACCAGCCAAGAAATTACATGCAATAGAGAAAACCGCGTATTGCATGTAAAATTCCAGAGAAGCTCCCCAAGAAATTACATGCAATAGAGAAAACCGCGTATTGCATGTAAAAAACCGCTTTATACGATTCCAAGGTGTTTTCACTACCCAAAGAAGGCCCCGCCTTTACCGGCGGAGCCCCCATCATGTGTTATATCAACTATTACCTCTCAAAGAATTATAATTCTTCACTAGGCTTTTTAAAGTTATTAGCTATTACATGTCTATATTGATCCTGATATGAATACCATCTACTATTCTTTGTTGAATAATATACATCCATATAAATAGGACTATCTGCTCCCTTTGACTGAGCAAAAATCATATATGTTGTTGGACGTTTTCCGTTAATTGTTTCCTTTGCAGGAATGTAATATGGTCCTCTGTACATTTTGAGCACATATGGCTTTGAAGGTGTATAATCGTTGTCTGGTGAAGCGCCTTCAAAATAGCTCTTATATACATTGCTTCCGCAGGCTTGGATTGCATCCTTCATTGACTGAATTCCATTGTCCTGAGTAACCTTTGCTAGATTCATACTGTCAGCTGGCCCATTAAGATATTCGAACATATCTCTAACCGGATCTTTGCTGAAGAATGGATCTGATGGATTTGATCCACCTACAAATGTATTAGCTGCGCAAATAGTTGCGGCCATTACATTGAATCCACCATAACATACGGTATTTGACTCCTCATCATGGTTAGTATACTCTGTTTCATGAACCGCGCTGTGCTCTGTCTCGAAGAACTGCTTGATAGAATCAAGGCTCTTAGGAAGCTTCTTGAATGTATATGTAGCTGTCTCACATATAGTATCTTTCGTTGCTTCTCCGTTCTCAACTGTATAACCCTGAGCTTTCAACTCATCCTCTGATGTAGTATCTTTGTTGATTTTAAACTTAACTGTCTTTATCTCAGTTCCATAATCAATAGATACATCTGTATCAAAGTTAAAGTCATCCTGTACCGGAGCAACTGTTTGCTCAGGTGCGATTGTTACTCTTGGCCCCAATGTGTAAACCGGTTTACTTGGGTTTGCTGTTGTTGGAACATTGTAACCTGGATAATTGGTATTTCCGGAGTTTCCGCTATTACTTGTATTTCCGGAGTTGCCGCTATTGCTTGCATTTCCTGAATTTCCGCTTTTGTAGGTTCCAAAACCATCATTACTGGACTTAGTAACTGTCACCTTGCACACCGCCTTTTTCTTTCCTTTTTTTGCAGTAATCTTGGCTTTGCCAGGTTTAAGCGCTTTGACTTTTCCAGACTTGCTAACCTTAGCAACAGCCTTTTTACTACTTGACCACTTAACGCCCTTCATATTGGCCTTAAGCTTCATACTTTTTCCTACTTTGAGTGATACACTTTTCTTACTAAGCTTCAGCTTCTTTGCTGCATCAACAGCTTCACCACTACTGATGGCACACACTGAAAGCGCAAATGCAGTCACCGCTGCAAGCATTCGCTTGTCTCTATTATTCATACATAACCTCCTCTTATCTTGATCTATCAAGAACTCATAAAACCTCATAACATCAAAAAGATGTCCTCATTTCTAGTAAATTATACTTCACCTAACTAGATATGATAACATCTTTTTGGACTATAAAGTCAAATATTCCAAGAAACTACTTTTTATCGTCGGGTTGGTCACCCTCCATCTCAAACAAAAACTGTACTGTTGTATCCTGGCCCTCAAATGCTCCTGAAAATGTTCCGTAGCCCTTATCTGCTTTTTTCAGAGCATTTAACCTATTGGCTATCTTTTTCAGATCTTCACCACCAAATTTAGTTAAATTCTTGATACCATCCTCATTATAATCTGACATTCCGTCAGCCAACTTTCTCAGACCATTTTCAAATGCATTAAATCCGGATACCAGCTTGTTTCCTGATGATGCGAGTTTGCCCATGCCGGCAGAGAGACCTTTGATTCCCTTGTTAATTCCGCTCACTCCCGCTGTATAACCTTTGATTCCCTTTTCCATGCCTTCGCTGCCCTTAAGCAAGCCGGCAACGCCCTGCTTCAGGCCGGCAATCGCTGCCACAAGTGGCTTCATAGATGGGATTGACGCATAACCTGACATATCCATCTTGTCAAGACCTGTCTTTAACTGTCTGAGACCGCTTGTGAGGGCGCTTTGTCCCTTGACAAGTTTAGCTGAATTGGCGTCAAGCTTTCCGCTTCCGGCTTTCAACTTTGACACACCGGAATTAACCTTCTTGACTCCATCGACGTACTGACTTACACCGTCTCCAAGTTTCTTGGAGCCATCATAGACTTTCTCTGTAGCATCTTCTAACTTATTAGTTGCCTTCTGAAGTTTCTTCATTGACTTTGAAACATCTCGCAGGTTTTTGAACATATCGTTGTCCAAACCGCCGAAAATCCCCTTGGTAACAATAGTCGTAGAAAAATCCAATTCGAAATCCTTGACATCTGCAGTTATCTCCACATAATCCGGAAACTTTTCATCTTTATCAGATTTTTTGTCCTTATCGTCCTTCATCTCTTCCAAATCATCTTCGAATTCATCTAATCCCAGGGCATCTCCCACTCCCGGCATTCCAAAACCAAGTGCCATAGTGTTGTTATCCATATCATATACTTCGCCATTTTTTATCTTGACATTTTTGAAAACATCGTCATCAAGGGTAACCATTGTCAAAAATACAAACGGAACATTTACCTTATACTTCTTGCCATCCACTTCTTCAGTTTTGGAAGTTCGATTCTTGTAGTCATATCGAATCTTAACTTTTCCGCTTTTACCGGATATCTGCTCGATAGGCATCTTCTTGCCATCCAAGTAGTAGCTAACCT
Source organism: Eubacterium xylanophilum ATCC 35991 (assembly GCF_000518685.1). Classification (GTDB taxonomy): domain Bacteria; phylum Bacillota; class Clostridia; order Lachnospirales; family Lachnospiraceae; genus Eubacterium_F; species Eubacterium_F xylanophilum. Next base: position 34,237 of record NZ_KI912477.1, on the reverse strand, counting down.
TCACGTCGACAGGGAGCTTCTCCTCGGACTTTCCCTCGTACTTGATATCCTCACCGCTGTTCTCCCAGAGAAATGTTCCGTCCTTCTGGGGATACATTTTCTCATCACCACTGACATTCCTAATGTCTTTCAGATTGCTGATATCACTAATTAGCTTGCCTGCCTCAAAGTCCTTGAGATAATCAGTAACTTTGATTTTCTTGATAGTTCCGTCCGCCTTGGCCTTGATATTGACAGTCTCTTCCTTTTTCCCAGCCATAGCTCCGGCTCCACTAACATACTTTGTCGTATTATCAGCCTTGACTTCTTCCTTAGTCGCCTCCAGACCACTCGCTTTGCTCGCAGTGGACTTGTCACCTGAACACCCTGTGAGCATCATACCGGCAACAAGCAACATACAAAGCATGGCGCTGAAAGTCTTACAGCTTATATTCTTTATCATCCTATCTCCTCCTTCTTGCAAACATCATCATTCACCGTTTTTCAAAGCCTCATCGAGAGGAATCTTCTTGACCTTGTAGTACTCGATTCCGGCAACTACACCATATGTCACGATTCCTATAACCGCCAACCTCACCAAAAGTGAGTTCTTAATTACAATATTAAACCAACCATTCATCTCGGTTCTTAGCATTATATGGAACATTTCCACCAGAAGCCCTCGCTCGAGTATTACCATTATCACAATTGTGATAAGTGCAACAGCCGTAGTCGCATTGATATATAGGTTGGACACCTCCCGATTCCAATATCCAAGAATCTTGGCCATAGAAATCGATGAAGCATTTCTCTCTATAATTATCTTGGAGAGAATATAGACCAAAACTACAAATATTCCGACGGACGCAATCTGAACAATCTTCATAAAGCCTCCCATGGAAACCTTCATCTGCCTTGATATCTTGGTCATTGCCTTGTAGTCTATTACCGTTCCTATGAACTCTTCCGGAATATCATTTATCTCCTTATTAGAAAAATATCCCGAGAAATAACCATCTCCCAGATCAAATCTACTATTCATGGTTTTCATGTCCATAAATGCGCAAATTGAACCGTCATAGTCGTATATTCCCGTCACTGTGAATTCGTATTTATCGTCATCGTACTCTGCTGCCAGCTTTACTTTGTCACCGACGCCAATTCTGAATTTCTCGGAAAATGCCTTGGATATCACAAAATCATCTCCGGTATAAGTGATTGCCTGATTGGAATATGCGGGTTGGAAATTCTCGATAGACACCATATCTACAAGGGCCTCAAGAAAATCCTCCCCCATATCCTTTTCCTCTTTTTCGCTCTTTGGAGCGTTCTTATATTTATAAGAATATTGATATCTCCTGAGTTTTTTGTTGAATGCGTCAAATGATCCGCCAGTGGTTACTGCCACTCCGAATTCTGTAGCATCAAACATTACGTCTCCATTGTCTTCGAAAAGAGCACTGTAATCTGACAAAGCTACAAGACCGACTACCTTGAATTTTGCTTTTCTGAAGATGATTTCACTGCCTATGTCGAATTTGTTATTATCGGCATACATTCTATCTATGGCAATCTCTCCGTCTTGCTGAGGCAAACGCCCCTGAAGTACGCTAACTCTATCTATATCTTTTCTATTCTTATAAAGCCTAATCTTACTTCCATTCTCGATAGTATCTTCGATATAGAAGTTTTCATAAATCTTTACCGGAGCCTTGTCATTGTTCTCTATCGCACGACGAAGAGAATCTGACATGCTGGCCTCCAGCCTAAAGTTCCCATCCTCTATATTGTATTTGACAAATCCATCATCATATGCTCGCAGCATGCTGGACGCTGCCACGAGGAATCCCGATCCCTCAGCTATTGCAAGAACCATAACAAAGAATATGACGAAGTACTTACCAAAATCCGCTTTAAGTTCTCTAAATAATCGTTTGTTTAATGGATTTAGCATCTTCTCATCCTTTCACTATAATTCCAGCTCTTCTGCGCTCAGAATATTTTCATTGACATAATTCTTTCTGATTGTTCCGTCTTTGAGCTTTATAACTCGATTCGCCATATCCTTAATTGCGTCATTGTGTGTTACCATGATGATTGTGCTATTATATGTCTTATTAACTGTCTCAATGAGTTTTAATATCTCGACAGATGTCTTGGAATCAAGGGCTCCTGTTGGCTCATCACAAAGTAATATGTCAGGATTTTTGACAATAGCTCTTCCTATTGCACATCTCTGCTGCTGTCCTCCCGACATCTGGTTAGGATACTTGTTCCTGTGTTTATGCAACCCCAATAATTCTATTAATTCATCAACATCAAGCGGATTGTCTGACAGATACTCACCGACCTCTATATTTTCTCTCACCGTCAAGTTGGGTATGAGATTGTATCTCTGGAAAATATATCCAAGATGCTTCCTTCTATAGAGAGTCAACTTTTTCTCATTCATCTCAGACATTTTATCTCCATTAATACTGATACTTCCAGAATCTGCTGAATCTATACCTCCAATAATATTGAGCAATGTGGATTTTCCCGAACCGGACGGTCCAAGCAATACACAAAACTCCCCCTTCTCCAAATTGAAATCTATGCCCTTCAAAACATCTACTTTGGTTTCCCCGGCACCAAAAGATTTTCGAATAGCATCTAACTCTAAAAACATTCCTTTTGCTCCTTCCTTTCACACTGCTAATCCTTGTTAGTACCAACTAACTGTATCACATGTCATTTTGTTTGTCAAGACTAACCATGATAGTTTTTCCGAAAAATTGTCTTACGAACGACGTGAGTAAGACCAGCAATATGCGTTTCCGTCAACGAAAAACAGGCATACTTAGAAACTATTCTCAATTTCTAAACTATGCCTGTTCTTTTTTATTTTCTAAATTCTATTAAAATATTCTCAACTTACGCCAAATACACTATCTGCATATCTAACAGTCTCCATAGCATCCTTTGCATAGGCATCAGCGCCAATCATATCTGCATACTCCTGTGTGAGAACCGCTCCTCCCACACAAACCTTGGTGTCAGGCTTTTTCTCTCGAAGAAGCTTGATGGTATCCTCCATACTGGCTACTGTCGTGGTCATTAGTGCCGAGAGTCCCACAAGCTTGATATCTCTCTCAATCGCCGTATCAACTATGAGTTCAGGTGGAACATCCTTTCCGAGATCCACAACTTCATATCCATAGTTTTCAAGCATTACTTTGACAATATTCTTACCAATATCATGAATGTCATTCTTGACTGTGGCAAGTATGACAGTGCCCTTTGATTCCGTCGACTCGCCACTCATGCTCTCCTTAATCACATCGAAAGCAGCCTGTGCAGCCTCTGCGCTCATGAGTAGCTGAGGCAAGAATACTGTTCCCTTCTCAAATCCCTTACCCACTTTATCCAAAGCTGGAATCAGGTCATGGTTGATAATATCCATGGCATCTCTGTTGCCCAATTCAGCGCGGACTATTTCTCTTGCCTTGTCTGACATTCCACGCTCTACATATCCCACGAGATTCATAGCATCTTCCTGGTTTTTGCCGTCTTTGCCATCCTTCTTATCTGCGGCAACTATCTCTCCCTTGGCCAGAGCATTTTCATCAATCCAAGAACCTGTGGCCTCGATATAACCCATGCACTGCGGATCCTGATCGGTCAAAGCAAGATAAGACCAATAAGCACGCATCATCGGCTCCACGTTGGGATTGACAATGGCGCACGAAAGTCCCGACTGCATGGCGAGGGAGAAAAATGTGCTGGTTACAATCTCTCGCCTTGGCAATCCAAAGGAAATATTGGATACACCGAGTATCGAGTGCCCATGTCTCTCATCCCTGATTCTTCTCAATGTCTCGAGAGTTGTATTGGCCGAGGTTGTATCGGATGAAATAGTCATGGCTAATCCATCAATGACGATATCGTCACGAGAAATACCATATTCATCTGCAGCCTCATAGATTCTATCTGCAACTTCAATTCGCCCATCTGCCGTCTCAGGAATTCCATTTTCATCAAGTGCCAGTCCCACCAACACTCCGCCGTACTTCTTTACAAGCGGCATAATGGCCTCTATGCTCTCTCTCTTACCATTGACGGAATTTACCATAGGCTTTCCATTGTAATATCTAAGTCCCTGCTCCAACGCCTCTATATCAGAGGTGTCAATCTGAAGTGGAAGCGATGTAACTGACTGAAGTTTCTTGATTACTGCATTCATCATGGCAGGTTCGTCAATCTCAGGAAGTCCCACGTTGACATCCAGGATGTGAGCACCACAATCCTCCTGCTCTATAGCTTGTGATAAAATATAATCAACATTATTATCCCTGAGAGCCTGCTGGAAGCGCTTCTTGCCCGTCGGATTGATTCGCTCTCCTATTATGACAGGCTTCTCTCCAATCTCCACACACTGAGAAAAAGAAGTGACAAATGTTCTGTGCTTTGCTACCGGCGGCTTGTACTCCACCTTAGTAGCCTTCTCCACAGTTGCCCTGATATGATCAGGTGTAGTTCCACAACATCCACCGAGAACATGTACACCTAGCTCTGCAATCTGCTTCATAAGCTCCGAAAAATCATCCGGATGTACGTCATATACTGTCATCCCGTTTTCAGTTCTGGGCAAACCTGCATTGGGATTAACTATTATAGGAAGTGAACATACTTCTGTTAATTCCTTGATCATAGGTATCATCTGTTCCGGTCCGAGACCACAATTGATACCGATGGCAGTCACTCCAAGTCCCTCCAATAAAGCTGTTGTAGTCTTGATATCGCCACCTGTGAGAAGTTTTCCCGTCTCATCATAAGTCATTGTGACAAATATAGGAAGGTCTGAGTTTTCCTTTACTCCCAGAACTGCTGCCTTCACCTCATAGGTATCTGCCATTGTCTCAATCAATGCCAGATCAGCTCCAGCTGCAGATCCAATCTTAGCAATCTCGCCAAATATAGCAACGGCATCATCAAAAGACAAGTCCCCGAGAGGTTGAAGAAGTTTTCCGGTCGGTCCGATGTCCAGCGCAACAAAAGCATCATCCGCTCTGCCCGCCAATTCCCTGGCCTTGGTGGTATTAGCCACTGCTGCCTCGATAATATCCTTAAGATTATCCGGATACTTGAGCCTGTTGGCACCAAAAGTGTTGGTATTTACTATATCGGAACCCGCCTCATAATATCTTCTCGCTATGTCTATCACATCGTCCGGTCTATGCAGATTCCATGTCTCAGGAAGTTCTCCCGGCTTCAAACCTCTCTCCTGGAGAAGAGAGCCAAGCCCTCCGTCGCAAAACATCCATGTCTTGCCAAGTTTTTCAAAAATCTTATTGTTCATCTCTAATTCCTCTTGTAATTACAATCTTTCTTCTGACAGAGCTCGCACCCTGACAATTCACATTCAACCTCATCTCGAGACAGTCCTATCACCGCGCTAACCGACTTAGAAGGAGCCATGAGAAGAGATTCCGTGAGGGTAACCCCTATTTTCTTGGAGGCATCTAACATCCTTATAATATCTCTTTGATGTTTAATGGAAAAATCTCCATATCCCGGTGAAAATCTCACCCTGGTATGGAGTCCTTCTGTCATCTTCTCTTCTTTGATAATTCTATTGTGATAATTGCAATAGGCTTCTATCATGGCCGCCGATGCCGCTTGATATATCACCATCTCGGAGGGTTTGCTAACAGATGCCCTGGCAATCAACCTATCCGGTCCTACGCCGAGAGTAGCCACAAATACAACCATACTCTGACATCCCTCAAGATTCTTGGCCAGATTGGCGCTCTCTATCGTCACATCTTCAAACGTTATAAACCGCTTATCTCGTATCTCTATGTCAAATTCTCTGCTGACAAAACCCGGAACACATGCACTCATCAAGTCCCCTATGCACTTTTCTATGACAGCTGAAGTTGCCTCATCCGGGATCTCACCTTTATATCCAAGATACCTATATATTTCCCGCCTATTAGGATTAATAATTTCACTACTCAATTATATCACGTCCTAAAACCTCAGACAAGTGATTGAGAATTCCCTTTGCAACATCCGGCTTATTCATGGAATAAACATGAATGTGATTGATTCCATTGGCGATAAGATCAACGATCTGATCTGCCGCATAAAGTATTCCAACCTGTTGCATCTTATCTGGCGAATTGCCAAACTTGTCTACAATTGCTCTAAACCTCTCAGGCACATTGGTTCCCGACATAGCCACAGACCTCTTGAGCTGTTGCTTAGTTGTAATCGGCATAATTCCCGGAACTATCGGAACTGTGATTCCGCTCTCCCTCGCCCTGTATAAAAAGTTGTAAAAAATATTATTATCAAAGAACATCTGTGTTGTGAGGAAGTCGCATCCCGCTTCTACTTTTTCCTTGAGATACTTAATATCATCTGCCTTATTCTCACATTCCACATGTCCCTCAGGGTAGCATGCACCTCCGATACAAAACTCTCCCTGAGTTTTCAACTCCCTTATGAGCTCAGACGCATAGTTATAATCGTGGGCAATCCTTCCTTCTTTGGGGATATCCCCGCGAAGAGCCATGATATTCTTGATGCCATTCTTCTTATAAGATTCAACTGTCTTAGATACAAAATCTTTGGTAGAAGATACACATGTGAGATGAGCTATAATAGGCACCTCATACTCCTTCTGAAGACTGGAGGCAATCTCTGCGGTAAACTCACTGGTTCCGCCACCTGCACCATATGTCACGCTCATAAAATCCGGATTATATGATGCAATCTTCTTAGTTGCCTCAAGCACTGAGTCAAATCTGTCACTGGTCTTTGGAGGAAAAACCTCAAAACTGATTGTCAATTTATCTTCTTTTAATAGTTTACAAACTTTCACTTAGTATACCTCTCAGAAATTTTAATTCAATGCATAGCGCATTTTTTCCTATACATTTTATCAAATTGCATTAAAAATGGCAAGCGCATGGGAGAAAAATGCACGCTTGCCATCATATGGATTATCTTTAGCTTGCTATAGCTTTTGGCTATAGCAAGCCGTTTTATATAAGAGAATTTCGGATTGCTTAATTAATTAACTACTTTGAGAAGCTTACCTCCGGAGAGTTGTAAACTGTCGCCAAACTTCCCTTGTACAATGTCATTCTGATGAGTGCCATATTAGGATCACACTGGTAGTATCTAATAGTATGAACACCCTTAGATAATTTCACATCCTTAACCTCACTTGAACGACTATTTTTCTCGATATCTGTAGCCCATGTACCCTGCTTCCATGTTCCTGCAAGATACTTATCTACAATCGAGTTTGTAATCTTGGCATCGCCGCCATCTACTGAAATACCATAGCGGAGCTTGACATTGTTATACTCAAGATTACTTGTAGGATTGAACTGGCACTGAAGATTATATGTTCCATCTTCTGGCACATAAACCTTGTACTCTACATATGGAGCATTATCAAGATCAGACTTTTCATAAGTAGTTGTACTACTTGAACTTCTAACTGATGCTTTGTACTTACCATTGTCCGGTACTACAATCATCTTGTTAGACATCTTCTTGCCTGAGTTTGTAACTCCCTTGCCATCCTTCTTATCTGCAAACTTAGAAATATCGATAGTTGCATAATCATCTGTCATGACAAATGTATTGGCTTCAAGTGCTGAAGCATCTATAACATTGGCAGTAATATTGACTACAACTTCATTGGTTCCATCACTAATTGTAACTGTTCCCTTTGAAGTACTTGTCACCTTAGACCAATTAATGCTGACTGGAATCTCTACTACAGAATCAACTTTTCCGGATGTGGCTCCTAGCTCAATCCAATCTGCGCTGGTCTTAGTAGTGAATTCATACTCATCACCCTTGCTTGCAACAAGAATACTATGAGACTTGTCATTCAAATTATCAAATGCCTGAAGATCAACAGTTCCACTTGTATATACCTTGTTATATGCACCTACGAGCTTCTCTACGAGAACATTTAATCCCGCATTAGTAGTTTTAACTTCCTTGAGTTTTGGAAGCACACCACTATCTGTGTTCCACTTCTGCATTCCAATATGGTAAGCCTGGTCTGCTGACTGCATTCCCTTCCACTTTTTACCATCCTCCGGACCGCCTGGCATAGCTGTGTTATATGTATTATACAACTCTTTGTCAAGCGCTATAGCTGTTTTGCAGAGCTCCGCATAATTATCTGCCATTACAAGACCCATATCTGCATACTTATTATTGAGTGCAGCATAAATCTGAATCTTGAGAACGTTTGGCACTGCCATTGCCGGATAGTATACCAACTGATAGAATGCTGCCTTCTGAGCCTCAGGAATCTTAGCTTCAAGAGCTTTTGCACGACTCATAATATCTTCACATTCTTCAAGTACATTCTGCGCTTCTCTGTAATTATCTAAGCTGAACATATCAGAGCAACTATTTGCTGTCTCATACAATACATGCTCAACTTTTCTCGAAGTCTCGAGATCGAGATAGTCATCGATGAGTCTCATGCTCTCTTGGCACTGTTCATCTGACAATCCTGATCCGCCAAGCTTAGCAAACTGCTGCTTAGCCCAAGCCTTCTTGTATTCATCTATTTTCTCCTGACCATTTACTCCCCATTTCTCATAGTCATATCCCATGTCGAGGAAGTAAGAAATATCCATCTCCATTGGCTTGAGGTCACCAACATTTACAATCCATACGTCGTTGATTCCATGATCATATGCTACAGACATCTGATCCCAAACCTTTGAGAGCTGCGTTGTCTGAATCCATGTATATGACTTAGGAGCTCCTACGTAATCGAAGTGATAGTACATTCCAAGTCCGGCAATCTGCTGTTGCTGCTCATATGTAGGCAAAGTTCTGAGGTATGACCAGTTGTCATCGCAGAACATGGCAAATGTTCCTTTCATTGCATCCTTTTCATAGAGCTTACCTGCATACCAAGCATCTTCCACTTCTTTGTAGATTACGAGCTGTGTAGGATTCTTGTCATTGTTCTTATTTAAAATGTTCTTCTGTGTTGTAATTACGTGGTTAAGGTAATCAGCATACTTCGGTGGATCACCTGCTGATGGAAGCTCTGAATCCGCTTCTCCACGCATTCCAACTGTACAGATATTGTCATAGTCTTTGTTTCTGAGTACACCTGCATTCCAGAACTCTTCAATCGCCTCATTGACAGCCGGAATATATCCATCCTGTCCCGGAACATTGTACAAGTTCCAGCACTGTGCTGATGAATACTCATCTTGCAAATCTTCATTATCTACTTCTTTTTTGTAATAATTTCCCCACTCATTTCCGGCTCTGTAACATGGCTCATGGTGAGATGTTCCCATGACAATTCCGTAAGCATCAGCTAACTTTGCATTGGCTTGCTTATCGCCCTTGCCATTCTCACTGAAGATATCTCCCCACATAGCCGGCCACAGATAGTTGGCCTTAAGTCTAAGAAGGAGTTCATATACTTGACGATAGAAGTTTTGATTTCTTCCGCCATAGCGACCACCTGTCCAAGTTGTAAGTGATGGCGACTCATCATTGAGGAAAATTCCACGATATGTCACTGAAGGTTCCTTCGAGAGAAGGTTTACATCCTTTGAATCAAATGTGAGATTCGTCTGAACAGCAGGTGTTACGTCTGCCCACCATACCCATGGTGAAACTCCCATGAGTTCTGACAAATGAAAGATACCATAGTTTGTTCCGCGCTTGTCACTACCTGCGACAACCAACGCCTTATCAACACCTGACATAGGCTTGTCAACAACCTTTACAAGGTATCTCTCCCACTTTCCTTCAAGACCGGATACATCGATCTTGCCATCCTTGGCAAGTTGATTAATAACCTCATTACCACCTTCTCCAACAGTTCCGGCGATAACAACATTTCCTGAAAGCTTTGACTTATCTGTGACAATCTTAAGAGTATTGGCAGATTCTACTGCTACTCCCTCTTTGTCAACTTCTCCACCTGTCACGCGAGCAACATCCGCCTTAAAAGCTTCAGCAATAAGACTAATTCCATCGTATGCACCATCCTTCTCATCTATATACATAGAGAAATTAGGTGCTGACTCCTTGATAGCCTGGAAGCTGTCTCCCTCTAGCTGCTTAAATGGTTCTGTTTTATTTCCTTCTGGTGCATCCATATTTGGTTCCTCCGTTGGTAATACTGTTGGCTCACTTGTTGCTTTTGCAGTTGTATTAGGGCTTGGCGCTGACGAATCAACTGCTGCATCTGATGTCTGGCTTGGTGAAGCATCTGCACTGTTTGGCGCTGCAGTCTTATCAGAAGAAGCTCCACTGCCTTTCTTAGCAACTGTTACTTTACACTTTAGCTTGTAACTCTTCTTGTTGGTTTTAACTTTGGCAGTAATAACAGCTTTTCCTGCCTTAACACCAACAATTGTTGCCTGTGGTACTTTTCCCTTAATCTTGGCTTTTTTTACCTTGGCAACCTTTTTTTTGCTACTTTTCCATTTAACCTTAAGTTTCTTTTTACTTGAGATATTCTTGATCTTCAGAACTTTACTTTTTCCTGCTTTGATCGAAATCTTAGTCTTGGAAAACTTAGGCTTCTTTGCCGCATCAACATCAGCTCCCCCGACTGTTGATGTGAGCATAGCGACTGCACCGAGTACGGCAAGTCCTTTTCGAAAATTTCTCATCATATCGCATCCTTTCTATTGTATTCCGCAAACTGATATAGTATAATTTTAACATAAATTGCAATTAAAAAAAGGGTATTTGAAAAAGTAAGTTTTTTATGCAATATAAAATATTGTTTTTGCAATGTATTTCTGTTATAATTGATATATATTGCAAAGAAATTGAGCAATTACGTAGCAAATCATATCCTTCTTCTCTGTTCCAAGCAGGCATGCAGAGATGGGACAAAGCCTGCAAAAGGGTGATTCCATGAGATATATTTATAAAGAAGAAGATCGTCCTGAAGTAGGCGACTACTATTATGAGGCGCGGCATATAACCAACAAGCATTTTCCACCTGTCAGCGCTCATACTCATAATTTTTATGAAATCTACCTTCCTCTGACATCTAAGGTATGTTTGTCAGTTGAAGATACAATATTTGAAGTTAATATCGGTGATATTATGGTTATTCCGCCACATACAATTCACCAGTTGCTCTCCAACGATGAGGATGTAACATTATACAAGCGCATGTATATGTATATATCTCGCCAGTGCATAGATACTCTCCAGTTTAACGAGCATTCACTTACAAAGCCTATGGATGCGGCGCATGAAAAGAAGAGATATCACTTCACAATCAAAGATGAGGCGAGTTACAAAGCAATACATGATGCTATGTATAATATTTATAAAAGTTCGGAACTGGAGCACTATGATAAGGAAATGTACAACCGCGGACAGATTCTCACACTGTTGACTGCTCTCAACAACTCCATACTCTGCGACTTGTCCCCTAAGGGCATCGTTCATGCCATGGATCCGGTATCGGAGCAGATTCTGACATTTATCAATGAACATTTTATGGAGGATTTGTCGGTAGCTTCTATCGCGGAACATTTTTTCCTTAGTAAGACTACACTGACTCATATGTTTAAATCTCAGACGCAACAAACCATTCACAGCTATCTTGTTATGAAGCGGGTTAGCATGGCAAAACAGAGTATGAGTAATGGCATAACGCCACTTGATGCGGCAACCATGTCCGGTTTCAAGGATTACTCAACATTTTATAGAACATTTAAGAGATTAGAGGGGCTTTCCCCTAAGGAGTTTTACAAACGATGTAACGCTATTAGAGCTTAACTTGTCTTACGAACAACGTGAGTAAGACCAGCAAAATGCGTTTATTGTCTTACGAACGACGTGAGTAAGACCAGCGCTATGCGATTCCGATAGCAAATGGGGCTGTCGCACTAACAATTAAAAAATTGTTAGTGCTCAGCTCCATTTTGTGCTAAATTAGGGAGATTCTATTATTATTCTTTGTTAATTGAGA
>NZ_KI912477.1:0-21778 GCF_000518685.1 Eubacterium xylanophilum ATCC 35991 | reverse complement strand
TTGCTTGTAAGACAATTTCTTTGGGAGGAATGTCAGCACTAGATAAGTATAAAAAAACAGGAAGAGGCCAACCAGAGAGAGACTTCAATGCGCATACACCTCGTCTCGAGTCGGTTGGACTCTTCCTGTTTTTAGACTGTCTTAGTGCGACAGCCCCAATTTTTTAGTCAAGTAAATTCTTCGTTAATCACTCTGATTACTTGATTTTTACACTTAATCCTGCATTCTTCTTTGTGAATATACTCTTGTAAGTTTTCAAAGTCGCTTTATTTTTCTTCTTTGATCCAACCTTAATTGTAATCTTTTTCACCTTAGAAGACTTCAAGCAGTTCTTGACGCTTGCCTTTTTCAAGGCAGCTGTCTTAATGATTACCTTAGTAGCTTTAGACTTTGCAAATGCCTTGGCATTGATTGCAGTAACTTTATAATTCTTGCCGTCAGCTAACTTAACACTCTTAGGTACCGTAACTACCTTGGCATTTTTAGCAACAGTAAATGCCACTTTCCCTGCAGATTTTTTGGCAACTTTGGTAACTTTATATGTATTACCACTTATCTTTACTGTATCAAGTTTCTTGACCTTAACTGCTGCCGCCTTTGGTGTTGCAGCCTGAGCTGGTTTAGCACTAGCTGCCGGTTTAACACTGGCTGCTGGCTTAGCACTCTCATCAGCAAAGTATGTCACTGTTCCCTCAGTTGACTTAAAGCACAGAGCTTTCTTTCCATTGATATCCTTGATTTCATATGATCCCGGTGTAACTGTGCCCTCTGTGATTGAGTTTGCGATATACACGCCCGCATTTTTATTATCACTTGGATTATTGTCATATGCAAAATAATTATACTCTGAAACCAATACATAATTTCCGGTTCCATTCATATCTACATATGTTTTTCCAATTCCATCGGCATTGTAATCAACATACATCTGTGCCTTCTCATATCCCGGAACCTTTCTCATATCAGTTACATCACAATTCCATTTTCCCACAAGAAATGCTCTCTGATTCTTGCCCTCATCAGTCAATGATGACTTGATATTCTCAATTACAAAAAGTGATACTACCTTCTGTATAGAGTCCTCATCGGCCTCCTTGAAAGCTGATGTCATAAATCCGGCTGCAAGCCAGTTTTTGTATTTACCATCTGTGAGCTTGAGAATATCCTCTTCGCTACTTCCATAGCGGAACTCTAGGTGATATGTAGATGCCGGTGTATCTGGGCACATAAACAGATATGTGAACTCATCATTTGCTTCTTCTTTACACTTATAAAGATATCCATCATATCCCATGGCCTGTCCAAAGTACTCTCCTGCTGCTCTTGCTTCCTTGACAAACTCATAACTTCTGTTGACTTTAGTGCCATCATTAAGTGTATAAGTTACATCTTTTCCATCTTCTCCGCCAAACTCTATAGTGGCAACATTTGATATAAAGCCACAGTAAAATTTTCCGTCAACCGCAGTCTCTCCATAGCCAGGAGCATTTACTGATGCCTTGATTCTTGTAACCACATCCGCTGCTTGGGAACCTCCAACAACAGTTGCTGCATAGTCATTCCAATAGTGGTCATACTTAGCGTCATAAACTCCTCCATCAAACAAAGGCTGAAACTCTCCCTTTACCTGCTTCAAAAAGTTCTGACCTGTTACTTTTTCTTCTACCTTGGGCTGCTCCTCGGCAGAAATAATTGGTGTTGCGTTAGAAATGCCTGTGAATGTAAGACTCATCGCTAGAGTCAAAACCGCACATTTCTTAATAAATGAATTCATCATTTTCTCCTTTCTTTTTGCGTATTTAACGCCAAATTTTGTTATTTTTGTCACTTGTAAGTCATGACTAACTATAGTATAATGATTTCAGAATGACTTGCAAGTCATATTGAGTCAGATAAAATTACAAAGGTAGGAATAGACATATGAACGCATTTACAGTAGAAGAACGTACAAGATTGCGAGAAAATCTTATCGACGAGGGATTTCTCCAACTCAAAGAGGGTGGTTATAAGAATGTAAATATAGACAATATTACTTCAAAATGCTATATTTCAAAAGGAAGTTTCTACTCATTTTTCAAGAGTAAATCAGACTTTATGTATGAGATGATGCTCAAGAAGCGATCTGATGCAAAGAATAAAATCCTTGAGTTATCAGGGAAACACAAGCTCGATTATACAGGTCTCAAGGCTTTTATCATGTGGCTTTTGGATGAAGATATAAATATTTTTTCATATATGAGCGACGAGGAACAAGATATGTTAATCAAGATGTGGCCGCCATCTAACTTAAACAACAGCAATCAAAACTTCCAAACAATATCCATGATTATAACCCTATTGGAGAAGCCGAAGCCAAATCCCAATCCCGAGCTTTTTTGCAATTATATGAAACTTATCTCGGTAACACAGGCAAAGAAAAAGCTTTTTCTGTCCGAGGCATACGATGATATAGTCATCGACCTGGTGGAAAAAGCATGTGATTGTATATCATATAGGAGATAGCAAAGGGGCTGTCGCACTAACAATTAAAAAATTGTTAGTGCTCAGCTCCATTTTGTGCTAAATTAGGGAGATTCTATTATTATTCTTTGTTAATTGAGAAGGCGTGACGGGCATGTGAAATACGGATGAAAAGACAATTTTTAAGAAAACATCCGTATTTGTTGGAAGAACTCTTGAGTCTCTGGAGAGTGGAATACGGATGCCCCGAGATGGGGAGAGGCTTGATTGATAAGGTGCAAGGGGCATGCCTATTTGAAAAAGAAGGATTTGGCATGCCCCGAGATGGGAAAAGACTTGATTGAGAAGGCGTGAGGGGCATGCCTATTTGAAAAAAGAGGATTTGGCATGCCCCGAGATGGGAAAAGACTTGATTGATAAGGCGTGAGGGGCATGCCTATTTGAAAAAGAAGGATTTGGCATGCCCCGAGATGGGGAAAGACTTGATTGATAAGGCGCAAGGGGCATGCCTATTTGAAAAAGAAGGATATTATTTTTTAAGCGGAATGTCAGCACTAGATAAGTATAAAAAAACAGGAAGAGGCCAACCAGAGAGAGACTTCAATGCGCATGCATTGCGTCTCGAGTCGGTTGGACTCTTCCTGTTTTTAGACTGTCTTAGTGCGACAGCCCCTTTTATAATGAAATATTATATTATACTAATTACTTTGCAAGTTCTGCGGCAACTTCTGATGGAGCTGCAACAAACTTCATATATGACTCTTTTGGCTCAGTCAATGACTTGAACAACAATGGCTCACTCTTACCTCTCCATGAGATTGAGTCATACAATCCCCAAAGAGTGATTCCTGTGAGTCCCTTAGGGCACTTAGTCTTGTCACGATTTACATGAGCCTTCAAAATCTCACGCATGAGATTTCCGCAGAATACTGCCTGCTCATCGAGAGTCTCTCCCTCGTCTCTGTAATCGTATCTTGGTCTTCTACCATCAGTATCATCTGTATCGAAGTTGATAGTCATATCAAGCTCAGTTATCTGAACCTCATATCCCTCATTCATAAATGCCTTGAGTGCTGTGATATATCCCTCTTCGCCATCAATAGTAGGTCTCTTGATATCAACATGGCTCTGCATACCGATTCCATCACAGATCTTCTCTGGCTCATTTTCATTGATGAAGTTGATAACTGCGATTTCATTTGGAACCTCAAAATATGTATCGTAGTCATTGAAGATAAGTGCAACCTTATCCTGAACTCCGTACTCCTTGCGCATCTGATGTGCAAACTCAAATGCAAGTTTTACATATTTAGGTCTCAACTTGTTCTCATCTTCATCATCATACTTGTAAACTGTATGCCATGATGGATTTCCTGATCTGTGGAGATACTCATTGACAACATCCCAAGTATATACGATATCTCCAGGCTGAACTCCGAGCTTCTTCTCCTGCTCCATAACATGCTTCATTACGTTGCGGATATAGAACTCAAGTCTTCCTGTCATTGTCTCCTCGCTCACCTTCTTTGTTCCACCAAACTCCTGGAAGAACCAACTTGGTGTCTGTGAGTGCCATACCAAAGTATGAGCTCTCATGCGAAGACCATTTTTGTGTGCATTTTCCATTGCTGCATCAACATTATCGAATCTCAACTTAGGAACTACAGAATCAACATATGAAGTTGGGATATCGTATCCAAGTGCTTTTGCTTCTTCGATAGATACTGTATCAGACGCGCTCTTTGGCAAGATTGCCTCCGGCTTCATCTCATTTTCCATAGTTACACTATTGTAGTGGCGCTTTACATGATCCATAGCTTCGCTATCTGTAAGCTGCCATGTGTTGATACATGTTCCAAGTGTTCCAACAAAGTCCTTGTAAGCATCTTTGATTCCAACATAATCTGTTGGCTTATCATATACTACAGGTGTAGATGTTGGAGCAACTGTAGCTTCAGGAGTTGCTGACACCGCTGGTGCAGCACTCTGACTTACTGGTGCATTTGTTGCCGCAGCTGCTGTATCCGCTGTTGCAGCTGGCTTACTATCAGTTCCCTTTGCCACTGATTTAGCTTTGACAACCACTTTGCATGTAAGCTTTTTCTTAGTCTTTCCCTTTTTAAGTGTGGCTACTACTGAAGTATTCCCCTTTTTTTTGCCTATGATATTCACGGCATATTTTCCTTTTTTCTTCAATGTGACAATCTTCTTCTTTGTAGCTTTCCATGTCACCTTGAATCCCTTTGCTTTTTTTACACTGAGCTTCTTTTTAGCTCCGACTTTTACAGTCACTTTCTTTGTGGATAATTTTGGTTTAGCTGCAGCATTAGTTCCCACAACCGGTGTAACCATGCTTATTGCCATAACTCCTACCAGGACACCTGCGGCCCTTTTCTTCCACTCTTTCATATCTCAAAAACCTCCAATCGTATTATGAAATTTAACCTACTCGAATACATAATAACAAAAAGCCATGATATTTCCAATGACTTTTCAAGTCTATTGATTGATATATTGTGATTTATGACCAATATAGAGCCGACTATTTACTAATCTCGCTTATACTTTTCTTGATGTATCTGGCGATATTTCCCCGGCGTCAAATTCTCATGGTTGCGAAACTGTCTACAAAAATGTTCCACGTTATTATAACCACAATCATATGCAATTTCCGCCACCGTCCTATCCGTCTGATAGAGCAATGTCTTCGCTCTGCTAATTCTGCTCTCTATTAATTCTCTATTACACGAAGTGTGAAAGTACTCCTGATACTTCTTCTGAAGTGTTCTCGTACCAAGTGATACAAACTCCGCCATAGATTCAAGTGTCCAGTTTCTCTCTGGATACTCATAGATAGCATTCCTCAGCTTGTTAAATATAGGTCGATATCCTATCAATTCTCCCGTATAGGCATACTCGTGGAGCCTCTCAAATATAATATGCATTAAATCCGTCATGATCCGCTCGCAACTCGGATAGTGAAAATAGTTTTCATCTGCAATTGCTTGGAAGTATACTTTATAATAGTCATACTCCTTTACTTGGATCGGAATTCCATAAGGTAAATAGTCCTCCTTGTACAAATCCTCATCGCAGTCAAATCTAATCCATGTATAAACCATCTTGCCACTTACGGCCTTATAGTGTACTCTCTGCCCAGGTCGATAGAGAACACACTGTCGTGGGGGATATCTCTTCATCTTCCCGTCAACTTCTATCTCAACCTCGTCTCTGAACATCATTATTTCATATTCACCATCTGCGAATACCAAGTTGTCCTCAAAACCTTCCGGCATCTCTGCATCTACCACTGCATATATTATTTGAATCATTCTCTCACCTCCCAGACAAATTTTCCCATATAGTCAATATTATATCATGATTGCACAAAAATTCAATTAAAATCACTCTATTTTCGTACTTATTAGACAATATTTATCCAATTTGCATTGTTTTTGTAAAAATGCAATATACAGACCAGTCTAAAAAAATGCACAAAAAATCAATTATTAAGCAAAATAAATCATTCACATATAGTCTCAACTATGATAAATTTATATGCATAAAGAAGCTAACTTCTACCCTTTCAATATATAATTAATTATGTTTAGCGAAAAGAGACGGCCCCCACGCCGTCTTTTTTCGTGTTTTTTGGGAAAACGGAAACGCATATCGCTGGTCTTACTCACGTCGTTCGTAAGACAATTATTTATCTCGCTTCTTGATTCTGAGCTCTTTAAAAAACTCCCTCAACATGTTTTGACATTCTTCTCTCAATTCACTTTCCTCTAGAGCAACTTTGTGATTTAGGCCATCTACATTAAACAAGTCTATAACTGATCCTGCACATCCACCCTTGGGGCTTCTGCAACCAATCACAACTTTGGGTATTCGGGCTTGTACAATCGCACCGGCACACATGGGACAAGGTTCAAGGGTGACATACATAACGCAGTCCTCTAACCGCCAATCTCCAACCTTCTTGCATGCTTTGCGGATAGCCGTAATCTCTGCATGACAGAGAGTATTCTTCTTGGTATTTCTTAGATTATATCCTCTGGCAATTATGCGCCCATCTCTCACAATCACACATCCAATCGGAGTCTCATCCTTCTTATATGCCTTCCTCGCAAGGCGAATTGCTTCTTTCATGAAAATGTCATTAGTCTCCATAACTGTCTCATATCTCCTATTATTCTTCTCAATATCCAACGACTACTCGCCAAATCATATTGACTTCTTGGCAACCTCAAGAGCTTCAATCACCCTGTCACACCATTCGTCAAATTCCTTATCCTCAACCTGACACTCCTCCGGATGATCCATAGCATAGTCTATCGTGATTCTCACACCCTCATCAAAGCTTATATTGGTTCGCATCTCAGGAACAAGTCTCTTTAACTTTGTATTGTCAAAAACTACAGATACTGACTTATCTCCAAGTAAGCTACCTTCAAAATCAAACCCATATTTCTCCCCAACCTGAGCCAAGAACTCTGAGGCAACATAATATGGTTTTAGCTCGACTCCCAGAGCATCCGCTACAGTTTGGTAAATTTGAGTCCATGTAAGTGTCTCATCTCCCGTTATCTGGAATGCCTCTCCTATGGCATGTCTGTCTCCCATCAAACCAGTAAATCCAACGGCAAAGTCCTTATTAAATGTCACTGTCCAAAGAGAAGATCCATCTCCTTGAATTATTACCGGCTTTCCTTCCAGCATGCGCTTGATAACCTGCCAGTGACCTTTGTTACCCTGAACTCCAAGCGGAATATTTCTCTCGTCATATGTGTGGCTCGGTCTCACTATTGTCACCGGGAATTCCTCCTCGCGGTACATTTTCATGAGAAATTCCTCACACTTAATCTTGTTGCGAGAGTACTCCCAATGTGGGTTGGCCAAGGTTGTTCCCTCAGTAATCAGGTAGCTCGCTGCAGGTTTGTTGTATGCCGATGCAGAGCTTATGAATATATACTGCTTGGTCTTGCCAGCGAAAAGTCTATAATCACGCTCCACTGCATCCACCGTAAAACCGATAAACTCACATACGACATCAAAGTTCATTCCCTGGAGCTTATTTGCCACATCCTCTTCATCGTTAATGTCCGCTTTGATGAGATTGACATTGTCAGGCATTACCTCACTTCTGTTTCCTCGATTGATAAGCCATACTTCCCAATCCATCTCCTCTGCAAGTCTTCTCACAATTGCAGTGCTTATAGTTCCGGTTCCCCCAATAAATAATGCTTTCATCATATACCTCCTTATGGTTATTTTCCCCCGCTAAAAAGCGGGACTACTTTTGTAGACCAAGACCTGTTCTACACTTGTAGCCCCGCTCTATTTATATTACACTCTAGTCAATCTTGACCGGAGTCGCTTTCAACTTGATTGTTGTATTACCATCTACATTAAATGTTCCAGAGAGCTTGTACTGGTCCATATCTCCGGACTTGATTATAGACGTCTCATCGAAAGTTCTTGATGTATACTTCTCACCTGTAGTTCTCGTGAGTTCCTCAGATTTGATTTTCCCATATGCATTTACACATACAGAGCTTCCCTCTTCCTCATGGACACTATAGGTACCCTTCTTGAGATATACAACCATCTTTCCATAATATTCTGATTCCTTGTTAGTATAGTTCCTCACCATACAATCTTGGTCATATAAGTCATCCAACAAAAGATATCCCATCATTATATTGTATCCGACTGCTCCCGCAATATCTGTCTCAACGTTAACTCGGTAATAAGGAAATATCAAATCCTTAGTCATATCGGATTTCACTTCAACTCTACTGGTTGCATTGGCTCCCAAGTAATGGTAAGTTCCTGCTTTTACAGTCACCTTGTATGTATCCGGGATAACTCTGAGCGAGTAATTTCCATCTTTATCCACGTTGGTTCCAGGCTGAAGTGTGTCGCCATAACTATCGACGTTTGAGACAAATTCGATCCCTCCTGCATCAAATTTTCCTCCGCCCAAGTCTTTGACATTTCCCTTGATAGTCTTACCATCCACCAATGTAAATGGTATATCAACATTTGCCTTTACCTCCGGGTTTTCAGAGTCAGAGACAGTTGCCTTTACAACGTAGTTTCCGGCAGGAATATTGGCTCTCGTGCCATCTGTGTCCGCTCTAGGGACTCCGGAGAGATCATAACTATACTCATATTCTCCATCTCCGCCACTGGCATAGATTTTATCCTCATAGTCAATAATACTTCCCACGTTCTCGCTGTAATCTGTCATATAACAATCATCAAATAAAAATGTTCCGTTAGACTCGCTTTTATATGTTTTTGGATCATCTTTCTTATATGACAATCCCTTAACCGGAACTGCCGCTGCCACAATATGAGTATCATCACCAACTAGGAACACGTATTTTGCTGTAAACTTATTACCTACTTCATCCACACCGGTGAGAACAACTGTAGTACCATCTTCCACCTGCTCCATCTTTCCTGACAGAGTGACACGAGATTTGTTCTTAGAAATCTTGGCCTTCACTCCCTTTGGCATTGTACCAGATACTGAGTATGTCACGCTTCCCTTGGCGGCCTCTGAATATATACTCAATTCCTTATCTACATAATATCCAACTCTGTAAGAATCAACATATCTGATTGAATCCTTGGTCATTGTAACATCTACAGGAACATTTTCAATATATACTTCCTTGACTAGTTGATCTTTTCCGGTTCCGATAGTAACCTTGGCATACTGTCCATCCCAAAAATAACCGTCAACACTTGAATCGAAATATAGGTTATATGTGAGATTATCCTTTGTCTCAGCATAGGCCACTTCTCTCTTTCCGGAATCCGTGTAAGCAAAGGATTTGGAATTCTTGGTAAAGATATTAAAATCCTCTGTCTTGAAAGCCTTAGCCTTAGACAACTTGACCTCCATAGAAATATCTGATAACGCCTTGATACTGCTAATTGAAACCTTATCCTCTGCAACAGTAACCTTGCACTTTGCCTTCTTGTTGCTTCCATCTGTGGACATACATGTAATCGTAGCGCTTCCAGCTTTAACACCTGTCACAGTACCATTTTTATTAACTTTTACAATTTTTACATTGCTGGAACTCCATGCAACTTTCTTCCAAGCGCCCTTACTAGCTGTCACCTTAGCCTTGAGAGTCGCCTTGCTTCCTGGCTTAACAGACAGCGCCGTCTTGTCTAGCTTGACTTTCTTAACTACACCCTTCTTAACTACAACCTTGATGCTTCCTCTCTTCTTGGAATTCTTGGCACTCGCAACCTTGATTGTAGTCTTTCCAACTTTAAGACCTTTAACTTTTCCCTTTGAATTAACTTTTGCTATTTTTTTAGATGCTGATGTATAGGAAACTTTCTTATTCGCCGTTGTAGAAGGCTTTACTTTTACCTCTGTAGTCAGCTTTACACTCTTTCCCTTTGCAATATATGCAGTTTTTCCGGAAGGTGCTGTAACACTAACCTTCTTCACTGTAACCTTGGCTTCTGCGCCATTATCACCACTAACAACTGCTCCAACAAGAGACATGGCAGCTATCGCAGTAGCAGTTGCAATTAACTTTGTTTTTCTCATCGCATTCTCTCCTTTTCCATAATTTCAAATTTCTAGTATTGTGTGTATCGGTTAAGTATCAGTATACCACATTTTGGGGTGCATGTCTTGCCATTTTTAATCATTTATGCAAAGAAAAAGCTGGTATTTCTACCAGCCAAGTTCCATTAACCAATTGTTGAGATTTTTCTCTCTTTCCTTCGAAGATAGCTCCGGATCATTGAAAAACTCTCCCTCGATATTGCCATCTAGAATATACAAGACGCGAGAACATTTTGCCGCAATCTTGTGGTCGTGAGTGACCATCATAATGGTCGTTCCCTCTTTATTGAGCTTCGTGAGTTCCTCCATCACCTCAGTCGACGATGATCTGTTGAGAGCTCCGGTGGGCTCATCTGCAAAGAGAATTCGCGGTTTGTTGATCATGCTTCGGCATATGCATGCTCGCTGAAGTTGACCCCCCGAGACCTCGTTGATGTCATGATCTGCCACCTCTATAATTCCAAGCTTCCTCATCAATTTCTCGCCGTAAGCAATCACTTCTCCCCTTGTTCGCCCAAGTTTCTTGCTCTGAAATCCCGGGAGAAGGATATTGTCAAGAAGTGTGAGATTTTTCATCATATACATTTGCTGAAATATAAATCCCATGTCATCTAGTCTTGCATCGGCAAGCTCCTTCTTCTTCATGTTAGTGATATCTCTGTTGCCAAAATATACCGTACCGCTGGTTGGGGAATCCATCCCTGAAACACTGTAGAGAAGGGTGGATTTACCCGACGCCGATGGTCCCATAATAGCCACCATCTCCCCCTCTTCCACTTTGAAACTCACATTTTTCAAGACATTGTTTTGTCTTTTATCCGCAATATATGTTTTACACAAATCCTTTACTTCTAACACTGTAGCCATATTCATTCTCCTTTTCTATACCAAATTAAGTTGTATATCATAACTTATCATATTTACTCAATACTTGCCGTGTCTCTCGCGACTGTCTGCTTGGAATAAAGTGATGTAACCCAAGCAAATACCACTGCAACGCATGCCATAATCAGTGCAACTCCCGCATTTCCACGGACGGAAAATACAGGTTCAACGTGACTGGCTCCCATAATTGCAAAAACTTTCTGTATACAAAAATCAGTAACCGGTCTAGATATTGCATAACCAAGCACAACCGCACTTCCCAACACAACAACAAATCTGACAACTTGCCATCCTATGACTGAATCATCTCTAAAGCCAATCGCCTTCATAAGTGCAATCTGCTTTTTATCCGAACTCAAGAAACTTCGCTCCATAAATACTGTCACAAGCCCCACGATAACACAAACAATTCCAACGACAACATTGGTTGCACTTCGAGTTGGCTCCAGAGAATTCATCGTATCTATGCACTCCTCTCTGGCATTTCTAATCTTAAATCCATCAGATTTACAAGCCTTCTTCAGGATAGCCTTTCTCCTTGCTATTTCCTCATCACTTGGATTGTCGTCAAACTGAATTACAGCTGTATTATATCCATCAACATATTCAGCAGCGATCTCATAATTATCGCTTAGCATCAACAGATTTCCTTGATTATTCATAGTTTGAAATATTCCGGAAACCATCTTATTTTCCACCTTGTCGCCTATCTTAACTTTAACTGTATCGCCAATCTTGGCTTCTAGTTCGTTCGCCACAAGGCTTGTAATAGCTACTTCATTCGGATTCTCTGCTAGGCTACCACTTTCCACCTTTATCCTGTCACCGGTGTCTCCCGCCGTCTTTGTCACCATTGTCTCTAGTTTTTTGTCATCCAATTCAACCTTGGATGCACAGTATATTGTACGTGATACTTTTCCGGACATCCCGTTAGCGGATAATTTTTCTTTGATCTTTGAATGTATTCTATCCATATTCACATAGAATTTGTCCGTTCTGCAGCTCTTCACCAGCTCATTGTCCTCGACACTCACATACAAATCTCCCGGATTGTTTAACAGCTCTATACAGCTTGAGCTGTCCATTGTAGATGTGAAATTAGTGACCATAAAGGATACAATAGCGCATATAAAGAATGCAAGGAATACTGTCAAATACCTTCTGGGGCTACTTATCACATCATTTAACGCCAAGTAAATACTATTATTAGCATGACTATTAGTCAATCGCAATCCACCCTTTTTCTTGAACCGTTCTCCCGATTCACCATTTCTGATTGCATCTACAACAGTCATCTTGTTCACTTTTCTTGTTGTAAAGTAAGCAAAAAAACATATTATTAGGAAGATAATCCCCGCACCAATTATATTTAATACAATCGGATTATCACTTCCAAGATACATACTCTCGCTCATGGTTCCCATCATCAATTTGCCCACAGGCACACTGACAAATAGTCCTATTATCGCCCCAACAAGCCCAAGTGTCACGTACTTTACCATATATAGGGTTCGTATTTTCCTCTGACCAATTCCTATCCCCTTCATAACGCCTATCTCTCTGTACTCATTTTGAATAGAAATACCAAGAGAGAATCTCATCACAATAATAGAAATAATTAACAAACATATACTCACGACCATCAAGATAAGGGCAATAACCATATCCAACATATATGTTGTCTTAATTACATTTCTGGAAAGACAGTACACGCCATAGTCTTCCACATCTCCCAACTCCTTCTGAGCCTTTTCCACATCTGAAAAAACAGGGAAGAAGAAATCATTCTTAATAAAACTTCCTTTTTCAATCTCCGCATAATCTGTTTTATTCAGAAAAAATCTAGGCATTCCCTGAAAAGTCGATCCGAGAATAGCATCCTTCAACATGCCATCGACGATAAACTCCTTCTCTTTATCACCGATTAACACCTTTATCTTGTCACCTTTCTTCAAATCACAACTGTTCTTCATGTTGACATTTATCCAAGCATGTCCCGGCTCCACATGATTCATGACGCGATTTTCCGAATCAAAGTATGTAAGACTCCCATCAGAAAGTTTACATACATCTACCTCAGAATCAACCTTCTTTTTCCCCTCTAAGATGATATCCTTTTTCGCCAACACAGACATGGACTCTTTTTTATACGACTCCACATACTTTGCTGTCTTGAGCTTTTCCTCAAATCTAGTGTCACCGCTTAATGTTTCATATACATACTCTCCAATTCCAGCTTTATCAAGGAAAAAATCAAGCCCATTGGTAACTGAGACTATATTATTGATTCCACTGGCAACCAATATAGTCGACAGGATTATAAAAAGAAATAATACCGTATTCATGGTCTTCTCTCTTTTCAAGTCCTTTTTCAAAATACTAAGTATCATAGTTTCCTTCCTTTCTACTTTCTTGAAAAATATTCCGATGTCCGGATCATCGGGATATCTCTAACTCACGACTATATCATAAACCATAAATTATTAAATAAACATTAAATATTGTCTTTCAGGCTTTTCTTACCACAAGAGTCGCAGTAAATTTCTCACCATCCAACTCCAAAAATGCTTCTCCCTGCATCATTGTCATAAGTTTTTTCACTATATAAAGTCCCAGACCATTTCCCTTTATCCCAGAACTATTACTACCTCTGTAGAAAGAATCAAAAAGATTGACCACCTCGGAGGACTCAATCTTAGCTCCACTATTAATCACTGAAATCAGCTTGCATTCCTCTTCTTCGCGGACTGTCAAACGTATTTCCTCACCATCCCCATACTTAATTGCATTCTCAAACAAGTTTTGAATACACTCTATCAATCTATCCTCATCCGCCTTTATAAGGCAATTATCATACTTTTCAACAACAAAACTGATATGAAGCACACCAAGTTTTTCTTTATAATAATACTCTATCTTCTCGATAATTTGTGATAAATAGATATCATTGCTTTTCACATCAAACTCAACAATATCATCTCTTGAGATACTATAAATTTCATTGGAATATTTACTGATTTCATCGGCCTTTTCTATGATTCCAAGTATTGCCTCTCGCTTTTCTTCTTCCGTCTCATATACTCCATCAGCTACCGCTTTGGCATATAATTTAATCGTCGACAGCGGAGTCCTAATGTCATGAGACAAGGACATCAGCAAGGTTTTTTTGTCTTTTTCATACTTAAAGCTTTTATTTTTTTCAGCCTCAAGGTGTTCTCTCAGCATATCCATTCCCCAGATAAATTTCCCGAAGAACTTGCTTTTTTCTTCCTTTATAGGCTTGGTCAAATGCCCCTTGGCAAGCTCAACAGTCATGTCAGACATCGTCTGAAAAGGTCTAATTATCTTAATATAGTAATAAATAATTACAAAAATCGTAATAAGAAGAATTGAAAATAATGCCACATTCATCATTATAATCTCATCTAGGTTATCCTTGATGGTATACTCAAATCTATACAGCCTGCCTCCTGCGGATTCCACTAAATATGAATTATTACATACTTGATTAGGATCAAACACAGTCACTCTAGTTATGGTTTTATACTGACTTAAATCTAGCTTTTCAGGCATCACAAGAAGGGTCTTATCTGCTTCCAAGACCCTCACAATTCTCTTCGCTTCTACTTTTTCATAGTGATTGTCATCATGAGATTTGGTCATGATGATATAATTAAATACTCCGATGAGCATCATCTCGAACAAGATGATGAATACTGAAAATTTTACATATCTACTCAAATCTATACCCAACTCCCCATACTGTAATAATATGATTTGGTTTTTTTGAATTCTCTTCGATCTTCTCCCTGAGCCATTTAATGTGTACAGTGAGAGTTTGCAATTCTGACTCACTGTCACTTCCCCATATTGTATTAAATAAGTATTCCTTCTTCATGGTCACGCCCTTGTTCTCTATGAGCAGTTTGAGTAACTCAAATTCCTTATTGGTCACCTCAACACTTTCTCCTCGAACCTTTAATGTCATATTAACAGTATTGAGTTCTAAATCCCCTTCAACGATCGTATCTATCGCATATTTACGCTTAAATATCCCATTGATCTTCGCCATGAGAATGTCAATATCATACGGTTTTTCTATGTAATCATCCGCACCTATTTCCAATCCTTTTAGCTTGTCAGCTTTCTCATTTAATGCACTTGCAATTAGTATGTGCGCATTGGACTTCTCTCTGATTTTAGAGCATATACTAAAACCATCTATTCC
Source organism: Eubacterium xylanophilum ATCC 35991 (assembly GCF_000518685.1). GTDB lineage: Bacteria > Bacillota > Clostridia > Lachnospirales > Lachnospiraceae > Eubacterium_F > Eubacterium_F xylanophilum. The sequence continues at coordinate 6,599 of NZ_KI912477.1, read as the reverse complement.
GGGCAACATAATATCAAGAATAATAAGTTTAGCTCCGTACTTTTCAAACAAATCAAGGGCTTTTTCTCCATTTTCAGCTATGCTAACTACATAATTATTCTTTCTCAAGTATGCCTCTAGAAGTTTTCCTATATCTTTATTGTCCTCAACAATCAGTATATCCAGCAATGAATACTCTCCTTTTCAAAATGTTAACTATATATCCTTAATCTTATCTTCCATTCTTATCTTTTCTCACTAACATAAATATAAATAAAGCCAAGCAAACCAAAGAAAGAATCAATAGTGGCAGAGCAAGATTTCCCGATCCGCTTATAATTGATGCAACCCCGTCATTTACTTTAACTGGTCCGCCTCCACCTATAAATACACCCTTCGTAAGTGAAATTCCAGAAAGCAACATCAAAATAAAGTTTAACGCGATTCCCACATAGCATACTATAGATTTCTTATTCCCGCGATATGGCTTGGATGTCTTTTCTTCACGTTCCAGAGACTCTTGGTCCTTCGCTTCCAACAAATCCTTTTCGTTCATAGCAATTCACCTCCTGCTAAGTATTATATCATAACCGGTTTTCAGCCGCAAGTTGGGGGGAATACGGATAAATAGTTCTTCCCCACCCACAGACAGTTGATTTTACCTACCTTCTATAGTATAATATTAATAGCATTCATGTAAGGAAGTGAAAAAAGATATGAATGAAAAAGGATATGAAAGGGATATAGCTTTTGTTAATAAATATGATTCTTTGATGTCTTCCAAGTACGAGTTCAGCTTATACTTCATTGGCCTTGCTAGTTGCTTAGGCGTTCACATAATGTATTTTATACTGTTCTCCAAGTGCGGAATTAAGGAAATGGCTTACTTTAACATTGGAAGTGTCTCATTCTATGCACTTATGCTTATCTTGGTCAAGTTTATAAACAACAAATCCATTATTATATACTTGAGTATATCGGAGATAATCGCGCATGCCTCTGCGGCTACCATATTTGTTGGTTGGAAACCAGATTTTGGTATGTTTCTCTTGATGATAATTCCTCTGCTGTTCCTTATGCCAACAAGAATTACAATAGTACCATTTATCTTTATGTTTATCTCAATAGCATTATATGGTGCCCTTGGTTTTTTATGTCATGACGATCGCTTTGTGATACACAGTTTGGAGCATGACAAGATGGGAACAACACTTTATATCATTAACATAGTCATTGGTGCATTTGTTCTCTTTTACGTCACTACGATTTATACAATTTTGAATCGTTATACCCAAAGCAAACTGCGCGCACAAAACGAGCAGCTCCTTGTAATGGCAACAGTCGATCCCTTGACTCAGTTACATAACCGCCGAGCTATGGGAGAGACACTTAGCAAAGTCAGCATAGAATCCCAAGAAAGTGGCGAGAAATATGTTCTCGGAATAGGTGATATTGATGATTTCAAACAAGTCAATGATACATATGGACACGATTATGGCGACAGCGTCTTATCTGCAGTTGCCTCAATCATATCAGATAATCTTCCACAGGGTGGCTATGCCGCTAGATGGGGTGGCGAAGAATTTCTCTTTGTATTGCCGGCCTCAAACCTTGAATCTGGCGTTCGCTTTGCGGATAGGATTATCGAATCAATTCGAGCCTACAAGTTCAACAAAGGTGATATCGAATTTGGTGTAACTATGACATTCGGTGTCTCAGAAGGTCATCCTGAAGATGACATAGACCGAGTACTTGTCAATGCAGACAAACGATTGTATCACGGTAAGGCAACTGGGAAAAACCATACAGAGTTTTTGGATTAGTACTTACAAGGTTGTCACGCTTAGAAATCGGAGGTGACAACCTCTTTTCTTCTTCTGTAACACAACATAACTATCCCGATCAATATTATCATCATACTTATAATCTGAGAGGTTGAGAAAAAACCTATACTACCTCGCATAGAATCCCCTCTTAAGTATTCATCAAAAAAACGTATTATACCATACGAAATCAGATAGATTTCTATAATAAATCTATCCATATTCTTCTTTGTCAAAAACAACAGTATTCCTGAAATGACAAATAATCCCATCGCCTCAACTAACTGGATTGGAAATAATTCTACCCCATGCGGTGCATAGCTATCCGTAGGGAATGTAACCGCACCAATTCCGTGATATCTTATTCCATAGCAGCAGCCTGCTCCAAAGCATCCTATCCTACCCATTCCATGTACCAAAGGCAAAATAAAAATACATCTTCTCAAATACTCTCCAAGTATAATACCGTGAAGCTTACTCGCAAAAAACAAAAATAGAGCTCCCAATATTAATCCACCATAAAAAACAAATCCACCTTTTAATAATTGATTAAAATACTGCATGTCAGCGATACGATTCCAATCAATTTCTCTAAATGAAATTAATATATATAATACCTTGGCACCTATAAACCCCCCAAGTAATGCATATGCTTCAAGTATTATAAAGTCATAAATATTTAGCTTATCTTTTTTTATGATTTTGTATTCACAAATATTCCCTAATATTAATCCAAGAAGTATTAATAATCCATATGAGGGAACCATAAAACCCATAATATTTATATATTTAAACATATTAGACTTCCTCTCAAAAAAAGAAAGGTTTATTGACTATAACCAATGTGAAATACACGCATCTTGTATAGTCAACATCACCTTTCATATAAAGAAACATTACGAATATGTGGTATTAACAACCAACTATTGTTGAAGTGCTGTTCCTGCCGCACCTAAGCATGCTACACATGCAATATAAAGAATAAGACTAAGTACAGTACCAATTATAGACAATACTAGTCCAGCTGTAGCCATTCCACTCTTTTCAGGTGAATTCTTTTTTCCTACAGCTCCAAGAATAATACCAATTATTCCAATTATTCCACCAACCCATCCGAGTGCTCCAGCACTAAAAAGACCAATTAGTGTTGCTATTATTCCCAAAACTAAAGATGCAACTGCCATAAAATCCTCCTTTCAGAATCAAGTATTACATTGATTCAACATCTCTATTATAAAAAACATTTTCGTTTCTTATAATTCTACACTACTTAGATAAGAATTTTTCTAACACCTCAAATGCTGTTGTTGTAGAAGATGCCGCTCCTGCTAGTATGCCTATGATAAAAGCAACCAATTGTATTCCGTTAAGCACCGTTCCAATTATTCCTGTAACAAATCCAGCCATTGCCATCCCATTTTTTTTATGAGAATTCATATCGGAATATTTTTTTGCATAAAACACGCCCAAAACTCCCGTCACCAAACCAACAGGAAAAAAACATGAAAAAACAATACTACATATTCCCAAAACCATTGCTGCTACAGAAAATCCATTTCCTTGTTTACTATCGTCCATAATCTAATCCTCCAATTTTACCATTCGCTCGCATTAACAGAAAATGTTGCATTCCCACCCGTGCTATCCGTTGCATATTGAGCTGTCGGATTTCCTTTAACACCTGCCACAAGCGAGCCATCGTATTTAATATATATATTTTTTTTGCTACAAGCAGCGCATGATAACTTAACAGTTTTAACATCCATCTGCTCACCAAATAATTCTACAAATTGTTTTTCAAACTCTGTATCCACTGTCTCTTCGATCCATCCAGAACCATCTGATGCCATTTCAATATCTACGTAATCGGCGGTATCGCCAACATTCGCAATCGCGACTGAAGCAGCCGATGCAATAGTATCTATTGTTGACAGATCCTTGGATTCCCTACTTCTCTCAAGTTCTGGATTTCGACCTGAACTAACTCGAAAAGTAGCCAATTCTCCTTCATCATTTTTGACATATTTTGCTTCTGGATCACCTTTAACTCCTACTACAAGTTCTCCATCAAATTTTACATATATGTTCTCGCCACTGCAGACTGAACTTGACAAATTAGATTTTTTAATGTCCATCTGTTCGTCGAGAGCTTCAACAAAATGTTTTTCATAATCTGTATCAACTGTCTCCTTAACATAACCTGAACCATCTGACTCTACCTCGATATCAATATAATCTATATTAGTGCCATCATTCGCAATTACGACTGAAGCAGCCGATGCAATAGTGTCTAATGTTGACAGATCCTTGGATTCCCTACTTCTCTCAAGATTAGGAATACTCACCAAAGCGATTATAGTGATAAAAATGATAATCTGTACAACAACTATTCCAATTATACCGGTGATTAATCCTGCTTTTGCCAGTCCATTAGTTTCTCCATTGTTCTTTTTTCGGTGAATGGCAAAAAATACAATTGCAAGTATTCCCGTAATTAAACCAACATAGGGAACAACTATAGCCATTATTCCTGTTATCATACTAGCTACAGATAAGCCATGGCTTTCTTCTGCCCTGTTTTCCCCTTTATCATATGAGGTTTCATCTGTCTCGAATTTTGTAGTTGAAATACTGTCGTCAATAGTTTCACTGGTACTCATTGTTGAATTTTCTTCATGAGTTTCAAATTGGTCAAAGTTCTCTCTGTTTTCCATAAAAACCCCTCCTCTAGTTCAATAGAAATCTTAGTGCATAAGTACGTATAATCCAATATTCAGAGCTATGAGTAAAATCGTAAGTTGTATTTTTAATCCAATTACACCCAATATCAGCCCGGCTAATGCCAAGTTTCTTGATTCAATTCCCTTCATGTTAACTATTGCCGCTGAAAATGCTATTGCTAGCACTCCAAATACTGCCCCTAATACCGGTACAATCAATGAACATGCTGCACACATAATGCATACTATTGCCAGATAGCCAGTATTATTATCAGTATTCTTTACTATAGTATCATCAGCCATATGCATCACCCCTAACTATAGTTATTGTACTATGTAGTAATTATAGTATATTGAAACTTTGTTGTCAAGCATATATTATTAACTATGGTGGTGTATATGAAGAAAAACTTTAATTTAGGCGAAAGAGTACAAAGTATAAGAAAAGCTTCTGGACTCAGCCAAGAGGAATTAGCCCTCAGAGCTGATATAACTCCCACATATATGGGACAAATTGAAAGAAATATTAAGAATCCAACTATTAGAGTTCTTGAGCGAATATGTGAAGCGTTAGATGTATCTTTAGCTGATTTTTTTTCAGAAAAAGAGACTTCAAGAATCCAATGTCCAATAACTACACAAATAGTTGCACAGCTCCGGGATTGTTCTGACAATGAAAAAAATGTATATTTAAAAATCCTCAAGGATATTAAAGCACTAAGACGCTAGTATTTTATCTTATTACTAGCGTCTTTGTTCATTCCACACCTATTCACTACTAGAAAAGCCAGCCAACTCCAACGTTGACTGGCTTTAACTATTTGTTAATTCGCGAATTATTTACTTGTCGCCTCAAATATCCATTTCTGATTATTTGCTGCCATATATGACCACTGGCAGACGTTTGTTCCATCGCCTGTTCCCCAGTTGTAAACATCCAAGCTTCTCTTGTCGCTTGATACTCTAGTTACAATTCCATAAGTGTTATTTCCTGTTGAAACTGCCTTGAACTGCTGAGCTGTTGCGTTATTTGCCTGATATGTCTGGATGTTGGCACCGTCTTTGTTTTCGCCATATTGAAGGTCAAGCATATAGCCGTTACCATTCTCCAGTGTAAAGTATCCGTTTCCAAGATTCTTAACATACCACTTTTGGCCTCTTACGCCAGAGCCTGTTCCGATTTCTACATTTACACCATTTCCACCCTTGTTACCTGCCACCTGAAGATACTTCTGGGCATGAACATTTTTGATATAATACCAGCCATCTTTGATAGTTCCACTGTTTGTCTGAGAACTGCTTGATGAGCCGGAGCTAGTTCCCTGTGAACTTGAACTTGATGATGTATATCCTGAATCTTTAAATGCCTGAAGAACTCCGTAGTAAGCTGTTTTTGGAGTATAGATATTGGAGAACAAAAGTGGCTTTTCTCCTCTAATCCATGTTACATCATCTGCCAATCCCCATATTGTAAGGCATGTGATGTTCTTGCCGCTCTTCTTGAGCTGCATTACTTGTTTCAAGATACTATATAGGTAATTGGAAAGGTCCTGATCACCTTTATTGGTAGCATCAAGTTCTGTAATCTGAACTTCAAAGCCAGCATTTAAGAATGATTTCAGTGCTGAAAGATAATAGTCAACGCTTGGGTATGTAGTTGACAAATGAGACTGCATTCCCACACCATTACATATCTTCTTTCCCTCATTGATATAGTTTATCATTGTTATTACATCATTAACTTCCATATATGTATTGATGTAATATAATAATAGTTGGCACTTTTCTTAGGAAGTTTGTAGTGATATAATACAACCCAAAGGAGGTGCCACATGGCAACAAAAAAACAACGTAAATACGACATGGAATTTAAAATCCAAGCAGTTAAACTTGGTAAGGAAATTGGCGTTCAACGTGCTGCAAAAGAGCTCGGCATACCCGCACATACCATTTATAACTGGAATAAACAAGTCAAAGATGGAAGTCTTGACATCGGCGAAGGTGCTCATTCGCCCTCTAATGCCCGTACACTTAACGCAGAAATGATTGAACTGCGTAAGAGGATAAAAGCCCTGGA
>NZ_KI912476.1:22064-48147 GCF_000518685.1 Eubacterium xylanophilum ATCC 35991 | reverse complement strand
TGTTACTAGGCTAATGGAACCTCTGTGAGACCTCCACGCTTAAGGTGCACGCTCTTTCTCTCCATATATCCGCCACATTTACTCTGCTACTACAAATGTGATAGTTATTAGACTTCGTTGTTTTATGCCAACTTATCTCTCGTAGCCTAGCCTTATATGTGATTTCTGTCCGTCGGACCAGAGATTTGCTTGCAGCTTCCTTCAGATTCCACCTCACGATGGACACCCTTGCTGTTCAGCTATACACTTCCCACTATCTGGGCGTGTTCGGGACTTGCACCCGTTAGAGCGCGCCCATGGCGCGCAAACATAGAAAAGCTACAGCCGAAGCTGTAGCTTTTACAGAAAGAGAAAAAACGAACATATATTTTAGTTTGTAATCGTAACTTCAGTTTCTTTATCAAACAAGTGAATCTTGTCTGCATCAAGAGCAATCTTGATTGTGTCTCCAGGACGAGCTGGTGTATGTGGGTTAACACGAACAGTAATGTCATTGTTCTCAACTGTGAAGTAAAGGAATACTTCTGCACCAAGCATCTCGTATACCTTAACTGTTGCCTCAATAACAGTCTCTGGAGAGCTATTGATAAATGACTCATCATCTTTGATGTCCTCTGGACGAATACCAAAGATAACCATCTTGTCTTCATAACCACCCTCGATAAGCTTCTTAGCTTTGTTCTCAGGAAGTTTGATTGTATTAGAACCAAACATAAGAAGTACGTCTGCACCCTGAACAACCACTCTAGCCTCAATGAAGTTCATCTGTGGTGATCCGATGAATCCAGCAACGAACAAGTTGTTTGGTCTCATGTAAAGATCAAGTGGGCTATCTACCTGCTGTACAATACCGTCTTTCATAACAACGATACGTGTACCAAGTGTCAACGCCTCTGTCTGGTCATGTGTTACATAGATAATTGTTGTCTCAAGTCTCTGATGAAGCTTAGAAATCTCAATTCTCATCTGTACACGCAACTTAGCATCAAGGTTTGAAAGAGGCTCGTCCATAAGGAATACCTTAGGATCACGAACGATAGCACGTCCCATAGCAACACGCTGTCTCTGACCTCCTGACAAAGCCTTAGGCTTACGGTCTAACAAATGCTCAATATCGAGAATCTTAGCAGCCTCATGTACCAAACGATCGATCTGATCCTTAGGCACTTTACGAAGCTTAAGTCCAAATGCCATATTGTCAAATACTGACATATGTGGATACAAAGCGTAGTTCTGGAATACCATTGCGATATCACGGTCCTTAGGCTCTACGTCGTTAACAAGCTTGTCACCGATCCAAAGCTCACCGTCTGAAATCTCTTCCAAACCTGCGATCATACGCAATGTTGTTGATTTTCCACATCCTGATGGTCCTACGAAGATGATAAACTCTTTATCTTCGATCTCAAGGTTAAAGTCCTTAACCGCATGGAAACCGTTAGGATATACTTTGTTAATGTTTTTTAATGATAAACTAGCCATTCTTTTTATTCCTCCTGGAAATGTATTTTCTTGCTTATGTAGAATACTATACACTATTTTGAAAAATTAGACAATGTTGAAAATGTCTAAAATAATTTTTATATCTTTGTGGAGATTAACCAAGATTTTGTGGTCAGACATTATTCAAACCACTCTTTTTAGTTCTATCTCTCCTTCTGACACTCCTTTTATACGGGCGTTTTAACATATATGAATAGAATTTTTCCATATGTATAAACTTGAAAAATTTTGGTATGTGAACATTTTCATAAAATATCACGTCCATTACACTTCCAATGCAAATACACAACTTAGTATTGAGCATTGCCTTGTTCTTAAAAACCCAATCGTCAGATCCATACTCGCTCATAGAGACAATAACAACATCCGGAAGCAATGTATTAATCTCATTGATTATGGCTTCCTCTGCTCTACCGGACTCCTCGCTCTGAATCTTCACTATCTCCATCAGAGGATAATGAGCCTTCAAATAGCGTTGCATAAAAAAAGCTTCCTTGCGATTTCTGCAAGATAAATACAACTTTTTTCCGTCAAATAGTCCGTCCTTAAGTACCGCCCCAGCGGCTTTATAATCCACTACGACGTTATCATTTTCGAGTTTTTCAACATCGTCCTGAGACAATGTTAGAAGTACCTCCCTATCGCCGGGAAGCACTAAGTCTGTTTCACTAAGTTTCTCCAATGTATGATTATCCTCGCAATACTCACTCAAATAATCCATAGAAACCAGTTCAACAACATTGACACTTTCATTGGCCAGATAATCCTCTACCTTTCGCTTTAATTCATCTTTGTAAAGGATATCAACCTCTATGTCTTTGTAGTTTAATTTGCTTGACATGGTTCTCCACTCATTTATTCCTTGATATCGTCCTCAGTTCCAATAACGATCTCTATATCGGCACTATTGGTGAGATCTTCACCCTGCTCAATAATAGGATCTTTGAAATATGAGGCAAGAGCCTTGGCCCACTTCTTCTTATTACCATAAATAATGGTATGAGTCTGCAGACCACCACTATAATTTCCAATTCCGGCGATGCTAAGTCCATCTGCCTCAAGTTTGTTTTTATACTTAAGTGCAAGTCCGTCAATCTGACTTCCATTTGTGATCTGAATCGACTTGTCAGACACGGAACTCACCTTGCTCTTCTTACCACCATCTGCTGAAGTCTGAGTGCTTTTTCTTGCACCTTGATCCCAAACTCCGTTGATGAGCTTACTTGTCCTCTTGGCATCAAGTAGCGCGACACCCTTCATCTCCTCTGCATATGCCCTATGAGCATAAATATTCTTAGGATTAATCTTCAAATATGAATCAACATACTTGAGCTTCTGATCCAAAGTAATGTCAGAGATTACATTATCCCACTCAGACTCAAGAAACTCCGTTAGAGATTCCTTGTCCTTATTGGCTCCAACAGCGTCCATATAGGCCTGTGAAGGTCTAAAGGCATCATCTTTTTTCTCAAATCGCTTGTTGAACTCAACCGAATCAAGTGCAGTAAAGTACCCAATTTCCACATCGAGTTCTTCCTGAAGCAACATAATACCATATTCGTAAGCGACATCGCCCTCAAAATATTTACAAATATCACGCATTGTAACTATCTGAGGCATGTACTTGCTAACTTCTTTGTAGGACTCATATGACTCTGGAGATAGCGAAATCTGTGTCTTATTAGGAATCGTCACATAATCGAGATTTCCCGTCTCTTGGTCAAATAATTCCAATACAATTGCTTTTATCTCATTTTCTTTTTTGTTATGACTATAGATAAGATTGGCAGATTCCGAACTTGGATTGACCGCAATTACATGCTCATACTTTGTACTTCTCTCATCGCGTTCGGTAGCCTTAAAAAAGAGATTTGTAAGGTGAAAACTCCCCACACCTACTCCAATAAAAATTGCAATAACCAATATTGTTTTTATAAATACTCTAAGCGCAATTTTAAGCGCACGTTTTCCATTCATCCCTGGCACCTTTCCTTCAAATAGAATTCACTTGTATATTGTATCAAAAAATGATTAAATGCACAAGGATTTTTATTTATTTGTGCTTCTGACACGCTTTTTTTTCCTATGAGCCGGCAAAGTCGCTGTAAATACAACTTTATCTCCCTCTTTCTTGGCCTTAATCGTTCCATTGTGCTGTTGAATCACATTCTTCGCCACCGAAAGTCCTATACCATACCCGCCTTTCGAAGAATTCCTGGACTGTTCCGGCCTATAAAACCTGTCAAATAGTCTGTCAAATTCCACATCATCTGAAATATCAGAAGTATTCCCGATTTGGAGCATGACATTTCTGTCATTGTTTTTCAGAATCACATCTAATTCACCTTTTTCAAGCACATACTTACTGGCGTTTTCCATGAGAATTGACACCGTCTGCTTGATTTGCTCGTAATCACCTAGAATCTTGGCCTCATCCATAACAGTATTTATCGAAACATCCTTTTGTTCAAATATTCCGACAAAATTATCCATCGTCCCCTCAACCAATTCCTTAAAATCAATTTCTGTAATAACTCTACTGTCTTCTATTTCCTCAGATTTGGCCAAGGTTAAAAGCTGATTAATCAATTCTCCCATCCTCTTCGTCTGAGCAATAATGTTCTTAGTCCACTCATTTTCTCCGTGTTTATACTGCAATACCTCAGAATTCGCAGAGATAATTGCCAAGGGAGTCTTCAGCTCATGACTCGCATCCGTGATAAACTGCTTTTGTCTGTTGGCATTTTCTTCAAATGGACGCAAAACCCTATTGGAAAACATTATAACCACGAGCGTAACCAACAATGTCAGAGTTCCAGAAATGGCGAGAATAATAATTGTCATCATATTGAGAGTTCTAAAACTCTCTGTGCAATCGAGAAATACTATCCTTGTCACTCCCGATGCCGATACCTTTAAATATCTAAAATGTTCATAATAGCCTCTGGACGCACGCATGCTCTGAACCGCGCGGACCATTTTACTTCCCTTTTCGGAATTAATTGCCATAATATGGTCGTAATCCATGACTATTCTCCCCGTATCCTCGGATACTTTCGCTGTAAAATACCTAGTTCTATAGGCTGATTCCTCATTGTAACCTATGAGGGTCTTAACGTCTTCCGAAACATCAAACTTGTAAAATTCACTTACTTTGGGCAGTTCGCCGTCATTGTCCATAATCACCCTCGTCAAACCATCTGCCTGATAAGAGTATATTATTGATGCCGAAATATTGGCCACTATTGCCACCGCGGCAAAAACTGACACCATAGAAAAGAATACAATTAAAATCATTTTGTTGCGGAAACGACGCATCTATATCCTCCCCCATCTTCTTCGATAGTAATATCAGCATGAAGCTGCTTCAACTTCGTCTTCAAATAAGACAGATAAAGTTTAACTGTCTCTAGGTCATTCTCATTCTCCCAGAGCTTATCTCGAAGCTCGTCGAGAGTATAACTAACATCTTCGCTTTTCATGAAAAGTGCCAACATCTCAGCCTCTTTGCTGCTAAGTCTCAGCCCACTCATAGTTGTCCTGACCTCATTGGTCTCACAATCAAGTTCGATATTACCCTTTCTGAGAATCCTGGTGCGATACTGATTGCTCCTTCGAATCAACGCTCCAAGTCTCGCTAACAACTCTCCCATCTCAAAAGGCTTGGCAAGATAATCATCCGCTCCAGCCGAAAGCCCATTAATCCTATCTTCAGTCTGCGCTTTCGCCGTCAGCAAAATAGTCGGCGTAAAGTCAGAATTTTCGCGCATCTTCTCCAATACCTCCATGCCACTCATCTTGGGCATCATAATATCAAGAATAACTGCATCATAGTCATTTTGTACGAGATGGTCCCACGCTTCCTCGCCGTCCTCAGCAAGGTCAACCTGGTATCCCTCTATCTTCAAAATCTCGGCAACTGCCATAGATAATTGCTTTTCATCTTCTGCATAAAGTATCTTCATGTCCCATACCTTCCTTTGATTAGTAGTCTACCGCCATCTTATCAAAGAATTGTGATTATTCCGTGATTTGAAAAATATTCCAATAATCAGACAATCATCTCCCTAATGGCCTGCATGGTCAAATCAGTTGATGCCATCTCATCGGCACATCTCTTCAACTCACTTATAATCAATTCCGTATTGTTGATATCCTTTTTATACTTCATCTGATGTTCTAGACTCGCCCAACTGTCCATTGCAATAGTCCTGAGCTGAATCTCCACTTTAACATCTTCAATTCGATCCCCGCTAAAACCATCATCTATCAAATCCTCAGTGATGGGAATGCTTAAAATCACATGCAAACTTCTATATCCATTTTCCTTGGGCATAGATATATAGTCCTTAACTTTGACAATTTCCCATCTCTCTGATTCCTTTAGGGCATCAAATATTGTATAGACATCGCCCACAAAATGAGTACATACCCTGACACCCACTACATCTGTTATATTCTTAATCGCACTGTTGACGTCCGTTGTCAAACCCTTGCGTTCAAGCTTCTCAATCAAACTCTCTGAGCGCTTTATCCTACTTCTGACATGTTCTGCCAAAGCGTGCTCCTCATCTGTCGACAAGGATTCAAGAATACTCTCAAGATAGTCCAATACCATCTTTTCAATCTTCTTTATTATACTCCAATACTGCCCATAATATTCCTTATCTATCTCACTCATAATATACCTTCCTAAAAAATCTATATATAGCAAAAAACAGAAAGCCATAAAGACTTTCTGTTCAGAGCGCGAGACGGGACTCGAACCCGCGGCCCCAACCTTGGCAAGGTTGTGCTCTACCAACTGAGCCACTCGCGCATGTCACTGTCAGCAACAAATACAATTATACACACATTCCCCACAGTTGTCAACAAGTTTTTTTAGGAAATTTGAAATTTTTTTTGTAGTAAGGGGTGGGGGGAATACGGATGAAAAAACTAATTTTAGTCTTTCATCCGTATTTCAACCCATTATATCAACTATCTTTTATAATCAACCTTTAAAGCAAATACAACCAATCCAATACCAAACAAAGATATGAACATCAGAGCATACAATGATGTCATAGGAATATAGTCTCCTGTCTGTGGCGCACCTGATGAAGAAACAGAACTGTTGCCCGATCTAGAATTCGATGAATTTCCATTAGAACTTGATCCTTTGCTGTTTCTACTACTTCCACCGCTGGAGTCACTGGAATCATCGTCATCCTCATCACTGTCATCAGCATCTTCTTCATCAACTTCTTCTGTCGATGTGGCAGTGCCTTTGTTTACTTTGAGGATCGCATTACTCGTTGCCCCCTCAGTTACAGTTGCATTTATCTGCTTGTTTTCTTTTACATTATACCCTTCAGGTACCTTCTTAACAACAATTCCATAATCACCTACGCTCGTATCTCTAATAGTGATCGTTCCCTTTGCATCGGTGATATATGTATTCTTCTTGCCATCTGGACCTGTCACTTCAACTTCTGCACCCTCAACGTCCTCTCCTGTCTTCTCATCTGTAATCTTGATGACAAGATTTCCAGTTTTTCCTTTGGCATTAATATCAACCTCAGACTTAGGCCCCTCCGTTTCATCGCTTGCCGGTGCACTTGGAGACTCTTTTTGTGGGGCAACTGTAGGCTGACTTATAGGTGCTGCCGTCGGTTTAGACGTCGGTTTCGCTGTTGGGGCTACCGTTGGCTTCGATGCTGGCTTCACTGTAGGGGCCACCGTTGGCTTCGATGCCGGCTTCACTGTAGGTGCTGCCGTTGGCTTAGACGCCGGTTTCGTTGTTGGTGCTGCCGTTGGCTTAGACGCCGGTTTCGTTGTTGGCGCTACCGTTGGCTTAGACGCCGGTTTCGTTGTTGGCGCTACCGTTGGTTTAGACGCCGGTTTCGTTGTTGGCGCTACCGTCGGCTTAGACGTTGGTTTCGTTGTTGGGGCTGCCGTCGGCTTCGACGTTGGCTTCACTGTTGGTGTAGCCGTCGGGGTCGCCGTTGGTGTCGCTGTTGGCTTCACTGTTGGTGTAGCCGTCGGAGTCGCCGTTGGTGTCGCTGTCGGTTTCAATGTAGGCGTAGCCGTTGGTGTCGACGTAGGCTTCACTGTTGGCGTAGCCGTCGGGGTCGCCGTCGGAGTCGCCGTTGGCTTCACTGTTGGCTTCACTGTCGGTGTAGGTGTGGGCTCATCCTTGACCACTCGATTATAAAAACCACCCAGCGAGTACTCAACTCCCGACATGATATCGTCATTGCTTTCCTTATACACTTTTCCGCTCTTCTTGTCATCAAGTGTGAGGTATTGTTTGTAGCTGACCTTTATAACACGTTTTCCTTCGTCATTGGTGGATACCTTAACTGTAATATCGATCTCACCGTTGGAATTTTCTATTCCATCATTTACAGTTCCGGGATTATTTTCTCGGATTATATAGTAAAATGTTCCGTCTTGACTGAACTTCAAAGTATCAAATTTAACCTTGCTATTCTCATCATTTGAGGCTGTTGACATAGTATTACCAAGAAGTGAGAATGATTCATTGGACTGGGAGAGTTTGAAGGAATACTGGTTAGGTTTCATGCCTATTGTGGTATTCTCTGTCAACCCCTTTTTCAGTTCATCGGTAAAGCGTTTGTTCATGGCAAAGTGCATCTGACCGATACCCTCTCCGTCATTTACATCGTTAGATCTGTCATGATTTATGAAGTGCCACTCTGAGTGGTTGACAACAGAACCTGGAGTGACGAGCCAACCTGCACTAGATCCCACAGAGACATCGGCACTCTTCTCGGTTACGAGAAATGCACCGGCTGTATTGTCTATGCGAACATTTTTCGCATTAAAAATATTCCAGATTATTTTCTTACATATCTGGTTGTCGATATTTCTATTGTGTTCGGAGTCGTTACCTGAATGTGTTTGGTCTCCGGAGCCCACCTCTGATGAGTTCACTTCTTCCATACACTTACCCCAATCGGTTATGGCTTTACTTACCTCTGTGACACCATATTTGCTAATCGAAAACTGTTCTCCTTCGTTGGATTCGGCGCTTACGTTGAATACGACAACAGTGTCCGGGCGTTTGATTATGTGAACATTCATTGTTCCCTTGATTGCCTCAGCTATTTCACTATCTTGGCCTACGTTAACATAAACAGTCTTTCCGTCATATTCATCTGCACTGAGATTGAGATAATAATGCGGACTTTTATAATTCTTGATTTCTTTGAGATTCAAAGGCGTCTTGGCCTTCATTTCGTTGGATTCATCGATTGCATGCCCGATAATGGCATCGATATTTGCATTGATTGCCGCCTTCGTTGATTCGTAAAACTTCATTGTGGCCTGGCAATTGCTATGCTTGTTGTTCTGGATGTTTTCCCTTATTTCCTTTGTAGTCTCGATATTGTAAACCATATCTGGCTTATCTTGATTTGCTTTTCCAAATACGACTTTACTGTCCTCATACACATCAGCGATAATGATATGTACCGGCTCAGTTCCTGCCAAGTCAATATCGTTATTGTTCTGTCCTGATCCATCCTGACCATTTTTAAACATCTTTGTGGCAATTGTTGTCTCCATGTGGTTAGTCTGCACAAATTCCCCTGATGTGATTCCAAAGTCGACACCGCGCCCGAGCACAGTGCTATAATTCACCGCACTTGCCGCATCAAAATTATTCTCGGCAAGCACTCTTTCCTCTCTCCCCAACATAAAGAAAGAAAATATTCCGACAAACATTGCCAATATAACAATGACAGCCACTGTCCTCATCCTTGATTTTCTAATATACCTTTCCATAGCTTTTTCCTCCGTTTTTTACATCTGCCACATACAACTCCTTCTATAACAGATGTTCGACGGAATATTTGCATAAAAATATTCCGATGCTTTAAATACTTTTTTCAGATACAATTATTAGTATAATTATACCATTTTGTAAGGCATTTTTCAAGCACAACCGGAATATAAAATCTATGAAAATAGCTCTGTTGAAAAATAGCGCTCAGCTGTATCCGGCAATACAGTCACTACTGTTTTTCCCGGTCCTAGCTTTTCTGCGAGTTTTAGGGCTGCTGCCACATTTGTTCCACTTGAAATACCAACCATGAGTCCCTCTTCACTGGCCAATCTCTTAGAAGTTTCTATCGCCTCATCGTCGCCCACCACGTGGATGTGATCATATATTTCTGTGTTGAGAATGGCCGGAATGATGCCATCTCCTATTCCCATCTGAATGTGGGTTCCTACGGTTCCACCGGCGAGAATAGCTGCATTTTCTGGTTCTATTGCCCAGATTTCTATGTCGGGATTTGACTCCCTTAGTACCTCTCCGATGCCGGTTATCGTTCCACCCGTTCCTATTCCACTGCAAAAGCCGTCGATTTTGCAGTCTACATCTTGCAATATTTCTACGGCCGTTGCATTTTTGTGAATCATTGTATTGTTGGGATTCTCAAACTGCTGTGGTACGAACACCTTAGGATTCTCTTTTTGCATCTTGAGAGCCAACTTCAGGCACTCGTCTATACAGCGACCAATATCACCATCATCGTGAATTCTTATGACTTCCGCACCGTAGTGTTCAACTAGCTTCGTGCGCTCGATACTCACTGAATCCGGCATAATTATTATCGTCTTATATCCTCTAACTGCTCCCACCAATGCCAATCCTATTCCCTGATTGCCACTGGTAGGTTCAACTATAATAGTATCTTTGTCAATTTTCCCGGCTTTTTCTGCTGCCTCTATCATATTGAGAGCAGTCCTTGTTTTGATTGATCCACCCACATTTAACGCTTCCATCTTAACAAGAACTCTTGCACTATTCGGCCCAACCATTTTGTTGAGCTGAATTAGCGGTGTATGTCCAACAATGTCAAGTATGTTACTGATTACCATTTCTTTCTCCTCATGTCAATATTATTCCTGTAATTCATCAAGAGTTTTGTGGTATGATGGGAGGAACCAGTTCATGAATATGTCGACTTCCTCCATATCCATCTCCACCAACGCCTTCTCTATTGTCAGATATGCGGTATCAAACTCGTGATTTCCTGCCTTTTCTTCTTCAATGCACTTTATTAGTGCGGATAATTTATCTGCTGCCTTGACTATTTTCCAACAGTCCTTATCATCATCTCTAGGGAAGAAAAGTGGCTCGTAGTAAGGTCTCATATAGTCTGGCAACTTGTTCAAAAGCTCCTCAGATGCCACGTCCTCCACTCTGCTGTAGGCAATATTTATATCCTCATCATGATACTTGACAGGAGTAGGCAAGTCTCCCGTTATTATCTCATTTGCGTCATGGTAAAGTCCCATGAGCGCTAGTTTTTCCGGATTATAATTGCTACCACACTTCTCATTGGAGATAACACCGAGTGCATGGGCCAACATAGCTACCTCCATGGAATGCTCACTTATGTTCTCGCGGGCCGAGTTTCGCATAAGTGACCACCTTTCTATATATTTCATCCTTGCCATAAGGGCAAAAAATGTATAATCTCTCATATACTTTTTCCTCCTCTCACTAATCCTTAATCTTTAAAATCTTTTTCAAATACTGTCCGGTGTAAGACATCTCACAAGCAGCCACTTCTTCCGGTGTTCCGCTTGATATAATCGTTCCCCCTCGGTCGCCGCCTTCTGGCCCAATATCTATAATATAGTCGGCAGTCTTGATTACATCGAGGTTATGTTCTATGACAACAATCGTATTTCCTCCTTCTGTCAATCTCTGAAGGATTTTTACCAATTTGTGCACGTCGGCAAAATGAAGTCCCGTTGTCGGCTCATCGAGAATGTACATGGTCTTGCCAGTACTCTTTCGACTCAGTTCCGTCGCAAGCTTGATACGCTGTGCCTCTCCACCTGACAAAGTAGTGGATGGCTGACCAAGCTTTATATATCCAAGCCCTACATCGTATAAGGTCTGAATTTTCTTGTGTATTCGCGGAATATTTTTGAAAAATTCCAGCGCCTCCTCCACGGTCATATCAAGAACATCGAAAATGCTCTTTCCCTTGTATTTCACCTCTAGAGTTTCTCTGTTGTAGCGTTTTCCGTGACAGACGTCACATGGCACATAAACATCCGGGAGAAAGTTCATCTCTATCTTGATGATTCCATCGCCCTTACAAACTTCGCATCTTCCGCCCTTGACATTAAAGCTAAATCTTCCCTTCTTAAAGCCCTTTGCCTTGGCATCAACGGATGTGGCAAAGAGCTCTCGAATCATGTCAAATACACCTGTATAGGTGGCCGGGTTAGACCTAGGGGTCCTACCGATGGGCGACTGATTGATATCTATAACTTTGTCGATTTCCTCATATCCTTTTATGTCTTTGCACTTTCCGGGGATGACTCTCGCTCGGTTGATCTTTTTAGCCAAAAACTTAAACAAAATCTCATTCACAAGAGAACTTTTACCGGATCCTGAAACTCCCGTCACACAAGTCATAACTCCCAGAGGAAACTTTGCATCAATCTTTTTCAGATTATTTTCTTCTGCTCCGATGACTTCAATAAAGCCCTTGGGCTCTTTTCTACTGTCGGGAACAGGAATCGACTTTCGTCCGGACAAATATTCGCCGGTGATAGACCCCTTTGTTTCCATGATTTCCTGTGCAGTTCCCACGGCTATAACTTCTCCGCCTCGCTCTCCCGCACCGGGTCCTATATCGACAATTGTATCTGCCTCAAACATGGTCTCCTCATCGTGTTCAACCACAATAAGGGTATTTCCTAGATCTCTCAACTCCTTTAGAGATTTGATTAATCTGCCATTATCTCTTTGATGCAATCCTATACTCGGCTCATCTAGTATATATGCAACTCCCACAAGGCCCGAGCCAATCTGAGTTGCAAGTCTGATTCTCTGGGCTTCTCCGCCAGAAAGCGTCCCCGTAGCTCTTGCGAGATTTAGATAATCAAGTCCCACATCAACTAGGAACTTGAGTCTTGCATTGATTTCTTTTAAAACTTGCTTTCCGATTTTCAACTTGTGATCACTAAGCTTGAGCTCCTCCATGAATTTTCTCAGCTCTTTTATGGAGTAATCGCATATCTCGGCAATATTTTTTTCACCAATCGTAACTGCCAGAGAGGACTTCTTAAGTCTTCTTCCCCCACACTCCTCACAAGGTGTGATCCTCATGAGTTGCTCATACTCTTGCTTCTGACTGTCCGAGCCGGTCTCTCTATATCTCTTCCTGATATTCTCTATCAGGCCCTCAAATGCAATATTATAAACTCCTCTTCCCCTCTGTCCAACGTAGTGAACTTCAACTTTTATACCGCCTGTTCCATATAGGATAATATTCCTGACATCCTCCGTATAATCCTTGAATGGAGTTGACAAGTCAAACCCAAACTCCTCAGCCACGGCACTGAGCACACTTCTGGAAAAACTTCCTTCCTTCACCACAGACTGCCATCCCGGAGCAACGATAGCGCCCTCATCTATGCTGAGTGACCAATCAGGTATGATCAAATCCACATCAAATTCCATCTTATAACCAATTCCATGGCAAACAGGACAAGCGCCAAACGGATTATTGAAAGAAAAGCTTCTTGGTTCTATCTCATCCACACTTATGCCACAATCCGGGCAGGAAAAGCTCTGACTAAAGTTCACCGGTTCGCTTCCCACCACATCGATTACTACGAGACCAGACGCAAGATTCAGCGCTGTCTCCAAGCTCTCTGACAACCTTCCCTCGATTCCCTCTCGTATCACAAGTCTGTCCACAACTATATCTATGTTGTGCTTTATGTTCTTCTCAAGCTTTATCTCCTCAGATAGATCATATGTATTTCCATCCACTACTACTCTAACATATCCACTTTTCTTCGCCTTTTCAAAGACCTTGACATGTTCACCTTTGCGACCTCTGACGATAGGTGCCAAAACCATAAACTTGGTTCCCTCTTCCATCTTGAGGATTTCGTCTACCATCTGATCCACGCTTTGTTGCTTTATCTCCTTGCCACACTTAGGACAATGAGGTGTACCGAGTCTCGCATATAATAATCGAAAATAGTCATATATCTCAGTAACCGTTCCGACTGTTGACCTCGGATTTTTGTTGGTAGTTTTCTGATCAATCGATATTGCAGGAGGTAATCCCGATATGTTTTCCACATCCGGCTTTTCCATCTGACCCAAGAATTGTCTCGCATAAGAAGACAGGGACTCCATATATCTTCTCTGACCCTCGGCATATATGGTATCAAATGCAAGGGAGGATTTTCCTGACCCACTCACTCCTGTAAATACTATAAACTCATCTCTTGATAAGCTCAAATCAATGTTTTTAAGGTTGTGCTCATTGGCACCTTTTATAATAATTTTCTTCGATGTCATCTCAGTTTTCCTCTAATATCTTCTTAAATTCTATCATCTTATCTCTCAGGATTGCAGCAGTCTCAAAGTCAAGTTCTGCAGCAGCTTTCTGCATCTTTTTCCTCGTCTTTTCAATCAACTTCATGAGTTCCTCGTGACTCATATACTCTGGATCTTTCTCAAGTTCTCCTATTCCATCATCTGCCTTAGTAGAAATCTTGATCAAATCTCTGACAGGCTTAACTATCGTCTTCGGAGTTATGCCATGTTCTTTGTTGTACTCCGCCTGGATCTTCCTACGTCTATTGGTCTCACCAATTGCATTCTTCATGGAATCCGTCCAATTATCGGCATACATCACAACACGCCCCTCTGCATTTCTGGCAGCACGACCGATAATCTGAATCAGAGATGTCTCCGAGCGGAGAAATCCCTCTTTGTCCGCATCCAATATGGCAATAAGCTTGACCTCAGGTATATCAAGGCCTTCTCTCAAAAGATTGATTCCTATCAGCACATCAAACACATCAAGTCGCATGTCACGGATTATCTCCATTCTCTCCATGGTATCTATATCGGAATGAAGATATCTAACTCTTATACCCACTTCCTTGTAATAATCCGTCAAGTCCTCCGCCATCTTCTTCGTAAGCGTGGTCACAAGTATCTTTCCCTTGCTCTTTATGACTTTCTTAATCTCTGCCAGCAAATCATCAACCTGTCCCTTTACAGGCCTAACTTCCACTTCGGGATCTAACAACCCCGTAGGACGTATAATCTGCTCAACTCTCATGAGCTCATGCTCTTCTTCATAGGTGGATGGCGTAGCCGACACAAACATCATCTGATTGATATTATTCTCAAATTCCTCAAAATTTAGCGGTCTGTTGCTCTTGGCCGAAGGAAGTCTGAAACCATATTCTACAAGAGTAGATTTTCTTGATTGGTCCCCTGCATACATTCCCCTAATTTGTGGAATTGTTATATGGGATTCATCCACAATTATCAGAAAATCATCCGGAAAATAGTCCATAAGTGTATGTGGGGTCTCCATCGGTTGCAAACCATTTAGGTGCATGGAATAATTCTCGATTCCGGAACAAAAACCCGTCTCTCTCAGCATCTCGATATCAAAATGCGTTCTCTCGTATATTCTCTGCGCTTCGATGAGCTTATCTTCGCTCTTAAAAAACTTTACTCTCTCTCTGCACTCAAACTCTATACCCTCGATTGCCTTTTCCATCTTGTCGGGAGCCACCACATAGTGAGATGCAGGGAAAACTACTACATGTTCCAGGTTGTTGAGAACATTTCCGGTCAGAACATCGAACTCCTGGATTCTGTCGACTTCATCACCAAAGAATTCAACTCGGACTGCCGTATCAGAACTGGATGCAGGAAAAATCTCAACCACATCGCCTCTCACGCGAAATGTTCCTCGCTGAAAATCCATGTCATTTCTCGTATATTGAATTGTCACTAACTGCTTGATGACCTCATCCCTGTCCTTAATCATTCCAGGTCGCAGAGAAACTGTCATGTTTTGATAGTCTATAGGGCTTCCCAGTCCATAAATACAGGAGACACTGGCTATAACTATCACATCTCTTCGCTCTGTAAGAGCAGCTGTCGCCGAGTGCCTCAATTTGTCTATTTCATTGTTAATTGAGGAGTCCTTTTCTATATATGTGTCGCTGGAAGGCACGTATGCCTCTGGTTGATAATAATCATAATATGACACAAAATACTCAACTGAATTATTGGGAAAAAACTCCTTAAACTCGCCATATAACTGAGCCGCCAGCGTTTTATTATGCGCTATTACAAGCGTTGGTTTTTGCAATTTCTGTATGACATTGGCCATGGTGAAAGTCTTACCGGAACCTGTAACTCCAAGCAATGTCTGAAACTGATTTCCCTCTTCAAACCCCTTTACCAAGGCCTCAATAGCCTCAGGTTGATCTCCGGTTGGCTTGTATTCTGATTGTAGGCAAAAACCCTCTTCGTTATTTGGCTGATTCATAACTATCCCTTTCTATCTTGAATTAAGTAACCTTATGGAGATTCCAAGCTGCATTGCCACATACTCTCCTCTCTCATATATATCTTCTGTCAACTCAGCAACCAATATTCCATAAATATTTTTCTCAAAAAATACCGGAAAAGCCACTGAAGTCTCACAGTCTGTCGCCATCTCGTTGCGAATAAAAATATTCTCAAGATTTCTCTCCTGCCGATCTCTTGGAAATGTATAAAGAATTCCATTCTTGATTACGCACCGCAGGAAAACTCGCTTATCAAAGACAAAGTCCTCGTCCACATTGAACTCCAAAGGCTTTTCAAATATATATAGTATCGCATTTTGGACACCAAGTAATTCAATGCTGTCAGTGATATTGGAAACAACCATGTTTCCAACATCTTCATCTGTTTCATAAATCATACTTCCCGCCAGGAATTCATTTAAAATATGCATATTTTTTCTTCGAATCCTATTGTCGGTTGTTCGCATCTCAGCTGTGGATCTAAATGCATCGTCTCTCATTCTTCCAAAAAGTCTGTTAATATCTACCGATATTCTTCCACTTCTCTCATTGGCATTGAGTGAGTTCTGAAATCTAGTAATACTGTTGATGAATTTAATCGAATCAGAGTACTTCATAGCTCCATTGGCAAAGAAAATATCCACCAATCTCCAAAGTTCTCCAAACTCTTCTATCCCCATATAGCGCTGCTTGTTGGCCAATAACATCCTTGATACTATCTCGTAAAATAGTCTCCTAAGGTCAACATCTTCACGCTTATGCTTTTCATAGCGATATCTGTAGAAGCAATCATCGAACATTCGATATATAAAGGCTTCGCTTCCCTCAGATAATTCGACTGTATTGTATTTATACATTTGATATTCAAAAGAATCTCGACCATAAAGCCTCGTCGGCAACAATACTGATTCTACTTCTTCTCCATCGATCATCCTTATCATGAGCTCCATAGCCTTCTGACCGAGCATATCATCTCTGGCACCAATAGAAGCCAGAGGCGGATACATCTCTCCCGCCATCTTAGTATTGTCAAATCCAAATACAAGGATGTCTTTTCCGGGAACCAATCCCCTTTTCTTCATGACATTATAGAGTCCCACAGCAACCGCATCATTTACACAAAATATAGCTTCCACATTGGGATTTCTGTCAAGTAGTGTCTTGGCAGCTTCTTCACTTTGATCTGACATATTGGTATCCACATATTGTCTTTCGCGGAACATTATGCCCTTTTTTTCAAGACATCTCCTGACAATGCGTTTTCTATTTACTGCATCTTCATTGTCATCGCGACCACCTAACATGCATATATTTTGAACTCCCAATGCTGTGGTCATATAGTCGAGTGCTTCTCTTATTCCCGACTCATTGTCATAATTAACTGTGACATATTTGTCACTTCTTGAGGCGACCAAAACCTTGGGAATATCCTTGAATCCCTTTAAAAATGCATTTCCGTCAGGATGGTTGGCGTTTTTGGCATTTTCGCTGGCAATAATCAGGCCATCCATATTGCAGGTGTCGGCAAGTCCATAGATGCAATTACTCACACTTCTAAACCAGTATTCATTTTCAGATTGATACTTTCGATTGGCAAATTTTCCTGACAACAGCACGATTCGAACTCGTCTATGCGCCGGTACGGCATTCTCTGCACCGGTTATAATCTCTCTTGTAAAACTATTGGTAAGAGATCCCGTCACAATACCTATAACAAGGTCTTCCTTTTTCTTTCCCATATTTCTACCACCTACCCTTTCGCAATGATTTCAGCAGGTTTCGAAAATAAGAAGCCTTGAGAATAGTCGATTTTATAGCTAATTAAGAGCTTCTGAATCTCCTCATTCTCCACATATTCGGCTATTATCTTGACATCTTTCTTGCTAATATCTTTCCATCCGGATATGATGGCAATCAGGTTCTCCGCATCCTGATTTTCTGTACAAACACTGACGATCGAACCATCAATCTTGACGTAATCAAAGTCAATATTTATAACATGTTGCAAATTAGAGAAACCGCTTCCAAAATCATCAAGGGATACCTTTGCTCCCAAGTGGTGGATCTTTCCGACAAAATCAGCAACTCTATCATAATCATCTATATCTTCGTTTTCAAGAATCTCAAATACAAAATTCTCAGGATATGCAGTTGTAGACAAGAAATCATAAATATAATCCAATAGATTCTGAGTCATGATATCTCGCATTCCAAGGTTGATACTGACACTTACATCTTCCTCATCCCTGAATCGATCAAATACTTTTTCTATCATCCTCCGAGAAATTCTGTCATATAAAAGTCCATACTTTCTGGCAACATCCAGAAACTCTCCCGGTCTGTAGATTCGACCATTTTCATCTGTGAGTCTCATGAGGGACTCATAATGGTTGATAGTTTCTGCTTTGTTATCATATATACCCTGATAATACGGAATTACCCTGTCATTGTTGAGGGCATAATTTATAATATTGAGCATCTTATACTCTTCGCGAATCTTCTTCTCATCAATATTTTCAACCCAAGACTCATATACTATAAACTGAATATTTTTCTGCATCATCTCGATTCTCGCATGATCGTAAATGTTCCGCAAGTCCTTGAATTTGCAACCATCAATGATACAAAAAGTCGGGACGATGGATACATAATCATCCCCAGACTCGAAAATTTTCCTCTGGAGTAATTCCATATCCTCCGTAAACCTATCCAGACTCACAGCATAGGACGGCGCTCCAATGGCAATCTCCCACTCTGACAGGGAATAGATGTGATAATACTTTTTCTTTGAAAACTCTGAGCATTTGTTGATAAAGTCCTTATAGGTGATATTGATAACACCCTCAGAGAATACTGTTCTGATTCTCATGAGATCAGGAACATCTATGATGCACAGTCTGTCATATCCCTTTACGTCGATATCTAGGCGCAGGGCACTGCTGTTGAGCAACTTATCTTTGTGGCTGTAAAGAAGCTTCATCTCACAATCTCTCACAAACATACTCATACTGGAGGACGACGTCTGATCTTTGTCCTCGGCAAATACGCGCTCCATGTCGATTAGATAATTCATGAGGGCTTCATTGTCGTAGGCCAATCCCTCTGTGTTGGAAAAGATGTGCGGATTGTACTTTTGCACAGCTTCCTTCTCTCCGAATGCTGATACGACAAAAGAACAATTGGCGAAAGTATTACGTCCATTAACATGGGCAATTTCACCTTCTGTGATACATCCACAAATATTGGATTCCTTATAAACTGAGAGTTCCCACTTAACACAGTTGGAATAAATAACAGATCTAGCTATGCAAGAATAGCCGAATATAGTTTCAGCTTTGTCAAATTTCTCGATTCGATGGAAAAGCGATCTGTTGTCTGAAATAATCTTGCCATCGTATATAAATGCTCTTTTAATCTTGCTGCCAACCTTTACACCATGGTTGGCGACTAGCAACTCTCGAGCTTCAGCGGTGTCTATATCAGGATGGGCATCATATATTTTCTTGTAAGCCACATCCTCACGGCCAAACATCTCATCTATACTCTTATCCTTAGAGTAGTGAACCATTATGGGAATATCTTCTGTTCCCGAGTAAACAAATGGAAAAAGATTGGTGAGCTCGAGATTGTTCTGAACAGTATCTCCTACTACTTTTCTGTAAGACTCTGCCGCATTCTTGCCTTCAAACTCTAAAATACAATTTCCAAAGGAGTTGGTGATCTCGATTTCATCCCCCAGCACTTCAACACCGGTGGCATATCCCGTCACACTCTCAACTTCTTCTCCACCTATAGATGCAAGGATAATCCCCTTTCTCGTCCATCCATTCTCATCAAATAAAAATCCTGTTTCCCCGAAATCTCTCAAACTAATCTCTGCAGTATTCGCAAGACCACCTATCATCTGAACACCGGGGAAATAGTCATTGCAGCGATCCACAAATTCATATACATCCATATACTTACTCGTCAAAAACGTAAGCAAAAGTTTAGTGTCATCGTCAACAATCTCTTCTTTAACTTTTTTACAAAGTGTATCCGCCGCCAAGGGTTCGCCAGTTTCTTCATCAAATGTAGAAAATAACGCAGTCCTAATCGCCCCACTAGAAGCTTGTGTGACTGATATCACACACTGATTAGCACTCAACTTGCCCATATTTATAATTGCAGAAGTACTGGTTCCAAATATCTTCGCCCCCGGCACTCGCTTTTTGATAAATCTTGCAATCTCCACAGCTTCATCTTCAAGATGTGCACCCGTGTGGATTCTCACGAGAATATCACCTTTACTGGAATCTAGTGCCAATTGTTCCAATGTCTCCTGCAATCTCGCTTTGGATATATACTGAAAATTCCATGTAAACATACCCCTATCTCCTTTTTCATACTACCTATAAAGCGAGTTCTATACAAATAATATTATACCACCCTTTAGTGCAAAAGACAACGTGAAAAATGCGAGGGGAATTAATCCGCCTCGCATTTTCACATGTTGAAAGGTCATATATTATACTATGTCTACTCAAACTTATATGAGTCTACCATAATACCTTTGTTCTTGAACACAACGATCACATCATGTGTTCCTGTAACAGTCTTCGCCAAGTTAATATTGAAATCTTTGTACTCGCCGTCAACGATATCTCCGGCTTTAAGTGTAAGCTTTGAAGCTCCACTATCACCAAAGTCAACATTTGACAAACCTACGAAGCTGTCAGCATTTCCATTGTTTGCAAGTGAGTAATTCTTAACCCACTCAGCATTTGAGCCCTCAAGGTCATTGAGCTGTGTTGCCACTCCTGTTGAGTAAGCAAATGACTCTGCTTCAATTGTCTTATATGGATCAACTGTTCCAACTGCATCAACGCCATCTTTTGTCATGTTAGTATAGATTGCTTTTCCTTCATCATCGAGGAAGTCAGAAGCCAAATCCACATATGTTGTTCTATAATCCTGCTTACATCCAAGTTTAACAGTATCTGCCTTTGTATGATAGAATGCATACATCTTGCCCTTAAACTCAGTGAAGCAGTGGTGGTTATTACCTGTTGAGCCAAATACGCTTCCTGGATTCTTGAGAACACATCCTACAAACTTGAATCCTGTCATAGGATTGTCACTCTCCATTACGGCAATCTGTGCTGTAGGACACTCAATACCATCATAATTTCTATTGATATCTCCAGCCCAGTTAGAGCAGTAGCTATAGTAGTACTTATCTCCAATCTTGTTGATTCCTGAATCCTCAAACATGAATGGTGCATCGATTGTTACCGCTTCACCAACAACACTTGTCATGTCATCTCCAAGCTTAACAACTCTTGCACAAGCTGGATTTGTAAGGAAATCTGCTGACTTACCAGTTGTATCACCAATACCACCGAAGTACAAGTATGCCTGTCCATCGTCATCTACGAGTACAGCTGGGTCAAACAACCATCCTATCTCACTCTGTGAGCAACCTGGAACGCTTCTGTCGATAAGAGCTTTTCCAATTGGATCTGTCCAAGGTCCTGTAGGACTATCTGCTGTAAGTACTCCAATACTATTTGCAGAGTTTGCAAAGTAAAGGAAGAACTTCTCTTTTCCGTTAATCTTCTTATGAGCTGCTGCCGGAGCCCAAGAGTTTCCAGCCCATTTTGCTGCTCCCTTGCTTCCTGCTACAGCGATTTCACCGTGATCAGTCCAGTTAACGAGATCTGCTGAAGAGTAGCAGTTCAATGTATTGATACGTGCATAGTTATTATCCGCATTTCCTGCATCAAAGTACTGCTGAGAATCGTTTGTACCATATACGTAGATTCTTCCATCGTACTCCATAGCCCATGGGTCTGCAGTAAGTCTTGAAGTGATTGCAGGATTTCCAGCTTTCGCCTTTGCAAGTCCAGCTGTGAGATCCGGAACACCTTCAAGAAGCTTCTCCTTAGCAACTCCTACCATGTTGAATTCATCGATACAGAAGTCAATGGTATTTTTTCCATCACCATATGCCGGCTGAACATATACTGTAATTGTTCCTACATGTTCTGGAATCTTAGTCTCTACTTCACAGAGAACCCACTCACCACTTGGGCATGTAACTTCCTTGATTCCAGGATATTTTTCTCCTGAATCATCTGAATATGCCAAGCAAAGTCCGATATTCTGTGATGCGCCTGTGTCCTGCTTGATATAAACGCTAAATTTATATGTGCTATTTGACTCAGCTACATCTGTAATGTCAACCTGTGGACCATGCCATCCGGCTGTACGTCCTGACACTTTAATTCCCTTTTTAGTATCATTGGCACCACCGTCAACTACGGTAAATACCTCTTTACCGGAACGTCCCTTTAGAACGCCTGAAGTACCATCTTCACCATCTACATTAAACAATACTGCCGGTGTTGGTTCCGGTGTAGCTTCGCTAGGATCTGTTGGAGCGGGTGTAGGAGTTGGCTCATATCCAATTCCATTTACTTCTCCAATAAGATTATCATCTGAAATACTGTCGAGATAAATCTGAATACCAGTTTTATCTGATCTTGTATATACTTCTTGTGGCTTCTGTGTAGGCTTAGCTGTTGGTGCCTTTGTAGGTGCCACTGTTGGTGCAGCTGTTGGTGCAGCTGTTGGTGCTACCGTTGGCACATCTGTTGGCGCTACTGTTGGAGCACTACTTTCAGCCGGTTTGCCGCTCTCTCCTGCCGGATTTCCGGTTGGATTAGCTGACTCAGCAGCTTTTGGTGTTGATTTACTTGCATCAGCGCTTGCTGCTGGTGCTGTAGCTTTTGATGCAGCTGTACTAGCAGGCTTTGATGTGTTCTTTTTCTTTGCAGCAGTTACAACAACTTTAACTGTTCCAATCTTGACTTTTTTCTTGGAGTTCTTCTTCTTCTCCTTAACTACGATCTTTGCCGTTCCGGCTGCCAAAGCCTTAACTTTACCACTCTTGCTAACCTTAACGATTTTCTTTTTCTTGTTAGTAAAAGTATATTTTGCTCCCTTTTTCTTGTTCTTGAACAAAATCTTCTTGCTTTTACCAACCTTAAGAGTGATTTTCTTGGTCTTAAGCTTTGTTTTCTTTTGCTTTGCACTTATCACCTGTGGATTGCTCGCACCCAATACCATTGAGCAAGCCAACGCAGCAGTCATGACAGAGTACAACGCTCTTTTCTTTGCTACCATACTATTCCTCCTTAGCATTTATTGTCAAAATGCGTAAATAATCAATTTGACTCCCTCTCCTTGATAGACAATCACAGCATTTCGACCATAGTATAACAATAACTTTAGTATATATTACAGCACATTTCACAAAAAAACTATGATATATCAAGTCAAAACATTGATATATTTACTCTTTTGCAACTATTGGTAAATATATCAATTATTGTCTTACTCACGTCGTTCGTAAGACATTTTTTAGCCTTTTCTATGTACAAAACGCCTCGCCACCTCTATTGCCACCCTATATGGCGGTGGCACCAATTCCTTGTGAGCGCGCTTTATCTCTTCTATTATCTTTATTCCCTGCGGGCAGTGACTCTCACACTTTCCGCATCTCACACACTGAGTGGCCAGAGCCGGTTCTTTCCTTAAACCTATAACTTGGAAAAACTCTCTTCGACCCGTGGCTTTTTTCTCAGTATACATCTCATTATAGCATCTAAATATTCCGGGAATATCAACTCCCTGTGGGCATGGCGTACAGTAACCGCATCCGGTGCAAGGCACTTTAATACGATTATTAATCTCATTTTTTATGCGCTCTATCATGGCCCTGTCCTCATGGTCAAACTCTCCCACCTGAACCTCTGAGGCTATGCGAACATTTTCCTCTAACATGGCAATGGAATTCATACCAGAAAGTACACAAGTCACCTGAGGTTGCTCCCACAACCATCTAAACGCCCACTCTGCGGCAGAGTATCCCTTAGGATTCTCTGCAATTATGTCTTGGGCTCTCTCGGGAAGAAGATCCACCAACTTACCACCTCGCAGTGGCTCCATGATTATCACTGGAATTCCCTTCTCAGCCGCAGCCATAAGCCCCTTTCTGCCCGCTTGACTGTGTTCGTCCATATAATTGTACTGAATCTGGCAAAAATCCCAATCATATTCTTTCAGTATCTTTACGAACATATCCGTATTGCCATGAAAAGAAAAGCCGAGATTTCTAATTCGTCCTTCTCGCTTTTTCTCTTCTATCCACTCCACGATTCCCATAGACTTAAGCTTTTTCCACGAGGCAACATCTGTGAGCATATGCATGAGATAGTAATCGATATGATCTGTCTTGAGCCTCTTGCATTGCTCCTCAAAATACTTATCTATCGCCTTGGGAGAATTGATGAGATACTGCGGAAGCTTTGTGGCAATATTGATCTTGTCCCTGGCATTATTTCTCTCCAATATTTCTCCGAGAGCCACCTCGCTCCCCGGATAAATATAGGCTGTATCAAAGTAATTTATACCAAGCTCAATAGCACGCATAATCTCCTTTTCAGCCTTATCCACATCAATAGAGCTCCCCTTCTTGGAAAATCTCATACATCCATATCCCAACAATGATATCTTTTCGCCTGATTTATCTTCTCTATACTGCATATATCACCTTTTATTACACTAAGCTTGTAATAATTTCCTTTCGAAACTGCGGCATGCCAGCCATAAATAACCTTCTAATAATTCTATAATAATAAAACTTCTTTTGTCTGTCTAGTCTTTATTTTTTTTATATTTCGTGGTATTATATAATGAGTTAACATATATCAAACAAAGGAGAATAAAAATGAAAGAAGGATTAACCTGCCCCAATTGTGGCGCACCCATAACTACCGAGATTTGCCCATATTGTGGCACAGCAACGGGGCTCTCAAGCTTGGATTCCAACACAGAATATCCAACTATTCACTGCAAAGAATCTAATATAAACTTTTGGTCTATTGTATTTCCTGCAATATTTGCACTTGCATTTGGCGGAGCCGGAATGATGATGCTTGCTCAACCATTAGGTTTCAATCCCATGGCAATACTTCCGCTTATCATCGGCATCGGTGCACTTTACTTCACCCTAAGGCCAATCATATATGGCATAGTAATTGCCATCAAGGGCAAGGAAATGACAGCCAAGGTTTACGGCTATATCGATGACAATGTAAAGTACAACGACGTTCCGGGGCAAGTGGTCAAACTCCTAGTCAATACGAAAAATGGTCCGCGATTCCTACTTTACCAGTTAAATTCCATAGAAAAACCCTATGGAATTAATACCAATATTAGGATAAGAGTATACAAAGAATATATTAAAATTCTCAAAGACAAAGAAGAAATTGAGTGGTAATAATGTTATATGATAAGGATATAAGGGAACCACTTTTCGAATATCTCGAAACAAGGTTTCCCATTCATAGAATATATGAAGAAAAGATGATTGGCAACTCACGAGCCGATGCAGTACTCGTAACACCTGACGCACTCTACGGAATAGAGATAAAGAGCGATGCAGATACCTATGCCAGACTCCAGCGCCAGACAAGGGATTATGACAAGTATTATGATTATAATATCATAGTTTGTGGCGGTTCTCACGGAAATCATATCAGAGAGCATGTCCCGGAACACTGGGGAATCATAACCGTAGACGAAGTGGATGGAAAGTGTGATTTTTACTATTACAGAGAACCTCTTCCAAATCCCCATACTTCAATCGCCAACAAATTATCAATCCTATGGCGTCCTGAGCTTGCTTCCATCCAAGAAAAACTTGGACTTCCAAAGTATAATAACTTTGGAAAGGCAAAGCTAATTCAAAAGATCAAGGATATGGCCACCGAAGCCGAATATCAGCCACTTATATGCGACACTCTGTTAAATAGAGATTATACCACTATCGCAGAGACCATATCAGCCTTTAGAAAAGAAAAAAATCTCAAAAAAAGACGATATACCAAAAAACTTGGTGTTAAGAGAAAACGTCGAAGCGGACTCTAAGACGGATGAAATATCACTTTTCCTCATTTCATCCGTCTTTTACTCTCCACATCCTCAAGAATTCTTTCCGTGTATATGGATGATTTCTTAAAAATTAACTTTTCATCCGTATTAATTTCCCTTTTTGGCATGTCCCTTCCCTCTCCTAGGACCACCTCATTCCACTTTCGGGGCATGCCTATTTTATATTTCTTATTTTGGCATGCCCCTTCTCTCTCCCGGGACC
>NZ_KI912476.1:5782-21864 GCF_000518685.1 Eubacterium xylanophilum ATCC 35991 | reverse complement strand
CCTCATTCCACTTTCGGGGCATGCCTATTTTATATTTTCCTTTTTGGCATGCCCCTTCCCTCTCCTAAAACCACCTCATTCCACTCTCGGGGCATGCCCATTTTATATTCCCCATTTTGGCATGCCCCTTCTCTCTCCAGGGACCTCCTAAATCCACTTTCGGGGCATGCCAAATCCTTCTTTTTCACATAGGCATGCCCCTCTTTTCCTCATTTCATCCGTATTTTGGGGAATCGCATATTGCTGGTCTTACTCACGTCGTTCGTAAGACAATTTTTTCCACCGACAACTCCACAAACTTTTCCATAACACCAAAAAAATGTCTTACAAGCAAAGCTTGTAAGACCAGCAATATGCGTTTCCAAAAAAGAGGCATTCAAAGAATGCCCCTTTAACATTATCAAATTATCATATTATAATGATGGACCTGCCTCTACAAGTGCCTTACCAGCATCATTTCCTTCATACTTCTTGAAGTTCTTGATGAATCTCTCTGCAAGATCCTTAGCCTTAGCTTCCCACTCAGAAGCGTCAGCATATGTATCTCTAGGGTCAAGGATGTTTGTATCAACACCTGGAAGCTCAGTAGGTACCTCGAAATCGAAGTAAGGAATCTTCTTTGTTGGTGCCTTCTTAATGTCGCCATTGAGAATAGCATCGATGATTCCACGAGTATCCTTGATTGTGATACGCTTTCCTGTTCCATTCCATCCTGTATTTACAAGATATGCCTTAGCACCGCTCTTCTCCATCTTCTTAACAAGCTCCTCTGCATACTTTGTAGGATGAAGCTCGAGGAATGCCTGACCGAAGCAAGCTGAGAATGTAGGTGTTGGCTCTGTGATTCCACGCTCTGTACCAGCAAGCTTAGCAGTAAATCCTGAAAGGAAGTAGTACTTAGTCTGCTCTGGTGTAAGAATAGATACTGGAGGAAGTACTCCGAATGCATCTGCTGAAAGGAAGATAACATTCTCTGCATCAGGACCTGATGAGATCTTGTTAACATTCTTAGCAATCTTCTCGATGTGCTCGATTGGATATGATACACGAGTATTCTCTGTTACACTCTTGTCTGTGAAATCAATCTTACCATTGGCATCAACTGTAACGTTCTCAAGAAGAGCGTCACGCTTAATAGCATTGTAGATGTCTGGCTCTGAATCCTTGTCAAGGTCGATAACCTTAGCATAACATCCGCCCTCGAAGTTGAATACACCGTTGTCATCCCAACCATGCTCATCATCTCCGATAAGAAGACGCTTAGGATCTGTTGAAAGTGTTGTCTTACCTGTTCCTGAAAGACCGAAGAAAATAGCTGTATTCTTTCCGTCCATATCAGTATTGGCTGAGCAGTGCATAGATGCCATACCCTTAAGTGGGAGGTAGTAGTTCATCATAGAGAACATACCCTTCTTCATCTCTCCGCCGTACCATGTATTAATGATAACCTGCTCACGACTTGTAATATTAAATACTACAGCTGTTTCTGAGTTGAGACCCAACTCCTTGTAGTTCTCTACCTTTGCCTTTGAAGCATTGTAAACTACAAAGTCTGGCTTGAAGCTCTCAAGCTCATCATCTGTAGGAGTGATAAACATATTCTTGATAAAGTGTGCCTGCCAAGCAACCTCAACGATAAAACGTACTGCCATACGTGAATCTTTGTTGGCTCCACAGAAAGCATCTACAACAAACAACTTCTTGTTGCTGAGCTCTTCCTTAGCAATCTTCTTAACAGCTTCCCATGTCTCCTGAGATGCTGCATGGTTATCATTAGGATACTCATCAGATGTCCACCATACTGTGTCCTTAGAATTCTCATCCATAACGATGAATTTGTCCTTAGGAGAACGACCTGTATAAATACCAGTCATAACGTTAACTGCGCCAAGCTCAGTTTCAACGCCTTTCTCATATCCTTCAAGATCACTCTTCATCTCTTCCTCATAAAGCTTCTCAAAAGAAGGATTATGAACGATCTCTGTAGTTCCAGTGATACCATATTTGCTCAAATCAATATTTGCCATATTTGTATACCTCTTTTCTAATAGATTAATATTCGTCCAACATCTTATATATTATATTTTATGAGCGAAAATGTCAATACATAATATTTGTGATTTGTCGATTTTTTTTATAAACAATACAAAAAAGTTAGCCAAGTGCAACTAATTCTGCTTAATTATCCCCAACCATCTAGCCTTTCTCTCCGCTTCAGCTCGGTTTGAAACTCCAAGCTTTTGATAAATGCTCCTATTATGTTTCTTCAGTCCGCTATATGAAATGCCACACTTCTCACATATCTCTTCGGTGCTAAGCCCGGAGCAAAGCATGAATAGCACTTCGCTCTCTCGCTTTGTAAGATGGATTTCATCCTTCGGAATATACTTCAAATAATCCGGATAAGAGAGAGCCATTTTGCTGGTTTCCTCGAGTATCTGCTCAAATAACGGAATATTTTTCTTGGAATCCTTGATTTCTTGGAGCAGTGGCATTATGGCAGCTCCTTCCATAGAGACAATTCTTCCGAAGTGATAGTCTTCTATCTTGACAAAGGCCTTTTCAAGCACTTCTCTCCACTTTTTATTGTCCATGCGATACATGATAATCGCCTTTAGCAATTCATTTTCAATCCACATGATATGGCGCTCGTATTCATAAAAATACTTGGTCAAAAAGCCGGATAGGTCCAGCGCCTCTGACAATTTATCCAAAGCGATAAGGCATCGGATTTTGACGATATACTGATATCTGTCTATGACGCAAAACTCCGTATGTTGATCCGGCGCGACTTCCAAGAAGTCCCTCGCTCTCCCAACATCACCCCTATATAGGCCAAACCACGTTTCCAAGGCTCTCAGATTGTCATAATACTTGACTTCATTCCTTGTTTCCAAAACCTTTTTTATGCTCTCCAATCGCTTCTCGGCAAGGGCAAACTGTCCGGACAACAAATGCTGTCTTATCAGCACACCCGCCGACGCAAAACATATCTCGGAAGTACCGGAATTAAGCGCTTCTTCGTAAGCATTATTGGCTTTCAAGCACACTTCATAGGGTTCCATAGTCCCCTTTGTAAAGCCACTCTCGGCAATAGCACAGTCCGGAAGCCCCTTGCCCATCTTCCCAAGAATTTTCTGCACGGGCTTGCTCATAAGTCTATATAACTGCATATCATTGCGAGACCATTCGCTGAAGTCAAGACCGCCATTCATGAGAAATGGCATATTACTGGTAGCTGTCATCTGCGGAATCGATACTTCCCTGGAGACAAACATAGTTGCAGCCTTCTTAATAATAGGAATAATGCCCTTAGTTCCTCGGTGAGGAAGAGCAATCTGAAGATATATCAGTCTCTCCTTGGCTTCCTTGCGCTTTTCCTTGTCATTGAGATGATTCTTGTGGAATTCCTCCAACCTATTGTACCACACCTCCGACTCAGCGGGCTGCATGGTTATGGAATAAATCATACTCATACCAGCCATCAAGACCGGATTATCCATAATTTCCGACTCAGGCAAGCTGAAGTAAAACTTTCTTGTCTCAAAGTAATGACCATTTCCCACATGTCTGTAGGCATTGCGGATGAGAATTTCTCTTACGCGTTCATTGTCTCCCACCTTGCTATATAACTCCAACGCTTTCTGCAAATCGTCCTGTAGTTCGTAAAAATGTGCCGCGCGACTACAAATCCTGTCGATTTCTTCCCTGTCATATTCTTGCTTGCTCTTCCAAACCAAGAATTTTCTTATTTCATGGCGTATGACATAACAGGAATCGCCGTGATGCTCTATTAACTGCCCCACTTCCATACAATACTCTATTATATTATGAGTTCTACTCTCCCCTGTGACAAACTCAGCCATCTTGATTGTAAAGCACTCAAAGTGGCTCATTGTGAGAAGAAATTCCGATACGGGATGTTCCAATTCCATAAAAACTTTGTTTTCCACATAGTGATAGCAGTCTTTCCAGACTTCTTCCACAAGCTTTTCACTCATTTTTTCCCCTTGATCATATCTGTTGAGGAAAAATAGCACCGTAACGGGATATCCTTCAGATTCTATAGCAATCTCGCTGATTTCATCTGCGCTTATCTCAAGACCTCGATTGTCAAAGAACTCCTTCACCCCTTTTCCGTCCAGTTTGAAATCCTTCTCGACAATTCGAACAAAATCATACTCGAGCGCCTCATTTACGAGCCACCCCGGAAATGTTCCTCTTGTAATCAGCACCGTCTGTCTCGAGGTATCCTGCAAAAGCTTTTTTACGTAGAATTTTGACTCATCGTCAGTTATAAAACCCAGATCGTCGACTATAACCACTCCACACCGGATTTTGGAAATTTCTGGCATATCATCAAGACTGCCGCTGTGGGCAGACAGATATACATATGCTTTATTCTTATAAAAACTTCTAACCGAGGCTGTCTTACCGCAAATTGCAGCTCCCATAACTATTACAGGGCGAAATTCCTCATCGCCCTGCTTTAGCTTAGCAAAGACAGTCGGCACCTTTACGTATTTCATATAAAAGGCCGTCCTTTTCCGGGATTACTCCTCTACTACATAGGTTCTTCCCTTTTTATCAACTTCTATCTGCGCATACTCAGTATTATATGTATTATTATAAACATCCTGAATACAGAATGAGTACATATAATTACCCGGCATGATATAATCATAACTTATCTTGAACTTTTTGCCAACCTTATATGTATCGCCCTCGTATTCCTCAGGCTCATCCGGATTCTTGGCATCGTAGGCATAGTAGATTGGAACTATCTTGTCACCTTTCTTAATCTTCTTGATATCTCTGGCTGACGCGCCTTCTTCATCAAGACCATCCCACGCTCCAATAACCTTGATATCATCATCAGACTGAAGGAGTCTCAGGTTGGTTCTCTTTCCGTTCAAAGTAATCGGTGAAGTATAGACGATGTCATCATCTTCCGTAGTTCCGACTATGTAAAGTGCGAGATTCTGACCATCCGGAAGAGAAATCCACTTTCCGTCAAAGTAATCTCTCACCTCACCCGTTTTATAATCACACTCTACTTCATAGGTTTGTCCATATTCAAAGTAAAGTTTTCCATCATCTGAAATTCCATAGATGTTGCTGTAGACATCCGCAGTATTTTGCAGACCATTTTCATCCAAGACAAATCCGTAAATTCCATCTTCATCGATTCCCGGCTCCTGTGCAAATGTTATGGCAGTAGAATTCTCGCTGTCATCATAGCTATCCGCATAGGCCCAGTGTTCATTGGTAGTGCTGCTGTTCTCGTAACATTCTTCTTCTGAATTATAGTTATAATCCGCTAGCCAACACCAGATAGACTCCTCTCCGTCTTCCTTATTCTCCTCTATTATCTCCTGTGAAGCACTGGCATTTGACGCATTGTCACTTGAGGCACAACTGTCAATCCATCCACAGGACTCTCCGTCACTCCACCAATAGTCCTCACTGTATTGATCAGTCTTTCCCGCATTACAACTTCCCACGTCCTGTCTGTCAACAAAAGACAAGTAGTATGGGCTAACGCAAACCGCACTAAACTTAGAGAGTTCCTCTGAATCCTGAACGCAAATCGGATAGTAGACAGAGATTCCCTTGGCCTTCTTGTGGTTCTTTCCTGAAATCTTATAGACTACCGTCTCGTCAACAAGCCTCTTGATTTCATCTGCCCCGTTTACATCTCCGCCACAAGCGTCAGCCAAACCACTGAGGTCGACCATATTGGTATATCCCTCTGACTTGTTGTTACCACCGAAATTCTCTATCTTACTTACTTTTCTGGTAATTGTCGCAAGCTTTTTGTCATCTCCGTACGATTCATACATGCCCTTGGCAAAGTCATTAAAGCCAACCAAGAGATTATCAAGCTTTGACAAATCAAGAACTGAGAGCGTCGGAATATCTCCGTCACCAATCTTCTTACAGGACGCATAGAAACTATCACAGATCACTTTTCCCAGGTCAGCTCCGCTGGCACTTGGATTTCCTGCCAAATAACTTCCGATAGTCTTGTAATCCCATCCACATCCGGGCTCAGATTCCTCTGAGGCAAACATATAATTGGCATAGGATGCCGCCACATTCGCAGTCTCAAGTGTGCCCATAAGACAGGCATCAAATCCTATAAATTCAAATTTGGTATCCATTTGGCTATATACACTTAAGAAGGCACTGTCCACATCCTTGAGTGATAATCCCTTCATCTTGTGCTTTTCATCGAAGCATACTCCCGTCACGCTTCCGCCACCGTGATTCCAGAGAATAACTCCCATTTTTTCAGATACATAATTCTTTACTCCCCACTTCAAAAACTTCGCCAAAGTGGATGGCTTGGCCATGCTGGCATCCTTTTTTTCATCCACCAGCTCTATATCACCATTTTGAACAAGGAATCTCTGCAATTTATCTTTCTTGACTACCTCATTATTCCACTTTTTCACTCCGCCGGTTTGAACTACAAATCTTACCTTTTTGCTGGCTGTGGCACTGAGCATTTCATTCAAATCAAGAGTTGCAGCTCCATTGTCACTCTCCAAATCCGAACCACAAAGATATACAAAAATAGTCCAAATGCCGTCTTTCTCTGACTTAATCTCACCCCTCTGGCCCGGTCTTGTAATACTCATCTTCCCGGTCTTACGCTCAACCTTAATCAAACTTCTAGAGTAGTTTTCACCGTCTTTTGCAACTGTCGCGTTTTTCTTTGATTCTTTTTTTGGTTCCTTATTATCTTTTGACTCTTGCGCTGTTCCACAACCTCCCAAAACCAATACAAAAAGGAGCATCAGCGCCATAATCCTATATTTATTCTTCATAATTTACCTCTACCTCTAAAAAATTGTCTTACGACCGCAGGGAGTAAGACCAGCAGTATGCGTTTATTGTCTTACGACCGCAGGGAGTAAGACCAGCAATATGCGTTCCAAAAAAGGATTTGCCAAGGCAGCAGTCCATGACAAATCCCTAT
This sequence comes from Eubacterium xylanophilum ATCC 35991, assembly GCF_000518685.1. GTDB lineage: Bacteria > Bacillota > Clostridia > Lachnospirales > Lachnospiraceae > Eubacterium_F > Eubacterium_F xylanophilum. Next base: position 14,879 of record NZ_KI912476.1, on the reverse strand, counting down.
TGAATGTATATTTCTCTTATTCCTGAGATCCTGAGTTTTCAAGAAGTGCTGCAGCTGAACCCATGTAATTAATTGTCTCATCTTTGTCAAGATACTGTCCCTCAATTACAGCGCCGGCAGCATTGTAGAATACCACTTCATTGTTATCATTCTCAGCAAATCCAAGCAAGAACTCTTTTCCTGTATAAGTGTCATGCACCTGAAGCTTTGACCAAGTAACACCATTCTCGTCCTCTTCCTTTGAAGCCTCATATGTTCCGCAGATAACATCTCCACTCTGCTGCTGGTTCTGGAACTCAAACAATGATGCATAGTCCTTTCCGTCTGGACCTGTGAACATTGAGAATACAAGCTCTGTTCCCTGATCATCTTTACCATACACACCAGTCTTAATCATATCGCTTGATACGTCAAGAAGTGAAAATGATCCGCTGTTTTCCTCACTGCCTGAAGCCTCTCCTGAATCATCAGCAGCTTCATCACTAGTATCCTCTGCTTTGCTATCCTCTGCCTTACTATCATCTGTCTTTGATGACTGTGTTGTCTCTGTCTTGGCAGCATCTTTGTTATCACCGCCACAACCAGTCAACATCGAAACTGCTAAGATAGCTGAGCAAAAGATCACTAATACTTTCTTTTTCATTCTACATTTCCTCCTAAATAATTTCTATGCAGTTTTTTCTGCAATTTATCTTACTTTATTATTATGAATGATAAGTAGTTTTTTGCATAGTGACCTTGAGGCTACTTTTTGTTTTTTTGTGTTCACCAACTTAAAAATTTGATCCATTCCATCCCCAATCACTGAATCCTTGGTAGGTAACATATACATTTTTCGCTGGAATTCCCAGCTGTTCCTCATAGATATCGCATATTTTAGCAGTCATCTCACTGCTGGCAGCCGAGTTAACTTGTCCAAACACCTTTACGCTGACAAATGCTCCCGCATCTAGCTTATTGCCTCCAAGAAATAAATCATAATCATCTTCGAATCCTACCATCAGAAAGCTCTCTGTCTTTCCAAGAACAGATATGGCTTTTCCAAGCTCTGATTTTACGGTTTCGAGTTTGTCATCCGACATCTTTACAGTTACTTTTGAATCAATAAATGGCATAGTGTTCCTCCTATCTCAAAAATCCACTTACAATCTGCTCTTCAGCTTCCTCCTCTGACAAACCAAGTGTCATGAGCTTGATGAGCTGTTCTCCTGCTATCTTTCCAATTGCGGCCTCGTGCACAAGCTCGGCATCTACGCACTTTGCATCCAACTTTGGAATTGCCAAAACTCTTGAGTCTCCCATTATGATGGCATCGCACTCTGCATGTCCATGACAAGCTGCCTCACCTGAGATGACAGCATCAAAAACCTGCTCCGAAGTATCCTTGGCAACGGATCTGGAGACCACATCAGCACTTGAACCATCTCCCACCAACTCAACATTATAAATGCTCTTTGCCATCTGATCACCATGTGTCATAAGTCTCTCTCTGACAATCATAGTGGCACCAGCTGGTACCTTAGCATTTGTAGTTCTAATAGTAGAGTCAACGCCCTTGATCTGGACCATTTCCATCTCCACATAACTTCCCTCTTCCTGGTAAACTTCCGTAACAGGATTGAGAATTTTCTTTCCGGTTCCATCGCCCTCACCGTAGTGCTTCTCCACATACTTTATCTTGGAATTTTTTCCAACGAAAAACCTGTGAATTCCATCGTGCTCTGAATCCTGAACTCCACAATTGTGTATTCCACAACCGGCTACAATCGTCACATCACAATTCTCACCGATGTAAAAGTCATTGTAAACAGTCTCCTTAAGTCCACTTTGGCTCAAGACAACGGGTATATGAACGCTCTCATTGACTGTTCCATCTTTGATCTTAATATCTATTCCCGTTCCATCCTCCTTGGAGACAATATCTATATTAGCAGTTGTATTTCTGGCAGCAGCTACACCATTTGCCCTAATATTATAAGCTCCTTCAGGCATAGTATGGAGATCTGCAACCTCTTCTATCAAATTCTTCTGAATCTCATCTAACATCTCATTCACCTTCCTATCTATGCTTCAAGCTTCTGACAAGCAGCGCCCACGGCCACTGAGCTAGCCAAAAGTTCAGGAAGAACCTCTTCCTTAGAACCGATCTTCTTGACCTTACCATTTTCAATCACTACAATCTCATCTGCAATATTGAGAATTCTCTCCTGATGGGAAATAATCAATACAGTACCCTTGATGGTCTCTCGAATATTTTCAAACACCTTGATGAGGTTGTTGAAACTCCACAAGTCAATTCCTGCCTCCGGCTCATCGAACACCGACAACTTGGTTCCTCTGGCAAGAACAGTCGCAATCTCAATTCTCTTGAGCTCACCGCCGGACAGAGAATCATTCACATCCCTGTTGATATACTCCTTGGCACAAAGACCAACTTTAGACAAATACTCACATGCCGCAGTAACCGAGATATTCTCCCCTGAAGCAAGTCTAAGCAAATCAAGCACTCTAATTCCCTTAAATCTCACCGGCGCCTGGAATGCAAATCCTATTCCAAGCTTTGCTCTCTCAGTAATGCTCTTATCCGTTATATCCTCGCCCTCAAACAGGATCTGTCCCTCTTGGTTTTCATTTATTCCCATGATAACCTTAGCCAAAGTGGATTTACCTCCACCATTTGGTCCAGTGATTACAACAAACTTTCCCTCGTCAATCTTAAGACTCAAATCGTCTATAATTCTCTTCTCTTTGCCATCTTCTTCCGCTGTGAATACAATATTCTTCAACTCTAACATTGTTTGTTCCCCCTTTTCTCATCTGCTTTTTATATTTTGACTTTGTCAAAAGCAGACTTTAGGTCCTCATTTCCTTATGATATCATTATTAAGGCTTTTTTACAACAATATATTGCTCAAAATACCAGCAATCAATCTATTCTTGCCCTCTGTTTCCACCCTTGAAAAGTACTCCGCCGATATCCCTATCCCAACAATATAACACCTGACTTCGCCGGTTTCCACATCCTGTATACTCTCCGTCATGATTCCGCCTACTTTCTTGTCCATGTAAAATATTCCGTCAGGCACTCTCACTTCCACATCGATACCAGAACATTCCTCCAGGGCCCTCGCAACTTTCACATAAATATCCGAAGAAATATCTGACTTAGGCAAATACGAAGGTGCCATAATCACACTTAAGTATACTCCTCCCTCCGGAGAGGCAAATACGCTCTTGCCGTGACCACGCCCACCGGATTGGCTCTTGGCGATGACAATTTGTCCAAAACTTTCATCTAACCCCCTAGCCATTAGGGCTATAGCAGTATTATTAGTGGATTCCAAAGTGTCATATACAGAAATCTTTTCTACGAGTGTAGTTAGTTTTTCCTGCTCTTTCTGACCGCCTCGGACTATTTTTTCTAGACAAGCACCAATTCCCTCCTTGGAAATTATATCACTTTCAACTTGCAAACTATAGCCCCGCTTTGACGCCGAGTCTATGTCATATCCCTGAGTTCTAAGCTCTCTTATGGCCTTCCACACGGCATTACGAGAAAGCCCTAGCTCGGTAGCTAACGCCTCTCCAGATATATACTCACCTTTGCGAGATTCTAATTCAATTAGGACTCTATCAATAGTTCTCATATGCCAAAAAAAGCCCCCAGACACAGACAGAATCTGTGTCAAGGCGGCTTATCCTTTCTATCATTTAACACTCTACTTGTCTGCATGTATATTTTGTCATACATTGGCAGTAATGTCAAATATTTAGTGCTACTCTACTTTAAATATGTTATATACATCAGTAGAATCAATCTTGCTTATGTCATAGTCTTTCTTTCCCGTTGCCAATTCCAAAAACAATTTATCGGCATCTTCAAGTTTTACCTGATTAAATATGCTGTATACCTGGCAGTCGCTAACCTTACCATCCCTTAACTTTAGAGTAAACATGACATTATTATCCAGCTTGTCATAGAAGTCTGATTCACCGTGGATAGAAGCATATATGGAATTATCTTTTCTGAAAACCAAGTACTTGTTATCCGTTTTAATAGCCGAAGAATAAAGCTTATAAGGCGTCTTCTCCTCGATCTCATTTACCAGATGCTTGTACTGAGTAGGAATCAGGTAATTGTTCATATTAGAGAATATCGTAAATCCAAACACAACTTTATTGCTTCTGAAATCGTCATCTTTGTTGATATATATATCCATCCCATCACAGTACAAGCTAATATTGGTCGGCTCACTCTTCTCCCACTCATCATCTTCATTCAGCTTTCGACCATATTCCACCCACTGCACCAATACGTTCTCCAGCTTCTTTATCTGATTTGTGGCATCCTTTATTCCGGCTTTTTCCATGCTGTCAATGAGCAACTTGTCATCAAATGCCTTGGTGGAAACATTGTAAATCACATCCGTGTGAACCGAGATGGCATTTTTTCTTCCAATAACTACTGAATCACGCCTTATATCATCCGGAATACTCCCTGCTTTCAAGTCATCCATAATTTGATTGCTATCCGGCTCCTCATCATCCTCTTCTTCCGAATCCATTTCTGCAGCTGGTTTGAAACATTCTTCCAGTTTTATGATAGTATCCCTCGGCTCACCTCTTAATTCATAATCTACGTTTTTATACATCTCTTCTTCACTGTCCATAGATGCATTGACCATTTCATGAGTTTTTATGTCATGCAGATTGACTGACAATCTTGACAGTGCGATTGTCACAACTATTATGATCAAGAGACCTAATATCGCCAGAAAAGATGCAATCAGGTCAAACTTATACTTTTTCATTTTTCTTCGCTCCCCTCACATTCACTAAAATCATTCGTAATACATTGAGTACTAATGCCGTAATTGCTGCAACAATAGCACATTTTTCTATTCCTTCTATTCCAAGAATTACGCTAAGGCCCACTCGCTCAAAACAAATCATAAAACAGAAAATAATGCCTGTAAATACAAAACTACCCACATAACTCTTGGAGAATATACTCTTTGCATTCTCGCGATGTGTTATATTGTTCAACGATAATAATGCTGTAATCAATACTAAAACTACAAGAAATGCCACGTATACCAGCATATAATTATTATATATTTCCTGAACAAAATAGTCATGATTATTGTTAGGAAATACATCCGGAAGATACTCTGTTCTCACAATAAGCGATATTGCATAAGGAGTCATAAGGCATCCAAGACTGACAACTCCCCATACCAGCTCATTGCATGATACGAGACTCACGATAAATACCGCAGTATATGCAATGCTATACAAAACAAAGTAGTAGGCAATTAGCATCCAAAATACTTCTAGGCTTCTTCCCAAACTAGGCACATTAAGTAGTGTTGCTTGCGTCATGTCGGAATATTTTCCATCAATAAAATTTAAGTAAATTGTCCCCATAAGTCCAATAAGTCCCATAATTATGACAATCACAGCCTCACCAAGGAGGTACTTGGAAAACTTTTTGTAACTGGACTTTATCGGGATAATATCCATAAATATTCTGACTGTCCTGCTGTTATCCCTAAATGAAATAAAAAATACAAGGGCGACACAGAATACATATCCTATAAATCCATAGTACTTAAATACTGAAACAACCACATCAAGAAAATAGCTTGAAAAGCTGATTTCATTGGTATCTGTAGGGCTTGTGTTACCTATAATCACGTCATATAAAGTTCTATACATGTTGTCAATCACCGACTTTTCTTTGGCGAATAGGATTATAATTCCCAAAAGCGCCAAAACCATAATCGGAATCATCTTCTTGACAATCCTTAATATATATGTCCTCTTAGCCATCTATCTGCTCTCTCCTTCCATATTGAGATAAACAAAGGATTCCTCCAGCGTAATATCAATCCGCTCCGCCAGATCTGCACCCTTCTTATTGAAGTATTCGAGGGCCTCATCCTCCACCTGGTCCGGATCGGAATATTTCCATATAACCGTATATACACTTCCAAGAGTTGAATACTCGAGAATCCTCTCATCCTTCATAAATCCTGCACCATCGCCGTTTTTAAATACCACCTGATACTTTCCAATACTGTCTTTTATGGAATCCACAGTATCAACTTCGACTTTATTATCCTTGTCAAACATAGTGATGGTATCGCATATTTTCTCCAGATCGCCTAAGTTGTGAGATGATATAACAACCGTCACCTCCTGACCTTCCACTCTCGCAATCAACTTGTCAAAAAACTCCTTCTTGGCAATTGCATCAAGCCCGGAAGTCGGCTCATCTAATATCATCACATCTGGATTCAGTGCCATATTTAGCACAAAAGACAATCTCATCTTCTGTCCCTTGGACAGATTGCCTATCCTAACATTCATAGGTATTTTGAATATCTTATTAAGGTCCTCAAACTCCTTCTCATCAAAACTCTCATATATTCCATTGAAATACTTAACCATCTTCTTCGGCGTATATTCCTCAAAGAAAATGTTCTCATCGGCCACATATCCTATTCTCTTCTTCACTTCCGGATTGTCAAATACAGGCTTCCCATCATAGAGAACCTCTCCTGACGTGGTTTGGTATATTCCCATCATACATTTAATTAACGTGGTCTTACCTGATCCGTTGGGACCGACTAAACCGTGAATACTTCCTCCCTCTACGTGGAAGGATATATTATCCAAAATCATATTTTTATCATCAAAAGATTTACAGACACTTTTTACATCTATCATATCCTCACTCCTTGGCTAATCATCATTTAATATCTTTGAAAATCTTCTCTGTTTTCTCTATAATTGTCTCTTTATCAATTCCTAGACATGCCAATTCTATAAGCAGGTCGTCAAATCGCTTCATCAGTCTCTCGACCTCCGCTTCCGTTAGCATGGAATTGCTTCTCTCGGAAATATAAGTTCCCTTTCCCCTAACTGTCTCAATCACGCCCTGACGCTCCAGTTCTGCATAGGCCTTTGCCACAGTTCCCGGCGTCACTTGAAGTTCCATGGCCATTCGCCTAACTGATGGAACCGAATCCCCCGGACTTAGATATCCCTTGATCCAACCTTGCTTAATCTGAATAACAATCTGCTCAAACAAGGGGACATCTGACTTGTGATTTATAACCACCATCAACTCACCTCCTAACTGTTATAACTGTATCACTTGTACTGATACAGTTATAATACACCTAAAAATGATTCTTGTCAACATATTTTTTTAATGTCTTACGAACGTAGGGAGTAAGACCAGCAGAATGCGTTTATTGTCTTACGAACGACGTGAGTAAGACCAGCAGAATGCGATTCCAACCGATCAAAAAAATATCCCGAAAACCGCAGCCTCCGGGATATAATAATCAAAATATTCATTTATTAATTAGATATCAAACTTTGGAATTTGCGATATCGACTTTGCCAATTCCTCATCAGTTGGAATATAATCTGACATCTCTCCGTTGTTGAATTTCTCATATGCAAACATATCGAAGTAACCTGTACCTGTGAGTCCAAATACGATATTCTTCTCCTCACCGGTCTCCTTACACTTCATAGCCTCATCTATCGCAACCTTAATTGCATGGCTTGATTCTGGAGCAGGGAGAATTCCCTCAACTCGTGCAAATGTCTCAGCCGCCTCAAATACTTCAGTCTGCTCAACACTGGTAGCACGAATTAGTCCCTGATCATATAGTTCAGATACAACAGAACTCATTCCGTGATATCTCAATCCTCCAGCGTGATTTGGTGAAGGCATAAATCCGCTTCCGAGTGTATACATCTTGGCTAGAGGACACACCTTTCCTGTGTCACAGAAATCATATGTATATACGCCTCTGGTCAAACTTGGACATGAAGCAGGCTCTACAGCGATAATGTCATACTGATTCTCGCCTCGCAACATCTCTCCGGCAAATGGTGAGATGAGTCCGCCTAGGTTTGATCCACCTCCTGCACAGCCAATAATGGTATCTGCCTTGATTCCATATTTATCAAGTGCAGCTTTAGTCTCAAGACCTATAACTGACTGATGCAACAATACCTGTGTCAAAACAGATCCTAACACATATCTATATCCGTCCTGAGCTACTGCAGCCTCAACAGCCTCTGAAATAGCACAGCCAAGACTTCCATTGGTTCCAGGAAACTCCGCATTAATCTTTCTTCCAACTTCTGTATTCATAGATGGCGACGGTGTGACTTTTGCGCCATAAGTTCTCATTACCTCTCGACGGAATGGCTTTTGTTCATATGAAACTTTAACCATATATACCTGACAATCAAGATCAAAGTAAGAACATGCCATAGAGAGCGCTGTTCCCCACTGTCCTGCACCTGTCTCAGTTGTCACACCCTTAAGCCCCTGCTGTTTGGCATAGTATGCCTGAGCAATGGCAGAGTTAAGTTTATGACTTCCTGAGGTATTATTTCCCTCGAATTTATAATATATATGAGCCGGTGTATCAAGCTTCTTCTCAAGACAGTAAGCTCTTACCAACGGAGATGGACGATACATCTTATAAAAATTCTTGATTTCTTCTGGAATTTCAAAGTAAGGAGTTGTCTCGTCTAATTCTTGCTTTGCAAGTTCCTCGCAAAAAATCCCCGATAGTTCTTCTACTGTAACCGGCTTCAAAGTCCCCGGGTTGAGAATTGGAGCAGGTTTTTTCTTCATATCAGCCCTCACATTGTACCATTTATCTGGGAGCTCACTCTCCTCCAAGTATATTTTGTAAGGTATTTCACTCATTTAATAGTCCTCCTAATATTGAAAAAAATTTTAAATTTGGGATATAAATTCAACCTAGCTCCTATTATACCCTATCGGGAGAATATTTTCAATAATTAAAAAATTGTCTTACAAGCTTTGCTTGTAAGACCAGCAATATGCGTTTCCAATATGAGGGGCATGCCTATTTTATATTTCTTATTTTGGCATGCCCCTTCTCTCTCCTAGGGCCACCTCATTCCACTTCTGGGGCATGCCTATTTTATATTTCCCGTTTTGGCATGCCCCTTCTCTCTCCCGGGACCTCCTAAGGCCACTTTCGGGGCATGCCCATTTTATATTTCCCGTTTTGGCATGCCCCTTCTCTCTCCC
>NZ_KI912476.1:0-5489 GCF_000518685.1 Eubacterium xylanophilum ATCC 35991 | reverse complement strand
TCTTATTTTGGCATGCCCCTTCTCTCTCCCGGGACCTCCTAAGTCCACTTCCGGGGCATGCCCATTTTATATTTCCCGTTTTGGCATGCCCCTTCTCTCTCCTGGGACCTCCTCATTCCCCTATCGGGGCATGCCTATTCTATATTTCCCATTTTGGCATGCCCCTTCCCTCTCCCGGGACCTCCTCATTCCACTTTCGGGGCATGCCTATTTTATATTTCTCATTTTGGCATGCCCCTTCCCTCTCCCGGGACCTCCTAAGTCCACTTCCGGGGCATGCCTATTTTATATTTCCCATTTTGGCATGCCCCTTCTCTCTCCCGGGACCTCCTAAGTCCACTTCCGGGGCCACCTCATTCCACTTTCGGGGCATGCCATGGCACAACAAAAGCCCTGGCAGAGCCAGAGCTTTTGAACATAAGATTCTTTATTCTCTACAACTTGTCAGAAATAACCAATTCACCCTCATTTACAAGTCTCTTGAATTCATTGATTGGCATAGGCTTTCCAAAGAGATATCCCTGAAGTCTCTCGCATCCAATTCCACGCAAGAATTTGTGCTCTTCTTCTGTCTCAACTCCCTCTGAAAGGGTTCGCATTCCAATCTCTTCAGCCAGCTTTACCACACTTGAGATAATCGGTCTTGATCTCTCATTCTCATCAAATCCCTTGAGGAAAAGCATATCTATCTTCATGACATCGAATTGGAAGTCCTTGAGACTATTGAGTGCAGAATAGCCTGAGCCAAAGTCATCAAGCCATACAGAATATCCCAATTCTCTTAGCTTTACAACGGCATTATAGATATTTTCATCCGAGTCTACTATTGCGCTTTCTGTGACCTCTATGTGAAGGAAATTCTTTGGTATGCCATATTCCGCAGTACACTTTTCCAAATTCCCTACAACGTCTGTGTGAATGAAGTCTAGACGTGAGAAATTCAGAGAAATTGGAACAATTGGGAAGCCGTCTTCCTTAGCTTTTCTGATGTCTTGACATACAATTCTCATAATCTCTTGATCAAGCTTGTGAATCTGTCTGTATTTTTCCAGTGGAGGGATAAAATCAGCTGGTGACATAAAACCATGTATCGGATCTTCCCATCTGGCCAGAGCCTCGAGAGCACATACTGTTGAGTCTTCTGCCCATACAACCGGTTGATAATAAACTCGTATATATCTGTGCTTTATAGCATCCTCTATGTGATTGACCACATATTGACGAAGCTTAAATTTTTCAGCAATTTTGTCATCATATTCTCTATAATCAAGATCATATCTATGCTTAATAGAGCTACATACATATCTTGCCCTGTCACAAGCCATATCCGGGCTGCAATTGACATCCTTTGGTCGATATGCACCCACATTGAGTCCGAGATGAATATCTCCCTGCATACTGGTAATTACTTCTCGAATCTTATCCAGCTTTTCTTGCATGCCTTCTTCCGGTGTGAGTATTACAAAATGGTCGTCGGAAAATCTCGCTACAACAGATTCTTCAAATATAGCATCCAATTTCTTTGCAAATTCCACCATAAACCTGTTGCCAGCGTCAAATCCGTTGCTCTCATTGTAACTTTTGAAATTCCTTATATCTAAGAAAAGGAACAAAAGTCTACTCACACGTCTTCCCTGCTTTCTCAGCATTTCCTTGGAATCTTCGCGAAACTTCCACATATTGGGAAGACCTGTCAACTCATCCACTACAGCAATTTTCTCCAGCTGTTTATTGACATTTTTCACTCGTTCATTTTGCTCAGCTTCAGTGAGTCGCTGCTGATACATTGCAACTGAAACCATAAATACAGCTATCCATATAACCATATAATTAACAGTTGTTGCAATAGATGCAGGCCTAGCATGTTGACATATCGTGAAAAATCCACCGAAAGTGATAATTGAAAGAATAAACGCCCTAACAGGTTTCCAGACAAATAGACAAAATACAAATATTTCCATGGTTAAAAAAGCCATAATCTGCTCTCCATGGATATAGTCATTATAACCTATATAAATTCCAAATCCCAGACATATAAAATAAAAAGCACGGATAATCACTAGTCCCAGATTCTTGTTAAGCTTTTTCCCTCGGATGTATTGAATACCATAGACCAAAACAGAAACAGCTGCGGCAAATAAAACTATATAGCTTATGATATGAACAACCACCCAGTCCATATCTTTCAAACCAACTCTTTCTAGCTTAAATGCGAGAATAATCATGATGATTTCAAGCACAGCAACAACAGCCGACATAAACACACTTGCGCGCACATCGCAATCAAAAAAGTAATTATTCACATGTTCAGAATGTCTTGTCAAACCTATTAGCTTCTTGAAATCCTTTTTCATATTCTCACCCGCCTTATCCATTGGCGCGCATCCATACCAAATTGCGCAAAAAAACCGCACTACCTCTATTTAATTATACCATGGTTTTATTAATTTTGCACTAAAAAAAGCCAAAATTACTTATTATCTTCATTGGCATGTGCACCAAGTTTTCCCTTTGAATCAAATATGTAATCCACGAGGCTCTCATAGTATGTGATAAATGTTCCGCTACGGATCATTTTCTTGATTTCTTCTCTTGTTGCCCATCTCACATCCTGTACTTCCTCTGCCTGAAGAGAAATCTTAGCAATTTCCACATCTTTTTCAATGAGAAAATAGTCGTCGAACCCATACATCCAATTAATAGTGAAGTGTGCTCTAACTTCGGACAAATCAAGATCAAGACCAAGTTCTTCTCTAAGTTCTCTCATGGCTCCTTGCTTGGAATTCTCGCCCATTATCACATGTCCTCCACAGGAAAAATCCCACAAATTAGGCCAGGACTTGGCAGTTGATTGTCTTTGCTGTATCAACATCTCGCCCTTAGAATTAAAAACACATACATGGATTACCGGCTGATACTCTCCAAGAATTCGCTTCTCGCCTCTCCTTCTGATGTAACCCGTCTTAATTCGCTCTTCATCATAGACTTCCCATCGCTCTACGTTGGCATTGTCTGCCTCAAGGATTAACTTTGCCTCTTCTATGGTTTTATTCATGATTGTCGGAACATTTGCCCCCACTATATCTAGCCCTTCTGCTTTGATACATATGACATCCTCTATTCCAAAAAAGGACTTGCAAACCTGCTTTATATATGCAAAACCATGATCCTCACTAGGCATCATACCGCCGGCGGTAGTGACATAAATCAGTCTCTTGGCCTTACATAAACTCTCAGGCGCACCTGTCTCTGAATATCTAAATGTTAGATTGGTCACGCAAATCGACTCTATATAGCACTTCAAAATCGAAGGAAAACTGAAGTCCCAGAACGGGGCCGCAATAATGATATTCTCCGCATCCTTGAATTGTCTTGCAAATCGAAACTCCTCGCCCTCAAAATTCATCCTATCAACATTTTCAGCTCGTCTCACAAGTCTCTCATAATCAAGCGGTGTGACTTTTTCCTCATAGAGATTTACTCTTTCATAAGCTCCACCTAGCATCGATACAATACTGTCTGCAAGTTCGCGAGTCCTGGAATTTGGTCTGGCACATGCATCAATTAATAAGTCCATGGTATCCCCCTTTTTTACTACTACTCTGTAGAAAGTTATATAAATATAATATCATATTTGGTATTATTTTAAAAGAAAATAAATAGCATCTTTTCCGTTATAAACTACTTGCCCACTCTATAGCATCATCAATGTGCTCACAGAAATTCTCACGTCCTACCTTATCGACAAAACCGCACTTCTCCATCGTCCTCATAGGCTGTTCATTGACATGAGAAAATACCATCTTGACCCCCGCCTCTTCACATCTATCATACAGAAGTTCCATTGCATGCATAGCTGATGCATCCAGAGCCGGAACTCCTCTCATTCTAAAGATAATAATTCGTGTAAAGTCCTTGAAGTGAACTCCTGCAAGGCGATCCGCGTCTCCGAAGAACATTGGACCGGAAATCTCATATACACGGACGTGCTTAGGAATTTCCTTCAAATCCACGCCATCTGGATCCTCATCCGGGTCATAGTACTTCCAACCGGAAACCGCAGATTCATCGCTCATTCTCTTCATAAAGAGAACACATGCCATTATCATTCCGACCTCGATTGCCACAACCAAATCAAATACAACAGTGAGGGCAAATGTAACCACAAGGACCACAATATCACTCTTAGGTGCAGTCTTGCACAGATGGACAAATGTTCTCCACTGACACATATTATAGGCAACCATAAATAGAATAGCTGCGATAGTTGGCATCGGAATCAAAGCTGCATACGGCATAAGAAGCACCAGTACCAGCACGAGAACTACAGCATGGACAATACCGGCAATAGGAGTTCTTCCACCATTCTTGATATTGGCTGCGGTTCTTGCAATCGCACCAGTAGCAGGAATTCCACCAAATAAAGCTGATCCAATATTACCCACACCTTGTGCTATTAATTCCATATTAGATCTGTGATGTGAATTGATCATTCCATCGGCAACTACACAGGATAGAAGCGACTCGATAGCCGCAAGAATTGCAATAGTCACCGCATTTGGTGTCATACTTATTATTGTTCTAACAGAGAGATCAGGGAAAGTGAATTCCGGAAGTTTGTTATTAATCACATACAAGTCCCCGATTGTATTTACATCCATATTCATAAGTTTTACCATGAGAATTCCCACAATTACAGCTATCAACGATCCGGGTATCTTCTCTGATATATATGGCCAAACTATGAGAATAGCCAAACTAACAAGTCCTACGATGAGTGCACTAGAGTTGAGTGACAGAATATTTTTCCCTATGGCTTCAACCTTCTCCATCGTCTCGATAGTCACTGTTCCCTTGGGATAGATGAGCCCGAGAAAATCCTTAACCTGTCCAATAACGATTGTCACAGCAATTCCGGCGGTAAAACCGGTTGTAATTGTATATGGTATAAATCTGATAAGTGAACCGAGTCTGAGAAATCCCATGACAATGAGAAGAATTCCGGCCATAACTGTAGCTATGATAAGGCCACTCATGCCATTTTGCGCTACAATCCCCGCCACGATAGTTGCAAATGCTGCTGTCGGTCCGGCAATCTGAACACGACTTCCACCCAAAAATGATATTAGAAATCCGGCCACAATTGCAGTATAGATACCCTGTTCAGGACCTACACCTGATGCAAGTGCAAGCGCAATTGACAAGGGCAAAGCTATAATGGCAACTATGATTCCCGATACTATATCAGTTGCCAACTTTTTCCCATCATATGTTTTCATCACGCTAAAAAGCATAGGTTTTAGCTTATCTTTTTTCATTTCATTCACTCCAATTTATATTTTTAAGAAAACATAAAATATTATACGCTGATTGAACTGGTTTGTAAATACCTTTTATTTGTTTCCAAGAAAAAAAATGGGGGTGTTGCACCAGCGGTTGGACGTCTTTTACGGAAAATTTCTTGGATACTCTCTTTTTTGCCGTACCAT
>NZ_JAEB01000028.1 GCF_000518685.1 Eubacterium xylanophilum ATCC 35991 | reverse complement strand
TTTTCTGGAATACATGCTTGTTATCAAAAAAAATTAGGATAATTCCCTTGATTTTAGACTAAAAAAGGAGCTGCACACTAACGATTTTTAATCGTTAATGCGACAGCCCCCTGCAATAATTATGTGACCGAAAAAAAATCGCCGGCTTCTCACCGGCGATTTTTTATTTGAAACGCAATATCTTATCCAAAGTATCTCTCAAGAAGTCCCTGGAAAGCTTTTCCATGTCTAGCCTCATCTCTTGCCATCTCATGAACTGTATCATGAATAGCATCGAGATTAGCCGCCTTAGCGCGCTTAGCTAGGTCTGCCTTTCCTGCTGTCGCTCCATTCTCTGCAGCCACACGCATCTCAAGGTTTTTCTTGGTTGAATCAGTAACAACTTCTCCGAGAAGCTCTGCAAACTTAGCTGCATGCTCTGCCTCTTCCCAAGCTGCCTTCTCCCAATACAAACCAATCTCAGGATAACCTTCTCTATGTGCAACTCTTGCCATAGCAAGATACATTCCAACTTCTGAACACTCACCCTCAAAATTTGCTCTAAGATCAGCGAGAATATCTTCACTAGCTCCCTGTGCAACACCAACTACATGCTCTGCTGCCCAAGCCATCTCGCCCTCTTCCTGCTTATTAAACTTCTCTGCAGGAACTCCACACTGTGGACACTTTTCTGGTGGCTGATCGCCCTCATGAACATATCCGCATACACTACATACATATTTTGCCATAATCTTTCTCCTTTCGCTGTGAAATAATACTTCAAATTTTGCATAAATTATGCACTACTTTGAATTCCATTATATTCGAGAATACAACGGTTAGTCAATACAAATTTACAATTATTCCAAATCTTTTTCATCCATAATAACTGTATCTCCGGCATGCAACTCGTCTCTCAATATTTTCTTTGCAAGGCTGGTCTCAACATGCTTCTGAACGTACCTCTTTAGCGGTCTCGCACCATATGATGGCTCATAAGCATTCTTAACTATCATATCCTTGGCTTTTTCCGTCAACTCAATCTTAATCTCCTTATTGGCAATTCTCTTGTTAAGATCGTCAACCAAAAGATCTATGATGTTTCTAACATCCCCCGCCGTAAGCGGTTTGAACATTATCACTTCATCAAGTCTGTTGAGAAATTCCGGCTTAAAACTGAGCTTTAGCTTCTCTCTGACAGCATCTTCCGCCTCGGGACTAATATTTCCCTCATCATCGATTCCATCAATCAAAAACTCTGCTCCAAGATTTGATGTCATTATGAGAATTGTATTCTTAAAATCCACCGTTCTTCCCTTGGAATCAGTCACTCGACCATCATCGAGAATCTGGAGGAATATATTGAACACATCCGGATGAGCTTTTTCGATTTCGTCGAACAATATAACCGAATAAGGTTTTCTCCTAACAGCTTCAGTCAACTGTCCGCCTTCTTCGTAGCCCACATATCCCGGAGGCGCTCCTATCAACCTAGACACAGAATGTTTCTCCATATATTCACTCATATCAATTCGCACGATATTCTGCTCGTCGTCGAAGAGATTTTCCGCCAAGCTCTTGGCCAGCTCTGTCTTACCGACGCCCGTAGGTCCCAAGAATAAAAATGATCCGATAGGTTTGCTTGGATCCTTGATTCCGGCCTTCGACCTGATAATAGCTTCTGTCACCTTAGTAACTCCCTCATCCTGTCCAACAACTCTCCTATGTAAAGCATCGTCCAGATGAAGTGTTTTGTTTCGCTCACTCTCCGTCAGCTTTGTCACAGAGATTCCGGTCCATCTGGATACAATCTTCGCTATCTCTTCCTCAGATACGCTCTCATGAATCATGGAATCATCCTTTGAAGCTGCCTTTTCCTCAGCTTCCTTTAACTCAGCCTGTAGCCTTGGCAGCTCACTGTACTGTAACTCTGCTGCTTTCTCTAGATTATAACTATTCTGAGCCACCTCTATCTGATTATTGATTTCCTCAATCTGGGCCTTTAACTTGTGAATCTTGTCCACACTTTCCTTCTCACTATCCCACTGGAGCTTTGCCCCTGCAAACTTCTCTCGGAGTTCCGCAAGTTCAGCCTGTATATCGGCGAGACGATCCTTGCTAAGATTATCATCTTCTTTCTTCAGTGCCGCCTCTTCGATTTCAAGCTGCATTATATGACGCTGAATATCATCTAGCTCCGTTGGCAGAGAATCAAGTTCTGTCTTAATAAGCGCACAGGCCTCATCTACAAGGTCAATTGCCTTATCCGGTAAAAAACGGTCCGATATATATCTATCTGAGAGAACCGCAGCACTAACTAGCGCATTATCCATTATCTTAACTCCGTGGAAAATCTCATATCTCTCCTTCAAGCCACGCAGAATAGAGATTGTATCTTCCACTGTTGGTTCATCCACAAGAACGGGTTGGAAACGACGCTCCAATGCCGCATCTTTTTCTATATACATCCTATATTCATCAAGAGTAGTAGCACCTATACAGTGCAATTCTCCTCTGGCGAGCATAGGTTTCAGCAGATTACCCGCATCCATCGCACCATCTGTCTTACCTGCACCTATAATAGTATGAAGCTCATCTATAAAGAGAATTATCTTGCCGTCACTTTCCTTTATTTCTTCTAGGACCGCTTTCAATCTCTCCTCGAATTCACCTCTGTACTTAGCACCCGCTACAAGAGCGCCCATATCAAGCGAAAATACTTGCTTGTCCTTCAGCGCATCCGGCACATCTCCCTTTACAATCCTCTGAGCCAGACCTTCGACAACTGCCGTCTTACCAACACCGGGCTCACCGATCAACACAGGATTATTCTTGGTTTTCCTCGATAGAATCCTTATCATATTTCTGATTTCTTCATCTCTACCTATGACAGGGTCTAGTTGCTGCTTCTTAGCTCTCTCCACCAAATCATATCCGTATTTGTTAAGAGTATCATAGATGGCATCCGGATTATCTGTCGTAATTCTCTGATTTCCTCTTATCTTTGAGAGCGCCTCAAGAAGTCTATTTCTGTCAATACCAAACTCCTTCAGAAGGCCCCCAACTTCTTTATTGGCTTTGCTTATAAGACTTAGGAACAAATGCTCTACTGACACATACTCATCCCCAAGAGCTTTAGCTTCATTCTCTGCATATACGAGAACCTTATTGAGTTCCTGCCCCACGTAAACCTGACCGCCAGAGACTTTTGGTCTTTTCTTAACCAATCCCTCAACCTGAGCTTTGAAGACCTCGCTACTTATATCCATCCTCTCAATCAACTTGGCTGCAAGACTATCTTCTACCGTCAACATGGCATATAACAGATGTTCTTGGCATATCTCTTGAGCCCCGTAATCATAAGCAATCTTCTCCAAAGAATTCATGATTTCGATTGATTTTTGTGTAAATTTCGTAATATTCATACTTATCCCTCCCTTAATCGGAATATTTTTCTTTCTGATTATGTTATAACACATAAATTAGCACTCGTCAAGTGAGAGTGCTAATAATTTTTAACTTTTTCATCCATACGGATGATTGCATATCTCATTACATGTTGTAAGATTATGATGTACTTTGATGTGATACGTAGAGTTGGATGCCCAATTTACGTATATAACACAGCATTATGCTAAAAAATATGAATGGAGGAATTTTATAGTGAAAAAAGAATCAAAGAAAATCTTATCACTTTTGGTTGCAATGGTACTTCTGATTACTTCGGTTGTATTGCCCAAAGCACCTGTTGTCAATGCCACAGACATTGATATGGAAGAGATAAAGATTTTAGGTCAAACGGAGTGGAAAGACGGAGAGAAGTTTACTCCAACCTTTACCGCTTCAGCCAAAGAGTACAACAAGTTCGACGTGTCATATGCCTTAACTGACGGTGACAAGCATCAGATCTTTAATTCGAATGTAGACTCTTTGGAAAAAGCAGTTACCCTAGACAAAACCAAGGAATACGGTGTATATATATGGATATATATGGATACCGATAATGACGAGTGGTTTGGAACTGTTGGCAAAACAAAGCTTGCTAATGTGCAAGTTACAAACAGAAAAATCAACGATGGCTCTGCAGTAGAAATCTATCAAAAACTTAAATATGTAAATCATATAGATAGATTCACATTTGGGTGCATCGAGGACCTCTCTATCGGAGATGTTGTTATCAACGGACCTGATCAGTGGGATTTGGGAAAAGGATTTGATCCCGATGATTTCAAATGTTCTTCATCCAAGATCAACGACTTAGACTGGGATTACTCTGTTTACGAATTCGTAGATGATGACAAAACAAAATTAGTTTACCATACTAATCCGGGAAATGACGATATCTTAGAATCAAGTTTGAATTTTGTTTTTGAAAAAAACAAAAAGTATAAAGTTCAGTTGATGGCCTCAATACCAGAGACCGACGAAGAATACTATTGGTTTTTATGGGACGATGAAACAAACGTTTACTATAATGGTAAAAAAGCTTATTGGAGTATTATCGATGATTCCAACACATTCTGCGTATCAAAAATAGTTAAGTATACAGCTGCAACAGACAAGGTTTCAGAGTATAACGATACTTTGGACGTCGGAGTTGTTTCATTTAATGCTAAAACCGAATATGCCGAGAATGACGTTGTAACTGACAATATCACAGCTACATCAACTGAGGGATACCTACTCGTTCCAAGCTTTAGAATCTATGATGGTGACGATATTGTTTATGATTCAGAGGAGCCTCAAAGCGGCATCAAGCTACAAAAGGGATCGACTTATAAACTAGTTTTGTATGCTAATATCAAATACGATGAAACTACCGATGACTTCCACTGGTTCGGAAATGTATCATCAGTACTTGTAAATGGAAAAAACAAGAATTTCACCTTGATTGGTGATTCTAGTGTTCTTCGTGTAGATGATATACCATTTACTGTAGCTGCAGGAAGTTCTGTGGAAACTATGCCACCAATCGGAACAGAGCCACCCGTTTCATCACCTGATCCTACTGTGGCCCCTGTTGAAACAAAAGCACCTGTTGAAACAGAAGCCCCTATCGGTACAGAGTCACCTGTTTCTACAACAAAGCCTTCTGTAGCACCAAGTGTAACAGATGCTCCTTCAGCAAGTGCAACACCTGTAGTTACTGCCGTACCTGCGACAAATCCGCCAACAAAGTATCTTGCGCCGGATTCATCAGTCAAAAAGGGAACACAGACAATCACAGTGTCAGCCAAGAAAAAGATTAAAGTTAAAGCAAAGTCTTTGAAGAAGAACCAAAAGATAAAAAAATCAATGTGGCTTAGAGTATCAGGAGCTAGTGGTAAGCTTACATATAAGATTACAAGTAAGAAAAACAAGAAGATATCTATCAACAAGAAAGGTGATATCGTTCTTAAGAAAAAGCTTAAAAAAGGCAAGTATAATCTTAAAATCAAACTAACAGCTGCTGAAACTGATAAACTCACATCTGCATCAGTTTCATTCAAAGTTAAGTTGATTGTAAAATAAGAAGGTATTTTATAATATATAGACAAGCGCGACAGAAGTCGCGCTTGTTTTTGATTTATCCTCTGATTTGGTGTATAATATAGATATAGAACACACTAATAAAACCACTATAGAAATACAGACATTTATATTACGGAGGATGTGATTTGTTATGAATAGAATAGTCAATTTTTTTAAGATATATGAGCGCAATTCAACTATTAAAACTGAGATAATAGCAGGTATAACCACATTTATGGCTATGTCTTATATACTTATTGTAAACTCACAGATGTTTGCGCAACTCGGAACTGTTTCCTATGATGCAATATATGTTGCCACAGCACTTTCCGCTGTATTTGGCACGCTTGCCATAGGGATAATGGCCAACCTCCCCCTTGCTCAGGCATCCGGTATGGGACTCAATGCTTTTTTTGTATATTCTGTTTGCTTTGGGTTGGGTTTTAGTTATGCCAATGCCCTTCTCGTCATATTTATCAATGGAATTATATTTATAATTATAACCGCAACCGGCATAAGAGAAAAAATATTCGAAGCTATTCCACATGCAGTTCGAATTTCCATGCCCGCCGGTATAGGACTATTCATAGCATTCCTCGGATTTCAGGATTCGGGGCTTATCGTCATGAACGAATCTACTTTTGTATCCATGGCTTCCTTTGATATTCTAAATGGTAAAGCTACCTGGGCCGAAGTCATGCCAAGACTTGTTTCACTTATTTCACTGGTAATCATCTCTGTTCTTGCTATTAAAAAAGTTAAGGGAACTGTTTTATGGGGTATTGTGGGTGGAACCCTAGTCTATTATCTACTGGGATTTACAATCCCGGGATTCTATGACAACTACTTTGCCGACCTTCAACTCAATCCTTTTAAGTCCTTTGAAGCCTTCGGAAATGAAGCACTTGGCAAGGTATTTACTGAGGGCTTTGACTTTTCGGCCTACTTATCCCAAAATTCCATGTTCACTTTAATCGCCGTTTTCATTACATCAGAGCTTGCATTTTGCATGGTTGACCTTTTTGATACCATGGGAACTCTCTACGGCGCCTGCGCCAGAGGAAATCTGCTAACAAAAGACGGACACGTACCAAACTTCAGAAAAGCTCTTATGTCCGACGCTCTTGCCACTACTGTCGGTGCAGGGCTTGGCACATCTACTATCACAACATTTGTGGAAGCTTCGACGGGAGTTGCAGAAGGCGGGAAAACCGGATTTACATCCGTAGTTACTGCAGGACTATTTTTCATAGCCCTTTTCTTCTCACCCCTATCCAAACTCATCCCAAGTTGTGCCATGGCATCTTCTCTTATATATGTTGGAATTCTTATGATGTCATGCGTCAAATCCATCGATTGGGAAAATCCCGAAGAATCACTTCCTGCATTCCTAACCATTGTCATGATGCCATTTACCTGCAATATCAGCTATGGTGTGGCCTTCGGCTTTTTCTCATCAGTTCTCATCAGAGTTTTTACCGGAAAAATGCGCGAAATAAAGGCTGTAACCTGGATAGTCACAGCCCTTTTTATCATTATGTTCTTTGTTTCAAATTAATATCACTCTTTGATTACGCGGATCCATCCCTCAGGTGCCTCAATACGACCCATCTGCATTCCTGTAAGCGTGTCATAGAGCTTCTGAGTAATCTCACCCATCTTCTCCATACCACTAGGGAAGCAAATCTCTTTACCGTGATCATCAATCTTTCCAACCGGTGAGATAACAGCAGCTGTTCCGCAAAGTCCGCACTCAGCAAAGTCTGGAACCTCATCAAGATATACTTCTCTCTCCTCTACTTCAAGACCGAGATAATCCTTGGCAAGTGCTACCAAAGAACGTCTAGTAATAGATGGAAGAATACTATTAGACTTAGGTGTTACAACCTTTCCATCCTTAGTTACAAAGATAAAGTTCGCACCACCAGTCTCCTCAACTTTTGTTCTAGACTGAGGATCAAGATACATATTCTCTGCATAACCGGCATCATGTGCCTCTACAATATTTCTCAAACTCATAGCATAGTTGAGTCCCGCCTTGATATCACCAGTTCCGCGTGGAGCTGCTCTGTCAAGGTCACTTACTCTAATAACAATAGGCTTAGCGCCACCCTTGAAATATGGTCCTACAGGAGTCGCAAATGTTCTGAACTGATACTCAGTCGCAGGTGCAACACCGATTACAGGTCCGATACCAAACATAAATGGTCTGAGATACAATGTCGCTCCAGAACCATATGGTGGAACATATGCCTCATTGGCCAAAACAACTTGATCGACTGCCTCAAGGAATCTTTCCTTAGGGAATACTGGCATCTCAAGTCTCGCTGCTGTATTTGCCATACGCTCAGCGTTGAGATCAGGACGAAATGCAACAATGCTTCCGTTCTCCGCAGTATAAGCTTTAAGACCCTCGAAACATGTCTGTGCATACTGCAACACACATGCACACTCGCTCATGGTAATGTTGGCATCATCTGTCAATCCACCTTCATCCCATGCTCCGTCTTTGTAATTGGCAACATATCTCTTGGCTGTCTGATGATAACCAAAACCGATATTTGCCCAATCTAGATTAATCTTCTCCATAATAAATCTTCCTTTCTTTGCACATCTATATTTAAGTTTACTCCCCTTATATTCAACTGTCAAGAGTAATTTGATATAGATATTAAAGAAAAAAGTGCTTGACAAATTATATATATATACATATATATTTTCTCGCTCCAGCGATATTTTGATAGAAGGAAATTTTTTCTTTTAGAAAAAACTCTTTTCTTATTGACTGAGTGTTTTTTTTATGTTATCATTGTCATATGAAGTTTTTGTATGTACAAAAGCTTATTAAATTTGCTAGTTGGTTTTAATTTTAATCATATATCCCTTTAGTGTGGCAGGAGCCCCCCTAGACTCCTGCCTTTCCTTTTTTTATAGCCCTAAGGGCTTTTTTTATTTGTCCTTCAAAAGTTCCTTATAAATCTGATTCTTGCTGATACCGCGGTCATTGGCCACAAGCTTCATAGCTTCCTTTCTGCTAATCCCCTTGTTCTCATATAAGGCCATATGATCCTCAAGACTTATATCTTCCCACTGTCTCTGCTCATCTTGCTTTAGTTTCTCCGGATTCTCACCGTCGACCACAAGGACAAATTCGCCTCTTGGCGGATTTGCTGTAAAGTGAGCTATTGCCTCCCCCACAGTGAAATGGTTGACGGTCTCATGCTTTTTGGTGAGCTCACGGCAGACGGATAATTTTCTCTCCTCACCCACATATTCCCTAAGCAACTCCAAAGTCTTCAAAAGTCTGTGAGGCGCCTCATAAAATACAGTTGTATACAGAGAGTTCCTGAGATTTTCAAGAACTACCTTTCTCTCCTTCTTATCTACAGGGAGAAATCCCTCAAAGGCAAACCTCCTAGTGGACAGCCCCGAGAGCGTCAATGCCGTTATAACTGCTGCCGCGCCCGGTAGAGAAGTCACTTCAATTCCGGCCTCATAAGCTGCCAGAGCGAGATCAGCTCCGGGGTCAGATATAGCCGGTGTTCCTGCATCCGTCACAAGGGCAATATTCTTTCCTTCAAGCATCTCCTTTACAAGCACAGGCGTCTTGGCGTTCTTGTTGTGCTCATGATAACTTGTCAGGCTTGTTTTGATATCATAGTGATTCAAAAGCTTGATTGTCTGGCGTGTGTCTTCCGCCGCAACAATATCAACTTCCTTGAGAATTCTTAATACTCTTAATGTTATGTCCTCCAAATTTCCTATCGGAGTTGCGCATAAATACAATTTACCCATCTTTTCTCCTTTATTCTCCTGTCATACCGTACATCTTCAGCAATTCTTCTGTATATACATTAACTTCTTTATATACTATCAATGGTTTTTCCACTACCATTCCCGGATTAGCGCCCTTGACCCCCTCAATCAGAACCATATTGGGTTCATCATCCACATAAGGGTACACCATACGCATTCTCTTCGGTTCCAACCGAACTTCCTTCATGGAGCACATAATCTCTGCCAAGCGAAATGGTCTGTGAACCATGTAAAAATGTCCTTTTTCCTTGAGAAGCTTAGCTCCAACCTCCGTTACATCCTCTAGGGTGCAGTGAATCTCGTGTCTGGCTATCGCCTTTGGTCCCTCGTCATTGGCTTTGCCGTGGTTTCTTATCATATATGGCGGATTTACCGTCACGACATCAAAAGAAGCCCCTCCTGTTAATTGAAGAGCTTCTTTGATATTTCCATTTACAATATTAATTCTCTCATTAAGGCCATTGAAATCCACACTTCTTCTGGCCATATCCGCGATTTCCTCCTGAATCTCTATACCATAGATGGACAGAGCTTCAGTCTTTGCGCTTAGAAGCAGCGGAATAATGCCATTACCGGTACACAAATCTACAACCTTTCCACCTCTGGGTGCCTTGGCAAAAGATGATAAGAGAACAGCATCCATGCCGAAGCAAAAGTATCTTGGATTTTGAATTATCTGCAATTCGTCACACTGCAAATCGTCTAATCTCTCTCCATCCCTGAGAATACTACTGTTTGCCATTATTCTTCTTTCCATTCTTTCCGCCTTTGGACTTATAGTCACCATTTCCCTTGTTTCCCTTGTTGCCCTTGTTTCCAAAGTTCTGCTTGCCATTTTGCTTCCCACTTTGTTTGGAATGGTTCCCATTTGTCTTATTATTCTTCTTGTTACCTGGGCGCTGCTTAGCTCCCTGATTATTCTTACCTTTGTTATTCTTCTTGCTCTGCTTCTTATCGGCAACTCCGTCTTCCTTCTCAAGTTGCTCAAGCTGTTCAAGCTGTTCGAGTTCTTCTATCTCAGAACCCAATTCGTCATCATCGGCGAATCCTTCTCTCTCAACACTGCCAAAATCTACGTCTTTGCCACTATCTCTCTTAAATTTCAAATCAGAGACATGATACTCTCGTATCTCCTTCTCGTCATTATCTAGTGTAACTATAACCTTAACTCTCTGTCTGAGAACGCTTACACTCTGAACCTCACCTCTGAGACCATCTCTAGTCGAAACAGTATTACCAACGCTTGGCAAAGTCTTGTTGAGCTCCTCATATGCCTCTTCTTCATTCTTTAGGCAACACATGAGCCTTCCACAAACTCCGGAAATCTTAGTTGGGTTGAGGGATAGATTCTGCTCTTTGGCCATTTTTATGGAAACTGGGATAAACTCAGTTAAGTAGCTATGACAGCAAAGTGGCCTTCCGCAGATACCAACTCCACCTATGAGCTTAGTCTCATCTCTGACACCAATCTGTCTCAATTCTATTCTTACTCTAAATACTGCTGCCAAGTCCTTGACAAGCTCTCTAAAGTCAATTCGACCGTCTGCCGTAAAGTAGAACAAAAGCTTCTTCTGATCGAGCGTATACTCTGCCATAACCAGCTTCATCTCCAACTCATGCTTGGCGATTTTCTCTAGACAAATCTTATATGCTTCATCAGCTTTGGCTTTATTAGACTCGCTCTTCTTAATATCCTCATCAGTTGCTATGCGCATTATTTCTTTTAGCGGAGCAACTATATTATCATCCTCCATCTCAGTCGGTGGCAGTACCACCTTTCCAAGTTCGACACCCTTTGCAGTTTCCACTACAACCTGTGTCCCTCTCTGTATATCTTCATATCCTGTGGGATCAAAGTAGTATATCTTCCCAGCCTGATGAAAACTAACTCCAATAATGGTTTTCACGGTAATTTCCTCTCTTTCACTTACTAGCGATATTCGCCTAAATCCACCCCGATTATATCATTGCTTCAAGGTCAAAAGCATAAGCTCCATGGCAACTTCAAAGTTTACATTTGCCTTAAGTCGCATCTTTGCTTTATCAAACGCCTGAAGAATCTCTTCGATTTTCTCATAATTTCTGTTGCTCGATTCTCTCGATATGGCACTGTACTCGCTTTGGAATACCAATTGATTGATATCATTGGTCGCCTTGAAAATAAGCACATCTCTATACCATAGAATCATGAGATCGATATAATCTTTGAAATTCTCTTTTTCCTCTCCGATCTCCCTTATCACATCCATCATATCCGCCACATCCATGTTCTGAACATTTCTCAGCAAATGAAGTGTCTTGTCTTTTCTCACTTCAAAATCCTGGGACTCCACAAATCTGATGGCTTTTCCAAGATTTCCCTGAGCAAAGATGGCACATGTCCTAGCATGGTAATCCACTATATCATACTTATCGATGAGATAATTCTCGATAGTCGCAGTGGACAACGGCTTGAATTCAAGACAAATACACCTTGACTGAATAGTTGGCAACAATGCATTGATGTTGTTGGTCAACATAATCACAACACCGTACTCAGGCGGTTCCTCTATAGTCTTCAAAAGCGCATTTTGAGCCGCCTCTGTCATTCTATCCGCCTCTGATATTATATATATCTTATATGGACCCGAAAATGGTTTGATATCCATAGTATCTACAATCTTCTCTCGCACCTCGTCTACTCCGATGCTCGACAACTCCCTATTGACCCATATGACATCCGGATGATTTCCTGAACCAACTTGCTTACAAGATGGACATTCTCCACATGGATGAATCTCACCCTCACTTACACACTGAAGTCCCGCGGCAAAACTCCTCGCCATAGTCTCCTTGCCACATCCAACTTCTCCCTGAAAAATGTATGCGTGAAATGGTTTGTCACCTTGGATGGCCAGCTGCAAATGCTCTTTGATGTCATCGTGTCCCATTATATCCGAAAATAAAAAAAGTCCCATAGTAAATCCCTCCTAAGTAACAATGTCTAACAACATGCCTCTAATCTCATCAATTCTACCGAGAATCGCCAGATGATCCTTCTCGTCCTTCATAAGCTCCTGGGCCAACTCATCCAGTGCCGCATTAACCCTCTTAATCATACCATAAACCCGGTGTCTGCCGCGCTTATCGAGAAAGTTCTCTCTGCTAAACTCATGTGATCTATTGACTATTTCGTTCATAAATTCCTGAATCAGCCCGCGATAATGCTTCATATCACGGACATCCATATGCTTGCCGAGTCTCTTGCCCTGCATGGTAATATCTTCCATCAAAACACTCAACCTGGCCTGAAGCCCTTCCTCTTCAATGTTGCTCATCAAAGTGAACTTAAAGTCATCTCCGGTATTCTGCACTTGCTTGGGCATAGCAGTGGGACCAGTCTGTTGAATATTGTCAATTTTTATATCCACCTTGATCACCTCTTCCCTACAAATCCTGCACGGATTCCACTTTTCACAACTTCTTCTATAACTTATAGTATACCATTTTTTGGATTATATATCAAATCTTTAGTTGGCAATAATCTTCTCTATTTCAGCATAAGCTTCATCAAAATCATTATTGACAACACTGCCCTTGACTCCAGCTTCCCTTAGATTTTCCTCAGAAAAATCTTCCGCATCAGCCAAGAACCTTCTGCATATCTCGGACACACATGGATTGGTCTGCTTCTTTTCTCTCTCTATCGCCCGCTCAAGTCTAGTCAGATCATCGACCTCTATGTACAGTGGAACTACATTCTCCCTACCAAAAGCCCTAGCAAGCTTGTTATAGCCCTCAAGGGTGGTAATTAGTATATAGTCATCCCCGCCATTCAGATCTATCTGACCATCATTGACTGTGAAGTAGTACCACTCACCATGGATAGTATCATATCTTCGGCATTCTATGATTTTATCCTGACCATCTAAGTCTCGCATCTCTTCTTCTGATACGAAAAAATATTCTCTCCCGTATCTCTCCCCGGCTCTAATAGGCCTGGTAGTATAAGTAACAACCTTTCTAAGCTCCGGATGCTTGTCCACTATCATCTGATATAGGGAATCTTTTCCGGACGCGCTCTTACCCATAATTACAAATATTCTGCTCATATCTCTTATCATCTCTTAACTCTTATATACCTGTCTTCTATTACATTTATTACTTCATGGCTATATCTGATTGCATCTTCAATAGCCGCTATATGTTCTTCACTGATAATCTCCCCCGCAAGCACCAGAGGGATGCCTGGTGGATAAGGAATGACATCTTGTTCTGCTATCATTCCCAGACTATTTTTATATTCTACAATTGTGGTTTCTTCAACTGTAGAGTCAAGGTTTCTTCGACTTTTATTCCCTTTTTTACAGTTCGTACCTTCACCCGATTTGCCGCACAACTTGTCTATCTCAGTTATTGCAAGTTTAAGCCTATCGAAGTTTTTCTCAGTGTCGCAAATGCTCGTCATAAGTATCACATACTTCTCTGCGCTCATCTCGGCCTCTATTCCGAACATTTCTCTGAGGCACGACTCAAGCCATGCACCACTATATTCTTCAGAATTGATAGTCAGAATAATCTTGCCGGGATCCTTATCTTCTTTATCCCATATGTGCAAAAACCTGCATTTATTCGCGGTTCTACTGATGTCGTCTAAACTGCTCATATATGCCTTGTAATCATCTTCTTTTAACCCCATCATATATTCCATTCCTATGTCGACGCTGGACATCAGTACGTAGGATGGACTTGAAGTCTGAAATGTATATATCATTGACTCCAACTTGTCAAAATCCACCAAACCACTGTCTCCCTTGTAGTGAATAAGGGCAGTTTGTGTGAGGCATGGAAGTGTCTTGTGAAGGCTCTCAATCGTTATATCACTGCCAAGATTCATGGCCGTCTCCGGAAACATATTGCTCCAGTTGAAGTGGGCCCCATGAGCACTGTCTACAATCAAAGGAATGCCCTCCCGATGAAGAATTGCAGCAATAGCCTCTATGTCCGATACAATCCCCTCATAAGTAGGACTTGTAATCACACATGCAGAAGGCTTGGGATTGCAACTTTCTAGGCACTCACTGACTCTGTCAGGATTTATCTTGCCCACTATACCATAATCCTCATCTGCCATATCCGGAATCAAGTATATTGGCTTTAAATCAAGCAGTCTAACTGCATTAAATACCGACTTGTGACAATTCCTCGCTATAAGTATATTGTCCCCATGCTTTGCAATGGCTGCAATAGCCGCAAGAATACCACCTGTGCTGCCATTTACGAGAATCCTTGATTGATCTGTTCCATACTTCTCTGCAATCATCTCCTGCATATCTTTGAAAATATTCTGAGGATTCGACAGATTATCAAATCCATGAATCTCAGTAATATCGATACTATAGGGATCTGCCATGGAAATACGGGAATTTCTCTTGTGTCCCGGCATGTGCATCGGCACTATATCGCTCTTAGAATAGCTCTCTAACTTATCATAAAGGTACATGATTTTCCTTTTCTGCTTATGCCAAAGCTTCGTCTATTGACTTAGCTAACTGGTCTGCGCAAGATGTTCCTCTTCCGTTGCAATCATTGCCTCTGAGGATATCTGCAGCCTGCTTTGCATCTGTTCCCTCTAATAGTTTTCCAATCGCCTTGAGATTACCGTTGCATCCTCTCACAAATTCAACGTTGTAAATCTTTCCATCTTCGTCCAAATCGTAATCAATCTTTACTGAACAAACTCCACTTGGGGTATATGTCACATGTTTCATATTCAAAACCTCCTATAATATTAGCTATAACAGTCTTAATCTTTATTTTACCATAAGTCTGGAACCGTTACAAGAGATTGTCTTGTATACTTGAAAATTCTGTGTTATACTACTCTTTGTAGCATTATTTTTGGATTAGAAAGGAGATCATATTGAGTACATTGATTGGATCTAATACATTTCTCGCAGCAGCCGTGGCTCCTACGTTTGAGCGCTCAACCATCAGTTCTATGGTTATTATAGCACTGTTCTGTGTTGCTGTTCCATTCATACTACTTGCAGTGATGAAGACAAAGCTTGGAGGAAAGGTTTCTTCTTTCTTCGTGGGAATGGGATTCTATATCCTCTTTGCCATGTTTGCCTCAGCCTTGGTTAACATGATTCTATTCCATGTGCCGGGCCTTAGCTCTCTCCTGGAAAAGGGAGCTGACCAAACACCTATCCATCCGGTTTTCTACGGTATATACGGTGCGATTATAGCTGGTATCGTGGAAGAACTAGGCAAGCTTTTCTGTTTCAAAACACTTGACAAGATTAAGAGACCAGGCAAGCAAAATGCTCTATTTGCCGCCTTTGGCCACGGTGCATTTGAGACCGTAGCATATGGAAGCTCGCTTCTCATGGGCAATGTAGTCTTGGCCACAATGGTAAATTCCATCGGTCTGGAGGAATACCTCAAAAAACTTGGTCACAGTGGAGCGAAGTTGGCAGCTGAGAAAAACGTGGTTTTGGATTTGGCTAAGATGCCCGTGTCGGAACATTTTATCACGGGATCCTTCTTCCTAATCACACTGTTTTTGCAGGCAGCACTTGGTGTACTCGTATATGTTTCATATAAAAATGTTCAGAGACGGCACTACCTTTTTATTGCCATGGGGCTTCATATCTTGGGATACTTGCCAAACTATCTAACATCAACTTTGAAGAATCCACTTCTCGGGCTTGGATTGACTGCAGCTGTATGCCTAGTCACAGCGTATCTTACCAGGCTTGAGTACAGCAAGGCGGAGCTGTCATAATATGCCAATTATGTGACCTTAGAATTTTGCCACAATATTTTTTCAAATAATATTAGATTTTGTTACATTTTACTCTTGTAACTTTGCCTTATGCTTGTTACAATAGTTTATGGAAAAACAAATAACAAGAGATACACTATCGACGCGAAGTGTAGGCGCCACGGTGTACCGACAATTAATTAAGGAGATCTGAAAATGGGCGGATTTTTTGGAGTTGCAGCAAAGGAAGACTGCATTTTTGATTTATTTTTTGGAACGGATTATCATTCACACTTGGGCACAAGACGAGGCGGTATGGCAGTTTATGGCGATGATGGATTTGATCGTGCAATTCACAACATCGAAAATGCTCC
The DNA here is from genome assembly GCF_000518685.1 of Eubacterium xylanophilum ATCC 35991. Classification (GTDB taxonomy): domain Bacteria; phylum Bacillota; class Clostridia; order Lachnospirales; family Lachnospiraceae; genus Eubacterium_F; species Eubacterium_F xylanophilum. Next base: position 33,612 of record NZ_JAEB01000028.1, on the reverse strand, counting down.
GTTTAGAACTAAGTTTGATAAAGATGTTCAGACAATGAAGGGATATTATGGTATCGGGTGTATTTCAGATTACGAACCACAGCCTCTCATCGTCAGATCACATCATGGAACCTACGCAATTACTACAGTTAGCAAGATTAACAATACAGATGAAATTGTAAATACTATCTTTAACTCGGGAAGCTCACACTTCTTGGAGATGAGCGGCGGAGATATCAACCCAACTGAGCTAGTTGCAGCTATCATCAATCAAAAAGAAAATCTAATAGACGGAATCCACTATGCTCTCGAGCTTATCGATGGATCACTTACTTTGATGGTCATGACTCCTAAGGGAATCTATGCTGCAAGAGATAAGTATGGTAGAACACCTGTTACTATCGGCAAGAAAGACGAGGGATTTTGCATCTCATTTGAGTCATTTGCATATCAGAACCTCGGTTATGTAGACTACAAGGAGCTCGGTCCCGGAGAGATCGTAGTAGTAGACGAGAACAGTGTCAAGACCCTTGTAAGCGAAAATGAAAACATGAAGATTTGTACATTCCTCTGGGTGTACTATGGATATCCTTCAAGTTCATATGAGGGAATCAGCGTGGAAAAGATGCGATACAACTGTGGTGCAAGCCTCGCAAAGCGCGACAACGTTAAACCTGATATCGTTGCAGGTGTACCTGATTCAGGAACAGCTCACGCCATCGGATATTCCAACGCATCGGGAATTCCATTTTCGAGACCATTTATCAAGTATACACCAACTTGGCCTCGTTCATTTATGCCAACTATTCAGAGCAAGCGTAATCTCATCGCCAAGATGAAGTTGATCGCTGTTCATGATCTTATAAAAGACAAGAGTCTTCTTCTCATAGATGACTCCATCGTAAGAGGAACACAGCTTCGCGAGACAACTGAATTCCTCTACCAGAGTGGCGCCAAGGAAGTTCACATTCGCCCTGCTTGTCCACCGCTCTTGTATGGATGTAAGTATCTCAACTTCTCGAGATCTACTTCAGAGATGGAGCTCATCACAAGACGAGTTATCGCCAGACTTGAAGGCACGGAAGATTTGTCAGATGAAGTCCTTCAGCAGTACACAGATCCTGATTCAGAGAAGTATGAGCAGATGGTAGAAGAGATTCGAAAAGAGCTCAACTTCACTTCCCTTCGATTCAACAGACTTGATGACATGCTTGAATCTGTGGGAATCCCAACAGACAGACTTTGTACATATTGCTGGGACGGAAAAGAGTAATAATACATGAATAAAGCTGAACTTCGCATCTCAGTCAGGAATCTCGTGGAGTTCGTATATCGAACCGGAGATTTGCAGTCCGGCGGTCTTGGAACATCCAAGGCGAACCTGGAAGCGATGCAACTGGGATCAAAGATTCACAAAAAAATACAAAGACAAATGGGCATCGGCTATGAAGCAGAGGTGCCCTTATTTGTGTTCAAAAAATACAAAAGCAACCAGGGAAATCCTGATTTTAAGCTAAAGGTGGAAGGGCGAGCTGATGGAATCCTGCGAGATGACGAGGGCGTCCTGGTGGATGAGATTAAGGGAGTTTATGACGACCTAGATGCCATGGAGGCGCCAAAGCCGGTTCACAGGGCTCAGGCCATGTGCTATGCCTATATGATTGCAACAAAGGAAAACCTAGACAAAATTAGGGTTCAGATAACCTACTGCCACCTAGAAACCGAGTATGTCAGACGCTTTAAGGAACATTTTACCTTCGGTCAGATAGAAAAATGGTTCGACGAACTCATGGCCGAATACGAAAAATGGGCAGTCTATGAATATGATTGGACGATTCTTCGCAATAAAACCATTGACAAGCTAGAATTCCCTTTTCCCTATAGAGAGGGCCAGCGAGAATTAGCAGGTTATGTCTACAAGACCATAGAACACAACAAAAAAATATTTATCCAGGCTCCAACAGGAGTGGGAAAGACCATAACTACCATATTCCCATCCGTAAAAGCCATGGGCGAAGGTCTCGTTGACAAAATATTTTACCTGACTGCTAAGACCATCACCAGAACGGTGGCAAGTCAATGTTTTGACACTCTATCAGGAGCCTCGGAAAGAGCGCTAAAGTTCAAGGTTGTCACTATAACTGCCAAAGAAAAAAGTTGTATACTCGAAGAGCGGCCAAGCTGTAATCCGGATACCTGTCCAAGGGCCAAGGGACACTTTGACAGGATAAATGAAGCCCTATATGACATTCTCACTCACGAGGATAATCTAGACAGGGAGACTATATATAGCTATGCCGCCAAACACGAGGTCTGTCCATTTGAGCTGACTCTCGATGCCACTCTCTACGCCGATGCAGTTATAATGGACTATAATTATGCCTTTGACCCCAATGTCAGCTTACGTCGTTTCTTCTCGGAGGGAAAGAAGGACTCCTATGCTTTTTTGGTGGATGAGGCACATAATTTGGTCCCAAGAGCCAGAGAGATGTATAGCGCTGTCCTGATTAAGGAAGATTTTCTGGAAGTCAGAAAAATCATGAAAGAGGAATCTAAGATGCCCCACTCCAGGGAGGCAATCTTTGGCATCAAGAATTTCATATCAGCTCTCACCTCCGCAAATTCACAGCTTCACAAGTTGAAGACAGAGTGTGATGGATTTCAACCTCTGACAAGCGCACAGGCCCTAAACTTAAGTCTCCTAAGACTTATAAATGCCTATGAAATAATGGTCAAAGAATTAACTGAACTACCTGCACGAGATATGATTCTGGATTTTTACTTCTCTGTCAGGCACTTCGTAAATATGTATGAGGACTACGATGACAAGAGCCGAATGTATACGAAGTTCACCGAAGCAGGCAAATTCATGATTAAATTGCAGTGTATGGATCCCTCTGACAAACTCGCCGATGCCTTGGCTTATGCCAGAGGATGTGCTTTTTTCTCGGCCACACTTCTGCCTATGAATTATTATATGGAGCAGCTGTCTATATGCGATGATGACTATGCAGTTTATGCCAAATCGTCTTTTAAAACAGAACAAAGACAGATTCTTATAGCCAATAATGTAACCAGCAAATACACTCGAAGAGGTGTCAGTGAATACCGTAGAATAGCTGATTACATAGAAAAATTTGTGAGTTCTAAAACAGGAAATTATATGATATTTTTCCCTTCATATAGTTTCATGGATTCTGTTATTAATGAAATAGATTATTCAAAGCTTGGGGATGCCAGAGTGCTCATCCAAGAAGGGCATATGTCGGAGGATATGAGAGAAGAATTTCTCCAAAGCTTCGACGAGACCAATGAGGATAAAACTCTTGTGGGATTTTGCGTCATGGGCGGAATATTTTCCGAGGGAATAGACCTAAAAGAAGATAGGCTCATAGGCACTGCCATCGTCGGAACAGGACTCCCCATGGTCAGCGATGAGAGAAATTACTTCAAAGAATACTTCACTTCCAAAGGGAAAAACGGATTCGACTATGCCTATCTGTATCCGGGAATCAACAAGGTTTTCCAAGCCGGTGGTCGAGTGATTAGAACAATTAAAGATAGGGGTGTGATTCTTCTCCTAGATGAACGATTTCTGAGAAATGAGTATACTTCATTATTTCCCAAGGAATGGTTCCCATTTGAAGTAGTCACCGAAAAAACTATATCAAAAAAAATAAAGGATTTTTGGAACTCCTAGTATCCAAAAATCCTTTGCTTTATCTAATTAATTCAATTCCATCTTCCCTAATTATAATCTTTTTCTCCTTCAGAAGTCTTCCTATTGCTCGCTTGAAGGCATTCTTACTGAGAGAAAACTCCCGCTTGATAATAGCCGGTGGTGTCTTGTCATGAAAAGGCAGAAATCCTCCTGCTGCCTCCAGCTTAGCAAGAATCATCTCTGAGTCCATCCCCATCTGCACAACTGCTTTCTCTCTCATGCTGAGCGCCATCTTGCCTCCATCCCTAACTTCCTTTACGCGAAATTCATAGACCTTTCCCGGAATAATATCCTTCGTCATTTCATTGTGAGGAATAAGAGCCGAGTACTTATCTTCCACCGCCACAAAAACTCCATAGGATTCAGTAATCTCATATATACGGCCTTTCACTCTGTCGCCAACCTTGGCATCAGCCTTCTTTCCCAAATCATTGTAGATTTTCATGGTAGCACAGAGACGCGCCGATTTGTCAACATAGAGCTTTACTATAACATCATCTCCCGGCTTAACCCTGTACGTTTGCTCCTTAAATGGCAGGAACAAATCCTTGGCTAATCCCCATTCAAGAAATGCTCCAATCTTCGTAACATCCTTTACTCGGAGGGTTGCAATCTTATTCATCTCAATCATTGGACGCTCTAGAGTGGCAATCAATCTATCTTCCGAATCCTTATAAATATATGCCTCTAGAATATCCCCCTTTTCAGCTCCCTTTGGTACCTGATTATTCGGAAGCAAAATCTTCAGATCCGGGTACTCATAGGTCCCGAGATATACTCCGTTAGGGGATTTACTCATGATATAGTAACGCCCGCTTTTTCCTATCACTTTACTCTCTATTCCAATTGATAATTCGCTCAATTTGGTTCTCCTCATTTCCTCACCCGACTGGGGTGAATTTTACATTAACATATGTCTCGCCGTCCATATTTACAAGCTTTACAAAGTGTTTTCCTTCCACTTCCTTGTAAAATATTCTGACAGTATGTCCCAGTTTGGCCGGATTTACATATTCTACATTTAACTCTCTTATCTCAAGACCGACAGGAATATAACCTGCGGCAATCTTGATATACTCTGCATTATTAACATGCTCATTGGTATCTAAAAGCGGCTCTCTTATCTTGATGGAATCCACCTCATCCATTTCCTTGGGCATCTTGACCTTGCGACTGGATTTCTCCATCGGATATCGCTCATCTATATCAAACTTTGCAATCTCCTCCGGACTTGGACATGACACTGAATTGGTCGAAGAATCGAAGTAAATCCAATATGTGTCCGCATATGCTATAACCTTTCCCTCTTGGTTTTCCATGGTAAAGTTACGCATGCCATAAAGGCCTGTAAAAGCATATGGCCAGGTGGCGACAACCACATCATCTCCCACCATAGGACGATCCTCTATGATGATATGCCAGGAGTAGACAAACCATGCATGATGCTGACTCTTGAGATCCATGCACTTCATTCCTCTGCTGTCTGTGTGCTTCATAGAGCAATCTTGAAACAGATTGACAAGCTCATGAATCTTGAGTTTCCCCTTCGTATCAACCTTGCTATATCCTATATAATTATCTGTTTTAAACATTATCTCACCTTCTCTAATCAAGTTTTAACCACTGGGACATCCCCGCTCCATGATTGCCAAATGGTCTTCTGCTGAATCCTAGCTTTCCATAAAACTCTTCCTTGCCGTAAGCTGACATGAGATTAACCATTATGGTATCTCCCTCTTCTTCCAGCTGACTTCGAAGCCACTCCAGAACATTTTCAATTATCATCCGTCCAAGGCCCTGGGACTGATAATCCGGATGCACGATGACATCACAGATAAAATACACATAACCGCCATCGCCCACAACTCTAGCCATGCCGATTTTCTTCCCCTCATATTCCAAAAAAACCTTGTAAAGTGAATTTTCCAGAGCCCTCTTAGCTCTCTCTTCTTTGAGCAGAATAAAATCTACACTGTCGCGCAGGGCATTGTAATCCTCTGTAGAGATGTCATGCACTAGGCGAATATCTTCTTTGTTCATACGTCTATATACTCCTATAAAAATTGTCTTACGAACGACGTGAGTAAGACCAGCAAAATGCGTTTCACAAAATTGTCTTACGAACGACGTGAGTAAGACCAGCAAAATGCGTTTCCAAATAAACAAGAGCCTCCTGCAGAGACTCTTTATTAATCAATCGTTCATAGATCAAACATCACTCTACTTAAACTGGTTTGTAATCTCATCATAATGATAATCCAAGCTTCCAAGCTTCTCAATTACAAATTCCTTGTCAACATCGTTCATCTCGCAAAACTCCTCAAGCGATGTATACTGATCTCTGAGCTGAGTATTGGCATAACTCAGCAAGATAATGGGGTCTTCTGGTACCTGCATATCTTCCTAACCTTTCTTTCCTAAAAACAAAATCAATAGTTTTCCTGCTACCTTCAATTCCAAAGAATGTTCTAGTTTGGATTCCTGTGCTTGAGGATGATTTCCTCAAAACGGCGATTAGACGCAGCAACTTCATCATCCGGAACATCTTCTGTATAACGTTCTTCTTCCTCGGATAAAGATTTCAACAATTCATCCAAGTCTTCACTATCAAAAAAATCCTTCATGAAATCACTCCATTCTTGCCATAAATCCACATGTGAATTCTCTATTTTCTCAGATAGTACCTACATTTTATCACAATAAAGCTAACTATACAAGCCTAATATTCTAGATGTCTAAAATGTACATGAGATAAAGCTTTGCAAAACCTTTTCTTCCGGCATAAATCCTATTTCTCATGGTTCTCACCATTCTCTTGTACTCCTTGACCCTCGACTTGTCAAAGTCATTCTGACTAAAACTAGCTTCAAAAGTCATTCGAACCATCTCATATACGTCATCTATTCTACAGTCGTAGTGACTTGCAATTTCCTGAGCATAGTCTGCCATGCTTTGGCCTTTATATCGTATTCCATCTGCTCTAAACACCTTTTCAAGATGCCTATAATGCACAAGAATCTTCTCTCTGCCTCTGCTCCTTGAGAGTTTAGCCTTGTACATGGCAAATCTCACGCGCCTCTGAATCTCCATAGCAAACGCAAAAGCTAATAAAATTCCAACTACCAAGATGATGATTTTTACAAAGAGAGGCAAAGTTTTCGGAACATTTTCACTATTAGAAATATTCTGACCATCTTCACCGGTACCATTGTCCATCTCCTGAGAGTGATCCTCACCATCATCATGATTATAGTTCTTGGTGTCGATATTCTCAAATTCCATATTTTCTTCAGGCCTTGGAGTTGCCGTTGCAGCACTCATCTCTGTCTTTTCTTCTTCTTTGTCTTTTTTATTCTTCTTTTCCTTGTTGTCCTTTTTGTCTTTACCTGAATTTGCATCAGGATTAGGCAAGCCGTCGTCAAATGATCCGCCCGACTGAATACTCTCCTCTTCGCCACGTCCCGGCGTTGTCTCAACTGGGATAAATCCATAATTTGGATGATAAACTTCTATCCAAGCATGAAGGTCATTGTCCTTTACATCCACCTCATCCGATGAATTTACGGCATCGCTGATCTGCTCCTTGGACACAAAAGCTCCCTCGACATATCTTGTCGGTATCCCCACGCTTCTGAGCAAAAGCGCTGTGGCTGTTGCATAGTGTTCACAGTACCCCTTTTTGTTCTTGTCGAGAAAATACTCAACAAAATCCACATCTGAAGGTGTCTTACCGGGAGACAAGGTATAGTCTGTTCGACTCATAACATATTCCTTGGTAGCCGTGATCACTTGATACATGGATGCAAAACCAGCCTTGTACTTATCAAGCAACTGGTTCTGCTTGACCATATAATCTTTGTAATTCTTAACAGTATTATCCATGCTCGTAGGCACCGTCAGATAATACTTGTTGACAAAATCCTGGAGTCTATTTTTATTGCTCTCTACAGACTTCCAAAATACCTCATTGGCAACATTATACTGATTTGCCCATAATTCTCCGCGGAATGTAGAACATATTTCCGCTAAATATTTTTCACTATATACTAATCCTGGCTCATGAGGCTTAATCTTACCTTGCTCCGTAACAAATCCCGTACTCGGATAATACGGTGCAACATAATCACCTCTACCAAACCCCAAATTCTTGATCTTGAGAGTTCCCTCTCGCCATAGATTGGGATTTCCCGTAGTCTGACTGTCACCAATCTGGTTTCTCAGCGCAACCTGCCAATCATCCACGCTGAGTCCGTCATCCTTTAGACTCTTGAGATCCTTATCATATTGCTCTCTGTTCGTGGTAACCTGACGCCATCTGTTGTCAATAAACTCTCCACCAACATATCCCTTTAGATACATACCGTGATCTCGTTGAAACTCACCTGACAACACCATGAGCTTCTCGCCTGTATAATTTATACTTGCTGTATCACCAACTCGTCCATATGACAGCGCATCCCCCTTCATCATAGACTTGAAAAATACGAATATTTCATCTGCATCCATACTTCCAAGGGAAATAAGTGTATTCTTTACTTCGGTAATATCTGCCGTATGTCTCTCATATCTATCAGGAGGCACAATGATATAGACAATCAAACCTATTCCAAGCCCCAGTCCCGCTAGAATCAGAGAAATCTTCTGACGCAGGCGCTTGTCCGTTATATCATCCTTCAACCTTCTTGATCCTATAACTGCAAAAGTGGTCATAAGATACATAATAACATACTTAAACTCTCCCACTTTTCCAACACATATTGGCCCCAAGAAAAATGCTCCGGTAAGCAATAAGTATAGCCCAGCTTTTCTCTTTCTATAAAAATTACTACTTATAATCGCTGTAATAAGCGCAAATACAATTATAATTACAAGAGTATCACAGTAATTTATATCCGCTTCAACGCCCTCAAAACTCTTAACAGGAATGAGTTTTTGAGAAGACTGAGTGTAATTCATAAACTCTTTGGTATAGGTATTTAATATGTTAAAAACGCCCTTCTTAAACTCGCCCAAATACCTTATAATAGCTAGAATAGCAAAGACAACTATGCCTATGACACCGTACATTTTTCCGCCCTTAAATGTCTCCAGCATAGTAAATAAAATATGGAAGAGAATACATAATACCAAAAGTGTTATCATCACCGCTTTATTATTAAATGGCACAGAAACACTACCCATGGCACACATAATAGCCGAGTATATACCCACAAAAAGCAGCAATACCTGGCTAGCATCCATTATGAAGTTTTTAATTCTACTCTTCTTCATAGTGAACTAATGCTCCTCTCTCATGTCAATAACTTCAATCTCACCCAATGTAAGATGGTCTAACTCATGCTCATCATGATCAACTACAGTTACATACATAGCTGTATCCTTAGCCCTTCCATTGTCCCAATCCGCAAGGGCTGATGACAATTCCTCCGGATCTTCAGACACAAGGCTCTTAAAGAGTTCCTCAAATGTCCAGAACAACTCTTCCTCCGACTCAATCTTAAACTCTTTGATAATATCAATCTCGTAATCATACCATATAAACTCGATTGGAACAGCATTTTCCAAGAATCTCATGGCAATAGAATACAGTCCCTGAACAAGCAAATCAGACTCTTGCTCATTCTTGACACATAAATCAATAAATATTGTTACCAGTTTTGATAGTGGCAAACTTCCCTCTTTTACCATATAGTGTCCAACTTTACTACTGAGTTTCCAATGAATTCTATGGAAGCTATCGCCATCCTCAAAATCTCGGACATTGAAAATCTCAGATGGATCATCACCCTTCTTGTAAAGAGAGAATCTATCACTTTCCAAGTTATTTCTCTGATACCACTTATCTTTATCGATATACATATCCTTGACAGGAGGCATAACAAGCACATATTGCTTTTCGAATTTCTTGCCAACTGTCATTGCAAAGATGCTAAAATAGTCATATATTTTTACTCTATCAACTGATACTGCCACCGTTCCACAGTGCAATGCATCAATGACAATACGCCTACTTCTGGTCTTTCCCGCATCTACAGAAAATCTAACCTTTAGCTTTCCCTTCTCACCTGTGAACTTATTAAAATAGCTAACACTTGCTATTCCCTTCTGAATCGGAAGAAATTTGCATCTATTTTCAACATTCATAATTATGGTGACTTTGGCATGTTCATCCATGGTATTTTTTTCTGCAAGTGGGTTTTTACATTCTACTGTAACTTTGGTATTAACTCTAAGAATAATAAGAAAAATAAGCATGACAATAGGGAGAACAAGCAATGTTCCCATAATCGCAACTGTTCCATATGAAAGATCTATAAGAAATATCGCCGCCGATATCAACAGCGTGACGACATACATAATCGTTCCCAGCGTCATGATAAACTCCTATCCGTATATATTCATCAAATCTTACAATCTAGGTGCCTGAACCTTATCCAAGATTTCCTCAACTATGTCATCCTCTGTTACATGATTCATTCTAGCCTTACCATTGAGCAAAAGTCTGTGTGAAAGTACAGACTTAGCTACTTTCTTTATATCCTCAGGAAGCACGTGATCTCTTCCCTGCAAGAATGCATGTCCCTTTGACATATCTACAAAAGCCAATGTTCCACGAGGGCTTACTCCCAGTGAAAGCATAGCATGATTTCTAGTTTTGTCCACAATCTCTGACAAATACTTGAGAATTCGCTCATCCACATATACAGAACGAACCTGCTCCTGCATAGTTATAAGCTCTTCTTTGGATATGATTTCTTGAATATAGTCGAGAGGATTCACATCCTGACGCTCCTGTATAAGGCGCATCTCCTCTTCCATAGTCGGATAACCCATAGAAATTCGAATCATAAATCTATCAAGCTGTGACTCAGGAAGCATCTGTGTTCCCGCGGAACCCACAGGATTCTGTGTCGCCACAACGATAAAAGGATTTGGAAGCTGTCTTGTCACACCATCTACTGTAACCTGCCCCTCTTCCATTACCTCCAAGAGCGCTGACTGAGTCTTGGTCGATGTACGGTTAATCTCATCTGCTAGCAAAAGATTACACAGTATTGCTCCCGGCTTGTAGACCATTTCTCCGTCTACATCAAGCATGTTAAATCCCACAACATCACTAGGCAAAACATCTGGTGTAAACTGCAATCTTCGCTCTGTCAACTCCATTGCACGTGAAAAAGCTACCGCAAGTGTGGTCTTACCTACTCCGGGAATATCCTCGATAAGGATGTGACCTCTTGCCAAGATAGATGACATAACGAGTTCGATGGCTTCATCCTTTCCCTTAATAACCTTACCTACCTCTTCAAGTACCAATCTAGCATTTCCCTGCATCGTAAATCCTCCTAATATTAAGTACAAGCCCCACCTGAAATTAGGTGGGGATTGCATATGTTCTTCGTTATTACTTTCTAATTATATTTGCTTCAACCTACTTTAAATCTAAACTTTTGAAGCTCTCTCTCATCATCAGAATCACCGACTTCGATGATAGCACCCAAGTTTCTGAGCTTCTCATCAAACTTCTCATATCCTCTCTCGATATAATGAATCTGATCAATGACAGTTATTCCCTCAGCTGCAAGACCGGCAATTACAAGAGCCGCTCCCGCTCTCAAGTCTGGCGCAACAACGTCGGCACCCGTGAGCTTCTCTACACCGGTAACGATAGCTGCATTACCCTCCACATTGAAGTTTGCCCCCATCCTTCTGAGCTCTGCAATATACTTAAATCTTGTCTCGAAAATAGTCTCTGTGACAATACTAACTCCCTCTGATAATGCGAGAAGAGTTGTCATCTGTGGCTGCATATCCGTAGGAAATCCCGGATATGGCATTGTCTTGACATTGGCATATCCAAGTCTCTTGTCCGCAACTACATGTACATAATCGTCATATTCTCTAACCTTAGCACCAATCTCAGTAAGCTTAGCTGTTATAGCCTCCAAGTGCTTAGGAATTACATTCTTAATATATACATCCCCACCAGTTGCAGCTGCCGCTAACATAAATGTTCCGGCCTCAATCTGATCTGGAATAATCGAATACTCACTTCCGTGAAGCTTCTCAACTCCACGAATTCGGATAGCATCCGTACCAGCTCCCTTGATATTAGCTCCCATACTGTTGAGGAAGTTGGCCACATCTACGATGTGTGGCTCCTTCGCAGGATTTTCGATAATAGTCTTGCCATTTGAAAGCGCTGCAACCATCATAATGTTGATTGTAGCTCCAACACTTGGACAGTCAAGATAAATATGACTTCCCTCGAGATTCTCTGCAATCGCATCTATCATACCATTGTGAATAGTAACCTTAGCACCCAACTGCTCAAAGCCCTTGATGTGCTGGTCGATTGGACGACTTCCAATCTGGCATCCACCCGGAAGAGCTACTACTGCTTTTTTGTATTTTCCAAGAAGGGCCCCAACAAGATAATAAGACCCTCTAATCTTTCTTATATATTCGTCATCAACAATTACATCGCTCACTGTAGAGCCATCGATTCTAACTGTGTTCTCATCTAGGTGCTCTACCTTTGCACCTATGCCATCGAGAGCGTCCAGCAGGACTTTGACATCATCCACTTGTGGAAGATTGTCAATTACGACAGGTTCATCCGCCATGATTGCTGCAACGATAATCCCCAATGCTGCATTCTTAGCCCCGCCAATCTGAACTTCTCCTCTAAGTGGCTGTCCACCTTTAATCATGTATTGTTTCATAGTTATTTTCTCTCCAAACACTAAACTATTTTCTAAAAACCCTCTACTAGATAGTATATCACAACTATTTCGGGAATGGAACAAAAATATAATATTATTTTTTCTTCACAGAATACCCGAATTTACCAAGTTTCTCGCCAAGTTCAAAGTACTCTCCATGAGAATAGGCAACAGGCCCGAGTTTGTTAAACTCAAACTTGCCGGTCTCATTCATATGTTCCCCACTTACTTGAACACTTTTAACCTCTGCAACAAACATATGGTGTGACCCAAGTTCCAAAACATCCTTGACCTTGCACTCAATATTCACCGGACTCTCAACTATAATCGGCGCATACTCGAGAGCATTGGCCTTTCCAGCTGTCAAATTCAGCTTCTCAAACTTATCCACATCGCGTCCACTCTTGACGCCACACCAATCCGTAGCATATGCAAGATCCTTTGTCACGAGATTTATTACAAATTCCCCACTCTCGCGAATAATATTATAGGAATGTCTCTCCGGTCTAACCGATATCGACACCATCGCAGGATCAGAACAAATCGTCCCCGCCCATGCTACCGTAATTATATTATTTCTGGCATTTTCACTACCACAACTCACCATAACCACGGGAATTGGATAGAGCATATTGCCGGGTTTCCATATATCTTTACTCATAACAGACACCTTATAACTTTACCTTGTATGTTATTCTCGTCTCAAGTTCCTTGTTGGTAACAAGAAAATCTTCGATTTCCTTATCGTCTCCTGCAAGTATAACCACAATCTGACGGTTGTAGCTGTCCATCATCTTAATGAGATTCGCGATACCTTGCACTGACATAGACGGTGCATTGTTGATATACATACATCCTCCAATGAACTTCTCAGCCCACTCCATGAGGTCAATTGTATCAATCTTCTCACCATCCACCTTTCCAAGATACTTAGCTTCCGTAAAGTAGTTAAGCTTTCGCATTTCCTTGAAAAGTCTCTTGGCAACTGCAAGAGAGATACCCTCACCGCCACCGGCTAGTGCAAAGTGAATCGTCTTATCTTCACTTCTAAACTTATAAATTGTATTCTTAAGAGTCCTATATATAATGCCATTCTCAGAAATCTCCTCCGGAACATTTTCAGGCACCGCAGGCTTTGGAGCTTCCATTCTAAGCCCCTTCTCTCTCATCTTTTTCTCAAGATCAAGAGTGGCATCCAATGACTCAACTTTACCGGTATTACCAATTTTGCTAAGAGTGTCATCAAGAGATTCGATGTTATCCTTTCTCTTCTTCTGACTCTTCTTGGCGCTGTCCATAACTCCCTGAACCTCACCTGCAAGTATGGCTTGCACATCAATCTCAGCTGTGGACTGTTGCTTGTATGTATCAAGCTCTCGCTGACTCTTGTTGTCATCGATAGTTTTCATCCTGCCAGCTTCGTTATTTTCGCCAAACACAACCGGATTGTGTCTAACCGGCATCCTTTCAGCCTCAATCTCATTCTCAATCACCGGAACTTTTCCTGTCTTATGCATCTCTACGCCATTCACCTCTGGCTTTGCATCCTCGACAGGAGTATCCTCTTCCTCCGGTTCTTCTGTTGGCTGTTCTTCTGACTCTATTGCCACATCTTCAAGTGTCTCCACTCGTCTGGTGTCCTCTATATCTTCTTCTGAGTCCTCTTCGTCGTCCTCCTCATCCAAATCAACTTTAAAGAGATTGACAAACTTGGACAAGAAACCTTTCTTAGGTTTTTTCTTCTCTTCAGGCTCCTCTTCCTCTATGGCAACGCTCTCATCTACTATAACATCCGACTTCTTCTCTTCAGGAAGGTCGAATTCAAAAGGATTCTCGCTATCTGTCGCGAAAATATTCTGCTCATCAGCAGGTTCCTCGACTGGTTCCTCTGCCACTTCTTCCGGTTCTTCTGCTACTTCTTCTACTTCTTCTATAGCTTCTTCTTCCGGCTCCTCTGTCACTTCTTCTGTAGCTTCTTCTTCCGGCTCCTCTGTCACTTCTTCTGTAGCCTCTTCTTCCGGCTCCTCTACTACTTCTTCTGTAGCTTCTTCCGGCTCCTCTGTCACTTCTTCTGCGACTTCTTCCGGCTCCTCTGAAGATTCTTCTTTTATCCTTCTCTCCGCTTCAAGTTCTCTCTGAGCAAGCGAACGAGAAATATCTCCAATTATGGAGTCATCATATATAACATCTTTCTTCACAGGCTCTTCTGGTTCATCCATCTCATTACCTGTGATTTCTTTGACTTTAACTGTAGCAACCGGTGTGACATTTGTATATAAACTGCTATAATCCGGACGAATTGGTTCCGGAATATCTCTTTCCTCCGGTTTCTCCCAATATGGACTCATACAGCGTTCACGAAGTTCGTCAGCCTTATCAATGATATTTCCATAACCAAACCAAAGCTTGAGCTTTTCACATTCATCAATACACTTCTCACGCATCCCCTCCATCTCATAGAGAGTTGCAAGCTGATATCCCCATTCTTCAGTATATTCTTGGCTATTTAATTCCTCTAATATTTCAATCAGATATGTTCTAGACCTTCCTTCAGCTTTTGCAAGACGATACTTCATCTCATATGTATCAACAGATTCACCACAAATAATCTCATATGCCAAAAGAAGCTCTCTAGCTTCTTCTAAATCATCCATCCTTATTACAAGCATAAGAAGGCGTCGCAAAGACTGACGAGTAGACCTGCGACGATAAACTGTATAATATAATTCTTTTGCAATATCAAGCCTCTCGGCCTTCATAAATATATCTGCATAATCATAGATATCTCTAATTGATGGAATGAGTGAAAAATCTAGATGCTCAATTTCCTCCATCGCCTTTAGATATTGATTACTATTAATCATATCACGGATTTGTAGACACTTTGAAGCAATCTCTCGCTTAGTCATAGATATACCACCATTTCTTCATTAATCCCTACTTATAACATCATACTACATATATATAAATCCGCGCATCTCGCTTTGAATTACCGTCATAAGACGTTACCTCTACAGTTAACTCGATTCAGGCAACCTCGCGACACACAAAAATTATTGCTTAGTGCTGCTTCATTCCTGACCTGACACGGTTCACAAGTTTTTGTTGCGCAAGACCCAAACGTCAACGCCACTTATAGAGGGCAGCTCTTTATCAGATAACCCGAGGCAAGACAACACCTCTGCTATAGCGGATTGCAGATACAGGGCACCGCTAACTCCCCGGCTGCGCGGAAATATTAACTTTATACTGCGCATAGGCACACATGTTAAGTATAGCTTTTTTTTAGGGGCATGTCAAGATGTTTTTTGGCTTTCCCCCTCTCGGGGCATGCCAAATCCTGATTTTTCATATAGGCATGCCCCGTAGCTCACTTGGGAGTGGAGCAAATCCCTCTGGGGGCATGCCAAATCTCGCTTTTTCACATAGGCATGCCCCGTAGCTCGCTTGGGAACGGAGCAAGTCCCTCTGGGGGCATGCCAAACCCTCTTTTTTCACATAGGCATGCCCCGTGGCTCACTTGAGAGCAGAGCAAGTCGCTCCGCGGGCATGCCAAACCCTTCTTTTTCATATAGGCATGCCCCGTAGCTCACTTGGGAGTGGAGCAAATCCCTCTGGGGGCATGCCAAACCCTCTTTTTTCACATAGGCATGCCCCGTAGCTCGCTTGGGAACGGAGCAAGACGCTTCAGGGGCATGCCAAATCAAACTTTTTTATATAGGCATGCCCCGTGGCTCACTTGAGAGCAGAGCAAGTCGCTTCAGGGGCATGCCAAATCTCGCTTTTTCATATAGGCATGCCCCGTGGCTAGCTTGGGAACGGAGCAAGACGCTCCGCGGGCATGCCAAACCCTTCTTTTTCACATAGGCATGCCCCGTAGCTCACTTGGGAGTGGAGCAAATCCCTCTGGGGGCATGCCAAACCCTCTTTTTTCACATAGGCATGCCCCGTAGCTAGCTTGGGAACGGAGCAAGTCGCTTCGGGGGCATGCCAAATCCTGATTTTTCATATAGGCATGCCCCGTAGCTCACTTGGGAACAAAGCAAGTCGCTTCAGGGGCATGCCAAATCTCGCTTTTTCATATAGGCATGCCCCGTGGCTAGCTTGGGAACGGAGCAAGACGCTCCGGGGGCATGCCAAACCCTCTTTTTTCACATAGGCATGCCCCGTGGCTCACTTGGGAACGGAGCAAATCCCTCTGGGGGCATGCCAAATCAAGCTTTTTCATATAGGCATGCCCCGTAGCTCACTTGGGAACAAAGCAAGTCGCTCCGCGGGCATGCCAAATCAAGCTTTTTCATATAGGCATGCCCCGTGGCTAGCTTGGGAACGGAGCAAGTCGCTCCGCGGGCATGCCAAACCCTGTTTTTTCATATAGGCATGCCCCACCCACTAATAGTCTTTTATTTTCCACAAATATGTGCTAAAATAAATATAATTCTAAACATAGGAGGCATGGTCCATGGCAATAATGAGCAACAACATTCAAAACAACGGTGGCGGGAATAGTGGATTAAGCACAACTGCTACTAGACGAACTGTTCGCACCGGCAATACAACTCTGTCATTCCGAGACGGTGATACGCTTCGGGGTGTTGTTAGTGATGTCCATGGAAATGAGATAACCATCACTATGGATGATGGTTCTTCTTTTACTGGCAAACTGGGCGATGCCTCAAGGTATTCAATTGGGCAAAAAGCCGCTTTTATAATAACAGGCTCTGATGCAGGAACTATTTATATGAAATCAATGAGTGATGCCTACCTACTTGGAATGGATGACACTATTGAGCAGGCTCTTGAAGAAGCTGGTCTTCCAAAGACCGTCAGAAACTTCGATGTAGTAAAAAGCCTTCTTAACAACCAGCAATCTATCAGTCGCGAGAATATCATGAACAATCTTCAACTATGTGCCCGATATCCGGATGCAGATGTCAATTCAGTCATCACTGCCAATCGTCTTGGTTTTCCTATGGACAAGGCAAGTGTCACTCAATTCGACCAATATGCCAACCAAACTCATCAGCTCGTAAATCGCATGGACACACTAGCAGATTCCGTCAATTCCATGATATCTGATCTTGCAAGCTCTGATCCCGATATGGCAAGACGCGCGTTAACAGATACAATCGATATTGCTCTAGATTCGCTCCCATCTCTTGAGGAATTCAACCTCGCCACAAGTAAAGTCACTGACTCTATGGCGCTAACAGAAACACAAACACTTATCTCCGATGAAAATGTTCTATCCGCCACAAATCCAGATGAGGCAGAAACCCTAGAACAAGCTTTATTAGATAGCGAAGAACCACTCATGGGATCCGAAGATGAAGTCGCTCTATCCAACAAGGAAACCGGCAACTCCCCTTTTAACCGAGTGAAGCAACTTTTTACTGATATCACTGACAGGGCAATGTCAAGCCTAAGAGGCGACGAACAGCAAACAACAAGTTTTATAAGAGAACAAGCGGGCTTTATTCTGTCTGAAACAGAAAGGGCAGATTTGGCCGATACATTAGAATCTCAAGGGCTCAGTCAAGAAATAACCAAGGGGCTACGAGATGGTTCTATGACCGCAAGAGAAGTTTTGACAAATATTCGCGGGCTTATCGATGCTAGCTCTAATGAGCAACTAAAAGCAATTATAGACTCACCTGCTTTGAAAAAAATACTAAAGGGACAATTCCTAACTGGTTGGACTTTATCTCCAGCCGGTCTAAAGGAAGAAGGTAGCATAGAGCAACTATATACAAGAATTAATGCCCAATTGGATAGTTTGGGAAATCTTGGAAAACTATTTGCTGCCCAAGGATCTGGCGACAAAGTTGTATTAAACACCTCTGATATGCAAAGTAATATTCAATTTATGCAACAGTTAAACGAGCAATTTGCCTACTTGCAATTGCCACTAAAACTGTCTGAAAATAACGCCCATGGAGATCTCTATGTGATGACCAAAAAGAATTCTATCAAGCAATCTCCAGACAATCTCAAAGTTTTACTTCACCTTGAAATGGACTCCCTCGGGCAGCTTGATATACATATAACAAAAGAGCATACCAATATTGCAACAAAGTTTTATGTTGATAACAATTCAGCAAAAGCTCTGTTAGAACGCAATATTGAAATGCTCAAAGATGCTATTAATAACCAAGGTTATGCATTCACTTCTGAATTTTTGGATAAGGAGAAGCAAATTGATATTGTCAAAGATTTTATCGAGAAAGACGCTCCAGTGGGCAACATTTCTAGATACAACTTTGATTTAAGGGCATAATCCCTCTGACAATACGACTTCTTTATCTGTATATTGTACTATCCTTAGATACAACAACATAATCATCTGTCGCCTTGCCTAAAGCGTAACTATTCTCACATTCCTCATAAGTTGGACTTATGGAATCACTTTTGGATAGAAGAATAAACTGTGGTTTTTTGTTAAACGGATCTTTCTCATCTACGTATGTTATTGTTGTCATAAAACCATATTTTTTCTTCTCGCATTCCCACATTCCATCCTCACTCATACTAAAATCCTTACACCATATACTCTTCTTCTCCGACTTCATCACTTTCAAAGAATCATCATTCATAGGTTTTCCATCCGGATTATCAAGAGTATAATGTGCTCTTCTCTCGAATACATTTATCTTATTCTTTGGCATCGCTAAGTAAATGCGCTTATTCTTGCAGTCAATCAACGCAACATCTTTTACTAAATCCACAACACTATTTGCATCTTCATCTGTATAAAAATAATAGCCATTTAGCAACACAGTCTGTTCTTCTTCATTTACCTTGCACATTTTAGGAGACAATCTACCATAAAACTCTAAAATTTCTTCCGTCGAATAAAGATTAATCCAAGGCAATGCATCGACTTTAAGCCCTAGAAATGGATACATTCCAGCCCAATTTAACTCTCCACTCATAGGCGTAAATATTCTGACAAATCCATCCTTATACTTGAACTCAGAAGCCAATAGCTCACATGAATATGCCCCACCCATTACCTTTAAAATATGGTAATAGTTGTTGTCAACAAAGAATACCATTCCATCTTTTCTTTCTACATTTCCTTTTGCCACGTATTTATAGGGTCCCACATAGCCTTCTACATTACTCTCTGCTATTTCTTTAAAACTAAGATCCGTCAAAAAATTTACACCCTCTTCACTTTTGTCAGGCGAATAGTACTCCGGATCTCCTTTCATATCTACCGAGCAGACCTTTATTTGTTTAGTCTGTGAAATATCCTTGATCTTTACAGGATCCTTGTATTCTTTTCTTTCAAGACTACTTGTCTCAGTCACAGGCCCCTCAGATGCATACTTGGATCCAGATTGTCTATGTGAAGCAAAATTGTATATAAGTACAACTGATGCTATAACTACAACTATTATTACTGGTATTATTTTTTTCATTTTTATCTCCTTATCAATTTCTTTACACCCTCACATATATAAGATTCTATCACTCCGGCAACCACGGATCCAACGAGAATAATAACAATAAATAGCACATATTTACTGTCTTTAACACCCATCCCAGATCCGTCAAATCCCTCTACCATATATGTAAACATCTGAATAATTATCAAGTTCATAAGATATGTATGAAGAGAAAATTTCCCCATAAATCTAAGCACAAAATTACCAGGTTTAATTTTCATCAAGACCACTGCCACAACAAATAAAAAGCAAATCACATCAGCGCTCTGTATTCCCGTTGTCACCAGTTTATCTTTTATCCCCGGACCATTTCCATTAAACTCGGTGTAATATCCACCTTTTGATACTGTAATTGTGTATACGAGGTGAGCTATCCTCCATAAAGCAATCAATACTATTAATTTTAGCCAGTATATTTTTTTGAAGAACTTGCTTAAGGTGGCCTCATGTTGGGCATATATAAATCCTATAATCATACCGACCAATGAGTTAGTCCACCATTGGCCCGAGTATAGCATTACATTCATCTGTTTCCACCACTCAGCACGGTCTAATGCGCCTTCATCCATCCACCAATTGTCTTCTCCTGCCCACCAAGCGAAGTGACCATTTACACTCCACAAGACAATCTGTAATATGACAATTATCGCCATAATAATTATGGCCACATCAATATTTCTTGCCTTTTTAAACACAACATAAAAACTTATATACATCACACTTATTACAATTGGAAACCAAGCGTATTCATTCATCATTGTCAGCCCAAAGAAGTTGGTAATCCATTGAATGGCTGACTTTTCAATTCCAGCTATGGCATAACAAATCCCGTAAATAATCACATTGATATAAAACGGAATTGTTATTGTAAGAATTAATCTATTCTTTATAAAGCCTTTGAAATAATTCTCCTTTTTCTTCATACTTTTGATGAGACCATACCCTGAACAAAAGAAAAATATTCCGACAAGTTTAGGCCCCTGGTCGCCGAATAACGACATAATTCCATTGCTTTGAAAGGAGGTAACCAAGGAAATATGATGTAGTATTACACCAATTGCCGCTGCACCACAAATACATTTGGTCACGTCGATACTTAAGTAATCTTCATGAAATTGATCTTTTTTAAAACCCGCAAATTTGCCTCCTAGAACTATAATGGCAGCAAATAAAATATAAACACATATAGAAATCATATAAATACTCCAATTCCTAGTTAATATTAAATATCTTTCTTGTAAAACTTATCAGTTTCCCAAACATAAGCTTGTTTTTTATTAAAGTATGTCATTACAGTTTTTTTACCGTAATCTATAGTCAAGAAATCTTTAATTATCTTTTGATCACCCTGACTACAACCATCACACCTTATAATCTGATTTTCTTTATCAATTGAAACTGTTTTATCATCTAACTTTCCATAAAAATCACACAATTCTTCAAAAGAATATGCAAATAAATCTTTGGTAAGACAATCATTATGGTCAAGATGCAACTGATATATATCTGCATCGAAAGCAAGTTTTACAGGCATAGGAAACCAAACTCTGTCAATTTTATACTCCGCAGAAGCTGACAAATTATAGAATACATAATCTCCATTTTCCTGCTTTTCATCCTTACTCTTCTCCAAGGCATACAGACTATTATCATACAAGAAAATATCTTTTTCTCTATCTGTCCCTTCCGCAAGCTTGCCTGCATATATTTTTGAATTTGCAGAAACCATATCCTCAAGCGTTAATGGCGAATTAAAATATGCCAATGGACCTGTGGCACCATCATCTGAATAATTTACTTTCCCGTCAAGCTTTGTTTCCAAAATGCCGTTGTACTCCCGGCCCTTGTTCCACTGCATCATCTCCACTTTATCAGGACATTCCGTAACAGTGGACTCTAGATTTTTTACAACTAGCAATAAGCCAAACGTGATAATGATAATTACCGATATAATTATAACTATTTTTTTCATTTTCTCTTCTCCCCTTACCAAAATCTGCAAATAATGACCAACCAGCGAGAAACTCCAATGAAAAAACATTGCGTCTCAAGTCGGTTGGTCACCTATTTTATTCAGACCATCTCAATACGACAGTCCTTTAGATCTAATTTATCATATAAAACTAACAACTTTCTACTACTTAATTACCTTGAGGTAATCTGTCTTAGATTCCACTCCATTTTTTGTAACTCGTGCAACAACATAATACTTATAGATTACTCCCTCTTCCTCAGCAGTAATTGTAATTATACTCTTACCAACCTTCTTAGGTTTGATTTTTCCCTTCTTATTGACTGTTGCAACTTTCTTATTGCTCGATACAAATGAAAGCTTAGCTCCCTTGGCAATATGTTTCAATGTAACTTTGAAGGATTTGCCCATAGGGATTCGCTTGTACAAGCTAACGCTAGGTCCCTTATATGAAGTTACAAATCTAATTAAGCTGTAGTTCTTAGGAACTCGCTTTTTAACATATACATTAATAATATACTGTACTTTTAAGCTTCCCTTCTCAACATTTATGATAAGTTTAGCCTTGCCCTTTTTCTTCTTGGACTTAACCAGACCCTTTTTATTAATTGTTGCAATCTTCTTATTGCTTGATTGACAATATACCTTACATCCCTTGGTATTGAGAAGTTTTATCTGGAATTTTTTATTGAATCCCATGTTCTTCTTTCCTGTAATTGTAGGAATATATAGCTCTATGGAATCCTCAGAAATTCGCTTTCCAGGAACGTAAGTCTTTCCAGGAGTCTTAGTAGGTGATGATGTAGCCTTTGCCGACTGACCATTAGGATTTCCTGTTGGCGCTACTGTCGGAACACTGGTAGCCACACTGCTTGAACTTGCAGTAGCATCCGGTGTAGCTGTTGCCCCAGAATTAGGATCCTCTGTAGGGGCCACCGTTGGAGTTGCCGTCGGTGTTTCTGTAGGTGCCACTGTTGGCGCTGCTGTCGGCGTTGCTATTGGCTCTGATTTTTTCTCAACCGGCGTTCCTCTCAAACCATCTCTATTATCAGGATCTTCTGGAGGTATTGATACAACTCGTCTATTTACTGGATCATTTGCGTTGTCATCGCGACTGAATGATCCTGATGCATCTACGTATACTTCTCCATAGTAGTCACCTTTACCTATGATTCTTACACGAATATATGAACCCTCATCATTATTACTTGGTGTGTATGTATATCCTGTAGCAGCATCTATATCATCCCATCTTTTACTTTCTGGATTATACTTCTGCCACTGATAGTCCGCATTAGTATCATTTACTTCTATACTTTTTGACTCTGTCCTAATCTCTGTTATTGTGACCGTCTCGCCAGGATAGAAGTTTTCCTTATCAAGTTTACCCGATATGATAAGTTCTCTAGGTCCCTTGACGATAGAACCATTACGCCCCTCTATAGTACTAATAGTCGGATTATTTTCATCAAGTCGTGGAGAATCCATATCGTCACTTTTACTAGCCACTACCGATCCTTCAGCATCTACATATATCCTTCCCCATATTATCTGATTTGAATTAACCGGATAATAAACATCAATCAAAGCTCTGTAGTATTTTCCAATATCATCCTTTGAAAAGCCATATATGAACCTAGTTGAATAAGTATCTGGATTTACAGCTACATCTCTCCAGCCATTTTTCTCATCCCAAACCTGCCATACTACATTGAAAGCATCTGGATGCGCAGCAAGATCAAGCTCATAATCACCTGCCTTTATCTCAGAAATCCTAACTGTCTCCCTAGCTCTAAACTCACCAGGAACTATTGTAGCTGATGTAATTTCCGGACCATAAACTGTTGAGCCGTTATACCCCTCATCAGTATCTAGTGGTCCTCTATCCGGATGCTGACCTACAGAATATGAACCCTCTGCATCCACATAAAGCAATGATCCATCTGAACATATTCCGATTCTTGTCGTCTCTGGTGAAGTACCATAATGTGTATCTGATTCAACAACCACTCTATACACTTCAAACCAATCTGATAGAGCAAATGTGTAACTCAGACCATTAGCTCCCTCTACATCATTCCATGCTTGCCCATTATACTTTTGCCACTTAACCTTAAAACCTGCATCTAAAATCTCCTTGCCGTTGTACTCGCCTAGCGTTGTCTTAATCTTAGCAAGACTTGCAGTCTTATATACATGAAATTCTTTAACATCCATTTCTCCACTTATTAAATCTTGATTTCTCACTGGTGTCGCTACATTAGCAATAGCAGCAACAATACTTCTTTCATCAACACCATATATAGTTGACGTAGAACTAAGACCAGCACAAATACCATATCCATATGGAGTGCCATCTTTTGGTGTTATCATTGCCGTTAACGCCTTTCCTGCCAATTCAGGTAAGATTGTAATCTTTTTTCCCTCTCCTACAACCTGATAACTGTCAGCCCCATATGTAACCCATTTAATATTAACATCATCGAAATCCACAACATTTGTCGCTTCATCCAATATATTCTCAATTTCAACAGTCTGCCCAACAAAAAAACAATTATTGTTGGCATCACGAGATACTTGCATAGCATCATCTTCTACAAATGATACTGTCGCAAACTCAATTGGTGCATAATTAGTTTTAGCACTTACCGATGGCACATATCCTGCAAAAACGGTGGATAAAACCATAACAAATGCTAGCAACATAGATATTATTCTACTTCTTCTTATCATATTTGCCTCCTTAAAGCATTCTATACTTAAACATAGTACACTACAATACCCAATTATACTATTTATATGGAGTTTGTCATCATCCAAACAGACTAAATAGTCCGCAGGATCAGATTACTCATCACCTGCGGACTATTTTTTATCGGAATCGCATATCGCTGGTCTTACTCACGTCGTTCGTAAGACAATTTTCACGAATACATATCTAATAAAAGCTTTGTATCCTTATATACATTTTCTTTTTTTCCGATATTGAACACTGCAACTAACAAGCTTCTATCGGCAAGGACCGCCTCTGTCTTAGTAAGAAGAGTGTGCTTGGCTACACTTGTATATCCGGTCTTCATTCCCACTACTTTATATCTTTTCTTGCTGTATTTAAAACCGCGATAAAAAAGATTGGTGCTCCTAAATACATGGCATGCTTTTCTCGACTTATCATAAACCTTGATTCGCTTCTTCTTTGCCATAGTATTGATTAACTGATGATTGTTGCTGGCATAAATCTCAAGCTTCATCATATCATCGGCTGTTGTATATATATTATTGTAGCCATTTCCCTTATCAAGCCCGATTCCATTGTCAAAATGAGATTTAGACATACCTATCTTAGCTGCCACACGGTTCATATCTTTCGTAAATGCCTTGTTACTCTTGTAAAGTGCTTTGTTAAGTGCTTGAACCGCATCTGCCGCAGAAACTACCATAACAAGTCCGATAAGGTCCCTGTAAGTATACTTTTTTCCCTTGCGAATGTATGCACACTTACTTCCCGAAGGAACACTTTTTATCATCTTCTTGGTAATCTTCACATAGTCATTTTTCTTTATTCCCTTGGCCTTCATCCTCTCAAGTATCGTACATATAGTAAGAACTTTAGTTGTGCTGGCGGGATATACCTTCTTACCGGCTTTGTGAGTAGCTAAAATCTCACCTGTGGTAGCATCCGCCACTACATATGAAGCCTTTATATCTGCCACCGTCATCTTCTTCTTGGCATCAACCGTGCATTCCCCATTCATAGCACTGGTTGCTATCATCATACTAAGAGCAACGGCAGCTACTCTTCTAGCCAAACTCTTTTCTATTCTTCTTAATCGCATATAAACCTCCGAAAATACCTGCTGCAACCAAGTCACAGCAGGTATCCATGTATAATTATATTAATTATTTTACAACAATATTGATAATTCTTCCAGGCACATAGATTTCTTTGACAAGATCTTTGCCCTCAATCCATCTAGCCGCAGCTTCCTTACCGGCAGCAAGTGCTGTATCCTTGTCAGCATCAATAGCAAGTCCCACTGTTGCACGAACCTTACCATTAATCTGCACTGCGATTTCCTGAACCTTCTCAACTGTCTTAGCTTCATCATACTCTGGCCAGCTAGTCTCATAGATTCTTCCCTCAAATCCAAATATCTCCCACAGCTCTTCTGTGATATGTGGCGCAACCGGATTGAGAAGTGTAATCAATGTCTTGAAGTCAGCCTTGGTAATCTTCTCAGCCTTGTAGAAGTCATTGATAAGTGCCATCATGGCAGCAATAGCTGTATTGTACTTAAGGGTCTCGAAGTCATTGCTGACCTTCTTGATTGTCTGATGAATCTTTGTTTCAAGATCCTTTGTATACTCATCCCCGTCTACAACAAGCTCTTGAAGCTTCCACACTCTCTCAAGGAAACGTCTACATCCCTTAACTCCGTCCTCTGACCAAGCTGCTGCCGCGTCAAATGTTCCGATAAACATCTCATATGTACGAAGTGTATCTGCACCGTAGTCATTTACGATATCGTCCGGATTAACTACGTTTCCACGTGACTTACTCATCTTCTCGCCGTTCTCACCGAGAATCATTCCATGACTAGTTCTCTTCTGATATGGCTCCTTAGTTGGAACAACGCCCTCATCAAAGAGGAACTTATGCCAAAATCTTGAATATAACAAGTGAAGTGTAGTATGCTCCATACCACCGTTATACCAATCAACAGGAAGCCAATACTCAAGCGCTTCCTTGCTTGCAAGTGCCTCTTTATTAGTAGGATCGATATATCTTAAGAAATACCATGATGATCCGGCCCACTGTGGCATCGTATCAGTCTCTCTAACTGCTTTTCCTCCACAACATGGACATGTAGTATTTACCCAATCCTCAATCTTTGCAAGTGGAGACTCACCGTTATCCGTTGGCTCGTAGTTGTCAACCTCCGGCAACTGAAGTGGAAGTTCCTCTTCAGGAACAGGCACGTATCCACATTTCTCGCATTTTACAATTGGAATAGGTTCTCCCCAGTAACGCTGTCTGGAAAATACCCAGTCACGCAACTTGAAGTTTGTCTTAGCCTCTCCAATCTTCTTCTCCTGAAGCCACTCTGTAATCTTTTTCTTGGCTTCTTCTACTGACAAACCGGTTATAAAACCAGAGTTTACAAGTGTTCCTGTCTGAACATCTGTAAATGCAGCCTCTTCCACATTTCCTCCCTCGATAACCTCTACGATAGGAATGTCAAACTTCTTGGCAAATTCCCAGTCGCGGTCGTCATGAGCAGGCACGGCCATAATCGCACCGGTTCCATAGCTCATAAGTACATAATCAGAAACCCAGATTGGAATCTCCTGATCATTTACAGGGTTAATGGCTGTAAGCCCCTGAATCTCTACACCAGTCTTATCCTTGGCAAGCTCAGTTCTCTCAAAATCAGACTTTCTGGCAGCCGCCTCGCGATAAGCTACTATCTCATCCCAGTTGGCAATCTCATCTTTATACTTGTCAAGATAAGGATGCTCAGGTGATACAACCATATATGTAACACCAAACAGTGTATCAGGTCTTGTAGTATATATTCTAAGCTTCTCTTCTTTATCTTTAATTGAGAAGTCAACTTCTGCACCATGTGAGCGACCAATCCAGTTCTTCTGTGAAACTTTAACGCGCTCGATATAATCAACATCTGCCAAATCATCAATCAATCTGTCAGCGTACTTTGTGATCTTGAGCATCCACTGGCTCTTAACCTTTCTCACAACTTCGCTTCCACATCTCTCGCAGACACCGTTGACAACCTCTTCGTTGGCGAGTCCACACTTACATGAAGTACACCAGTTAATAGGCATCTCTGACTTATATGCAAGTCCCTTCTTAAACAACTTGAGGAAAATCCACTGAGTCCACTTGTAGTACTCAGGATCCGTTGTATTGACCTCTCTATCCCAATCAAAGGAATATCCCAAAGCCTGAAGCTGTGCCTTGAACCTAGCTACATTGTTCTTTGTAACTTCTCTTGGATGAATCTTATTCTTAATAGCATAATTCTCTGTAGGAAGTCCAAATGCATCCCATCCCATAGGATAAAGCACGTTATATCCCTGCATTCTTCTCTTTCTCGCCACAATGTCCAATGCAGTATATGGTCTTGGATGCCCCACATGAAGTCCCTGTCCCGATGGATATGGGAATTCTACCAACGCATAATACTTTGGCTTTGAATAATCTTCAGTAGCCGCAAATGCCTTGTTGTCCTCCCAGATTTTCTGCCATTTCTTTTCTATTTCCTTAGGATTATAACTCTTCATAAATCTCACATGACTATTATTTATTAGATAAATAGTCCGCTCCTTTCCGGTTCCATTATATATTCTTTATAAATATCAAAATTCATTAAATGCATATCCATACCGGTGCCAAGTCTCGATAGTGCCGGCGGACTAACCACATTCCCGCTATCTTCATCATTCTTAGACTTAACAACTCGGTGGACCACGGTAACTTTAGCAGTCTTGCCAAGCTGATCTATTATCTTATAAGTAACCTTATAATATCCAACTATATCCGTATCAACAGCATTGGTCACTTCATACGGTGTCTTCTTATCAGGCCTATACTTAACTGTCACCTGCAATAATTTTTTGGCATTCTTTCCAACACTATTCTTTACCTTGATGCCTGACAAAATATCATAATCAGCATCTCCCTGCTGGATTGTCTTCTTCTTAGCACCCTTTATAGTTGGCTTTTTATTATTATATGGATTCTTCGGATACCACTTGTCAGTCGGATCATAGGAATACTTCTTCTTGACAGGAAGTTTTACCATCGCAGGTTTTCCCAGTGGCCCCGCTTTCTTGCCATTATATATGACTATCTTAGTTCCTCGAGGACAATTTTTATATATCCATCTCGAATCCTTAACAGTCAATCTAATACAGCCGTGACTAGCCTTCTTCCCCAACTTATTAAACTCAGCCGCATACATCTTTGCGGGATTCATCCTAGAATATGGCACGGAATGAAATAGAATATGTCCCGTGATTCTCACACAGTACTGCCCGTACATAGACTGTACCAATGCATGCCACTTATATCTTTCTTGAAGGGAAAATGTTCCGATAGGGGTATTATCACCAGTGGAGCATATAAAAGCTTTTACTGCTTTGTATTTTCCATCCATTTTTTCATATACTGTTACTGTATTCTTTTGCTTATTAATCTTAATCTTGTACTGTGAAGCAGCTTCCACTCTCGGAGCCCACAGCATAAAGGCTGCAAAAAGCAAGAATACTGCCACATATAATCCTCTGTTAACTCTCATACAAAACTCCTTCGAATATTGTCAATATACAATGAAAAGCCTTAGGTAATACCTAAGGCTTAAGAGGCGACAACCAGATTCGAACTGGTGATCAGGGTGTTGCAGACCCACGCCTTACCACTTGGCTATGTCGCCGTGCAAATCGAATTATAACATAATTGAAAATAAATTGCAAGTGCAAAAACAAAATTTCTACACTAAATGACCCCTACGGGAATCGAACCCGTGTTACCGCCGTGAAAGGGCGATGTCTTAACCGCTTGACCAAGGGGCCAATACACTCAGCATTATCTAATATATCATACTTTCCCAAACAATGCAAGAACTTTTTTCATATTATTCCAGAGTGCCCTTACATTTGTCTGGGAAAGCGGAAAAATCACAGGTAACTTACCATTACTCTGCCCGAATTTTTGAGACTCTTTTCAAAGCCATCCCTTGATGTTGTCTTAACTTTACCCTCAACAGGATCATAATATGTCACCGTCTTGGTATCATAACCGCTAATAACCACTTGCCTATTATTATTAATAACGGCAATCACATATTTACTGTTGCTGACAAAGTATAGCGCCTGCTCCAATGTGAGACCTGTAAGGTCCACAGGCTCGCTCATATATGTTTTCAACATCTGTAACATCGTATTATTTCTCTCGGTCATATTCTCAGGATTGACGTTAAAATGGTTCGCCTTCAAAACCATAGCTGCACATGCCGCACTATTTGACACTCTATTCTGGACTTTAATCATCTCTATTCCGGCAACGGAATTCTTGAGAAAACTTCCACTTCTCTCCCATACAATACGATGCGAATTAGATATCACAACTCCCATCTGAGAATCCGCAACTTTGATAGCTTCTGCAGGGCTCTCATATGCCCCTGTAATACGTCCAAATGCATAGACATAATACTTCTCAGATGAAGATTCTCCCAAGTGAACAGCCTTGCCCACCGTAATGGTAACATCCTCAGCCACCTCATAGTCCGGTGTTTTTTCAAATACAAATCCCGCAGGAAAACCTATATACCACTCTGTCAGGGACATAGATGACGCTCCGCTCTTCATATAATATGCGGAACCTTTTTCTTTGTTCTGATTCAAGATACTGTCATCTGAAACAGTCTTAAATCTTCCCTTTCCAATCTTCTTGGCACTATAAAGTGTCATAACATTTCCCTCAGACTTAACTTCTGTTATATATCTTCCGGCCTTGTTATAGCACTTAGATACCTTGCCATCCTTGTTGGCTATATCCATCTCATAACAAGGTATCAGAGGCGTTCCGGCCTTCGTAGTCGAGATATCATCTTTTTTCACATAACCATAGACAATATCCTCATTAATCACTCCCATTAGGCGAATATATTCTTCACTGCCCTTCTTCTCTATGATGGTCTTCTTCTCAGTATCGAGATCAAATACAGTTATATTGTCACCATATCCAGCCTTTGGATCTGAAGACCACACAAAGCAATGGTTTGCCTCAATCACCTTAAATCCCTTGTCAGTCACACCTTCCACTATTTTGACAAGTCTTCTTGCCTCAATATTATATGAGTAAACATTATTTCCTATGGCAAAGTAATAGATATTCTTCTCACTTATATAACTATAGTTCATAAAGTCTTGATTTAGCTGCTGATATGTTGTATCAATCGGCAGATATATAAGCTCATTGAGAATTCCATCTTCTCTGTCATACTTATAGAGAATAATGGCAACCTTCCCCTCATACTGACCACGAGGGAAGTATCCATATGCCACAAATGTCAAATCCCCATTATCATCAACGTCCAAAAGCCTTATATTTTGCACACTCTCAAGCATATATTCATACTGTACTTTCTCGCTAAATGCCGAATAAATCTTTCTTATTTTATTGACCTTTTTGTCCATGCTATAGCAATACAAATTGGCATCATGAACGAAGTATACTTCCTTCGTATTTGGCGATGCCATGACACCCGCTCCACTCTCCGGAGTTATACCAATCTTTAACAGCCCACTGTTAGCTTTGGTCATCTTCGGATCAAACATGGCATTCATAGTTCTGTCGAAGTTCAGAAGATAAGCCTTGCCATGTGCATATCTTATTCTATAGAATTCATTTACGCGGAACTTCTGCTTTCCTGTATTGGTATTGCCCTCCACAAAATACGATAACTCCACGCATGCCGTCTCCATATTGTACTCTTTTATCGTAGGAACAACGCTGGAAAGTTTGTTGGGCGAAAGTTTCCCCCATGTCACAATCTCGCTTCCCGACTTGATGGTCACATGAGCTAAATTATTATCCGCCACACTACCATCGGTCTCCAAATACTTGGCAATTTCCTCCTGCTTTCCCTTGGAAAAAGTATTCTCATGAAAATCCATGACAAATTTGACCTTTCCAGCCAAATTAGAGTTTTCCTGATAGTACTTCAATCTTGTAAAGTAGTGCACTTTTCTTCCCTGATCGGTGACCGCAGTAAAGGAAAGAATGTACTCTGTACTTGTCATAAAATGATAGTCAAGTAAAATATCCAGCGGAACATTTTCCTTTGGCATAGAATTGAGAGTATTGGTATAGAGAACCTCTTCCGTATTCTTGTCTATCACATCATACTGGAGCTTCACGATACCTATATCACCGCCCTTAAAGCTGACCTTGATCGTTCTACTGTTGTCGATTGGCGTAATAGACTCTCTGACAATATCGCTGTCCAGCGGACCATTGTAACCATATAGTATATTCATCTCTTGTCCCTGGGAATTAAGCGTCATATATGGCAAGCTCTCGCTTCCCACAACGACTTTCTCCCCCTCATTGTGAATCTCGCTTTTGAGCTGACTTCCAAAGATAAACAGTGCCACTGCAAAAACAACCAGCAACACAATTGTTCTATATATATACTTAAACATTTTATCATTTCCTTTGTAAAATATTCCGCAGAAAAACGCGGTAGTGAACATCCTTCATTATACTTCATGAAATCGGATTTGTAAAGTGACTAGAAAAACACAGTTTCTCCAATGTCATTATTGACTTATTTTTTAAAAGGTTTATAATAATATTTGTTGAATAAAAGTTTTTCGTTTGAAAAACCGAAAGGATGGATATTAATATGAATGAAACTTTAGTAAAACTATCTAAAATCGGTATTGTACCAGTTGTTGCACTCAATAAGATTGAAGATGCAAGACCTCTTGCAGAGGCTCTTTGTGCCGGAGGGCTTCCTTGCGCAGAGGTTACATTTAGAACAGCATGTGCCGAAGAAGCAATTAGGATTATGTCCCAGGAATTCCCACAGATGTTTGTAGGAGCCGGAACTGTTTTGACAACAGAGCAGGTTGATCGAGCCGTAAATGCAGGTGCCAAGTTTATCGTAAGCCCAGGTCTCAATCCTGAGGTTGTTAAGTACTGCGTTGACAAGGGAATCCCTGTAACACCGGGCTGTGCCAATCCAAGCGATATCGAGCAGGCAATTGCACTTGGCCTTGATGTAGTAAAAGTATTTCCTGCCGAGGCAATCGGGGGGCTCAAACTCATAAAGTCTATGGCTGCTCCATATGTAAATATGAAATTCATGCCAACCGGAGGCATCAACGCCGGAAATCTCAACGAGTATCTTGCCTATGACAGGATTATCGCATGTGGCGGTAGTTGGATGGTTAGCTCAGCACTTGTTGACGCCGGAAAATTTGATGAGATAACAGAACTCACTAAAGAAGCTGTAAAAAATATGCTTGGATTCAGAATCAAGCACATAGGAATTAACTCAGAAAATGAAGCTGCTGCAACAACAACAGCTAATGCTTTCTGTAATATCTTCGGATTTGCCAAAGATGAACGTCCAAAGTCATTCTTCTGTGGCGAGGGCATCGAGGTTATGAAGATGCAGGGTCGCGGTAAGATGGGTCATATTGCCGTAGGATGTAATTCAGTCGAGAGAGCTGTTTATCACTTGAGTGAACAGGGTATAGAATTTGACATGGACTCAGCCGAGTACAATGAAAAAGGTGTTTTGACATTTATTTATTTCAAGGAAAGCTTCGGCGGATTCGATGTACATCTAACACTCAACTAATACTATTATTCTTATATATAAGGGGCTGTCGCATTAACGATTAAAAATCGTTAGTGTGCAGCTCCTTTTTTAGTCTAAAATCAAGGGAATTATCCTAATTTTTTTGATAACAAGCATGTATTCCAGAAAAAGGCGCACTTATCTAAGCCCTGTTGAAAAGCCATTTTAACTTTTTAAAATTTATGCGGCTCTCAAAGGAAATAAATGTGTCCCAGTTCTGCCATTTTGTATTTTGTTATGAAGTTTATATCGGGGGAGGAAGGGCCGTGAGAGCTGGCGGGGGAGAGGGTGATGCGGTGGTTTTGGTGGTTAGTACGGCTAGAATGGCGAGAAGAAGAAATCTAGCCGTACTGAGGGGGAACTGGGG
>NZ_JAEB01000027.1 GCF_000518685.1 Eubacterium xylanophilum ATCC 35991 | reverse complement strand
ATACAATATGGTATTTACATTCCCACTTTGTATGTGCTAAACTATTCATATCCATTATTGGATCCCTCCTATGTTATTGATAGTATGGTTGGCGAACCATTTCTATTATAACATAGGAGTTTTTTCTTGAAGCTGAAGCTTATGTGGATCACACCGGCATAGCCGGTGGTTTTTTTTATTGCTATACAACAAAAAAACCACTCAGGTTTCCCTGAGTGGTTCATAATCGTTAGTTTAAAATGGTTGATACTTAGTTCTCGTAATAAGCATCTTCTTTGGCAATGAACTTAACACCTGTGATTTCAACACTCTCAAGAGATGTTGGCCATCCCTTGCTCCAATCAGACTGTGACATCTGAATATTGAATCCTAAAACCTTAGTTCCATCGATATCTTCTGGTATAGTAATCGATACACTTTCAGCGCCTGGTTTCAATCCATCAACCATAGCCTGTCCGTCTGAATATCCGTTAAACTCACTAGCTCTGCAAGCTACTCCGACTTTACCATGTCCAATATCAGATCCATCTTCTCCGGCTTTCAAATTCAATTTGTAAGACACTTCGATACTCTTAAACAACTTAACATCAAAATTAGCTGGCAACTTGTCGCCGAAGTCAAGAGTTTTTCCATTTGATGAGAATTTTGATGTCACTCCTGTAAGATCTACATCAATATCTGTAACCTTAGTCTTTGGAGCCTCTGTTGGAGCTGGTGTTGCATCTCCAGCTGGAGCAGCTTCCTGTCCAGCAGGGCTAAATGGTGCTCTTGTAGCAACCGGTGCACCCTCTGGGTAAACTGTACTTGGATTAGCCTTGAACTTGATTGAAGTAATAGTTATGCTGTAAAGACTTTCTGGCCAACTATAGTTTGCATTGCTGTCCATTGGCTGAACATTTAATCCAACAGCTCTTCCCGTCACTCCACTGAGTGAAAGTGTTGCTGATGAAAGTCCTGGATTAATTACATATCCACCTGCTACTGGCTGAGAATCTGTTCCAAGACTCTTCATTCCATCAAGCATAGCTACATCATTTACGAGTGCGAGCTTACCATTAGTAAGCTTCGACTGATCGCCGCCCTCTTTGAACTTAAGCTCAAACCCTACTTCACATGAGGAGAAGTATGACATGTCGAACTTGTCTGGCAACTGGTCATCAAGATAAACATATCCTGCCTTATAGAAAGTCTTGGCATTAACCTTTGACATATCGATTGTTACATCCTTTACAGGCTCTGCAACTGGTCCTGCTGTTGATGCAGCATTTGGATCTGGAGTATTACCAGTAACATATGTAATGTTAACGATAGTCTGTCCGGCTGCTGTAGGTGTAGCTGATGGCTTTCCACTAATTGCAGTAGGATCTAATACGGATACATTACAAAGATAAGTCTTTTTTCCAACCTTTGCTGCTACAACGGCTGTGCCGAACTTCTTAGCCTTTATCTTTACACTCTTCTTTTTCTTGCTCTTAAGCTGAATGTACTTCTTTCCTTTTCT
Source organism: Eubacterium xylanophilum ATCC 35991 (assembly GCF_000518685.1). Taxonomy (GTDB): domain Bacteria; phylum Bacillota; class Clostridia; order Lachnospirales; family Lachnospiraceae; genus Eubacterium_F; species Eubacterium_F xylanophilum. The sequence goes on along the minus strand of NZ_JAEB01000027.1, from coordinate 48,656 downwards.
GATTGACCACTTTGCCTTTTTAGCATTCTTCACCTTCAGTGTTTTAGTCTTTCCAACTTTAATGCTTAATTTCTTTGCGCTAAGTTTTACTTTTTTAGCTGCATCTGCCTCTGAAAATCCAAGACTTCCAAGAACAACAGCACCTGCCAAAACGATACTTAGCATCTTTTTACTCTGATTACTCAATTGAAAAACCTCCTAAATTTTTTTTCAACCTTTTTAACTACTCTTTCTGCCGTCTCAAATGCTGAGATTATTCCTCATTAACTCATTATATACTGTTTGTGTGAATTTGGCAACTACTTTTTCCACGTACTTGGCGAAAACAGCAGTAGCATAGGGAAAAGCTCCAATCTTCCCACTATCATATCGAATATCAAAACAATCTTGGACATTGCCGAATACATGGAAAAGTTGCAGGTCGGGCCAACTTTATTAAGTCCAGGTCCTATATTATTAATTGTTGCTGCAACTCCAGTAAAATTCGTTGTAAAGTCAAAATTGTCCAACGATATCAGTATTACCGAAGTGAGGAATACGACTATATAAGCTACTAGGTAGACATTTACCGATCTCACGACCTCATGTTCTACCTTCTTTCCATCTACAAGAACCTTGTAGACATTTCTCGGATGAATCATTACTTTAAGTTCCTTTACAAGTGTCTTAAACCAAATGATTACTCGAGAGACTTTCATACCGCCTCCTGTACTTCCCGCACAGGCACCTATAAACATCAAGGTGACGAGGATTGTCTTCGAAAACTCAGGCCACTTATCAAAGTCCGTTGTTGCATATCCTGTTGTGGTTATAATTGTAACCACTTGGAATGCAGAATGCTTTAGAGCTTCGAGGGGTCCTCCGTAAAGCCTACTGATATTAATTGTTATAATTATGGTAGCAATGACTATGATTGCCCCATATAACTTTACTTCGGACATTTTCAGCGCATCCTTTACCTTTCTTTCAATAAAAATAAGATAATAGAAAGAAAAATTAACGCCGAACAGCAACATAAACACAGTAACTACTATCTGAATATAAGATGAAAAGCTTGCAAAACTGTCATTATATATTCCGAATCCTCCTGTTCCCGCTGTTCCGAAGGTGGTTGTAATGGCATCATAGACGCTCATTCTTCCGATTAATAACATTATAAACTCTAAAAGTGACAAAATTATGTAAAGTCCATATAAAATTTTTGCAGTGGACTTAACTTTTGGAACAATTTTTCCAACGCTTGGTCCCGGTGACTCTGCTTTCATAAGAAACATATTGCTTCCGCCGGCCAACGGAACAACCGCCATCATAAACACCAAGACTCCCATTCCACCAATCCAGTGTGTAAATGTTCTCCAAAAGTTTACACACTTTGGCAAATCCTCTACTGATGGACATATAGACGCTCCCGTAGTAGTCAGACCTGAAGCAGTCTCAAAAACAGCATCGATGTATGATGGTATGGATCCTCCCATGTAATATGGTAAAGCACCTAGTAAACTCATGAGGATCCAGCTTATGGCGACTACTACAAAACCCTCTCTTGCGTAAAACGAGTTGTCCTTAGGCTTAAATCTACTTATGAGCAAACCCAAAACGATACAAACTGCTGAAGTCAAGAAAAAATAACACATGTCCGACTCGCGATATATCGCTCCTACTACACCCGGCAAAACTAAGAAAACTCCCTCAAAAAAAAGCAACCACCCAAGTAAATATACTACCATTCTGTTGTTCATTTTCCTTATCTCCTATTACGACCTACTTAGCTTTTTCATGTATAACTTCTTCTATGTCGCTGATTCCCAATTTTTTGGTCACAACAACTACCGAATCTCCCGGTTGCAACATGTGGAATCCACGAGGAATGATAACCTCTCGTTTCCTGACTATACATGCCACAAGTGTATTCTCATCAATAGACATATTCATAAGAGGAATATTGGTAAAGCTTGATTTCTCTTTTACCACAAACTCCAAGGCCTCTGCCTTTCCATTGAAAAGGCTATACATTGTCTCAACATTTGTCCCCTTAGAATTTCTCATGGCTCGAACAAATCTCATGATTTTATCCGCGGTCACCTGCTTAGGATAGATAACCGTATCAATATTCAACTCTTTGATGAGTCCATCATAATTATCTCTGTTGATCTTAGTAACAATCTTTTTGTTGTTTGCCCCTGTACTTCTAGCATACATCGACAATACGATATTCTCTTCATCGAGATTTGTAAGCGTAACGAAGGACTCGGCTTTTTCTATACCCTCTTCGATAAGAACAACCTGATCAGATCCGTCCGCATTTATAATCTGTGCTTTTGAGATGGACTCTGACAGAAAATCGCATCTCTTCTCATCTTTTTCTATAAGTTTGACATTTATACCACTGTTAATAAGGTCTTTGGCGAGATAGTAAGCAACATCACCGCCACCGACAATCATAGTATCCTTAACTTTGTGAGATTCAAAACCAATCTTTTTGAAGAACTCACTCGCCTTGCCCTTTGTGGCCATAAACGAGATAATATCATCCGCCTGAAGCTCAAAATCTCCCCTTGGAATAAAGATTTCTCCATCTCTGTGAACCGCACAAACGAGGATATCTACCTTCAAAGAATGCTCCATATCTGACACGCGCATTCCTGCAAGCGGACAATTTTCCGTAATTTTCAGCTTGAGCATCTCCACTCTTCCCTTAGCAAATGTATCCACCTTCATGGCTGATGGATATCTCAACACCTTGGAGATCTCCGCTGCTGTTGCCAGCTCAGGATTAATTGTCATCGCCAAACCCAGCGACTCCTTGACAAAATCCGCCTCACTTATATACTCCGGATTTCTAACACGGGCTATGGTCTTACAATTTCCGACCCTCTTGGCAACTATGCAACACAAAAGGTTCAACTCATCAGAGCCTGTAACAGCTATAAGCAAATCTGCTTTATCGATGCCCGCGTCTGTCTGAGTTGCAATACATGCTCCATTTCCGGCAATACCCATGACATCATACTTATTGGATAACTCCTCGACTATTCCGTATTTCTTATCAATGATTGTGATATCGTTGCCCTCGTTGTATAACCCTTCCGCAAGAGTGGCACCAACCTTACCACAACCAACAATAATTATCTTCATCCTTTCGGACCTCCTCCATCTTCATTGTCTCCTCTTACTATTATACACATTATTGTTAAAATAACAACCATTAAAAATGCCACGGCGCTGACAAGTATGCCAAATGCCCGCTTTGGATATGTTATTCTTAATACAATATCCTTTTCCTTAATATGCAACAGATTCTTATCCGAGTAAAATGTTCCGCTAGATCTAAAATTGTCCTGATAAGCAATAGTTGTATTGACATCTCCTTCATCAGAGTGAATCACAATCTCCTCCAGACCATTTTCGATCTTCATAGGAACAATTCTTCTCTCAAGCATCTGCGTCCTGTCCACATCCAGGATCTCATCCATCACCTCGAAAACATCTGTATCCCTTGTCTCGATTGCATGATACATTACATTTAGTCCCAGGAAGTAGACATTCGGAATATTTTTCTTGGTTCCAAGCCAAGTCACTTCCCTATTATCAAGTTGAACTGTTCCGATGGAATTATCCACATGTGTCACATATCCTGTAAACCACTCGGTATAATCCGCCGAAAAGTCCTTGGCATTGATATATCTATCCCCGTAACGAAGCGCGGGAAAACGCCTCTTGATAGAGATTTCCTGGTTGTTTATACCCAAAAATGTCTCTTGTTTTGTGGTCGAGTCCTCCTGCATATGGGTTGTATCTATGACAATTCGAACTCCTGCTTTTCCCGCATCACTTATTATGCTCTCAGCCTTCTCCTTGTCATGATAAAGCATTCCACTGACAAAAACTGACTTGTATTTTTTCAAATCCTCAACTCTATAATCGTCTATATACTTACTCTCGCCCTCTTCAAAGGCCGGATAGTACATAGTCATGATATCCACATATTTGCCTATAGCCAAACCTGCATAACCTGATTTAACGCCAAATTGCTTAGGAACATTTTTCTTAAAAATAATCATATGCTCAGTTTCCTTGACGGGCCTATAGCCACTCTTTAGAGCACTTTCCTCTAAATCCGCCCTAGTACTTCCTCGCATGCCGATGCGGTCTTTGCGAACTGCAACCGTGTCATTTCCCATCTCAACGCATCTGTCAAACATATAATCATATCGATCATACTCAAGAGCAGTATTGAGCATTACTATATTGTGGCTTGTAGTTGCTCCCTGCCATGCCCATCCAAAGGTGCTATAAACTTTATTATCGCCTGTGCTAAGTCCCCATGACGGATAGGATCCAAACAAACTCAAATCCATCAATGCCACCCTATAATCCGTCACGCTCTTGATTTCCTCCACCTCTTCCTTGAGGACTTCCGAGGACTCCGTCTCGTACCTGGGAAGATTCATAGAAGGAAGGCAGTCAATCAGCAATATGGCAAAAACAATTATGCAATATTTTTTCTTCAGAGTTTTCCACTCCATGAGGGAGAACACGAAAAAACCATAGATTATTGTGGCAAACCTTGTCATCCAAAAAAGAGTGCTCATGGGAAGTTTGGACAATATCGGAACAAAATCCGTGGTGGATGTAATAAGTATCAGTAGAAATAGCACAAATCCCGCCTTCCTCTTCTTAGCCGCAAAAAAAACTCCAAAAATGGATATAAGCACGAAAGATATGCCGTAATAAAAATTATCTGTCATCCCACTAATTCTGTTCATAGGATTCAAAAGTGTAGTAATCTTGCCGGTCCACACCTTCATTACACTGTCGCTTGCAGACGATGATTCCATGGACATAATTCCTCCCGAGAGAGCAGGTGCAAGCCATACTCCCACTAATAAAAGTCCTGCAAACATGGATAGCATAACATATATTCCATCTTTGTAATTCTTATTCTTAAGCAAATCAAATATAAGAAAGACAAACGTCGCAAGTCCCATCATAGCCGTTATCATGACATGACTTAATAGCATGAGAGACGTGCACAAAACTATGCCAAGCAAGGCGCACTTTTTCTTTTCTCTCAGATATTTCCACACAAAATACATGACATAAGGTATGACGATTGCCGACATCATACGAGGCATATTTCCCTCACAAAAGTATACTCTCAAATTCTCAGGAAAGAAAAACCATAAAACCGCCAATCCCGTTGCAAACACAGGTCTTCTGATATCTCTTCCCCATATAATCCAAGGTATTCCACCAAGCACAATCGACACCCCGGCAAATAATCTATAGGCTCCCACTATGTCGCCACCGGAAAAATATTCCAACACAGCCACAGTATAGTAGGACAGTGGCGCCCAGTATCTGAAAATCTGAGTTCCATTGTACCAAAAAGGCGAATATTTTTGATACCATATGCCATTTTTCAGATTGTTATAAACCACATCTCCCTTATAGAGATGACTCCATATATCATTTCCGGAGGGATCAACTCTGTTAATTGTAAGATAAGAAACCACCGCTACTGCCGTGATTATCAAAACTATAAAACCTGCCAATGCAAGTAAATTGTTTTTTGATTTGTCGCTTATCTTATTCACTCTTTATATCCTCCAAAATCGAATCCACCAGCATCTCAATACTTCGCTCTCTCTCACTCTCGCTCTCATCTGTGATGCTCAAAACATAGGATCTTGCTGGAGTCTCGCTCATTTCCATGCTGAGGAGAATCCATCCCTCTTCCGTCAAAATCTCCGATATTTTGCCCTTGAAATAGTGACAGCAATTCTCCAAAGTTGGATTTGTCACATCAAAAGGCTCTATTTCATTGATGAACTTGTCCTGATAAGGTTCAATCACTTCCTCAATCTTTTTTTCCAAGCGGTCGAATCGTACAAATCCATCCCTCGCTTTTATCATGTAGAGCGCAATCTCCCAAGTATGAGGATGTATCTCTCCAAGCTTGCCCTTTATATATATGGCATGCCTTGCATTTAAGTAAAACTTGAATTTATATTGTCTGTATTTATTCATGCTTACTCCTCTCCAGATATCTATTTCTATCCATTCATTATCTCATAATAGCGCTCCAAAGGCCGCATATCCGGCTTGTCCTCGTAGAGCTTCAATTCATAATTCATATCTTTATCTTGCATATAACTAGCAAGTTCATCATCAAAAGTCTTTAATTTATGCCTTGCATAATTCTCATCTGTCTTGTAAAGAAGCACTATGAAAAATCCTTTTCTTATCTCACCTATAATAGTCTTCTTATCCGCATATTTCCTTATGCACTCTATGGCATCAAATATCTCATCCCTCTTATAATACCTATTTTCCATAAGTATCTTGCATGTTATAATGGACAGTGGTCGAAGTTTAACATCATCTGATTTTTTCAAAAATGTTTCGATAATTGCTACCTCATGAAAAGTCTTATTGTATTTGAACGCCTTTTCATCGACTACCTCCACCTGATCATTTTTCATTGATTCGAGATTATCAAGCTTTTCATTCTGCTCTTTTAAGGTCTTTCTCACCTTGTGAAGTCTTGTCTCCACTCTGTTTAGTCGCGAAGTCAACCACAGTATAGCCATGATAGAAGCCATGATAATCACTGCAAATGCTATATAAATATATATCTCGTGAACAAGCATTTCTCCCTGATCAAGAGCATATTCTCTGTCTGTCACTGCCCCAAAGGTATACGTAAAACCGTTAAATACCTCATCTCGGCTGACCATAACATAATCTGCCTCCGATATGCTTCTCAAAAAGATTTCCCTTTTTCGCTCTTCCGGCTTAATTCCACTCAAAGTCTTGACATCTCTGGCCATTATTACATCATCACCTTTGATGATAAAAAGCCAATTTGCTCCGGAAGTCTCCGCCTTGGTATATAGGTACTCCACAACTTCCTCATCAGATTTACCGGAGTACTTTAAATTTTCTACTTGATTTAAAATCTGCCTCAGATACTCCTGTTGCTTCTTTTCATATACATTTATATATTCTGTTTTTGAGCGATTGTTCTGGACAATTACAAAAACAGTACTGATAATCATCGCAGCAAAAACGGATATCAGAACCGCAACCATCCTTGTCTTTCTACTTGTAAAAAAACCAAAAAACTTTGACATTATTCTGCACCATGTCCTTCCATGTCATCCGATTCCGGATTATTTACCTCATTTCTGATTTTCTCTAATATCTCAGAAATACATTTGAAATCTTTCTTTACTGTCTTTTTAAAAGACATTTTTTCTTGGGTGAAGTTCTTTGTTTTCCAAGTCTGTACACCCTTAATAGAATTAACTATTCCTGCAAATCTAAACCAAAATACGATAAAATTAAAAATTGGCAAGAAAAACGACATATACCATTTTTTCGCATAGTAATTGCGCAAATCCTTAAATCTACTTAGGAACAATACGATAGTTAAATATAACATAAATGATGAAATTACATATAATATATATATAACCACTATCGACTCCACCACTAGTTTCATGGGATAATTGATAAATGCAAGACATATAAGCGCAAAGTACCATATCATCCTTGGAAAGGCAAACGTGTGATCAAACATCACAAGCCTCATGACAAAGTTAGAGAAAAACCCCCTTACCGGATCTAACTTGTTGCGCATAAACATGTGGATTACTTCCATCTCGCCGCGCTGCCACCTCTGCCTCTGGGTGTAGAGCTTGTTCATGTTTTCTATAGGTTCTACGAAGAAAATAGCCGAATCACAGAGTACAACTTTTTCTTTCAGATTATCTCTTATCTGAAATGTAACATGAGTATCTTCGCATATCGTATCTGTATTATACAAATGCGTCTTGAGAATCGAAGATTTTCTAAAGGCAGAAAATGCTCCTGACAAAGTAAACATGCTATTGTATTCCGACTGAAAATTTCTTCCCGCCAAGAACGCCTGACAGTACTCGAAAAATTCCATCTTCAAAAATAGTCGTCTGAAGAATCCCTTGGACTCATCGATTCTATCCGGGTTAGTCATAATCGCCCCCGTGACGCAGTAAACATCCTCATTATTCTCAAACTTGGCCACAATATTTCTTATGGCATCCGGGTGAAGCACTCCATCCGAATCCACATGTATGATATATTTTCCTGAACTATTAAATAAAGCTAGATTTAATGCCTTGGATTTACCCTGTTTAGAGCTCATCCAGTTAATTGTGAGCTCCGGATAATCTCTCTGACATTTACAAAATACCTCAAAACTGTTGTCAGTGCTCATATTATCAATGGCCATTATATATATCATCTTATTGTCATAATTGGAGTCATATACCGACTTTATGCACTGATAGAGGGTTTCTGCCGAATTGTAAACAGGAATAATCAAGGTTATCTCCGGCATATACTTTAATTCCATATTTCCCTCGCCCCTTATCTTTCGCTTCAGGAGTATCAGAAAATTAAAAAAAGTAGGTATAATCTCCATCATCAATGGAATTATTATCCATGCCACCCAAAAAACCATGGAACTGTATAACATATTAATCATTGATGTCATAACTGAACGCCCCCACTTTCTGCCTTATTATATGCGACTTCGTGAACACTAAGAAATAAAGGAGAATCGTGCAGAAGTAGAAAAATATTCTGGCATAGACGGTATGTGCATAGAAGTATATGCCCTCGCCAAATATATAAACCAGAACACAGATGAGTACAATTCTCAGAACATTTGTCACGAATATCGCGGCAATTCCCAAAAGGCTTACAATGATTCTCTCGTGAAACTTGTAAACCGGGAAAAACCACAACAACGCCAAAAAAGCCATCATCTCTATAACCCCCGAGCACTCGAAGTCGATATAGAGAGATAGGCTATCTCCACCATGTTGAATAAATAACATTCCGTTTTGGAAAAACGAGTCGAAAATCCCCGTCAAGGAACCTATAACTCCGGCCACTGCAGCAACCGACTTTTGAAGCGGTGCCACTACTACCGGCTCTAACCAGATGAGCATGAATACAAAAAGTCCCACGCTTCCCAATACAAACTCCCAGAAAAACAGATTACTTCTCTTACATACTGTAATTACATAAACCCATATTATCGCAAACATAATCGTTATCCAAGTCATTGAACTTTTTCCTTTTTTCTTCTTGTATATGCAAGGGATGCAATTGTCGCAATGATTATTGCTATAACTACTCCAATTACAGGTCCGGATGATGTTCCGGCTATAGTCAATCCCTCAGGTCCAAGATTGTCATTGGAAACTCTTATTGAATTGATACTGTCTGCTTCCACATTAAATATTTCACAAATATCCTTGATGGATACCTTGAATTCTATGTCATCTCCCAAAGTATTGGGATTTCCGTAATTCTTATCATGAACTGTCAATGCCGCACTTCCATCGCACAAATGTCCCTGATAATCGAGATAAATCAAAAATGCTGTGTTTACCCCAACAGGATATTGCCCGTAGGTCTGTCCATAGTCAATCTGCCCATGTCCGTTATCCGCTTGGATAAGCAATGCCTTTCTCTGACCATTTACATCAAGATTAAATCTCTGAAATGGCATCTGACTGGTGTACAAGTCGCTGGCATGCACATGTACATACAGATAATCATCATCGCAGTAAATATGCGCTTTGTGATTACACTCGGCATTGTTGGACATATACGTAATCTGAGTCTCGGGATAACTCTCCCAATCATCATAGTATCCGTCAATATTTATACCACTAGCTGCTTCCACTTTCTCAGTGCTTATAAATCCAATCACTGCCATCATGAAAACCGCTAATATCAAAGTATTCCACAGTTTTCTTCTCATTTCATCATCTCCTTGCGCTCAAGAAGCCACTCTATGCTCTGCATGTGCTTCTCCTCACTTTTAGATTGAGACATAATCTTGTTGGATACCATATATACTCGCAATGGATTATCCATAATTTCCAGCTGATAAAGCCATAATCCCTTGTCCTCAAGTAGCTTGAATATATCATCATAAAGCTTTTCTCCTATATCCTCAAGACTCGCCGTCGTCCCTGCAAATTCGGGTATCTCCGGCAAGAATACGCCGTCAAATCGGGATAGATAATTCTTTATATCCTTGTCAATTTCTCCGAATAAATATTCCTTCTCCTCATCTTGCTTGATATACAAGGCTATCTGAAAGGTATGGGAATGCATCCTCTCTTTCCCTCCGTCAGCACTGTGAGAAGCATTGAAATAATACTTATATATGTAGTATCTGAGCATTTTTCCTCCTGAACTTAACAAATTCTAGGTAATCCCTCGCCCTGCAGAATATCTAAGCTTCTCAGCCCACCTATAGAAGTTCTCAGGCGTAGCTCTCCCTTTCCTACCTCAGTTTTTTCAAGCACGTTTCCGATAATCGTAGCACCTTCCCCGTACTTTGAATTCTTGACAATCTCTAATGCCTTCTGGCCCTGGTCTTCCGGAACAAGAGCCACAAGCTTTCCCTCATTTCCCATATACAATGGGTCTAATCCGAGAATTCCACAAAAATCCTTCGTTCTTATATCGACAGGAATTGCATTTTCCATTAACTCAATCCTAAAATCACCGGCTTTTGCAATCTCTGTCATTACAGTTGCAAGCCCACCTCTAGTCACATCCCTGAGAACATGAATATCAATTCCGGCTTCTATCATTCCCTGTACCATCTCGACCAGAGGAGCATTGTCACTCTCTATGTCATTTTCTATGGCCATTCTCTCACTTAATATGGCAGCATGATGGTCTCCCATATTTCCTGAAACTATGATAACATCTCCCTCAGCTGCATTCTGCACAGAGATATCCACTCCGTCAGGTACGAATCCAAGACCGGTGGTATTGATGATAAGTCCACCATCGCCCTCGACTACCTTGGTATCCCCTGCAACAATAATGACTCCTGCTTCCCTTGCGGTCTCGGCCATGGAGTGAACCACTCTCTCGAGAATATCAATCTCTAGACCCTCTTCTAATACAAAACCACAAGTCAGATATCTTGGTGTCGCGCCTCTCATGAGAAGGTCATTGACGGTGCCACATACACTGAGCCTGCCTATGTCGCCTCCCTTAAAGATAAGGGGTGTCACCACAAAACTATCTGTAGTCATAGCTATTTTACCACAACCACTCTCTAAATCTAGGACAGCTGCATCTTCCATCCTGGACAAAATCTCATTGTCAAACTCTCTCTCGAAAATCTTGTTAATTAACTTACTCGTCGCACTTCCTCCACTTCCGTGCTCCATTGATATTCTTGCCATCTTCGTTCTCCTCTTCTTCTATTCCCCCGACAAATACTTGTGATAACAGCTTCCCTCCAGAGAAACCATACATGCTCCCTGTGGGTTCTGCGGTGTACAAGCTTTTCCAAAAAGGGGACAATCTCCGGACTCCAAAAGCCCCATCAATATCTCACCACACTTACAATGAGCATTCATCTTATTATCCTCTACTAACTCCAGACTTCCCATGTCATATTCTCTGTACTCATCTCTCAACACAAGACCGGAACCTTGTACGCATCCCATCCCGCGCCACACAGCATCACATGGTTCAAAATACTTATTAATCATCTGGTCTGCAATGGCGTTTTTACCGTGTTCTACAACTGACGTATAGTAATTATTGACACTATAATTCTTCTCTTTTACCATCTCAAGAAGCCCATATATTGCAATCACCAATTCCTTATCTGAAAATCCGCTGACTGCAAATGGAATCTCATGCTTCTTTGCTATCGGCTCAAATATCTCACTTCCTGTAACTGCACACACATGCCCGGGAGCGATAAATCCGTCAATCTTGGCCCCATTGTCTATCAACCACTCGATAACTCTTGGCATGGTCTTGATAGCCGTCAACAGCCGAATATTTTTAATATTTTTCTTTGTGATTTCATCCATCAGCAAGGCAAATACAGGTGCAGTGGTCTCAAATCCTATAGCAGCAAAGGTAAAGCAAGTCTCCGGTTCCTTTTCAGCGAGTCCTATGACATCCAGAGGAGAATAAACCATCTCCACGCCGGCTCCCTGGCCCTGAGCTTCCCTGAGAGTCGACCGGCTTCCCGGCACTCTGAGCAAGTCCCCAAAAGAAGCGACTTTATTGCCTTCTTTACTTGCAATCTCAATCAACCTATCCACATATGAGGACGGTGTGACACATACCGGACAACCCGGTCCACTTATCAACTTGATTTTATCGGAAAGAATCGAACGAATACCATACTTGGCAATCGCCGCTGTATGACTTCCACAGATCTCCATAAGCCTAATCTCCGGCCCGTCATAATTCCTCAACTTTTCGACAATATCACTAATCTCCATCTTCTTTGCCTCTCTTATCATCTTCTATCGAGAATCACATGCCACCCATTAACTCGATAATCTCTTCTGCCTCAGTCTTCTTCACCTTCTGGATAACACATCCCGCATGAACTAACACATAGTCATCCACCTGTACATCCACAAGTCCGACATGAGCATTTACTTCATTGCCGGAGAAGTTTACGACAGCAGTAGAGCCATCTATTTTCTTAACAATTCCAGGCATAGCAACACACATAATTATCATCCTTTCCTTATTCCACCAACTTGCAGGCAAGCAATGCCTGTCCCACACACAAGCCGGCATCTCCCGGCGGTAGTTCTTCGCTTATATAAACCCTGCCGCCAATATCTTCTATCCTTTTAATTATCATCTCAGTTAATATCTTATTGCAAAATGTTCCGCCAGACAAGACAAGCTTATAGTCAATCTCATCCACGGCGCAAACTGCATTATATATGCCGATAATATAATTTGCAATACCCTTAATAAAGCTAAAGCTCAACATGTCTACAAATGTAGACTGTTCTTTTTTGCTTCTCTTTCCCTTCGCAAAGAATTCTGAAAGATGCTCCAGAAGGGCATTTATCATATCTACAGGTGTAGACATATATGTGATATCCACACTTGGTATCTCATCATAATCCATACCAGCATATTTTTTCATATGGCTTATCGCTCTGTATTCTAGCTCTATCGGGCATTCTCCCTCGTACTCATTATATGAGGAGATTCCCAGGAGTGCGCTGACTGCGTCAAACAATCTTCCCATGGAACTAGTCATATAGCTGGACAGCTCCATATCCATAGCTAGACTTATCATATTGTACTTTTCGTCGTAGAGCCACGGAACATTTTTCATTAAACTACACTTGTAGTCCTCGGGTAATCTTGAGTTTCTGATATATCCATAAAGTGTTCTCTCCGCATTTTTAGCACTTGCATCTCCACCTGGAATATCAACCATTTTAATCTGGCTCTCTCTCTCAAAAGTTATGCTGTCCTCATCATGGTAGCACGTAAAAATCTCTCCGCCCCAAATATTTCCATCATCCCCATATCCGGTTCCATCAAATGCAACTCCGAGAATGTGTCCTCTTATCCCATGTTCAGCCACTACAGCCGCAATATGAGCCTTGTGATGCTGTACATGTTTGAGAGATTTGGCATTCTCATCTGCGTCTAGTCTCTGCACTGTCAGATAACCGGGATGCTTGTCACAAACTTTTGGCATATCCTTGGCTCCGAGAAGCCTCTTCATCCTAACTTCCTCAGCTATATAAGCAGGGAATGCATCATAATTTCCCATATCACCAAAAGGCTGACTCACGTAGGCTCTTCCGCCCTTACATATGGCAAAACTGGTCTTAAGATCTCCACCTGCTGCGTGAATCTCATCTTGGAAGTCCACATTTATCGGAAGGGGTACAAATCCCCTAGAACGTCGTAAAATCTGTCTTCTTCCCGCCACAAATCTAACTATAGAATCATCTAGCGGAGTCACAATTATGCGGTCATTGCTGAGAATTCTCAGCTCGATATCGGGATAGGTTTTCTCCAGGTAGCGAAACCAACCCTCTACCTCTCTTCGCTCCGTCAACATCAAATCGCCTGAAGAATTAGCGCTTGTCATCACAAGCTGCTTCATCTCTTTCATTATTAACATTTGAATAGGATTACAAGGTAACATCATTCCCATAAACGGACTATTTACCGTAACTCCCCTTGCAATCGCTTTTTTAACATTCTTTTCTTCTTTTTTTTCCAGCAAAACTATAGGCCTTGCCGGAGATAACATCTCTGCTTCTTCTTTCTCGGAAATATCGGCAAACTTCTTGGCAGTATCAATACTATCTACCATTACGGCAAAAGGCTTTGTAGCCCTCCCTTTGATGGTTCTAAGGTTGGCAAGAGCCTCTTCATTGGCAGGATCACAGGCCAGATGAAAACCGCCTATCCCCTTTATTGCCAGTATCATTCCTTCCTTCAGGTCTTTGACTGCTTGTCTTATACATATATTGTCAATCTCACACAAATCGGGTTGCTCTACATCTCCATAACTAAGCTTAGGACCGCAATCCGGGCATGCAATAGTCTGGGCATGACATCTCACATCAGTCGGTGTGGTATATTCGACATTGCACTCATCACAAGTGTCAAACATAGACATGGTAGTATTCTCTCTGTCATAGGGAAATTGTCTGATAATGCTATATCTCGGTCCACATGAAGTACAGCTGATGAAAGGATGTCTGAACCTTTTATTCGATTCATCAAACAACTCAGCTTCACATCTTGGGCAAGTTGCTATATCAGCCGGAATAATAGGAAATTGCTGTAACTTGACCTCTCCATGTTCATCACTGTTAATAATTCTGAACTCTTCAAAGTTTGGATTGACAGAAACTTCCTCCTCTGTAATCTTAGTTACAACAGCACCTGTAGGGCACTCAGTTTCCAATTTTTCGCGGAATTCCTTGATTCTACTACTGTCTCCTGAAACCATTATAGTAACTATTCCACCTTGGTTTCTCACCCAACCTGTTAGATTTAATTTTTTTGCCATTAAAGAGATAAAAGGGCGGTAACCTACACCCTGTACCAGCCCCTCTATCATATATTTAACTGTTATATTATCCACTGTTACTCCTTGTTCTCAGGAGCCTTATCTGCAGCCGGCTTTGGTGCTGCTGGTTTGGCAGCTGGCTTTGGTGGTGGTGGCACCTCAACCTTAACCGTCTGTATAGTCTTTTCAGATGAAGGCTCTGTATAACCAGGCACGATGCTGAGACATTTCTTTGGACATTTCTCAACACAGTATCCACACTGTATACAATCATAACCGTTAATTGCCCATGTTCCACCTGCGCGATCAACTTTGATTGCTCCCGGTGGACAACTTCTCATACACATTCCACAGAGAATACATGGATCATCATCTAATACTACGTGACCTCTTGTGCGCTCAGGATATTCCTTGGGCTCAAATGGATAAGAAGTCGTAGCTGGCTTTGAAACTAAGTTCTTAAGCGCGATTTTGGTAAAACTCATTATCTTACTCATTTCTATTCCTCCTTATCTCTCTGTACAACTAATACATGGATCAATTGTAAGTACCAATAGTGGCACATCGCCGTACTGAGCTCCCTGCAAAATCTTTACCAATGATGGAAGGTTTGCAAAAGTAGGAGTGCGGACACGCATACGATCCAAGTTCTTAGTTCCATTAGCTCGTGAATAGTAGAATGCCTCTCCACGTGGCTGCTCAAATCTTACAAAAGCTTCTCCCTTAGGGAATCCCTTAGCCATAACTGAGAGTTCCGTATCCGGAATCTGAGCAATTGCCTGACGGATAATCTCAATTGACTGGAATATCTCACCAATACGAACTTCACATCTTCCATAACTATCACATCTATCGCTTGTGATTACCTGGAAATCAATATCTTTGTATGCTGCATATCCTGTCTTACGCATGTCAACTTCGATTCCGCTGGCTCTCATCATAGGTCCAACAGCTCCACATGCAATAGCATCTTCCTTTGAAAGAATACCGATGCCCTCAAGACGAGACTTAACAGTATAATCATTCATGAATACCTTAGTAGCCTTCTTAAGCTCTTTTTGCATACCATCTAATCTCTTCATAAAATCAGCTAACATCTCTGCAGGCATGTCCTTCAAAACTCCACCAATTTTGTTGACAGAGAAGATAACACGTCCACCGGTTGACTCTTCAAACATATCGAGAATTTTCTCACGAATCTTCCAACACTCCATGAAAAGTGCCTCAAAACCAAAGGCATCAGCCAACAATCCAAGCCAAAGAAGATGGCTGTGAAGTCTTGACATCTCGCACCATATTGTTCTGAGATAGTTAGCGCGCTCAGGAACCTCAAGTCCCATGATTTTCTCTATCGTTGAGCAATATCCCATACCATGCATAAATGAGCAGATACCACAGATACGCTCTGTTACATATGCCATTTCATTGAAATCTTTTTTGGCAACCAAACTCTCCAATCCACGGTGAATATAACCAATTGAAGGAAGGGCTTCTACAACTGTCTCATCTTCCAAAACAAGGTCAAGATGGATTGGCTCCGGCAAAACCGGATGTTGTGGTCCAAAAGGAACTATACTTCTCTTTGCCATTTACTTTTCCTCCTTCTTAACAAATGGTGTAGTCTCTTTGATTCTATAAAGCTTATCCTGACAATCTACAGCCATATTGGTTACATTAAGTCCAAACAACTCATGCATCTCATTTTCATAGAATACCGCCGAATCATAGATCCTGGAAATACTTAGTACTTCCTCGTCCTTGCCAACTTCTAATCTAAAGTGAACAACCTCCAAATCTTTACAAAATGAATAGCTCACCTCATATGTTGTGCCATCAACGAACGCACAGCAAATCTGACCTAGGCGCCAGTTTTCATTGCGTTTTTTCTGAACTTCAGGAAGAAATTCATCTTTTTCTAACTTGATAATATCTTGTCCAAGATCTTGCATTATTCCTCTCCTCCTTCAGTCTCTACTGCTGCAACAGTTTCCTCTGTTTCAGCCTCTTCATCTCCAGGTACTTCATCGACTTCCACAAAGTCGCCATCTTTGCTCTTCTCCTTGAAGAGAGCAACAGCCTTGACAACACCATCAATGATTGACTCTGGTCTTGCAGCGCATCCAGGAACGTAAATGTCCACCGGAATAACTGTATCTACTCCACCTTGAATATTATAGCACTCCTTGAAGACGCCTCCTGTACATGCACATGTACCGATGGCAAGAACCACCTTAGGATTAGGCATCTGATTATATATCTGTTTAACTACCTCTGCATTCTGTGTATTGATTCCTCCTGTCACTAGGAAGATATCCGCATGCATAGGATTTCCTGTATTTACTACGCCAAATCTCTCTACATCATATACTGGAGTTGTACATGCGAGAACTTCGATATCGCATCCATTACAACTTGATCCATCATAATGCAAGAGCCATGGGGATTTATGTATACTATTCATATCTCTCAATCCTTTCTTTCCGTTTTTATCTCATATACTCAAGAATCAACAAGTTGACGCCGCCACAAACCAATGAGATAATCCATGTCAACTTAAACATAAGCTGCCACTTTACACGAGCTGATGTGTTGTCTATCAGTATTTCCAAGAAAAATGCTGCGAAAGCAACAACAACAGCAACGACATAACTGATTGGATTGCTGTTTACAAAGAACAATCCTACGATTCCAAGAAGGAATACGTATTCATACCATTCTGCAAGAGTAGTAAGCGCGAACTCCGGACCTACCATCTCCACTGTGATACCTCTTACGATTTCCTGGTGTGCATGATGTGATGCACTGAGGTCGAATGGTGACTTTCTAAACTTAATAGTTAAGATATATACAAATCCCAAGAAGAATCCTGGCAACATAATGATTGCCGGCTTATCCATCTTGATAATATCTTCTACTTTGAAACTACCTGTTGCCAGATAAAAACCTATAGCTGTCAACAAAACCATTGGCTCATATGACATCATCTGCATCATCTCACGATGTGTTCCTATAGAAGCAAATGGCGAATGTGTTGATGAAGACGCCAAAATAAGGAACATAACTACTGTTGACAATACGAAGAAGCACATGAGAAGGTCCATTCCTGCGAAGAACATCGCTCCGGTAACGATCATAAATATGAGATATGATATTACCATGAACAACTGCATCTTGTTAACTGACAGGAACTGCTTATCAAACAACTTCTTAAGGTCATAGAAAGGCTGCAATACTGATGGTCCCTTTCTTCCCTGCATTCTCGCAGAAAGCTTTCTGTCAATACCATCGAGAAGCCCGCCGATAAAAGGAGCAAGTATAATAAATGCAACCACTGTTATAATCTTACACATCATTATAATGCACCTCCAATCACAATACCGAGGAAGATGAGAATAATAGCAATTCCTCCCCACATAGCCGGTTTAAACAGCTTTGCTTCACCAAACCAGTCATCAAGATACCAGTTTGATACTTTAAGTTCCTTAGCTTCACCCATAGCATCGACAAAGTTTTTATTGTCTCCGGTATTGGCTCCGCCCATGTATGCCATAACATCCTTGTGCTTAACACTTCTTGCCACACCATATGTGATAAGCGGAATGACAAAAATTGCAGACACAAGAATAACCATTGTCCAAATATTTGACTCAGAAATCGCAGGAACTGCTGAACCAAATACATCCTTTACATAAGGCTCAACAACCTTGATTGAGATAATTGGAAGACTTGTCACAGCAATCAAAAGCATGATTGCATGAGCGAACATAGAGAAGTACTCATTACCCTCTGTAACGTCTTTTTCATTTTTCTCTCCGATTCCAAGGATCTTTGCAAACCACTTTGTCCAGTAGAACATAGTTGTCGCACTACCAAATGCAATGAAAAGAACCATAATAGTACTTGGCGCATCCACAAATGCTTTGAGTGCTGCCCACTTCGAAATAAGCATTCCAAATGGTGCCAAGAACATTCCGGCAATACCAAGCATCAAGATAAATGCAAGCTTGGGATATCTCAAAGCTAAGCCCTGCATATCCTCTATATCCCTACTACCTGTTGAGTTTTCAATAGCTCCAACACACTGGAACATCATAGACTTGGTAATAGCATGGAAAATAATGAGGAATGCCGCTGCCCATATAGTTTCCTTGGTTCCAATTCCCGCACATCCAACAATCAAACCGAGGTTTGAGATTGTAGAGTATGCCAAAACCTTCTTGCCGTCACTCTGTGATATAGCAAGAACTGACGCCATGAAGAATGTAAATCCTCCGGCGAGATATATCATCTGACCTGCAGTATTGCCATTCATAGCAATCGCAATTCTCACGAGAAGATAAACTCCCGCTTTAACCATCGTCGCACTGTGAAGCAATGCTGATGAAGGTGTAGGTGCAACCATGGCACCGAGCAACCATCCTGAGAATGGGAACTGCGCTGACTTAGTCAAAGCAGCAAATCCAAGCAATGCTATAGGAATAAGCAAGCCATATTGATTTCCGTACTGTGAAGCAATCTTCACGATAAAGTATAAATCAACACTTCCTATAAATGTAAATGCAAATGCTATCGCAAGTGCAATACCCAGTCCGCCCAAAAGGTTCATCCACAAAGCTTTAAATGAATTGTTTGTGGCTTCTTCTGTCTGTGTATATCCAATAAGAAGGAAAGAACATACACTGGTAACTTCCCAGAAGAAGTACAACCAGATAAGGTTTGCTGAAGTAACAAGACCAAACATTGCTCCGTAGAAAAGGAACATGATGCTGAAGAAAAATGCTCGGCGATCTTTGACCTCTGAGTGGTGTACATGGTACCCTCTCATGTATCCAACTGCGTAGATACCGATTCCGACGCCGACGATACCGATAATGAGAATCATGATGACACTCAACCAGTCCATCTTCATGTGATCTCTAACAATAACAAGCTTTGGTCCAAATAACTCCAATCCGGTAACAAGACATGTCTGTACAATCGCAAGTACGCTGATGATGCCCTTCTTAGCTTTGACTGACAAGTAGATAATCACAAGCATAAGAACATACTCAAGTACCAAGATTGCATGATCCCATATCTCAGTCTGTGGCAAATCAAATGTTAATACTTCGCCTTTTTTAAACCACAGTACCGCAACTGTAACTGCAAGCCCAGCAATCACAGTCCCAAACAGATAAGTAAGAATTCCTCTTACCTTATCATTGGATACTAGAGCCATGATGAGCGCCATAACGATAGGCGCACAAATTAGTACGGTAATCAAATTTTCCATATCTAACTCTCCTTAATATAATGTTAGCCATAAAAGCCTTATATATTATAACACAAACTCACTAAAATTGTAATGAATTTTATTAATTATTTTCCCGATTTTTCTCGATTTTTCAAGTTTTCTCGCCCCAAAACTTTATAATACAAAAAATGTCTTACAAGCAAAGCTTGTAAGACCAGCAATATGCGTTTCAAAAAAAATGCTCCTCGTTTTCACGAAGAGCATTAAAATAACCACGTTATATGTAAGGAATTTGATAGGCTTACTCGAATGTCAAAATGTCTGTAAATCCGGTTATTTCAAACACTTCCATGACATCGTCGTTTACATTCTTGATGACCATCTTTCCCTGCTTATTCATCTTCTTCTGAGTACTCAAAAGAACACGAAGACCAGCAGATGAGATATATACCAAATCCTTAAAGTCAATAACAAGATCTGTTATTCCTTCAATGCTATCAAGTATAATAGTCTCTAGCTCTGGTGCCGTCGATGTATCCAATCTCTCGGATACTGCCAATGTTAGTTTGCTTCCGTCCTTGATCTTATCTACTTTCATAGTTTTGCCTCCTTAAATTTCTCTCTAAGCTACTTAACCAATATTCTTGACAATTTTCAGAATATTTTTCCCATTAGTATACTCATAAACTACATTGTCCATGGTCTTCTTGACCATAAATATACCCAATCCCCCGATCTCACGCTCTTCTGCTGATAAAGTTACGTCAGGATCCTCTTTTTTAAGCGGATCATAAGGCACACCGTTATCAATAAAAGTAATCTCAACCGAAAGTGGATCTTCGATAACTTCTACTCTTACAGTAGCCTCTCCTACCTCTGGATTGTATGCATAGTTTGCAATATTGGAAAATAGTTCGTCAATTGCAATATCAATCTGCATCTGAGCTTTTGGTGGACAATCAAATCTCTCCAACTCCGCATCCACAAATTCCGTGACTTTGCGAACATTATCAATGCTAGCAACAACTGTTACCTCTTTCATAGTACCCCCCTTGTCGACTAGACGAATCTAAAACCAAGCAGAGCTCCCTTCATACTTAATCTAAATTCTTCTTAATTGCCTCAAGCAACTCATCATACTCTTCAAAAGCAGGCAACTGAGGATACTCAGCCTTAATCGCATCTGTGCTCTTGAAAAGAAATCCAGCCTTGCTGTTAAGAATCATGCCCAAATCGTTGTGACTGTCGCCACTTGCGATTGTGTCATAACCTATAGACTGCAATGCCTTAACTGTTGTGAGCTTTGACTGCTCACATCTCATTCTAAAACCAGTGATCTCACCGTTCTCTGCAACTTCAAGTGTGTTGCAGAAAATAGTCGGCATGCCGAGCTTCTCCATCAACGGCTTTGCAAACTGTGTAAATGTATCACTGATAATAATTACCTGAGTCAAGCTTCTCAATTCATCCAAGAAAGCTTTGGCACCCGGCAATGGATCAATAGTTGCAATTGTATCCTGAATCTCTTTGAGACCAAGTCCATGTTCTCTTAAGATGTCAAGTCTATAATTCATCAACTTATCATAATCTGGTTCGTCTCTAGTTGTCCTCTTGAGTTCTGGAATCCCAGTAGCCTCAGCAAACGCTATCCAAATCTCTGGAACCAATACACCTTCTAAATCTAAACAAACAATATTCACTTTTGTTTCCTCCTTTATTTGTTCCCGATAATAGCGTTATTATATCATATTTGGGAAGATATATCAACTATATTGAAACTTTTCCATTATCTTGATTATTTTGCTCTCATCCATGGCGAAGGCCTCCACAACCAATGGATCAAAGTGATTTCCGGCTCCCTCCTTTATGATACTCATAGCCTTTTCAAAGGAGAAAGCATCCTTATATACTCGCTTTGACACCAAGGCGTCAAACACATCTGCCACGGCCATAACTCTCGCAGAAAGCGGTATGTCCTCTCCCGAAAGACCCTCCGGATATCCCTTGCCATTCCACTTTTCATGGTGATAAGCCGCCAGATTTCTCGCCTCTGCCAAGTAAGTAGATCCTGATATACTTTTCATGGCCTGATCAATTATATCTCTTCCGGCTGTAGTATGTAGTTTCATCAACTCGAACTCTTCGTCTGTGAGTCGACCCGGCTTGTTGAGAATTCTATCTGACACACTTATCTTTCCGATATCATGTAACGGAGCTGAATGGTAAACATCATAGATAAACTCCGGTGTAATCTCATCCGTATAAGCTCCCATCTTGAGAAGGTTTTCCATGATCAACTTGGTATATTCGGCCGTTTTTCTAACGTGATCACCTGTGCTCTGGTCACGGCTCTCGACCAAATCCGCCAATATCATAATCAGACCTATTTGCATCTGAGATATCTGATCATTTTGCTTCTCCATCTTCTCCACAAAACTCATACTCTCCTTGGTTGTGGCAAGAATGGACTTATAGAGATTCTCAATCTCATCTCCTGTTTCAATTCGCAAGTCCTCTAGTATCTCTACGTTCTGCTTTCTGGTCTTTTCGCTGTCATATGCAAAATCGCTTGCACTTATGGAAATAGCATTAATAGGATAGACAATGTCATATCTCGCAACCCACAATGCCAGTGATATTAGGAGAATCGTAAAGGCCATGAAGGAGGAAATAATCTTCACCAAATAAGCTATTTCATCATTCCTTACATCATCCATTGAGATATCTGCCGATGCATAACAAACCACATTCCCTTGGCCGTCCCGCACGGGAACATATGCTGTCAAAAGCCACCCGTAGGTATCATCCGTAATCACCGCCGGAATCTCTTCACCTCTCAAAAGCGCCGGAACATTTTCCTCAAAGGACTTGTCAAATGGCAGTATATCTCCCGGTTTGTCCTTTTCATCTCCTATGCTATTTACATCAAAGACAACGTGACATCCATCTTCTTGGATCTTATATACATAAACATACTGAATATTTTTCGTTTTAACTGCAAGATTCTCTAGTTTTTTCTCAATCCCCACATACTCAGAATTAGAGCTTCCCTCTCTGATATATGTTTCTATATGGTCCGGATTAATTGTAGTGGCCACAAGCTCTGCCACACTTCTTGCGATAACTTCGTTCTTATCCACGAGAGAGACCCTATAAAGGTAAAAACTCACGCTACACCCTATCAGCGTAATCATGATACAAGTCATAACAAGAAGAAAAATAGTCTTAGTTTTCAGGGACCACTGCCTGATTCTCTTTCTTCCTGACGCCTTGTGTTCTCCCCTGGTCATAGGGCGCTGCTTCCAGCCCTCAATCATCAGCTTCTTCCTAAAGTCTTCGCTCACAAATCTCAAAATGACATATACGACAATCAGCGATATTAACTTGTCGATGAAATCGCCGCAAAGGGAGTCAAGTATCTCCAGGAGAAGTCCATTGCTGACAAACCCCTCCGGCAAAAAATTGGGCATATATATGCCCGTTCTATACGTCTCATAGACATAGTGTGATATGACTGCTCCGACTCCGCCGCCAACAGCTGCCACACAAATCAAGCAGAGGAGTTTCCCATAGAGTTTCTTGAGAATCCCTCTGTCATTGAGGACTGACACAATAAACGCAATCATAACATTGATTATACAAAAGTAAAATGATGTGCCACCCGTGACTCCCGTCAAAATATTGGTTGCCAATCCCGTAAATATTCCGGGAAGCATACCACCGGTTAACGCTATTAAAATTGTCCCTATGGTATCAAGATAAATAGGCGCACCAAAGAAACTTACAATCTTCGATCCTGTGTAATTTACAAGTACTCCGAATACAATTAATGCCAACGCTTTGGCATATTGCATTCTTCGATTAGTTCTAATATCCATACTCTTTTCCATACTTTTTCTCACTCCAGTAACCGCTTACTATCTGTTGTCACTTATAACAACACCCTTAACCCTAGCCTGGATAGCAAGCTCTGTTCTATTATCAAATCCTGTTTTCTCTAGCATATGCTGAATATGACTTCTAACGGTATTAACTGAAATATTCAGTCTGGCAGATATCTCTTGGTTGCTGGCTCCCGTCGTCAGCTCCCGCAAAACAAGCAATTCTGTGCTTGTCAAATCATCACTTTGGGCGCATCCAATCTCTTGGACGGGCGCTTTGTCAGGATATACCGACTCCCCCTTCATAGTCCTGTCGAGAATATCCATAAAATCCATTCCCTGAACTTCTTTGTACCAGAAACTATCTACACCATAGGCCTTGGCCTTCTCGATGTAACTAACTTCAGGCATAGATGTCACAATAATAATCTTGACCTGCGGATATGTTTTTTTGATCTTTTTTGCCGCATCCAAACCACTAATCCCCGACGTCATCACCACGTCCATGATAATAACATCCACCTGATACATGGCAAGATATACATCTACCGTCTCCGCATTGTCCAGCGAATACAAAAGCTTATAATCATCTGAATTCTCGATATAATTCTCAAAAACCTGTCTGGACATATTCTGGTCATCAACGACTATAACATTATACATAACTGATCCTCTTTTATACCTTCGGGAAACTGATACTGAGTTCAAACCGCGGCGTGGATTCAATCCACATCTTGCCCCCGGCATTCTCCACTTTAGTGCGCAACATTCCCAGCCCTCCTGTCTCGCATATATCAGCTTCCGGCACCTTTCCATTATTAGTAATTTTAATCATTATTCTCCCGTTATCATCCCTGCTCACAATGTTCATCTGAGTGGCCTTCGCATGCCTGATTGCATTAGTCAAGCACTCATGAACTGCTATTACTATTATATCATTTTTTAGTACTATTTGTGAAGTTATATTATCAATTTTTATCTCAACTCCAACATTTTTTGCCGCCTCTAACAACCTGTCAAAAGAATTAGTGTCATCCCCTCTTGTTCTAAACCTTTTGAGCATTGACATGTTGTCTCTCCACATTTTGCCCAAATCCCTGACACCTTCCGCAGAAAAGCCATCTTCTAGGGCTTTCCTCGTGGCCAAGCCCGCATATCCCAAGCTGTCGTGAATATTTATCTTGGCCTTGAGCTCCTCCTGCTGGATCGTTATCATTTTGATAGATTTGTTGATTTCCTCTCGCAGCTTTATGTTCTTTTCCTGTTCTTCATTATACTCTTCCAACTGCTTGTTAATATTATATAACTCCGTGACATCCGCCGCAATCAACTCACTCATCATGGCATTTCTCACATTTATATAATCAAAGTTGAATGCCATGACTCTTCCATCTCCGATTTCCACAATAGCAGTCTCATCATCCGACACCCCTTCAAATGCACGTCTCTTCAGGTCAAACCCATTATCCACAATTCTCCCCATGAGTTTCTCTGAGACATCCATCATGAAGTGGTTCATCAGCCTTATTAACCCCGTATCCGTATAATAGCAGATACCCATGGGAAGGGTGTCAAGGCTCTCCTTTAAGTTCATGGCATCAATTCGAGACTTTTTATTCCTAAAAATCCTTTTATTCAAGACAAATAGTCCGACAGACATTTCCACCACACCAAATATATAAAGCCACACAGGAAAAGACAGAAGGAAAAGCTCAAATTTTGTATACTCTCTTCCCGAATAATAGCCTGCCATCTCCCGTCCGGTTACGATGCTAGCCAACATAAATACAAAGCATTTTATAGCAAGCACCATCCCGATATATAGGCTTATCTTGTCATATTTATATGCTGATAACCGGTATATAACCATGGTATAGACGCCCAGAAATGCAATAAATATAATAGAATTAGCAACTGCTATTTCCCTGGGCATATTGTACAAAGGTTCCATACTCTCTCCTTTATCCCTTCGCGATATACTCGATATAAAGCATATCGTCCTCTCTGTATACTCTTGTTCCCAAAGCAAATTCTGCCTTGTCCGGAGTTGCCTTACCACCCTCCATCACTGCTCTGAAGATTATATTATCCTCTTGTTTAAAAATACTTACCATAACCGCTTTCAATTCATCTATTGTCGCTTCAATTCCCTTACAAAAGTTCTCTAGTGCCTCTACTTGTGTGTGAGTTTGTGTGACGAAATATTTATCACAAAAACACTTGCACAAAACTCCCTTAATCCTCATATTTTCCATTATTTCATTTACGGCAAGGAACAGTTCCTCCACGCTGGATTCTTTGTTCGTATCTTCTATTATCATATAATTGCTTCGTCGCTTTACGTATGCATTGTATATGCAAATCTTGTAAAACACTTCTTTGTTTCGCTCCTCATCATCTCCTATCTCCCCGAGAAGAGATTCAATCTTCTCTATTTCAGGTGCGAGAATGACGGGAATCTGGTCATAAATCTTATTCTTAACCTCAAGTGCTGCCTGCTTTTTCTTAGTCTCAATGGCATTTTCAACCAAGAGTTCTCTGTTCTCAAGCTGCTCTCTCATCTCTATTAATTCATGTCTGTATGCCTCGAGAAATGAGATATCCTCGATCCACTCAAATTCTCCGCCCACAATCTTTTCTCGGTGAATTATCGTTCCCTCTTTTTTGTCCCTGAGACTGGCGTAATCCGTACTGTATTCCGTTCCACCTGCGTTGTTGTAAAAACATGCGGGAATAGAGGATTTTACGAATATTTCTTCATAATCATCGTTACTGAGAATATATCCGACTTGAATACAGGATTCTATAAATAGCATTATCATCAAACAATACCCCTGACTGAGGGGAATGAATTCTTTAATCGATTTGCCCCAAAAAATCGGAAGTCTAGTATTGTGAAGGGTCACATATAGAATTCCCAACACCAACGGCATCATAGGGATATATGCACGCTTTCTGATTTGAGGTAGATTACAATTAATTAGGACTACCAAAAAGGAGAAAAACATCATGGAAACCATCCAAACCACCAGAATATAATATCCCCAGCGATAAGAATAGTCTGATATATCTCTCGGATTTACATCAAATATACACTCGTGTAAATCGTTAGTTAGAACAAATAACATAAGGGCCACTGCCATTATCCAAAGGGCTCTGAAATCTCTGCTTTTGAGGCTGTGTGGCGATGTTTCTCCATTAGTTGTCACTACTCTAAAACAGAGCAAAGGAAGCGCAATCATAGGTATATAATACATATACCAAAGATACTTCTTTATCATGTCCGCACCCTGCCATATAGCTATCTCGTACTTGGAAAAGTGCAATAAAAAGTATATCAAAATAAACCATCCTATGATGGTTATCTTTCTCCTGATATCTGCATGTATAATTCGCTGTCTGACTGACTGAATCCAAATTACTATTGCAATAGAAAAAAGAACCAACATTGGATAGCCATGCCAGCTTGCCTTAGATGAAAATACTATTATCATAATAGCTATAATAATAAAGGGCACAGCATTGATAATATTGACGATGGTTTTATTCTTATTCATATACTTAGCCTCCAATGATAATTTTACATCATTTTAAGCATTTTGTAAACAAAGCACAGCAAAGCCCCGGCACCTATAAGGTACCGGGACTTTGCCAGCAATTTATGCTCGTACAATTCGACTAAGTGGAATCCTCGTAAGCAAAGATTCTAACTACTGTACGGTTACTGTAACAGTTTTTGCATATCCATTTCTTGCATATACATAAACTTTACATGTTCCTTTTGCTACCGCTTTGATGTTTCCGCTTCCATCAACTGTTGCAACTGCTTTGTTGTCTGATGAGTAACGGAACTTCTTAGCGTGTGCGTTGCTAAGATTCTTCTTCTTCTTGCTAACAAGAACTGTCTTAGCACTAATCTTTGTAGTTCCACCTACATTCAGTGTTGCAGTTGGAGTTTTAAGAGTGATGCTCTTAACATTTGAATACTTAGTATTCTTTCTTCCAACTACGTGAGCTGTAATAGTCTTTGCAAGTCTTGTCTTACCCTTGTAAGCTGCTACATAAACCTTGAAGTTCTTCTTGAGGCTAATCTTCTTACCTCTCAACTTAGTGATTGATACGCCCTTAGCGCTCTTAACAGTCTTAACTGCCTTTCCGAACTTCTTGCCGCAATACTGTACATAAACCTTGTAAGATGTTGCGCCCTTTACAGCTCCCCAAACTACTTTTATCTTCTTGCCAGACTGGCTTACCTTGAGCTTAGAATTAATTGCAATCTTGTTTGCCAAAGCCTGAGCTGCTTTCTTAGCTGCTGCCGCTTTCTCAGCTGCTGCTTTGTCAGCTGCCGCTTTCTCTGCTGCCGCCTTCTCTGCTGCTGCCTTGTCGGCTGCTGCCTTCTCAGCTGCTGCCTTCTCAGCCGCCGCTTTCTCTGCTGCTGCCTTCTCAGCCGCCACCTTCTCTGCTGCTGCAAGAGATGTCTCTGCTGTTGTCAATGTATTCAATGTTTCAGCTGATACTTTGGCCTTTTGAGCCTCTGTCAATTCACCATATGCTTTTCTCGCTGATTCAATTGCTGACTTGTCAGCAGTTCCAATCTTGTCGCCTGCAGGAAGCTTGCTAATTGCATCTGCTACCTTGTTTGCTGCTTCTGTATCAGCTGCATCCTTTTCCTCCTTGGTAAGTTCTGCATTTGTCTTAACAGCATTTACAGCATCCTTAACATTCTTAAGTGCTGTCGCAATCTCATCGCTTGTTTTAGCTGCATTGATTGCATCCTCAGCATCCTTCTGAAGTTTAGCAATCTCATCTTTCTGATCTGCACGATAGATTCGATCAACATTCTTATTGTCTACAAAGTCACCCAGACGCTTAATTGCATCAGCCTTAGCTTCTTCCAGCTTCTTAGCTTTCTCTTCAGCTTCTGCTTTCTTATTATTCGCATTCCACCTTGCATCGTAGATAGCCTCCCAAAGATCATAGAGTGCATCATCTACTACAGCAGCTGCTGCAAGTTTGTCTGCGTTGCTTGCATTCTTAGGAAGTTTACTCAACTCTTCCTTAGCTGCTTCAACCGCCTTAACTGCTTCCTTGATTGCATCATTATCTGTAGGATCTACATACTCATCCTTGTCATTTGCAGCAATAGTTTCTTCTGCATCCTTGAGAGCTTCTTCAATATCTGCTGCTGCTTCAACTACACTCTCTTCTGCCGCTTGTGATTCTGCCTCTGCCTTTTCTATGTCTGCCACTTCAGCATCAGTGTTAACTGCAGCGAGAATTGCCTTAGCTTCTGAAAGTACCTTCTCTGCATCATCAACATTGTCAAGTGCATCGATTACCTTCTTACCATCAACATATGCTGCTGCAAGTTCTTCTGCCTGCTTAGTATAGCTTCCAGATGTTGCGAGAGTATCATAAACATCTTTGAGTCGCTTATTAAGTGCTTCCTTGGCCTCTTCTACAAGTTGCTGATATTTCTCAGCAGATGTAGGTACCTTATCCAAATCACTTAGAAGATCTGCAATAATGTCTGCCTTCTGAGTCTCATACTCCGGATCCTCAGGATCAAGAGTTGCTATAGCTTTTGCTGCCTCGAGTTCAAGAGAATCAATCTCTCTCTTCTCAGCATAATCATAATCGTCTTTCTTAGCATTGAGTGCTGCAACATCCTCATTTGCAAGTACATCATTTTCAAGCGCGTCCTTAACAAGGTTTGCATCCGGTGAATCCTTCCATCCATTGATATCGGAGAGAACGATTACCTTAATCTTAACCTTCAATGCTTCAGCAAGTTCATCTTTACTCAAATCTGATGATACATCATCCGGAAGAGTAACAACACCGTTTGTAAGGAATGTCTGATCCTTATCCTGAATGCTTCTCTTGTACTGTGAATCCTTGATTCCTTTTACATCCCATGTTACATCTGCCTTAGTCTCAGCGCCATCTTTCAAGAGAATTGTCACCTTGCTTGGAAGATTGAGTCCAGCCACTGTCTTAGTAGCTCCATTATCTACCATGCTAGTTCCAACAATCTCAGCCTGAGTTGTCTCATCAAATGTAGTCTTAACCTTGTCAAACAGATTGTTATCAACAGTGTAGTCTGTTGTTGCCACAAATCCTTCATAGAGGTCTGTGTCTGCAACTACTGCCTTAACTTTGTAATCCCCTGACTTGGTTGGAACACCTGTCTTATAAGTAGTATCACTCTCTGTTGCAACCTTGTAAGTATATTCAATCTCAGGTGAACCTGTCTCTGCAACCGGTGTATCGAGTGTTACTTTGTATACTACCTTTGAAGCATCCTCATACGGAACATTTTTCTTTGCTGTATCTCCAACGTATACTGCCAATGTTCCTGATGCCTTAGCCTTCTTAACAGTTACTGTTGCCTTTGCTTCAGCTGCTGCCACTCCAGCTGCCTCTGCAGTCTTAACATCAACTGTATATTTGCCTGCCTTAGTGAATGTAATCTTGTTATCATCACCAAGTGTTGCTCCATCAGCCTCCTCAATTGAGTAGGACTCTACTCCTGCATTCTTAGGAATAACGAATAGTGATGTCGCATCATATGCTTTGCCATCATATGTAATCTCATCGTCCTTAGACTCGATCACAGGTTTCCAGATAGCATAGAGTTTAACATTTCCTGCAACTTCTTCGGATTTTGCGTAAGCGCTGATACCATCTTCTGAATCAACTGCTCCTACACTAAGTCCATCTGTGTACTCAGGCTTGCTTGCCTTGGCGTCTTTGGACCATCCAAGGAATTCATATCCATCTGCTACATACTGATTCTTGTCGAGAGCTGCAGCTTTGTCATATGTCATTGTCTGAGTATTCATAGCGCCTTTTGCGTCGCTATTGTTCTTATCAAAGTTAATCACATAATCTGTAGCTACCCATACAGCATAGAGTGTAATATTTGTTCCCTCTGCTGTAGCAAGAGCTCTATCGAGAGTCTGGCCCGGATAGAAGTCTACCGCATTTGCGTTAGCGCCCTTCTCAAGTGACCATCCAAGAAGTTTGTATCCTGTTGGAGCTGCAAATGATACCTCATCTGCGCTCTTGAATGTATAAGCATCACCGCTCTCTCCTCCTGCAAGGAATGGATATGTGATTGTTGCTACATCCTTCTCTGCTACAACATCCTTGTCGCCATCTCTATATGTAATTGTGTAGTTGTTAGCCTTAAACTCCGCATAGAGTGTAATATTGTCGCCAATATTCTTAATTACATAATCCTTATCAGGATTTACTGGGTATGGATAAGTTACTGTTGAACTGTCTCCATCCTCAAAGTCTTCCTTAGTAGACCATCCAAGGAATGTATAACCTGTCTTCTTTGGTGTCTTCATGATGACTGTCTCAAAGTCGACTACGAAATTATCCATCCAAGGAACTATCTGAGTTTCAGGTACGTTTGTTGCTCCATCAGCCACGAAACGAACTTTGTACTCAACTGTTGTCTTGTATACTGGATACAATGTTACATTAGCCTTGTCATTGTTGTAGAGTCTAGCAACCTTATCAGCCGGATATTTCTTATTCAAGATAAATCCATTATCAGCATTGATTGTCTCTTCAATCTCCTCTGTTGTTGACAAGTACTGCTTATTGACATCTGTTGTCCATCCAACAACTGTGTAGTCATTGGTGTAAGCGAGATTTCTTACTGTATGAGGCATTGTGAATGGCTGACCATACTTAGTTGCCACTGCATCAATCTTCTTACCGTCCTGAACAAACTCAACCTCAAAGTCATGTGGCTCCCAAACAGCTTTCAGAACAACCTCTGCAACGCCGTTCTTGTCCTGCTTAGCTTTGTCATCTCCGATAAGATCCTCATCGAGTACACGAACTACGTTTCCTGAAGAATTGTAACCCTTAACTTTAGAATTACCTTCGAGAACATATCCGCCAAAGTCAAATCCATATACTGATGGAAGATTAATATCCTTAAGTGATTGTCCAAATTGAATCTCATATGTAGGATATTTATTTGTTGTATCATATGTTTCAACTTCAACATCATTCATGTAAACTCTCTCGTACTCTCTTTCTTCGCTAGTTCCTACAACTGTTGTCTGCTTGAAGTGATTTCTCTTGTAGTCAACTAGATATGTTGTATATGTCTCAACATCGTCATCAAGTACGATTCTGTATGTCTTTGGTCCATAGACTGCATAGAGTTTTACAACTCCATTCTTGTCTGTTGTAAGGTTCTTAACTTGTGAACCTCCATCATAAACTACTGTTCCACCCGGCTTATTAGCCCATCCAACGAACTTGTATCCCTTATTAGGATTACTTGAAGATCCGTCATCGAGCTTAACTGCCTTATCATATACAGCTGGAGTTACAAGATTCTTCACCTTATCTCCTTCTCCAGTTGTCAATGCTTTCTCAACCCATTCGTTACCATCTTTGACATAGTCATAATATTCAATAGAATATGTCTCAGGCTCCCAAATAGCGCTGAGTGTTGTATTTTTCTTGATAGTAAATGTAGGTGCCGGATTAGTTCCCTCTGGTTCAGTGTAAACTGCAGCTTCTGCAGCTCCTGATTCAACTGAGCCCGTCTCTACCGAATCAGTCCAACCCTGGAATTCATATCCATCTCTGGTAGGTTTTGGATCAAACTTCACTGTAACCTTATTTCCATCGTAGGACTTACCATCTGCACAATAGAGATTATTGTCTACAGGAACTTGTCCCTTACCGCCGTTGAAATCATATTCCACACGGTATGTCTTATATTCTCTCCATACTGCGTAGTATGTGGTAGAAGTAGAAATACTATCTTTATCAACAACAAAGTATTCCTTAACAAAATCGACAATACCATCTCCAAAGTCCTGTGGGAGAGTTAGTGGGAATGTTGTCCATCCTATAAACTTGTAACCTTCTCTGCGAAGTCCCTCTGGTGATGTTGTGTCAGGTGTCTCAAGCTCAATATCAATTGTCTCCGTTGTTGGAGAAATTGTATTTACATACAAATCTTGCTCTGGAACTTTGCCTTTACCACCATTAGCATTATATGATACTGTGATAGGTGTATCAACTCTCCATACTCCATAGAGATTCTTATATAATCCCTTTTCCGAAGTGAGATTTGAGATTACCTGCTTATCAGTAAATGCTATTACCGGATTCACATCGTTAGGATTCTCTGTCCAACCAACAAACTTGAATCCGTTGTATACAAACTGATATGGTAAAATGCTCTGATTAACAGCATCATATGCAAAGTCTTGTGTATAAGCTGTGCTATCATTTTCAACCGCCTTGGCGCCATCGGCAAGTGTTGTCATTCTGACTGGAACGACATTCTCCAAATCCTTAGCGTTCTTATACTTAGCATCAACTTTTACTGCATTTCCAGGATAGAATCCAAGTGAATATACATGTGGTTTCCACTTAGCTACCAATGAAACTAAGTAATCCGGATCCACTGCTTCATATGTAACTCCCGGTTTATAAACAACATTGCTATCTTCTGAATCCACCCATCCTACAAAGTCATAACCAACTCTCTCAGGTATGATTGTGTCATCAAGTACATATCGTACTACAGTCTCATTTTGACCTATTATCTTTGTACCAATAGTTACAATTGTACTTCCTCGCCAAGTTCCTCCGTTTACGTCATAAACCAACTTGTAAGTACTTGTATTCTCAAAAATTGGATAGAGAAGGAAACTTGCCTTATCTCCTACGATAAAGCTCTCACCTTGAACATACTTCATATTTGGTGTGTTCTTTACGATTGACCAACCAACCAAAGTCTTGTTCTCTGGAGCCTTGACTACCTGCTGTCCCTCGTGAATACCAAGTTTAATAGTAGAACCAGCTGGATACTTGTACTGCTTCACATTTTCATTCTCGGTACCTGCTAAGTCACTGTAATATGTTACAATTACTTCACCTTTGCCCCATACGGCATAGAATGTTGTATTCTCATATATTGTTCCCGTTGATATTCCGGTTACATTTGGTTCAGTGGCATCTGGAGTGGTTGCCCATCCCTTGAAAGTATATCCACTGTCTCCGCTATCACCTCTCTGCATTGATGATGAATATGATGCAATATTTGTTGCAGTATAAGCACCACCATTTGAGAGCTTGTAGCTTACTTCATAAGTCTTATATACATCGCCGCCATTGAATTTACCTCCGTTGGCATCGAATGTAACTTTTACTTTTGAAATATCCCAAACTGCATACAAGTTCACTGAAGTACCGGATACAGGTAAATCCTTAACACTCTCTCCCGGTGTATAATCAGGTTTTGTTGCATTTGGAGACTTAGCCCAACCAATAAATGCTGCTCCATTTGGTCCTACGACATATGGAACAGGTTGTCCATCAAGATTTCTTCCAACAGTAAACTGAGTACCATAACGCTCTGTTGTTTGGACAACATCACTTGTCTTGCGCGTTCCGTCCTTACTATCGTAATTGCTATAATAGTAGTTAACCGTGTATGTCTTACCCTGCCAAGCAGCATAATATGTTTTAGCTGTATTACCCTTGGTCTTAGCTTCAATCTTGGTAACTGGTGTTGCTCCAACATATGATCCTTTATTGCCATTAGTTACTGAATTAGCTGTGGCTTCATCTTCATACCATCCAACAAAACTGTAATTCTGAGGAACAGTCATGTCAGTTCCAGTAGGTAATGTCTTCTCAACCCCTGCATAGTACTTATCAAAGCCAGTTGCTGTTACAAGATTAGATTTAACCATCTCAGACGGATCAACATAGTTGATATCATATACATACTGTTTTGAATTTGTTACAGTTGCATTTATGTTAGATGTAATATTGCTGATTATGTATGTATATGTTGGACATCCATCCTCATCTACATCTGTCTCACTAGGCTTATATACTGTATCTCCAACTTTGACAACCATAGTATCTGAATCAAATGTTGTATTAAGCGTTACAACAAGCTTGATATCTCCACCATATGGTATTCCATCGGCATCAAGTGCAGCGCTCTTGTAATCCAGATTTTTCTTGTCCGCAACAGTTGCACCAAGAAGTATTCTCTCTGCACCTGTTCCTGTCTCATATCCATACTCTGTTGTCGTACCTTTGTCCTCTGTACTATATCTGTACAAAGCCTTGAATTTATATACAAATCCATTCTCAATTGTAGTAACCTGATGAGCACCTTCTGACTCATCAATCTTAAAATTGAGATTTACGTCGAATTTATCCTGAGTCCAAACTGCTGATACAATAACATCTTTTGCTGGCATAGGGAATGAAACTGAGTCAGTGAATACAGTGGCGTGTGCTTCAGATGCAACCCATTCACACAGTGTACCATCAATTCTCAGGTAGCGTGTCTCTCCGCCTACTGTAGTAGAAGCTCTCCATCCCTTGAAGGTATATCCCTTCTTAGCGATTTGAGCAGCACCAAGAGAAGTAGTGTTAACTATCTTTCCAGCTTCATAATCCTTCTTGTTAAGGGTCTCCTTAACTTCTTCATTAACGTCCTTTTTGAATGATCCACCATTCAAATCATAAGTTACAACAGGATTTTTCTCCCACTGAGCGTAGAATACTGTATCCTTTGTAATCTCAATATCATTTGTGCCGTTGAGATAGATCTTTTCTACATCTGTCTCAATAGCTTCCTCTGCCCATCCTTTGAAGGTATATCCCTTTCTGTCAGGTACATACTCTTCAGGAATGCTGTAGAGATATTTTCCTTGATCATTTTTCTTTACTATATCTGTAGAAGGAATGTGATATGCAGGTGCAATATCATTTCCATTTCCACTATAGCTTATTGTATAACCATCAACCTTCTTATAAATTGCATAAAGGTTAACAATCTTATCATTGTCATTTCCTGTTGCAAGTGTTCCCTTGTACTGCTGACCTGGCTTATAATCAGGTTCTGTAGCTTTAGGATCCTTGCTCCAACCTACAAACTTAAAGTTCGGATGCTCTTCTTCATTGATTCCAGCTTCGTCTGCTGTAGCTGCCATGAAGTTACCATACTGAACTGTTCTAAGTTTTCCAAGTCTCACATATGTTCCATTATATGAACCATACTGATCTCTAGCGTCATTTGACCACTCACGATCATTGTAAGCTATGTAATAATAGTCCTTAGACCACAAAGCATATACTTCAATGTTAGTAGGCGTAATCCATGATCCATATTGTAGATACTTGTCTTCGAGAAGCTTACCTTCCTGATCGAATACCATCTTGTTAGGGTCCGCCTTAGTTGGGTCTGTATACTTCTCTGTGTAGTATCCCATAAATGTATAGCCCGGTCTCTGAGGAATAGTAATAGTTCTACTGAACTCAGGAAGAATAGCACCATACATAGCATATACCTTCTTGTCAGGTGTTGCTCCGTCAAGATCATCATAGAAGCTTATGATTGTCTCAGAGTATAGACCTCTGTACTCAGCTGAGTCAAGAGCAATAGTTCTTCCCGTTGCCTTAGTGCCCCATGATGTGGTTGACATCTCTTGAACTGAGCCTTGGTTCTTGGAAACGGTTGCATCTTTTCCAGTGACATATTCACAAGCTGCACTACCAGCTCCGTTTGAACCTGAAGATCCTGAAGCGCCACAATTGTTATATGCATTATTTCTTGCTGTATTAAAACTTCCGGTAACAGGACTACTATCTCCAGTACCTCCGCCGCCACCGCTGTATCCACTTCGTCCTCCGGGAGCACCTGATCCAATACCAGCAGCTGCATTCGTAGCTGCGCCACTTTGTCCAGCTTTTCCGCCACATGCATACTGGTGATCCCTACCAGCCGTCCAACTTCCTTCTTGCGAAGCATCTGATCCATTGCTAAATGATGTAACTGTTGGTCCCTGACCTGCAGCTCCACCGGTTGCCTCTACATCAACACTTCCTATGATGTAAACATTTCCTGGTCTGCTTGCATTAGAACCATTATTACCATTTTGTCCAGAAGTACCAGAACCTTCATCATTATCGTCGCCGCCACCGGAACCATCGTATCCGGTACCTCCGGTTGTCTCAGCTCCTCCAGTTCCACCGGATGTACCGATTCCTGCTCCGGCTCCACCGGCGCCATTGCCGCCTTTTCCGCCGTTACCTGCATGGTATTTACTAGATGCATTGTCACCATTGGAACCATTGCCTGCACTTCCGCCTTTACCACCGGTAGCAACGAGTTTACCTTGTCCGGTTACAATCAATGTAACTCTTTCGTTGACATCGGTGGTATTTGGATTGTCTGAAGGAACATAGATACCTGCTCCTCCTCCTGTTCTTCCATTACCATCTGCACCTTTTACAGTAAGCGTTACACCCTTAGGGATGTAAATAATTACTGATGACTTTCCACCATTTACCTCGGTGTAAAGTGCACTTGTGCCTGCTGTAGTAGCAGTGATCGTTGTATTTTCTTTTACAACATATGCTCTACCGCCAATAAGGTACGAACCCGGTGATGTCGGCAAAGCAACCTCATCACTCTTATAGCTCACTGCTGCTTTGACTTCACCTTTGTCTTCTGGAATGTAAATCATTCCGCTCAAGACCATTGCAAGAGATAATACTGTACACAGTACTCTCTTCATCGCAACTTTTGGTGTCAGTCGTTTTCTTGTCTTTTTGCGTTTTTCCATATTTGATCCTCCTTAGTCATATATTTGTTGCCTATCTACAAATGTAGTGCCAACTAAAAAACACCCAGCAAGAACTGCTACGCAAAACTAGCGTAACCCTTCTTACCGGGTGATTTTTTACAATTTCTCACATAATAAAAGCACGGAACGAGATAATACCACTCCATGAATTTATCATACTTCCAAAGTATGCTATGAAAATTTTCGTACACAAATAAAACCAGATTTCCTTTTTTCATACTTCATACCTTTTTCCTTACCAACTGCTCACGGTTACGGTATTAACGATCTCCTGTGCAATTTAAACAAAACCTTTTTCATCTATGTCCATCATTATAACATAAATAACCAAAATAAACAACCACTTTTCTTTTGAATAAAAAAAGAGTATAATATAAAAAGGTGTGTAAACCACGAAAAAAAAGGATGTGCTAGAATGATTATAGAGAATAAAAAAATTGGTTTTATTGGTTTGGGACTTATCGGTGGCTGTGTGGCAAGATGCATCAAGAAAGCATCCCCATCCACTGAGATTATTGCATACAACAACAGATATCCGGATGTGAAGCCGGGATTAAAGCAGGCTTTGGAAGATGGTGTGATTTCTAGATTAGAAAAGAGCATAGAAGATGGCTTTGGAGATTGTGACATTATATTTCTCTGTGCCCCTGTGCGAATCAATGTCGAGTATCTTGCCAAACTCAAGAACATTATCAAGCCCGATTGCATAATAACTGATGTAGGAAGCGTCAAGTCCAATATTCATGCCGCTGTAACAGAACTTGGCATGGAAGAAAATTTCATAGGCGGTCATCCCATGGCCGGGACGGAGAAAACAGGTTATGAAAACTCAAGCGTCGATATCCTCACCGGAGCATTTTACCTGCTTACACCGACTGGGAAAACTCCAGAGTTTTTTATTGATACCATGAAAGAAATCATCGATTGTTGCAAATGCAGGGCATTTGTATTAGAGCCCGGTGATCACGATATGGCAGCAGCAGCTATTAGCCATGTGCCACACGTCTTGTCCTACGCTCTTGTGAATACAGTTCAGGATAATGACAATGAGCAACAATACATGAAGCAGTTTGCGGCCGGCGGTTTTCGAGATATGACAAGGATAGCAGCATCCTCACCAGAAATGTGGCAGAGCATAGTGCTATCCAACAAAGATTGCATCATTGAATTTATGAATAGTTACATCGGCCAACTTGAGGCATTTAAAAAAATGCTCGATGAGGACGATGAAAAAGCAATATACGATTTCTTCAAGAAATCAAAGGAATACCGAGATACTTTTTGATGACATCTAGGTTTCTGCTTGCTACCTCTCTTCCGTGGAGGTAGCCTCGGAGAACATTTTCAGGGTCCTTCTCCATATTTCCTATTCCGAGTTCAGCATCCGGAGCAAGGACAAGGCAACGCCCTTCCTTCTCCATGTCTACGATATAGTCAAGGGTTTCGTTGTACATTTTATGACGATTTGCAACCGCACGAACAAGAGCCGGATACTGCTTGTAGACATATCTCACAAGCGGTGTAAAACGGTTCTTCTTTTTTACATATCCATCAGGTTGAGTCTTAATCACTATATTTTTCTTGTATCCCCTATTAATCATAAATTTCAGAGGAATCGAGTCTGACACACCGCCATCTAGGAGTTTTCTTCCATCGACTCTAACGATTCGGCCGGCAAGGGGAATCGTGGCAGAACCTCGCATCCACTCCAAATTTGAGGGATTCATCTCATCTGCTTTCTTGTATACTGCTTTTCCTGTCAGAACATCCGTGCAGACCATATAAAATTCCATAGGATTCTCCTTGAATGCCTTGTAATCAAAGGGATCAAACTTATTCGGTATCTGATTGTAGCAAAAATCAGCATTAAAAGCATCTCCGCTTTTCAAGAAGGACTCGAGGCCGCTGTATCTCTTGTCATCGCAAAAAGCAAGATTGTATCTTAGTCCTCGGCCAATCTGCTTCGACTTATAATTACAACCAAAGCAGGCTCCGGCAGATACTCCCACTGCCCCGTCCACATAAATATCATTTTCCATTAATACATCAAGGATTCCAACAGTGAAAATAGCCCGCAAGCCTCCACCTTCCATGACGATTCCAGTCTTCTCTGTATTTGACATAGCTTCTCCTTTTCTTAATTCCAAACTCCGTACCAATTATCCTCATGAATAGTATAGCAACTCTCTCCCACTTCCAAATTGCCTAGCATCTC
This sequence comes from Eubacterium xylanophilum ATCC 35991, assembly GCF_000518685.1. Lineage (GTDB taxonomy): Bacteria > Bacillota > Clostridia > Lachnospirales > Lachnospiraceae > Eubacterium_F > Eubacterium_F xylanophilum. Next base: position 8,764 of record NZ_JAEB01000027.1, on the reverse strand, counting down.
TAGCTTCGTGACATTTTCATGACCCTTTTCTATTCTATCAAGCAATAGAGAAACTGCCAAGCTCGCCATGTCATTTTTAGGGATTTTGACAGTTGTGAGCCTAGGATTGGACTTTTCTGCCCTTGTGATTCCATCACTTGAGATAATCGATGGAGCATATCCGCTTTTCTTGTGCTCCTTGAGATATCTTATCATGCCCAATGCAATGATGTCATTGGCGGTATAAATGGCCGATGGCCTGTCGTCCACCTCAGAAATCTCACCCATTACTCTATATCCATCTTCTTCACTCTGAAAACAATCCATCACATAGCCCAACTGGGGTTCGATATTGTGAGCTTTCATAGTCTCGAGATAACCGTGATACCTAACTTCGTTAAAGCACGGCCCCACATAGCCTATCTTCTTATGTCCCAGGCCAACCAGATAATCGATAGCCTGCATGGCAAGTTTCCTTCCGTCACAGATAACTTCATCGACAAGAAAGTTGCTTGAGTTTCTGCTGATGGCAATGATATCTCCAAATCTATCCCTGAGGATGGCCATGGCGTCTATATTGCATTTTCCAACAACAATGAGCCCTTGAATATCCGGGCACTCTTCCCTCATCTCCGCCACAATTGTATCCATGTCTATATCACTGATGTTTTTGTCGTCAGAGAAAGCTGAATTATACCAGATTTTCTCGAGTTTGCACGCTTTTTCCAAGAGTGCCTTCTCGATTGAATATGTCAATTCCATGAAAAACGGATCCGTCTTTTCTACATCAACCCGAGTAATTAGAGCTCCTACTTTGATTTGGCTCGTCTCTGTCGGAATATTTTTCCCCATTTTGAGGCTCCTGGCCGAGGCATTGGGAACATAGTTGATTCTTCTGGCCGCGTCCCAAATTTTCTTCTTTAGCTCCTCCGAAGAGCACTTGTATTCCGGATTATTTAGCACTCGAGACACAGTTGAGATAGATGTTCCGGTCATCTCGGCAATTCTCTTAATTGACATAAACTCCTCCTAATCCACGAGATTTTATACCACAAAATACCCGTCAGTACTGTATAGATATGACTCAAGATGAACGTTATGAACGTCATTTTCGATGAGTTCCTTGTTCTCTAATAGATACGCTTTGTCTTCAGTAATTGCAAACATTCTATAGATAATTACCCGCATCTTTTCGCCTATTTCCACAGGTCTTCTTTCGAGAGATCTGTGGGTTGTGAGGATAATTCCGTTGACATTGAGCCTTATTTCAAGGCTATTTCCACGGAACATAATGTCTGTAATTACACCTTCTTCAGAGCATCCTATCACATCCTTGAAGCGCTCATTATCTGTCTTAAATGCCTCAACAAACTCCGGCCTAATAATGGCACCCTTATAATCTCCCTTCTCAAAGCCGTGAAGCTTATAGTAATCTTCTACAAATGTAGACTGCCCGATAAACTCCGACACAAACGGAGTTTCTGGCGTTTTGTAAATCTTCTTCGGACTGCCAATCTGCTCTACTCTTCCCCTATTGGTGACAATAATCTGGTCAGCCACTTCCACAGCCTCGTCCTGATCGTGTGTCACAAATATACTTGTAATTCCAACCTTGTAAATCATCTCTCGAAGCCAACTTCGAAGTTCCTGCCTAACCTTTGCATCGATAGCAGCAAACGGCTCGTCTAACAAAAGAACCTTGGGATTTGGCGCCAGCGCCCTGGCAAATGCCACTCTCTGTCGCTGTCCACCGGAAAGTTGGTTGGGATATCTCTTCTCCATACCCTTCAAACCGGTGAGTTCGAGAAGTTCGTCCACGCGCTCCCTAATTTGCTTTTTAGGCATCTTCTTGATTTCAAGACCAAAGGCGATATTCTGATAAACAGTCATATATCTGAATAAGGCATAGCTCTGGAAAACAAACCCGATTCCCCTATCTGAAGGCGATACATCGTTAACTCGATCGCCGTTGATGATAATATCACCTGAATCAGGCGTCTCAAGCCCCGCAATCATCCTGAGAATGGTCGTTTTTCCACTTCCGCTGGGACCGAGAAGTGCCACAAGACTCCCCTTTTCTATTCCAAAACTCACATTATCCGAGGCCTTAAAATCCCCAAAAGTCTTATTAATATTCTTTAACTCTATATACATAATATCACCTTTCTTCGCTTTCTATCTCCATATTTTTCTTGGCACGATACTCGAAAATGTTCCGAAGAATCAATACAACTACTGCAATAATCACAAGAATCGACGAAACTGCAAACGACGCCGTAATAGCCTCTGTAGATCCCGCAAGATAAAGGGCATCGATTTCCAGAGGAAGTGTAAAGGTTACTCCCCTAGTCTTTGAGAGTGCATTTACCGCACCAAACTCACCCAGCGCCCTTGCTGCACAGAGAATAATTCCATAGATAAGTGCCCACTTTATGTGTGGGAAAGTAATCTTCCTAAATATGGTAAAGCCCTTTGCTCCCATGAGAGCAGCTGCTTCCTCTTCATCTGTTCCCTGAGCATTTAGCACAGGTATCAACTCCCTGGAAACAAATGGAAACGTTACGAATATAGTTGCCAACACCACGCCCGGTAAGGCAAATACAATCTTAATATCCGTTCCAAAAGTCTCATTAATTGAGTCTATTATAGGGGCTGCCCATCCCATTCTTCCGAAGGTCATAATGTATGACAATCCTGCTATTACCGGCGATACTGAAAATGGAATATCAATAAGTGTCGCCAGGAATTGCTTGCCCTTAAATGAGAATTTAGTCAATGCCCAGGACGCTATGAGACCAAAAGCAGTATTGACAAAAACAGTGATTACAGTCGCTATTAATGTGACCACAAGGGCTGAAATCACGTAGTCTGTTGTGATGGACTCAAAGTAAAAATCAAATCCTTCCTTAAGCGAATTTCTGATAACGGATATCAGTGGAACAACCAACATAAGACATATAAATACAACTGTTATAGTTATTAAGATGACCTTTGTGGCCTTATTTTCACCTGTTTTTTTCATGATCATCCTCCTAACAATTATTGGTTCTTCTAGCCTGTTTCACCTGTATGATATTGATAAGTAAAAGCAGGATAAAAGATATAATCAAAAGTACCAATGCCACACTTGTAGCCCCTTTATAATCAAGATAATTAAGCTTCTGCATGATTATATAAGATACCACCTGTGTGTGGTCTTTTTCGCTGTTACCTGAGATATAAATAACACTTCCATACTCTCCGATTCCCCTGGCAAAAGCAAGTCCAAATCCCGTGAGTAGTGCAGGTCTGAGCTCCGGAAGGATGACTTTGCAAAATGTTCTGACAGGACTGGCTCCCAATATATATGAAGCTTCCTCAAACTGCCCATCAAACTTCTCAAGCACCGGCTGAATAGCTCTGACTACAAAAGGTATTCCGATAAAGATAAGTGCAACAAGCAATCCAAGCTGAGTATAGCTCACCTTGATTCCAAACTTAGCCAAAGGCTCACCAAACTCTCCCGTTGTTGAGTAGAGCTTTGACAAAGTGATTCCCGCAACTGCTGTAGGAAGAGCAAAAGGAAGCTCAATAAGGCCATCGAGAATCCTCTTCCCCGGAAAATCATATCTAACCAAAACCCATGCAGTTATGAGTCCGAATATGCAATTAATAACCGCTGCGATAAACGCATATAGAATACTCACGCCAAAAGCGCTTAAAACTGCGGGAGTGGAAACTGTCTCCCAAAACTCCCCAGGCGTAGTTTTAAATGCATTGGCAAGCACCGACCCAAGGGGGATTATTATCAAAATTGACAACATGGCGATAGTGATTCCAAGTGTCAAGCCAAATCCGGGAATTACACGTTTTCCACTGTACTTCTTAATCTTTTTACTCAATTTTTTTGCACCTCTGTAATGCTTATTTTAAACGCACAAAATCTGCAGACCATTTTCATAGGCCTGCAGATATATTAGTTACTTACTGTGAATCTCATCAAAGATTTTTCCATCCTGGAAGAAAGTCTCATATGCTTTGTCCCAACCGCCAAAATCATCGATTGTACATAATTTCATGTCAAGGTTAAATACATCCTTGTAGTTCTTGAGGATCTCTTCGTTGGATGGACGATAGCCATTATCTCCAATTATCTTCTGTGCATCATCTGTATAGAGATAGTTGAGATAATCCTTGGCAACTTCTGTCACACCATCCTTCTTGGCATTCTCATCCACAATTGCCACACTTGGCTGAGCGAGAATACTGATACTTGGAGAGATAATCTCATAGTCATTAGGATATTCCTTGACAGTTGCAATCGCCTCGTTCTCCCATGCGAGAAGAACATCTCCCTGACCATTTTCAACGAATGTTGTTGTTGAGCCTCTGGCACCTGAATCCATAACAGTTACATTGTCATATATCTTCTTGACGAAATCCTTAATCTTTGCCTCGTCTCCGCCAAACTTCTCCTTGGCGAACTGCCAAGCAGCAAGGAAGTTCCAGCATGCGCCACCACTGCTCTTAGGGTCCGGAGTGATAATCTGTACACCATCTTTGATAAGATCATCCCAGTCTTTGATTCCCTTGGCATTTCCCTTTCTTACAAGGAAAACAATTGTGGATGTATATGGTGATGAATTCTTATCGAACTCCCCAAGCCAACCCGGCTCAATCAATCCAGCCTGCTCCACAAGCGTGATATCATGTGCAAGTGCAAGTGTTACTACATCTGCCTCAGCTCCCTCAACAACTGAACGAGCCTGTCCTCCTGAACCACCGTGAGACTGAACAATCTCAACATCTTTGCCCTTTTCCTTCTTATAATACTCTGCAAACTTCTTGTTGTACTCCTGGTACAACTCTCTTGTAGGATCATAGGAAACATTAGTGATCCTCACCTTTCCATCTGCAGCCTTCTTCTCTTCTCCACTCTTACCACACGCTGTCATGCTTCCGACAGCAAGAGTTCCAACGAGAATCATCGCACCGATTCGCTTCATCTGTTTTAAGTTAAACATTTTTTACCCTCCATATGTTTGCAAACGTTTTCATCTAATATATATGCGTAAAATACATACTTTTGTATTTCCAATAGGTATTATAAGGGATTGTTCTACAATTGTCAACAGCTTTTTTGTGCAAACGTTTTCACGCTTGGTTTTTTGACATTACATCTTATATATAGTATAATTTTCTTTAGTGTTTTACACGAAATCAATGATTCAAGGAGAGTATAAATGAAAGACAAGTTAACAAAGAGAATACAAAGGTTTATCTACGGCGAATCACCGGTCGATCTAGCAATTATAGCCGCTTTCATCGCTTTGGTAGTCCTAAGCGTCTATGCGGTCTATGGCATTTATCCCTTCGGCAAGGAGACCATATCTCGCGGAGACATGACTCAACAGACAATTCCCGCAGGAATGTACTACGTATGGGATGTTTTGCATTTCAAAGCCAGCCCGTTCTTCACATGGAATACCGGTTTCGGCATGAACATATCCGGTGCAGCAAGTCTTGGAGCACTTCTAAGTCCCTTGAACCTGTTCCTCTATCTCACGCCAAAGTATAATATTTGTAATTTTGTCAATATTCTCATCATATTAAAAATGATTAGCATTGCCTTTGCAATGTACTACTATATTAAGAGAACCGGTGCCAAAAGTAGCATCCGCGTTCTCGGTGCCATTTGCTATGCCTTTGGTGCAGCATCACTTGTTCACTTCCAAATCATTATGGTTATGGACGCTGCATTCATGCTTCCACTCATCATGATCGGTGTGGACAAGATAATAAAGGAAAAGAAATCGCTATTCTTCACTCTTGCTCTCGCGTTGTCAATGGCCATAAACGTATACATGGGATGCATCACCCTCGTCTTCGTATTCTTGGCCTCTGCCAGCAAGATTGTTCTTGGAAAATATGACTTTTCCACCAAAAAAGCTGCCTCTATCCGCATCGGCCTCAGTGTAATATTCGCCTTGATGCTAAGCGCAGTTTTCACAATTCCAGCACTACTTTGCATCCAAAATACTCCGCGAACCAATTCCGGAACATTTATGGAAATATATAAAGCAGTCCTTGGCTCCAAGTGGGACGAGGGCAACAAGTTGACTCTCACAAGACTTGTAGTCAACACATCTCTCCCCCTCGCCGCCATTGCTTATTTCCTTATTACAAGCAAGAAAAATATTCTGCGAATCATCAATAAACACAAAGATGTTCTCCTAGTTGTCATTCTCATGATTCTTTCCGTTCTCATATCCGCCACAGAGCTTTTGTGGCACGGCGGAAGTAGAGCCATGTGGCCTGTAAGATTTGTCTTTGCTGTATCATTTGCATTAATTGATGGTGCTGTCGCTCTCTCCAGAGACCGTGAAGACTTTGGAAGTTTCTTCAAGAAAAAGGATCTTCCTTGGGGTGTCATCGGAGGTGCATGCATCATTATCGGTGCATTCGTTTTTAAGAATATTTATAATAAATATACAGAAAGCTCTACTTATGTAGAAAAGGGTGACGGTGGAATTTTGATGATCGTCGAACTTTCTACACTTGTAGTTTTCTTGATTATTCTGTTTATAAAGAAATTTAGAAAGGCAGCATATGTCGTGCTTTGTGCGCAGTTATGCTTTACTACAATTGTCTCATATGCATTGAACAAGGACACCTACGAATACTTCAATCCAATCCACCTAAAAAATACTAATGCCGTTGGAAAACACATGAAAACAGATATCAAAGATTTCGAAAGAATAAAAAATGTCGATTATCAGGTTGACTTGCTGGAGCACTCTCTTGTAACCGGCACGGAGTCCATATCCAATTATTGGCATGTAATCAGCGAGACTATTCAACCGACATTTGCAAGTCTGGGATATTCAACAAACTGGACCCAACTTGTAGATACCGGTGGAACAGCATTTACTGATGCACTCTTCAATACAAAATATTATATGTCAGCAGATGAGATGAGTTCTGATATGTATACAGCAGTTGAAGATATTGCCGCCAATAAAACCGATATAACACTTTATAAAAGTAATTTTGAACTTCCTTTTGTCAAGGGAATAAATGTTGATAAGTTGGAAGCAGGTGGCGGAATATTTACGACGCAAAATGCACTTTTCTCTGCTTTTACAGGTTCTGGGACACCGCTTATAACAGATGTTACATCGAATATTGTAAATAACACCTACACTCTCGATGCTACCTCATCCAGAAAAGTGCTCTATTTCTATGCTACAAACCAGGGAAATGATCCGGTAGTCGTCAATGTCAACGGAGAAAATGTTCAATTCCCTAATTCGGCAAACAAGGAAATCGACACATATCCTACTGATTTCTGCAATAAACTTGTCTGCCTTGGATGTTTTAATAATACCAAAGCACAAATTGCATTTGGTGGAAACCAACAGTATATCCATCTAGGCGTCATGGACTACGACTATTTTCTTCAACAAATGGATGTAATAAAGAATGCAAGTCCAAAGGTATCCGACCTTAAACGAGGATGCACGGGCTTATCCTTCTCATATAAAGATAAGAAGACAGGAAACCTTTTCCTCCCTATCAAGTATGAGGAAGGTTGGACATGCACTGTAAACGGGAAAAAGGTTGATGTGAAATCAATAGACGGCATGATAAGCATTCCGGTTACTGATAACAACGGCGAAGTACGACTTGACTTCAGTTCACCTGGCCGAGGCGTGGGTGCTGTTCTATCAATCATCGCCTTGATAATTGTCACATTGTTCACAATACTCTTTAGGAAAAAGATGATACCTGAAGACAAGACAGAGAAAATCATGAACGCCCTTGGTCTAATTGCTTTTGTTGTACTTGTTGCGGCATTTGTAGCATTTATAATAATTATGTATGTGATTCCTGGATGGTGCGATCTGACGGATTATCAACAATTAAACTAACTCCGACTTGAAATACGGATGAAATTCTCACTTTGGGGTTTTCATCCGTATTGTGTTGGTTCTATACGGCGGAGTTTGGTCGCAAAAAACCTTCTGGAACTAAATCCAGAAGGTTTTTATATACTTGCTAAATACCAAAATATTAATTATTCTACTTAACCTTAATCGTCTTATGGCCAAACCAGATGCTTTCTCCATCTTCCTTTGTTCCTCCATCGTCCGCTAACGAAGTGGTTGCTCGCTGCTTTAGTCTTACATAATACTTCTTGCCAGACTTCAGTTTAGGAACTGTCACCTTAATCCAGTTTTTCTTGTATTTTTGTTTAGCCTTAAAGGTTTTCTTAAATTTCTTATATGCTCCCGAAACTTTAATCTTAGTTTCTTTCGCACCTATATTTTTATATGCACTAGTCTTCTTATTAGGATAGCTTACATCGATTTTCACTTCATCACTTCTATCTTTTTTGGTTGAGTATCCAACAACAAGCCATGCAGAATTATAGTTTGTGCACTTTACCTCAAAACTCTTCTTCTTGGCTTTATATTTGACCTTGGCAAACTGAAATTGTCAATATTGGTTGGCAGATTTCTTTGGGAAAATTTATCACTATGCCGCAACGGGCTGTGAATCATAGTATTTCCTGCGTTTAGCTGCAGGAGGGAGTCCTCCGTTAGCAGAGCAGATCCTTCGGTTGTTCCAATAGGACATGAAGTACCTCCAGATAACTGTTTTTAACTCTTTGACAGTCATAGATTTGGTATCATATCTATCGTAGAGAAGCTCCGTTTTGAACCTTGCCCACATACTCTCGCATCGAGCATTATCATGACAGCGACCACCGTCACTATTCATACTTTGAACTACGCCGCATTTT
>NZ_JAEB01000026.1 GCF_000518685.1 Eubacterium xylanophilum ATCC 35991 | reverse complement strand
GATGCGTGTATACTCTCAGACAAGATACTAGACAGACAGCCATACACCTATGGTTGGGGCTACAATACAATCTGGAAAATTCCTATGCGAGGAAATGGTTGAATGAAGTGTTCTATAAGGAGGCCTTCGATGAGAGCGAGAGAACTGCGATTATAGAAAGGGAGTATGAAGCAGCAGGAGGTACATGGGATGGGCGCATAGTGGAAGAACCAACAAAAGATAGAGTAACTATTCCTACATATAGTGATATAGAAGCCAAAGAAACAGGATTCTTTTGGGCAAGAGATGATATGAAGAGATCAAACAGGGCAGCGAAAGCCACAAAATATACTGGTAATGGCAAGGAAGCATATATGGCGTGGTATTTACGAAGTCATGGAAAAGCTATAAGTCGAATTCAAAATGAAGTTTTAGAGGGAATAGATGATAATGGAGGCCATAATTCTTTTGGAAGTTGTGCGGGCTATACGGAGAGTTATGAAAAAAATGACTTAATAATAAGATTTCATGAAATAAATATTAGGCCTATAATGCATATAGATTTATCAAAAGGTGGATGGATACAAGCGGAGAGCTATTCGTCATATCAGGAATGTCGTGAGGATTCGGGAACAGCAGATTATATACCATCTGTGAAATATGTAATAAAAAAACCAACAATTAAAAAAATGAAGCGAACAAAGAAATTGGCAAAGCTGAGTTGGAAGAAAACCGATGATGCCACGAGTTACACATTATGGTATTCTACATCCAAGAGCTTTTCAAAGAAGAAAACTAAGAAAATCAATCTTGATAAGAATAGCTATACTATTAAGAAATTAAAGAAGAGAAAGAAATACTATGTTAAGGTTCGTGGCGTGCTAAAAGTAGACCAGATAACTGCAAAAGGAAAATGGTCCGGAATTAAAACATGTAAAAGATGACTTTATGTTGATTATATATTGACTTTCAACTTTTATATGTGTTATTATGTTATGGGATATATGATTCTTATTAGACTGAATAACTAGAACAAACATGAGGAGAATTAGGAATCAATGAGAATTAATAGCAAAGCAAAACGATTTTTTGTGGAATGTTACAATAATGTAGAATTATATCAACAGTTATCCCACGGAATGAATATTACAGAGGAAAATATTGAGGATATTTGGGATACATTACCAATAGTAAATAAAATTGATATTATTAATAATCAAGATAAACTTATCTATCCGCCTGCCTTAGTAAGAGATCTAGGTAAGCCACCATATGAAGTATATACATCGGGTACAACAGGAGAATGTTTAAAGGTGACTTGGGGACAGGGGGATGTAAAAAGATCTTTGAGCTCACTATGGGTGTTGAGGAAGGAAAGATTTGGTATTGAACCATCGGATAAGTTGTGTTTTTTCTTTTCAACGTTCAATGACTCCCACAATAATAAAGAGTTGGTAAAAAAAATATCAGAAACTAAGCTTGGAATTTTCAAGGAATATATAAAATATGATAATGCTGTAAAGCTATATGAACTGATTAATAAATTTTCTCCGACATGGATGATAGTACAGCCATCTATAATTCAGATTATTATGCATGCATGGAAATCACATGGGTATAGACCAATTGATATGATAAAGTACATAGAATGTACGGGCGAGGTGCTTACACAGGCTGAAAAAGAAGAAATTGAAGAGTATTTTGGCTGCCCTGTCATGAATCAATATGGGACAACAGAGGTTAATTCGATTGCTTGCTCTTGTGAGTATGGAAATCTTCATGTTATGGACAATAATGTTATTGTGGAAATAGTAGATGACAGTAATCAAAAGCTACCTGATGATGACGAAGGTAATATTATTATTTCTTCTTTGACGAATACAAGTATGCCTTTTTTAAGATATAGGATAGGGGATAGAGGACGAATAATATCGCAAAAGTGTAAATGTGGAAGTTGCTATCCTGTATTGGATCTAAGTTATTGTCGAGTGAATGATAAGCTTTTTATTGACGGCGAAGAACGAAGCCTATATACGTTGTTTAAGCCAATTCGACGCTTAGTTGAAGAGCATGGCTTTGATATTAAACAGTTTAAAATCGTTGAACAAGGAAACAGAGCTTATACATATTATTTGGTTATGGATTCTAAATTGAGAAATGAGATAACTCAATTCATAATTGATTCAATCAAGAATGATTTGGGAGAATGTACTCTAGAAATTATAACATGTGAATACATTGAACCTAATCAGAAAAATGGTAAAATTGTTATATTTGAAAGGAAGTAAAAAAATGTCTGAGGATATTATATGTAAAATAATTGAATTATATGAGGAAGGAAATCACGAGATTGATATTGATAAAAAAACATGTATGGACATGGATATGTATGATGATTTAGACTTTGATTCTATAGATGCCCTAAATCTTTTGACCTATATTGAGGAAGAATATGATATTAGTTACGAGAAATTGGCATTTGCCATTACAAATTATTCCAATATTGGAGAGTTTATTGATTATTGTGACAATTTATAGGGCGAACTGGATTGCGCTTGAAAGGAATTATAAAAGAGAGGATATAAATTGGATATAAATGTTAAAAAGAGAGATTTCTACCGCGATTTCCTTTGTTTACATAAAGTATCAAGTGGTGAAAAGAGCGGTGAAATCCACACCCATGATTCTATTGAAATATTAATTATTTCTTCTGGGAAAGGGCAAGTTATAATTGGAAAAAAGGTATATGGATTTGAAAATTCATGTATATGCATTATTCCATCTAATATAAGTCATGGTATTATTTGTATGGAAAAAGGAAGAAAATATGAGCGGTATACAATGAATTTTAGCGAGAGTTTTCTTTGTGGAGTGTTAGGTGAAATAGGAGAAAGTATTGTCAAGACGTTATATCAAAAAGCGAGTTTTATTTCTAGAGAACACGGTATTAAGGAAACTGATTTCGAGTTGGGAATTGATATTATTAATCGAATTGCAAAATATAATTTACAAGAAGATCATGAACAACTTAGATACGATTTGATAGTATTATGTGGTTATCTAGAATCGTTATTGAATAATAATCCTGTATTGTATTCGGTGATGAAAGAATTCAATGATATCAGAAACAAAAACTGTTTTAATGAGAGAATTAAATATTCACTGCAGCATTTGCCATATTCAGATAGAACAATTAATAGAGCATTAAGTGGATATATTGGTGTTTCACAAAAATACTTAATGAATAATGTGAAGTATTTAGTTTTTAGAGAGCTAAACAAATTTGAAGCACCTAATAGCAGAATGCTTGATATTCTTGAATATAAGGATTCTCGTTCGATTAAGAGATTGAGAGAAAACTATCAAATAACCGATAACCAAGAGATTGAATCATTGAATAGGAGAAGAATGTACTTATTGCGATAGTACGCGTGATTTTTGATTATGGAAGATTTTTGGAATTTTAAGCGGTTTGGCAATAAAGTCGCTTTAATACGAGATAATGGCAATACAGTTTCATATAACGAGCTAGATTCTATGATAAGGTGGTTCGGTGAAGGGTTGCAAAACAATTCATCAATGATAATTGTTTGCAAGAACAATTTTTCAACAGTGTGTGCTTACTTCGCTTGTTTATATAAAGGCTGTGTGCCAATTCTTGTTTCAGAAGAATTAGAAGAATCAAGTATATGCGATTTGGCTATGCGCTACAAAGTTCAGTATATAATGACATCGAATGATGGTTTGAAGAATAAGTTTCGAACAGTTTATTCTAATTTGTTCAGTGAAAGATATTCTCTGTACCGTTTAAGAGAAGAAGAAATAAATATAAATCCCAAACTTGCACTTTTGTTGTCCACGTCCGGGAGTACAGGAAGTAGAAAATTTGTTAGAATTAGTAAAGATAATATTAAGGCCAATACAATAGATATTTGCAGGAGTCTAGATATACAGTTTAGAGATGTTGCTATATGTTATCTGAAGTTAGACTATACATATGGCTTATCGATATTACAAACACATCTGTACATGGGATGTACGGTTGTTTTAACAGAAAAAAATATTATGAGTGGAAATTTTTGGGACTGTGTTGATAAGTACAATGTAACATCATTTTCAGGTGTTCCGTTTACTTATGATATGCTCCATATGCTGAGATTTGATATTAGAAAACATAAAAGTTTAAAAATGCTAACTCAAGCTGGAGGGAAGATGCAAGATGATGAGTTGAAATATTGGGCAAATCTTTCTGAAAAGAATAAATGCAGTTTTTTTGTTATGTATGGTCAGACAGAAGCTACGGCGAGAATGACAGTGTTAGACATTACAAAACATAAAGATAAACTAAGGTCAGTTGGTAAACCTATTGGTGAAGGTGTGATTAAAATATCACAAGACGGCGAGGTAATATATTCGGGAAATAATGTCATGATGGGATACGCTGAGGGATGGGCGGATCTATGTCGAAAGGAGGAATCGCAATTAGTTTTATATACTGGAGATTTTGGATATTTAGATGAAGAAGGGTATTTGTATATCGACAGTCGCAAAAGTATAATATCCAAAATTTGCGGAAAGAGAATCAATCTAGAAGAGTTAAGAGATTTGGTATACAGTGAAATTGATATTCGAGATACTTTTCAATTGTTCATTACTGATGACGGACTGGTCATAGATATTGTCAAGGCATTGGTCTGAACAAGTTAAAAAGATAGTTGATGCAATAAAAAAGAGAGTAAGAATCCCTGATAAGATGATTAGAATTAGGAATGAGGTAGAGTATTGTTAGTTGTAAAAGGAATGGATTGTCTGGAAAATGCGATATTGGATGTATGTCATTTCCATTTAGGAGAGTATGAATTCTTGCTTTTTGATAGTTTACAAATAAAGTATAGAAGGACACTTCCTTTGGGGGATGGACTGATATATGACGATAGAATTCTTATTAAAAATTTGAAGAATATATATGGATGTGAGTTTAAACCTGTTTTTTTTAAAGGTCAATCAAAGAAGAGAGTGATTACGGAAGGGGTTATGCAATATGGTAGAATGATTGCATGCATATGGTCGAATTACTGTCCGTGGCAAAAAACATATAAGTCCTCGTCAGGAAGCTTGCATTTTTTGGTAATTACAGATGTAACTGAAAAGGGTATTGTTTGTTCGGATTCGCTTCCAAGACGAGATGCCGAATTAATCACATGGAGTGATGTGGAACAAGGGATGCGACAGATTGTTGTATTTGATAGAAAACATGAAAGAAAGAAGAAACTAATTAAGAAGAGCCAAGTGCTGGCACAGATAAAAAAGAGATATAAACCAGAAACAATACGAAAATTAATTCAAGGAATAAGAAGAGATTTTGACATTTATACGGAATTAAAATTTGAAAAAAATATTTGGAATGTTCCGCTTTATAAGCTTGCTCTGAGGTGGTACAGTATGCACATCCAGTTTGATATTTTTCTTAGAGCTAGTAAAGAGTATTTTGAGTGGAATGATAAAGTTATCAAACAAAATATAGCTATATCAAGAATATTTGAAGAGATTAGACTATATATTGTAAAGCTTCATTCTATGTACCAAGAAGGGGAGCTTGACAGGGATGACATTAATTTGTTCCAAAATTCATTGATTGGGAAACTATCTGAGGTTGCGGAAAAAGAGCAGGAACTAAGAAGTCTTATAATGCAGAAGGAGATATCGGACCTTGCTAGTATAAATATAACCACGAACGAAGTAGGAGAATTAGAGGTGTTTTGTGTTCCATTGGTACTTTCTGAGAGGAGTCATATGTTCTCTGGAAGAGATTATAAAACAACTATGCAACTTCCTTTTGGTACATCAATAACTATAAATGGGATTGATTATCCTTTTCCCAAAGCGGAAAACCCATATGATTGTATGCCCATGGAGGGACAGGAAATTGCTATAAACAGGAAGATAAGAAAAATAGTCCTAATGGGATATGGCACTTATGGATCTCAGATAGAAAGAATAAGACTGGTCTATGGCAATTACAGTGAAAGTAAGATTATTTTTTTTTCCGATTGGACTCAGGATGCGTTAGATAGCGAGTATGTAATTGCTAGCGGAAAATTTTATCCACTAGAATATGGTGAAATGAAACACAATGGAAAAATTGTTATGACAGAAGTTGTGATTGAAAGGGAACAGCTTTGTACCAAAATAGTATTGCCAATTTGCAATAGAATTAAAGTAATGGCTATATGGTTTTTTTTAAACCCTTGCTACCATATTGGCAATATGGTAAAATATTTTACGTAGCATAATACAAAACTATTTACAAGAAGGAGATGAAAAGTATGATTTCAACAACGACACCTACGGTGGAAGGTAAAGCTATCGTGGAGTACAAAGGAATAGTATTTGGTGAGGTAGTAGCTGGAGTAAATGTCATAAAGGATTTTGTGGCGGGCTTGTCCAATGTTTTTGGAGGAAGATCAACTACATACGAAGATGAATTAATACAGGCAAGACAACAGGCAATTGCAGAGATGGAGCAACGTGCAATGCAGGTTGGTGCCAATGCTGTGGTCGGTGTAGATATTGACTACGAGGTTTTGGGAGCAGACAATGGCATGCTTATGGTGACAGCTTCCGGAACTGCAGTTGTTGTCCAGTGATGAGTATTTGGACTGATTAATCAAACAGTACGGCGGATAAATGGAATATGGTTCAGTATTATTGAAATAACATAAGATATTGCGGTTACTGTTATAGTGATGAAAATAATTGAGATAATGGGATTAAATACAAAGGTATTTAGTCCCGTTTTATCTATAAGTCGAATTATCAAAGGATGTATAAGGTAGGCTCCAAAGCAGTATTTGCTGAGTTTAATCATGATATTATTGAGTTTTATATTGTCCCATTTTTTGTATTTAATCCACACAAATACGGCCAATGCCTCTAAGAATACATTGACAGTGAAAGTTTCAAGGTATGTAGTGCAGGCTTTGCCTGTTTTCATAGTGACAACAATGCAGAGAATGATTGTTGATAAGAAACCGATAATGCCAAGAATATAGATGATACGACGCTGTTTCTTGTCTAAAATAACGGTGTTTAAGTGATGACCCAACACAAAGAAAACCGGGAAGCCTAAGACCATTTTTATGCTGAGATTTCCTGTGAGAGCGCTAAATATTCTAGGGATAAAGGTCAGTGGATAAGTTCCAAAATCACCAATAAGCGAATTGATTTCAGGAATTATAAATACCAACAGGAACGAAAGAATAATATAATAGCGAGAAATCTTCTGATTGTTTGCAATTGGCTTGATGAAAGGGATACACATATATAGGCCGATAATCATAGGGATGAACCACATGTGAAAGTGTCCCGAAAAAACAGCGAGAACTCTCTCTGACAGAGTTCCTCCGCCGATGATGGCATAGAAAATTGACCATGCAAAAAAAGCAGTTGCAAGGTGGAGAATGTATTTGGAATATATCTTTTTTAATGGAATATCTCGACTTAAAAAGAGTGCACCGCTAATCATAACGAAGACAGAGACACCCCAGCGGACCAAGCTGTTCGAAACTTCCAAAACATGCCAATGGAGCGAGTTTATCGCAGTTGTATTATAGCCATCGCCCGAGACATGCAGCAATATGACAGCGATGGTGGCAAAAACACGCATGTAGTCAAAGTAAACTTTTCTGTTTTCAACAGCTTGATTATCCATAGTGGGGCGCCTCCTGTAAATTAGTCTATTATTAATACTATTATACTTGACTTGGCGCTGGTTAACAACGATTATTTGGAAAAATATTCCGTGGCTTCGCGGTACTTCTCCTCAAGTTCTTGATCACTTATTATAGTAATTCGACCGTCCTCATACTGAGAATTTACCCAATCGTAAATGTACATAATCAGCGGATCTTTTTTGTCTATTTCTGGTTCGCCGGTCATTTTTCTGTGTTCGTTAACCCAGAAGGCAATGCCGGCAACTCCGCTTGTTGAATTGATGGATACCTTTGGTGGGCGACCGAGAATGGCAGTGGTGTCGAAAATATTATATATTTCCGGATTCTTCATCATTCCGTCTGCGTGAATTCCGGCGCGAGTCATGTTGAAGTTGGCGCCGACAAACGGGGTCATAGGTGGGATTCTATAGTTGGTTTCATTCTGAATATAGTCTGCAATTTCTGTTATTACCGTTGGATCCATGCCGTTAAGATGACCACGGAGAGATGCGTACTCGAAAACCATGGCTTCTAGCGGAACATTTCCTGTTCTCTCGCCTATTCCAAGAAGAGAGCAGTTAACTGCACTGGCTCCGTACATCCAGGCTGTAGTGGCATTTACGACTCCTTTATAGAAATCATTATGTCCATGCCATTCTATCATCTCAGAAGGTACATCAGAGTAGTGCTGAAGACCGTAGATAATTCCGGAGACACTTCGAGGAAGTGCTGCACCAGGGTAGGGAACACCATATCCCATTGTGTCGCAAGCGCGGATTTTGATAGGAACATTGCTCTCGTGGGAGAGTTTCATTAACTCATTGGCAAATGGCACTACAAAACCATAAAAGTCAGCTCGAGTAATATCCTCAAAGTGACAACGAGGACGAAGACCGGCCTCGATACAATCGGAAATAATTCCAAGGTATTTGTCGAGAGCTTGCTTTCTTGTGAGCCCCATTTTGTGGAAAATATGGTAGTCCGAGCAACTGACAAGGACGCCAGTTTCCTTGACTCCTATGGATTTGACAAGTTCAAAGTCTTTTTTTGATGCACGTATCCAAGTAGTGATTTCAGGGAATTCATAGCCTAACTCCATACACTTTTCAAGTGCTTTGCGGTCCTTCTCAGAGTATACGAAGAACTCTGTTTGACGAATCATGCCCTTTGGGCCTCCGAGTTTGTGAAGTAGTTTGTAGATATGAACCATTTGCTCAGTGGTATAAGGTGCACGAGACTGCTGGCCATCGCGAAATGTGGTATCAGTTATGAAGATATCTTCAGCCATGTTCTCCGGAACTTTGCGGTAGTTGAATGTGATTTTGGGTGTTTCTGTGTATGGGAACATTTCACGAAACAACTCTGGTTTTTCCACATCCTGGAGCTGGTAGATATATGGATCTTGCTCCAATTTGAATGTTTTATCGCTCAATATAATATCTTTCATAATCTGAACCTCCGTAAATTGTAATCTAGACAAATATTATCACATGTGTTATTATGTGTAAAGTGAATTATTTTGATAATAAATATTCCGTTTTGGAATAACAAGAATCCTAGGAGGACTTATTATGAATACCGAAGCTTTGCAAACTTTCGTTGTTCTAGCGTCGACTAAAAGCTATACGAAGACGGCAAATCAGCTCTTTGTTGCCCAGTCTACTATTACCAAACGAATTAAGGAGTTGGAGAAGGAGTTAGAAATTCCACTTTTCGAGAGAACGAATAGAAGCGTGAAACTCACCATGGAAGGAGAACAATTTAGGATTTATGCTGAGCAAGTGATGGAACTTACAGAGACATCCCTTGCGCAGATAGCGGCAATACATCATTTTGACAGATATCTGCGTATTGGAAGCGCGGATTCCATATATGAAGGGCATTTGGCCAATCATATTTTGGCATACAGAAAAAAACATCCCGGCGACTCTCTAAAAATATCCATCGGTCTGTCCAATCATCTTTTGGACCAACTTCAGGGAGATCTGATGGATGTGGTATTTACATATTTGCCGTTAAATAAGGCTTCTTATTCATCAAAAGTATTTAAACAGGACAGGCTAGTTCTTGTGACGGATATTTCCAACGAGAGGTATGCTAAGGGGATAAAGCAGCAAGAATTGGTTGGCGAGAAGTATCTGATGTGCAATTTCGCTTTGCAAGACGTAGGAGAGTATATAAGAAAGCTTTTTCCGCGTTTTCATCAGTTCGAGTTTGTCATTGATGATTGTATGAAGATTGTTCCATACCTTTTGGGTCAAGACAACTACACTTTCCTGCCGGAGGACATGGCGGCAACGTACATCGCCGAGGGTAAGCTTCGCAAAGTGAAGCTTTTAGATTTTCAAACTCCAATCATCAATAGTTATATAGTTTATAAGAAGAGCAAGGAAAATATTCTGAGAGATTTTCTTCAAATCAAGTAGTGAGGCCCGGTTTGCGGAACATTTTTCTGCAACTTTTCGAGTGATAAGCAATGGTTATCACTAACGATAGGATTACAATAATTTTCAAAACTTCCCGTCAATGTTAGTATAGTCTCAAGAGGAAACAATGAAACCTAAACAAACATATAAGCAAAGGAGAATGATATTATGAGTGATTACAAATTTGAGACTTTACAATTACATGTTGGACAAGAGGAGCCAGATCCAGTTACCGATTCAAGAGCGGTACCAATTTACCAGACTACA
Source organism: Eubacterium xylanophilum ATCC 35991 (assembly GCF_000518685.1). Taxonomy (GTDB): domain Bacteria; phylum Bacillota; class Clostridia; order Lachnospirales; family Lachnospiraceae; genus Eubacterium_F; species Eubacterium_F xylanophilum. The sequence goes on along the minus strand of NZ_JAEB01000026.1, from coordinate 41,429 downwards.
TCTTATGTATTTCATGATAGTCAGCATGCAGCTGATAGATTTGGATTAGCAGATGCAGGTAATATTTATGGTAGACTTACAAACTCTACACAAGAGGTTTTGGAGAAGAGATTGGCAGCACTTGAAGGTGGAAGCGCTGCACTTGCACTTGCTTCAGGCTCAGCTGCAATCGCATATACAATTCAGGCGTTGGCAGCCAATGGCGGACATATCGTGGCACAGAAGACTATTTATGGCGGAACTTATAACTTGTTCGCTCACACATTGCCACAGTTTGGAATTAAGACAACTTTTGTTGACGCTCACAATTTGCAGGAAGTTGAAGCGGCAATCGAGGATGATACACGTGCCATCTATCTTGAGACACTCGGAAATCCTAATAGTGATATTCCGGACATTGATGCGATTGCCGAGCTTGCTCACAAGCATGGTCTTCCGGTGGTGGTTGACAATACATTTGGAACACCTTATCTCATCAGACCATTTGAGCACGGTGCGGATATCGTGGTACACTCAGCGACAAAATTTATCGGCGGACATGGAACTACACTCGGTGGAATAATAGTGGAATCCGGTAAATTTGATTGGAAGGCAAGTGGAAAATATCCGGCAATCGCCGATCCAAACCCAAGTTATCATGGGGTATCTTTCTATGATGCAGTTGGTCCGGCAGCATTTGTGACATATATAAGAGCGATATTGTTGCGTGATACGGGAGCTACTATTTCTCCATTCAATGCATTTTTGCTTTTGCAGGGCGTGGAGACGCTTTCACTTAGATTGGACCGTCATGCGGAGAATACTAAGAAAGTAGTGGAGTTTTTGAAGAATAACCCACTTGTGGAAAAAGTAAATCATCCATCTCTTCCTGATCATCCGGATCATGAACTTTATGAGAAGTATTTCCCTAATGGAGGGGCGTCAATATTTACATTTGAGATCAAAGGTGGACAGGAAGAAGCTTGGAAGTTTATCGATAATTTGAAGATTTTCTCATTGTTGGCAAATGTGGCAGATGTGAAGAGTCTTGTGATTCATCCGGCTTCTACAACACATTCACAGCTCTCAGAAAGTGAGTTACTTGATCAGAATATCAAGCCTAATACTATCCGTCTATCTATAGGAACGGAGCATGTTGATGATATTATCGCAGATCTTGAGAGAGGATTTGCGGCAATCTAGAACAGAAATCTGTTATTTTCGAAAGAGGAGTTGTAGTGTTCAAAAATCATATTGAATTAGCAGCATTATTGGAGTATAATGTGATAGAATAAAATGTCAAGGAGATATATGATATGAGCACTACCATAGTATTGCAGCAGATGGGTGTAATTGCCATTCTTGTTGCAGTCGGAATAATTTTATATAAGAAAGAAATCGTTGACAATAATGTTTCCCAGAAGATATCGGTTATTGTTATGGATATTTGCAATCCGGCACTTATCCTGGCATCGATTCTATCTGGGAATGTCACCGCGACTCATGGGGATTTAATCAACGCTTTGATAGTCGGAGCTGCCTTTTATGCAGCACTTATTGCCCTCGGAATCCTTATTCCATTTCTATTCCGAGTACCGGGGGATAAGCGTAGATTCTATAATCTGATGACAGTATACACTAACGTTGGATTCATCGGGATTCCTGTGGCGCGAGCGATTCTTCCGCCCAATGCAATTCTGTACGTGATCGTGTGCAACGTCATGTACAGTTTGCTTTTTTATACCCATGGAATTACTGCCCTCAGTAATGGTAAGGAAAAAATGAATCTGAAAAATGTACTTAGCCCAGGAACTGTTATGGCAGTCCTGAGTCTTGTTGTGTGTTGGTTTAAGATTACACCACCACCACTTATCAGCAATAGTATTATCCATATAGGAAATGCAACGGTATTCTTGTCTATGACCCTTCTTGGCGTTTCTATCGCCAGATCTCGTGTGGATAAGGGTTTCAAAAATCCCCGTCTTTGGGCATATATAGTAGTTCGATTAGTACTTCTTCCGGTTGTAATATTCTTTATATTCAGGAAAATAGGCGGAAATCCGCTTAGTGTTCTCGGTTTTTCGCTGATGGCCATGATGCCCGTTGGAAATCTCCCCCTCATACAATCTGAGAAAATGGGCGAAGATACCTCTCTGTTATCAACTGCCATCACCGTCACCACGGTGGTTTCTATGGTAACAATAACAGTATTAATGAGTATTTTTTCTGCTTGTCTATAGTGACAATTATTTTAACACAATTTGACAGATTTGTGTTAAAATAATTATATGATGCTTTTGTAGGAGGCGAATAAAGTATGAAAAGTAAGAAAGAGGAGTTTTCTATAGTAGGGTATGAAGATTTTCTGCTTAAGAGCAGAAAAAAGGTCAATCTGTATCTCAATATTGTATTGTGGTTTTTTGTTGCCGCTGGACCTGCGATAGCGCTGGGGATAAAGCTTGGTTTTTTTAAAGATATTAGCTATCTAACATGTGCCGTTATCTCCGGTTCAGTTGTTCTCATGGCAGTTATTCATATAATACTTATGAGCTTTTTTCCTAAGAACCTGTTGACTAGCTTGTTTGCGCTTATTGCTATGGATACGTTATTGGTATATATGACATTGAACCACGTGTCAATTTACTTGACCTGGTTTTTGGTTCCACTTTTGAGTATTGTGCTCTGCGACAAGAATATCTATATTTTTGCAGTGGTGTTTAACTATATACTCATGTTTGCAACAACATGGCAGATATCAGGATATGAGGCGAGCTTTAGAAAAGAGTACTCAAAACCGTTGGAATATTTTTTAGATACAATAGGCGGTTTCACGATTGAGAGTGTGATAATGCTTGTAACCGGAACTATGATTGTGCGCTTAATTATAGAACATCTAAAAAAGCTTATTAACCAGGATAGAGAGCTTAAGGAGAGTATTCAGTCTAAGAGGGAAAAGATGCACTTGTTAACATCCATGGCGGATATTTATGACAATGTTAATCTAATTGATTTTATTAATAGCACAGAGCAGTCCCTAAAAAAGGGTAATGAAACCAAACACAGTATAGATATGAGAGAACAGACGCATACTCTCATGAATCAGAGGGTTAAGAAGAGTGTGATGGGGGATCAGCTTGACAGCTTTTTGGATTTTACCAACATCAAAACTGTAAGATCAAGATTATCTTATAAAAAACTCATAAGTGCAGATTTCCTCGATATAAAAGAGGGGTGGTTTCGAGCACAATACATAACAGTGGATTCCAGTTTAGATGGGATTCCCAATTTGGTTATATATACAACGCGAAATGTTGATGAAGAGAAGCGCCGTGAAGAGCATTTGGTGCGCCTATCCCTCACAGATGAGATGACTCGTCTGTATAACAGAAGATGCTATGATGAGGATTTGAACGAGTACAAGGCAACAGGCCTTGATGATGATTTTGTCATCTTTTCGATAGATGTAAATGGTCTGAAAAAGGTTAATGATACAATGGGCCATGCTGCCGGAGATGAGCTTATCAAGGGCGCCGCTGAGTGTATCGCCATGGCTATTTCATCAAAAGGACGCGCCTACAGAACCGGTGGGGACGAGTTTTGTGCTATTGTAAACGAGTCAAATCCTGAGGAGATAGTAAAAAAAATCAGAGAAAAGACATCCAAATGGCATGGAATGTATGTAGAGGAGATGGCACTCTCGATTGGCTATGCAACGCACAAGGATAATCCGAAAGCTAGCTTAGACGAGTTGGAGCATATAGCGGACTCTCGCATGTATGCAGACAAGGATCAATACTATGTTAGCAGAGGACTGGACAGAAGGAAGAGGTAGGAAGTCAGATATGATTCAAGATATATATCCAAGTAAATTAGATAATAGTTATAAGTCCGTTAATATGGGAGAAAATGATATCCTTATTTACTTTGATGAAGATGGGCGAATTCTCGTAAATGAAGATGTGGGAGAGAGGACGGATATAAAGCTTTTTACTACATGTGAAAATTGCCCGGATACTGAAGCTATTTACTTGTTCAAGATAGATAATCAGAGATACTTTATGGCTAGGGATAATGCCAAGAAACCGGAGACCAACCAGAGTTATCGCACGGTTCGCGAACTTCGAGACATGTGCACGGGGAATGATATATATGCAGCATTTACAGCATATCATCTGTGGAAGTGGTATGCCGACAACAAATTTTGTGGAAAATGTTCTGCGACTCTGACGCATGCTGAAACTGAGAGAGCGCTCAGGTGCCCAGAGTGCGGTAATATGATATATCCCCGTATCAATCCGGCAGTTATAGTGGGAGTAAGAAACGGAGATAAACTCCTCATAACTCGCTATCGCAGAGGATATGCCAATAATGCTTTGGTGGCGGGATTTACAGAGATTGGCGAAACGCTTGAGGAAACTGTTGCAAGAGAAGTCATGGAAGAAACAGGTGTAAAAGTCAAGAATATTACATATTACAAATCCCAGCCATGGGGAATGGCGCAGGATATTCTTGTGGGATTTTTCTGCGATGTTGATGGCTCTACGGACATAAAGATGGATGCTGATGAGCTAAAGTATGCCGAGTGGGTACAAGCTGAGGAGATCGTCCTTCAGCCTAATAACTTGAGTTTAACTAATGAGATGATGAGCATATTTAAGAGCGGAGACGCTAGAAGTAATACAGATAGAAAGAAGGAAAGATAAATGTCAAAAATCTACAAGGGAGCTCTGGAATTAGTGGGAAATACGCCGCTTCTGGAGGTTACAAATATTGAAAGAGAATTGGAACTTGAAGCTACAGTTCTTGTTAAACTTGAATATCTCAATCCAACCGGAAGTGTCAAGGATCGTGCTGCCAAGGCAATGATAGAAGATGCTGAAAAAAGGGGGATTCTCAAGGAAGGTTCCGTGATAATTGAACCAACAAGCGGAAATACAGGTATAGGTCTGGCCTCAATTGCAGCCAGCAAAGGTTATAGAACGATACTTACAATGCCGGAGACCATGAGCGTCGAACGCCGAAATATATTAAAGGCATATGGTGCAGAATTAGTATTGACAGAAGGCGCAAAGGGCATGGCAGGAGCTATTCAGAAAGCGAAGGAACTTGCTTCAGAGATTCCCGGAAGCTTTATCCCTGATCAGTTTTCTAACCAAGCAAATGCTGAAGCTCACAGACAGACCACCGGGCCTGAGATTTGGAATGATACCGATGGAAATGTGGATATATTCATAGCTGGAGTGGGAACAGGCGGAACCCTTACAGGAACAGCTGAATTTCTAAAATCCCAAAAGCCGGAAATCAAGATAGTTGCTCTAGAACCAGCTGATTCGCCAGTTCTGGCAGAGGGACACGGCGGACCACACAAGATTCAGGGAATTGGCGCCGGCTTTGTCCCAGATCTCTTAAATACAGAGATTTATGATGAGGTTTACGAAGCAGATGGCGATGATGCCTTCGCAGCAGCCAAACTTCTTGCAGCTAAGGAGGGAATATCTGTGGGAATCTCTTCTGGAGCCGCTCTGGACGCGGCAATAAAGCTTGCAAGGAAGCCTGAAAATAAAGGAAAAACTATCGTAGCCCTTCTTCCGGATAGTGGAGATAGGTACTATTCAACCCCATTATTTACGGATTAAATATTTCAAATATAAGGAGAAAAAATCATGTCAGAAATTTTAGTAGTTTATTTCAGTGCCGAGGGTACAACTGCCAAACTTGCCAAAGACATAGCAAGTGCTTATGAAGCAGATATATTCGAGATTGTGCCTGTTCAACCATATACCAAGTCAGAGATTAATTGGTTGAATCCGCTCGCCAGATGCAACAAGGAAATGCTCGGCAAGAAGGACGTCCCAGTAGCTGGAAAGATAGAAAACTTCGATCAATATTCCAAGGTCATCATCTCCTTTCCGATATGGTATGGCGCCCAGCCTAACGTTGTAAGCACATTTCTAAAAGATTATGATTTCAACGGGAAGGAAGTATATGTTTATGCCACTTCCGGTGGAAGTCGAATCGGCAAGACCGCCGAGAAGATTGGCCCTTATGTTGAGGGGGCGGAGATAAAGGATGCATTTGTTGTGAAGAGCATTGATGAAGTTAAGGAGAGAATGGGGGAGTAGGAAGAACCATCAATCCCGTGGCAATTCCTTGTCCGCCCACAGCTTTAGTGCTTCAATGGTCATGGACATCTCTGCTAGATGACGGCGGAAAGTCTCAAAATCTTCTCGCTCGTCTTCGGTGATTTGCCCATCTGCTGTGATGTCGATTATTCGTTCTCGGTCTTTGTTGAGAGAATTGAGACTAGATAGAATTGACATTGTGATTTGTGGAAGATCGTGGATAATGTCGATAGCCGGGACATACTTTTCCCCTATTTGACACTCTTTTGTGCAAAAATAATTACATAATTCCGGTTTATTATATATGTCAGCCATGAGAACAACATCTTCAGGATGTGCCTTGAGCTGACCATTTTCTATTTTTTCTACGCGACTGGCTGATAGTAGGCCCTCAGTGGCATCTTCGACTGCAGCCCGTGTCATATTTATATCATCCCTAGCTTGTTGATATACGTTTTTCTTTGTTTTAGTAGATTTTCTTCCCATACTTTTTTCAACTCCTTTAGTCGATAATCCTATATCAGTATTATACTAGAAAATATTCCGTCTTTCAACATTATATGGTGAAATAGACAGCCTTTATCCGCGGACTTTGACGTATATTAGGCAGAGAAAATGCGGTATAATATTCTCATAATATAAAGAAAAGAGGTGCTCACTATGATGATACAGGAGAGAATAAGAATAAGTCTGATCCTTCAGGATATGAGCGTATACCACAGGGAAGCTGAAAGGGCTGGCTTGATAGATTTATCAAAGATTAGGAAAGCACCCCGAACGGAAGAAAACAGTATGGTAAAGAAGTCTGTAGACACTGAGAATTAGGAGGTGTTCGATATGGATGCGGATGCGGTACCCAAATCGAAGATTGGAAGATGTTTAAGGAAGGAAAGAAAGCAACTTGAATTGCTTTGCAGAGAGAACGGGATTGTGTATTTTTATACAGAAGGAAGCGGTTGCTTGGATGTTATCTCCAAGAATGGGAGATGGAAAATAGTTGATGAAAATCCTCACAACCGTATATGGCTGTATCATAAGAATCTACGCGGACAAAATCCGGATGATTTTGTTCTTGGATATCATGATCAAAATGTCTGTAGACATTCGCTTATGGCATACTTTCAGTATATCATTAATCATGACAAATATCGTGAAGAGAATCCTATGAGTAGACCGAAGAAAAAAAGAGATAGGTATTATTACCGTAATAAAAAGATGATGTACCGAAGGCGAATGAAGAAAATGATGGATCACTTTGACTCCATGCTTATAGTGGCAGAATAGAGAACTTTAATCTTGCTGTTCCCCCACATCTCTGTTAATATATTAATAGAGGTGTGGGGGATTTTGACAGAGAGGAATAAGATATTTGTGAACTGGAAGTATACGAGAATTTCAAGTATGAAAATACCTGAGCTTGACATATATAGGTTATACAATGAAAATCAGCTGAGGAAGATGTATGAGCCTGATGTCGGAATATTTATCTGTGAGAGCCCTAAGGTTATACTTAGAGCACTTGAAGCAGGATATGAGATTATATCAGTTTTGACGGCGGTGGATGAGCCGGATGGAGAAGCCGAGGCGGTATACAGAGCATGTGAGGATGCGGGGGCGGTAATCTATCTTGGGAAGAACAAGGACCTAAGAGAGCTTGCAGGTTTTGCTTTGACCGGAGGGGTTTTGGCTGCGATGAGAAGGCGTGAGCTTCCTTCTGTTGAGAAGATTATTGAGGGGAAGAGTGTGGTTGCAGTTCTGGAGAATATTAATAATCCGACCAATATCGGTGCAATTTTTAGAAGTGCGGCAGCTTTAGGAATTGAAGCTGTGATTGTGTCAAGTGACAGCACTGATCCACTATATAGGCGTTCGGAACGAGTGAGTATGGGGACAGTATTTCAAGTTCCGTGGACGCGTGCTCCGAAGAAAGTAGACTATATGAAAGCGTTGAAAGATGGAGGATTTACGACAGTGGCTATGGCGCTTTCGGAGAACTCGGTTGGAATCGATGATGCGAGGATAAAGGAGTGTGGGAAATTGGCGATCGTACTGGGAAATGAGGGATATGGATTGTCACGCGAAACTATTGATAGAAGTGATTTTGTGGCAATGATTCCCATGAGTGGAAAAGTGGACTCTCTTAATGTGGCGGCGGCAAGTGCGGTGATGTTTTGGGAGTTAAAAAAGGAGAAATGAGGTATATTATGTTTGGTAAAAAGAAAATCAGAGAACTAGATGTCCTCTTTGAGTCCCTTGCTATGAATAGTTCCAACAACTACAAGGATGCTGCAAAGAAGGATTATGAAGATATATTAAAGAAAATAGCTGAGTATCGTGAGTCAGGAAAATACAATGACAAGACAATGAAGGTCTATGAGGATAGAGCACAGAGACTGGCGCCGTCCATGGCTAATTACCATCATCAGAACAATGTGAAAGGTTTTTGAGTTTAAAAGCAATATAAATCAATTTATTTGCCCGAATGGTCATTCAATATATATATATTTCGTGTTAAAATTCAGTTAAATAGTCATTGGAGATTATGACGAAAAACACGGAATATATGAGGAGGTTTTCATTATGAAGGTAGGGGCAAATGTGAAAAGACAATTGTCTAAGATGTGCATATTAGCAATAGCAACGAGCACGATTTGTAATGCTACATTTATCAATGCGTCAGGGGGGATAAAGCTCAGCAGGACCAAGTTGACGATGAAGGTTGGACAGGTTTCGAAGCTAAGGGTAAAGGGAACAAGAGTGAAGAAAGTTAGCTGGAAGACTTCGAAGAGGAGAATTGTTTCGATTAAGAAAGCCGGGAAAAAGGCAGTGAAGGTTACTGCCAAGAAACCGGGAACAGCAGTGATAACGGCCAAAATCAAGTTGAGCGGGGGAAGTATGAAAATCAAAAAATGTAAAGTTAAGATAAATAAAGCGAAGAAAAAAAGTGAGGCAAATATGACATCAGGCCCTGGAACAGGAGCTAATCTAGCCGCGACAGCTGCACCGCAAACTGTTCAACCAGGGAAAATGGAAACACCGCAAGTGATTCAACCAACAGAGGCGGCAGCAACACCACAGGTGGCGGAACCAACAGAAGTTGCACCGACTCCGCTTCCGGAAGTTGTGCACAAGACGACTGCGCAGTATCCGACTATTTTTTCGGATATTCCTGATTGTGACTTTATCAGAGTGGGTAACGCCTATTACATGGTGAGCACCACAATGAACATGAATCCAGGTGTACCAATCATGAAATCAACAGATCTCGTTCATTGGAAAATTGTCAATTATGTTTATGATACGCTTTTTGATGACGATGCCAATAACCTTGCAAATAATAAGCAAGTTTATACCAACGGATCATGGGCGGCGGCCATAAGGTTTAACCCGGACGATGGAAAGTTTTATGTCTGCTTCAACAGCAACAAATATGGATTTTTCATATATACAACTGATGACGTGGAAAATGGTCCGTGGAAGAGACATTTTGTGACGGGGAGCTATCACGATCCGAGCATGCTTTTTGATGATGGCAAACTCTATGTTTTTTACGGCGGAGGACCAAATCGAATTCAACAGGTTGAGTTGGATGATGATAAAGAGGAAGTAAAGCTTGTTGGAGCATCTAAGGCGATTATCCAGAAGCCACAGGGATGGAGTCTCTGGGAGGGGTGTCATGCCTACAAAATAGGAGAGTACTATTATGTAATGGTAATTGCTTCGCCGGAGAGCGGGTGGTTTAGAACAGAGATTTGTTATAGAACCAAAAATCTTTTTGCACCTGACTGGAGCGGCGAATGGGAGAGTCAGATTATATTCCAGGGCTCGACTGAGGAATATGGAACCGGCATTGCTCAGGGAGGGATTGTAGATACAATTTATGGTGATTGGTACGGAATACTATTTCAGGATCACGATGCCATCGGTCGAATTCCATCGATCTTAGCTGTGAACTGGGATTATACAGATAAGAACGGCAAGAATTACAAGGACTGGCCTATGATGGGATATTACGATGAAGAAGGAGAGTTTGTATCTTGTCAAAGTACCAAGGATAAAGTAGACAATCCACTCACAATTAATCTTGAAAATGATCCGACTGGTACTTACATTGTAGACAGTGATGATTTTGATTATAGCGAGGGCGAGCCACTTAAGCTTGTATGGCAGTGGAATCACAATCCGGATAATAATAATTGGTCGGTACTTGCGAATCCGGGCAATTACCGAATCATCAATGGAAAGACATGTAAAAACGTATATTTTGCAAGAAATTCTCTGACACAGAGAACTGTGGGACCGAAATTTGTCTCAGAAACTGCTATAACAACTTCCGGGATGAAGCCGGGAGATTATGCAGGACTTGTGGCAGTTGGAAGCGACTATGGGATGGTTGGTGTATCCTGCGGACAGGATGGAAAGCGCCATATATTCCAAGGATCAGGAGGTGCAGGAAACGCCCGCCCTGTCGATGAAGAAGAAATAGATATCAACGAAACCGCCGATGAGATAGTCGGAGATACCAAGGTATACTTGAGAGTCGAATATAGCTTTAATACCGGCAAGACGAGAAGCGATAAAGCTCAATTTTATTACAGTTTTGACGGAGAAAATTGGGAGTTGATTGGAGATGCATTAAAGATGAAATTCAGCACTTCAACAACATTTATGGGTGCAAGAACTTGGTTGACAAACTATGCGACAACTGAGACCGGAGGATATGTGGACTTCGATTATTATAAGTGTTGGTAGATAAGAGGACGAAATATGAAGGAGAGATTCTTTTCTAATTGGAGAATTATCAAGTTCATGGGAAAAATTGATTTGGCAGTAGTATTATTTATAATTCTTTATGCCCTATTAATCAATGTCATGACTGTATTGGTGGATCATGAGAACATGAAACATGAACTGCCTGATCCATTTCCATGCATAATTGCGATAACAATTATAGTTATCTCTGTTATTGTATTCAGATATTATCTTGGAGAGGCAACAAACCGAGTGAGGATGTGGATATGCTTGACATGGTTTGTTATTATTCCGGCATTAATTAATTTAATATTAATTAATTCTGACCAATTACAGGACTATTTATATGATTATACAGGAGTATTTTTAGGTGGTCTTGGGCAGTTTTTATACAGGTTTATGGTGTTGATTCTATGTGGTATTACCACAGTTGTCTTTGTGATTGTAAGGCTTATAATTAGGAAGAGAAGGATAAGGGGCAAGACCATGACTCCTGAAAAAGTGAGATGTTTGAAGGAACATTTACACTTTGGAATTCTTGTAGCTCTTGCCACTTGTTTTCTGATAATTGTAGGAGTTGAAATCTTTAATTATGTAGATTATAAGACCGGCGGAGAAAGAGTGTTAAAGGATGCTTTGTTCAAGAATGACATGCTTGAAAAGGCAAATCATAGAGATTTACATATCGAAGATGAAGTGGTAAATACCACATCTATTTTAGTGAGCGTTGCAAGGGGAGATGAGACAGGAATTAAAGGAAGACAAGATTTGGAGATTAGCCACTTTAATATGGACTTGATAGAGAAAAAGGCTAGAGAGTACGAGAATTATCTGGGGCAAATCAGAAGCGAAAATTGCCATCCTGCAGTTGCATCCAGTGCCTTCTATGACGGGGAGTTGAGGAAAGTTTTTGTGGATCTCGTACTTGTAAGTTCAGAGGCGAAGACGGATGGAGATGTATTTGTAACTCTTATTTATGATGATACTTGGGGATTGAGTGATATAATGTGCTCGAATTCCTATGAAGAAGTAAAGAAAATACATAGATTTAAGAGATAAATAGGCGTTTTGAATGCTGTCAGACTATTTGAATGATTTCTTTAAATGTTCGAGAAATCTCTCTGCAATAGGCGTGAAGGTCTGATGGCGATTCCAAGCGATATAAAGCTTTGTTTCAAGAGTAGGCTTGAGTTGGCGGAATACGAGACCACTTTCATCAGAGGTATCAATCAGATGATTAAAAGTCAACAAATATCCAAGTCCTTCTCTTGTAAATACGGATCCATTATATGATAGTCGCAGAGAACCTTCAAGGGTGAGTTTGGGATATGTGTTTCCAGCCCATTTTTTTATCTCATTGGTCCAAGCTTGTTCAGAGCAAAATAGAGGAAGATTTATGAGGTCATTTACAGAAATGGCCTTTTTTGATGCAAGTGGATCAGTTTTCGGGATAATCAGACCCCAAATATCACTTTCGGGGAACTCAATATACTCGTATTTGTGGCTGTCTGGGTGCTCTGCTAAAACTAGGAAATCCAAAAGCCCCTTATCTAGTTTTTCTTCGACTTGTTCAGTATCTCCGCTGGTGATATGATAGTGAAGGTTTGGGTACTTGGCTTTAAAGGCTCTTATTGCCATTGCTAGGTACTTGATTTGGTAGGACTCGGCTAGTCCAAGGTAGAGGTCTCCTCCAGTAATATCATTAAGAGAGTCAAATTCTCGTTCTATCTTGTCTGCCATATCTACCAAATCCTCAGCGCGCTTTCGAAGAAGCATTCCTTCATCGGTAAGCTTTATGCTAAAGCTGTGGCGAGTATAGAGTTTTTTACCAAGTTCCAATTCCAATGCCTTTAATTGTTTTGATAGAGTTGGTTGAGTGACATGCAGAAGCTCAGCTGCTTTTGTTATATTTTCTTCGCGAGCAACTGCAAGAAAGTATCGTAAGGCCCTAATTTCCATGAAAATCCTCCTCGTATAATAAGTTTGTAAGTAGTGTGTGATATTCCAAATATGCATATCATTATATTCATTATAACTATTTGTCAAGGCGATTGCAAGAGGTTATAATATAGATAATAATATTTTTAAGGAGGCATGAGTATGATTAAGATAGAAGAGTTGAAACTGACGAATGAATGGGACAAGACATTCCCACAAAGTGATAAAGTAGACCATAGCAAGGTGACTTTTGTTAATCGATACGGCATTACATTAGCCGCAGACATGTATATTCCCAAGGAAAATGATGGCAAGCTTCCAGCTATAGCTGTGAGCGGACCATTTGGCGCTGTAAAAGAGCAGTGCTCAGGTTTATACGCGCAAGAATTAGCTGAAAGGGGATTTTTGACGATTGCGTTTGACCCATCTTTTACAGGGGAGAGCGGCGGAAATGTAAGATATATGGCATCTCCGGATATCAATACGGAAGACTTTATGGCTGCGGTGGATTATCTTTATATGAATGAGAAAGCTGATGAGAACAGAATTGGAATTCTTGGAATATGTGGATGGGGGGGATGGCAATAAATGCAGCGGCTCTCGACACAAGAGTAAAAGCCACGGTTGCTTCTACAATGTATGATATGACAAGAGTGAATGCAAAGGGGTATTTTGACAGTGAAGATAGCGAGGAAGCTCGATATGAGAGTAAGAAAGCTATGTGTCAGCAGAGAATCGAGGATTTAAAGAATGGAGAGTATAAGCTCGGAGGCGGAGTAGTTGATCCACTTCCGGAGGACGCACCATTTTTCGTAAAAGATTATTATGATTATTACAAGACTAAGCGTGGTTATCATGAAAGATCGCTAAATTCCAATGGAGGTTGGAATGTCGTAGGTTGCGAGTCATTTGTCAATCAACCAATCCTTGAGTATAGCAACGAGATTAGAAGTGCGGTATTACTTATTCACGGCGAGAAAGCCCACTCCTGTTACTTTTCAAAGGATGCATATGCAGATATGACCAGAGATAGTAAGTATGCAGACAACAAGGAATTGCTAATTATCCCTGATGCAGTCCATACTGACTTATATGACGGCGGGGAAAAGGGTGTAATTCCATTTGATAAGATTCAGAGTTTTTATGAGGAATATCTTAGTTAGATAAATATCTTAGTTAGATAAAGGGGCTGTCGCATTAACGATTAAAAATCGTTAGTGTGACAGCCCCTTGGGGTTGGTATGCCATGTGATCAAATCAGAGAAGGAGACCCGTGAGAGCCGGCGTGGGAGAGGGTGATGCGGTGGTTTTGGTGGTTAGTACGGCTAGAATGGCGAGAAGAAGAAATCTAGCCGTACTGAGGGGGGCTGGGGGAACTGTGTCACGGTATTTTGAGGGGCGGTACGGCTAGAATGGCTGGAGCAGGAAATCTAGCCGTAATGAGTTGCGGTTTTTTAGTACGGCTAGAATGGCGAGAAGAAGAAATCTAGCCGTACTGAGGGGGAACTGGGGAAACTGTGTCACGTTATTTTGAGGGGCAGTACGGCTAGAATGGCGGGAGCAGGAAATCTAGCCGTACTGAGGGGAAACTGGGGAAACTGTGTCACGACATTTTTGGTGGTCAGTACGGCTAGAATGGCTGGAACAAGAAATCTAGCCGTATTCTTAAAAAAAGGGGCTGAACAGAGAATGCAAGTAGAAGAAGAAGTACGGAAAAAACTAAGAAATTCAAAGAAATTTCCGTAAATGGAGATAGAATTGCTGAACGAGTGATTGAATAAGAGAGCATGGTACGGCAAAAAAGAGAGTATCCAAGAAATTTTCCGTAAAAGACGTCCAACCGCTGGTGCAATACCCCCAATAAAAAAGTTGTTGCAAAATATGCAACAACTTATATTGGAAACGCATACTGCTGGTCTTACTCACGTCGTTCGTAAGACAATTATTGGAAACGTATACTGCTGGTGACCGGAATCGAACCGGTACGGGTGTTACCACCCACAGGATTTTAAGTCCTGGGCGTCTGCCAGTTCCGCCACACCAGCATCTAAGCGATAGACGCTTAAGCGACCCAGGAGGGACTCGAACCCTTGACCTCTGCCGTGACAGGGCAGCGCTCTAACCAACTGAGCTACTGGGCCAGAAAAAATAATAACAAAAAAGCGCTATGTAAAGTGGACCCTCGGGGACTCGAACCCCGGACCGTCCGGTTATGAGCCGGATGCTCTAACCAACTGAGCTAAAGGTCCATGAATCATAAAATGACCCCTACGGGAATCGAACCCGTGTTACCGCCGTGAAAGGGCGATGTCTTAACCGCTTGACCAAGGGGCCAGTATGTAATTGTATCGGTGCGATGAAATATTATTTCACGTCAGCACCGAATAATATTTTATCATGTTTTATCGTTGAATGCAAGTGTTTTTTTGATTTTTTTGCTAGCTGAGATACTATGTCCGATGACATCTCCCAAGTGAAGTTGGGTTTCAAAGCCATTATATGTATTTTGAAGCAAATCTTCGCGCAATTCAATCTGGTTTTCTCTGAGCAAGAGAATGATAGTTGAACCGCCGAATTCGAAGTAGCCCTTCTCCTCACCGCGCTTAATCATGTGATAGCTATCTTTGTGGTTGGTGATTTTTCCGACCAATAATGCACCTACTTCCATCTGCACAATATGGCCGAAATGATGGGAGTTGATGACGACAAATTCTCTGGCATTTTCCTTGTAAATAGGCTGTGAATCATTGGCAATCGGATTCACAGTGTTGAGCTTCCCGGGAATCTTATATAGATGGGAAGAAACACCATTTACAGGATATATATATCTGTGATAGTCGCTGACGGTGAGTCTAAATACCAAAGCATATCCGCCCTCGAACTGACGAGCTAACTTCCTACTGTGAAGAAGCATAGGAAGAGTATATCTAGTATCTTTTATTGAAAATGTTCCGTTACTGGATATGTTGTAGACAGACAGATACGAGTCACATGGACTTATCAAGGCGTGGGGATCTCTGTTGATTGGGCGAACATTTTCCTTGATTCTTCTAGTGAAAAAATCATTAAAAGATCTATATGTTTTCTTGGGATAGTCCTTCATGTTGATTCCATTGTTCTTGATAAAACCGGGAATTGCGAGAGTGGACAGTGAACTGTTCATCAGCTTTCCGCCAATCTTGGAGAAAAGTGGATGTACCAACGGTTTGAGGATTGTTCGTCCCAATGGGGTGTTGTAGAGAAACTTGACTGATAGGTCGTTGCTCTCCGGTCTATCTATGATATTTCCATTTCTATCTATATAACGCATATAATAATCACCTGAATCTATAAAATATTCCGCTTGAGTTCGTCCTAGAATACGTGGAGAACTTTCAGCACAACGATAGCCATAAATATAATGATAAATGCAACCATGGCATTAGTTGGTTTCTTAATCTTGAAATCAGTAATATACAAAAATGCAGTGGCCAAGAGAGTAAATGTGATTACAAGAATAAAAAGTGGCTTGGTCATGAACTGCTTAAAGAGAAATATGATTGGGAAAATAATCGCAATCGATGTTATAGGCAGTCCGTGATAACACTTTTGCTCTTCGCCTGATGGGTGCAAGTGCTTTAATTCCTCTAAAACGTTGAAATAAGCCAATCTAATAACTCCGCAGAGAACAAATACGATTTCAACAGCAATTCCAAATGGAGTATTAGCCCCAAGAGAATAGGCAATTATAGCCGGTGAAACACCAAAACAAATAGCATCGCAGAGGGAGTCAATCTGTATCCCGAATATAATCTCTTTTTCTGTGCGATCTTTCTTGCTTCGCGCTACTTTTCCATCAAAGGTGTCGCAAGCTCCAGCCAGAGCCAGACATAAAATGGATATGTCGGGACGACCCATAAGAGAAAAAATAATTCCTATAAATGATATGGTTACACCGAGATATGTAAGAATAACGGTATAATTGTACACGCCAATCATAAGTGTCCTCCTTGTTTGTTCTTCTTCGACATAATCGTAATATGTGAAAAAAGTGTAATAATACCACTGAGTATGAGCAGTGAATAATAACTTATTCCACGGCTTATCAGCATACCTGAAAGCATGATGTCGACTGTGCCAAATATTGGTACAAATATGAGATTAAATATTCTCTCACTTATTCCCATTCCGCCGGGGAGTGGGAGCATATCTACAGCTACAGAGATGGATGCTTGAAGAAGTGTTATCTCTATGAAACTTGCCTTATTAAGCCCCAAGCTTCGGTATACAACATATGTAACTGTAAATAGTGCAAAGCGCTGAACAAAAGTTATCAGCGTTGTTACGACAATAGCTTTATAATTCTTCTTTAGAAACTCTGATGCCTTTGAGTAATTGGCAACAGAGTTTTGTATTCTCTTAATTAGCTTTTCCTTTTTCTTTATAAACTTAATCTTCTTCAATAAGTTACAAAGCCCATTGACCACGAATTCCATGGTTTTCGGGAAAAATACAAGCATAATCATAATTGCAATGCATATGACATTGAGCGCAAGTCCCAAGTAAAGGTAGAAGAGAGCTTCAGCCGGAAATGCCTGCAATATTGATTGCCCGAAAAGCACGAGTGCCACTCCTGTGAAAACAAGCACGAATTTGTACTCGATTGTCACCAACATGAGCACAATTGTGGCTGACGGAATATTTACATTTTCCTCTCGCATGTACACAATCTGGGCTGGCTGTCCACCTGACGCTGATGGTGTGATACAGCTGAAGAAAAAACCGATAAATGAGTATCTAATGCAGTTTAGCAATTTGACGCTCACACCGACGGCCTTGAGCAAATATTTGATTATAACTGACTCGCTGCATACATATATGACGACGAGCAGAAGTCCCAGAATAACGTACCCTACGGGAACCTCTCCGAGAATGCGTATGACTGGTTTTAAATCCTGATCCTTGAAGAGCAGAAAAAATGTCAAAGCAATCAGGAAAAGCAGAAAAATAACATGTATTAAGTATTTACCTGGTTTTTTCAACGTATCTCTCCTTTATTATTCGAGATATCAGATTGTTGATTTTTTCAAAAGTACTCTTAGCAATCTTGTAAATATCCACGTTCTTGTTGAGTGCGTAAAGTAGCTCCACAAGTGCAAGTCCCGCAATGGCATCAACTATGTAATGTTGCTTGAGAACCTGAGTGGAAATAACAACTAGAAGCGCGATTACGCATGATACTGCTTTGTACCACTTAGGAACAAGCTTTGAACCTCGTATGCCCACAAAACACATCCAACTTACGATGCAGTGAATTGATGGGAACAAGTTTGATGGCTTATCAATGTGGTAGAGGAAGCGCAGGGCCGACTCTGCGAATGAGTCTCCGAGAACTTCCGGTCTGACATTGGTAGTAGGCATTAAGAAGAAAAATAGTCCGCAAATCAATCTGGATATAATATCAGTTGCGACAAAGCGATAAAATTCCCTTCTGTCATTCTTATATATATGTCCGACTAAAATATAGTTAAAAGCCCAAAATATATAGCATCCCAAGTAGATGAAAATCCAACTTGGAAGCAATGGGACCTGTTGATCAAATTTACTCGTCAGGTCATAATGTTGCCAATCATCGCAAATCATCATAGACATAGAGTAAATCAACATGTTTATAGAAAAACAGCATATCAAGGGTATAATTGCATATGCTGGACATATCTTTTCAATGTACTTTCGCATCAATTCCTCCTACTTCTTTCGTTAAAAAACAAATACAACAATAGGTCAATATCTACATTATTATACTACATTATTGACTATTTGGCAAATTTTTCTTTGGCTTAGTGGCATAAGGTTGACTTTATCCCCGTTATTGTGATAAAATTCATTCTGAATGCAGCTTGCTGCGAATAATATAAATACAAATTTGGAGGATGTGTGAAAAATGGGAGCATTTGATGTATTTGTTGCCTTTATATTGGGAATAGTTGAGGGAATTACGGAGTGGCTTCCGGTCAGTAGTACCGGCCATATGATTCTCGTAAATCAGTTCCTCAGTTTTAGCGACAAAGAATTTCAGACCATGTTTTTGGTAGTTGTTCAGCTTGGTGCGATAATAGCGGTAGTAATTCTTTTTTGGAATAAAATATTTCCGTTTAATTTTCATCCAAATCCACGCAAGGATGAGACATTTGTCAAGATGGACGTAGTCATGTTGTGGGTTAAGATTATCATTGCC
The DNA here is from genome assembly GCF_000518685.1 of Eubacterium xylanophilum ATCC 35991. Classification (GTDB taxonomy): domain Bacteria; phylum Bacillota; class Clostridia; order Lachnospirales; family Lachnospiraceae; genus Eubacterium_F; species Eubacterium_F xylanophilum. The sequence continues at coordinate 22,421 of NZ_JAEB01000026.1, read as the reverse complement.
TGCGTTCCGGCGGCAATAGTTGGTGTTTTATGGGACGATTTGATTGATGAAATATTCTACAACCAGTTGGTTGTAGCCGGAGCTTTGATTCTCTATGGAATACTCTTTATCATTATCGAGACATGGAATAAGGGAAAAAGACCATTGATCAGGACTGTTCATGAAATCGATTATAAGACTGTTATTTTTATAGGAATATTTCAGCTTCTTGCGGCTATCATTCCCGGAACCTCAAGGTCGGGAGCAACTATTATCGGAGCTTTGATTCTCGGCGTATCGAGAAGTGCGGCGGCCGAGTTTACATTCTACTTAGCTGTTCCTGTTATGTTTGGAGCCAGTTTGTTGAAGATTGTCAAGAGTGTGCTTCACGGACTTTCCTATGGACCAATGCAGATTTTGACACTTTTCATAGGAATGTTTGTTGCATTCGTGGTATCACTCTTTGTAATTAAGTTTATGATGAAATACATCAGGAAACATGATTTTAAAGTTTTTGGATATTATAGAATTATACTTGGTGTGATAGTGCTGATATACTTTGCAGCCACGGGGGCCAAGCCGGTGTAGATTGTCTTACGACCACAGGGAGTAAGACCAGCAATATGCGATTCCCTTAAAAAAAATATGCGAACCATGCTTTGTTTAGCTGGTTCGCATATATAGTGATTTAATTACAAAAACCTATCTGGTTGATTAGCATTTCGTAACGTTTGCAGCTTGTGGACCCTTTTCACCGTCAATGATATCGAACTCTACTTCGTCGCCTTCCTTGACAACTCGAAAACCGTCCATCTGCAAGGCGGAATAGTGTACGAAAACGTCGTTGTCGCTTTCGTCAGAAATAAAACCATAACCTTTTTTCGCATTAAACCATTTTACTGTTCCCTTCATGTTGTTATGCCTCCTCAACAGAAAATAAATATTTACTATTAAAGATTAACATATTTTGATGGCAAAGTCAAATTTTATTATTTTTGAAATCTGAACTTTAAATGTAAAGGTTGTGAAAAATGACAGTATAATCGTGTGCTTAGGTGGATATTTGGACAAAGATGACATTGACAGAAAAAAGATAGGTGTGGTAAACTGTAGTGTACAATAAATCTTCATTAGATGGAGATTATTTATAAAGATTTAAAGACAAAGGTCACAGAAAGTGACGGAAATGGAGAGAACAAATGAGTGATAAGTTGAAAGTTGGAATTCTTGGAGGAACAGGAATGGTTGGACAGAGATTTATATCTTTGTTAGAGAATCATCCTTGGTTTGAGGTTGTTACAATTGCAGCAAGCCCAAGAAGTGCAGGAAAGACATACGAGGAAGCAGTAGGTGGACGTTGGAAGATGCAGACTCCTATGCCAGAGGCAGTTAAGAAGATCGTAGTCAAAAATGTAAACGATGTTGAGCTCGTAGCTTCAGAAGTTGATTTTGTATTTAGTGCAGTTGATATGACTAAAGAAGAAATCAAGAAGATCGAGGAGGACTATGCCAAGACAGAAACTCCTGTAGTATCTAACAACAGCGCTCATAGATGGACAGAGGATGTACCTATGGTAGTTCCTGAGCTCAACCCAGAGCACTATGAGTTGATCAAGTATCAGAAGGAGCGTCTCGGTACAAAAAGAGGATTTATCGCAGTTAAGCCTAACTGCTCAATCCAGAGTTATACACCGGCATTATTTGCTTGGAAGAAGTTTAAGCCTACACTTGTTGTAGCTACAACATATCAGGCTATCTCCGGTGCAGGAAAGACATTCAAGGATTGGCCAGAGATGGAGCACAATATCATCCCTTATATTGGTGGTGAAGAGGAAAAGAGTGAGCAGGAGCCACTGAGACTCATGGGTAAGGTTGTTGACGGTAAGATTGAGAAGGCTACTTCACCTCTTATTACAACACAGTGTATCCGTGTTCCGGTTCTCGATGGACATACAGCAGCAGTATTTGTTAATTTTGAAGAAAAACCTACTAAGGAAGAGCTTATCAAGGCACTTGAAGAGTTCAGCGGACTTCCACAGGAACTCAATCTTCCTAGTGCACCAAAGCAGTTCATCCAGTACCTTGAGGATGACAACAGACCACAGGTTGCACTTGATGTAAACTATGAGAACGGATTTGGTGTAAGCATTGGTCGTCTTCGTGAGGACTCATACTTCGATTGGAAGTTTGTAGGTTTGTCACACAATACAGTAAGAGGTGCTGCAGGTGGAGCAGTTCTTAGTGCAGAGTTGTTGAAGGCTCAGGGTTATATCACAAAGAAATAAGGAGAATCTCAATGATTTGGATAAAAGGCGGTTGGATTTTAGATCCTAGCGACAATACGGATGAATTAGGTGACATTCTTATTAAGGATGGCAAGATAGCCGCGCGCGGAATATTTTCTCAGGCGACTGCGGAAAGCTATGGCGAAGACATCCAGGTAATTGATGCTAGTGGAAAGAAGATTATGCCTGGACTTGTAGATTTGCATGTTCACTTTAGAGAACCGGGATTTGAGTACAAAGAGACTATTAAGACGGGAGCTTCGGCTGCTGCAAAGGGTGGTTTTACAGGTGTTTGCCCAATGCCAAATACGAAGCCGGCGGTTGATAGTCCAGAAATGATTCAGAAGATTCTAGATATTGCAGAGAAGGACAGTCCAATCCATATATATCCGGTTGGAGCTATTACCAAAGGTCAGATGGGTGATGAACTCGTGGATATCAAGGGAATGGCGGAAGCTGGAGCAAAGGCGTTTAGTGAGGATGGCAAGAGCGTCATGAACGCCGAGATTTACAGAGAGGCGATGAAGATTGCCGCCGAGATAGATGTTCCGATTATGGCACATTGTGAGGACAAGAACATGGTTGGACAGGGTGCTATGAATGAGGGAGCTAAGTCGAGAGAGCTTGGAATCCCCGGTATATCTAATGCGGTGGAAGATGTTATCGTTGCAAGAGATATCTTGATTGCCAAGGACACCGGGGCAAGATTGCACTTGTGTCACTGCTCTACTGAGGACAGCGTCAAGATGATTCGCTGTGCGAGGAAAGATGGAGTCAAGGTGAGCGGAGAGGTTTGTCCTCATCACTTTACATTGACAGATCAGGATATCGTGGAAGACGATGCCAATTATAAGATGAATCCACCACTCAGAAGTAGAGACGATGTGGAGGCTCTTAAGAGAGGACTGGGAGATGGCACTATGGAAGCTATTTCCACAGATCATGCTCCTCATAGTGAAGAGGAGAAGAGTGTATCTATCAAAAATGCTCCTTTTGGTATCGTAGGTTCAGAGACCGCTTTCTGTCTGGGAGTTACAGAGCTTGTTGAGTCCGGAATTTTGACTCCTCTGGAGCTTGTCAGGAGAATGAGTACCAATCCATGTAGGATATTGGGCGTGGAAGGCGGAAGCTTGCAGAAGGGAAGCGTCGCGGATATAGCTATTGCAGATTTTGACGAGGAATATGTGATAGATAAGACTGAATTTCTGTCAAAGGGTAAGAATACCCCATTTGATGGGAAAAAGGTCAAGGGAAGAATTTATACTACAATCGTAGAAGGGAAAGTAGTATATTCATTATAGTGATTCAGATGACTCCGGGGATAGGGCTTCTGCCTTATTCCCGGACAGTTTGCAATGCAGGCTTGCAAGCTGTCGGGCAACACGTCTGCAGAATGGTGATTGTTATGATTAATGTGTTAATTGAAAAGATTAAAAAGTTGGAAGCTCCGATTGTTGTTGGCCTCGATCCGACACTTGCTAATATCCCGGGATTTTTGTTGAATAATGCAATCAAAGAGCAGGGAGAAACTCTTGAAGCAGCAGCGGAGGCTATCGTTAACTACAACAAGGGATTGGTAGATGCCATCTGTGATTTGGTACCTGCTGTAAAGCCACAGATTGCTATGTATGAGCAGTTTGGCATTCCGGGACTTGTTGCATACAAAAAAACAATTGATTATTGTAAGGAAAAAGGACTTGTAGTTATCGGCGATGTAAAGCGTGGAGATATTGGCTCCACATCGACTGCATATGCCATTGGACATATTGGAAATGTTAAGATTGGTGAGAAGGTGCTCGCCGGATTTGATGAGGATTTCATAACAATCAACCCATACTTGGGAACTGACGGAATTAAGCCTTTTGTGGACGTGGCAAGAGAGCAGAAGAAGGGCTTGTTTATTCTTGTAAAGACAAGCAATCCGTCAAGTGGTGAATTCCAAGATCAGAAGATCGATGGAAAGCCTTTATATGAGATGGTCGGCGAATATGTGGATAAATGGGGAAGCGACTGTATGGGAGATAGCTATAGCTATGTTGGTGCAGTTGTGGGCGCAACATATCCTGAGATGGGTAAGGTACTCAGAAAAGTTATGCCTAAGTCATATATTCTCGTGCCTGGATATGGCGCTCAGGGTGGTACTGCTAAGGATTTGAAGCCATATTTCAATGAGGATGGTTTGGGTGCAATCGTAAACTCATCTAGAGGAATTATTGCTGCATACAAGCAACCACAGTATGAGAAGTACGGCGAAGAGGGATTTGCCGAGGCTGCCAGAGCGGCAACAATTGCAATGAAAGAAGATATTGCGACTATTTTCTAATAAATCTAAGAAAGGAAGATGGCAAGTAAGCCATGCGTGGAAAGATGAATAAATCACTTAGAAAAGGTATTTCGGTAATTATGGTTGCGACAACGATAGTTTTGTCGCTTACAGGATGTAAGAAGTCTGATGATGAATTGTTGCTTAAGGGAGTTGCTGCACTTAACTCTGCAAAGAGCTATGATGCGAAGGCTGTTTTATCCGGAAAACTCAAGATTGCTTTTGGCGGCAATGAAAAGGACAGAAACATCGATACTAACATTCAGATTGATCAAAATGTCTTTGTAGAAGAGGAAAGAGCCAAGGTTGGAATAGTACTAAATTCCGGCAAGGGAAGTAGTAAGACGGAGGCTTATCTGGAGAAAAATGCCGGAGAATATGATGTTTATACCAGTGGAATAGATGGCAAGTGGAAGAAGATGGTATTTAGCGATATATCAGAGGCCAAGAAGCAGACAGGAATCGAGAAGATGATTCAGTTGGCAGATTCGATTGACAGCTATACCAAGAAGGAGTCAAGCAATGAAAATGAGGCAGTTTATGAGTATACTCTGACATTGGATTCTCTCAAGAAGATGTCATCAGGAATCGTATCTTCCTATGGTTATATAATTGGAGAAAAGAATATTGAGAAGTATATGGATGGACTCAAGGATACTAAAGTTTCGGCAACGATTGTAGTAGACAGGGAAAATGAATGCATCAAGAGCATTGAGGTTTCATTGGCTGATCTTCTCAATAAAGTGTTTGATGAAGTAGTTAAGAGCAAGATGGGCAAAGATGGACAGGATGTTCTGAAAGATTTGAAATTCAACTGGGAGAATACGACAATCAAGACGGAGTATTCCAATATCAACAATGCCACTAAGTATGAGGTCCCACAGGATGCTTTGAAGACCAAAGAAGTTATCGGTAATGTCAAGGAAGAGCTTGCAAAGCAAGATAAAAAGGCGAAAGGAAAGTAATATGAAGTGTAAGTGTTTGATTAGAGAGTCAATCCATCTGACAGCAGATATATACAGCCTGAGAATTGTCTCCAAAGAAATGGCTGAACAGGCAAAGCCGGGGCAGTTTGTGTCACTATATTGTGGGGATCATGATAACTTGCTTCCGAGACCAATTAGCATCTGTGAAATTGGTGAGGACGAGCTCAGACTTGTATATAGAGTTGTTGGCAAGGGAACTAAAGAGTTTTCCGGGCTAAAAGCTGGGGATGAGATTGAAGTTATGGGTCCACTTGGCAATGGCTTTCCAGTAGAGGGAGAGGCCCCAATCCTTGTTGGAGGTGGAATAGGAATCCCTCCAATGTTGGAACTTGCGAAGAGATTTGAGGGGAAGGCGACGGTTGTCTTGGGATATAGAGACGCGGACAATTTTCTCTTGGAAGACTTTGAGAAAGTCGCCAAAGTATATATAGCAACTGATGATGGAAGCGTTGGAACACACGGAACGGTAGTAGATGCTATGAAGGAAAATGTTCTGACAGGGGACAGAGTCTACAGCTGTGGTCCGACTCCAATGTTACGTGGAATCAAGGCATTTGGCTTGGAAAATGATATCAAGACATATATTTCGATGGAAGAAAAGATGGCCTGCGGAATTGGAGCTTGCTTAGCGTGTGTATGCAATTCTACAGAAGTAGATGGTCATTCAAAAGTAAAAAATAAGAGAATATGTAAAGATGGGCCGGTATTTTTGTCTACAGACGTAGAACCATAGTAAATGCGCATTTATACGAAATGGAGATATATATGGATAACAAATCAGCTAATGATGGTATGAAATTATTGAAGACTAGCTTTGCCGGAGTGGAATTTGACAATCCGGTGACTACGGCTTCGGGAACATTTGGCTCGGGTATGGAGTACAGTGAATTTGTAGATCTTGCCAAGCTTGGTGCAGTAACTACAAAGGGAGTCGCAAATGTTCCGTGGGAGGGCAATGCCACTCCTAGAATTGCAGAAACTCATAGTGGAATGATCAATGCGATTGGATTGCAGAATCCAGGCATAGACACTTTTATAGAAAGAGATTTGAGCTTTCTCAAAGAAAGTGGTGCAAGAGTTATCGTAAATGTCTGCGGACGCTCAGTAGAGGATTACCTTGAGGTTGTGGAACGTCTCGGAGATGAAGACGTGGATATGCTTGAGATTAATATTTCATGCCCTAATGTAAAAGCGGGTGGAATTGCCTTTGGTCAGGATCCAAAGCTCGCAGAGTCTGTAACCGGTGAGATAAAGAAAATTGCCAAACAACCTGTCGTGATGAAGCTCAGTCCGAATGTCACTGACATCGCTGAGATGGCTAGAGCTGTTGAGGCTGGTGGAGCGGACGCCGTGTCACTTATTAATACACTTACGGGCATGAAAATTGATGTGGCAAGAAAGACATTTGCAGTTGCAAATAAAACCGGTGGCATGTCAGGCCCTTGCGTAAAACCTGTTGCAGTTAGGATGGTATACCAAGTGGCTCAGGCAGTAAGTATACCTATTCTCGGCATGGGAGGCATACAGGATACAAATGATGCTTTGGAGTTTATGATGGCAGGAGCATCAATGGTTGCAGTTGGAACAGCAAACTTTTATAATCCATATGCGACATCTGAGATAATAGATGGTTTGGCCGACTATGCAACATCGGAACATTTGTCTAATATATCAGAAATAGTCGGATGTGTTAAATGATAAGGAGGAAATAATGCAAAACGAGCTAGTAATTGTAATTGATTTTGGCGGACAGTATAACCAGTTGGTTGCGAGACGTGTTCGCGAAAATAACGTATATTGCGAGATTTACTCATATAAAATTGATATTGAAAAGATTAAGGAATTGAATCCCAAGGGAATTATTCTAACAGGAGGTCCTAACAGTTGTTATGAAGAGGGAGCGCCAAGCTATAGCAAGGAGTTGTTCGAACTGGGTATACCCGTTCTCGGACTTTGCTACGGAGCTCAGTTGATGATGCATACTCTCGGCGGAAAAGTGGAGAAAGCCCCTGTCAGAGAATATGGAAAGACAGCAACTTTTGTCAACAACGGTGTTGAGCTTTTTGACGGAGTTGAGGATGAGACAACTGTATGGATGAGCCACTTTGATTATATATCCAAGATGGCAGATGGATTTGAGGAGATTGCCCATACTGCAGATTGTCCTGTTGCAGCTGCGCAAGATGAGACAAGAAAATTGTATGCAATTCAGTTTCACCCAGAAGTTCTCCATACAGTTCGCGGAAAGCAGATTTTATCGAACTTTGTTTATAAGATTTGTGGATGTGCAGGCGATTGGCGCATGGATTCCTTTGCAGAGAGTAAAATCAAGGAAATTCGTGAGAAGGTAGGCGATGGTAAGGTGCTTCTTGCACTATCTGGCGGCGTAGACTCTTCGGTGGCTGCAGTATTGCTTGCGAAGGCAGTTGGCAAACAGCTCACATGTGTGTTTGTGGATCACGGACTTTTGAGAAAGAATGAAGGTGATGAGGTTGAGCAGATTTTCGGGCCTTCAGGTGACTATGATCTGAACTTCGTTCGTGTGAATGCGGCAGATAGATATTATGAAAAACTTGCAGGTGTGGATGAGCCTGAAAAGAAACGTAAGATAATCGGTGAGGAATTCATCCGAGTATTTGAAGAAGAGGCTAAGAAAATCGGTAAGGTTGATTTCCTAGTACAGGGAACCATTTATCCGGATGTTGTTGAAAGTGGACTCGGTGGAGAATCTGCTGTAATTAAATCACATCACAATGTAGGTGGTCTTCCTGATTATGTTGATTTTAAGGAAATCATAGAACCACTTCGCGATCTCTTCAAAGATGAAGTAAGGAAAGTTGGTCTTGAACTCGGACTTCCTGAGTACCTTGTATTCCGCCAACCATTCCCTGGCCCAGGCTTAGGAATTAGGATTATCGGCGAGGTAAATGCAGAGAAAGTCAGACTCGTTCAAGATGCAGATTATATTTATCGCGAAGAAGTGGGAAAAGCACTTGATAAGTATGCAGAGGAACATGACGGAGAAGCTGCCCCATGGAAACCGGATCAGTACTTTGCAGCCCTGACTAACATGCGTTCTGTCGGTGTTATGGGAGATGAGAGAACATATGATTATGCCGTTGCGCTTAGAGCTGTGCAGACTATCGATTTCATGACTGCCGAGAGCGCCCAGATTCCTTGGGAAGTGCTACAGACTGTTATGAATAGAATTATCAATGAGGTAAAGGGTGTTAATAGAGTAATGTATGATTTGACATCCAAGCCGCCTGGGACAATCGAGTTTGAATAGGAAAAAAACATCGGGAAGCCTTGAAAATAGGGGCTTCCCGTTTTTAATGTCAGCAAAATGTCAGCAGATTTTTTATTTTTTGAGTCTTTTTAATTTTGCTTCTCTTACTTTATCTATGTCTGTTGAGTGCTTAAATCTTATAAATTGAAGCACTTCTTCTCTAGCTTTATCATTTAGGATGTAGAATTCAGCTATCAATCGATCAAGCATAGGAAATTCTTCGTATTCATAATTGCTAGCAATTGGCAATGTTCTGTTCTGGAAGTAAGTCTTTTTGTTTAGATTGGTGGTGAGCCCACCAAAGTTTGATAAGAGACCTGGCTCCACTTCATCCTTTTGTGAAGGTGGAATATCATTGCAAAGCTCACTAACAGGCACATCTAGGATATTAGCTATTCTAAGAGCATAGTCATATCGGATGTTTGTATCCCTTGAAATAATTGAATATAACGTTGTTGGAGCTATTCCACTTTCATTTGCAACCTGTCTAACGGACAGGTTTTTTTCTTCTATTAATTCCTTAAGTTTTATTCCGTATCCCATGGTAATCACCTTTCTTATATTACATGATAAACTCATTATACTCGATTCGTAAACGCAAATCAAGAAAAATTTACGAAAAAAGTAAATAAACCACTTGACAAATACTCATTTAGTAAATATAATATACGCATAGAGTACACGCAAAGAGTAAATTTATTCATATTATTGAATTTAACATTTACTAAATTCGTATAGAAAAGGGGTGATTGTATGAATAAAGAGATAGAACCATTATTTTTGGGAGCTGATACTGTAGCTGCACTTATAGGTTGTTCTAAGTCAAAAGCTTATGTGATTATAAGAGAACTATCTAATCAGCTAAAAAAGGAAAATCCTAAAGCATTAATAGTATCTGGAAAGATCAATAGACAATACTTTATGGAAACAGTTCTTAAAGAAGTCTAGGTATGTGACATGTATAACAGTAGTTGGAAAGGAGAGATGGAAAAATGTCAGTGTTTAAGGATAACTGGAATGGTTATCAAGGTAAATGGCGTGTTCAGGTTAGATATGTAGATTGGCAAGGCAATAAGAAGGTATTCGATAAAAGGGGATTTAATTCTAAAAGAGAGGCAAAAGAATTCGAGATGGAATTCATTGCTAAAAAGTCTAAAGATATAAATATGAGTTTTGGCTCTTTTATTGATATATATTTAGATGATATAAAGCCACATATCAAACCAACAACGCTAGAAACTAAGAAAACTATTATAGAAACTCATATTAGACCGTATTTTCAGAATTTGAGTTTATCTGAAATTACGAATAGAGAGATTTTATGTTGGCAAAATGAATTGTTACTCAAGCGTGATAAAAATGATAGAGGGTATTCGACGACCTATCTGAGAACTATACAAAATCAGCTGAATGCAATATTTAATCATGCATGTAATTATTATGAACTACCAAAGGATCCTTGTCGCAAGATAAAAAAGATGGGTAGGGCAAAAGCTGGTGAAATGCAGTTTTGGACATTGGATGAATATCGTCAATTCTCAAATGTAATCAAAGATAAACCAGAAAGTTTCTATGCATTTGAAGTGCTGTATTGGACAGGTATTAGATGCGGAGAACTTTTAGCTCTTACAAGAGGAGACTTTGATCTAGAGAATAGAAAACTCTATATTAATAAGAATTTACAATATGTAAAATCAAAAGAAATCATTCAGACACCAAAAACAATGAAGAGTAACAGGGTAATTGAACTTCCGGATTTTCTCTGTAGAGAGATGGAAGATTATTTCTCGATGCTTTATAAGGTGAAGCCTGAGAATAGAATATTCAACTTTACTAAGAGTTATCTTCATCATGAGATGGAAAGAGGAACAAATAATTCTGGAGTAAAGAAGATTAGAATACATGATTTGAGACATAGTTCTGTAGCCCTTATGGTTGAGATGAATTATACACCGGCTCAGATTGCCGAGAGACTTGGGCACGAAAGTATAGCTGTTACTGAAACATACTCTCACCTATATCCATCAGCTCAGAGACGAATCGCAGATGGTATGGATAGAATTTTGGAGGAGAGAATTGCAACAGAGAAAGGAGAACGAGTAAATGGACTTGATTTATAGAAGAGATACTCAGGATGAAAGGGAAAGAAAGAAAAAGTATGATAAGAATCGAAAAAGAGCTTTATATTTTAATTTTCGAGTATCAGCTACTGAAAAGGAGTTGATTAATAAGAGGATTGCTTTATCTGGTTTGCCCAAAGCAAAATTCTTTATAGAAAGTTGCTTATATCAGAGGATCTTGGTGAGAGGGAATATAAAAACTTATGAAGAAATCAGAGACGAGATGGAGAGAATAAAGGATATACTGCTATCTGAAGATAAAAAAGATAAGCTTGACGATGTAGATCTGGCTTCTCTCCAGTATATCTTGGAACTTCTGAGTAGTGTTTTCAAAGATAAGAAAAAGGAGGAGCAATTTTGATAGAAGAAAAAGAGAGAATACTTGAAACAAAGACAATGACAGAGCTTTATGATGAAGCATATGTCCCGAGGTTGCCGGTAATAGAGGATTTCCTTTATTGTGGTACTTACATATATGCTGGTGCGCCAAAGATTGGAAAATCGTTCTTTATGTTACAACTAGGATATCATGTTTCTAAAGGCATAAAGCTATGGAATCATAAGGTGAGGAAGGGAACTGTTCTCTACCTCGCCTTAGAGGATAATTATGCTAGATTACAGCAACGATTAGGGATGATGTATGCAGATGAGCCGAGCGATGACCTTCACTTAAATATCAGCGCTGGTTCTGTTAAGGATGGATTGATGGATGAGATGGAGTCATTTGTTAAGGCTCATCCTGATACTTGTCTTATAATCGTTGATACGCTTCAAAAGGTTAGAGAAAGTGGAGATGATAATTATAGCTACAGTAGTGACTATGAAATCATTGATAGCTTTAAGAAGTTCACAGATGTACATGATCTATGCATCTTGATAGTTCATCATACTAGAAAGATGGAGTCCACAGATAACTTTGATAAGATATCTGGAACTAATGGACTAGCAGGTGCTTCTGATGGTTGTTTTGTAATGGCTAAGAACAAAAGAATCGAAGGAACGGCAACCATCTCAATCTGTGGACGTGACCAAGCAGATCAGGAAATCACAGTTGAAAGAGATGAAGAAAACTGCATCTGGAAGAAAGTTAAGTCTGAAAAGGAACTTTTTAAGGGAAAGCCAGATGAAGTTTTAGAAGCTATAGCAGGTTTTGTGAATCGTGATAATCCTGAATGGCATGGTACAGCTACAGAGCTTATAGAAGCAGTTCCAGGATTATCCGATATGATAGTCCCAAATACTTTGGTAAGGCGTCTTAATGTAAGACGCTACAACTTACTAAAGGACTATCATATACACTATGAAAGTATGCAAAGAACTCCAGACAGAAAAGAGTTCAAACTATGTTATGACGATAATGACGATTATCTTTTTTAGAAAACATAGCTGAAAGTAAGGCTATGACTACAATGACGGTAATGACGATATTTATATACCCCCTATATGACGATAAAATGATGATATAGGGGGGGAAAAATTACCGTCATAATCGTCATATATCGTCATTTTTTGTAAAGAGAGGTGATTTAGAGAATGAGTAAAAAGAAAAATATCATGATTTCAGAAGAATTTTTCTTGAATCTATGTAAGTTCTTCATGCTTGAAATGTATGAGTATGAAAATACTATAAAGAAACAAATCAATGAAAAATTAGACAGTCTTGAAAAGAGGAGATTGTATACAGAGTTTAAAACTTCATCTGATTCTGAAACTAAAGAAGCAGCTAGAAAGAAGTATCTGGATAAGGTGGGAATGAATGAAGATTTCAGATGGTAGATCCAGATACTGATACAGATGCAGATACAGATACAGATACAGATAGAGATACAGATGTTGATGCAGAGTATATATAAAAATTTTTTCCTTAATGTTTTATAACGCCAGCGTGCCACGCTGACGTGAAGATATATCTAAGGAGAATTCTTTTTATCACGAAGTTGCCATTTTGGATATGTTTGCCGTTGGTCCATTGGACCAATGAGGCTGTAAATATGGAAAATCATGATTTTCTCATGGCAAGATACGCATTATGTATATACAAAATGCAGATTGTACCAAAATGGTCCAATTATCTTGTTAGGGAAGAACCCTATCCACCCTTTTTTTATATTTACTAAAGTTTTATATAAATCAAACTATCATTTATTTGTGATTTTAAATATTTTTATCTATCTTCCCCTTATTTAATCACTTTAATTCTATTTTTTGGGCGACCTTAAATAAGGAAGTACATATTGCTTCCCTAATTTATAATATAAGAGATGCTCCCGTAATTAACCCTATCATGTCCACCAGGATCACATGATTGTGTCCATACATTCCTTCATTCGATCTACAGGGAGTAAAGTGAGGCGCTATCACTAAAACTCGAGGTTATACCTTAATGGGTGTCCTAATGCCTTCCTCACTTTCTCTGTTTGTATATCCTAAAACCACAAGGTTTTTTAGGCACTAATACTTTCTATTTGGTTTAGTCTTATTTCTCCTAAAACTTTTTCAGGAGAATATAATTCATGTGTTTTTGCAATATGAAACATCACCCTCATCAATTTTAAGCCTACTGCCAAAACTGCTTGTTGATGTTTAAGCTGATTGGTCGGTCTATGCCGCAAATATTGATAGTACATCATCATTTCAGGACTAACTAGCATTCCTTTGTCTCCAATGATGTAAATAATTCTTCGTAAACCCGGTCTGCCTCTTTTACTAATATTTGTCTTTCCTTTATGCATTCCTGAACTTTGTTCAACAAGATTTAAACCGGCCATTTTTCTTACTTGTTTCCAATCCTCGAATCGTGACAAATCTCCTGTTTCAGCAATAAAAGCTGCCGCTGTAACGTTACCAACACCAGGTACACTAGTTAAATAAGCGCTAATATTTAATTCACTCATTATTCTTTCCATTTCAGCATCATATTTATCTATACTAGCATCAATAATGTCCATTTGATCTAACATTCCATTTAAACCAATCCTTGCAGCTTCTATTCCAACAGTTATTCCAATGCTATTAGTTGCAACCATTTTCAACTGGCTAGCTTTAGAACGACTAATTCTCGTGTTTTTTCCGCTAAACGATTTCCATGCACTATAAACTTCTTCAGCATTCCTACTATTCAAATCACTTGGAAATGGGGTGGTTCTTAAAATGATTTTTGTACTACTGGCTGTAATTTCATATCCAACTTTTTCGTATTCAGGGAAGTACTCGTCTAGTAAAACTTTGATATTACAAATCAACCTTTTTTTTGCTATAGATGCTTGTTCTCTATATCTTCTTAAAACTCTTAATTCAGCATATTTTTCTTCAGGCATATATATTTCAAAAAATCTCCCATCTCTAATCAGTCGTGCTATAACGAGAGCGTCCTTCTTGTCGCTTTTTGTCTGAGTGTTATCATCCAATTCTTTAATTTGTTTTACATGAAAAGGATTTACACCTAAAAGCATAATTTCCTCTTCATTTTCTAAGAAATAAGCGAGATTTTTCCAGTAATGTCCCGATGGTTCAAACCCAATCAGAATTTTATTACACCTTAAATCCATAAATATTTCTTTTATTGAAAGTAAAAAATGCTGTAACCCCTCAAAACTATTCTCAATTTTAATGGGTTTACACAAAACATTTCCTCTAAAATCTGTCACTTGCGCCCAATGAATATGTTTTGCAACATCTATACCAACTATAAGTGTAGATTCAGTAATAAGTTTTAATTTGTCCTTCATTTTGTCCAACCTCCTTTTCCCTAATAATACCATAGGATAGGAATGCTAAGACCCTGATATCTATGAAAATATTGTGAAATAATGATGTGATTGGTCCAATGGACCAATGGAAAAAATGATAAAAATCAACTTTTGGACAAATTGTATAGAAGAGGAAAGGATGAATTGGGAGTGAGTGTTCCTGAGTTAAGATGATGAAAGTTGATTGGTCCAATGGACCAATGGGAAAATGATATAAAGCCTGCTTTTGGACAAATTGTCCAGAAGCAGAAAAGTAGGTTTTGAGTAAATTGTTATTATGTGGAGGGAATATGCTTACTCTGATGAAGGGTGATAAGGTTGTCGAGGTTATCAAAATACTCTCCGATTTTCGTCTGTTCTTCTACACTCGGGACATTAATTTTATATTTCAACATATCGTTGATATTTAGTACTCTATTACGACCTGCACCACCAGGAGAACATAACTCAAGATACTCTCTGAATTTTCGATCCAGCATTAAAAACTTGAAGAAGTGAGACTTCAATTCTTTATGAAACGAAAACTGCGGAAACCTATGTGATACAAGGGTTCCAGCGTCCTCTTCCTCAGTAATTGCAACTGCATGTTCCCATGCAAAAGTGATATTCAGAATAAACTTGTCCGAGGCCACTCTATGCATCTTTGCAGTATCTAATTCCTTGCCAGGTTCAACATAACTATGGAAGACTCCTTTTGCATGACTTCGTATACCGATTCTTTCATATCCGTCATGCGGTGTTTCGACTGGATCCTCGTATCTATCAAGCATGTCTCCCAACTTACGCTGTTCCCAATCGTTTTCTTGAACATCTATGTAATTTAATTAAATTACGAAAAAATTATTTGACAATGAGTTAGAGCAGTGTTAAACTGATAATAAGTAATTTAGTTAAATTACAAGAAAGGAGGTTTTGATGAGAAAGACTAGATTAGATAAGTTGATACAGTTTACTTTGGGTAAGAATCCTACTAGGATAACAGTAGATAATCAAGATATCTATAGTCCAGAAGATTTTGAAAGTGATTTACATTGTAGGAACACAGAATTTGAGGAAAATTCATGTGTTATAAATCTTATGAAGTCGAAGGCATCACCTTTATCTAGTGTAAATACCTCAAAGTGTCTAACTTCAAATTTTCTTAAATGTGAATTTGATGGAAAAGTTATAGATCCTTGGTATTTGTGTTTTAAGTTCAATGAGGATAAGGGAATTGAACAACAGATAAGCAAATATCATCAAGGTTCAACACTTAGTGTAAAAAAACTAAATGTTAAGATTATAGGAGAACTTGAAATCGACCTAGTAGATTTTGAGAAACAAAGAGTTATTGGCGAGATTTACAAGGAAACTATAATGCAGCACGATAGAATGCTTATTCAAGCAGATAATCAAAAAAAGTTGTTTATGGCAATGATAACCAAAATTGAGGAGGATTAAACTAATGAACGGAGAAAAAGATTTATTACAGGTATTGTGGAATGGGGCAGATGTTTTAAGAGGAAAAATGGATGCCAATGAATATAAGACTTATTTATTAGGACTTGTTTTCTATAAATATTTATCAGATTCATATTTAGCAAGAGTATATGATTTGTTAAATGATGGAATGCCGGATTCTTTAGATGAAGCTCAAAAGGCATATGAGGAAATCATGAAAACAGACGATGCAAAAGAACTTCTTCTAGAGATGAAGGATTCGATGCATTATGTTCTTGAACCAGAAATGACATATGTAAGTATGTTAAGAGATGCGAATATGAACTCGTTCAATAGAGAAAAGCTACAAGCTGCTTTTAACAGAATTCAGGAATCTGACGAGTTGTTTGAGGGGTTATTTGCAGATGTAGATCTATATTCAACAAGATTAGGTACAGGAGATCAAAAGCAAAGTGCAACTATATCTGAGTTGATAAAGACGTTAGATGGGGCAGATTTGATACATACAGAAGGAGATGTATTAGGTGACTCATATGAGTATCTGATAGGTCAATTTGCTTCTGAGACTGGTAAAAAAGCAGGAGAATTCTATACTCCTCATGGTCCAGCACAGATTTTGTGTAGAATTGCTATGATGGGACAGGAGAGCAAAAAAGGTTTACAGGTATATGATCCATGTATGGGATCAGGTTCTCTTATGCTTAGTTGTAGAAATTATTCTAAAGAACCAGATTATATCAAGTATTATGGTCAGGAACTTATGCCATCAACATATAATTTAGCAAGAATGAACATGTTTTTGCATAGGGTATTACCAGAAAATCAACATTTGAGAAATGCAGATACACTTGATGCTGACTGGCCAACGGATGAAGAAACAGAGTTTGATGTAGTAACAATGAATCCACCATATTCAGCAAAATGGTCTGCAGCAGAAGGATTTAAACAAGATGAAAGATTTATGGATTATGGAGGAAAGTTAGCTCCAAAATCAAAAGCGGATTATGCATTTTTATTACATGGATTTTATCATCTAAAACAAACTGGTACTATGGCGATTGTACTTCCACATGGAGTATTGTTTAGAGGTGCAGCTGAAGGGACTATAAGAGAAACTTTGTTGAAAAATGGTTCTATATATGCTGTTATCGGTCTCCCATCAAATATGTTTTATAATACTTCAATCCCAACGTGTATTGTCGTATTGAAGAAGCATAGAGAAGGAAGAGATGTACTTTTCATTGACGCTTCCAATCTTTTTGAAAAAGAAAAGAAGCAGAATGTTATGAAAGATGAGCATATTGATAAAGTGCTTGAACTTTACAATAACAGAGAAACTGTTGAAAAACAGGCATATTTAGCTTCGTATGATGATATAGAATCAAATGATTTTAACTTAAATATACCAAGATATGTAGATACTAGTGAAGAGGAAGAAGAAATAGATTTAAAGGCATTGACATCAAATATTAAGAATACTAACAAGCAAATAAAAGAGGGTAACAGTAAGTTGATTTCCATGCTTGGTGAATTGACATTTAATAATTCAGAAACGAGAGAGGCTGTGGATGAATTATTATCTATGTTGAAGGAGGTGTAAGATTTATGAAAACACCTAATATAAGATTTAAGGGGTTCACTGACGATTGGGAACAGCGTAAGTTAGAAGATGTAGTAGAATTTCTGGACACTTTGAGAAAACCTCTTGAAGGAGCAAAAAGAGTTTCAGGACCATATCCATATTATGGAGCGTCTGGAATTGTTGATTATGTAGATGGGTATATTTTTGATGAGGAACTGATTCTTCTAAGTGAAGATGGAGCAAATATAACTGATAGAAATTATCCTGTATGTTTCTTGGCATCAGGAAAATACTGGGTTAACAACCATGCTCATGTATTAAAATGCAAAGATGGTAATGAGAATAATTTCATTTGCAATTCTTTAGAAAGAAAAGATTATAAGCAGTATAACTCAGGAATGGCTATGCCAAAATTAAATCAAGAAGTATGCAGAGGAATTCCTGTAAGCTGCCCTAAATATGAAGAACAAAAGAAAATAGGTGACTATTTTAGGAGCCTCGACAACCTTATCACCCTTCATCAGCGTAAGTGTGATGAAACGAAAGAGTTAAAAAAATATATGCTCCAAAAAATGTTTCCGAAAAAAGGAGAAAAAAATCCAGAAATTAGATTTGAAGGATTTACTGACGATTGGGAACAGCGTAAGGTTTCTGATTTGCTTGAAGAACGAAATGAGCAAGCTCCAGAAAGTGAAGATTATCCGCTCATGGCATTTATTGCAAATGAAGGTGTTGCGCCAAAAGGGGAAAGGTATGATCGTGGTGCACTTGTGAAAGATGCCGAAAATAAGAATTACAAAAAAACCGAGCTGGGAGATTTTATCTATAGTTCCAACAATTTGGAGACTGGTTCCATTGGTTTGAATAACTATGGAAATGCAAGCATTTCGCCAGTTTACAGCATTTTTAAGCCAACTGGAATTGCAGATTCAGATTTTATTGGCAGAAGGTTTGTAAGAAAAGATTTTATCAATGCCATGGTTAAATGGAGACAGGGGGTTGTATATGGCCAATGGAAAATCCATGAATCTGACTTTTTGAAAATTGAAGTTGCTGTTCCTTCTCTTGAGGAGCAGCGAAAAATCGGATTATATTTATCCGAGCTCGACAACCTTATCACCCTTCATCAGGGTAAGTGCGATAAACTTAAAGAATTGAAGAAGTATATGTTGCAAAACATGTTTCCAAAGAAAGGATGAATAAAATGGCGGAGTTAGAATCAGTTATTGAAAAAAGATTGATAGATCAGCTATGTGGTGAAGAATCACAGTGGACATACAGACCGGATATTAGGAATGAAGAAGACCTTTGGAAGAATTTCAAGTATATTCTTGAACAAAACAATAAAGCTAAGCTTAATGATATTCCGCTTAGTGAGTCTGAGTTTGCAAAAGTTAAGAATGATTTGTCACATAGTTCTTTCTATGATGCAGGTAAATGGTTAGTTGGAGAGAATGGAAAGGTATATGTACATGTTCAAAGAGGTAATGAAACTCTTCACCTTGTTGTAATGAATAATGAGCATATTGCAGGTGGAACAAGTGTGTATGAGGTGATTAATCAGTATCAGGCATTTAAGAGTGAAGATGATGTTAATGGCAAAGATAGAAGATTTGATGTTACTCTATTGATTAATGGAATACCAATGATCCATATTGAGTTGAAGAACAAAGAACATTCCTATATGGAAGGGTATAGACAGATTAAAAAGTATATAGCTGAAGGAAAGTTTCATGGTATCTTCTCAAATGTTCAAATGTTTGTAGTAAGTAATGCTGTAGATACTAAGTATTTTAGCGCAGCACGTGATACAGAGTTAAATAAAAAGTTTTTAACTGGATGGATTGATGAAGAGAATTATCCTGTTGCAGATTATATAGAATTTGCAGCTTCGGTACTTAGAATTCCTGAAGCTCATGAAATGGTTACTAAGTATACTGTACTTGATAATGATAAGAAAAAATTGTTGATTCTTAGACCGTATCAGATTCATGCAATTGAAGCAATGAGAAGAGCTTCTAAAAGTGGCAAATCTGGCTATATATGGCATACTACTGGATCAGGTAAAACTATGACATCGTATAAGGCAACAAGGAATCTTCTTATGGATATTCCTTCGATTGAGAAAACAGTCTTTTTGATTGACCGAAAAGATTTGGATCTTCAAACTAAGGGAGCATTTCAATCATATGCAGATAATGATACCATTGATGTTGATGATACAGATAACGTAGGTACTCTCATAAAAAAATTAAGTGATGATAACAGACAAATGATAGTTACAACAAGACAAAAAATGCAAGTTATGATTAATCGTCGCTTACAAGAAGGAACTAGAGAATATAATAAAATTAGAGCATTAAAGGTTGCTTTTGTAGTTGATGAATGTCATAGAGCAGTAACACCATCAACCAAAAGAGAGATAGAAGCATTTTTTAATCAATCAATTTGGTTTGGTTTTACCGGCACTCCAATATTTGATCAGAACAAATATGAGCAAAAAGGAGATTTGGCACAGACAACAGAAGAATTGTATGGTCCATGTCTTCATAGTTATACTATAAAAGAAGCAATTCATGATGGGGCAGTTTTGGGATTTAATGTTGAAAATCTTGGTCCTAAAGATATAAAACCAGAAGATGAAGATAAATACTATGCAAGTGAATTACATATGAGAAATGTTTTGGATGTTATTTTGAATCATTCTCTAACGAAACTTGGTATGCAAAATGGTAGAGGGCAAACATACGAAGCTATGCTTACAGTAGAATCTATTGATGTTGCCAAAAAATACTATGAGCTTCTAAAGAAAATAAAGGAAGGCGATGATGAGTTAAAGATAAATGAGGATGTAAAGAAAGTATTGCCTGATTTTCCTAAGGTCGCAATTACATTTTCAGTATCTGAGAATGAAGAGTCATCAATATCAAATCAGGAGGCCATGAAACGCTATTTGGCATATTATAATAGTGTATTTGGTACAAAGTATGCCTTGGATGGTTTGAGTGCTTATAACGGTAATTTGAATGATAGATTGGCTAGAAAGGAAAAACGTTATAAAGATCGAGAACAACAGATTGATCTTGTAATTGTTGTAGATCGTTTGTTAACAGGATTTGATGCACCATGTTTGTCGACATTGTTTATTGATAGACCACCAATGAGCCCACAAGGTCTTATACAAGCGTTTTCAAGAACTAATAGATTATTTGATCAGAACAAAGAGTATGGTCAAATAGTTACATTTAGGTCGCCTAAAGAATACAAGGAGAAGATTAATGATGCACTAGTATTGTATTCAAGAGGTGGATTGGGCAAAGCAGTAGCTGAAGACTGGGATACAGTGTTAGATCGTTTTGTTATTGCTCTCAAAACAATAAGGACTTTTGCTGAAAATCCTAAGGATATACTTAATCTATCAAAAAAGGAAATGAAGACTTTTGTTAGATTGTTTAGAGATTTGGATCATTATTATGCTCACTTAAAGTGTTTTTCAGCTTATGAACCTAAAGTAGTAGAAGAACATGGTTTTAATCAAGAGATGTATGAGGATTATGCAGCTGTTTATAAGAATGTAATGGAATTGCTGAAAAAAGAAAAGGATCACGACGAAGATGATGATCCACTTTTGGATGACTATGATTTAGTAGCATTTAGCAAATTCAAAATTGATTTTGAGTATATTGTAGAGTTGCTTCAAGGTTTTGTGGATTTTCTTGATCAGAAGGACAATGATTATGATGAAATTGAATTTGAGCATAAACTTTTGAAGTTAAAGGAAATTGTTAAAGAATTTGCCGAGGACAATGCAGCTTTAAGTAGTATTTTAATGCAGGTATTGGATGAAATTGAACAGGATAAGGCTAAATTTTGTGGTCAGGATATTTCGGTAACGATAAACCAAATGCGATATACAGCAATTGATAAAGAAATCAAGCGATTTGCAGATAAGTGGTTCGTAGATTTTGAGGATGTGAAATATGAAGCCTACAACTTTAAAGATGGTGAAATGGCAAATAAGAATAAACTTAAAGAAAAGGCAGATTATGCTGCATACAAAGAATCAACAGATAATCCGTTGCCTAAGTTTAAGTTTTATCAGGTTATGACGACTGAGTTTGTTGAGCTTTTGATGGCTGAAATTTTGCCACTTTTGTATTAAGAGTGCATAATTCTTGGGAACAGCGTAAGTTGGGAGATATAGCAGATTCCTACTCTGGTGGAACACCTACAGCAGGAAAAGCAGAGTACTATGGAGGTAGTATTCCATTTATCAGATCAGCAGAAGTTAATAGTGATACAACGGAGTTGTATTTAACTGACGAAGGGTTGAAAAACTCTTCTGCAAAGATGGTCAGAAAAGGGGATATTCTATATGCGTTGTACGGAGCTACAAGTGGTGAAGTTGGGCTTGCAAGGCTTGATGGAGCTATAAATCAGGCGATTTTGGATATTAGACCTCACAAGAATTTTGATGCCCCATTTATTATGCAATGGCTTAAAAAAAGTAAGGAAAATATCATTGGTACTTTCCTTCAAGGAGGTCAGGGAAATCTTTCGGGAACTATAGTTACTTCACTCATGGTGGATTGTCCAGATTATAGTGAGCAGAAGAAAATAGGAGAGTTCTTTGTTAATCTCGACAACCTTATCACCCTTCATCAGCGA
>NZ_JAEB01000025.1 GCF_000518685.1 Eubacterium xylanophilum ATCC 35991 | reverse complement strand
GTTGTTACTAGGCTAATGGAACCTCTGTGAGACCTCCACGCTTAAGGTGCACGCTCTTTCTCTCCATATATCCGCCACATTTACTCTGCTACTACAAATGTGATAGTTATTAGACTTCGTTGTTTTATGCCAACTTATCTCTCGTAGCCTAGCCTTATATGTGATTTCTGTCCGTCGGACCAGAGATTTGCTTGCAGCTTCCTTCAGATTCCACCTCACGATGGACACCCTTGCTGTTCAGCTATACACTTCCCACTATCTGGGCGTGTTCGGGACTTGCACCCGTTAGAGCGCGCCCATGGCGCGCAAACACAAAACAGGAAGAGGCCAACCAGAGAGAGACTTCAATGCGCATGCACCTAGTCTCGAGTCGGTTGGACTCTTCCTGTTTTTAGACTATCTTAGTGCGACAGCCCCTTTTTTGTCGATATGCGTCATCAATTAGATGCCGTAGGAATATACTTTCCAATAACCCCAGCCAACTGTGGTGCCGGAAGAGTCTGGAGAGTTACCTTTCCAGGGCCTGTAACTTCTGTGTTGAAGAAGCCCTCTCCACCGAGCATTTTATTCTTGATACCTTTGACTGTAACTATGTTTACTGAGCAAGTTTCATCCATCATGGCGAGATGGCCGGTGTCAAGGATGATTTTCTCGCCTGCTGCCAATTCCTTAGTAACAGTTGAGCCATCAATCTCTAGGAACACGATTCCGGGGCCAACGAGCTTCTGCATGATGAATCCCTCACCGCCGAAGAAGCCGGCGCCTAGCTTTTTCTGGAAGAAGATGCTGAGTTCAACGCTTTCTGAGCTGGCCAAGTATGCTGATTTTTGGCATACGATTGACTCGCCGGCCTGAAGTTCAATTGCAATAATATCTCCCGGGAAGGAGGATGCGAATGCAATCATTCCTTCTTTTCCCTCAGCAGTGTACTTGTTGAGAAACAAAGACTCGCCTGATAGGGCGCGTGAGAACATTTTTCCGATGCCGCCTCCCTGTGTCTCCATCTTGAGATTGTCTGACATCCAACTCATAGCGCCGCCTTCGCATTGAAGAGTTTCTCCCGCCTCAAGTTTCACCTCTACCACTGGCATAGGTGCTCCTTTAATCTCGTAATTCATTATGTGTACCTCCTTAAATTAAATAGTTTTTGCTTATATTTTATAAAGCCCTCAGGTGGCTTTATAACTTTTACGTTCAAAGCATTGCTACTCCTCTGAGTCAATCTGCCACATTATCAGTAGGGTTCCATTGCCAACGCTGATAAATCCCTTCTTTCCGATGGCCTCGTTGCTGGTTCCGATGGGAAAATCATTGGTGATATTTTCGCCGTAAATATCGTACTTGAGTCCTTTAATCGTAACATTTTCACTGACATCGCTCAAGGAAAAGATGCTGACGTAGCCCTTGGTTTCCTTGGGAATTATGTAGCTTGAATTGTTAATAACTGTCATGGCATGGTTGTGATGGTAGAGCACTCCCTTGACTCCCTGTCTTGCAATATATGTCAGGGCCTGGATGTTAGAGATGCTGTGATCCATTCTTCCCCCAAGTCCACCGTAAATGGCAAAGTTCTCATAGCCTCTGCTTATTCCGAGTTTGATAGCCAAGAGCATGTCGGTGTCGTCCTTTTCAGGTGGATAAGTGAGTTTCTCGCAATTGGTGTCGTCCCATACATCGAAGGAAGTGATGGAATCGAAGTCCCCCAAAACTATGTCTGCGCGAAGGCCCATTTCCACTAAGTAGTCATAGCCACCGTCGGCTGCAATAACTAGGTCTCTGCTAGTCAACTCTATCGGGCATGGTTCAAATTCTCCAGCCCCAAATATGTAGCATGTAGCGTTGTCCATATCTCATCTCTCCTCTCGTCTTGCCAGGAGATTATTTACCGGACAATTTTTCTATAATATCCGCTGCTGAATCAACATAGTCCACCTGCAATGTTTCGAATTCTCCCGCGTCCACTGCAGCTGTCACAGCTGGGTCAATCGGAATTCGCGCCAATACAGGGATGTGATATTGAATTGCAATATCGTCAACGTGGCTTTTGCCGAAAATATTTATCTCTTTTCCGCAATCAGGGCACTTCACATAGCTCATATTTTCAATGATTCCTATGATTGGAACATCCATCATCTCGGCCATTTTTACAGCCTTCTCGACGATATCTGAGACAAGATCCTGTGGAGTTGCCACAATGACAATCCCAGTCATTGGAATTGACTGATAAACTGTAAGTGGAACATCTCCCGTTCCGGGTGGCATATCAATCACGAGAAAATCCTTCTCTCCCCAGTCGACTTCAGTCCAAAACTGGGTTACCATACCGGCAATTATCGGACCTCTCCAGAGCACCGGATCCGTGGAATTCTCCAACAACAAGTTGATTGACATAACATCTATTCCGCCCTTCGTCTTTACCGGGAAAATACCATCCTGATTTCCCTCAGCTCTCCCCGTCAAACCAAATGCCTTTGGAATCGAAGGGCCTGTGATATCGGCGTCAAGAATTCCAACTTTATTTCCTCTTCTGTGAAGAGTTAGGGAAAGCAAATCAGTTACAAGAGACTTTCCAACGCCTCCCTTGCCGCTGACTACACCTATTACATTTTCTATACTACTATTCTTATGTGGTTTCTTTATCAATGACTGTGGCTCTCTGCTTCCGCAATTTTGGCTACAGCTACTACAATCGTGTGTACATTCGCTCATCTCAATAACCTCTCTTTTATGAATTCATATTTAGCAATACCTTACCTCGTTGTGGGCCTTCAAAAAATTGATGAAATCCGCCTCAGAAAGCGGTTTGCATAGGTAAAATCCCTGAGCCGACCGAATATTTTCTCTATCTATCCTATCTTCCCCTATAAAATAGTCCGCAATTTTCTTATTCTCAATGCCGCTCACTACTACTTCTGCTCCAATTGACCTCAACATCTTAATAGTATCGCTTATTATTATATTGTTTCCTTCATCATCATAATCGGAAACGAAGTCTTTGTCAAGTTTTACGATATCAAAAGGCAAGTCAATTACTCTCTTGGTGTTTGAATAACCTATTCCATAATTATCGAGTGCAAAGTGGATTCCCTTCTCGTGAAGCCTTGAGATGTTATTATCCACGATATCCGGAGCAAAATCAGCTGCTGATTCGTTGAGCTCAAAGCACAATTCATCTGTGCTGATTCCGTAGCGCTGAATTGTCCCAATTATCTTTTCTACCATATTTGTTTCGACACATTGTGGCGCAGATAAATTGATGTGAATATTTTTCAACCCATACTTCTTAATATCACTGCCCGCTAAGAATCTACAGACATTTTCGAGAACAAAATCCCCTATGGCATGGATGTCGCCCTTCTTTTCCGCAATTCCCAGAAAAGTATCCGGAGCAATTATGCCGATATCATCGTCCTTGATTCTAACCAGTGCCTCTGCCGAATCAAACACACCATCTTTGATAGAATAAACAGGTTGGTAGTAAACTTCTATCTTATTATTCTTTATACAATTTTTTATTATATGCTCCAGATTATTATTTAGGACAAATCGCTTATTATCAAGGAAGTCTTTATAGCGAACCACTCCGAGATTAGTTGCCACAAACTGGTCAAAAGTTGCTGCAAAGTTGATATAATCATCATAGGAACTAATGTCACGGGGACATGAAACAATGCATACACATACCTCAGCCATCATATCCAATTCGCTCTCGCCTCCGCCAACTCTCAGATGACCATAGATACTATCAGCAAAATGCTCCATTCTCTCGCCGTCTTTTTCGCTTGATATAAAGGCAAAAGTCTCTGAATTGAGATAGTAAAGCTCGCCCTTTACACAATAGCTTCGCTGCATCATTCGTATGTATTCCGCTGTCTCAAACAGGTATTTGTTGAATCCATCTCTTCCAAGATACATGCTTATACTGTTAATATTGCTGACCTTGACAAATACGGTAGTATTTTCGATTCCAAGCTCTTTCATGTGCTTTAGCTTGTCAATTTCCTCCCCATAAGTTTTTGCCTTGGTAACAACATCGTAGGTCTCATCATGATACTGAACAACCATTACAAATACTGCAATCTGTGCACTTAGGAAGAAGAGTTCTATCAGCATCTTAGGCCATATCAGCTGAATCCCCACTCCTATCAGATTAATCGGTATCATAGATTGGAGCATGATATACTTGGTTTTGCTGACCACACCCTTAAACCTTGACAATATATAAATTCCGCAGATAAAACTGAAAATTGTCATCACATATGTCAAGTACAACAATGGTCCTCTGTGATATATCAAGTCAGCATCAATCGTGAAGGTTTGTCCAAAGATTATATTGCTGAAAATCAGCAGATTCATCAAGGTCATTCCCAACATAAAACATGTCCTGGAAATCCTAGTTTTCTTGGTCTGTTTCCAGATTCCAATACTGGAAAATGCATACAAATAATAGACAATTATTATATTGTCATGGGAAAAGAAGTAGATATAATTATATATGTATATCAGAGTCCTATTGGTCTCAGTTTTTGCATAGTTTTCCGTTCCATAAGCCGCCAAAAAACCAGATACAGCCGCAAAAAGTGACAATATCAAAAGAACGATGAACAGATGGTTTGAACGCCCCTTATACAGGCCTCTGGTAATGTTAGAAATCAATATAATACTAACTAGAAGTATTGCGCATATATTAAACTCAAGTACGTAGCCTCCCATCTGTCTCACCTCCTCATAATCTAAAATATCCCGCTTGATGCTCCTTGATAAACTTTAGATACTCCGCCTCCGGGAGGGGTCTCGAAAAGTAATACCCCTGGATATAATCACATCCAAGTTCCTTGAACACCTTGAAGGTTTCCTCGTCCTCAACGCCCTCCACCAAAATCTTTTTGTCTAATTTTTTCAAAGTATTGACGGTACTTGCAATGACCTTATACATATTCTCCTCATTTATCATATCCGCCAAGCTCTTGTCTATCTTTACTATGTCAAATGGGAATGCGACTATTTTCTTGATACTTGCGTACCCCGTTCCGTAGTCATCAAGAGCAAAAGAGTATCCGGAATTATGCAAACCAACAATATTGGAATAGGCCATCTTGTGATTGCTGTCCATGGCCGTCTCCGTAATCTCCAGATTCACTGATGAATGATCCAGCTGATACTTGTCTATAATGCTATTGACCTTCTTTATCAAAAGCGGCTCCACGCACTGCACCGCCGATAGATTAATCTCCACATAATCCACGCCCATGTCCGTGATTCGGCTGTCATGTATAAATTTTGCAACCGCCTCAAGCACAAAGTTTCCGATAACATGAATCGCCCCACTCTTCTCAGCCGCCTCGATAAAAAACGCGGGAGAGATAAATCCATACTCGGGATCCATCATTCTTATCAATGCCTCACTGGACAAAAATCTATCTTCCGAAATCGAGTATATCGGCTGATAATACATGCTGAGATAATTATTCTTTATCGCTCTGGATATTATAGAATCAATATTTGACTTGATCGTGAAATCCTTTGATCCAATGTGATTAGATATCAGCACAATTCCCGGCTCATTGGGGATGATATCCTGAAATCTCTTAGTGAACGTTATCAACTCATCCGGATTGCTAATATCCTCCGGAAAATCCACAATTACTGAGCGAACTTCTATCTCCAACCCAGTCTTTTTCTCTTCAATCGAATCAGTCATAAGGGCCAGGAATCGCTCCGAATACTCCACCAACTTCTCCTTTTCCCCATGATCGACCATAATGGCAAATGTTCCGCGCTCAAGATAGTACTCCTTCATGCTGATTTTCAAGCTCTTTCCCAACTTAAGCGTAGTTTTTCCCAGCAAATTCGAAAACTCTGTAAATGCTTCCTGTCCCACCACAGAGAGAATATTATTGATATTTATCACATTTCCCAACATAATGCTCACGGACTTCTTGGTATGGACGCACTTTCTCACGTCCTCCACAAACGCCGCACCGCTGAAAAGCTTGATGTCGTGGCCAATTCGCTCCTCAGGTCGAAGCACACTCAGCGCAACCAAAACCATCATAACCGACGCAACAAATAATTCAATTCTCATATTGGGATAATTATACTGAATAAAAACTGCCAGTATGTTCACCGGGAAAAATAGTTCGAGAACAATAGCCTTCCTAAAATCGATAGCCTTTCTGTGAATGAATACCATAATTGAAGTTGCAACCACGTAATATAAAACAACTATGTAGATTATTCCCTCGTACCGTCCATGAAGCATGTTTCCTTTGCTGTCAAGTGTAAATATAAATCCTGTAAAATGGTTCGTCAAAATCAGTAATGCAACAACCGCATATGGTCCGTACAGCCCCACTTTTACATAAAAACTTTCCTTTATCTTATGCCATATATCAAGTCCTGCAAAAACATATAGTAAGAATAACAACGGTGTAAAATTACGCACCAAAAGGGAAATGCTTCCAAGCAACTCCTGATAAGTCGCATTATGAGCACTTCCACTTATTATTGGTCCATATATATTGGCAGCCATATCCAATAGCCCCGATATAATCAGAAACGCGGTAAAGATTATATATAGCTTACTCGATAACCCCCTAACAAGGCCGCGCAAGAACATGCTAAATATCATCAAAACACATAATATGACTGCGGCTACATTATAATACATCGCCGTTTGCATATAATCAAATCCTTTTTCATAATAGCAATATGCCGTTTCCTCTTCTTACAAACTATGTTTAATTAATTAGATTTCAACTTCTCAGCGAGTTCATTCAACTGAACTGTAGCATCTGCAACAGAATCTACTGCAATAATATTCTTTTCACTAATGTCAAGTGTATTGCTAGCGTGGCTTGTAACCTCCTCCGAAATCGCTGATACTGTAGATACGCTATCTGCAATTTCATGATTATTCTTGGACAATTCATCCACACATCTCTGAAGAGTGCTGGCAACCTCAAGAATTCCATTGGTAGCTACTGATATATCTTTGAATACCTGCTCAGTGTTCTCTGTTGCCTGATGCTGGCTTTCAATCTTCTCTATAATTCCACCCGTAACGTCAACTACACCATTGATAGTATCCGCAAAATCCTGGAGCATCTGCTTAATTTCATTGGTAGCAGCCTCTGTCTCTCCTGCCATCTTTGAAATCTCAGAAGCAACAACCGCGAAACCTCTTCCTGCTTCCCCTGCTCTTGCAGCCTCAATACTCGCATTAAGAGCAAGAAGACTTGTCTGGGAAGTAATTCCATTGATAATCTCAATAACCGAATGCATCTTCTCCATGCTTTCACATAGCTCTTCAAGACGAGCCTTAACATCATTTCCAAGATGAACCGATTCGTCAACCTTTTCCACCAACTCTGCTATATTCTTTCCACCCTGCTTAACCGATTCATTTGCCTCGCTAAGGCTGTTGACAATCTCATCTGTTCTCTCTTCAACTTCTTCTACTGTAATTCGAATCTGCTCTGTCATCTCAAGCTGATTCTGTATAGTCTCTGCAGTATCCGCACTTCCTATATCTACTTCCTTCATGGCATCCTTGGTAATCTCAACGGACTGCTTAAGTTCCTTGACATCCTCTGTCACCTTTGCCACAACTGTTCCTATCTCTTCTGACACTAATTTCATCTGAGCCAGAGCGCTAGATGTACTGGAATTCTGCTCCATCATAATATTTAACTTGTCCTGATTATTTTTCTGCACACTTCTCGTTCCCATGGCTTCGAAGAATCCAATCACAATGATCAAGAGGATCTGAATCTCGATAGTTGCAGTATCCGCGCTTGTATAAACACCCCTAGCGAAAAGAATGACAATCTGCGCAATATTTATGACTACAGTTCCTATACTAAGTCTGAGGCAATACTTGTAATCACCATATACTACCAACGCAATAAGCATCGGCAACACAAATGTAAATGCCAGTTTATTAACCGTCGTAAAAGAAGTAAACATGTAAAATATTCCGAAACCAATACCTATAACATGCTTAAGACTCTTACTGGATTTGTTTCTCTGGTAAATAATCATCTCGATAATCGGGAATATAAGTCCCAAAGCTACCGTCAAAAGGGCATACCCCAGTGCTCTATCTCCCTTGATAAACTCGGCAAAGTAAGCTGCCGAAATCACGATGTCCAATGCCAGATGGCTCGATAATGCCAGAAAGTTATTCCTCTTAGTTTCTTCATTTTCTAGACTTTGTAAAATGTTATTCTCCATAGCAAATTCATCCTTTCTCATACTGCGACAATATATGTGACTCAAAAACATTCTTTCAGAACTACTAATATTCTACGATATTGCGAAAACCGTATAAGGATATTTTACCACATTTTTCACAAAATTCCTACTATTTTTGATTATTTTTTGTGAAATATTCTGAAATTTTAGTGCAAGTTTTCAGGTCCAAAACTGTCCACCAAAAGCTCATCTAGGGTATATATCCTAAAATCCTCCACGTTTTCATCATCATCTGTTTTTACACATATCACCTTAAACTCCTCCGGATTGCAAAACTCCCTCAATGCCTGCCTGCACGTGCCACATGGGGTGCACAAATCGCTTCCGTATACGTCAGCCTTTGCCCCCGCTATCACTATCAGGCGATAATCCTTGTAACCCTCGCTCACACCCTTAAAAAGCGCCGTTCTCTCCGCACAATTACACACAGAATAGGCTGCATTCTCGATATTGCATCCCGTAAATACCGTCCCATCCCATGCCATAAGAGCCGCTCCCACAGTAAACTTCGAATACGGTGCATAGGCAAATTTTCTCATATTAATCGCCTTTTCCACCAAATCATCATACATGGAATTCCAGTTTTCATTAATCATATACTTCTCCTTTACTTGATTTCAAGTTCCACAGGACAATGGTCCGATCCTAAAACATCCGTATGAATCTTGGCATCTACCATCCTGTCCTTCATATCTTCAGAAACAAGGAAATAATCAATGCGCCATCCCGCATTTCTACTCCTGGAATTAAATCTATATGACCACCAGCTGTATATCTGCTCCATATCAGGATAGAAATATCTGAAAGTATCTATAAAACCGCTATCCAAGAGTTCGGAAAATTTTCCTCGTTCCTCATCTGTGAATCCCGCATTTTTGTGATTCGCCTTGGGATTTTTCAGGTCAATCTCCTTGTGAGCTACGTTCATATCTCCGGTAACAACAACTCCTTTCTTGCCGGCCAAGTCGACAAGATACTCTCGAAATGCATCTTCCCATGTCATTCTATAGTCAAGTCTCTTTAATTCATTCTGTGAGTTAGGAGTATAAACTGTAACAAAGTAGAAATCATCAAACTCAAGTGTAATCACTCTTCCCTCTTTGTCATGTTCCTCGATTCCAAGACCATATGTAACATTCATAGGCTCCTTCTTTGTAAATACCGCAGTTCCCGAATATCCCTTTTTCTCAGCATAGTTCCAATACTGCTTATATCCAGGCAGCTCAAGATCAATCTGCCCCTCCTGTAACTTGGTTTCCTGAACGCAGAAAATGTCTGCATCAATCTCCTCAAAAAATTCCATAAAATTTTTGCCAACGCATGCTCTAAGTCCGTTGACATTCCAAGATATTAATTTCATAATTTGTCCTTTCTTTCGCCGTTTTGACGAATTCGTGAGTAATTAAATTTTAAACTATATTCCGGCGCTTGTCAAACTGAGTAACGGAATATTTTATCTCAAAAAATCAATGCTCATGCTGACCAAAGTCAACATGAGCATCGAATATACTTATATGAATTTTTCCTATTTTTACCTTATCTCTCGAACAACTTCAAATCAATAGCATCTGCCATTGCGCTATATCCATCATATGGATGAAGTCCGTCATCGTGAGTATACTCCTTACGAATGTTGATTGGATTTGCCGGATCAACAACTGCACTTGCAAAATCAATAATTCCATCTGCTCCGGCTTCATCTGAAGTCAACCATGTATTAATCATTACACGGAGTTCCTCAGCCTTCTCTGTATAGTAGTCTTTACTTGTTCCAAATGGAAGGATTGGTGCCACGTAAATCTTAACGTTATTCTCGTGACAAATCTGAATCATCTTCTTGTACTCAGCGATGAGTGAATTGTATTTATTAGTATCCTTAGCTCCTGTGATATCATTTACACCGAAGTGAAGAATACAATACTCTACACCATCATGCTCTACGAGATCACGAAGGAATCTATCTTTACCTGCATCTGTAGGATAAGAACCGAGAATTGAGTTAGCTCCGATACCCTCGTTGATTACTCCAACGTTCTTTGTAGCTTCATTGGCCTGAAGTCTCTTAGCGAAGTAATCTCCCCAACGAGTGTAGCTGTCTGGCTTCTTGCCAAGGTATCCGGCATCTGTTCCATAACCATCTGTGATAGAGTCACCGAAACATACAACTGCTCTGGCATCTGCGTCTAATTCCATAGATACCTCTGCCAAGAAATACCACGATGTTGAAGCCTCTTCATAGTTAAACTCTGCATCTGAAACTGCATTACCTGCCATCTGATATGTTGTGGCTCTTGCACCTCTGTGTCCTGTGATATTGGATGTAGGTGTCTTGCCAAAGTACATTGAGATAGCCATGTTCTCCAATGCATTGATCTGGAAGTCTACCGGATCAGTAGTGATAGTCTTACCAGCCGGAATGCTAAATGACTCGCTGCCATTAACAGTTACCTTAGTATCAGTTGATGCAACTGTCTCAGGAGATCTAGCATCCTCTCCCTGCTTAGCAATGTGCACTGACTTAACCTCAACATCACTCTTTCCATACTGGTTAGAGAACTTAAGTCTAACTTTCGCACCTGTTGTTGTAACACGTACAATCTGTCTTACAGTAGATCCCTCAAATGCAAGTCCCGGATTAGATGTTCCACCTTGGATATCTGTCTTCTCTTCAGCAGTTCCCCAAGTAGAAACCCACTTAAGCTTTGGAGCCTCTGTGGCAACCGGTGTAGGTACAGCTGTTGGAGCTGTTGTTGGTGCTACTGTTGCAACAGCTGAAGATGCTGGTGTTGCACTTGAAGTACTTGCATTTGCAGTTGCACTTGCAGTTGCTGCAGCAGAAGCAGGTGTAGCTGATACTCCTGGTACTGGAGTTTGTTCTGTTTTATTCTCTGATTTGCCCTTAACAACAACTTTGCACTTAAGGACTTTCTTTTTCTTTCCAACTTTTATAGTCGCTGTAACTTGAGTTTTTCCAGCCTTTACTCCCTTAACAAAGGCTTTCTTCTTAGTCTTTTTAACGAGCTTTGCAACTTTCTTACTCTTAACTGCCCACTTTACTTTAGCCTTCTTTGATACATTCTTAAGACTTACCTTAGCCTTCTTTCCTACATTTACAGTAACAGACTTCTTGGCAAACTTTGGCGCCTTTGCTGCAAAAGTATCTGCCGGTGATACTGCTGTAGCGAGTACTGAACATGCTACTACCATAGCTCCTACAGTTCTCTTTAATCTCATCATCATCTCTCCTTGTCAAAATTAGATAACATCATTTTCTGTCCGTCAATCCCTCTACAACTCCCCTTACGCTCATCATGTATTCACATTGTAACATCATTTCAAGCTGATTTCAAGCATTTTGTAGACTTTTTTTATTTTAAAGGCAAAACATTGCAAAATGAACGGACTTTTGTCCTCATTTTATTGTAAAATAAGCAGCTTCTTATCTGCAATATTATAATATTAAACAATCCCTAATATGCCTTGAATAGGCAATCTTCTCTGTACAAATAGCAAGTTCAGACCGAACATTTTCAGATAAACTTTGCATTTTGACTAGAAAAAAAAAGTCTAAAACGCAATATTTCTTATTTCATCGATAAGCTCCAGATCCGCTGGCAACCAATTCACTTCGCCCAATTCTCCCAACCCCAACCATTTAGCGGCCTCGGCTTCCTTCAACACAAGCTCACCCTCTACAACCTCAGCCAAGAAACAGTCCATAGATAGGTGGAAAGACGGATAGTCATACTCCACAGTTCGGATCAACTCTCCAACTTCAATCTTCGCAGTCAACTCCTCCCGGATTTCCCTCACCAACGCTTCTTCGGGTCTCTCACCCTCTTCAATTTTCCCTCCTGGAAACTCCCACCATCCCTGGTATTCTCCATATCCTCGCGCTGTTGCGAAAACTTTCTCTTCGCCATCCACCTGTGAATGTATCACCGCTGCCACTACGCGGACGTATTTAAGTACTTCTCCATCAGAAGAGAAAACCACCTTCTTGCCTTCACTTATGCCATCTCTCTCCAATTTGCTTTCGGTAACCTCTAAGTACTTCTCCTCTTCCCCTGATACAAGTTGCAAGAGGGCAGTCGGCTCTGTTCGACCTGTTTCTTCGCATCCAAAGTCTGCCTCTGTAATTTGGTTTACTGTGTAGATTTTCATAGTATTTACAATCTCCTTATATGCTAACAATATATTCATATATATCATCTCGGACCGGTTCATCTAGAATCCATTCAATCTCAACAGCGGTTTTATCTGTATTAGCCATTGTGAATTCTTCCGCCCGACCACTCGGACGCATTTTCCCGAGATAATAAAATTCCTTGGACACTTTATCGTCCTTATTTTTTCTGACAAAAAGTTCCACACTAATTCCCCGTTCTTTTGACTCAAGGAAATTCCTTACATCCTCGGACTGCATGCTCCGTCCGGACTTTGATATAGCTATCAATCTCCTATTGTTAACAAAATAGTCCTCATATTTTGTCGTGTCACTGATGTCATCAGCCTTTTCATAATTTATAAAAACAGGAAATGTCTTGGTCTTCTTGTCATATCTGTAGCCTCCAATATTTAAGGGCACCACATTATTCTCCCAGTTCAAAAGTCTACATACGTCCTCATAAGTGTACTTTTGATACAAAACCAAATCTGTATTCTTATAACTTTTATAATAATCTCTCTCATATCTGCTGATCCCAAAATCCACAAGTTCTTTTAACATCTCATAAAACTCATCATTGGATAGCATGTCTAGAATAGACTTTGTAGGCCTATAATCCCCTTCTGCTTTTTCTATAAATACACACTGTTTATATGTCTTCTTGCCAGAACCTGTCGGAAACTTGTTTGTTAAAATATTCGCAATATTTTCTCTCTGTATATCGCTTAGGGTCTTGTCACATTTTTTCAAATCCTCTTCAAGTCCACTAAATAATCCGATTTTAGAGCTCACACGACGATATGATAACAATCTTTTAAACAACAAAAGTTCTTGTATCCTTTTCCCGTCTGCCAGTTTTCGTGAGACAAATTCTATAATCTTATCTTCAGCATCTGATAAACGCACCTTATAATCTTTTTCATACTTTACAAGAAATTTGTAATACGAGCCAAGCCGTACATTATCAAATATTCGAAGCACATCCATCTCACCATACCTATCAAAATCCGCCAATGCAGGGATTCGTCCCAGCTTATTCTTCAAATTCATATAATTATCTTTGATTAACTTTATATCACTGAAATTCGCATTATCCACAGAGGCAAAAATCCTCTTCTTGCTAATTTCATCAAAATGAATCGTGGACGCCCCAGGAATTACTCGTCCTCCCTCTGTAACAAATCGCCTTATATTATCTTTGTTATATGTCTTATCCCCTGATAAAGCAATCGGAATCATAAAATTATTGTTATAATTCCCGATAAAATCTAAGATAACAACATAATCTTTTCCTTGCGCCTTTCGCAACCCCCTTCCCAGCTGTTGTACAAATACAATTGGCGATTGCGTCGGTCTAAGCATAATGACCTGATTAACTTCTACAATATCAACACCTTCATTCAGGATTTCAACAGACAGGATATAATCAAGAGGTTTTACTTCTCCTCCATCAAGTTCTTCTGTTGCCAGCCGCTCAAAAGCTTCTGCTCTCTCCGCTTCTGATGCACTTCCATTCAAAGCTAGAGTCCTATAGTACTCTCCTGTCTCTGGATTGATTGTATGATTCAATTTTTCTGAAAGAACCTCAGACTCCCTTATTGAGCTACAAAAAATCAGCCCCTTTACCCTTTCGCCACTAAAACCATAGTAAGATGCCTGCTCTACAATATGTCTCACGCGCTCATCACTTGTCAAAACATTAAAATCACGGTCCGTCTCATCTCCCACGACAGATAAATCCGTTATGCCAAAATAATGAAAAGGACATAAAAGGTTTTCTTCCATAGCCTGTTGCAAACGAATCTCGCATGCTATCTGATGATTGAATATTTCATATACATTCCGCCCCTCAATATTGTCATCTCTTTTATCCGGAGTTGCCGTCATTCCTAACCATAGCTTCGGATTAAAATGACGCATGATTTTCTGGTACGTTGCAGCCGGGACGTGATGGGCTTCATCTAGACAAATGGCATCAAAGTAATCTGATTTGTATTGCAACAAGTGTTCATCTCGATTCAACGTCTGAACAGTAGCAAACACATAATCCCTATCATACTCCTCAAACCCTGCTCCCACAATTCCCATGGTCTTTTTTTCATCAAATACTCTTCTAAAAGACGCCAAAGCCTGCTTTGCCAACTGCCCTCTGTGCACCAAAAACAAAACGCGCTTAAATCCCAACTCTCTCATGGCAAACGCCGACGCATAGGTCTTTCCGGTTCCGGTAGCCGAGATTAACAGCGCCCGTTCTTCCCCTCGCTCCACCAATTCCCTCAGCTTGCAAATAAACTCCGCCTGCATGGAATTGGGCTTCAATCTATACTTTTCAAGAGATGTAATCTTTCCACTTTGCGCAATCCGCCTCTGCCTCTCAGCCACATCGCGCTGCTCCTTGGAAATCTTGTACTTCTCCCTGTAATCCTCTATAAACTCATCATAATCCAACGCATACTCGCTATTCCACAGCTCACTAAATTCCTGTAAAATATTCCGCGCAACTTCGCCTTCCTCAGTTGAAACAATCTTCATATTCCACTCATGATTCTCCATCATGGCGCTCTGCGTCATATTGGCACTTCCAACAATTATTCGATAAGATTCATCTTTACCAAAAATATAACCCTTGGTATGAAATCCCCTTTTCGAAGCCTCAACATCATACATTTTTACAGTTATATTTTGCAGATTATTTAACTTTTCAAGCGCCTTAGGCTGACTAAAATTCAGATAATTTGTCGTCAATACCTCCCCCGGAATTCCACGCTTCTCCAATTCTTTCAGTACCATAAGAAATGGCTCCAAACCGCTATCCGTGATAAAAGCCACACTAATCCGAAAATAATCGCATGCCAAAAGCTCGGCCTCAATAGCCGAGAAAACCTTCTTTCCTTGCCTGTAATCATTGAATACAAACTGATGTCTATAAGACGGGTCAGACACTGCTGTTCCATCAATATATGCAGTCTCCATCCCCATTCTCAATCTATCTAGATTCTCCATAAACCTCTCCTCGCACATCATAATATACTATAATTATACTTTTATGGCGGACTATTTTCAAGATCTGTCTAGAATTAGTTATCAACCTTACGAATATAGCTCACACATCAAATTCTTTACCGACTTTGGAATATATTTCTTTTCTGTTTCATAAGTAAAATACAAAGTATGACCATCTTTACTGTTCAAATTGCCATCTTTGTCACTTTTAAACCATTTATTTTTCTTATCCACCATAATGCCTAACTTTTCATCTTCACTAGAAAACCCTAAGCTTATTGGATTATAACCTAATTTCCTTACCCTTTGAGGTATTATTAACTTTTCTTTTTGACACCGAATTCGAATGCAATTATTCCCAATATTTTCTAAATTTTCAGGCAGCTTGTCAAATACAACACCGTAAAGTGCGTAATCATCCATTCTTTTGATATTGTCGCCCATATAAAGGCTAACATTTCCTGCACTTCCCACACTTTGCATGAACGCGCACTCCCTGATTCGCGTAATCGACTTTGGCAATCTTACACTATGTCCATATCTATCGATTAAAGCGGCATCCCAAAAGGCATAAGGTTCAACCTCTTTTCTCCCCTCTTCCAATGTAATATCAATTGGTCCACTTTTGTAAAATGCCTTCGGCTCAATATGCACATAACTTGGAATAGAAATAGAAATCTTTTGAACCTTTGAGCCATCTGGATTTTTGTTATATTCGTTATATGCAGTTGGTTCCTTGCTCTTTTTTAATTCAAAAGCACTCTTTTCTATAGAAACAATATCCTTTGGCAAATCTATTTTTTTACCATTATAATTGCCGGTATATTTTACAAGTCTGCACCCTTGCATAACAAAGTTATTTTTCTGATATGCTTTCAATGCCTCTTCTTTGTTTTTGTGATATATACCCATAAAGTTAACCTTATCCTTTTTAAAAGACAAAACAATTTCATAGTCATTATATCTATAACATCTTTCTCCCTCGTTACTCTTAAATGGCTTTCCAAAAAAAGCATCACATTGTGCACTTGAAGAATCCCACTTAACCTTGCCTATTCGGTATCTTTTTAATTCTTTTCTGTTCCCCAATAGACTTTTAGGAGTTACTTCAATAAACTTTACCTGATTATTCCCGCATTCCTTTCCCATTTTTATATAATATGAATTTAGTTTATATACGCTTGCTTGAAAGGAATAAAAATCATCTAAATGTGCTAATAAATCACAGGAGAACTGTTTATTATTTTTTGCATCTCTACTAACTGTGTATGCATAGGATTGATTTATTTTACTTGTATCTGGAATTTCAAAAGAACTGGATTCCTCACTAGTCACTTTAAACTTTTTATTTGTATTTTCTTCTAGTTTATTCTTCGCAGACTCATTTGGATTACAACCAGAAAGAACTATACATAACAAAAGCATAACTATTTTCACTTTCATAGACTACCTCCAAAATTTCAACATAAAGACTTAATCTTTATTTTCTTACTTAATCCACTCTTTCGAAGCATTTTGGTATATTTCTTTTTCTTGGATTTTGGTACCTTTATCACCTGAACTTTTGACGGAAGCAAAATTTTCTTTAAACTAGTCCCTATAAATGCTGACATTGTTACCGTCCTTACATTTTTAGGAAGCTTAATTTTCTTAATTTACACCATTATAAAGCCTTTATTATCGAAACTCTACATCCTTATCTGCAAGTATCTTAGCCTCTTCTCCTTCAGGTGCGTCCTCATTTCCCAAGTCAATACCCTCTTTATACACATACTTTACGCCCTTTGGTATCACTAAACTCCCTGTATTAACTCGATATGCAAAGTATAATGTCTTGCCATCCTTTGAATAAAGCCAACCATTTTCGTCACTCTTATAATACGGATTATCTTTTGTAACATTGTATCCATGAATATCGTTATAACAATCTAACCACTCTATCGCATTAATCGCTATATATTTTACCGATGCTGGAATTACAACTTTCCCACCATAACATTGAAAACTACATTCCTGCAAAGTTTCCAAATTTGAAGGCAATATGTTTTCAACATTTTCCATCGCACCAAATGCATTTTTCCCAATATATCGAACTGAATCTGGTATTTTATCAGTCTTTATCCCTTCAAATGCCTCATCTTCAATTCTCTCAATCCCTTCTTCCATTTTCACATGAATAACTCCGCTGTACCCAATATCATTATAAAATGCTCTTTCTTCAATTACTTTTACTGATTTAGGAATTATAACTTCAACCTCAGAATCTGAATATGGTCCCCACATAAAACTACGTTTCTCAATTTTTTCTCTTCCTTCTTCAAACTCAATTTTCATAGGTCCGCATTTTTCAAATGAACATTCCTCTAACTTTACATTCTGACCAATTGTCAGATGTAATGTCTTTTTTTCTTTTTTCTTCTCTTTTTTACTTATTGCAAAAGCATGTTTCCCTATTTTCTTCACCTCCTTAGGCAAGACAACCTCTGCCTCGTTTTTATAATTGCCAAGATATTTAATAAGTATCCCATCTTCGATTTTAAACATATCTTTGCCTTCTATTTTTTTTAAGGTATTCCCCTCTTTTTTATGGTCTGTTTGATCTGAAAAGTGGTTACTATTAGCGTTACTAGCATTTTGCTCCTTACTTCCGCATGAACACATCAACAAAACTGATAGTAGTAATAATAAAAATATTATTATTTTATTTTTCATACTAAATCCTCATTTCCTAATTATTTATTTCATACAATTGGTTATACTAACATATCAACCTTCCCACCAATACTCTAGAATTCCCGAAGACAAGCAAGCTTGCACAACGAGAAGCTATTCATAGCCACTTCGTGGCTATTTCATCGCGGCAGTCGCCGCTTAAAGATAAGCATAAAAATCCCGAGGTGAGAATAAATTCTCCCCCGGGATATTTTATACTTATCTAATCTTCTCGTTGCTTTCGCGCAAATTACTCGATGATAGAAGCTACACGTCCTGATCCTACTGTACGTCCACCCTCACGGATAGCGAATGTAAGACCCTGACTCATAGCGATTGGGTGGATGAGCTCGATTGTCATCTCTACGTTATCACCAGGCATGCACATCTCTGTTCCTTCTGGAAGCTCGATAACACCAGTTACGTCAGTTGTACGGAAGTAGAACTGTGGACGATAGTTGTTGAAGAATGGAGTATGACGTCCACCCTCGTCCTTAGTCAATACGTATACCTGAGCAGTAAACTTTGTGTGGCATGTCAATGTACCTGGCTGAGCAAGTACCTGTCCACGCTCGATCTCTGTCTTCTGGATACCACGGAGAAGTACTCCAGCGTTGTCTCCAGCCTGAGCCTCATCAAGCTCTTTGTGGAACATCTCGATACCAGTTACAACAGACTTCATTGTCTCCTCTTTGATACCTACGATTTCAACCTCATCATTAAGGTGAAGTGTACCAGCCTCTACACGTCCTGTAGCAACTGTACCACGACCTGTGATTGAGAATACGTCCTCTACAGGCATTACGAATGGCTTATCTGTATCACGCTCTGGATCTGGGATATACTCATCAACAGTATCCATAAGCTCCATGATTGCATCTCCCCACTTGCCGTTAGGATCTTCCAAAGCACCAAGAGCTGATCCCTTGATAATTGGGCAATCTGAGAATCCATACTCTTCAAGAATCTCATTAATCTCCATCTCTACGAGCTCAAGAAGCTCTTCGTCATCAACCATGTCACACTTGTTCATGAATACGATGATGTAAGGTACACCTACCTGACGAGAAAGAAGAATGTGCTCTTTTGTCTGAGCCATTACACCGTCAGTAGCAGCTACAACAAGGATAGCTCCGTCCATCTGAGCAGCACCAGTGATCATGTTCTTAACGTAGTCAGCATGTCCTGGACAGTCAACGTGTGCGTAGTGTCTCTTTGCTGTCTCGTACTCAATGTTAGTTGTTGAAATTGTGATACCTCTTTCACGCTCTTCTGGAGCCTTGTCGATATTTGCAAAGTCTACAGCCTCGTTACCAGCTACTCTTGCAGCAAGTGTAGCTGTGATAGCAGCTGTAAGTGTTGTTTTACCATGGTCTACGTGACCGATAGTTCCTATGTTACAATGTGGTTTGGTTCTCTCGAATTTTTCCTTAGCCATTTCTAAACGTCCTCCTAACATTTTTTATAATTTTTAGAAATTTTGCTTCAATCTTAATTACTGAACTTTCATGTACCCCACGAAAGCCCATTTGTCGTGGTCTCCCGTAGGAGAATCTCACGAATTAACGACATGACTTTATTATATGAGATTTTTTCAAAAAAATCAATCCCAAATACTAAAAGTCACTACATTTTACTCATTTAGTAGTAAAATGTTCTGATATTTTCAATTCTTTGCAGAATGAATTACCAAATTAGTTTCCGTTCTTTGCAGAAAGAACTTTGTCCTGAACATTCTTAGGACACTTGTCATATCTCTCGAAGAACATAGAGTAGTTTCCACGTCCCTGAGTAGATGAACGAAGCTCTGTAGAATAACCGAACATCTCAGCAAGTGGTACGTAAGCACGTACAATCTTACCGCCTCCGATATCATCCATTCCTTCGATCTGTCCACGCTTAGCGTTCAAGCTTCCGATAACGTCACCCATGTACTCTTCTGGCATTGTTACCTCAACCTTCATGATAGGCTCAAGAAGTACTGGATCACCCTGCTTCATAGCATCCTTGAATGCCATAGAACCAGCAATGTGGAATGCCATCTCACTTGAGTCTACTTCATGGTATGAACCATCCCATACGTTAGCATGTACACCAAGTACAGGATATCCACCAAGGATACCAGCAGCTGCTGCTTCCTCGATACCTTCACCAACAGCTGGGATGTATTCCTTAGGAATAGCTCCACCAACTACTGTTGACTCAAACTTGAATGTCTCCTCACCATTAGGATCCATTGGTGTGAATTTAACTTTACAGTGACCATACTGACCACGTCCACCTGACTGCTTAGCATACTTGCTATCGATATCAACAGCCTTAGTAAATGTCTCTTTGTAAGCAACCTGAGGTGCACCTACGTTAGCATCTACGTTGAACTCACGAAGCAAACGATCTACGATTACTTCCAAGTGGAGCTCGCCCATTCCGGCGATGATTGTCTGTCCAGTCTCTGTATCTGTATGAGCACGGAATGTAGGATCCTCTTCTGCAAGTTTTGCAAGAGCCTCTCCCATCTTACCCTGGTCATTCTTTGTCTTAGGCTCGATAGCGAGCTCGATAACTGGCTCAGGGAATTCCATTGACTCAAGGATAACAGGATGCTGCTCGTCGCAGATTGTATCACCTGTTGTAGTAAGCTTAAATCCTACTGCAGCAGCGATATCTCCTGAATATACCTTATCTATCTCATTACGCTTGTTAGCATGCATCTGTACGATACGTCCAACACGCTCTTTCTTGCCCTTTGTAGCATTAAGCACATATGAACCTGAGTTCAATGTTCCGGAATAAACACGGAAGAATGCCAACTTACCTACAAATGGGTCAGCCATAATCTTAAATGCAAGTGCTGAGAATGGCTCATCATCTGAAGACTTACGAGTTACTTCATTTCCATCCTCATCAACACCTGTGATATCAGGAATGTCAGTTGGTGCTGGCATGTACTCTATTACACCATCAAGCAACTTCTGAACACCCTTATTCTTGTAAGCAGATCCGCAG
This sequence comes from Eubacterium xylanophilum ATCC 35991, assembly GCF_000518685.1. Lineage (GTDB taxonomy): Bacteria > Bacillota > Clostridia > Lachnospirales > Lachnospiraceae > Eubacterium_F > Eubacterium_F xylanophilum. The sequence continues at coordinate 36,070 of NZ_JAEB01000025.1, read as the reverse complement.
TATACAGGAACAGCCTCACATGCGATTGTTCCTTTACGAAGTACTGCCTTAAGATCGTCAACGCTTGGCTCCTCACCTTCAAGATACTGCATCATCAAGTCGTCATCCAACTCACAGATCTTCTCAATGAGGTTTTCATGCCACTCGTCAGCCAAATCCTTCAAGTCAGCAGGGATCTCTGTAATCTCGATATCCTCGCCCTTGTCATCTTTATAATAGTATGCCTCCATCTCAAACAAATCAACAAGTCCGATGAAGTCATCTTCCTTACCGATTGGAATCTGAACAGGAATAGCATTTTTGCCCAAACGGTCAATAATTGTCTGAACAGACATGAAGAAGTCTGCTCCCATCTTATCCATCTTATTGATGAATGCCATTCTTGGTACATTGTATGTATCAGCCTGACGCCAAACATTCTCAGACTGAGGCTCAACACCAGCCTTAGCATCAAACACACCTACAGCTCCGTCAAGTACACGGAGTGAACGCTCAACCTCAACAGTGAAGTCTACGTGTCCTGGAGTGTCGATAATATTGATGCGGTGCTCCTGAGCTCCAGCTTTTGCCTTATGATGATCTTCCAATGTCCAGTGACATGTTGTAGCAGCAGAAGTGATAGTAATACCTCTTTCCTGCTCCTGCTCCATCCAGTCCATTGTAGAAGCTCCATCATGAGTCTCACCAATTTTATAGTTAACACCAGTATAGTATAAGATACGCTCTGTAAGCGTTGTCTTACCAGCATCGATATGAGCCATAATACCAATATTTCTGGTACGCTCAAGTGGGTACTCTCTTCCAGCCAAAACTGTATCCTCCTTAAATAAAAATAATATAATCTGTCCAAATGACTATGCAATCAAGGTTGCAAGCTCTGAAAAATATTCCGCGAGCCAGCCTCCTTCGCATCTTACCAACGATAGTGTGCGAAAGCCTTGTTTGCCTCTGCCATCTTGTGCATATCTTCTTTCTTCTTTACAGATGCACCTGTATTGTTAGCCGCATCCATAATCTCGTTAGCAAGTCTCTCTTTCATTGTCTTCTCAGCTCTAGCGCGAGAATAAAGAGTCAACCAACGAAGTGCCAAAGCCTGTCTACGATCAGGTCTTACCTCCATAGGTACCTGGTATGTTGATCCACCGATACGTCTTGCCTTAACCTCAAGTTCTGGCATAACGTTGTTCATAGCTTCTTCAAATACCTCAAGTGCATCCTTTCCTGTCTTCTCAGCAACTTCCTCAAATGCACCGTACACTATCTTCTGGGCTGTACCTTTCTTACCATCCAACATGATGTTGTTGATAAGCTTTGTAACGACTTTGTTCTTATATACTGGATCTGCCAGTACATCTCTCTTAGCAATATGTCCTTTACGTGGCACGTTACTTCCCTCCTTAATAAAATTATTAATTCACAGGTACTCACATACTTGTGTGTCCGCACCAGCTTAAATCTTGCATATATCTCTTAAGCAAAAATTAATCCGGCACTTTCTTAAATTAGTTCAGCAATCAATTACTTGCTTGCCTTTGGTCTCTTCGCACCATACTTGGAGCGAGCCTGCTTTCTATCAGCAACACCAGCAGTATCAAGTGTTCCACGGATGATATGATAACGTGTACCTGGAAGGTCTTTTACTCTTCCTCCACGAATCATAACAACGCTATGCTCCTGAAGGTTATGTCCCTCACCTGGAATATAACTTGTTACCTCGATACCATTAGAAAGACGAACTCTGGCAATCTTACGAAGTGCTGAGTTAGGCTTCTTAGGTGTAGCAGTACGAACAACAGTACAAACTCCTCTCTTCTGTGGAGAAGGATTCTCGTTAGACTTCTTCTTCAATGAGTTGTAGGTGTACTGAAGGGCTGGAGAATTAGACTTCTTGGCAACCGATTTTCTACCCTGCTTTACTAATTGGTTAAAAGTTGGCATTAATTTTCACCTCTTTCTTTTTAAAATTTTTTAACGCGGAAAAATATTCCGACGTCGATTTTGCATACATTTACGCATGCTATATAAGAATATCACGATTTTTCAATTTTGTCAAATTTTTTTCGGAATATTTTACATTTTTCTACGCAAAAATTGTCTTACAAGCAAAGCTTGTAAGACCAGCAATATGCGTTTCCAAAAAAAGCCATCGCCGACAATTCATCTCGCCAGCAACGGCTTTTCCATACTTCATACTTAATTTGTAAAAATCTGCACCCAATAGAACCCATAACCTCCATTGGACTCATAACACGCAATTCCGACTTTTCTGAAAGACTTGTGCAGAATATTTTTCTTGTGACCTGGAGAGGCCATAAATCCATCCATAACACGTTTTGGCGTCGGTTGACCGGCGGCAATATTCTCTGCGGCTATCCTATAGGTCACCTTGTTTTCTTTCAACATGGTGAAGCAACTTCTTCCATTTGGACGAGTGTGGGAGAATACATTGGTCAGCTCTTTGGCACGTTTCATGGCCAGCTCGCAGAGTTTGGAATCAAGTTTCAGAGTCTTGGCTCCAACTTTGCTTCGCTCATCGTTGACAATGTTCAGTACCGCTTTTGCCGCGCTCATGGACTTGGCACTGGTGGCACCACCGCTTGCGAGAACCTTTACCTTGCACGTATATGCTCTTCCCTTATATATGGCAATAACTTTGGCATTCCCAGCTTTCTTAGCTGTAACTACGCCCTTTTTACTAACCTTTACTCGGTTATTGCTACTCACCCATGTCACTTTTTTCTTGCCAGCAAGCTTCAATTTATAAGTTTTGCCGACTTTGAGAGTTAGTTTGGATCTGCTGAGCTTGAGTTTCTTAGCTCCGACTTTTGGCGAAAATGCGATCATATTCACAAGAAGTGCAGCGATCATAATGACACATAAAAAAATCCTTTTTTTCATATTTCTTCACACTCCTTTGCAAGTTTATAGTAATAATATTATACCACAGAATCGGGGGGATTGACAAGACAAGTCGAGAGGAACATTTTTATGTCTAAACTATGGAGATTTTATTAATATTTTTTGTTATTAAGCTTATTTATATTTCGAGCTATTGCTAGCAAAGTACTTTCTGCAAGAACATTGGCAGCACCTTTTGTCAGATATCTTCTAAATTGCATATCCTGCTAATGTCTTACGACCACAGGGAGTAAGATCAGCGCTATGCGATTCCGATAAATTGTCTTACGACCGCAGGGAGTAAGACCAGCAGAATGCGATTCCCGTCACATACGGATGATTTCTTGAAAATCGTTTTTCGCGGGGATGGGGGTCAGTACGGCAATATCTCGAGAAACCAAGAATCTTGCCGTACTTTCAGGTCATGCACTAACGCTTGTCACGACCTCTTTTAAGATATTACGGAAATTTATTCAAAATTCTAGAATTTTGCCGTACTCTCAGGTCAAGCACTGAAGCTTGTCACGAGCTCTTTTAAGATATTACGGAAAAATTCTCAAAATTCTCAAATCTTGCCGTACTCTCCCCCAAATACGTCAAACACAAACCTCTCAATCCACGACGAGTACGGAAAAAAACACGAAATCAGGAAATCTAGCCGTACTTCCCCCCAAAAACTCTGAACGCAAAATTCTCAATTGCCGGTAAGTACGGAAAAACTCGCATAATCAAGATATCTAGCCGTACTTTTACCCCAAAATGCTGAACGCAAACCCATCACCTCCAAACAAGTACGGAAAAATCAACTTCCAAGAATCATGCTTCCCTGGCTTAAGAATTTTTCCTGCTAATGTCTTACGACCACAGGGAGTAAGACCAGCGCTATGCGATTCCGAAAAAAAACAGGAAGAGGCCAACCAGAGAGAGACTTCAATGCGCATGCATTGCGTCTCGAGTCGGTTGGACTCTTCCTGTTTTTAGACTGTCTTAGTGCGACAGCCCCCCGTAGGGTATTACATTATTTTATAACTTTCAAATAAGAAGTGTTGGACTCTACGCCCTTTTCTGTTACTCTGACAACAACGAAATACTTGTAAGTTACGCCGTTCTGCTTGATGATAGCAGTTACGTCTGTACGACCATTTTTATGTGGTACAACCTTACCCTTCTTTGTTACTGTCGCAAACTTCTTCTTCGTCGAAATAAACGTCTTCTTAGCAGTCTTGTTGACATGCTTAAATCTAATTCTATAAACCTTGCCCTTTGGAAGCAACTTATAAAGTGCCACACTTGTGTGCTTATACTTTGACTTATACTTGTAAAGGCTGTAGTTCTTCTTGCAGCTCTTTCTTACAACAAGGTTAACAATGTACTGCATTTTCCACTTGCCCTTAACCATGTTGATTACGAGCTTGCATTTACCATTCTTCTTCTTAGACTTAACAAGACCACTCTTGCTGATTGTGGCAATCTTCTTGTTTGAAGATGCACATCTAACCTTAGCACCCTTCTTGTTAAGAAGCTTGATCTTGAACTTCATCTTATGTCCCATGATCTTCTTCATAACGATTGTAGGGATATTGAGCTCAACTTTCTTGAAGTTGGCTTTATCAGCTTTGGCCTGCTCCTCTGGTGAAGGAGTTGATGTGGCGTCCACTGCTGGGGTTGCAGACTCATCTGCAGACGGTGTTGCAGTTGCAAGCTGATCCACGTCACTGCTTGTAGCATTATTAGCACCAGGTGTTGCAAGTACATCCACAACCGGATCACCTGTAGGTGCTGCTGTAGGAGCTACCGTTGGTGCAGCTGTTGGAGCTGCTGTCTCATTCTTCTTTGTCGCAAGAGCAGTTGGCTTACTCTCTGTCTTAGGAGCTGCCTCACCGCGTTTAACTGCGATATATGATGTCTCAGGATCAAGTCCCTCGAATGTTACAGTACCTGAAGGCATTCCACCCTTAATCTCAGGCTTAACCCAAGGCACAACAACTTTTCCATCCGGAGTGCGAAGCTCATACTCGAATCCATAGTCACCCTGAATTGTAATGCTTGTTGGCTCTGAGTAATATTCAATTGGTGGAAGAGCATGAACGATTACATCGTCTGTTGCTGTTCCCGTATATCCATTAGTACCATTTACCTGACATCTAATTGTCTTGGCTTCAACAGCATCTGTTGGAACATATGTTATTCCTGTGGCACCAGGGATGTTTGTCCACTGACCTGTTGCATCGTTGTACGCCTGCCACTGATACTCTACATTATCTCCATTTATATCCATAGGATTTCCGTCGCCATCATTGACAACCTTTACTGTTACCGGAGATCCAATATAAACATCATCAAGGTCTAATCTAATTCTAACAACCTCAGGAGCTTTTGTTGGCTCCGCTGTTGGCGCTACCGTTGGTGCAACTGTAGGCTCTGCTGTTGGGGCAACTGTTGGCGCTGCTGTAGGAGCTGCTGTAGGTGCAACTGTAGGCGCAGCTGTTGGCGCTACTGTTGGAGCTACTGTTGGCTCCGGCGCCTTGTCTGTCTTAACAGTTCCAGGCTTACTCTCTGTCTCTGGCTTATTAGGTACGCGCTTAACTACCTGATACTCTGTATCCGGTGTAAGGCCGTCGAATGTCAATGCTTCTGCTGTTGCTGGTGTCCATGGCTTAACCACATTTCCATCTTCATCGAGCAACTGATACTCAAATCCAGGCTCAGCATCAATTGTAACCGCTACCGGTGTTGCTTCTTCCTGCACAGGAGTAACACACTTAACAACAGCGTCATCTGTTGCTGTTCCTGTGTAATTGTTGATTCCTGTTACCACGCAACGAACTGTCTTGCCTTCCAAGTTGTCTGTCGCTACAAGCTTAACACCTGTCTGACCAGGAAGGTCTACCCATGCTTTGTATTCATCAATGTAAACTTTCCACTGGAACTCTACATTGGTATCATTTATTACTACATTATCTCCGTTGTTATCCTTTACAACAATCGCTGTAAATGTATCGCCCACATATGCGCTCTCTTTGTCAAGCTGAAGCTCTACAACTTCCTTCTTAGGAGCTGGTGTAGGCGCTGCAGTTGGCTTAGCTGTTGGTGCAGCTGTTGGCGCTGCAGTTGGCTTAACTGTTGGTGCAGCTGTTGGCGCTGCAGTTGGCGCTACTGTTGGTGCAGCTGTTGGCGCTACTGTTGGTGCTACCGTTGGCACTGGTGCTTTATCTGTCTTAGCAGTTCCAGGCTTACTCTCTGTAGCCGGTTTATTAGGCACGCGCTTAACAGTCTTGTACTCAGTATCAGGTGTAAGACCATCAAATGTCAATGCCTCTGCTGTTGCAGGTGTCCATGGCTTAACTACTTTGCCATCTTTGTCAAGCAACTCATATTCAAATCCTGGCTCAGCATCGATTGTAACTGTTGTTGGTGTTCCACTCTTCTGAACCGGAGTCACACATCTTACAACCGCATCATCTGTTGCTGTTCCTGTGTAATCGTTAATTCCTGTCACTACACAACGAACTGTCTTTCCCTCAAGTTTGTCTGTAGTTGTGAGATTATTTACATTTACTCCAAGGTCTTCCCACTTCTTTGTATTGTCATTGTATACCTGCCAAGCAAATTTTACATTCTTCGCTGTCTGAGGTACAACATCACCATTGTCATCATTTACAACTACTGCTGTAAGCTTGTCACCTACATATACATTGTCGCTGTCAAGCTGAAGTTCAACTACTTTCTTAGCTTTAGCTGTCTTGACAACACTTGGTTTGCTCTCTGTCTCCGGAACATTTACCTTGCGCTTAACTGCCTTGTATTCTGTATCCGGTGTGAGTCCATCAAACACAAGCTCCATTCCGGTTGCAGGTGTCCATGGCTTAACTACTTTGCCGTCCTTGTCAATCAACTCATACTCAAATCCAGGCTCAGCATCAATTGTGATTGTAGTAGGTGTTGCATCCTTCTGTGTTGGCTGCAAGCATCTAACGATTGCATCATCTGTTGCTGTTCCCGTGTAGTTGTTGATTCCTGTTACCACACAGCGAACATTTTTCGCCTCAAATAATGATGAAGGAGTAAAATATTCCGCTGTCTCACCTTCTATATTGATCCAAGTCTTGAAATCTTCTACAAATACCTGCCACTGGAATTTTACATTCTCAGGAGTTTTGGCAACAACATCACCGTTATTGTCCTTAACAACAACTGCTGTAAGCTTGTCGCCTACGTATACATTATCGCTATCAAGTTGAAGCTCTACGATTTCCTTGGCAGCAGCTGTGCTAACCTTTCCAGGTTTACTCTCTGTCTTTGGCTCGTCCACTACACGTTTAACTGCTGTATACTCTGTGTCAGGTGTAAGTCCGTCAAACTCCAACGCCTCTGATGTCGCTGGTGTCCATGGCTTAACTACCTTGCCGTCCTTATCGAGCAATTCATATTCATAACCAGGCTCAGACTTGATTGTAATTGTTGTAGGTGTTGCATCCTTCTGTACCGGTGTCAAACATCTTACAACTGCTTCATCTGTTGCTGTTCCTGTATATGCATTGATTCCTTTTACTACAATGCGAACTGTCTTTCCTTCATAAGCATCCTTTGTTACAAGGCTTGCTGTTGTTGCTCCTGCAATATTATTCCACTTCTTTGCAGCCTTGTCATATACCTGCCACTGAAGTGTCATGTTCTTATCATTAATAACAACGTTCTTTGCATCTGCATCTGTAACTGAAACCGCTGTAAGAGTCTCACCTACATATACGTTGTCGCTGTTAAGATCAACTTTAACAATTTTCTTTGGTGCAGCCGTTGGAGCTACCGTTGGCTTTACAGTTGGAGCCACAGTTGGTGCAACTGTTGGCTTTACAGTTGGCTTCGCAGTTGGTGCAACTGTTGGCTTTACGGTTGGCTTTGCTGTTGGTGCAACTGTTGGCTTTACAGTTGGCTTTGCTGTCGGACTATTTATCTTTCTATCAGTTCCAACCGGATAGTATGGATAGAAGTGTCCCTCAGCACCTGATGTGATATCAGCTGCAATTACGCCACCCTCAAATCTACCGCCGGATACATCAACTGATGCCTTTGGAGCAACAAGATGACCCGCCTGATACTCAGTTTTGATTTCGTCCTTTGCATCCGGGAAGTTTGTGATGAGTTTCAATCCTGCGTTGCAGAACTGGCCTCCGGCATAACACTCATCCAACTTATTCATAAATACATTTTCAAGCGAACAATAATTCATCACAAAATTAACGTTATATGTATATGCAGAATTTGTGGAATTATTGTATGACATAAATACTGAATTGTCATCAATTCCTGTAAATGAGATTGAGTACTCATTACCTGAGAAATCTTTTACGTCTTTCACTCCGACAATATTGATTATATTTACTTTAGTTTTGCTTAGTAGATTTGCCGGAATCTTTACATTCTTAGATTCCGAAAAATCCACATTGATATATTGATTTCCACACCAATCATATCCAGAGATATATGCAGCCTGTGTACTAGCCGCGCCAGCCAAAGCACTTGACTGTGAAGCGATAGCAGTGAATGCCGCATCCATATCGATATACTGATTCTTCTGGAATGTAATTCTATCTGTGAGATATGAAGGATATGATCCCTCTTCTGCAGAATCAAAATAAATTTTATTACTAATGCTATCTTTTGGAACACCTTCATACTTTGTAGCGTTTATATCCACAATTTTCTTGATGTTTCCCATGTACATTGGCATCGTCATTGCCTCACCACCAGTGGACATTGATACATCTCCACCTGCAGCGATACTACCAACAGTATGACTGTTAGCTGTTAAATTTGATTTTGCCACGTACTGATAATCTGATAGGAAATTTTCGATAGAATAATCATAAGGATATTTTTCCCCGCTTTTCTCTGCTGCGTTTGCATCTGATGTTACAAAGCTGTTTGTTCCTACAACCGATGCAAGCATAGCAACCATGAGAATGATTGACTGTGCCTTCTTTCCAATGTTACTAAACATTTTCTTCTCTTCCTTTCTCGGTAAGTAAATTATTTGGAAATATTCCACTTCCATACACTTTCTTCAGTTTTGATAACACTGCCCCTCAAAACAGTTTGAATTATACATAAGATATTCAGACAAGTCAATAGAAAATAAACAATTTCCCATATGTTTTTGCTTATATCGACATAACCAATTAGTTATAACCCCCGAAAATACGCGCTTCCGAGAGTTGGTTTTTGAGACAATTATAAAAAAAGTATAAATTTTCCGAAAACGTTATCGTGACAATTGTATTAATTTACGTTAATACTTCTGTAACACATTTCACAGTCCCACATATTATATATAGGAAGAAACTCTTTGCAACCTGTCGACATGTTAGAAATCATCGTCCATATCATCATCAAGAAAGTCATCCAGTTCTTCCTCCAGCGTCTTTTCCTTGTCGCGATAAAGTCTATCAAATTCGTCCAATCTCTCAAATTCCGCAAAGACCTCTTCTCTTTCATCTAACTCCCCATCCCTATTCATATCATACATTTCATCAAATCTATCCACAATGCAAAACCTCCTTGAAAATATTCCGCCAATACGATATACTTTATTCATAAACATTTTACCACAAAGGAGGACGCTATGGCTAGTATAGGTCCAATTATAATCGCGATATGCGTATTGGCCTCAATCGGTTCAATCATATATGCATACTTAAGGATATCAAAGAGAACAAAGCAATCAAGCAAGGCTGTTTTCGGAACAGATAATTTTTACCAAATATCTGATTCTATGCGCAAAGAGCTGTCGGGCAAACCAAAGCAAGTATTGGCCAGAACTGCAGAATTACTCCCAAAAATAACGGATAACTATGGGGATTTTGGATGCGACGAAGCTAGAGGTAATGCTTCAACAATCATTTCAGTATTTCTTCACGCTTGGAGCGAGGGCATCAAGGAAATTAACGATGCCACAATGTTCAGAATCAACGAACAGCTTAAGGACAATCTGGCGACGGATAAGAATGATAAAGTAAAGCGTCTTTTCAAAGATATCAAGGTTCATCAAACTGAGATTATAGGTTACACAGACAACTCAAATGAATCTGTGATTAAGTTTCAATCCTCAATTGAGTATATAACATACTTACTCAACTCGGAAGGGGCCCATATATCAGGTTCAGATACCTATAAGTATCAGACCAAATATGATATAGAGATGGTTCATGATAAGACAGACAAAGATTTACCGTTCTGGTATTACAGAAATATCAAAGAGCACAACCTTGGGTAATAGGTTGTGCTCTTTCAATATAATTAGTAAACTATATAGTCATACGATTCATATGCATTGAACCTTGGATCTCCATTTTTAATATCTTCAACAAATAAACTTCTATCAACAATCATCTTATTAGAGCGATTTGCTTGAAGCTTCTCTGTCAGCTTATCATCAGCATTCTGCTTGGCTTTCATTTCATCAACATCCGAGAAAGCTTTAAGAGCTGAGTACTTTTTGTCAACCAACAAAGTCGGAACAATATAATCATGGCCTTCAACGCTTCTCTTCTCGCATTCGCCACCCAAGAAGAACACATTGGCACTATTTCCAACAAAGTGACCACCGGTTTCTCTGAGATTACTATAGGTTTTTACGCCATCAATCATGACGTCATAGTCTGCTTTGTTGCAATCAAGATAGGCCCCACAGGAAAAATCTTCGGTTTTCTCCAAATCTACTGGTCTCGGATAATAAGAAAAATATCCCGGTAGAAAAACTGACTTGGAATTGGTCCAGCACCTGTAGCTCTTTCCATGGTATTTTATGGTTATCTCATCTATATTCTTTCCAGAGGAATTGTGTATTTTTATCACATTTCCTTCCTTAGTATAATCAAGTTTTTCTCCTGCACTTCCGGTCAAACTCGATATTTCATAGCCTCCAAACAGGCCAAAAACATATTCGTCCGGTACACCACGATTCTCTATTCTCATATTCACAGAAGCGGTAAGCTCATTGTCAATGTGAAATTTCATATTATAAGCTGTCACCCTATAATCTGTTGGTTCAACATTAAATCCCTTATTTGTCCTCGCTTCATCTTGGTCTAACTTTGCATCCTCCTCATCACTGCAATAGCATTCTGCCAATGTAGCACTGAGCGGTCTATACATACTTCCTATATTAATTGCCTTCAACGCAAAAAGAATCATAATACATGCAATCGAAAGCGCAAACACCATTAGTTTTTTTATATTTGCGAAATATTTTACTATAATAATTGTCAATGCACAGAGCGCTATGACAAATAGCATACCATATACTCTTGTAGATTCAACTTGCATGCCGTAAAGCAGGCTATAACCCTCAACATTCTGTGGTGTCATAAGCGAAAATAGTTCCATAAATGGCAAGAATCCCATTTTCTGTCTCGCCTCAAAAACACTTATTCTGCTGGCGTTACTTGCCAGATATATCATCACCAAGCACAAACCATAGGACGCGAATACATTGGGGATTTGTGATAAAGCAAATCCTACAAAAATCAAGGTAAGTCCAACCAAAACTATCTCAACAAGAACTTTCATAAGCAAGTATCCGTACATGGAATTCGTTGCACCGAGCGCTTTCATAGCCAAGCCCTCTGTCACTCCAATCGATATTGCCAAAATAATCAAGTTGATGAATAGCACTATAAACTTCGCTAGATTAATTTTATATGCACTTTTACCTAAAACTTCATCGAGATTTGATCTTTTTCCTTTTCTAAAAAATAATACTGACTTTATTAGGCTAAATAGTATTATTATTAAATTAGAATAATAAGTATATATTAGAACAAAGTATGGCTGATTACTACCACCCTCTCCATTATAAATCGAGTAAACATTTATTATCAAAACAAGCATCACAGCTGCATATTCCACTAGAGCCGAGATAAATGTATCCTTTCCCTTTAAGTATAATTTCGCAGTTTTACTTAATATTGTCATGACTTCCTCCAAATATTTTAATAATATTCTCTCTTATCTTGGGAGAGCTTTACTCCAATAGCAGACAAAATTATTCCAATTGCAGTTGCAATTGCTGCCAATTTATAATCATATGCGGTTCTAGGAGATACAGAAATAATCTTAAATTGTCCCATTGTATCAAGAACATTAGTCAAAAAACTATATGCAACAGAAATCATTAACGCGGGACCAATCCCCTGAAGTGCAAAAGATAGCATAATAGCCACGCCATCAATAAACACTCCCTCAGCCAAGAGATTAACAAGTGTTCCATAGTCCAGCTCAGTCATATGACTATATACAACAAAAAGCAGGGATACAACTACACTATAGATAACCGCAGCCAAAACATGGTTGATTATAATATCCTTCTTTTTATTGACAAGATATATTAGTTCGTTGCCGCTCTGATCAAAAAAGTCCCCAAAAACGCAAGCACTCCACCATCCGGCTAGTACCATTATCCAAGTATGAAGCTGAGTTCTCACTTTTTCCGCTATTTCCTCCGGCTGTAATCCTGAGTTATTTATCACATGGATGAACACAGGCAAAATCACTAACAGAAATATAAGAGGTAAAATAACTTTAATCTTATTCTTTTTTACCCTCATCCAAAAAAGCTCTATCGTTGTCGACATATATATAACCTCTCAAAATGATTTCTTTTATTAGTTAAAATTTGCTCAAAAGAGCGAGATATCCCTGCTCCAGGGTTGCATCCACAAGCCCAACCTTACCAATCACATCTTCAACAGTTGAGTTTATCAATACATGTCCATCCTTGACAATAACAACCTTGTCACAAATATGCTCAACATCATCAACAATGTGAGTTGATATAATAATGCACTTTCCATCTTCTCGCAACCTCTTAATTACTTCTTTGAATCTTGCTCTCTCCTCCGGATCAAGTCCAGTTGTGGGCTCATCAAAAATCAAAACATCAGGATTTCCCAAGATTGCTTGTGCAATACCAGCTCTTCTCTTCATTCCACCTGACAAATGGGATACTCTATCATTCATTCTGTCCGCAAGATTCACATAAGTCAATGCCTTTTCTATCTCCTCTGCTCTCTTATCTTTGGGAATCTTCTTAGATGCAGCAAAGTACTCCATCATGTCCTTTAGAGATAATTCATTAAACATTCCAAAGTTCTGTGGTAGATATCCAATCTGAATATCATCGCCTACTTTAATACTCCCCTCATCTGTTTTATATAAACCAAGTATGCATCTAATAAGTGTTGTCTTTCCGGCCCCATTTGGTCCCAAAAGCCCATAACAGCCCCTTTCAAAATCAACACTCAAATCATTTAATACATTTCTTCGCTTGAAACTTTTACTAATATTATATATGTTTATCATTTTTCCAACCTTTCCATTACATCTTTAATTATTTCCAAATCAGTCATCTCTTCATTGTCATTCATAGATTTTACCATTTCAGGAAGCACCTTTGATATTCCATGTTTCGAGATTAGATTTTTAATCTCCTCTTTCTGATCATAGAACTCGGCATAAGGTATTTCCTCAAATATCCCATCTAATTCCTCGTTTGTCAATTCTCTTTTTCCATTCTTTACATATGCAAATGCTGCATTTTGTACGAAATACGGAAGATCAACCACATGCTGATTCTTCAAATCCTTGTCAACAAACGAAGGAACGAATGAAGATGTATTTATCAAAACATAATCATCAAAGAAATAATCTTGATTGATTACGCTCATACCTAAACTGTTAGGTAGCTGAATCACAAATTTATCCTTAGACGGATACTCGTGAATATACTCCTTGGACAGACCGAGAAGTTTTATCACTTCGTTGTTGCACGCGTTAGTCTCAGGCGGCAGAAGATTTTCCAATTTATACTTATAATCCTCTGTAGCACCATTAAGCGGATATCCGAGGCTTTTTCGCCCATCTACATTTCTTATTTCATAAATCCCTCCCAATAATATAATATTAGAAGAATCACCCTCAAAGCAATTGTCTTTTCCCGGAACATTTGACACAACATCAAGCCCGGATACATTCACCTTGAAGTGAGATTTATATGAATCAATGCAATTATATTGTCCAGAATTATCTAAAATGGTCTTTTTCCCAACTTTGGGATAATAAGGGAAAAATCCCGGCAAAAAACATGCCGTAGAATTGGAATAAAAAATATTATCATAGCCATCATAAATAATCGTCACTTTGCTCAGTTTTTTATTAGGCGACTTTATACTTAAATAATATCCATTTCTCTCGTAATCAAGAGTCTTTCCACTCTCATCTTTAACATCCAAAACCTTATACCCATCCCACAGGGTAAAATCATACGTTTCTCCTACTTTATCTGTGTCAATTAAGTCCATTGCAACTGTCGCTTTTAACCTCTTCCCGATACTGAAATCCATATCGTAGTTGGAAACCTTAAATTGTGCAGGTTCATCTGCCTCTTCATGTGCAAATCTAAATTGCATTCCTAAATCTTTTACTCTAAGTGTGGAACCTTGATCAACGATATTATAAATACAAATAATGCTACACAGTGAACATATACCTATAACTAATAATTTTATAATCTTATTTAGTATTTTTTTGCAATAGATAAATGAAGCAACGCAAATCAGCAACACTGGTGCAGCGAATCTAACCGGTTCATGCGTAGTTCCATACAGTGGATCCGGAAACGCCATATAATTAGGATCTATAAGTGGCATCCATTTTCTAAACAATGAGATATCCAATCCGTATTCCGCATAGAATCCACGGGCAAAATCATCAAATACCGGTGTAAATAATATCACAATCAGAAAAATTATTCCATAACCAATATATAGGTTTCGTACCTTTGAAATCATGTATCCTATAGATATTGCTCCTATAGACATCAAAAAAACATCTATAGCCACAAAATACAGTATCTGCTCACGCATATCTGCCGGGAATCCTAAAACCATATATGCAATGGAAAATAAAATAACATTAATTAATGCATAAACTACACAAGAGCTTAACAGCACTAGCATTCTATATTTATACGTATAGGTTGGTGTTTTATAGAAAACTTCTGAAATATTAGATTTTTCTCCCCTTCTCATATATTCATATGAAATCAGCATAAATACTATCATCGCAATCACACATGTCAACGAGAAATCGGCTATAAAGAGCAACGGTGTTCCAATGTTTGTATTGTCATGCAAATATGCATTGATGCATTTTACTCCCATATATATAAATGTTCCTATCATAAGTATATATGGAATTATGACGCTTTTAATCTTTAAAAATATCTTCAAATTTATTTTGTACAGTTCCATTTTTTCCCTCTATTTGTTTATTCACCCATTATAGCTTAGTCACCTTACAGTGTATTTAGATACTATTTACACTTCATTCCAATTATTTGATACTCTCAATCGTCCGAAAGCATTGTTAGTTTGGATTTTCCATTCTGCATTCTTACCTGCTCCAGGATTAGTTTTTGGGTTTTCATAAGTCCTATCCACTCTGTCCCCACCATTACCAGATACGAACATTCTTTTATGCCACATAAATGGATCTTTTATATACAAAAATCCATATCCTTTGGCTTTCTTTTCTACCCAGATTCTTGCCTTAACATATTTACCTTTCAATTGACAAGACGCACTTCCACCTCTTCCATCGGCTTCAGCAATCTTTACCTTTGCATCTGCAATCCCAAACACGGCAGACATTGCAAGACAAGTCACCATAGCTGTCGCTGCTATTTTCTTTAACTTGATCATTGTTTTTCTCCTTTGTATTTATATTTTTGGTGTAATTTTGTGCACAAGAAATAGCACCTATAAAATTATAAGAAAAAAACCACAGTTTGTCAAGTAATTTTTTAAATCTTTTACCACAAATTTCAGCACAAACTCTCATTCACCCATTATAGCTAACGCATCTTATAGAAAAAACTTTGTTATTATACTCGCTCAATTTCGTTAAATGGTCCTGAAGTGGATCCATGCATATATACTCTCCATCTTCAGCACCAATCACAAGTATAAAGTGATGATAACTCACGAGATTATTCTGGTGAACTTTTATAATGGGCAACTTCCCTTCCGCCAGGCACTTATCAATAATATCACTACTGACTTCATTAAACACCTCAGCATGAAACCCCTCAATAGCATCTAGAATTCCCCATTGAAGATTTCCCTCATCATCAAAAACTCCATGCTCCGTCAGATAAGAATTCAATTCTTGCGGATTCATCACATTGTCCGTAAGAGACAACATTGAGGAAATACATGTAATTACGCATCCTGACGAAGCAAGCGTAAATGATGATTTTCCTATCTTATCATCACCCCAAATAGGATTATCCTGGCGATACGACTGAATATTCTCTTTCTCCTGTTATCGCTTACTCTCCACCTTCATCATCACTATACGTAGTATCGTCCTCCTTATACTGCGTATTATCGTTACTAGTACTATTTCCATCATCTACATTAGTATTCGATTTATTGGAATTATTATTATTGCTATTATTATTCGAATTATTATTCTGGTTATTAGCCGGTGGATTATTAGCAGGGTCCGCTACCGGAGCCGGATCCTGTCCGGCATTAGGATCAGGCTCTGCAACCTGATTATCCTGTTTTTTCTTTGCCGGAGTAACCTTTTTCTTCTCAGGTTTTGGCTCCTCAGAATCTCCCTCATCATCCTCATCGTCATCACTATCATCACTGCGATTACTATAGTTGCTATTACTTCTCTGGCTATAACCACTATAGCTACTTGAAGATTTCTTCTTGCTTTTACCGTCACTTTCATCATACTGGAAAGGTATAACTTCAAGCCCCTGATGAATCGCATTCATAAACGCCTGCCAAGTATGACCAGGATAACTGGCACCCGTCAGACTATCTATAGCTACCGGTGTATCACATCCAATCCACACTGCAGTTGTATAGTATGGTGTAAATCCACAGAACCATCCATCCTTCTTATCATTAGTGGTTCCTGTTTTTCCCGCTGCAATCATTCCATTATCAAGGGATAAACCAACACCTGTTCCACGTGTAAGAACTCCCTTCATAATCTCCACCATTTCGTTAGCTGCTACTGAATCGTATATATACTTTTCCTCGACCTTGTCCTTGACAATCTCATTCCCCTCAGAGTCTGTAATTTTCACGATACATGTTGGCTCACGGTATTTTCCGTTATTTTCGATTGTCGCATATGCAGAAGCCATTTCAAGGGCACTACAACCATATGTCAATCCTCCAAGGGAAGCTGCATTATAGTAATCACTTTTGACTATTTTTGAAAAATGCATATCTAACAAATACTGCAATCCAACCTCAGGAGTCAACTTGTCAAAAAGCTGCCATGCAACGGTATTCTTGGACTTTTCAACCGCATAGCGAAGCGATATATATCCAGCGTAACTTCCATCTGAATTCGCCGGTCCACCCTTGAATTGGAAGTCGTGGACTGTAGAATCAGGTGTATAGTCCCTCTCCAAGCTTGGAGTATAGACGATAACAGGCTTGATCGAACTTCCAGGCTGTCTAAATGACTGGAATGATCTGTTGAGAGTATACCCAGTAGTATTCTGGCTCCTACCGCCAACTGCCGCAACAACCCTTCCTGTAGAATTATCCACACAAACTGCAGCTCCCTGCATCTTGTAAGTTCCGTCAGTTCCCTTTTCCTTGAAATCTTTGAGATTATCATTAATTGCCTTCTGAAGCGCTTTCTGCTTCTTAAGATCAATCGATGTATAAATTCTATATCCTTTGTTTAGCACTTGCTTTTGCGCATTATCATAAGCTTCTTTGTAACGTTCTTCATATAGGTTCTTCTCTTCTTCGGAGTCGAATCCATACATAAACTTGAAGCCGTTCAGTTCCATAACCTTCTTTGTCGCACAGTACATAACAAATGTCTGGACATAGTTTCTCTTCTTCGGAGTCGTCTGCTTAAGCTTGATTTTCTCAGCTGTTGCAAGGTCGTGTTCCGCCTGAGAAATTACGCCATCCGTCAACATCTGTGCCAAAATTCTATCTCTTCTGCTTATAGTATTATCCATATGAGTCTCTGGATTATAGAGAGATGGATTGTTGGGAATTGCGCACAAAAACACCAGCTGCGACAAGCTTAACTCCTTACAACTCTTGCTGAAGTAACCCTTGGCCGCCGCCTCTATACCATAATATCCGTTAGAGAAATAAATCGAATTCAGATAGAACTCAAAGATCTGATCCTTAGTATACTTCTTCTCCATTTCCTGTGCCAGGAATATTTCCTTAATCTTTCTCTCATATGTTTTTTCAGTAGTCAAAAATGTTCCGCGGGCCAGCTGCTGAGTTATAGTACTAGCTCCCTGCGTAATCTGTCCTCTGTTCTTAATCTGAGTCCAAACAGCTCTGACAATTCCTCCTGCGTCAATTCCATTGTGTTCATAGAACTTTTTATCTTCAGTTACGATAAAAGCATTCTTCACATACTCAGGAATCTCCTTGATGCTCATATAATAAGAGTCCTTGTCTCCCTTCAATACGCACATCTGCTTTCCTTTGTAATTGTAAGCAATACTCGTCTCTGAATCCATAAATGTATCCTGTGTTGACTTGTTGACAAGATCCACTGCAGAATTTCTATATCTTATAAGATCTTTACCATACTTAACATAGAATATTATTCCTCCTGTAAGTATCGCCAAAAGCGTTATAAGTATAAAAATCTTGAATCCAAGCCAAAACTTAGGGTGTTTCTTAACTTTTTTATTTTTCTTCGGCATTGATTGTGCCATAATAATTCATCCTCCACTTGTATCTTGTAGATAGCTTACGCCATCATATTATTGTCAAAAAAACATACATCATTTATTATAACACAATGCCTGTATTCTTGACAAGTTTTACGAAAACTCTCGAGGCAAGTATGCGTAAACTCAAATCACTCTTCCATTTTTCTCAAAATTTTGGTATAATAAAATTTACGGGAAATAGTCTGTGACAACACAAATTTCACGGTTACGTCCCACCATATAAACTTTTTTGAAAGCGAGGTTTTTCTGTGAGTTATAGCAAAGAAGACATAGAGCGCAAGATGAAACAGCTCAAGTCATCTAAAACACATAGAATATTTAAGATAAAAGTAGCAATTGAGCGACTGGCAGTTATCCTAGTCGTTCTAGTTGCCGTGGCAGGATTTAGCTCAGCTAGCGGAATATTTAACGGCATTATAGAGACAGCTCCAAAAATTGATTCTGTCAATGTTATTCCGGATGGCTACTCCACTAGAATCCTGTCTGCCAAAGGAGACCTATTGCAGACATTGGTTGGACGCGATGCCAACCGCGAATATGTAACTCTTGACAAGATTCCACTTCACTTGCAGAATGCCTTTGTCGCCATAGAGGACGAGAGATTTTGGAAGCATGACGGCGTAGACCTCTACGGCGTTATGAGAGCCACAGCTACCGGACTTAGCAACGGTGGTCACTTCAACCAGGGTGCCAGTACGCTAACTCAGCAGCTTCTCAAAAACCAGGTATTTGGCGGTGGAGAAGAAAAAACCATGGTTCAAAGACTTAAGAGAAAGGTCCAGGAACAGTATCTCGCCATCCAACTCGAAAACAAGATTTCAAAAAATCAGATTATGGAATATTATCTAAATACCATAAATCTCGGTCAGAACACCCTTGGAGTTCAGGCGGCTGCAAAACGCTATTTTAATAAACATGTTTCAAAACTCACAATAAGTGAAGCAGCTGTTATCGCGGGTATTACTCAAAATCCTTCTGGATATAATCCTATTACACATCCAAAGAAGAATGCTGCCAAGCGTCTAACTGTGCTGTCTTATATGAAGAATCAGGGATATATAACCTCTGACGAGTACGAAGAGGCAGTCAAGGACAAGGTTTACTCAAGAATCAAGGCAGTAAACAATGCTATGAGCGGCACAAAGAAAGCAAACTCATACTTTACCGACGCCCTCATAGATCAGATAATCAAAGACATGAAGGAAAAACTTGGGTACACCGAGACACAGGCATATAATGCACTTTACCGCGGTGGTCTGACTATTTATTCCACACAGAATACATCCATGCAAAAGATTGTGGATAGCGTTATAGACAATCCCAAATACTATCCGGCTGACTCTCGCTATATGCTTGATTATCAGCTTACAGTAACGGATGCCAAAGGAAAAAGTCATAATTACAACGCCGGATCCATGAAAAATTGGTATGCAAAAAAGAAGAAAAAGATAAGCCTCTACTTTACTGATCAGAAAAAAGCCAAAAAGCTTATTAAAGCATTCAAAAAAGCTATGAGCAAGGGCAAAAAATCTAAAGTTGAAGGTGAAAATATACACTTCTCACTTGAACCACAGGCTTCATTTGTCATCATGGATCAAGCCAATGGACAAGTGCGTGCAATCGCCGGTGGACGAGGCGATAAAGCGGGAAGTCGTACACTCAACAGAGCTACTACCAGCTTGCGACAACCCGGATCAACATTTAAGATTCTCTCAACCTACCTTCCGGCACTTGACACTATGGGCTTCACCCTCGGCACCATTATGACCGATGAACCACATTACTATCCCGGAACAAAGAGAGCTGTCAAGAACTGGTACAGCGGCTACCGCGGCGATGTGACTATTCGAAAAGCAATTGAGCAATCAATGAATGTAGTTGCAGTTAAAACTTTAGAAAAGGTTACTCCTAAAACCGGATATGACTATTTGATGAGTTTAGGATTTACTTCTCTGGTGGACACATATACTTCACCAAGCGGCAAGATATACTCAGACATAGCCCTTCCTATGGCGCTGGGAGGTCTAACCAATGGTGTGTCCAATCTCGAGCTCACTTCAGCCTTTGCTACCATAGCCAATGGTGGCATTCATAATGATGCAACTTTCTATACAAAGATAGTGGATCACGATGGGAATATTTTACTGGACAACACTCCAAAGCAGACCGGAATCTCGGTAGACGGTTCAGATGTTATCATGAGCACACCAAGCTCCAAGCGAGTTATCAAAGACACTACTGCTTGGCTTCTAACAAGTGCCATGAGAACCGTTATTTCAAGAGGTACAGGTGGTCTACTCAAGTTTAAGAATCTAGATATGCCCGTAGCGGGTAAAACAGGAACTACAACAAAGAACAAAGACTTGTGGTTTGTTGGCTATACACCTTATCTAACCGCAGGTGTTTGGGGTGGATATGATGCCAATGATAGTCAAAGCAATACAACCTATCACAAAATAATTTGGCGCACCATAATGGAAAAGATAAATTCAAAATACGAAAAGAAACAATTCGAAAAACCTCTAGATATCAAATCCGCTTATATCTGTACAAAATGCGGAAAGCTTTTAAAGAAGGACAGCTCTACATCCAACAAGATAAAAGAGTATTTTGTTGCCGGAACTGAGCCAACTGAGAAATGCAATCATTATAGCAATTGGTAATATTTTACACAAACATATAAACTTTTCTCGCCACCTTGTCGATAAATAATTAAGAATAGTATTGAAAATGGATTATTATCCACCGGCAAGGAGGCGATGTAATGAGCATTTCAGCAGTAACAAATGCCCTTAACAGCGGTTATATGGGAAAGACCTCTAATCAAAATTCCAAGAAAACAACAGATTCAGCTAACAATGAGATTTCAAATCAAGGTGTTGTATATGAACCCGGATCAAATAGCGATGAAACCGTAAGCAATAGCAGCACCAACAAAAATGCAACTATCGATTATTCTGCAGTTGTACAACAGCTCAAAAGTGCTCAAGCAGCACAAACTGAGCGCATGCAAAATCTAGTCAACTCATTGCTAACTGGACAAGCTGATAAATATAATACACTTTCTGATTTCTTCAATGATATTGCCAATGGCAAGATTAAAGTCGATCCACAAATCGTAGAACAAGCTAAACAAGACATCGATGAGGAAGAGGGCGAATGGGGAGTCGAGAAAACCAGCAACAGGTTAGTTGAGATGGCCCAGGCACTTAGCGGCGGAGATAGCACTATGGCCGACAAAATGATAAATGCCGTAAAAAAAGGACTTTCAGCCGCAACTAAGTCATGGGGCGGTGAACTTCCATCAATTTGCTCCAAAACAGTTGATACAACAATCAAAAAACTTGAGGCGTGGCGAGACGGAATAGAGTATAAAAAAGAAGATAAGAAAGTAGACTAGATTTTATTGAATTTGTTATCATGTTTGTATTGTACCACACACCTTACAAAATGCCCCTGTCGATTTCATTCGGCGGGGGCATTTTCTATACCAATTCATCAAGTTAAAAACTCATGAATATATTATTCTTCTGTATTATCTGAATCAACTACATCATCATCGATATCCAACTCTTCGTCGTCATCAATATCAAAGTCAAATGAATCATTGAATTCTTCGTCAAGTTCCTCGTCAAAATCACTTGAATCAAACACTGACTTTTCATCCTTGTTCTCACCTGGAATTAGACTTGAGAAATCAACTTCCTCTTCTTCCGGAACCTTAGCAGGTGGCTCGAGACTGTCTACCAAATCACTGTAAAGTGAGATATTGCGATATCTCTTCATACCTGTTCCGGCAGGAATAAGCTTACCAATCAGAACATTTTCCTTCAATCCAATCAATGGATCAACCTTTCCTTTGATTGCTGCATCAGTGAGGACTTTGGTTGTCTCCTGGAATGATGCTGCTGAAAGGAATGAGTTTGTTGCAAGACTGGCCTTAGTAATACCAAGGATAATTCTCTTTCCTTCAGGTGGCTCAAGACCTTGCTCTGTGAGTTCCTTAACCATATCATCAAACTCAAGAATATCAACAAGTGTTCCCGGCAAGAAGTTAGAATCTCCGTTGTTCTCGATACGAATCTTCTTAAGCATCTGACGAACGATAACCTCGATGTGCTTATCGTTAATCTCAACACCCTGAAGCCTGTATACACGCTGAACTTCACGAAGCATGTAATCCTGAACTGCACGAATACCCTTAATCTTGAGGATATCATGTGGATTTACGCTACCTTCTGTCAACTCGTCACCGGCCTCGATGTCCTGACCGTCCATTACCTTAATACGTGAACCGTAAGGAATCAGATAAGTCTTTGACTGACCATTTTCATCATCTCTGACGATAACTTCACGCTTCTTCTTTGTATCCTTGATCTCAACAATACCGGCAATCTCAGAGATGATAGCAAGTCCCTTAGGTTTTCTTGCCTCAAACAACTCCTCGACACGAGGAAGACCCTGAGTGATATCGTCACCGGCAACTCCTCCGGTATGGAAAGTACGCATTGTAAGCTGTGTACCAGGTTCTCCGATAGACTGAGCAGCGATAATACCTACTGCTTCTCCTACCTGTACCGGCTCACCTGTTGCCATGTTAGATCCATAACATTTTGCACAAATACCGATGTGTGATCTACATGTTAAGTTTGTTCTAATCTTAACTTTCGCCTTTACACCAGCATCGATAATAGCCTTAGTATTTACAATCTTAGCTGCACGCTTTCTTGTAATCATGTGATTAGCTTTTACGATAAGCTCGCCGTTATCATCATACATATCCTCGCATGCATATCTACCTGTGATACGCTCTTCGAGGGACTCGATAACTTCCTTGCCCTCCATAAATGCGCTAATCTCCATTCCTGGAATCTCACCAGTTCCCTCACAACAGTCTGTCTCACGGATGATAAGCTCCTGTGATACGTCAACCAAACGACGTGTAAGATATCCAGAATCGGCTGTTCTAAGAGCTGTATCTGAAAGTCCTTTACGAGCTCCATGAGCTGAGATAAAGTACTCCAATACGTCAAGTCCTTCACGGAAGTTTGACTTGATAGGAAGTTCGATTGTACGACCTGTTGTATCAGCCATCAATCCACGCATACCTGCAAGCTGCTTAATCTGTGCCTGTGATCCACGGGCTCCGGAGTCAGCCATCATAAAGATGTTATTGTATGCATCAAGACCATCCATAAGGGCATGTGTAAGCTGATTATCAGCCTCATTCCATGTCTCTATAACTGCTTTATATCTCTCTTCCTCTGTCAAAAGACCACGACGGAATTGAGTTGTAATCTCTTCTACTGTACTCTCTGCATCACTGAGAATCTCACTCTTAGACTCAGGCACCTTCATATCTGAAATAGATACAGTCATGGCAGCTCTTGTAGAGTACTTATAACCAAGTGACTTAATTGCATCAAGTGTCTCTGCAGTCTGAGTTGCACCATAGTTATTGATACATTTCTCAAGAATCTGCTTCAACTGCTTCTTTCCTACATGGAAGTCTACCTCCAACTTGAGGAAGTTCTCATCAAGAGACTTGTCGATAAATCCAAGATTTTCCGGAAGAATCTCATTGAAGATAAATCTTCCGAGAGTTGACTCGATCACGCGCTGCTCAACCTCGCCCTTGGAATTAATTCCCTCGCGACGAATCTTAACTTTGGCATGAAGTGTAATCTCTTGATTTTCGTATGCAATAATAGCCTCATTCATGTTCTTGAAGATCTTGCCTTCACCCTTGCTTCCCGGTCTCTCCTGTGTAAGATAGTAAATACCGAGAACCATATCCTGAGAAGGTACTGCCACAGGACCTCCATCAGATGGTTTCAAAAGGTTGTTAGGTGATAACAACAAGAATCTACACTCGGCCTGTGCCTCAACTGAAAGTGGAAGATGCACGGCCATCTGGTCTCCATCGAAGTCGGCGTTGAAGGCTGTACATACCAATGGATGAAGCTTTATCGCCTTTCCTTCTACGAGAGTTGGCTCAAATGCCTGAATACCAAGTCTGTGAAGTGTAGGAGCACGGTTAAGCATTACCGGATGCTCCTTGATTACCTTTTCAAGGATATCCCAAACTGCTGGCTCTAACTTCTCTACCATTTTCTTGGCATTCTTGATATTGTGTGCGATTTGTTTGTCAACAAGCTCTTTCATAACAAAAGGCTTGAACAATTCGATTGCCATTTCCTTAGGCAAACCACACTGATAAATCTTAAGCTCCGGTCCAACGACGATAACCGAACGTCCTGAATAGTCAACACGCTTACCAAGAAGGTTCTGACGGAAACGTCCTTGCTTACCTTTGAGCATATCTGAAAGTGACTTAAGAGCACGGTTACCAGGACCTGTAACTGGTCTGCCGCGACGTCCATTATCGATGAGGGCATCAACTGCCTCCTGAAGCATACGCTTCTCGTTACGAACGATAATATCTGGGGCTCCAAGCTCCAAAAGTCTCTTAAGACGATTATTTCTATTGATAATTCTTCTGTACAAATCATTCATGTCAGATGTGGCAAATCTACCTCCATCCAACTGAACCATTGGTCGAAGATCTGGTGGAATAACAGGAATAACTGTGAGAATCATCCAATCCGGCTTATTGCCTGACTCACGGAATGCCTCAACCACCTCGAGACGCTTGATAATTCTAGCTCTCTTCTGTCCGGTAGATGTCTTGAGTTCAGCTTTAAGTGTCTTAGCTTCCTCATCCAAATCTACTCTCTGCAACAATTCCTGAATTGACTCTGCACCCATACCTACACGGAATGCATCACCATAATCCTCACGGGCCTTTGTATACTCGGCCTCGCTGAGAATCTGCTTAGTCTTGATTTCCGGAACATCAGACTCAAGAACGATGTAAGCAGCAAAGTATAAAACTTTTTCCAATACCTTTGGTGAAATATCGAGAACAAGTCCCATTCTACTTGGAATTCCCTTGAAATACCAAATATGTGAAACGGGAGCTGCAAGCTCAATATGTCCCATTCTCTCACGTCTTACACTTGACTTAGTAACCTCAACGCCACAGCGGTCGCAGACAACGCCTTTATAACGTACCTTCTTGTACTTACCACAGTGACATTCCCAGTCCTTGCTTGGTCCAAAAATCTTTTCACAATACAAACCATCTTTTTCTGGCTTGAGTGTTCTATAGTTGATCGTCTCAGGCTTCTTAACCTCTCCTCGTGACCACTCACGAATCTTGCTAGGTGATGCCAGACGAATCTTAATCTTGTCATATCTTAATGTTTCTTGCATTTCATCACTTGACTGTAACATATATCGCACCTGTCCTTTCTACGACTTTTCTTGGTAACAACAACTTTACTCTTCTGATCCTTGAACCATCTCTTCATAGTCCTGTTCAACGAATCCTGCGTTTTCGAATGACTCTTCTTCAAGTTCAAAACGATCACCTTCAATGATGCCGGAAATATCTTCCACATCACTCATCTCGTCATCAACTGATTCGGTCATGCGAATCTCATTGTCGTCTTCATCTAATACAGTTACATCAAGAGCCAGTGACTGTAATTCCTTAAGCAATACCTTGAATGACTCAGGTATACCAGGTTCAGAAATATTATCACCCTTGATAATAGCCTCATAAGTCTTAACACGTCCTACAACATCATCAGACTTAACTGTAAGAATTTCCTGAAGTGTATAAGCAGCTCCATATGCCTCGAGCGCCCAAACCTCCATCTCTCCGAAACGCTGTCCACCAAACTGAGCTTTACCACCAAGTGGCTGCTGAGTTACAAGTGAGTATGGTCCGGTTGATCGAGCATGAATCTTGTCGTCTACCAAGTGGTGGAGTTTCAAGTAGTGCATGAAACCGATTGTAACTTCACCATCAAAGAACTCTCCGCTACGTCCATCTCTAAGCTGAACTTTTCCGTCCTCTTTGATAGGAACGCCTTCCCACTCTTTGCGATATTCCTGATTTTCGATGAGATACTTCATAACCTCCGGATCAAGAACATCCTTGTATTTTGCCTCAAACTCCTCAAGTGGAGTGTTGACATAATCATTAGCAAGCTTAAGAGTATCCATGATATCTCTCTCGTTAGCACCATCAAATACAGGTGTAGCTACATTAAATCCAAGCGCCTTTGCAGCAAGACTCAAGTGAATCTCAAGCACCTGTCCAATGTTCATACGAGATGGCACACCCAATGGGTTAAGCACGATATCCAGTGGACGTCCATTAGGAAGGAATGGCATGTCTTCTACCGGAAGAACTCTGGAAACGACACCCTTGTTACCGTGACGTCCGGCCATCTTATCTCCTACCTGAATCTTTCTCTTCTGAGCAATATATATTCTTACAGACTTGTTGACACCAGGTGACAACTCGTCTCCATTATCTCTAGTAAATACTTTTGTATCAACGATGATACCAAATTCTCCATGTGGAACTCTAAGTGAAGTATCTCTTACCTCTCTAGCCTTCTCACCGAAGATAGCACGGAGCAATCTCTCCTCCGCTGTAAGCTCTGTCTCCCCCTTAGGTGTAACCTTACCTACAAGAATATCTCCCGCGCGAACTTCTGCACCGATGCGGATGATTCCCTTCTCATCCAAATCCTTAAGTGCATCTTCACCGACACCCGGAACGTCTCTTGTAATCTCTTCAGGTCCGAGCTTTGTATCTCTCGCCTCTGTCTCATACTCCGTAATATGAACAGATGTATAAACATCCTGCTGAACAAGACGCTCGCTGAGAAGTACCGCATCCTCGTAGTTGTAACCTTCCCATGTCATGAATCCGATAAGAGGATTCTTTCCAAGGGCAATCTCTCCACCTGAAGTTGATGGGCCATCTGCAAGTACCTGTCCAGCCTCTACTCTATCGCCTTTGTTAACGATAGGACGCTGATTCATACATGTACCTTGGTTACTTCTAACGAATTTGGCCAATTTATATGTTTCTCTGTTGCCATCATCTTCCTTGATAACAACTCGATTTGACTCTACTCTGTCGACTACTCCACCTTTTTTAGCAATTACACAGTTTCCTGAATCAACTGCTGCTTTCATCTCCATTCCTGTTCCAACTACAGGAGCCTCTGTAACAAGAAGTGGAACCGCCTGACGCTGCATGTTAGATCCCATCAGAGCACGGTTAGCATCGTCATTCTCAAGGAATGGGATCATGGCTGTAGCTACGGAGAATACCATCTTAGGAGAAACGTCCATGTAATCAATCATGCTTCTTCTAAACTCTGTTGTCTCCTCGCGGTAACGTCCTGAAATATTCTTACGAACAAAGTATCCATTCTCGTCAAGAGCTTCGTTCGCCTGTGCCACATGATAACGATCCTCTTCATCAGCTGTCATGTATACAACCTCATCTGTTACTCGTGGATTTTCAGGGTCACTCTTGTCAACCTTACGATATGGTGCCTCTACGAAACCATACTCATTAATTCTCGCATATGAAGCAAGTGAGTTGATAAGTCCGATGTTAGGACCTTCGGGTGTCTCGATAGGACACATTCTTCCATAGTGAGAATAGTGCACGTCACGAACCTCAAATCCGGCACGATCTCTTGAAAGACCACCAGGACCAAGAGCTGAAAGACGTCTCTTATGAGTCAACTCACTAAGTGGGTTATTCTGATCCATAAACTGTGACAACTGGGAACTACCGAAGAACTCCTTGACAGCTGCAGTAACAGGCTTAATATTAATAAGTGACTGCGCTGAAATAGTAGTGATATCCTGAGTTGTCATTCTCTCACGAACTACACGCTCCATACGAGAAAGTCCGATACGATACTGATTCTGCAACAACTCACCAACCGCACGAATACGACGGTTACCCAAGTGGTCGATATCATCATCGCTACCAAGACCATACTCAAGATGGATGTTGTAGTTGATTGATGCAAAAATATCATCTTTAGTGATGTGCTTAGGAATCAAGTCATCAATCTCTTCCTTAATCGCAGCATAGATTGCCTCTTCATCACTGTTAGCCTCTAATATATCTTTCAAAACAGGATAGTAAACTTCCTCAGTAACACCGAGTGCTTCCTTATCTGCATTTGGAAGGAAAGCATGAAGATCTACCATCTTATTGGAGAGAACCTTGACATTCTTCTCCTCTGTCTGAATCATTACATAATCAATTCCAGTGTTCTGAATCTTGTCAGCAAGCTCTTCAGAAACTACTGTGCCCGCCTCAGCAACTACCTCGCCTGTGGTAGTATCAACTACATCCTCAGACAATGAAAAACCTGTAATACGGTTGCGGAACGCAAGCTTCTTGTTGAACTTATAACGTCCAACCTTAGCAAGATCATATCTTCTCACATCGAAGAACATGCTATTGATAAGATTCTCAGCACTATCTACTGAGAGAGGCTCGCCCGGACGAAGCTTCTTGTAAAGCTCTAAGAGTCCATCTTCATAACTCTCAGATGAGTCCTTTGTAAAACTTGCCTCAATCTTAGGCTCGTCACCAAACATATCAATAATCTGCTGATTTGTTCCAATTCCGAGCGCACGAATAAGAACCGTAATAGGAACCTTGCGGTTACGGTCCACACGAACATAGAATATATCATTGGAATCGGTCTCGTATTCGAGCCACGCACCACGGTTAGGAATAACTGTTGATGAATACAACTCCTTACCGATTTTATCATGTGCTATTCCATAGTAAATACCAGGAGAACGAACCAACTGGCTTACGATAACACGCTCAGCACCATTAATTACAAACGTGCCGGTGGCTGTCATAAGTGGAAGATCTCCCATGAAAATCTCATGTTCACTTATCTCATCTGCGGTCTCACGATTATGGAGGCGAACTTTAACTTTAAGTGGCGCCGCATATGTGGCATCGCGCTCTTTACACTCTTCAATAGTGTACTTAACATCGTCCTCACATAATTCGAAATCAACAAATTCCAGACTGAGATTGCCATTGTAATCGGAAATAGGGGAAATATCTCTAAATACTTCCTTTAAACCTTCTTCCAAGAACCACTTGTATGAGTCCGTCTGAACTGCAATCAAGTTCGGCATGTCTAAGACTTCTTTTTGCCTCGAGTAACTCATTCTTACACCGTTGCCCACTGGGACAGGGCGAATTCTGTTTTTTTCCATCGATGATTCTCTCCTTGTAATTATTACGAAACTGGTTTATAATGTATTACGTAGGGCTAATAAGCCTACTATAACACAGTACCGTATATTCCACTATATCATAGTGTTCCAGTCATGTCAACCATTTTTTTGATTTTTTTGAAATGTTTGACGAGAATACAAGACGGCCTGTAGGATATCTTAGGAGGACATATGTTAATATTCTTAATTATACTACTATGCATTATCATTTCATCTGCAAGGTTTCAAAAGCCTAAAACATTCAATGGAGATTATATGGCTCCAGCACACACTGATATTATCAAAGGAATATTTATCTTTTTGGTTTTTCTAAGCCATAGCGCCCAGTACATAAATTTACATGGAACACTTGACAGTACCTACCTAGATTTCAGAATACATCTAGGTCAACTTGTCGTCGTAATGTTTTTCTTCTACTCCGGTTATGGCATGATGGAATCCATGGAAAAAAAAGGACCCAGCTATATAACCGGGCTCTTCAAGAACAGATTTCTTCCCACGCTACTCAACTTCGACATAGCGGTAGTAATCTTTCTTATTGTAAATCATTTTATCAAATATCATGCCAAGACATATGAACTACTGTTATCATTCACTGCCTATACATCTGTCAAAAACTCTAACTGGTATATGTTCGAGATTTTTGTCGCTTATCTTCTATTTATAGTTTCATTTATATTTTTTAGAAACAAAGGAAAAATGTTCCGCCAGGTGACAGGCACAACGATTTTTACCATCCTTGTGTTTGTCTTTGTTTTGGTGCAACGACATGTCAACAGACCTCCATATTGCTATAACACCGTCCTAATGATGGCGCTTGGCTGCTGGTATTCAGTTCTTAAAGAGCGCATAGAAAAACTTATAAAGCGAAATGATGCTGTTTACATGATTTTAATTTTCTGCGCTGTTCTTGGATATTGCTTTACATACTCTCTTCATAGCACAAGCATTATAGTTTTTACCGCAAGGTCATGTTTCTTTGCTGCTATAATTATACTGGGAACTCTTAAAATCAAATTGGATTCCAACTTCCTAGGATTCCTTGGAAAACATCTATTTCCAATATATATTCTCCAAAGAATCCCAATGAATATACTAGAATATTTTTATGTCAATGAAGACGAAAAATACCTATTCGTCATCATATCCTTCATAGCAACACTGGCACTCATCGCGCCTTTCGAGCGTCTGTGCGCCATTTGCAAAAAACATATTATTCCTTCTTAAAGACAATACCCCTAGCACAGTCCTCTTCCTCATCTTTCCAGGAAAGAGTTCCATCCTTGATTGTCACTTTTCCGCAACCATCGCTGTACTCCTCAAGAGCGTCAGCATGACCAGAAGACTCTTTTTCTGTCATAGTCTTAACACCATTTTTGTACTTAACTGTATTGCCATTCAATTTACCAGAAAAAGTCCATGAAAAAGTAGCTTCTTCAACTTCCCAGGTTGCGCTGAATGTGTATACACCCGAACTCTCGAGCTTGACATCGATTTTGCGCGTGCCTTCTCCATCAACATATGCCCCTTCTATGCTTTCGCCTGCCTCATCCTCGCCTTCCTCAGATTTCTCAGGTTCTGCAGTTGCTTCTGTCTTCTCAGGTTCGTCTTTCTTAGTTTCATCTACTTCTGTTTTGTCCGTTTTTTCACTTCCCGCACTTGTTGGCTCAGCACTTTGTACAGTCTGTGCAGTCTGATCATTTACACTAACATCATCCGTCTTTTTCTCTCCACATGCCGTAACACACATAACCAACGACGCAATCATCACTGCTGTCGCAAATTTTCTAAACTTTTTTACCATATTATATCTCTCCCTTCTTACTCTTAATTTGATAGCAAATGTCTTTGTACTCGGATAAGCTTCTCGCTTTCCTGATTTTCTTGAAAATCTTATCGCCATTTTCATAGGCATCTTTTCTGTAATTCCAAAGTTCCTTCATCTTGTGAAGAACGTGAGTATCTCCGGATATAACTTGACAGTATTCCTTACACATCTCATCAAGGAAAATATTCGCACGCTTTTCATCGCTAGTCTGCCCGGAATTTCCTATGAATCCAGGATCTATCAGAAAGCCTCTCCCAATCATAACTGCTTCCAAATCAGGATAAGTTTCCTCCAACCTTCTAACGTCCGCCACCGTCTTCACATCTCCATTATAACACAAAGGAGCCTTGCTGTGTGTATATGCATACTGAAAAACTTCTTCGTGGACACTTCCTCGATAAAACTCTTCTCTGGTTCTAAGGTGAATAGTCAACTCTTTCACGGGATATTGGTTATAGATTTCCAATAACCTCGGAAACTCATCTGCAGACTCAAATCCAATCCTCGTCTTGATGGATATTTGAATTCTACATCTGTCGAAGATTTCTTCCAAAAATCTATCCAACTTATCCGGCGTTCTCAAAAAACCAGCTCCCTTTCCCTTGGGAACCACCGTTCCGGAAGGACATCCAAGATTAAGATTCACCTCATCATATCCCATCTCCTCCATATGCAAAGATGATTGGATAAATGCAGATGCATCTGTTGTCAAAAGCTGTGGAATCAGCTTAAAACCGGGATTATTAGCCGGTTCAATGTCGCTTTTTTCTTTGCGTTTCATGATACCGCTATCTCGTGTCGTCACAAATGGACTGTAATACGCATCAATACCACCGATAACGCGGTCATAAGTTCGCCTAAACAAGGCATTGGTCACCCCTTCTAGAGGTGCAAAGTAATACTTCATGCTCTTACTCCATATAAAATGTTCTATATATTATAGCTAACAGCATAACCGTTTTTTTGTCAAGTGCTTTTATATTAAAACCTTGCAAAAGACCTTGTTTTATTGACATGACAAGATAATTATGATACACTTATCCATGGCAAATTTGGAAAAAATACCTTGTTAGGAGGAAATCATGAGTTACACTTCACTTGAATATTTTGCATTCTTACTATTACTAATAATAGTTTATTATATACTTCCTAAGCGCTTCAGATGGATGTCTCTGCTTGCGGGAAGTTTGTTTTTTTATTGGCAAATAATGACAGATAAGAGACAAATCTTTATTCTCTTATTCTCTCTAACCGTCACCTATTTCTGTGGTTTAATATTACAAAAACTCAAAAAATCCAGTAATATTATCAAAAAGAGACTGATATTATTTACAGGAATAGGATTTTCAACACTTCCCCTTTTAGCAGAAAAAGCAGGCAGTCTGCTCCTTGGAAATAAAGGAATCCCAGAAAATATCTCAATCTTAATCCCCGTCGGATTGTCCTTTTACAGCCTGCAGCTCATAGCCTACCTAGTTGATATATACAAGGGAACGATTACCGTTCAGGTAAACCCTCTAAAATTCACACTATTTGCCACTTTTTTCCCACAAATCATACAGGGACCTATTCCAAGATATGGTCAATTAAAAAGTGAACTATTCGAGGGCCATGACTTCAAACAGGAAAACCTTATGAAGGGAATACAACTTGTAATATGGGGATTTTTCTTAAAGTTTATGATTGCTGATAAGGCATCTATAGTCGTAAATACCGTTTTTGACAACTTCCCGGCATATAGAGGCACATATATATGGGTAGCTGCAATTCTCTATAGCCTGCAGCTTTATACTGATTTCTTATCATGTACTACCATTTCTCAGGGCGTGTCAAAGATGCTTGGAATAAATCTGACAGATAATTTTAACAGACCTTACTTCTCAACTTCAGTAAAAGACTTCTGGCGCAGATGGCATATGTCACTCAGCCTCTGGCTACGAGATTATATATACATTCCACTTGGAGGTAATAAGTTTGGTCTCGGCCGCAAATGGCTCAATCTGCTCGTGACATTTGGAGTCAGCGGTCTGTGGCACGGCGACAGCCTCAAATATATATTTTGGGGCCTTCTCCATTCAGTATATCAGATATGTGGAGAAATGTACTTCAGAGTTGCAAAGAAGCACAAGCCTGAACTAGTCACTAAAGAACCCACGGCAATAACAACGCATGTGCGACGAATCAGAACATTTTTCCTTGTTATGATTGCCTGGGTTGTTTTTCGAGCAGCTTCCTTTAAGACATCATTGAAAATGATCCGCTCTATGTTCTCTGATTTTAATCCTTGGATTCTGGGAGATGATTCGATCTTCAATCTCGGTCTTGGATGGAAGGAGTTCGCAGTGTTGATTCTTGCTCTATTATTGTTACTTGTGATTAGCACGAAACAAGAAGCTGGTGTAAAAATCCGCGATTGGTTCGCAAAACAGAACATCGCTGTTAGATGGATAACTTATTTGTTAGCTATATGGAGCATCTGGATTTTTGGCTCCTATGGATTTGGCTTCAACGCACAGGATTTTATTTACGGAGGTTTTTAAGAAATGAAAATTGTAAAAAGCATAGCAAAAAGCTGTATTTTCCTGACAATACTCGTCATTTCTCTCTTGATAATTAATCATGTATTGGAAGCCAAATACATCCTAAAAAATACCAATTGGCCAACAACTTCTTCATATAGACAGTTCTACAATATGGAGAAAAATTCAGTAGACGTGTTATTCTTGGGCTCAAGTGTAACAGTAAATGCATTTATTCCTCAAGAGATATATAACAACTTCGGAATACGAAGTTACAATCTCGGAAGCGAGCAACAAAGTATATTCCTGAGTTACTACTGGCTCAAGGAGGCACTTAGATTCCAAAAGCCCAAAGTTGTTGTTCTAGATGCGAAGTTTATGGTAAATAATCATCCGGAAGAGGTTATAAATACAACCGAAGGACTCGCCAGAAAGTGCCTGGATCCTATGAAATGGTCCGGTGTAAAAGCAGAAGCCGTGCACAATTTATGTCAACTAGATGAATCACAATCTGAGTTGAGTTATTATCTGACAAATATCAGATATCATGCAAGATGGACAGAACTGCAGGAGTATGACTTCGAAAGTGATTTGGTTGACAAATCCCCATTAAAAGGCTATGCTCCAATCAAATCCCTCGGTCCAAACTCATATACCACATATGAAAAAAAGGATTCTAATGCAAGAGCGAAGTTTGTCCCACTAATGCAGGAATATCTTGACAAGACTGTGAAATTGTGCAAGGAAAACAATATAAAATTTATTCTCGTTGATCTCCCGGGAAATACAATGAACGACGGAATAAATAATACACACGAAGAATATGCTAAGAATATGGGAATTGACTATTATAATATTTGCCGAACTGATTACTATAACCAAATTGGCGCAAAACTCCCTGAAGAAAGTATCGTAGGTCACAATAATATCTGGGGAGCAATTAAAACCAGCCGCTTCTTTGGTGACATGCTTCAAAGCACCTACGGATTGCCACCTACTCATGACGAACAGTATGAAGCAACAAAGGCAGACTATGAGCAAACAAAAAAATGTGCTAATCTTCTTCGAATAGGTGACCAATCGGAATATTTGCAGGCTTTAGATAATAATCGATTCGCAGTATTTATGACTGCCCACGGCGATTGCTCATCAATATTAAGGCGACACGCTATCAAGAGCGGGCTAAAAAAACTGGGACTTAAGTGCTCATACAATCGCTCGCCGTGGAAATCATATATGGCGGCAATAATCGAAGGAAATGTTGTCAAGGAACAGGCTTCAAGAGAGCCACTAAGTTTTAACAGCAATTTCAGAGACGGGCGCTCGGTATACTCGCTCCAGAGTAGTGGAAAAGACCTATTCGCCTCTAGCTCAATGCTGATTGAAGGCGAAGAACAAAGTAGGGGCATAAATGGACTTAATATTCTTGTCTACGATCTTGACACCTGCAAACCAGTTGACAAGGTTACTTTTCAAGGAAAATCAGTTATTCACTAAATTATATTTACCAAAACTAGGGGCTGTCGCACTAAGACAGTCTAAAAACAGGAAGAGTCCAACCGACTCGAGACGCAATGCATGCGCATTGAAGTCTCTCTCTGGTTGGCCTCTTCCTGTTTTATTGGAAACGCATATTGCTGGTCTTACTCACGTCGTTCGTAAGACAATTTATCGGAATCGCATAGCGCTGGTCTTACTCACGTCGTTCGTAAGACAATTTATCGGAATCGCATAGCGCTGGTCTTACTCACGTCGTTCGTAAGACAATTATCGGAAACGCATAGCGCTGGTCTTACTCACGTCGTTCGTAAGACAATTATTATACTTATCTAGTGCTGACAATGTTCTTGCAGAAAGTAAATT
>NZ_JAEB01000024.1 GCF_000518685.1 Eubacterium xylanophilum ATCC 35991 | reverse complement strand
TCGCGGAGGTTATCTTCTCGTTTGTTATCAAACGCTAGCGAGGCATTAGCAAGGAATTCCTTCTTCCAATTGCGGAGGAGATTTGGTTGGATATCATTTTCTACGGCAAGAACATTTAATTCTTTCTCGCCTTTGAGCAATTGGAGAACTAGGTTGGTTTTAAATTCTGCACTGAAATTTCTTCTTGATCTGGACATAATAAGTACCTTCTTTCTTGGTTTGATTATAGTATATCAGATTCATTAAGAAATGTCTTTTTCAGTGTCTTAATTTATGAGACCATTATAAAGAGTAAATTAAACTCTCATAGGCGGCGGGAGTAAATATACGGAACTGCCGCCCGTATCGTTCTTACATATAAAAGGAGTAGCGATATGAGAGATGTATTGATTTCTGAAGTGGTTCAGAGAATGTTGCCGTATCTTGATAACAGACAATTGGCAAATTTAAAAAACAATTTGAACCAGGTACTTCAAGATTATGATGTAGAACCTATTAAGGCTTGCGACTTAGAAAATGATAATCAGGGATTGGTGGAAAAATTTATTTCAGCTAAAAGAGTAGAAGGTTGTTCTGAAAAGACACTTAAATATTATTTGGCAACAATTGAAACCATGACTTGCAGCTTGAAGAAAGATGTAAGAATTATTCAAACAGAAGATTTGAGAAAATATCTTACAGATTATCAGATACAAAAAGGCTCAAGTAAGGTGACTATTGATAATATACGAAGAATACTATCAAGCTTTTTTGCGTGGTTGGAGGATGAAGATTACATTATTAAGAGCCCTGTTAGGCGTATTCATAAGGTTAAGACAGTAAGTAATATAAAAGAAACTTATACTGATGAAGAACTTGAAGTGATGCGCGATAACTGTGAAGAACTGAGGGATTTAGCAATTGTGGATATGCTTGCATCAACAGGCATGCGAATAGGTGAAATGGTTTTGTTGAATCGTGAAGATTTAGATTTTAACGAGCGTGAATGTATAGTTTTTGGTAAAGGTAGTAAGGAGAGGATAGTATATTTTGATGCAAGGACAAAATTGCATTTACAAGAATATTTGAAAAGTAGAGTGGATGATGATCCGGCATTGTTTGTAACATTGAGAGCACCATACAAACGGATTCAAATTGGCGGAATTGAGAATAGATTACGTGAATTTGGAAAAAGTTTAAAGATAAGCAGAGTTCATCCACATAAGTTTAGGAGAACTCTTGCAACAATGGCAATAGATAAAGGTATGCCTATAGAACAGTTACAAAGATTGTTGGGGCATCAAAGAATAGATACGACTTTGCAGTATGCTATGGTCAAACAAAGTAACGTGAAAAGTGCACATAGAAAATATATTGGTTAGTGAGGTTTTAGTTTATGCAATGTAAAAAAGTAATTTTGGAGGATATATGTTTAAAAATATCGGATGGTACACATAGTACTATAAAGGATGATCCTAAGGGAGAATGCTTTTTATTAAGCTGTAAGAATATAAAAAATTTTAGGGTTAATATTGGGCAAACAGAAAGAAGAATTAGTCAAGAGCAATTATTAAAACTAAAAAAACGAACAAAATTGGATAGGGATGATGTGCTTATTACGACTGTTGGTACTATAGGAGAGATGGCAATTGTTGAAGATGAAGATCCCATATATGATTTTCAACGTAGTGTTGGAATTATAAAACCAGATACAGAGAAGGTTAATTCTAGATATCTTTTCTATGCATTAATTAATGAGATACCACAAATTTTAAGTTTTGTTAAAGGTGCTGTTCAGCAATGCTTATTCTTGGGAGATATGAAGAAGATATCAATTCAACTTCCTTCATTAGATGAACAAAGTAGAATAGTCACGATATTAAAATCTATTGACGATAAGATTAGACTAAATGAATCAATAAACGATAATTTAGCAGTCTAAATGTCTATGTCTGAGATATCGAGCTCGCCAGACATTAACTTAGGCAAGAGTGTATCTCGTAGTTCAGCTAATCTCTTGTTTTCTTCTGTAAGATTAGTAATTTGTATAATTAACGGAACCACGATGCTGTTGAAATCGTTTAGCTGATTCTCATCAGGAAGTATAATAGGCATTTTACGTAACTCGCCAAGGCTTATATATTTTTGCGTACTACCAGCCAATGTTTTTTCAATATGCTGGGTAGTTTTTGTACTTCTTAAGTAGGTCAAAATGTAAGCAAATAGCTCAGGGCATTTTGAAGTTTTAAACAAACCAACATTCTTTATGGCAAACGGTACAGGATTATCAATAACCAAAGATATTAAACCTACAGTTCCTATCATACTTATTAAAATGTCATGGGTTTCAACGATGCTACGTTCGTTGGTTTTATCAAAATCTTCTTTTGAAATAAGATTTGCAGTTGATAGATCAACGCCATATGGTAATAAATGCTTTGAAGTAACAAGAGGAAATCCTTCATCAACTGCTTTAGGCGAATCATGGGTTCCATCTCTCACATCAATAATAGATGAAAGATTAACCGGTTCTCCAGTAATGCCATCAGCAAGATTATCATAGATAAGTTGTATTTGCTGAGATAAATTATCGTTTATATGTGATGTGAAATGGCTATTGATTGAAAAATCTTGAATAAATACTTGATATTTGTAGGATTAGTGGAAGTAGTAAGTTGTATTATTTACCTAAACAGTGAAGATGGCTGAATGGTATGTATATTTTAATAGTATAAAGAGCATATGTAGGGTGATGCAAAAGCTTTATATAGCGTGGAAATAATTTTCAAGGAGGCTTTATTTATGGCTAAACCTTTTGATACGGTGGCTGCCAAAAGAATTATTAAAGAGCATCGTACAACTATTGAAAAATTAAATAATATACAGGCAGATGTATTGGTAAGTAAAGAAGCAATTAAAACTGCATCGGAAGAGTTGGTTGCTCAAGAAGTTATCAAAATTCTTAGAGAGATACCTATAGAAGAAATAAATAGAGATAAGCGTGGATTTAGGGTTAAAGCATTGAGAGATCATGGATATGAAACAATTGCGGATGTTGCTACCGCGTCTGTTTATTCTATTGCATCAGTTCATGGTATTAGTTCAGATTCAGCTTATTCTATAAAGCATATAGCAGATGATATTGTTTCTAAGGCGCGTCAGGGAGCTAAAATAAAACTTAGTACAGATAATAAAACTAAGGAAGCAGCAAAACTTATTTCGTCTATTTCAAAGTATAAGCAAAAACAGCCAATTGTTAAGGAATGTCGTAAACTTCTTGATGAGTACGAAAAAAAGATAGAATATGCCACTGAAGATTTGCAAGCGGCCATCGGAGGTATAAGATGGATTTTTGCTTCGAAAGCAAAAAAACAAAGAGCGATTGATGCTTATAATACACTAAAAATGCTTAGTGATAACGATTTTGGCACTGAAGCAAAGGAGTGCTTTGATCGATTATATGAAGTTGAGAATAGTGATATCAATACAGCTTGGGATGATTTTACAAATAATTCTGTTCAGTTTATTAATATATTAGAAGATATTAATCCAGGATTATTAGGAAATGATGACTTATTATATGGGTTGCCGGATGAACTTGCGCGTGAAATACAGGAAGAAAGTTTTTTTCCTGAAGGACTACGTTGTGAATTACGACGTTATCAGGAATGGGGAGTTAAATATGCTCTTCACCAAGAAAGAGTCTTGTTAGGCGATGAAATGGGATTAGGAAAAACAGTTCAAGCCATTGCGACAATGGTGTCCCTTCGGAATACTGGAGCAACTCATTTTATAGTTATTTGTCCTGCAAGTGTTATTGCTAATTGGTGTAGAGAAATAAGAAAAATGAGTCTATTATCGGTCACTAAAATTCATGGTTCTAATCGACTGGTTGCTATGGAATCATGGAAAAGAACTGGTGGTGTTGCCGTGACAACATTTGAAACTACTGCGTATTTTTCATTTGACAATGAATTCAAGTTTTCGCTTCTTGTTGTTGATGAAGCGCATTATATAAAGAATCCAGAGGCAAATAGGACTAAAAATGTCAAGAAAATAATTGAGCATACAGACAGGTTGCTCTTTATGACTGGTACAGCACTAGAGAACCGAGTGGATGAGATGGTTTCGTTAATAGATATATTACAACCTAAAATAGCAAGAAAAGTTCATGGAGTTGAAGCTCTTTCAGCGGCCCCACAATTTCGCCAGGCAGTATCTCCGGTTTATTATAGAAGAAAAAGAGAAGATGTACTAACAGAACTTCCTGAGTTAATTATAAGTAAAGAGTGGTGTACACTTAATCATGAGGAAGAGGCGATTTATGAAGAATCAGTTCTTATGAAGAAATACCATGAAGCCAGACGTGTTTCTTGGAATGTTGATAATGTTAAATATTCATCGAAAGGAACAAGACTACTAGAATTGGTTGCAGAAGCAGAGTCTGATGGCCGAAAAGTAATAGTATTCTCCTTCTTCCTTGATACTATACAGAAAGTTATAGAATTGCTTGGAAGTAGATGTACAAATCCTATTAATGGTTCTGTATCACCTCAACGAAGACAGGAAATCATAGATGATTTTGACAATGCTCCAGCGGGAACAGTGCTTGTGGCACAAATTCAATCTGGAGGAACAGGGTTAAATATTCAGTCGGCTAGTGTTGTTATTTTATGTGAGCCACAGTTTAAACCTTCAATTGAAAATCAGGCCATATCGCGAGCATACCGTATGGGACAAACGCGAAATGTTCTTGTTTATAGATTATTATGTGAAAATACAGTTGAAGAAAAAATAATGGAAACGCTTGAAAGCAAACAAGCAATTTTCGATGCATTTGCGGACAAATCTGAAGCTGCGCAAGATAGTTTGGAATTGGATGAGCGTACTTTCGGTAATATTATCAAAGAAGAAATTGATCGTATTAACGAAAAAAATGGAAATAAGAATAGAGAGGAGGAGAAGACAGTATGACAGAATTTTATACAGAAGCAGATTATGAAAATTCAGTTATAGAATTATTTCAGGAAATGGGTTTTCGGCATATTTATGGGCCAGAAATTGAAAGAGATTTTAATAGTCCGTTGTATGAGGATGAACTAGTCTCTGCGTTGCATAGATTAAATCCTTCAATGCCAGAGGATGCAATTGCTGATGCAATGTATAAATTGAAAAACTTTGAAAATGCAGAATTAGTCCAGAAGAATGCTATTTTCATGGACTATATTCAGCATGGAATTGAAGTACGCTATTTAGTCAAAGGAGAAGAGAGATTTGGCCTCGTTTATCTTGTTGACTACAATAATCCTGACAATAATTCGTATGTTGTAGCAAATCAATGGACTTTTATCGAGAACAGCAATAAGCGTCCAGATATTCTTCTTTTTCTCAATGGATTACCAGTGGTATTGATAGAACTTAAATCTCCATCGCGAGAAGAGACAGATGCGTCTGAAGCATATCTTCAGATTAGAAATTATATGCAGGAAATTCCATCTATGTTTATTTATAACTGTATTTGTGTTATGAGCGATCATTTGACATCTAAAGCTGGAACCATTACTTCAGGTGAAGATAGGTTCATGGAGTGGAAGACAAAAGATGGAAGTCGTGAAAATACACAATATGCTCAGTTTGATACCTTTTTTGAAGGTATATTTGAAAAAGAACGCTTATTGGATATCATTAAGAACTATATTTGTTTCTCTAATGAGGGGTTAAAACAGATTAAAATATTAGCTGGATATCATCAGTATTTTGCAGTTAATAAAGCAATAGAGTCAACAAAGCATGCCACAGAAACAGACGGAAAAGGTGGTGTATTTTGGCATACGCAGGGAAGTGGCAAATCACTTTCTATGGTATTTTATGCCCATCGTTTGCAGGAAGCCTTAGACAGTCCAACAATAGTTGTTCTTACAGATAGAAATGATCTTGATGATCAGCTTTTTGGACAGTTTGTTAAGTGCAAGGAATTCTTACGTCAAGAACCAATGCATGCTGAGAGTCGCGCACACCTCAAGACTTTACTTGACGGTAGACAAGCTAATGGTATTATTT
Source organism: Eubacterium xylanophilum ATCC 35991 (assembly GCF_000518685.1). Classification (GTDB taxonomy): domain Bacteria; phylum Bacillota; class Clostridia; order Lachnospirales; family Lachnospiraceae; genus Eubacterium_F; species Eubacterium_F xylanophilum. The sequence goes on along the minus strand of NZ_JAEB01000024.1, from coordinate 53,547 downwards.
TTACAACAATGCAGAAATTTGAGGAATCAGATGAACCATTGTCAGAACGTAGAAATATTGTCGTTATGGCTGATGAGGCGCATCGTGGACAGTATGGACTCAAGGAAAAAGTTGATACTAAGACCGGAAAAATAAAGATAGGAACTGCACGTATTATCAGAAATAGTTTACCTAATGCCACATATATTGGATTTACGGGAACTCCTATTTCCTTGAAAGATAGAAGTACACGAGAAGTCTTTGGAGATTATATTGATGTTTATGATATGACACAGGCCGTTGAAGATGGAGCAACACGCCCAGTTTATTATGAAAGCCGTGTTATTAAGTTGAATTTAGATCAGGATACTTTACGTTTGATTGATACTGAATATGAAATAATGGCTAATAATGCAGATCCTGAAGTGGTAGCAAAGAGTAAGAAAGAACTTGGTCAGATGGAGGCAATTCTTGGAAACGAGCAAACTATTGCTTCGCTTGTAGATGATATTCTTGATCATTACGAGAACTACCGTGAGAATCTGTTAACAGGTAAAGCCATGATTGTGGCTTACTCAAGAGCTATAGCCATGAAAATATATGATCGAATTCTTCAGCTACGGCCATCATGGAAAGAAGATGAAAAAGTTGCTGTGGTAATGACAGAAAGTAACAAGGATCCAGAAGAGTGGAGAGCTATTATAGGCAATAAGCGACACAAAGAGGAATTGGCAAAGAAGTTTAAAGATAATAACAGCTCGTTGAAAATAGCAATTGTTGTAGATATGTGGCTAACAGGTTTTGATGTACCTTCATTGGCAACTATGTATGTTTATAAACCAATGAAAGGTTATAATTTGATGCAGGCGATTGCACGTGTAAACCGAGTGTTTGGAGATAAAGAGGGTGGACTTGTTGTTGATTATGTAGGTATAGCTTCAGCATTGAAAGAGGCTATGAATGATTATACCTCAAGAGATAAGAAGAATTATGGTGATACAGATGTTGCCAAAGTAGCATATCCTAAGTTCTTAGAGAAGCTATCAATATGTAGAGACTTATTCCATGGATATGATTATTCTCGTTTTATGGAAGGTACAGATTTAGAACGTTCTAAGGCTATTAGTGGCGCAGTAAACTTTATCGTCGATGTAAATAGAGAACGAGAAAGAGAAGATTTTCTTAAGGAAGCATTACTTTTAAGACAAGCTTTATCACTGTGTTCATCACTTGCAGAAAAATCTTTAAGAATTGAAGCAGCTTTTTTTGAATCAGTGCGTGTACTGGTTATGCGTTTGGTTAATCAGGGAGAAGGTAAAAAGATTTCTCTTCCTGAGATGAATGCTAGAATTAATGCTTTACTTGAGCAAAGTATCAAGAGTACAGGTGTAATCAATCTATTTTCTGATGTGAATGGTGATTTTTCTTTGTTTGATCCTAAATTTTTAGAAGAGATAGGAAAAATGAAGGAGAAAAATCTTGCTGTAGAATTGTTAAAGAAATTGATTGCTGAGCAGGTTGTTATATATAAGCGCACTAATGTGGTGAAATCTGAGAAATTTAGCGAAATTATACAGCAGGCGATGAATCGTTATCTTAATGGAATGCTTACTAATGAGCAGGTAATTGAGGAACTATTAAATCTAGCAAAACAAATACAGGCAGCACAAAAAGAAGGCGAACAGTTAGGCCTTACTGCAGATGAATTAGCCTTCTATGATGCGTTGACCAAACCGCAGGCCATCAAGGATTTTTATGAAAATGAAGAATTAATTGCTATTACAAAAGAACTGGCAGATTCTCTTCGTAAGAATCGGACTATTGACTGGCAGAAGAGAGATTCAGCCAGAGCTAAAATGCGGATGATGATAAAGAAACTTTTGAAGAAACACAAATACCCACCAGAAGGAATGGATGATGCTGTTCAGACGGTAATGCTGCAGTGCGAGCTGTGGACAGATAACAACGATATGGAAAATCGTGTCGATGCATATGCTAAAAGATTAACTGAATATATTGATGATTAAGTTGCTTAAGAAATGTGTATTTTTGCGGAAGCAGCAAGAATATAGCCTTACATAAAAGGACAAAATCGCTTTATATGGGCTGTGTCGAAAGACATGGCTCTAAATTTTGGGATTTCTTTCATTCCTTCTTTATTATATTGCATCTTTATGTTACAATATTAAATGTAAGAAAAATGTTCCTGAAATAGGAAATAAAATTAGGAGGAATTATTAAATGATCGGAAAAAAACGAACAGGGATTATCGCAGTGATGATGAGTTTATCACTTATATTGTCTGCATCGTCCACAGCTTTCGCTAAAGACAGCGAAAAGATTGACATTTCACCTGACAAGGAAACGCGGGTGGTAAATGTGACACTTAAGGAGTCTTCATGGTACGGAAAATCCATGTCGGTTGTATGTTATGCACCCGGATATGACTCATCTGCAAGTGTTGCAAAAAACAGCAAATATGTTGTTTATTTGTCTCAGAAAAAAGCGGCGGGAAATTTTAAATTCAAGATTAATAATAAGCCGGAATCAGGAAAGTATACTGTTGTATTAGGATGCAGTAAAAGTAAAATTGAAAAATCATTTGAATTTAAGAGCGAGACTTCTGCACCATCAACAAAGCCAGATGACAGTAAGCCTGACAGCGGGGATAGCGGAAATAATAACAGCGGAAGTTCGCAGGCTGCAGCCTCTGTAACTAAACCGGGAAAACCTAAAATAAAAGTTAAAGCAGGAAAGAAAAAGATTAAAGTTACATGGAAGAAAGTCAAGAAGGCAAAGGGATATAAAGTTTATATTTCCAATAAGAAAAAGTCGGGATTTAAATTAAAGAAGACTTTGAAAGGTGCCAAGAAAACTTCCTTTGTAATAAAGAAATTAAAGAGCAAAAAAGTTTACTATGTTAAAGTGGCTGCATATACCACATCGGGCTGCAGCACAGTGGTTGGTAAGAAATCAGCTGCCGCAAAAGCAAAGGTAAAATAAGAAAAAAGATACATAACGGAGGGATTAATTAATGAGAATTATTAAGAGATTTATTAAGAGATGTGCAGCGGTGTTTTTTTCACTGACAATGGGAGTATCATCTATAACTGTCAGCGGTGTGGGAACATCTGTTGCAGAATCAGAAGAGATATTTAAAACAGGTGATGGGACAACCTGGAAGCATGGCATAGGCAATGCAATAGGATTTAATGAGAATACCTACAAGACTGTTGCCAAAGCGGCCACAAATGACAACTGGCGCGATGGTTCGGTAACAGCTAACGGAGAGATTGGTTTTATCGAGAGCTGCGATCCTAAGGAAGATGTATTTATTTTAAATAATACAAAAGTTGTGCAGGACGGAACTGACATTTACGAGACACCGGTTATAAGCGGTATTTTGGATGATCAGAGAACCGGTGCTGTTGAGCGTGGAAAGTTCCCGTGGATAAATGAAGTGGCAAAGTACGCAAGACAACAATACGGTGCAAACTGGGGAACAACTTGGCCAAGACCTTATCAACCGGCTGCCCAGTATCGTATTATCAATAATAGTTATACAGATACAAATGCAAAAAAATACAATCGTTATACCAATTACGAGACAGGTGAGGTCGGTGTTCAGTGGAAAGATGATGCGGGAAATGAATGGAACCGCCGCTCATTTGCTTCACGTGAAGACGATGTAATTGTCACATATATTGAGGCACCTGAGGGAAAAGATCTCGATGTGACACTTACAATGGACCATCTTGTGGAGATGCGTAATCAGGGAACAACCACCGAGCCTGCAGATACAGATTATGTTGTGACAAAGGATGACAAGGGTTACGGATTCGGTATGGTTGCCAAATATCCTGAGCAGGAGCGCAAGGGAAATAAAAACCCAAAGCCTACCAAGTTTGCATATGGCGGATGGAGTAGTGCGACACGTGTTGTGACAGACGGAACAGTTGATTATGCGGCTGATACCAGATCATTTACAGCACCAAAGTGCTTCAACAAAATAAAGTTTGATAATGTAAATGATCCGAAGTTGACCATCAAAAGTGGCAAATCTGTAATGCTTATTACAAAAGTTGACAGAATTGATGATGGTTGTGAAAGTGTAAAAGATGTTAAAGAAAAATTATACGACAAACTTATCGGAGACATCACAAGTGTTATCGACAAGTACAATACAACATCTTCTGAAGATGGATATCAGGCATTGTTAAAGCCACATGAGAAGATTCATGGCGGTATGTTTAGAAATGTAAAGATTGACCTTTGTTCTACAGAAGAAGAAAAGAAACAGCGCACACTCACAAACTCAGAACTTATTGCAGCGCAAAATGCTGATAAGAATAAAATTAACAAAGCATTTTTAGAGAGAATCTATAATAATGGAAGATTCGGACTTATTTGTGCCAGCGGATATGGTTCAACCAGACTTGGAGCTATATGGAACGGTGCATTTAATCCTGATTGGAGCGGCGACTTTACACTTGATGCCAACACCAACCTCCAGATTTCTGGTATGAACACCGGAAATATGCAGGGTGCCGGAGATGGATACATCAACTTCATCGTGCGTATGGTTGAAGATTGGGTGGATGATGCTACCAATGTTTATGGAATGCATGATGCGATTAAAGCGCCACCTCGTGTAGACGGTACAGGCGAGGCTGGAAGTTACCATTTCATTGATGGATATCCTCATATTTATGTAAATGGTATTACTGACTGGTTGATTATTCCTATTTTTGAATATTGGCAGTGTTATGGAAATCAGCAGATACCTGTTGGTAAGGATATCGACATCGATCGAAATAAAGACGTACTTGACTGGTCTGATGAGGACCGCGAGAGAATTAAATCTACCGGATTTATGGATCTTGAGCAGGATATTTTATATCCTATGTTAAAGAAGACTATGAACTTCTGGTTACAATATGTAGATGAGCGTTATTATACAGATGGAAAAGGCGTGGAGCATGCTAATGACGGAACGACAATAAGCGATGCGATTGCTGCCGGAGATAAGGATTGCAAGTACTTGTACACACCGGGTTATTCACCTGAAAATGCTCCGAAAGCAGACGGCGAGAACTCCAGAGGTTCCCTCGCATACAATACAACTATGGACATTGCGGCGTCTCGAAGCACATTGTCTATGGCCAGACAGTTGATTAAGATCATTAATCCTTCTGATAAGAAAGATATTCTCAAAGAATGGGCAGAATTTGAAAAGAGAATTCCTGATTATATGTATGCATCTACAGGAGAGCTTAAAGAGTGGACTACTCCTAAGTTGGAGGATTCTCACCATCATCGTCATGTGAGTCACGCATATGTTGCATGGCCTTCATACGATACACAGACCAATGAGGCACTTCGTATCGGCGTAGACAAAGCCATGGAAGCTCGTTCAAAAGCATTCAACGGAAAAGAAGCTGCAGAGTCCCACGGACCTACACATAAGGCATTGGTTGAGGCTAGACTTAAGAATCCTACAGGATTAAATAACGTGCTTCTTTACCTTCTGACCAATAATTATCAGTACACTTCAATGATGACATCACACAACAATAACCATTCATCAACGTATTGTACTGACTCTGCGTTTGGTATTATGGGAGCTATAAACGAGTCATTGCTCTACTCAAATACAGGAGTTGTGGAGATCCTTCCGGCGCTCCTTGAGGATATTAAACAGGGTAGCATTACAGGACTTAGAACTCGCTGTAATACACGGTGTGATTTCTCATGGAATATTGATGAAGGAAAAGCATTGGTTACTTTGACATCTGACAAAGATGATAATTTGGTTAAAGTTCGTTGTGCTAAAGCATGGAAAGATGTGCTTGTAAACGGAGAAAAGCAGGAAGTATTGATAGACAATGACGGCATGCCATACGTTGAGTTGAATTTGCAGAAGGGTACTGCGGTTACTGTAGAATTTGCTTTGGATGGAAACTATGACAGATTGACAGCTGATACAGACAAAGATGTTACAAGAACTGTAGAGGTTGGTACTAAAGTGCAATTGTCCGCTAGAAATACATTCTCACGTAAATCAACTACAGATGTGACATGGCATATCGAAAATGCTGCAGACGGAAAACCTATTGAGGGCGCTGCTGTTGACGCAGACGGTTACTATAAAATAGATGACAGTCTTGCAGGAAAAATGGTCAAGATTTATGCTCAAAGCACCACAGGCGAGAAGACCAATGAGCTCGTATTTAACGTTGCAGGAGCAGAAGAATTTAACGTTAATTACAACAAAGAGGGAGACGGTATCGGCGTATATCTTGCAAATGATAAAGAGAAAAAAGATATAGAAGTTATCATGGCTGCATACGACGAAAATGAAGATTTGATCGAAATGACAGCAAAAGATGTTTCCCTTGATGAGGAAGACTTCACATCTGTCAAGATGGTTCCGACATGGAAGGATAAGCCTGCTAAGACATACATATATGTGTGGGATAAGGAGACACAGACACCATATACAGAGCCATTTGAGGTTGAGTAAGACACTATTTCTCTTCAACAATGCAGGAAAACTGAGCCTTGTACCAATTCTTGATTGTTCAGTTGAGGAGTTTACAGAGACAATGAATGTAAATGTTACTTCTGCATTTGTTCTAACAAAGCTGGTAGCACCTGTTATGAAGGAAAAGGGTGAGGGTCATATCATCAATACTTCATCTGTTGCCGGATGTGCAGCGCACTGGGGACCAGTGGCATATAGTACAAGTAAACATGCCATGAACGGACTTACAAAGGCAATGGCAAATGAACTTGGTCCTGAAATCCATGTAAATGGAATCCAAAAGGACTCATCATTTATTGATGGTCAGCTGATTAGAGTGGATGGTGGAGTTGATATTTGATAATTTCAAATTAAACTGTATTTATTAGAATATATGTGATAGAATATAAGCAGAGTGTGTTTAGTCGCACTCTGCTTAGTTTTAATTTTTCGGATTCTAGTAAAGCCCTGGAATTCATGTAATAAAAGTAGATACAAGGAGGAAGGTAAATGTCAAATTGGAAAAATTTGAATGAACTCAGTTCATATCAAAAGTTAGCAAATGAGGAAAAGAGAGTCGATCTTAAGTCTGTTATGGCCGGAGAAAGCGGAGCAGATAGGATGAAAAAGTACAGTATTCCTATGGCTCAGGGACTCACATATAATTATGCTGCGAAAGCTGTAGATGATGAAGTGCTTGCAGATTTATGTGAACTTGCGAAGGAGGCGGAGCTTGCAGAGAAATTTAAGGAGCTCTACAATGGCGCTGTTATCAACACGGGAGAGAATAGGCTTGTACTGCATCATTTGACACGCGGACAGCTTGGAAATGATGTTGTGGCAGACGATGTTAATAAGCGAACATTTTACAAGGAGCAGCAAGACAAAATCGCTAGTTTTGCTGATAAGGTTCACGCAGGTGAAATCGTAAATGAAAAGGGAGAGAAATTTACAACAGTTGTTCAGATTGGAATCGGTGGAAGTGATCTTGGCCCTCGTGCTATGTATCTTGCGCTGGAAAACTGGGCAAAGGTAAATAATACATTTAAGATGGACGCGAAGTTTATAAGTAATGTTGATCCTGATGACGCGGCCTCAGTGTTGGCATCAGTTGATCTGGAACATTCAATGTTTATCCTTGTTTCCAAGTCGGGAACTACACTTGAGACTCTCACCAATGAATCTTTTGTTAAGGATGCATTAAAGGGTGCCGGACTCAATCCGGCTAAGCATATGATTGCTGTAACAAGTGAGACTTCGCCTCTTGCAGATAGCGACGACTATCTTGATGCATTTTTCATGGATGACTACATCGGTGGAAGATATTCTTCAACATCAGCAGTTGGAGGAGCCGTGCTTTCACTTGCCTTCGGACCGGAAGTTTTCGAGAAGTTTCTTCAGGGAGCTGCCGAAGGTGATAAATGTTCCGCTAGCGAGAATCCTATGGAAAACGCAGCTATGCTTGATGCCCTAATTGGAGTTTATGAAAGAAATATTCTTGACTATCCAGCGACAGCTGTATTGCCATACTCACAGGCTCTAAGCAGATTTCCGGCACATCTTCAGCAGGCAGATATGGAGTCCAATGGTAAGAGTGTGAATAGATTTGGCGAGGAAATCAATTACAAGACCGGACCAGTCATCTTTGGTGAGCCGGGAACGAATGGACAGCATTCATTCTATCAGCTACTACATCAGGGAACTGACATTGTTCCACTTCAATTTGTTGGATTTAAGAACAGCCAGATGAGCAAGGATGTTGTTATCCAGGACAGCACAAGTCAGGCTAAGTTGTGTGCCAATGTTGCGGCGCAGATTGTTGCATTTGCTTGTGGTAAGGATGATGAGAATAAGAACAAAAACTTTGAGGGCGGCAGACCATCAAGTATCATAATAGGAGATAAGTTGACTCCGGAGGCGCTTGGGGCGTTGCTGTCGCACTTTGAGAACAAGATTATGTTCCAGGGATTTTTGTGGAATGTAAATAGTTTTGATCAAGAGGGAGTACAGCTTGGAAAAGTTCTTGCTAAGAAGGTACTTGCTCATGAGACAGATGGCGCACTTAAGGTATTAAGTGATATGTTTGATATCTAAATGCGTTTATTGTCTTACGAACGACGTGAGTAAGACCAGCAATATGCGATTCCTATTAATTGTCTTACGAACGACGTGAGTAAGACCAGCAGTATGCGTTTCCTATTAGGCGCGCGTAGTCATGGAAGTTTGGTACTACGCGCGCTTTATGTAAGAGGAGAAGAAAATGTATAATGTAAAAGATAAATGGTGTTTTATAACAGGTGCTGCAAGGGGATTGGGATACTTGGCGGCTAAGTATATGGCAGAGCAGGGGTGTAATCTGATTCTTCACAGTAGGGATAAGAGTCATACCGAGAAAGTTGTGGAGGAGTTGGAGCAGCTTGGAGTAAAGGTTTACGCTGTGGCAGCAGATCTAAATTATCCAGAGCAGGTATCTGCTATGCTCGAAGAAATAGATGCATTGGGCTTGCAAATAGATATTGTATTGAATAATGCAGGACTCCAAATAGCCTATAGAACGGAATATTTTCAAACTCCGGTAGAAGATTATACAATTAGTTTTAATGTAAATACGATTGCGCCAGCTATGATCTGTTATCATTTTATGCCTAAAATGATGGAGAGAGGGTCTGGAAGAATTGTCAATACCACTAGTGGCATAGAATATGATGTTTACCAGGCGGGCTACTCTGCCAGTAAAGCTGCACTTGATAAGATAACCATCGATCTTGCTACAAAGGTTGATGGTTCGGATGTGATGTTGAATCTGGTTGATCCGGGATGGTGTCGCACGGATCTTGGCGGCCCCAATGCTCCTAATGCCCCTGAAAGTGTTATTCCGGGAATTGTATTAGGTGTATTTGCAGATGATAAGAAGTCAGGTCGAATAATTCGGGCACAGGAGTTTGCCGGGATGACTATGGAAGCGGCGTTAGCGACTCTATAGGATGGAATAATGGTTAAGGTAATGAAAAAATATGAAAAAGGGGGTTGAGACAATGATATATTTGATTTTATTATGTATCACAATGCTAGTTCCACAAGTAGCAGGTGCGGATGTGGGACTTAAGGGAAAGGGAACATATGAAGAACCATATCAGATCAGTAATGCGGAAGAATTGATAAAATTTAGAGATATAGTCAACAACTCTAAGAAAAATTCGATTTGTGACATATGTGCAGAGCTGACGGATGATATCGTTTTGAATGATGTAAATGTTACTTCTATTGATGACAATATTGATCCAACGTTTCAAACGTCATCAGGTGCCAAAGTAAATAGGAATGACCTTAAGAAGTGGGAGCCGATCGGCTGGTCAAAAGGGGATCAATTTGTATTTTATGGTGGAGTCTTCAAGGGAAATAATCATACTATTCGGGGAGTTTACGTGGACGATAAAGATATGAGCCAGGTCGGATTGTTTGGCGCTACATGTAATGCTGAGATTTACAATCTTGATGTAGCCGACAGTTTTATCAGAGGTAAGGATTACGTGGGTGGAATCGCTGGATTTTCTTACGATAGTTTGTTTTTCAATTGCTGGTTTGACAATTCCGATAAGTATCAATACAGTTCATTTGTCATCGGAAAAAAATACGTAGGTGGAATCACTGGTGTAGTTTATGATCAGTATGGTGAAACAAAAGGATTTTTTAAGAAAAATGGTGTGCCATTTATACAACATTGTGTCAATTGTGGAACAATAGCCGGTGATAAATTTACGGGTGGAGTATGTGGTTTAATGTATTATGGAGCCACAAAGGGTGTGCAAAATTTTGGATATATATACTGCGAGCACCAAGAAACTACCGGAGAAGTTAGCGGATTTAATGTTCAGACAGCTAAGCAAGAGAAAAGGTTTGGAGAGATAGAGCAAGAAGACATCAGAGAGAATGCTGAAGAGAAGCAGACAGAGGAAGTTAAAGATAACGAGAAAGCTGATGACAAAAAAGAAGTCTCAGAGAAAAAGTCTGATATCAAAGAAAACAGTTCTGACAAATCTGAGGTGGATGAGGATAAGTTACAGGATAGGCGCGATGATCAAAATTCTGACTTCGAAGAAAAGATTTCAGGAGAGTCAGAGTCTAATCAGGATGCAAAGGTTGGCTTGAGCGAGAACAAAGAAACCAAGAACGAGGGCAAGAATATGACGGGAACAATTGCAGTGCCACCAAAGAACCAGAAACAGTTAACAATCTTAATAGTGATTGGAGGTCTTGTATGTATAGCAATTGTAGCGGGAGTATTCATAGTAAAGAAAAGAAAAACCGGCGAAGGCAGTGACGAATAATAGGATTGATTGATAAGGATGTGAGGGATGTCGCACTTGTGTGACATCCCTTTTTAAAATAGCAATAAAAAAAGGAAACGTATACTGCTGGTCTTACTCCTTGCAGTCGTAAGACATTATTTAAGTTTCTTTTAAGGAAGCTGTGATATTATTTATTCAATTCAACAACAAAAGAAAGGATGATTAATATGAATAAAAAAATCATAGCGGGTATGGTGGTGGCAGCCTTGGTAACGTCGGTGGTGCCTTCAAATCATGGTCAGGCAAGCGCTGCGGTAAAGGGGAAAGGGTACAGTATTTCAAAAAAAGCTGGCACCTACAGAGGAACTATTAAAGTAAAACTAAAGGCAAAAAAGGGTTACAAAGTTTACTATTCAACTAGTTCGAAGATGAAGGTAAAGAAAGTTTTAAAAAGTAAGAAATCAAAAACATTTACCTTTAAGAAGACTTCGACACTCAAAGTTTTGTCGGTAAAGAGCAGTAAGAAGGTTACAAAAAAATATTTGAAATCCAGTGCTGCGAAGAAGAAGATTAAGAAGTATAAGTATAAAATATCCGAGGAGCAAGTCTCAAGTAAAGAAACGGAAACGGCAGAAGTGACGAGCGCACCGACAGCGACAACTTCAGCAGAGACGAGCGTGCCAACAGCGACACCGGTAGCGGAGACGAACGCACCAACAGCGACAGAGATAGCAGTGACAAGCGAGCCGGCGGCGACAGAGGCAGCAGTGACAAGCACGCCGAAGGCGACAGCGGTGGTAGCTACAATATCACCAAAAGAGACAGAGGCGGCAGTATTGGTACCACCATCGGATGCACCAACGGCAGCGCCAATAGAGACGGTGGCGCCTATCAAATATGATGAAAATACAGTCGGAATCAAACTCTCCCAAAATCAGTCGACTGTATCAGAAAATGGCAGTGATAAGGTGGCGGTTTCTGAGGAGGATGGTGTGACGACAGTTGCAATCACCGGGGGCGGAACATTTTCCTTGGAGGGCGGAAGTAAAAGCGCGCCACTCACAAACTTCATTGTCGATATTGCCAAGGATATAGAGGAACCGGTCAACTTGATTTTGCAGGATTTGTACGTTGATAACAGCGAGTTTTCCGGGGATGATGCGATTATAACTGCCAAAAAGGGGACTAAGAATGTGAATATATCTTTGGCCGGAACAACGGAACTCACAGGATATGGTGCCTACAGCAAGAGCCCTGCGTCGGCGATCATATGTGCCAAGGATAGCGATGCCAAGCTGGTGGTTATGGCAGCAAGTGAAGATGCATCTCTCATAATCAAAGATTCTATGCCAGTGGATGTGGATTATGGTGAAAATGATCCGACTGATGGAATTAGCTCAAAGGGAGAGCTTGTAATTCAAAGCGGAAATCTTGAGATAAATGTGAACGGGGACTGCCTAAAAGGAACTGGTTACGTGGATGATGCGGGAAATGTAGTTGGTGGAGTGTCCATCTGCGGAGGAAAGACAAATCTTGAAGCGGGCAACTGTGGTATCAAGTCAAAGAACGGAAATATCAAGATTAATAGCGGAAAGATAAATGTTCTGAAGTGCGGTGGAGACGGCATTCAGGCAAAGAATTATGACGTAAATATCAGTGGCGGAACATTAAATATTGATAATTGTTATGGAGATGGAATACAGGGAGAATGGGTATATATATCAGGAAATGAGACTGATATTGACATAAAGACGCACTTTGAGGATGCCGGAACAAATTACTACAATAGTAGTCTAGGCACCGGCAAGTACAATACTTTGACAGGTTCCGGAGGAATGGGATCTGAGACCAAGGTCGAGACGATTAATGTTGACACTGGAAGCCACAAGGGAATCAAGGCGGGAACAAAAGCCTGCACTTATTCCTATAAGAGTGTGGAAGAAGGCAGTGACAATGTTGCAGGACAGCAGTATTCTGATGAAGCTTCAGGAGGAATAATAATTGCTGGAGGAAGAATAAAGGTCGATACTACAGGAGCAGGAATTAAGTATAATGGTGGCGGCGGTATGTTTGGCGGCTCTAGCTCCGGAAACTTATCAGCGGCATATGACGGACAGGTGATTATCGGGGCACCCGATGATGGAATCAAGAGTCAGAATACCATGAAAATCATAGGTGGTGAGACGACTGTGTATGCGTCAGATGACGGAATATCCGCAGTTGAGGAACTTGAGATTACAGGTAATGCGGTTGTTAAAGTCGAGCAGGCTTACGAAGGAGTTGAGTCAGGGGTTATTACCGTTGGTTCAGAGGATAAAACTGCAGGGGAACCAACCCTGACAGTATACAGTAATGATGATGGAATCAATGCTGCAAAGAAAGTAAATGTTACATATGTATATGAAGACGAAAGTGAAGAAAAATATACCAAGACTACAACGGCATCTTCAGGAAACAAGATGACAGTGCTAAGTGGATATGTTAACGTTGAAATAGCAGATGATACAACCCATAGCTTTAGCCTTAAGACGAAAGATGGAAGCACTACTACTTCAACTTTTTCGGCAGATGGAGATGGTATTGATTGCAATGGATCATTGTATCTGATGGGGGGAACGACAATAGTTTATGGCGCAAATTCCAATGGAAATGCTCCGCTGGATATAGGTGAAGGCAATTGCACTTTCCAAATTGGTGAGGGTGCAACTGTGCTGGCAACAGGGGCAAGTGGAATGGTAATAACACCATCTAACGGAAGTCAAACATATCTAGCAACCTCGGGATCATCAGGTGGATTCGGTGGATTTGGTGGCAGACCGGGACAGAATGGTGGAGGAAATTCAAGTGCTGTTTCTATGTCAGCCGGCACACCTGTAGCGATTATGGATTCATCGGATAATTTGCTTGTTGCATTTAAGTCTCCAAAGGCTGGAAATTATGTATTATATTCATCACCGGAATTGACTTCTAATGGCAGCTACAAATTATGTGTAGGAGGAACGATCGATGGAGATCCGGTAAAGACAGACGTTGCGAGAGATTACAGATATACAAGCTATAATTCGAGTGGTGCCACTACTCAAACACTGACTGCAAAATAATATTAGGTTGGAGTGAAATAGAAGAAAAATGATGCTAAAAACCAGAGTGCGATTATTCGCACTCTGGTTTATTGTACAGCCTCTAACGTAGAATCATAATTAATCATTTTAGTTGTTATAAGAATTGTTTTATAGGCATACCTTTATCTATTGCCGCCTAAGAGATATTAATCTCAATTTTCATATTCGTTTATTCCGGTGAGATTTGATATTTTATCAAAGTCCCAATACTTATTTTCCCAATGAAAATAAATATCCTTTCTCTTCTTAAAAATTCTGAACGGCTCTTTCGTGTTGTCATACACATGCAAGATATCACATACTTCAATAAGTTGAGGAAGCAAAGCAAGAGCCTTAGGATAACGTGAGCGTATCTTATCCTCGGGAACCCCATGTCCACCAATAGCCTGTCTTGCACTTACCCTTGCAACATTTATATCTGCATTAGCCGTAAGAACGTAGATACACCGCACAAAATATCCTTGTTCTTTTGCTTTTTTTAGCAACAATAGATTTCTATCTGTCGAAAGGACCGTTTCAAAAGTAAAATCTTTTTTCTCTGAAACCATCTTTTCACGCAGTTCTTCAGCTTTTTGGGCCGCTTCAATATCAGTGCATAAAGTAGTTCTTTTTATGTCATCGGCATTTATATATTCACCGATCGTTTTCGCCATTCCGGTAATCGTTGTTTTTCCACTTCCGTTAGGTCCTGCAAACACAATTACTTCCGGCAGCTTTACAGCATTATTCTCCGACATACTCTCTTCTCCCATCAGGATATTCAAGATATGCCTTTTTAGTCTCATCATCGTATTTCGCTACAGGCAATCCTTTTATCTTTCTTACCTCTTTATCTATTCTGATTGCCTCTTTAAATCTTTGCGTTAATTCATCATCTGATATACCACATGTCGAATCCAATTCATTTAATACAGTCATAAGACAACTCCTTTCCACATTGCAAATTCAAATGCAATATCCTTATGTGAGTATGTACCGCCGTATCTGCCGGCTTTTGCCTGAATACTTATTGCGTTCGTTCTTGCAACAAATTCCTTGACACTGATTTTAAAGCTATTCAAACCCGACTGACTTTTAATTATGGCGAATTCGCCATAATATAAATCCGGGTTGTATACTTTCTCCCAAATCCCGATATATTAAAGCTATTCCGTTTATAATTCCTGCCGAAGATGAGATATCTCATTTCCATTCTGTAGCCGCAACAAACATGGCTACTTTCGGAAGCAAAGCTTCCTCACTATCCGGCAGTCGCCGTATACAGCAGTTGCTCAGCTAAATTTTCGTTTTATTATTATCAAATAGTATGATAGTAACAAATAAGTATATGGCTTCAAATCCTAATAAAAAGAATAGAATTTTATGGCTTACTATGTCAAAAATCCCGAAAAAAACCTCAAGTACTATAAATATAATATTGATAATTGCAAGAAGTATATTAATCCAAGATGTATGGTGTTTTAGTTGTTGTGAACTATCAATCACACTATAGTTGTTTTTATTCTTAACATAAATACTCATAAGCATTAAGGCTGTAAATATAATATATGCCATGGCAAAGAGAATAAGATAAAGTACTACATGAAAGTTAATCTTATTCCATCTTAACAAGCAGAGAATAGCCAATCCAATAGGAAGGTTGGCATATACTAGTATTTTTTGAAGTGTTGATAAATCCCTCATGAATGAAAACTTATTATTCATATCTGGAAACCTCCTTATACATAGAGTATATCATGTTTTATAGCTTGGTTCCATAAGTTTTTACAACCGTTAGATGCTCACTTGACAAAATTTTCCAATGTGATACGATGAAATAAGAAAGAATGAAAGCGAGATGTTTTATGATAAAAGCTGGAATAATTGCGGAGTTCAACCCATTTCATCAGGGTCATGCGTATCTGATAGAACAAATAAGAGAACGAGTTCAGGCGGATCGAATCAGCGTTGTAATGAGTCCTGACTTTGTTCAACGTGGAGAACCAGCAATAATAGACAAGTATAAGCGCTGCGAGATTGCTCTTAAAAACGGTGCTGACGAGGTATATGAATTGCCTATTAGAT
Source organism: Eubacterium xylanophilum ATCC 35991 (assembly GCF_000518685.1). Classification (GTDB taxonomy): domain Bacteria; phylum Bacillota; class Clostridia; order Lachnospirales; family Lachnospiraceae; genus Eubacterium_F; species Eubacterium_F xylanophilum. Next base: position 37,570 of record NZ_JAEB01000024.1, on the reverse strand, counting down.
ATGCCCTGTCAAGTGCAAGAGATTTTGCAGTAGGTGGAATTGGATTGCTCGATAGGCTTGGATGTGACTATTATTGTTTTGGATGCGAGACCGAGGATATAGACTCTCTAGAGGAGGCGAGCCTCTTTTTGGAAAAGAACCCGGAAGAATATGTTTTGACATTAAATAAGCTTTTGAAAACCGGAATGTCTTACCCAATGGCGATGGAGGCTGCATACAAGAGTTGTAATCCCAAGTCAGATCTGAGTTTCACGCCCAATAATAATTTGGCGATGGAATATTTTAGAGCGGCAAGAGGGACAAGAATGCGTCCTTTTGCTGTAAAAAGACGTGGAATGGGATATAATGACGAGGATACCGATTTGGATGCATATGAATTTCCTTCGGCGACGGCAATCCGCAAAAAGATGCGTATAAACGGAGAAAAGGGCGTTTTATTGGAACATTTTGGCAATATCATTATGGCAGCTATCAGGCAGCAGTTTGACAAGCTTGAGGAATTCAAGGATGTTGATGAAGAACTTGCCAATGTCATGCGACGAGTATGGTATGATGCGGATAATCTGATGGATTTTCTTGATAAATGCAAGACAAAGAATCTAACTATGGCGAGGATTAAGAGATGTGTGCTACAGATTATGTTAGATATCAGGAAAAATAGTCCTATAGAGCCGGGATATGCAAGGCTTTTGGGACGGCGAAGTGATGCTGTTGGACCATTTTCAGGAGCAAAGGACAGGAGTCGAATCCAGATTATCGGACGAGTTGCCAAGGACATGGAAAGCTTGGATTCAGTGGATAAAGTAGAGTTTGAGCGGGATTTGAGAGCTTCGGAATTATATTCTATGATTTCAGGGAATCATGAGAAATCGGAGAGAAAGAAGCGAATCATAGTTGTAGATTAGTGAGGTGAATTGAATTGGAAAAACGACTTAAGTATTATCTTGAATACTATAGACAGATGTCTGTTAAAGTGAAATCCGGAGATGGAAATCTTCCGGATGGAAAGGAAGCGTTCCTAAAAGAAATGTTAATTCAGATTGGATTTTTCCAGCATGAGCGTTTTATACATCTTGTAGTAACGGTGCTCTTTGCGATTCTTGCGGTGTTTTCGGTAATTGCATTTGTGGCGATTATGCAGATTTCGATTATAGTTTTAGCTGGAATGTTCTTTGTACTGTTGATTCCATATATCAGACATTACTTCATTTTAGAGAATGGTGTGCAGCAGCTTTATGAGTATTATGACATTATTGCGCATTCTAAGTGATTCTTATTCGTGTCGGAATATTTTATAAAAAGAAAAAAAGTCGAGATTTGATGGACTGTTATGGCTAGAGAGTGACATCAATCTCGACAATTTTTTAAAGAAGATTATTTGAGAGAAATTAAAAATTTCCCAGGCGAAAGTATGGTTTTTGTAACCATATGGTTAGTATATACTAACTTTAGTTAATTGTCAATAACTTTTTTGAAAAAAATTTCTCTTTCATAGTTAGACAATGCTACCTTTATGTGGTATAATTGATGTAATACGTAAAACCATATATATAGGAGGTCACGAAAATGGGGCGTAATGAATCGTCAGAAGATTATTTGGAGGCAATATTGCAATTATCTGATAAGCTTCCTGTGGTGAGGTCAGTGGATATCGCAGAGTGCATGGGCTACAAGAAGTCTAGTGTGAGTGTTGCGATGAAGAAGCTTAGAGAGAGTGAGTGTATCAACACAGACAAGTCAGGCTTTATCACGCTTACCGAAAAGGGAAGAGAAATTGCGCTACGAATCTATGAGAGACATAGATTTATGACTGATTGGCTAATTAGCCTAGGTGTGGAAAAGGACGTTGCGGAGGAAGATGCGTGCATGATGGAACATGACATGAGCATAGAGACTTTCAACGCCATTAAGAAGTATGTACTTGAGAAAGGTGATTTACAGTAGAAGGCATAATTCACCTGATGGAGGAATGTCTATGAAGAAGAGTTTTAAGAATGCGAAAGTGCTGATACCTACACTGATTGGCGCAGTGATGCTGATTGAAGCATTAATTCTTTTTTTCTTAATGCTGATTGGTGGAGGGGCAAGCGGAACAGCTACGCTGTCAGCGTATTGGATTATTGTAACCGTATTTTTAGCGATAGCAGTTTATTCATCGTTCTTCTTTGCTGAGAGATATGATAAAAATATTGCAGAGATAGACGAATTCTTGAATACTGTGGAGAATGGAGAAGCTGGATTTCTGGCTGATAATGCTATGGAGGACATCGAAGGCGATCTTGGAGATGTTGCTCGTCGCATGGGAAGAGTGCTCAAACAGGCCAATGAGATTATAGGTACATTGGTTAGAGTTTCTCAAAATCCCACTTCCGGTATTGGAGCAATGAGTTCTGCTGTAGACGATTGTGAGAGAAGGCTTAATGAAATTGCAGAAAGTGCAGAGATGCTTGATACTTCACTTAGAACAGTTCTCAGAGGGGTCAGTAGGCTAGATGGCTTCTCTGATGAGATGAATGAGTCACTTCAGAGTATCTTAAAAGAAAGTGAGCGCGAGGCAGATAAGATAAGTTCCATCTCCGCGAGAGCTGCAGAGGTTCAGGAAGCTGCAAGAGAATCGAGAAATAAAGCAAATCGAGTTCTCAAAGCTAATAAGGGAAAGATGGAAAGTGCAATCAAAGAGTCAAAGCAGATTTCACAGATTCAAGTGCTTACAGAAACAATCAAGAATATTACTAATCAGACCAACTTGTTGGCGATTAATGCTTCTATCGAGGCGGCTAGAGCGGGAGAAGCAGGACAAGGTTTTTCTGTAGTTGCGATGGAAATCACGGATTTGTCTGAGGCATCAGCTGAGGCTGTAGAGAAGATTCAGACTGTGGCAATGGCCGTTACAGAGGCCGTTGAGAAACTTATCGAGATGGCAGAGTTTATGCTTGATTTCATCAATACTTCTGTTCAGGAAGCTTATGATGATTTGGCAAATGCCGGAGATCAGTATCAGAAGGATTCAATTCTTGTTAGAGAAACGGTTGGTCAGTTCGTGTTAAATGCGCGCACGTCATTCAACAATATTGCTAAGATAAATGAAACACTTTCAATAGTAGAAGAATCTAATACGATTAGTAAGGATTCTATCCGAAAAATTGAAGATAGCTCCAAGGAAGCTGTTGTGGCTATGAAGTCGGTCTGCACAATAGCTGAGGATTATACATCCACAGTTGGCGAGCTTTTGGCCAAACTAGAAGTCGAAGCTCCGGAGGAGTACAGAGAAAAGAAACAAATAGAAGCTAGTGAGAATAATTAGTATCATATAATTACATCTCCGATTAAGGCGATTTTATTATCACTCAAAGGTTTAGGGGAGAGCGCGATGCATTCGCCAAATTTCTTTGCCCCGCTTTGACATTGATCAGAAGTTTTACCGTAGAGAGTGGCGATAAGATCGCCTTTTTGGCAAAAGTCTTTATTCTTTTTTGTGAGGACGATCCCGGCACTCATGTCGATAGGATCGTCTTTTTTGCTGCGCCCTGCACCGAGGAGACCTGCGGCCACACCGATTCCAGCTGTGTTTGTGAAGGTTAGATAACCGCTATTTTCAGCTCTGAATTCATGGGAAACTGCGGCTGTCTCAAAGAGTTCAGGATTGAGTATGTAATTTGTGTCTCCGCCCTGAGCTTCGACCATTTTTACAAAAACATCAAATGCCCTTCCGGAGGAAATCGCCTCTTCGGCTAATTTTCTTGCTTCTTCGTATGGTATCTCTTTTCCGAGTGAAATCATATGAGAGGCAAGAGTATAACATACCTCCATGAGATCGGAAATATTCTCACCTCTAAGGGCGCGGATAGCTTCCTTTACTTCAAGATTGTTGCCAATGGCGAATCCCAGAGGCTCGTCCATAGAAGTAATCTGGGCGATGGTTTGCTTGCCTGCGTTGTTTCCGATGCGGACCATTTTTTCTGCCAATAATCTTGCATCTGTGGGATCTGTCATAAATGCTCCGCTACCCGTGGTGACGTCTAGCAGAATCTTGTCCGCGCCTGCAGCAAGCTTCTTGCTCATGATAGAAGAGGCGATGAGCTCGATACACTGTACGGTTGCAGTCACGTCTCTAAGGGCATACAAAAGCTTGTCTGCCGGGGCTAGATCAGCAGTTTGACCGACAACACATAAGCCTAATTCATTGACATTTTTGAAAAATATTCCGTTATCCAGGGAAGTCTTAAGACCTGGAATAGACTCCAATTTGTCTATGGTTCCTCCGGTGAAACCAAGTCCTCGTCCGCTCATCTTTGCCACGGGAACGCCACAAGCGGCCACGATAGGGCCGATGATTAGGGTTGTCTTGTCGCCGACTCCTCCGGTGCTGTGTTTGTCCACTTTGATACCGTTGATCGATGAAAGGTCAAGGGTTTCTCCGGAATCGCGCATAGCAAGGGTGAGCCTTGTGAGCTCACCCTCTGTAAGACCCTGAAAGCAGATGGCCATAAGCATGGCTGACATCTGGTAATCGGGGATATTTCCGTTGACATATTCAGCAATCATTAGATCGATTTCGCTGTCTGAAAGCTGTTTTCCAAGTCTTTTTTTATTAATAATATCTACAAATCTTTCCATGTAATACCTCTTTTACTTGAAGTGGGAAACTGAGTCCTCTAGGTCGTTTGAAAGTGCATCCATCTGTGAGAGGAAATCAACGATTTCGGTCAAGCCGGCTGTGATGTTGAGAAGTGAAGCATTCACTTCTTCGTTGGAGGATGCATTTTCCTCACTAATCGCGCTGAGTTCGTCTATGTGCTGTAGCAAATCTTCTTTGATTTTATTGAGCTCTCGCGTCTTGTCGCTTATAAGTTTGATTTCCGAAACGCTTGTATTAATAGAGCCCTCTAACTCAGTAAATTTATCCTGAGTTGATGTAATAGCATCCTGTTCATTTTGGATGGCGAGCTGAATTCGCTCAGCCAGGTTGACAGAGTTTCTTGAATTGGTCAATATTTCGTTGGCTATCTCTCGAATTGTGGCAGCGCTCTCATTACTCTGTTCGGATAGGTTGGAGATGCTGTCCGCAACTACTGCAAAGCTTCTTCCTGCCTCTCCTGCTCGAGCAGCTTCGATTGAAGCATTGAGAGAGAGGAGGTTAGTCTGGTTTGCTATCTCGATGATGAGGTCGATGGCCTCATTAATCTTGCTTATTGAGTCATTTGTAAGAAGGATTTGGTCGTGAATAGAATTAACTGCGGAAACAGCTTCTTTGCTGCTCTTCATAACTATATTCATCTGATGTGTCGCATCCTTGCTTACATTATTCATATTCTTGGCATTTACTGTGAGCCCATCTATATTATTCTCGATGTCAGTAACTCGGTCACCCATTTGCTTCATCTGGTCATTAACGTCATTGACATTAGATGCCAAGCTCTGGGCTCCCGAAGAGAGATCTTCCATGGAATTGGAGATGCGAATTGCAGCCTCAGAACTGCTCTGGGAAAGTGACTCGGTTGCCTTAATCTTATCTGACATTTTGCTGGACTCACTTCTGATCTTGCTGATTATCTGGTTGAGGTCGCGCTGAACATTTTTCATAGAATTAAACATTGTAAAACTCTCCGCGATTGAACTAGACACGTTAATCTCAGCTGTAAGATTTCCGGAGGCAATCTCCTCGAGGGACTGTGAAATGCTGAGTATAGGCTTTCTGATTCGAAGTGCAATGATCCACATGAGAAGTGAGAATACTGCGACAATGGCAACAAAAGTAAGTATAATTGACATGGCAGTTTTGTTTGCGGCGCTTGTAACCACAATATCGGCTTCTCCGCAGAAAGTCATTCCAACAATATTTCCATTGGCATCCTTCAAAGGAAGATAGTCAACATAATAGGCTTTGTTGTTGATTTTCACATTGGAACCCTGGAAATGGTTGCCGTTTTTAAGGCAGTCTTCGATGACCTTTTCTGATGCCTTAGTACCCTCGATTCTGGCACCGCTGTCGTCCTTGAGGGATGTAAGGGCGCGAGTGTCGCCCAAGAATATTGTGAATTCAACTTTGTTTTCTTTGTAAGAATCAACATAGCTATAATCTTTATTAGCTTTTGTGAAAGCTTCGTCGCCCTCTGCAATATATGCGTCTGTGGCATAGCGATTGAACTGCATATTAGCTATTTCAAGTTTATCTTTGACAGACTGCTCGATACTCTCATTGGAATTTCTAACATTAATAAATGTCATAACTGCTGCAGACATAATCAATGGGAGCAGTGTTGCAATAAGTAACATTTTGAGCATCGAAAGACCTCGCTTGCGCTGTTTTACTCTATTAGGTTTTTTTTGTTTTTTACTGGATTTTTTTTCTGAATCTTTATTACTCATAAGATGAACTCCTTTCATACTCTCATACTTTTCTTTATGAGAAAAATCTCACAACCATATTATAGCACAGAATTATAAAATATACAATTATTGATGATTTTGAAACTTGTTGAGTTATTATGGATATTATGTTAAAATATAAATAAAAAACGGAGAAAGGAGGATGACAAGATAATAGAATCGTATAAGAAGGACGAGTTTATCTTGTCATATGGGATGATGCAATTAGAACAGATACTTGCAATCGTCATTTTCTTGGTGATGTTTGTCATGATTGTTATTGACAAGATTGAGAGGCATCTAGTGACATTAGTATGTGGAGTGCTTATGATTGGAATTGTATTTGGGGCAATCATGCACAGTGGAAGCGCGATTATGAAGACGCTTAATCTTCATACAATAGTGACCTCGAATTTTTGGATTGCGACAGAGGAGGGCCACTCCTCGGGAATAAACTGGGAGACAATCCTATTTATTGCCGGAATGATGGTAATGGTGGAGGGAATGGCCAAGGCAGGATTTTTCCAATGGCTATGCATGAAGTTGGCGAAGATGGTGAATTACAAACCAACACCACTCTTTATAACATTTATGATTATGTCTGCGGTATTGTCAATGTTTATCGACAGTATCACAGTTATTTTATTCCTTGCAGCAGTGACAGTTGAGCTTTCAAAGCTCCTTAAGATCGATCCGATTCCGATGATTCTAAGTGAGATTTTCTGTGCGAACTTGGGAGGATCTGCGACCATGTGTGGAGATCCGCCAAATATAATTATCGGAACAGCAAACGGATATACATTCTTTGATTTCCTTCAAAATACCGGATTGATCGCCGCTATCTGTATGGTAGTTATAGTAGTTTACTTCTATATGGTATACAGAAAAGAGCTGAACAGCGAGGTAAGTGTGGATATAGAATCAGTTCCGGACCCAAGTGAATCAATCACAAGTATGAAAGATTTCATCATCAGCTGTGTTATATTTGGATGTGCGGTAGTGCTTCTTATCACTCATGCACAAACACACTTGACAGTGGCAACTATCGGAGTATTTATTGCACTTATTACACTCATTACATCTGGTAAGGATGCATTGTTCTTGATAAAGAAGGTAGATTACAAGACGTTGGTATTCTTTATCGGACTATTTATGGTAGTCGGTGGACTTGAGCAAACGGGTGTGCTTGAACTTATAGCAGAGTTTATCGCCAAGGTGAGCGGTGGAAATGCAATGGTTATGGTTGCAATTATCATCTGGATTTCAGCGATTGCTAGTGCGTTCGTCGACAATATTCCGTTTGCAGCTACAATGGTACCGGTTATCGCAGATCTAGCTGCACATAACTCAGGAGTAGACTTGAAGACTTTGGCTTGGACGCTTTCTATGGGTACAGATATCGGAGGAAGCGCAACTCCAATCGGAGCATCTGCGAACGTGGTTGGTACTAGTGTTGCCAACAAAGCCGGATACAAGATTGGTTGGGGACAGTATTGCAAAGTTTCAGCTCCGGCAGCAGTTATTGTTGTTGCTATGTCTATGGTTATCATTTTCATCAGATATTTCTAGAAAATGCTATACTAGAGGGCTGGTGCTAATAGAAATTGTCTTACGAACGACGTGAGTAAGACCAGCAATATGCGATTCCGATAATTGTCTTACGAACGACGTGAGTAAGACCAGCAATATGCGATTCCGATAATTGTCTTACGAACGACGTGAGTAAGACCAGCAATATGCGATTCCGATTAAAAAAGGCGATTTAGTGCGTTGAAAACGCGCTTGAATCGCCTTTATGTACTAGATAATCACCGGTTGATCTAATTGATATTGATAGTATTTGATTAGATTGCCGCTGACCATGCCGTCAGGCTCCCAGTGGCACAGATCGCTGTCTCTCCTGTATGGAAGATGATTGTAGAATTCGTTTCTCCCCTCATCGACCTCATCAAAAGATTTGAGCGATTTTTGAAATAAAGTCAATGCATCCAATATTTCACCCTTCTTTCTACAACTGTAATATAGTTATGATACTAGTATAGACCACCGATGAAAAAAAATCAAGCATTTTATTATGTAAAATATTCCGCGTGCCGATAGAATAAAAGTGAGTTTAGTCAAGCGCGGATTGGAAAGGAAAAAAAGCATGCATCCATATTTAGAGGATATCAATAGAGATGAAGAAATGAATATTGTGACCGAGGAAGTGCAGACAGATGGGAAGGACACATACTATTTTCACAGGTATGAGCCCACACCTTATCTAGTGTTAGACGTGTTGTTTGATGAGTTGGATTTGGGGGAAGATGATATAATCCTTGACTACGGAAGCGGCCTTGGACGCGTGCTGTTATATGCAAATTATAAGATGGGATGCAAGGGTATAGGAGTGGAATATTCTGCACACTACTTTGACTTGGCATATGAAAATCTCAGATCATATGTGAATAAGTTTGATATGAAGGTGGCGCCAATCCGGTTTATTAATCAGTCTGCGGTGGATTACGACGTTCCTGACTTCATTAATATGATTTATTTTTTCAATCCCTTCTCAACGGAAGTGTTTCGAACAGTTCTGACTAAGATTCAGATTAGTTTTGAGCGAGCACCTAGGGAGATAACATTTATCATATATTATCCTGAGGATGAGACTATTTTTTATATTGAAAATCACACATCTTTTTCCCTTGTAAGAGAGATTGCGGGCAGCGACAATGTGGTCAATGATAGGCGTGATAGATTTGCGATTTACAGCAACAAGTACGAATAATTAGTTTTGCTTGAAGATTAAAGAGAATTGTGATAATATAATAATGGTGTTTTAGGGCAGTGGATAAGATAAACTGAGGAGATTTATGAAAATGAAAAAAGTTCTTTTGTTGCTATTGTGTGTTTTGGGTGCTATGACATTAGTAGGTTGTTGTGAGCTTAGAAATGAATTTGTTATAAAGAAAAATGGCAAAGTCACGGTTACTGAAAAGCAGGCATATGCCAAGGAAGCTATCGATAGGCTCAACAAGAATTCAAAGAATAAGAAGAGCATGAAAGGTTTCAAAGTCACTAAGATTAATGGCAAAGAATTCTATGTTAATGAAGTGACCAAGGAGACAACTATTAAGAAGTATAACAAGACTGATAGGGAGTCTTTGCTAGATACAGATAAGGCGATTTTTCTTGTGAATAGCAAGGAAATGAATAATATTACCAAGGAGGTTGATGAAACATCTGAGCTATCCGCGGTAGATATTAAGTTTTCAGTTGAAGTCACTTTCGAAGATAATATTGTTGAAACTAATGGTAAGATAGATGAGGATAAACCTAATAAGGTTGAGTTTAAATACGATAAAGAAAAAGATAAAGGAGATGTAGTTTGGTATGCATATACCTCTACAAATCACAACCTAGAGGCTGATAAGGCAAAGCTTATCAAGAAAAGTGACCGACAAATCCCGACTATTAAGGGAGTTAAGACGGGAAAAACATATAAGAATAAAGCTGTTTTCTATGTAAAAGACAATATCGGTATTAAGTCGATAAAGTTGAACAAGAAGAAAGTCAGCTTGAAAAAGACAAAATTAATTAAATCTGGTAAACGCAAGGGATATAGAAGAGTAAGATTTAAAACAGGAAGAAAACGCCAAAGTATAGTTGTTACCGTTAAGGATTATAGCGGAAATACATCATCGAAGTTTTTTTCCATGAAGGGAACCAAGAGATTCATTAAAAAGGTGAAGAAAGCTCTGGTAGTCTACTAGTAATCCAGATTAAAATAAGATTTAGATAGAAAGGAAGTCGTAATTATGAGACAAAAATTATGGAAGAAAATGGTAGTGGGAGCGCTTACAGCTGCTACTGTACTTGCATTGACCGGATGTGAGAATCCGCTGTCAAGCGTATTTGGTGGCGAGGAAGAAAAAGTAGAATCGATTATCGGTGATCGTTCAGCCGTAGGTGAGTATGTGTGGAAACAGGGTAAGGTTGAACTCGGTGACACACATGAAGATATAGGAACAGTTAAGATAGATTCAAAGAACAAGATTTGGCTCAACAGAGAGAATCTCTGCAAATCTGTGAATAAATCCGATAATACTATTTATGAGTGCAGAAATACCAGTTATCAGATCATCGTAACTAAGGACAAGGTTACAATTGCAAGATATGATGAGGAGGAACATGAGTTTCCTACAGACGATAATAGAAAAGCTGTATTTACCAAATAGTATTATAAGTGATATGATGTCAGAGTTACCAACGTAGGGGGCGTTAGAAGATATGGATTATGTACAGGGACGTGCATTTTGGTTTGAAGGAGAGGATCTCATACTGTCACAGCTTCAAGCCTTTTTTGGAGAGGGAGCAAAGAGTTTTTTCTCTGCTATTAGTATACTTGGAGAAGAGGTAGTCTTGATATTGGTAATAGGCTTCCTGTATTGGTGTTATGACAAGAAATATGCTCGGTATGTAGGCATAAATCTGCTTGCTGTGGCGGCTTGGGCACCATTAATTAAGGGAGCTGTTATGCGAATGAGACCATATATGGTTCACCATAATATCAAGTGTTTTAGAGCGCCGACATCAGGTGCTGCTCTGAACAATATAGCTGAGCAGGGATATTCATTTCCGAGTATGCACTCCAGCAATTCCATAACCACCTGTCTGTCCGTTTATCTGGGACGGAAAAACAGGTTTACATTGGTAGCTGCAATTGTATTGCCGTTGTTGATTGGCATTTCTAGAGTTTACCTGGGAGTGCACTATCCGACAGACGTATTGGCCGGCTGGATATTTGGCTTGCTTGTTGTTAGTATAATGACACTTATATCAAAAAAAGTTGACAAACCGGAAGTACAGTTTATAATAATATCTGTACTGGGTTTTCCGGGCTTTTTCTATGTGAGGAGCTCAGATTTTTACAGTTGTTATGGCTTGATGTTGGGCTTTTTCGCAGCATATTTATATGAAAAAAGGTATGTCTCCTTCAAAGAGACTAATGAAAAATTAGAGATTATCATACGTATGGCTCTTGGAATGGCTGTATTTGCATTAAGTAACGAACTTTTAAAGCTTCCATTCCCCAAAGAGTTTCTTGATTCAGGAACAATCTTATCATTTATTGTAAGGGCAGCTAGGTATATGATTGTTGCATTTCTCGCATTCGGTATTTATCCAATGTGTTTCAAAAAACTATCGGGTTTTTTGCATAAATTTGTGAAAAAGGCGGTATAGACTGCGTTTTCAAATAAAATAGAAGTAAAGGTGATAATGATGAAAAAAATGAAAAAAATTGTATCATTGTTAATCATGTTATCTCTCGTCCTTGCACTGGGGTGCATTGATAGTGGTAACATCAAGGCGGCAGGAAATGTAGAGGTTACACTGATTCCTATCAGCACATCCCAGTATTGGAGCGAATATACATATTCGATTAAGAATAATACTGATACTGAGATAAGCGCTATAGAGTTTAAGATTCCAGTTAATGGAAATATTTCTAATCTCCAAGCGTGGGGTCCACAGGCGACTTATAGAGACGGTGTAATAACTGTACGCCACAAGGCTACACAGAGTATCGCGGCAGGAGCGACTTATACAGGCAATAATGACAACAAGTTCGGCTTCGGCGGAGGCGGAACATTAAATGCACCAACAGATATTACATATAGCGAGGGGGCTAACGGAACATTTTCCGGAAATACCAATACCGGCCTAAAGTATGAGGTAAAGGGAGAGACCAAGGATTTGGCCTATGGTGATACTCCTGTTGGAAAGCATGGAAAGCTCTCTGTAAAGAGCGTAGAAGGCTATACAGCGCCGGTAATCGTGGATGCCAATGGTCAGCCATATCAGTTACATGGCGCAAGTACCCATGGAATGCAGTGGTTCCCTGAGTATGTTAATAAAGAGGGATTTCAGTCACTTCGCGATGAGTGGGGTGTAAATATGGTTCGTCTTGTTTCATATGTAACGCAGTACAATGGGTATACAACCGGTGGTCAGAGCATCCTAGATGAATGTATTCAGAAGGGCGTTAAGGCTGCTACTGATCTTGGAATGTATGCAATTATTGATTGGCATATTCATGAGGAGAATCCGCATACAACCAAGGAAGCTGCCAAGGCATTCTTCAAAAAATATGCTGCGATGTATAAGGATAATCCGAATGTAATATTCGAGATTTGCAATGAGCCTACGGGCGTGCCTTGGTATACAGATGGCCAGAGTGATTTGTATGCATATTGCTCAGAGATCAGAGATGTGATTCGAGGCGAAGGAAATGATTCTATTATAATTTGTGGAACGAATACATGGTCACAGGATGTTGACGATGTTGCAGGTCATAGAATAGATAATGCAAGTGATAAGAATATTATGTATACATTGCATTTTTATGCAGGAACACATGGCGATAGCTTGAAGGACAAGTTCAAGAAGGCTATTGGTGATGGTACACCTGTATTCGTCACTGAGTTCGGTGTTTGTGAAGCGAGCGGTAATGGCGGTTATGACACAGAGAATGCGGATGATTGGATCAATTTGCTTGATGCCAATAATGTTAGTTATGCATGTTGGAGTCTCTGTAATAAAGCAGAGTCCGCATCATATCTTCAGAGCTCATGTAGTAAAACTTCAGGTTGGACAGGGGATGATCTGACAGAGACAGGTATATGGCTTGTAAATACATATAGAAGCAGAGAGGAGAATCCAACTGCGACTATAACTCCTGCCACATCAAAACCGACAGCTACTGCAACAGCTACAGCAATAGCAACAGCCGAAGCTACAGCAACAGCAACAGCCGTACCGGGAGGAAATGATCCGGTAGTAAATCCTAATCCAACGGTAGTACCGGGAGGAGATGATCCGGTAATTAATCCTAATCCAACAATCGTACCGGGGGGAAATGATCCGGTAGTTAATCCTAATCCAACAATCGTACCGGGGGGAAATGATCCGGTAGTAAATCCTAATCCAACAGCCGTACCGGGAGGAAATGATCCGGTAGTAAATCCTAATCCAACGGCCATGCCGGGAGGAAATAATCCGGTAGCAAGTCCTGACGAGGCGGTTGTACCTGCGTCATCATCAACACCAGGTGAGACAGTAGTTACAACACCGGGAGAAGACGTTGGAGGATTAGCTAAGTATGCAGCTACAAATCCGGTAAGTCTTCAAAATGTAGAGAAAGTATTGCTTGCATCAAATACAGATAAGAAGGACCCTAAGGGATCTGTGTTTGGATTGATGAAGCTAAGAGGAACTCCTAAGAAAAAGGCTGTTAAATTGGCATGGAAGAAGGTTTCAGGTGCCAACAGATATGTTATTTATGGCAGCAAATGCGGCAAGAAGATGAAGAAGCTTGCTGTAATCGGAAATGTTTCAAAGTGGACGCAGAAGAAGTTGAAGAAGAACACATATTATAAATATGTGGTTCTTGCATGTAACTCACAGGATGGAGTTTATACTGTATTGTCCACATCTAAGTCTGTGCACGTAGCTACTAAGGGAGGCAAGAAGAGTAACCCTAAGAAGGTGAAGGCTAAGAAGGCAAAGCTCAGCTTGAAGGCAGGAAAGTCTAAGAAGATTAAAGCTAAGATGATCAAGCCTAAGAAAAAGGTTGTGAAGATTCATATTGCTAAGCTTCGCTATGAGTCAGCTAATCCGGCAATCGCCAAGGTTTCTAGAAAGGGTAAAGTTAAGGGAGTTTCTAAGGGAAGTACTTCTGTTTATGTATATGCACAGAATGGTAAGTGCAAAGTGATCAAAGTTAAAGTCTTATAGTTTTTTTAATATTTTTCTTTATTATTTCCCCCAGCGATGCTGGGGGTTTTTAATTGGAAACTATGTTTCTGAAAATGTCACATTGAAAAAATGTGGAAAAACCCGAGTTGTCAGTAACGAAAACAAACAAATTCGAAACTTCCTTGACTTTTGTTATGTTAAGGTGTAACATACCAAAGGAAATGGAGGACAGGATATGAATTATACATTTTTTTTGTGGCTGGCAATTATCCTTTTGTCGACCAAATTATGCGGACTTATTATTAGAAAAATAGGTCTGCCGGAAGTTGTTGGATTCTTAGTGGCAGGAGTTTTGTTGGGACCGAGCGTATTGCATGTTATGGAGATTTCTAGTGCAAGTCCCACCGGAACATTTTTGGAAGATACAGCGGAACTTGGAGTGGTGTTCCTCATGTTTTCAGCAGGGCTAGATACCAATCTGGATGAAATGAAGAAAAACATGGTGGCCTCTATAGTTACAGCTGTGATAGGTGTTATTGTTCCGCTTATTATGGGAACTATAGCATATGGATTGTACTTTAATCAGGATTTCGGAAGCAGAGAAGATCTGATGAAGAGTGTGTTTATAGGTGTTGTCTTGACAGCGACGTCAGTTAGTATTACGGTTCAGACGCTGAGGGAGCTGGGTCATCTAAATGGCAAGGTTGGGACGACGATACTTGGAGCAGCTGTAATAGATGACATCCTTGGAATTATAGTTTTGACGGTGGTTACAAGCCTCAAGGATTCCGGGGTCAGCACGACCATGGTAATTGTCAAAATCCTACTTTATACAGCGCTTGTTGCAGTACTATATGCTGCTTGTAACTGGGTTGAACCGCTGTTGAAAAAACAGAACAGAAAAAGAAGGACGGGACTTGCAACTCTGGCTTTTTGCATGTTTATGGCATATATCTCAGAGAGGTTTTTCGGTATAGCTGATATTACAGGGGCATACTTTGCCGGAATCATGCTATCGTCTTCGAAGGTCAGAAATTATGTGGATGAGAAGGTGGGAGTGATATCATCTATGTTCTTCTCTCCGGTGTTTTTTGCCAGTATAGGAATAAAGGTAACACTGGGAGGAATGACAGGTACTGTGTGGATATTTGCAATTGTTCTCACGGTGGTCGCTCTACTATCTAAAATGCTTGGTTGCGGGTTGGGCGCCAAGATATGTGGATTTTCCAACAGAGAATCCCTACAAGTTGGATTAGGTATGATTTCTCGTGGAGAGGTGGCACTAATAGTTGCCGAGAAGGGTAGACAAGTGGGATTAATAGCAGAGGATATGTTTGCACCGGTTGTTTTGGTTGTGATTGTAACAACGCTTCTCACCCCGATTTTATTAAAGATGGTTTTTCCAAAGCCAGATCAAAAGAAGATTAAAGACAAGTAGTATGTGTATAAAAAAAGACTGATAAGTACGAATTACGTATTTATCAGTCTTTTTAAGCCTTTAGCTATTATGGTTGAATAGGTGGGTTTTCCGGAGCCGTAGTAGCAGGCACCTGGGTTGCAGGCGTTGTCTGGTTATTAGGCGAATCCGGATCTGTCACACTAGGATTTGTTGGGTCGCGCTTTGGCGGCTCTGTCGGCAAGTTCTGTGCTCTGTTGACAGCTGCATCCCACTTAGATTTCAAACCATCATACTCTGTATACTCAATTATCTTGGCGAGAGCATTGTTACCTCGCTTAATCAGGCTTCTAGCTGCATCCGTATAGTACTTGCGGCTTCGAAGCTTGTTAATGTACCATCTAACTTTCTCAAGTCGATTTCGCTTAGTTGTCTCAGCTGCACGCTGCTTAGCGTCTTCTGCGTCGGTTTTGCGCTGCTCAGCGATAATCTCGCTTTGTTTCTGCCTATATTCTTCGATAGCCACAGTCCAATCATTCTTGACGATATCGCTGAGTGATTCGTACTTCTTGGCTGCTCTTTCCTTGAATGTGCTCTGTTCGTACTCATCAGGAATCTTCTCGATGATTGTGATGACCTTCTGGTATCGATTTTCGAAGGCAAGCGCTTTCTCAACAGAATTAACTTTGTATTTTTCCCAAGCGGATACGGCGCGCTCGGCGTCAAGCTTGGTCTGTTCTAACTTATATGTTTTCTCCCATGCGGACTTTCTCGTGCTATTCTGATTTGAATAGTAGTCATATCCGCCAGGTCTCTGATTATATACGCGCTTCTTGTCGCTGTATGATACCTGTTTTCCACTTCCCGAGAAATGACCATTTATCACTCGTCTGAGAGAAATAGTCTGCGGAACTTCAAAGTCCTTCATTTCCTTCTTGGCATGCATGCCATTCATGAAGTTAGCCCATATCTTCAAAGGATAGGAGTTACCATACATTCCCGGCATGACTCTAGGAGTGTCATATCCAATCCAAACAGAAGTCGTATAGTAGGAGCTGAATCCGCAGAACCAAGCGTCCTTACTGCTGTTGGTTGTACCTGTCTTACCTGCATATACCTGCTCAGAGTTAAATGCAGAGTGGCCGGTTCCGTAAGATTCGTTAAATGTTCCTTGCATCATATCTTTCATGATGAAAGAGGTATCAGCTGAGTATACCTCAGTCTCCGAATCTTCCTTTTCAGGGGCGGTATAGACGTTGCCCTGTGTCTCATGATCCATCTTGGTAATACATGTTCTGGAACTCATCTGACCGTTGTTTTCAAGAGTTGCATAAGCTCTGCACATGTTGTTGACTGTAACACCGTTGGTGAAACCACCCAACGCGATAGCCGGTGCTGTGCTGTCGGCATAGGACAGAGATGAGAACTTGAGCTTATCAAGGTAGCTTATACTCGTCTCGATTCCGGTTTTCTTGAGAATCTGGAAAGCTACTGTATTAAGACTCCTTGCCAAACCTTCTCTGGCGGTAAGCCTTCCTCTGTAACCACCGCCGGCATTGCTTGGGCTGTAGCTGTTCTTGTTTCCATCGATCCAATATACTTTGGAGTCGTTGATTATGGACGAGGCATTTATAACGCCGTTATCAACAGCAGGACCATAGTCAAGAATTGGCTTGATTGTGGAACCGGGCTGTCTCGTCGAGAGAAATGCTCGGTTGTATTCGTCCTTTTTAGATCTTCCGCCGACAACTGCCACTACGTATTGTGTGTTGTTATCTATACACATGGCCGCGCTCTGAAGAGCGTACTTCTTAGTTTTCTTGTTCTTTTCCGTAAAGGAAGAGAGAGTCTTGGAAACTGATTTTTGCAGTTTCTCCTGAATCTTTTGATCAAAAGAAGTATAAATCTTATAACCGCCTGCACGTATAAGGGCTGATTTGTTGCTGTATTCCGAAGCGTAGCGCTTTTTGTACTCCTTTTGTTCGTTGTAATTTGCGAAAGTATACTTAAACTCAAATCCATCCTTTTCCATAAGCTGTAGGATGGCGCAGTCAATAGCATAGCTGACCATGTAGTTTTCGGCACCTGTATTGTCGCCGATTCCCACTACTTTGATCTTTTCTTTCTTTGCTTTATTATACTGCTTTGAAGTGATAAATCCCGCTTTGAACATTTGCATCAAAACCCATTCTTTACGCTTTGTTGCAAGTTCCATGCTCGCGATAGGATTGTATTTATTTGGGCTGTTGGAGATTCCGCATAGCATTGCAGCTTGGGCGATGCTGACGTCCTTGGCGGAACAGCCAAAGTAAAATCTCGAAGCAGTCTCCACGCCGTAACACAGATTACCGAAGTAGTTGCTGTTGCAGTAAAATTCCATGATATCAGATTTGTTGAACTTTTTCTCTAGTTCCGGTGCAAGCAGAACTTCCGTTGCTTTACGCGTCATGGATTTTTCCTGTGTCAAGAAGTTGTTCTTTATAACCTGTTGAGTTATAGTACTTCCTCCCTGGGTGATTGCACCGTTGTGAGAGACGATAGAAAGTGCCGCTCTCAGTATGGATTGAAGGTCAACTCCCCTGTGTTCGGTGAAGTGTTTATCCTCAGCGGCAATGTATCCCTTTTGTATGTAAGGGGAAATATTGCCGATTTTGGCGTATTTGTATGAACCACTGTTGGTCTCGCCGATCTTCTTTCCGTCTTTGTCATATACTACTGTGTTGGACAAAGCTCGGAAGCTGTTGCGATTCATAGTTGTTAGTTTCTCGTATGCCTGCTGGCTGGCCTCTTCATATATTGGCGCATACTTGGCATAAATAATTCCACCCGCTATCAATGAAACTAGTATAATAATCAAAATAGTGTTGATGATGACTTTTGAAAAGTTCATGATAAATTTGATTATCATATATATTAGCCAGAATGGAAAACAGACAATGTGAAGAAGTATTTTAAACCACAAATATTTCTCTGCAAGTCTAGCAAGAGCGGGGAAGCGCTCTTTTTCGTCCTGTTGATTATTTGCCACTTGTTGTTTCCTCCTTTTTTGCTTCTTTTTCTTCTTTTTTCTCCTTAGAATTTGGTTTTGTATCCGAAACATCTTGTCCCTCAGTGTCGCTACCAGCTTGGAGCCGTCTGTTCTTGTTGATCTTGTGGTTGCCTATGATTCGCTGGATAAAAATATAGATGAAAAATATCCAGAGGATCAGCAATCCCCAATTGACCAGATTCCTCTCAAATGGCTCTCGCAGGAGTGTTCTGTCCGGAACTTTTTTATTCACATATATATCTAAGACTGTGCCGCTCTTGTTGGAGAGTCCAAACAAGGGTTGAATTACAAAATACTTGGAATCTTTGTAGGTCTGTCCCTGATATTGATATGTATACTCAACCATTGGTATTATCATGGTGAAACCATCGGATTTTTCCCGTGTTGTGGTAGTTGAGACCGCGTAATATTTTTCTGTGTTAAGCACATAAGTTAGTGTCTGTATGTTGAGAAAAATCAATATAGCAGTCACGAAAAGCATCATGATAAAGGGTGTGGTCAAGTTTTTTTTCTTGATTATTTTTTGCTTGCGCATGGATTTTCCCCCTTTTTTACTCATATATCATAACATGATACGGAATATTTATCAACTTAATCTTTAAATAAGTAAAGAAATTATTTGTTATGTTGGCATTTATGTGTTAGAATGATAAGGGGCAAATTGGGGGATAATAAAGCTACTTCAAGGTTGAGTGGCAAATGAATATACAAGATAACAATTCAGGAGGGTAAAATTGAGTAAGAAGATAAAAGCAATAATTATTATAATTGTGGCGCTGTTGGTATGTGGTGCCATAGGTGGTGCGATATTTATCAAGTTGGCACCAAGCTTCAAGCAGAGAAGTGTGGGAGATGAATTCAAGGAGCTTGGCAAGGATGAGGCTATGATAGTGTTAAATGGTCGATATATCGACGAAAGAGCCAAGCTTATTAATGGGACTATTTATATAAGCACAGAGCTTGCCAACAGCCAGATCAACAATCGTATTTTCTGGGACAAGTATGACAATGTTATGTGCCTTGCAACAAATGATGGACTTATAAAAGTTTCCGCGGGAGATATGTCATATACAATCGGAGAATCTACTACAGAGGTAGAACAACAAATCATATATGAAGATGGCAACAAAGCTTATGTGCTTTTAGATTTTGTCAAGAAATTTTCAGTTGCCAACGTGGATGTGAGGAAGAATCCAAACAGGGTAATTATAGAGTCAGATTTTAATACTCAAAAGTCATTTGTAAAGACCACGGAAGACGTGAGATTGCGTGTTGGACCGGGCAAGAAATATGATTATTTGTTAGAGCTTGCCAGTGGTACAGAACTCATAGTTGACGATGATACACCGGCAGAAAATGAGCATACTAAAGTCATGACAAATGACGGAATCAGCGGATATTTACCTAACAAGAGTCTCGGGAAGATCACGGCAAAGACCTACGTGACCGACAAAAAAGAGGAAGTTTTTGAGCAGAAATCTCTGGGGGAGGATGTATGTCTTGCATGGCACAATATGGGTGTACAGGCCACAGAGAAGATGCTTGCAGAGGGAACAGCCTATGTATCGGGCGCAAATGTTCTGTCACCGACATTCTATACCATCAAGGGTGACAAGGGAGAGCTCATCTCTCGGGCAGATAAAAAGTACGTTGATGCTGCGCATGCGAAGGGATTTAAGGTGTGGGCAGTTGTAAATGATATCGAGAAGGATTTGTCGAGAATGAAGACTTTGACGAGGACTTCAAGCAGAACCAAACTCATTAATAATATTATGGCTGAGGTGAAGGCCTATGGATACGACGGAATAAATATTGATTTTGAGGGAATAACCAAGGACTCTGCTCCCGGCTTTTTAGAATTCTTGCGCGAGCTGGTTCTCGTGGGACATAAGAGCAACCTCATTATCTCGGTTGACAACTATCCGGCGATGGATTACAACAAACACTACAACTACGCCGAGCAAGGGAAGGTTGTTGATTATGTTATCGTCATGGCTTATGATGAACATACATCCGCTGAGGGAGTAGCAGGACCTGTTTCATCCATATCTTATGTGAGAGAATCACAGAAGAAGGCCTTGGAAAATGTTCCGAAGGAGAGGGTTGTGATGGCGCTGCCGTTCTACTCACGACTTTGGAAGGTAAAGGGCAAAAAAGCCAGCCCTTCAACCTATGGCATGAGCGGTGCGGAGAGTGCTATCAGAGCCAACAGTGCCACACCGAAGTGGGACAAGAAGACAGAGATGTACTTCGCTGAGTTTAAGAGTGAGGGAACAAAGTACGAGATTTGGCTTGAGGAGGAGACTTCTCTGGAGAAGAAGTTAGATGTTGTCAAGAGCGGAAATGTAGCCGGTGTTGCTTTCTGGAAGCTTGGATTCGAGCGCGCGGCGACATGGAATATGATAAGAAGATGGAGTGATAGTAAGTGAAGTTGATAGTCGGTCTGGGCAATCCCGGAAGAGAGTATGCCGGAACTCGTCACAATGTGGGTTTTGGCGTTATAGCCAGACTCAGTGAGGAGTATGGAATTAATTTAAATATCAAGGAGCACAAGGCGGTTTGTGGCAAGGGCATGATTGGCACGGAGAAAGTTATCATCGCACAGCCTCAAACCTATATGAATAATAGCGGTGAGAGCATCAGGAGCTTCGTGGATTATTACAAGATAGACGTAGAGGATATTATTGTCGCATTTGATGATATCGACCTACCTGTAGGCACTATCAGAATCAGGGCCAAGGGAAGCGCCGGAGGACATAATGGAGTTAAGAGCATCATAAATCATCTTGGCACCAATGAGTTTGCGAGAATCAAGATTGGAGTTGGGGGCAAGCCGGAGGGTGGAAATCTGGTGAGCCACGTTCTCGGACGATTTTCCAAGAGCGATGAAAAGGAAATTAGCGACAGTCTTGATAGAGCATGTAGTGCAGTTAAGCTAATGGTTGATGGTGATATCAACAAGGCGATGAATTGTTATAATTAAATTGGAGGTCACATGAATACACTGTTATCTCCTCTGAAGGAACTGGAAGCCTTTGACTTGATGGGGGATGCCGTGAGACGCGGAGAGTCCCCCATTCAAGTAAGTGGATGTATCGAGAGTCAGAAAGCCCATGTGATATCGGGGCTTGACGAGGGAAAGATAAGGCTTGTTATTGTTTCTGATGAGATTAGAGCCAAGGAAATAGTAGAAGATTTAAAACTATATACAGAAAATGTCATATATTATCCGCCAAAAGATTTTATATTCTTTAGCGCGGATGTGCATGGTAAAGCTCTTGCGGCGGATCGACTCAAAGCTATTAATGCCATAATGGAATTTGGGGAAGGCAGATCGGAAGCAGAGACACTTACGGTGGTGACAACTATAGACGGGGGCATGGATTATTGTCTCCCTTTTGCACTATTAAGAGATAATATGATTCATATTTCTGTCGGCGATACCCTTGACCTCGAAGAACTCAAGAAGAAACTTGTCTTTCTCGGTTACGAGTCGGTGGGACAGGTGCAGTCAGAGGGAGAGTTTTCTGCCCGAGGCGGGATAATAGATGTATTCCCGCTGACAGATGCCTATCCATTCCGCGTGGAATTGTGGGGGGATGAAGTAGATGGAATCAGGCGAATTGACGTAGATAGTCAGAGGTCCGTGGAAAATGTTCAGCGCGTCAGCATCTCGCCGGCTTCAGAGGTCTTCTTGTCTTCCGAATGTGTGGAAGATGGAATGAAGCGAATGAGGGAGGACATGGCTAAGTCCGCGGAACATTTTCGACAGGAGGGGCATCCGGAGTACGCAGCAAGGCTTGAGAGTATGGTGGAAGACTTCTGTGAAATGTACGACATCTACCCAGGAATGGTCAATATAGAGAGCATGTTGGGGTACTTCGACATAGAGAAGCAGTCCTTCTTCGACTATTTTCAGGGGCAAGACCTACAGGTGATTATAGACGAACCTGCCATGTGTATCGAGCGTGGCGAGACTATAGAGAGGGAGTTTAGGGAGAGTTCCAGCGAGAGGCTTGAGAAGGGATATATCTTGCCAAAGCAGGTTGATATCTTGTTTCCATTGCCTCAGGTCCTGGGAAAGCTTTCACAGTTTCCGGTGATTTTGATGTCGATGTTGGATCAGAAGGTGAAGGAGTTCAAGGTGGCAAAGAAATTTGAATTCCATGTGCAGCCTGCGCCTAGCTATAATAACAATTTTTCACTGTTGGTGAAAGATATCAAGAAATACAAGAAAAATGGATATAGAGTTGTTCTCCTGACGGGGTCCGGAAGTCGCGGTGAGAGACTTAGTGAGGACCTTCGGGATTTTGAGGTGGAGAATTTTTACCGTCGAGAGCAAGATAGGGAGTTGAAACCCGGTGAAGTTATGATTAGTAAGGGGGTTCTAAGAAAGGGGTTTGAGTATCCGGAGATTCGCCTCATAGTTATGACTGAGGGGGAGATATTTTCCCGCGTCAAGAAGAAAAAGAGGCATAAGAGGTACAATGGTCCGGGAATTAGCAACTTCAAAGAATTGAAGATTGGGGATTATGTGGTTCATGAGAGCCATGGACTGGGAATATATCAGGGAATCGAGAAGATTACGGTAGATAAGGTTGTGAAAGATTACCTAAAGGTGTCATATGCCGGCGGAAGTAACTTGTATATTCCGGCCACATCTCTTGAGCTCCTCCAAAAGTATGCGGGTAAGGATGCGGAGAAAAAGCCGAAGCTCAACAAGCTAGGTTCTCCGGAGTGGGGCCGCACCAAGACCAAGGTGAGAGGGGCGTTAGAGGAGATAGCCAGTGAGCTCGTGGAACTATATGCCAAGAGGGAGAGCAAACAGGGTTATCAGTTTGAGCGCGACACGGTGTGGCAGAAGGAGTTCGAGGAGATTTTCCCATATGAAGAGACGGACGACCAGATGAAGGCCATAGAAGAGACGAAAAAGGATATGGAGAGCACTAAGATTATGGATCGTCTGGTGTGCGGAGATGTGGGATTCGGAAAGACTGAAGTAGCCATACGCGCGGCATTTAAGGCGGTTATGAGTGGAAAGCAGGTGGCAGTATTAGTTCCAACTACGATTCTTGCCGGACAGCATTACAACACATTTGTCCAGAGGATGAAGGACTTTAGTATAGAGGTTGGTATGCTGTCTAGACTTCGCACGCCCAAACAACAGAAGGAGACGATTGCGAAGCTGAAAAAGGGACTTGTCGATGTGGTAATAGGTACTCATAGAGTGCTGGGAAAGGACGTAGAATTCAAGGATTTGGGCCTTTTAATTATCGACGAAGAGCAGAGGTTTGGCGTGACCCACAAGGAGAAAATCAAGCAAATGAAAAATGATGTGGACGTGCTGACTTTGACTGCGACGCCGATTCCGAGAACACTTCATATGAGCCTTGTGGGAATAAGAGATATGAGCTTGATAGAAGAGGCACCTGTGGACAGAATGCCGATTCAAACTTACGTGATGGAGCGAGATGAACAGCTGATGCGTGAGGCGATACTCCGTGAAGTTGCGAGGGGAGGACAGGTTTATTATGTCTATAACAGGGTTGCCAATATGGATTATATAGCCAATAAAATTGCAAAGTTGGTACCGGAGGCCGAGGTGGCATTTGCCCATGGTCAGATGAATGAGCGACAATTGGAAGATACTATGTATTCATTTGTCAACGGAGAGATTGATGTGCTGGTTTCGACTACAATTGTAGAAACCGGACTGGATATACCTAATGTAAATACGATAATAATTGATGAGGCTGACAAGCTTGGATTGTCGCAATTATACCAGTTGCGAGGAAGAGTTGGTCGGTCTAATAGGACTGCATTTGCCTTCTTGATGTACAAAAAAGACAAGGTGTTGACGGAAATTGCTGAGAAGAGATTGGCGGCAATCAAAGAGTTCACTGAACTTGGATCCGGATTCAGGATTTCCATGAGTGACCTTGAGATAAGAGGTGCCGGAAATATTCTCGGAGCAAGGCAACACGGGCATATGGAGGCAGTGGGATATGATTTGTATTGCAAGATGTTAGGGGAGGCAATCAAGCGTCAAAAGGGCGAAAAGCCTAAGACGGATGATTATGAGACTTCGATTGAAGTCAAGGTTGATGCATATATTCCGGAGTCATATATTCCCAATGAAATTCAGCGTCTTGATATTTATAAGCGAATATCAGAAGTTGAAAATGAAGAGGAGAAGGATGACCTGGTAGACGAGCTTATTGACCGATTTGGCGACATACCTACAAGTGTTGATAACTTGCTCGAGATAGCTCTTCTCAAGGCTTGTGCAAGAGATGCCTTCATAACATCTATTACAGACAAAAGTGGAGAATTGAGAGTATATATGTATCACGAAGCGCCGGTTGATGTGGCTAGAATTCCTGAGTTGATGCAAAAGTACAGGCGAAGGCTCAAGTTTGTGGCAGGCAAGGAGCCGTACTTCGTATTTGTTCCGGAGAAAGGCAAGCTTTTGCCACAACTATTCGACTTGGTAAGTGACATAGGCGAGCTCAAACTTGAAATGGAAAAAGTGACATAAATGTGATATAATAGTATTTAGTATTTTTTTATGTTATGTATGATGGAACAAAAACCATTGGAGAAATGAGAGGAATAATAAATGAATTTACTTAATAGTATTTCTAAGAGACTTGTAGTACCTGTTCTTGTTGCAGCTATGTCTATCTCACTTGCAGCTTGTGGCTCTGAGAAGAAAGAAGTTAAAGTTGAGGATGCCGTCTCAGTGGAGAATGGCAATATCTCAAGCGAGTCCAAGGTTATCGCAGTGGGAGACGAAACTGTGACATATTCAGAATATCAGACCTACTATTGGTTGGCCAAGAGAGACTATGAGAACACCTATACAGACAAGTTGTGGGGGTGTCAGGTGGATGGAGATACCATCGGTCAGCATGCGGTTGAGGATATCGTCAGAATGATTATTCAGGTCAAAGTTCTCGGCAAGATGGCCAAGGAAAAGGGAATTACCATAGCTGTTGATGAAAAGCAGGATATAGATTACAAGGCGGATCAGTACCTCGATACACTGAAGGATGATGAAAAGGTCAAGAATAATATTACAGCCGAAGCGACGAGAAAAATCTTTGAGGAGAGCGAAGTTGCGAGGAAGATGTATGATGTCATAACGGCGGCAGCAGTTTCTAATGATTCAGTAGCCAATCTTCACGGGGCTGAAGTGCTTTTATTAAAATATTCCGCTGATGATAAAAACAGAGAAGAGATGAGAGCGCAGGCAAATGCTGCAGCCAGCGAGTTGAAGAATTATCAGGGTAATTTTTACTCATATGTATTAGATAAAACAGGCAAACAGCCAACAGAAGAGATTGTGGGAAATATGGATGAGAGAAAGAATCTGTCCGGCGCTGTCTTGGGACTTGGAACTTCCAAAGTGAGCAATGTCATTGAGGAAAAGGATGGATTCTATATAGCATATATCGTTAAATCCGGTGCAAAGTCAGTTGATAAAAAGTATCAGGAGCAGTATATAAGGCAGCAGCAAGTCAAGGCATTTCAGGATGAATATGCTGCGCAATCCAAGCGATATGGTGTAAAAGTGAGTAAGTCATTGTTGTCCAAAAAGTAAGGCAAGGAGAAAAGTTATGAAAAGGTCTTGTGGAGTTTTGCTTCCGGTTGCCAGTCTCCCGTCAGATCATGGCATAGGAACATTTGGCAAGGAGGCATATAGATTTATCGATACATTGGTTGCGGCTGGACAGAGTTATTGGCAGATTCTGCCCCTAGGACCGACGGGATATGGCGATTCGCCCTACCAGTCATTTTCGACCTTTGCCGGCAATCCGTATTATATAGACCTGGATTTTTTGAAGGATGAAGGTCTTTTGAAGGAAACGGAGATAAAAAAAGCCGGTTTAGATGAGGCCACAGAAAAAGTGGATTATGAAGCTCAGTACAAGAGGCGTTTTCCGCTCCTTAGAAAAGCATATGTGAGTTCGCCGGAATACAGTAAGTTCCGTGAAGAGAACTTTGACGTAGGCAATGTGAAAGTAAACAAGGAATTCGATGCATTCTACGCAAGTAGTAAAGAATGGCTTGTAGATTATGCGCTTTTTATGGCAGTTAAAGATGCCAACGACGGAAAGAGCTATTTTGAGTGGGAAGATGGAATTAGATCTAGAGATGCGAGGTCGATCAAGGAGAATTTAGAGCGCTACGGAGAGGATGTTTTTTTCTATATTTATCTCCAATTTAAGTTCCAAGAGCAGTGGGAAAAACTTCGTAAATACGCCGGTGAAAAGGGAGTCAAGATTATAGGTGATATTCCTATTTATGTTGCTCTTGACAGCTCTGATTCTTGGTCACATCCGGAGCTATTTCAATTTGACAAGGAGGGCCAACCAATAGCCGTGGCGGGATGTCCACCGGACGCTTTTTCTGAGACGGGGCAGCTTTGGGGGAATCCTCTTTATAACTGGGATAAGCACAGGGAAACCGGCTATGCTTGGTGGCTAGAGAGGCTTTCAAGGTGTTTTCAGTGGTATGATATGGTTCGAATCGACCATTTTCGCGGATTTGATGAGTACTATTCAATTCCATTTGGAGATCCAACGGCGGTCAATGGCAAGTGGGAAAAGGGCCCCGGAATAGAGCTTTTTCAGGCTATGGAGCAAAAGATAGGAAAGCAGGAGATAATTGCCGAGGACTTGGGATTTCTCACGGATAGTGTGAAAAAAATGCTCCGAGATACGGGATATCCCGGTATGAAGGTCCTTCAATTTGCCTTTGACTCCAGGGAAGAGAGCGATTATATGCCTCATAATTATGACAAGAATTGTGTGGTCTATACGGGGACTCATGACAATACAACGACCTTTTCTTGGTGGAAGAGCGAGTTGCCAAGAAAGGACAAGGAAGTGGCGCTGAGATATCTCGACCTTCCGACTATTTTTCTGACCAATAGGAAACTCACTTGGCAGTTGATAGTATTTGCTGAGCGAAGTGTTGCAGATTTGTGTATAATTCCCGCATGGGATTTTCTTATGCTAGATAAAGAAGCAAGAATTAACACGCCATCAACGCTGGGAAATAATTGGTGTTGGAGAATGGAAAAGAACGCATTTGGCGCCGGTTTGTGTTATAAAATACGAGAGATGTGTAGGCTGTATGGTCGAACACCTCGAGACAATTAGATATGCAACTAAGAATAGGAGATTGTAATGAATAACAAAGACAGCATTCAAACAAAGAGATATTATATATTCGGAATTGGAATATTGATATTCTTGTGTTTGACTGCTGTCTTTTATAAATTGGGATATCTGGGATTTGTAGAGTCATTCAAGAGGCCATGTATCGTCAGACTGACCCTGGGAATTTACTGCCCAGGCTGTGGAATTACAAGGTCTATTAAAAGTCTGTTAAGTCTTGACTTTCTTGGATGTCTGTACCATCACCCTTTTGTATTCTATGTGGCGGCGCTATATGCGATATTTATGGTGGTAAACACACTTCATTATCTTACAGCAGGCCGCCGAATACAAATCCCTGTATTTAGATTAAAAATGATATATATTATAATTGGCATCATAATCCTTTTTGGACAGTGGATACTCAAAAATATGGGTATATATCAGATTATTCCTCTTCATCTGTAAGAGAGGTTCTTGCGTGGACTCTAACAGTTTGTCCATAGCAATCGAACATTTCATCAACTCCGTCCGGAGTAGTTTTTCCTGTTAACAAACTAACGATTGGCACGATGATCAAGCTTGCCAACATGGCGAATACACCAGAGTAAAGTGAATTTTTGAAAATAGTCTCAAGGATTGGTCCTGACACTGTGAGAATCTTCAGGCTTATGAGTAATTGGATTATCATAGTAACGATACCAAAGATAAAACCTGTTGTAACACCTGCCTTGGTGACTTTCTTCCAGTAAAGCCCATATAAGAATGGAGCGAGGAAGGCACCGGACAGTGCGCCCCATGAAATACCCATCAACTGTGCAATAAATGTCACTTTTGATGTAGCCTGAACAATAGCAATGATGGCAGATATCACGATAAAAATAGCAACAAATACTCGCAAGAGATTCATATTGCTCTTTTCTGTTGCCTCTTTCTTCCTGAGACCTCCGATGAAATCAAGAGTGAGTGTTGAGCTTGAAGCCAATACAAGTGAAGAAAGTGTGGACATTGAAGCTGACAGGACAAGAATCAATACAATTGCAATCAGGATATCTGGGAGTCCGCTGAGCATCGAAGGTACAATACTGTCGAATCCCTCGATATCTACCTGGGCCTGTGTGTTGAAGAGACGGCCAAATCCACCGAGGAAATAGCAACCGCCGGCTACGACGATGGCGAAAATAGTGGAGATAACTGTTCCCTTCTTGATTGCCTCCTCATTGGTAATTGCATAGAACTTGCCGACCATCTGTGGAAGTCCCCAAGTACCGAGTGATGTAAGTAATACTACAATTAATAGGTACATTGGCTCAGGGCCTAGGAAAGAAGCAAATACTCCATTTACATTGCTTGTCTCTGAAGGAATGTTGGAGAGTGCTGCTATAGAACCCATGAGTCCGCCATTCTGGCCGAGTACTGCAAGGATAACAGCGACAATTCCCACTAACATAATTAATCCCTGAATAAAGTCATTTACTGCTGTTGCCATATAACCACCGACAATTACATAGATGGCTGTGAGCACTGCCATAACAATAACACAGTATGAGTATTCCACGTTAAATGCCATCTTAAACAATCTTGAAAGACCGTTGAAAAGAGAAGCGGTATATGGAATAAGGAAGATAAATGTTATTGCGGAAGCAGCAATCTTAAGATTCTTCGACTTAAATCGCTGTCCGAAGAACTCAGGCATGGTCTTAGAACCAAGGTGCTGAGTCATGACACGTGTGCGCCTTCCAAGGATGGACCATGCAAGAAGTGAGCCGATAAAGGCATTTCCAAGTCCAATCCACGTGGATGCAATACCGAAACTCCAACCAAACTGTCCGGCATAACCTACGAAGATAACCGCCGAAAAGTATGAAGTTCCATATGCGAATGCCGTTAACCATGGGCCGACGTTTCGACCACCCAATACAAACCCGTTTACGCTTTTGCTTGATTTTCTGCACATATAGCCTACCATGATAAATATTCCGAAGAAAATGATAAGCATAGTTAGTTTAATAGCCATTTTTGTTTCTCCTAAATGATAATATTTATTTTACCTTACCCTTGAAAGTAAAGCTTAGCTTCTGACCATTTGCGATAGTCAGAGTGATTTTGATTTTGACAGTTCCCTTCTTCTTACCTTTGAAGCGGAGGTTTGTAAAGTAACCGTCATCATCGCTCAAGAGTCCATAATTCTTTACAGACTTGATTCGTTTTTTGCCTGTTGTCACCTTATAAGTAACCTTTTTGATGAGTTTTGCCATCGTACTATTCTTGATAAATAGCTGTACGTCTTTTTTCTTCTTCCTTTTAACGGTAAATTTGCCTGATGAAGGATATTTTCCGTTGACAAAGTCAGAGAGTTTGTACTTGACAGGTGTCACGCTTTGTGTGGTTTTAGTGGCGCCAGTTCCCGTTTGCTTTGTCCCAGTTGGAACAGGTGTTGCCACAGGCTTGGAAGTTGGAACCGGCTTGTCACCAATGGTTGTAGATGAATTGTTGTCATTGCTTCCTGACACAAAGGATGTCTTAGCCATTGGGAATTTTTGTTGAAAATCGTCAGACAAATATGGTTTGTCCGGGGTATGAATCTGTGAAGAATCTGCCTCATCAAAGTCCTCACTTCCCTTTAAGAAGTAGTCATAATTAATGCCTTCTTCTTGGTCATCCCAGGTCGCATCAAGATTATACCATTTGTCTCCGAGAGCCACAATATTCCAAGCATGACCACCGGAATCTCGGCCTGTTCCGGCCTTTCCGCCTACCCATTTACATGGAATTCCCGCCTCAACCAAGAGTTTGTACATGCATACAGCGTAACTATTGCAAAGTCCTTTTCCTTCAGTAAGTGCCTTGTACATAGATGAATAATTCTCCGCGTCATCGACATATGTTATAAGATTGCAAACATAGTCGTGAATAGCCTTAACCTTCTCGTAATTAGAGAGTCCATCTACACCGATGTCGTTTAGAATCTGCTTTACATTATCGTTGACAAACTGAGTTTCTTCTGATGCTTCAAAGAAAGGATAGTCAAAGTAAAGAATATTTCCCTCCACAGAGACTGGCTTTTCCGCATTGAAGTTGATATTTCCAACGAGATAATCTGCATCGTCTGATGTGCTCGGATCATCTAGAAGGAGCATATCATGAAAGAAAAATGTCAGGTCATCGTCAAATATTCGGTCGAGATCACTTTCAGGGCCAGTGTACTCAACTTCATACCCGGTGTTACGCTTTAACCCCTCCTCGCGCACCAAGGATGCGAGGTCACTGAGGTTAGATACTGAAAAATCAGCTGCACTTGCTAATGTGCTGTTAGCTAATACCACAAATGAAAGTGATAGAGTAAGTGCGGTTCTCATCACTTTTTTTGATAAGTGCATAAAATACCTCCTAAATATTTAGTTTGTTTGGAGCTGTTCAATGCTCCGCCGTCAAAACGCATCTATATATATAATAATGCATTTTTAAGATTTTGTAAATTGAAATCTTTGATTATAACACCTGCTCCAATGGTATTATTCTTCGTGGTATCTTTGTCTTGTTTTGAAAGCTGATTTTTGCTCTTTAGGCTCTTCCTGCCATATTTCTGAGTGTGGACATCCTTGGCATAAATAGCGATGAAAACTTTATCAAAGCTGTTGTTCTGGATGTTAAGTCCTCCACATCCGCTGAGGATATAAATACCGAATTTTTCACTCTTATAATTGGCGCTGGAATATCCGGAAACATAATTGAAAATATTATTCTGGATAGTGCATCCTCGCCAGTTGAGCATTTTAATAGGACTAAATTTGTTATTAATAAACTTGCAATCAGAGATTGAAATATTCTGATGATACTTATTCGGTGAATATTTATGCGTATCGATAGAGCGATACAAATTCTTGAAAGTACAACCTGTAACAGTCAGTCCATCAACCGGAGTTTTATCAAACTTAGAATACGCCCCGTTGAATCCATCAGTTTTCTTGTCAGGTGTATCTACATTGATGGCGCATCGGTCACCGGACTTGTTCTTTTCGAAGAGACATCCTTTGACAGCTGTATTTTTCGCCCCTACAATCTCGATAAAATGCCCGTTTCGAAGGTTTTTAAAATGAATATTTTCGACAGTGACATTCTGACAATGCGGAATTCGAATCGCCTGACTCTTGTTGCAACCTCCCAAGTTAATTGTGGCAGAACCCTCAGAAATAATAGAGATATTTTTCTCGCCACCATATCCCTTGACAACGCCCTTTTTCTTGATTCTTGTATCTCTCACAAGCTCAAATAATATGTGGCTTGCAGGCAATCTCTTGACTCCGGTTTTGGCAGTTTTGTTGATTACAACGCCGTCTTCTAGAATAATCTTGGTATTAGAAGGCACAGCGAGAGCATTTGAGATATTATAAGTTCCCTTTTTTAACTTGAGTGTGCCGCCGCCTGCTTTTTCCAAAGTCACAAGGTATGACTTGATTAGAAGATAGTCCTTGGTCTTCTTGTTATAGACATCCGATTTTCTATACTTGTTCTTATAGGCCTTACTCTTCGGCGAAATAGTAAAATTCTTTTTTGCTTGAGCTTCCTCTCCGGGCATAGCAGTTGAAATACAACCAAGGCCCAAACATAGCCCCGCCAATAGCATTATTTTTTTAATCATATTTTTGACTCCTTTATACAAAAAAATGGTCCGAAGAGCCACTGCCCTCGGACCATTTGTAATGTTCTATAAGGTTTATAACTCTATTATTTAAGAGTAATCTTAGCACCCTCAGCCTCAAGCTTAGTCTTGATATCCTCAGCCTCTTCCTTAGATGCGCCTTCCTTAACAACCTTAGGAGCTCCGTCAACGACTTCCTTAGCTTCCTTAAGTCCAAGACCAGTTACCTCACGTACAACCTTGATAACCTTAACCTTGTTAGGACCTACTTCTGTAAGCTCTACATCGAACTCGTCCTTCTCAGCTCCGCCTGCTGCTGCGCCATCGCCAGCTGCTGCTACAACAACACCTGCTGCTGCAGATACGCCGAACTCTTCCTCACATGCTTTTACTAATTCGTTGAGCTCTAATACGCTCATCTTCTTGATCTCATCGATAAATTCCTGAGTAGTCATTATAAATTCCTCCATTATTTTCTAAATTTGATTGGTGTGTAATGGGCTTATGCCTCATACACTGTTAGTAGTGTGTCTCTTGACACGTAAACTGAATTACTCTTCTGTGCTTGCTGCTTCTTCAGCTGCTGGTGCCTCTTCTGCAGGAGCCTCAGCAGGAGCTTCCTCTGCAGGAGCTGCCTCTGCGCTATCTGCTGCACCACCCTGCTCAGCGATCTGATTAAGAACGCGTGCAAGATTTGTAACAGGTGACTGCAAGCTTCCAAGCAACTTGGAAATAAGAGTATCTCTTGATGGGATATTAGCAAGAGCTTTGATACCACTCTCATCATAATATGTACCACCTACAACTCCACTCTTGAATGTAAGAGCCTCAATCTCGTTTGCATACTTGTTGAGAATTCTTGCTGGAGCTGTCTCATCCTCTGCTGAAAATGCGATAGCAGTAGGACCTTCCAAGTCTTTGTCCAACTGTGCGAAATCAGTTCCCTCAAATGCACGGATCATCATAGTGTTCTTGTATACTTTGTATACAACACCTGCCTCACGAAGCTCTTTACGAAGCTTTGTGTCCTGCTCTACTGTAAGTCCACGATAGTCAACCAATACAGCAGCTTTTGCATCAGAAGCATAGTTCTTGATTTCTTCAACAATCGGTTGTTTTAACTCGACTTTTGCCATTGTGCTTTTCCTCCTTATAGACTTTCTGCCGGAAAAGGAATCAATATAATAGAAAAACCCTCTTCATTGCCAAGACGACAAAAAGAGGGTGGTAATAGTCTATCCTAATCTCTCCTCGGTAAGCGGTCGAAACTCTTACGCCTTGCGGCACTTACTGTCTTCGGCAGTATTAACATCAAATAGTATAGCACAGGTGTATGGGGGTTGTCAAATATTTTTTGAAATTTTTTAATATTGCATTATGAACATTCTCATTGCAAAAAAAGCGGAGTTTTGAAATTGACATGGTTTTGTCATAATTTAAATGCACTATCTAATTATGAGGAGTTTGTTAAAATCTAGTTGTATTTGACGACTAGAAGACGAATTCAGTATTTTACGACACTAGGTGTCGTGCTTTTGGGAAGGATAATGCAATAACAAAGCGGAGTCGATGTGCATTTAGTGAGATCGGCTCCGCTATTGCATATGGTGCTTGACTTCTTTGCAAAGATAAAGTATAATTGGTTAGTCAAGATAAACTTAGATACTCCTAACGAGAACCATGATTAGGAGAAAGGAGATAGATATGAGTATTAAGCTAGGTATTATTGGATACGGAAACCTCGGAAGAGGCGTTGAGTGCGCGATTAAGCAGAACGATGATATGGAACTTTGCGCTGTTTTTACAAGACGTGATCCTTCAACTGTCAGTATTTTGACAGAGGGTGCACAGGTGTGCAATGTTTCTGATATAGAAAATTGGCAGGGTAAGATAGATGTTATGATTATCTGCGGAGGAAGTGCTACTGATCTTCCTGAGCAGACACCAAAGTATGCAAAGCTATTTAATGTAATTGATAGTTTTGACACACATGCAAGAATTCCGGAACATTTTGCTAATGTTGATGCTGCAGCAAAAGAGGCAGGAAATGTTGGTATTATCTCAGTGGGCTGGGATCCAGGACTATTTTCACTTAATCGTATGTATGCAAATGCGATTTTGCCTAATGGAAATGACTACACATTTTGGGGCAAGGGCGTGAGCCAGGGTCACTCTGATGCTATTCGTCGCGTCGAGGGCGTAAAAGATGGAAAGCAGTATACTATTCCGGTTGAGGCAGCACTTGAGGCAGTTCGTTCCGGCAAGAATCCAGAGCTCACTACAAGAGAGAAGCATCTTAGAGAGTGTTTTGTAGTGCTTGAGGATGGTGCGGATGCAGCTAAGGTTGAGGCTGAAATCAAGAATATGCCAAATTACTTTGCTGACTATGATACAACAGTTCATTTTATCAGTGAAGAGGAGCTTAAGAAGAATCACAGTGGAATCCCTCACGGTGGATTTGTGATTCGTTCAGGAAAGACAGGATGGAATGAAGAGAATTCACATGTAATCGAGTATAGCTTAAAGCTTGATTCCAATCCGGAGTTTACTTCATCAGTATTGATTGCATATGCAAGAGCTGCATATAAGATGAAGGCTGAGGGACAGAGCGGATGTAAGACTGTATTTGATGTTCCACCAGCTTACCTCAGTGCCCAGAGCGGTGAGGAACTTCGAGCTCATTTGTTATAATTTGAAAAAAAATAATTGACATTATTGATAAAATTTGATATCATCATTAAAAATGCAATGAAGAGAATAAGTAGCAGCAGTGGATGCTTCAGAGAGTTGCCGGTTGGTGAGAGGCGCAGTTAAGAAGCTGGTGTGAATACATCTTGGAGCAGCCGGCCCAACGTGGATTTGCCATAAGTAAGCTTGGACGGAGGTGCACACGTTATAGTGCAAGGGATATTACTAGATTACTAAGTATCCTGCTGAGCCTCAGTTTGTGAGAATTGAGGGAAAAAAGGTGGTACCGCGAAGATTATTCGCCCTTTTGTAACAGAAGTTGCAAAGGGGCTTTTTTATGTGATAAACTTGTGGAAAGTTTCTTTGCCAAACAAGGAAGGAGGGCGCAAGTAAGAAGATTTGCGCAATATTTT
Source organism: Eubacterium xylanophilum ATCC 35991 (assembly GCF_000518685.1). Lineage (GTDB taxonomy): Bacteria > Bacillota > Clostridia > Lachnospirales > Lachnospiraceae > Eubacterium_F > Eubacterium_F xylanophilum. The sequence goes on along the minus strand of NZ_JAEB01000024.1, from coordinate 2,109 downwards.
ACTATGAAAATTTATGAAGAATTAGTTGCCCGCGGACTGATTGCGCAGGTGACAGATGAAAATGAAATCAGAGATTTGGTCAACAATGGAAAGGCCGTATTTTACATTGGTTTTGATCCAACGGCAGATAGCCTTCACGTTGGACATTTCATGGCATTGTGTCTCATGAAGAGACTCCAGTTGGCCGGCAATAAGCCGATTGCTCTTATCGGAGGCGGAACAGCTATGATCGGTGATCCTACGGGAAAAACTGACATGAGAAAAATGATGACCAAAGAGACAATTGATCACAATGTTGAGTGCTTCAAAAAGCAGATGAGTAAATTCATCGATTTTTCAGAGGGAAAGGCTATGATTGTCAACAATGCCGATTGGATTCTTGACATGAATTACATGGAAATACTCCGCGAAGTTGGACCTCATTTTTCTGTAAATAGAATGCTTGCTGCAGAGTGTTACAAGCAGAGAATGGAGAAGGGACTTACATTCCTTGAGTTCAATTACATGATTATGCAGAGTTATGATTTCTATTCATTGTTCCAGAAATACGGCTGTAATATGCAGTTTGGCGGAGACGATCAGTGGAGTAATATGCTCGGCGGAACAGAACTTATCAGACGTAAACTCGGCAAAGATGCATATGCTATGACTATCAATCTTTTGCTCAATTCAGAGGGTAAAAAGATGGGTAAAACTGAGTCTGGCGCTGTATGGCTTGACCCAGAAAAAACATCCCCATATGACTTCTACCAATACTGGAGAAATGTGGATGATGCAGACGTGCTAAAATGTATCAAGATGCTCACATTCCTTCCACTAGAGGAAATCGAAAAAATGGAAGATTGGGAAGGCAGCCAGCTCAACGAAGCTAAGGACATCCTCGCATTTGAATTGACCAAACTCGTTCATGGCGAAGAGGAGGCAACAAAAGCTCGTGAGGCATCAAAGGCTATTTTCAGCGGCGGAAGTGCTGCTCAGATGCCAGAGGTTGAACTCTCCGATGAAGATTTCACAGATGGCGAAATCGGAATCCTCAACCTTCTTGTAAAGGCAGGTCTTGCACCATCAAATGGTGAAGCAAGACGAAATGTCCAGCAAGGCGGCGTTGCAATTGACGGTGAAAAGGTCACAGATCCGAAAACAATGGTATCCAAAGATGATATCGGTGCTGACGGAGTTGTACTAAAACGCGGCAAGAAGAAATTCATAAGAATTATCATCAAATAGTCCGTGTATTATGGAGGAAATATTATGTCAAATAAGTTAGCTATTGTATTACCGGGTTTTAGATATAGCAAGGATTGTCCGCTACTGTACTACCCGGCAATGAAATATAAGAAAATGGGCTATGAGATTCTGGCAATTGATGATTACGGCTCATGCGACATGAAGGGGAACCCAGAGCAATTTATCAGCGATTCACTTGATTATATTGCTCCAGTGCTCGATGAAATTGACTTCAATAGTTTTGATGAAGTTGTATTTATTGCCAAAAGCGTAGGAACTGCTCTCGCACCAAGAATAGAAGACAAATATAAAATAAATAACGCAGTGCATATAATGCTTACACCTATCGATGCGACGATCCAATATATGACTGATGATAGAATTATCAAATATATTGTATCAGGAACAGAAGATGAGTGGATAAGCTTGATGTCCCTCACCCAGGCATGCATGGAATACGACTTGAACTTAAATATCATTTCTGATGTTGGCCATCGATTGGAGGATTCCAATAATCTGGAAAGAACAATAGGAATTTTAAAGGAAATATTGGAGAATATTTAGATTTGTATTGTGGGGATTGTGGGAATTGTAGGAATTGTGGGAATTGTAGGTTTGCCTGAGATAGGCTGTTTGATTGGAATGTGATACGGATGTTTTGAGAATTTTTGATGAAACATGACTCCCGCGGAGCGACTTGCTTAGTTCCCAAGTGGGTTCAGGGGCATGCCAAAATGAAGAAAGTGGGATTTGGCATGCCCGCGGAGCGACTTGCTTAGTTCCCAAGTGAGCTTAGGGGCATGCCAAAATGCGAAACGTAAAATAGGCATGCCCCCAGAGAGACTATCCAAGTTCCCAAGCGGGTTCAGGGGCATGCCAAAA
>NZ_KI912475.1:39113-62225 GCF_000518685.1 Eubacterium xylanophilum ATCC 35991 | reverse complement strand
TGCTGCTTTCTCCTTGCGTTCCTCAGCAAGTTTTTCGCGGAGGTTATCTTCTCGTTTGTTATCAAACGCTAGCGAGGCATTAGCAAGGAATTCCTTCTTCCAATTGCGGAGGAGATTTGGTTGGATATCATTTTCTACGGCAAGAACATTTAATTCTTTCTCGCCTTTGAGCAATTGGAGAACTAGGTTGGTTTTAAATTCTGCACTGAAATTTCTTCTTGATCTGGACATAATAAGTACCTTCTTTCTTGGTTTGATTATAGTATATCAGATTCATTAAGAAATGTCTTTTTCAGTGTCTTAATTTATGAGACCATTATACAACGACGTATCTTGTCGGGGCGGGAGAGTACAATATTAACAATTTAGAAGACGGATTATATAAGCGAATCTATGGTGGGAATATAGAAAAAAGTTGAGAATGGATGATATTGAAAATTGAAAACCTAAAGGGAATATGGGTAGGGTAAGTGCACCCTAAAAGGTGTTATTTGCTGAGTTGATAAGTACGTTGATAGAGTAAATCTTGACAGATTTACTCTAAAAAGAATATGTATTTTTTTACAACCATGTTGATTGGAGGTTTTGCATGATCCAGTTGTGGATCGGTTTGAGATGCATTCATTCCATGAGATGTGGTTTTTTTGTTGGAAAGGAATGAGTATATGACACGTGAAGAAAAAAGAGAATTTAAAAGCATTTTAGTGGAGTTAATAGATGGGTTTAGAAACAATAACGATGATTCTTATGTTTTTTACGAAGGAGAGGACGACGATTACAAACTATATACATATGAAAACGAAATAGAATGTGATGCAGATTTATATAATGATGATGGATTTGCTATAAAGGCTGAAGCGAAAGTTGCATGCAAAAAAGCGATAAGTGATGTACTATCAGATATGATGCATTATTATGATATGGAAAAGAAAGAGCTTATCGATGACGCTTATACGTATTATACACCTTTCAAGGAGAATTTGTTTGTTTTTCATGATAAATTTATTTCGACTTGCATAGATTCAATAAAAAAATATTGGCCTGAAGAGGAAGAATGGATAAAAGAAGCGGTAGAAGCTGAACCAATGCCCAATATGGATTATATTGCTGAAAAGTTTGATAAAGCATTTCAAAAGGTCGTAAAGAAACACTTTACCCCAATGGAAAATGAATCGTTGTCTTTGGACAGATTGCTTGAAATGTGCGACATTGATGAGGAAGAGGGTGAGTACTATTTTGATGTTGGAAATGCAACAGATTTCATTGTTTTAGAATTAGAGAAAGATATTATGAGTGAGCAGGATCTTTTCCCCAAAAGCGTGTTTAAAAAATACAGTAAAATTAAGGATGAGTATATAGGTTTGCTTTGGAGATGGATGAATGATCAATGTAATGACCTGGTTCCTTTTTTTATATAGAAATGTTGATGCAGATACGAAAGGAGTTTTTATGAGCAAAAAGAACACGAAGAAATGCATGAAATGTGGGAAAAAAAATATATCATATAGGGCTATAAAATGCCCACAATGTGGAAATTTAATGAGAAAAAATACGAAAAGCATTAAAGAAGGGGGGACAATGTGGGTTAATCAATCGAGTAGAAATATTATTGATAAAGATTTTTTCCCTGATGAGCTGCATGTGGATGTGAAAAATATTTTCCCAGTAATCATTGTTGCAAATATGTCAAGTGGAAAATCCACACTTATTAATGCGTTATTAGGAAGAGAACTTATGCCAAGTAAAAATGCGGCTTGTACATCAAAGATGTTCTCGATACTTGATGTAGATAATGCAGTTAACGACAAAATATGTGTTGTTGATAAATCGGGATGTGAATTATATGAGGAGAAAAGAGAAAGCCTAGGCGAACTCCTTATAAAGGAAAAAATTGAGTCGGCCAATGATTCTGACGAATATAAAGAAGTATTTGTGACGACAGATATAAAAAATATTCTTAATACAAAAAAAAATCTTTTGATAATAGATACACCTGGGCCCAATAATTCTAGGGATGAAAAACATGAAAGTGTTATGAAAAATATTTTAAGGAAGATACACGGAGGCTTGATAATTTATGTTATAGATGCAACTCAATCAAGTACCAATGATGGAAAGAATTTATTGAATACGCTTGCTAATCATATCAAAAATAATCCGGCAATGAGAATTGTTTTTGTACTTAATAAAATTGACCGAATCGATGATGAAAAAGAAGACATATGGGACATGGTTGTGAAAACAAAGGAGGATTTAGACAAAAGCGGCTTTAATAATTCTGAAATTATTAGCATTTCCGCATATGCTGCAACGATTTTTAAAAAGGTGTTGGATAAAAAGGAATTAAGCAGATTAGAAAAGAGAAGCTTTTTTGAATGTTATGACCTTTTTAAACCACAAGGATTTCATGCAATGAATTATTCTGTATTATCTGAGTATAGTAATCCTATTGAAGTAAGAGAAATTGATGGTGAAAGAATTTTTAATTATGAATTGTATCGTGCTTTAGAAAATACAGGATTGGCATATTTAGAAAAAAGAATTCAGAAAGAGCAAATTTTTAGTTTATTAAATGAGGAGGTAATAGTATGACTAATTTTTCAATCGAATTTAATCCATATCTTAATAGGAGCATTTTTAAAAAAGGAGAAGAAGTTTTAGCACCTAAAAGTAAAATAGGATCAAAATCTAACGAAAGAATGCAGATTCTCCTATCAGAGGCTGATAATTGGAATGGTTTAGTAGAGGAAATACTTGAAGAGTGCAATGATGATGTGAGGTTGTTATTTAAGGGAAGGAAAATAGATTTCGAAGATCTTCAGGAAAGTGTGAATTTGTGCCTTGAGAGTAAGTCTTCTGGAGATAACGATATTGAATTAGAGTTTATAGAAGTGGCAAGTGATAAAGAGTTTGTAGATAAATTGGAGAGAACTATTTATGAATTAAAAGACAAAGAAATACCTCAGTTAATGGAAAAAAATGAGGATGGACAGGATGTCTTTGATGTATATGAAGAAGCAAAAAATGGTATTTTTGAAGTTAGCGTTATAGCTACTATGAGTAGTGGGAAATCCACATTAATTAATTCGATACTTCACACAGAAATTCTTCCATCGGAGAATAAAGCATGTACTGCTACTGTTGCTCGAATACTTGATAATGATGATATGACAAGCTTTACAATTGAGTGTAAAGATTCAAAGGGAAATGTAGTACATAAAAAAACTGAAGCATATCCTGATTTATTAAGAGAGTATAACAATGATGAAAAGGTAACGTTTCTTGACATTGAAGGTGATATTCCAGCGATTTCAAGTGAAAATCTTAGATTATGTCTGAATGATACTCCGGGACCAAATAATTCTCGTAATGAAAATCATGGAAGACTAACAAAAACCATAATAAAGAATACAAATGCAATTGTGCTATATGTAATGAATGCAACAGCATTTGCCACAAAAGATGATTATCAGCTTTTAAAAGACATATCAGAAGCAATGAAAAGGGAGGGTAAACAATCCCATGACAGATTTATATTTGTTCTTAATAAATGTGATATGTTGGATGAAGGAAAAGGAGAAACTGTTAATAAGGCATTAAATGATGTAAGGGAATACCTAGCTACATTTGGAATAAATGATCCTATTCTTATACCTACAACAGCATATATGGCTCTACAAATTAGAAAGAGTAAGAAAGGAGCGAAGCTAACTCGTTTTGAAAAAAATGAATTGAATAAGGTAGATGATTTTGTGGAGGAAGAGTTATTGCATTTTGAAAAAAATGCAGTTCTTACGCCGTCTGTTAGAGAAAAACTAAGAAAACAAGTAGAAATATATCATAAAAATCATGATACATGGGATGAAGAAGCGCTTATTCATACAGGTGTACCAGCGTTAGAATGTATGATTGCAGAGTACACTGAGAAGTATGCGCTTCCAATTAAAATTCATGACGCCGTGAAGAATACTATTTTGATTCTTGATGAACTTGAACAAAAATATAATTTTGAATCAAAGATTACGGAAGATAGAGAGTTCCTTGAAAAGGTAAGAGAAGAAATAGATAGTGCAGAAAAAAGGCATAAAGATGCAAAAATTGTTGTGAATAATTATAAGAAGCGAATTGATAAATTGTCTGTAGGAAATGGCGATGAGTATGTAAAAAAGATAAAAAGAAGAGTAGGAGAACTTTCATCTTCTTATAATGGATGCAAGTCTGTTGGAAAATACGAAGCAGATGAACTCTATCATGAGTTTAAAGATGATTTAAGTGATTTGCAGGAAGAAATTGATGCTGGATTAAAAAGATCAATTGAAAAAGGGATTATAAAGACTTGTGATGAAATGATAAATGAATACAAAGGAGAAGTTGAAAACCTATTAAACAATATAAATATTTCTGGATTTGACTTTAGAAAACTATCTGCTGTTTCCAAAAATAAAAGTCATGCTGATTTTTCTTCAACCTTATCGTTGAATAAGCTAGGCGGATATGAAAAGGATGTTTATGAAACCAGAGAGCGAGAAGTCGAAAATCCAGATAAACCAAGAGGCTTTTTTGGATGCTTATTCCATCCAATTAAAGCATTTACGGAACCAGACACAATTACTGAAGAATATGAGGTAAAAGTCGGAACAAGTATAGATTTTCAAAAGTTTGTTTCTGATAATATAACGCGTATACAACGTGATATTATAAACTGCATAAAAGATCAGTATAAAGAAGTAGAAAGTGAAATTTTAGAGTACAAGAATTATTTCAAGAAAACTTTTGATGACATATACATGGTTATTGAAGATGAGTTGAAGAAACTTAAAGCAGATACAGAAAGGATTCCAGAAGTTGAGAAAAGAGTGGAGGAAAATCAGAAGATTGCTGATTTTGTAAAAGAGTACAGGAGCAAGATTAATGACTTGCTTGAATTAAAATCAGTTTGAATTTGATAAGAAGTTGAACAACTAACGAAAGCGAGGTATATTCATGAAAAAATTTGATTTGATTGAAGAGGGTATAAGGGACAATGATGTAGACACAATTCGTCAGGTTCTATGTAATTTGATATATACTTGTCAGGATTTCTCTGATAATGTTTTTGATGAGACGTTGAATTATGTAGAAAATGAAAGAAATATTAAGGTACGTGAAAGTATGCTTGAAGGTGAATTAGTATCGGCAGAAAAAAACGATTTTTCTTTTGATGATTTGAATGAAGCAGTAATCAGATTAGGAGAAAATTTCTGTTCAGAAAGAATTGATGATTGTAAAAAAATAGGAAAGTTGATAAGTGGAAATACTGAAGATTCCAAAACGCCGAAAAGGCAAAAGATGGCATCTGGTAAAAGCGAAAAAAAGGAAGAAAGCCATCGGGAGGTTATGAAAATAATTGTTCCGGTGGCCGTAGCAATATTAATTCTAATAATCGGAGTGCTACTCCTAAAAAAGTAGATTCTTGTAGGTATGAAAATAAAAAAATGAAGTGCGAAGAGTGTCCTGATCGAAGGAAATGCTCACCTTTGCAGAAAGCTCTAAAGAAAGCTCGTCGTGTGTTAAGTGGCGGAAAGGAGTAGGTCAATGGGAATGTTAGTAGATGAAAAAACAATGCAACTATCAGAATCATTAAGTTTCGCTGAGAGTGTGGTTTCAAAGAGTTATTTATATGATTTAGATAAGTATGAAATTGCCAATCTTCCTGAAGAAATAAAAGGAGTTGACATATCTGATTATACTCGTTTGTATCGCTTTGTTAGATTGGTGAAAGATTCTCATGAGGACGTGAATAGTAAAATGATATCTGTATTTAATACTGTATATTCTATTGGAGCAACAGTAGTCACTATAGTTTGTGGTGATGAAGATAGAGTTGAGTATTATATGGGCGTCGTTGATAAAAGTACGGAAAATCCTGATGTTGCTTCTAAGGGTAAGATATTTGAAAGTGCGATGAAAGGAAATTTCCCCGGAATTGAAATAATAAACCAAAAAAAGGGAAATATTCAAGGAATATTAGATAACATTGAGAGGTATGAGTATGTATCATCAGTATCAGTGATAACCTCAGAGAGAGAAGGGGATAAAAGCGAATTTGAAAAATATGTACAAGGTATTGAACACTTGGTTGATTCAATGGAGGATAGTGTTTATACTTGTGTTATTATTGCCGATCCGGTTGATGAAAATAGTTTGTTATTGTCAAGAAGAGGTTTAGAGTCAATTTATAGTCAGTTTTCGCCTTTGAAGATGATAACAAGAACCATAACTTCTTCTGATTCTATTAGTTTATCTGAATCAGAAACAAAAGGAATAACTGATACATTATCCCATAGTACGTCATTATCAACTAATTATTCAGAAACTAATGGATGGAATAAGAGTACTTCTATTACAAAATCCAAAACTGCGAGCAAAAATTATGACGGACTAATCACAGGTGCAACCGCTGTGATTGGAGGAGCACTTGCTATATCTGGGGTTGGACTGCCGTTGGCAGCGGGTGTTGTGGCTGGAGGTGCAGTTGTTGGAAAGCTAGTTGGGACCAGATCGAAAACAAAAGGAGAGACAAAACAATATGGGGAAACCCATAATGTGACAACAGGATCCACCGAAAGTTTAACAGAAACACAGTCTCAATCGAGACAGTCAAGTAATACGAAAGGGATTTCAAATACTAAATCAATTGGGGAAAACATACAGATGACTAGTGAAAACTATACAGCTAAAGCTTTCCTAGAAAAAATAGAAAATCAGATAAAAAGAATAGATAAATGCGATGGATCTGGTGCATTCAATTGTTGTGCTTATATACTCTCGAATAATCCCCAAACAACTGCCGTTGCTGCAAATATTTATAATGGATTAAAAAAGGGAGATTTGTCTTCCTATGAAGCTAGTCATGTGAATTATTGGATGGGAAATGATGCAAAAAAAGTAAAAAGATTTATCCAAAAAATGTCTCATCCACAGTTTATGAGTCCATATGACAGTAAAACACTTCTTAATGCAGCGACAATTCACAGTTCTGAGGAATTATCAACTAGTATGGGTTTACCAAAAAAATCAATAAATGGTTTATCTGTTGTTGAAATGGCTTCTTTTGGACGTAATGTCAATATATATAATGAAGCAGAATCAATCAGCATGGGTAAAATATATCATATGGGAAAGAAATGGGAAAATAGTAATGTAAGAATTGATAAGGATAGCTTAGCTATGCATACATTTGTTACTGGATCTACGGGTTCTGGAAAAAGTAATACAATTTATAATATGATAGACAACCTAAACGATAAAGATGTGAATTTTATGATAATAGAACCTGCTAAGGGAGAGTATAAAAATATTTTTGGTAATAGAAATGATGTTAAAGTGTTTGGTACAAATCCATATTTGGCAGATATTTTAAAAATCAATCCTTTTAGTTTTGCAGATAATATTCATGTTTTGGAACATATAGATAGATTGATTGATATTTTTAATGTGTGTTGGCCAATGTATGCTGCTATGCCGGCTGTTTTGAAAAATGCGATTGAAAAATCGTATTTGGATTGTGGATGGGAGTTGGTAGAGTCAAAAAATTGTTATGAAGAAAGAATTTATCCAACATTTATGGATGTGACGAGAAATGTAAGAAGTATAATTGATAGTAGTGATTATGATTCGGAAAATAAAGGAGCTTACAAAGGTGCCTTATTAACTAGACTTGAGTCACTTTCCTTTGGATTGAACAAACTCATTTTTTCTGATGATGAGTTGGAAGGAAGTACACTATTTGATAATAATGTTATAGTAGATTTAAGTCGCTTGGGATCTATAGAAACTAAGTCTTTAATAATGGGCATGCTTATTATTAAGATGCAAGAGTATAGAATGGCTAAAAAGAATAAAATGAATTCAACGTTGAGACATGTGACAGTTTTAGAAGAGGCTCATAATTTGTTGAAAAAGACATCTACTGAACAAAGCCAAGAAAGTTCAAATATAACTGGAAAAAGTGTAGAAATGTTGACTAATGCAATTGCTGAAATGAGAACTTTTGGTGAAGGATTTATCATTGCGGACCAAGCTCCGGGTCTTTTGGATAAGTCGGTTATAAGAAATACAAATACTAAGATAATATTAAGATTGCCAGATTTGGAGGACAGAGAATTAGTAGGAAGGGCAGCAAATCTTGATGATGAACAAATAAGGGAATTGTCTAAACTGCCATGTGGCGTTGCCGCTATTTATCAAAATGATTGGGTTGAATCAGTTCTATGCAAAGTAGAAAAGTATGATTGTGATGATTCAGAGTATTCATACGATATGGATGAAAAAAAAGTATCAAAGCAAAAAAAAGATTATTCTGAGTTGATTAAAATGCTTTTAAGGGGACGAGTGAAGGAAATCATAGAATTAGATTACAAAAAGGTTGAAAAAGAGATAGAAAATTCTGATTTTTCGTCAAAAACAAAAATTCAACTTAAACAAATAATGGATGATAATATAAATGCAAAGGATAGTGTTGTTTATGGGAAGAATTCTATGAATTATATTTCTGATTTGATAGTAGAAATCTTAAATTGCCGTAATAGGATTAACTATTATATGGAAATGGGTGATGATTCAAATCGTCTACAAGATGCGATTAATGAAGATATAAAAAAATATACAGAAAATTTATCTTCCGAAATTACACTTGCTGTTTCTCAGTGTATATTACATGAGGCGGTGAGAATAGATTCATCTAATTTCAAAGTATATGAGAACTGGAAGGATTTTTTTGTGAATAAAAGGTGGTGATATTATGGAAGTTTTTACTTTGCATGAGATGTCTGAAATTGCAAAAAGTAGTGTAAATGATAAAATGGCTTTTGAAAAGAGATTGGAAGTATTAGATTTGCCTATGTATTTAAGTGAATCAGAATTTAATGCTCAATCGGATCTAGGGTCAAAAAAGGTGGACACCGAAAATGATTTTGAGTATAGATTAAAAAATCTAGATGAACCATTACATTGCGATAATGACAAAAGTTTTCATAATGAGATGAAGGATGAAAAGATTAGTAATATTGAAAATGGTTTTGAGGAGCGATTAAGAGCATTAGATGAGCCATTGGAATTCAATAATGATGAAAATATGCATCTTGGAGACAATGATGTTAATCAAGTTGAGAATGTAGACGATTTATTAGAGGAGAATAAAGAAGTTGAAAAAAAGGAAAATGATTACAAAAGTGAATATGAAGAGCGAATAAATCAAACACCAAAGGAAAATAGTGAACGCGGCGAATGGGATGGACCACGGGGTGAATCTAAGTTTATCCCTAGTGATCCGGAAATTAAGGCGCTGTTGGGCAAATATGGATTAGATGGAATTGATTATAAAGATGCCATTCCGGATTTTTCGAAGGTATCAGAGTCGACGGTTGAGATTAACAATATGACTAGCAACCGTGCTGAAAACTTCAAACAATGTGACGAACAATGTGCAGAACAGTGGAATAAGGAAGGACGTGATGGTAAAAATGATTGGACGGCACGAGATGTTGCTCAATGGAGAAAAGAAAATGGTTATTCATGGCATGAAAGAAATGATATGAAGACTTGTGATCTAATCCCACAAAAAATTAATGATTATTTTGGACATTTAGGTGGTGTTAGTGAGTGTAGAAAATGTGAGCAGATGACCGATGGAGGTGATTTTGATGAATAAAATAGAATATAATTTGTGGGGAAGAGAATTTGATTTAGATATAACATATGATTGTTATAGTGATGAAGAAGTGTTGGAATCACAGAAGGAGGCAGTTAAATCATTTTTGAGGTTTTCAAAAGAAACTGATGACGCTTTAGAAAGTGTCAAAGAATACTGTCTTACAAATAATCGAAAAGAGATAGGAAGTAATAACATAGATAATATTTTTAAATATGTTGTACCCCAATATTTGTTTGTTCCAAGAGATGAGATGCATCAAACGGTAGCAATTATGTGTAATTATAAGTTTGATTTGGAGGGGGGCATGGCAATAGTATTTCAGAATGGAAAGCTTTTGGACATTGGAAAACAGGAGATAATTCTGTAAGAAATATACAGTTTTAGATTGTTCCTAGCAAACAAAAGGAGGATTGTTATATGAATTTGGTAGAGTGTCCAGATTGTGGACAGATGGTATTACCTAAAGCTGAGGCATGCCCTGAGTGTGGTTGTCCACAAGAGTTTTTTTGTAAGGATAGTGAGATGTTAAATTCGCAAAATGCCGCAATTGATGAGGAAATTATTGATTTTGTAAAGGTAAAAAAGTTAGTTTGTAGCAAGAGCAAAAATGATGAAGAGTCAGATGAATCTTCAACACCATCAATTATCTCTAACCTTGCTCTAGATGCTGCTGGAATGATTTTTGAAACTATTAATAAGGCTGTGGATTATTCATATTATAAAGAGTTTATTTGTCCTGAAATAAATCAAGAACTATATAAACATAATGAAAAGTATTTAAAAAAGAGGACAAACTTGAAAAATAATCGTTCTCCATTACGTTTGTTTTTTCAGAAGAACACACTTGGTGATGCAGGTAAAGGTATATTAAAAGATGCTTTTGTACTTGTTTTATCTAATGAATATGATGAAAAAAGGGGAGAGTTTAAATGTATTGATCCATGGTATTCTAGGCATGCTAATACTCCAAATCATGAGTTTTATGACAGGAATTTACTTAGGGAAGAAATACAAGAGTTCTATAGTATCTGTAAAGAATATGATAAAAGGGCAGGCCATATTTTTGTTTTTTGGGTTCTTTTAATTATGTATACAGATAAAGTTAGTAGAACAGATACATACATAGGAGAATTATGTATGGCTGCAAGGTCTCTTGGTATATCATATGAAGAGTTATACGAACTGTACAACTTTATTGATATGTATGAAAATCAAAATGAAGAAGTACATACACTTACTCAAATAATTGACCAATATTTAGAACCACAAAATAAAAGAGTTATTGAAAATAATACAGAAGATTATCATGTCGAGTCTTATGAAGACTCTCAAAAACAAAATAATGGTGAGAAAGAACAGTATATTAGAGATAAACCCCATGTTAACATTGGAACTATCGGACACGTAGACCATGGTAAAACAACACTTACAGCTGCTATCACAGCTACACTTGCTGCAAGAGTAGCTGGTAACGAGGCTGTAGACTTTGCAAATATCGACAAGGCTCCAGAAGAGCGTGAAAGAGGTATCACGATTTCAACAGCTCGCGTTGAGTACGAGACAGCAAAGAGACACTACGCACACGTTGACTGTCCAGGACATGCTGACTACGTTAAGAACATGATCACTGGTGCTGCTCAGATGGATGGAGCTATCCTTGTTGTAGCTGCTACTGACGGTGTAATGGCTCAGACAAAAGAGCACATACTTCTTTCTCGTCAGGTAGGTGTACCTTACATCATCGTATTCATGAACAAGTGTGACATGGTTGATGACGAAGAGCTTCTTGGGCTCGTAGAGATGGAGATCACTGAGATTCTTGAAGACTATGAATTCTCAGATTGCCCAATCATAAGGGGATCAGCTCTTGGTGCTTTGGAAGATCCTAACAGCAAGTGGGGAGACGCTATCATGGAGCTTATGGATACTGTTGATGAGTATATCCCAGATCCAGAGCGTGATACAGATAAGCCATTCGTGATGCCTGTAAAGAACATTTTTAATATCCCAGGCCGAGGTACTGTTGCTACAGGACGTGTAGAGGCTGGTACACTTCACCTTAACGATGAAATCGAAATTGTAGGTATCAAAGATGAGACATTGAAGTCTGTTGTAACTGGTATCGAGATGTTCCACAAAGAACTTGATGAGGCTCAGGCCGGAGATTACGTTGGTGTACTACTTCGTGGAATCTGGAAGACAGAGATCGAGCGTGGACAGGTACTTGTTCAGCCAGGTACATTGACATGCCACACAAAGTTTACTGCTCAGGTGCACGTGTTGACTAAGGACGAGGGTGGACGTCATACTCCACTCTTCAACAACTATCGTCCACAGTTCTACTTCCGTACAACTGACGTAACTGGTGTTGTCGAGCTTCCAGAAGGAATAGAGTGGTGCATGCCTGGTGATAACGTAGAGATGACAATCGAGCTCATCCACCCAATCCCTATGGATCAGGGTCTTACATTCGCTATCCGTGAGGGTGGACGTACAGTAGGAGGGGGGCGTATAGCTAGAATTCTTGAATAATTGATGTATCCCCTAAGGCAATTTTTTAGCGTAGCAGTTTTATGGTTGTTACGCTTTTTTTACTTTAGTTGAAATAAAACACATCATACAGAGCCCTGATTTCATCAGCAAAAATAATTTCTTGAAATCAAGATTATATGGACAGAAAATGTCCACTCTCAGCATTATACTTAAGACAACAAGGATTTTTATTAAAGAAAGGGCGTGGACTTATGGACATTTTTTCTTTTGTAAACTCATCGGATATCAGAGAACACCTTAAAAAACTAGATTACAAGTTTAATTCTATTGAGACTTCATGGTTGATTTACCAATGCAAGTCTCTTTCGTATGTAGATAAGAAAAAGGCGTGGTTAGAGCTTATCGATACTATGCCTGACTGTGAGATAGATGAGAGACCGTGGTGTAAGTCTAGAAAAAGTCTTCATGATTTTCTTAGAGAGTATATTGCGGCAAATGATGAGTTGATTGAATGGTTTTATAAGGAAGAGCTTGAAGGAAGATATGTTTATACATACTCATTTTACTATAAGGGAGACCCGGGGTGGACTGAGGAACACTGGACTTCTTATCCATCATTACAGGCTTGTATAGATGCATTTTATAAAGATATATATGATTTGGGTGAAATTTATGGGGGTACTCCTGAGGAAAACGGAATTGAAGAATATGAGTTTCGAAAGCAGTCGTTAGATAACGTTGAAGACGAAATGAGAATAAGATTTATGGGTAAGGGGGAGCCGGATTTCGTGGAATTTTATGCAGAATTAAAAGAAGAAAAGTGGGAAATACTGCACGATTTTTTTGAAGGGCTTTGGTTAGATTTCCCAACGCCATTCAAAAAAGGTGATATCGTTTGGGTGCCTGAAGATATGGATAATATAAAGTGGGATATGGACGGACCATTTGTCTTAGAAGGCATTAGCACATGGGAACCAGCAGAATATATGAAAAGAAGTGGTGATAATTCAGATATGATAGCTTATGGGTATTTTGTAAATGATGTCGATGGAACTATATATAACGAGGTTTCACATACCTACATGAACTTGGAATTCTATAGAGGAGATTGTACCGGAAATATGAAGATTCTCCCTGCACTTAGTAAGTATATAAAAGGTGAAGTTGATATCGTATTTTTGTTGACTGTATACAGGAAAATCATGTTTGATCTAGCTTCTGATCACATAATGCTACACAGCTGGTTTCCTAAGGAGTGGATCAGGGATGTGGGGATAGAAATATAGATCTCTAAGTTAGAGTGAATGGGGGAAAAAGATATGTATGATGAAATCTTGGATAGGGTTGTTCCTTCTAAGTATCTCAGAGAATATTTAAAGAGATTGGGACCATGTATGGGAGTATCGTATATTGAGGATATCGTGTACTGTTCTCCGGTTTCAATTGATACAAAGCTGGAAATCCTTGAATCCATTAAAGATATCGTAGAGCAAGATGAACACAACAAGACTCTTAGCGATGGCACGAAGCAAGCAGAAGATTGGGTGAAGTTTAGACACGAAGCAAGATTGGAGGACTATGATAGACAAATTAAGACCATCAAGAAATCTCTTGAACTAAAAGAAGGAGAAGGTGTGTTTTCTGTCGAGATATGTGGACTATATGAGATAGAAGATATTGACAATTTATCATTTGAAATAATTACTTCCACATTTAAAGGCGCTCTTGATTATATTGATAAGTGGTATTCTACGGAAGAACAGAGAAATGTATGGGCCAGTATTACAAGATGGATTATGTATAAGGGAGAGTATATGCCGACTTGCATATATACTGTCCATAATGGTGTCATTATAAATAGTTGTTTTAGTGATGAATATGTAGAAGATGCCGGTTTGAGAACACATATAGATGACAGGGAGATACACACTTATGTGCCATATAAACCAGGAGATTTACTAGAAGTAAAGGGGGGGCCATTTGTCCCGGATCAAAGAATAGTAATTATTGATATAGGGGATAATTGGGATTGTTGCTGTGTGCAAGGGATGTATCTTGATGAAGATGATGGGGAAATCAGAATCAGAGCTGTAAAGCATGGAATGATTAGATATTATATGAAATCATTTATGGAGGTTTCTCCATTGTATACCGCAGATTTTTTTGTTGGGCCACTTAAACCAGAAGAAGCAATACTAAAGAAAGTGAGCGATTTTCTAGGCGGGGATGAAAAGAAAGGACGGAAAATGCTTTTGGATAATATGTTCGGCTGGACAGAGGAAGAAATGAGTGAGTGGATTGAAAATTATAGAGGGTAGGAGTGTGCTACTGCAGTATAGTCAAGTAAACAATCACCTCATTTCAAAAACTCCGCACTTATTGAAATAAGAATAGACAAACAACCACCTTATTTCAAAAACCACTGTACAACTTGAAATAAGAATGGTAAAATATAAGTGTTATTTCAAATTAGGAGGCGAATAATGATTTAGCAAGGTTGGATACAGCGGCAAAGCTTATACCAAGTGCAGAACTGTTTATCTCCATATATGTTCGTAAGGAAGCGCTGTATGTAGCACAAAGCTGCATGTACAATCAGATTTCTGTTGTTGGGAATATCAAAACTTTTGATGCTATCAGAAACGGTATGAGGGTGATTGATGAACAGTTGTTGTTACTAAAATCTGTGGATGAACTTGAATTGGAAAAGTGGGAAAGTCTGAGAATGATTTTGGAAATCTTGGATGGATTTTATGAAAATTGTGATTCTTTGAAATGCAGCAAAGTGTAATAAAGCTCGTTTACGAGCGCAGCCAGATTTGAAAAATCTGTTTTATGGGGATGGGGGAAAATTTCCCCAACGAGCAAAGTTGTACAAGAGTACACTGCTCGCCAAGTTGTGAAAATAATAGTGAATTCTAGTGTTGGACTCTGGTATTTGGTTTTACCGGAGTCCTCTTTTTTATGTGTACCATTTCTGATTTCAAAACATTGTTGAAGAAGTTGAATGGAACTAAGACGAAAAGAGTGCGAAAAATGATATAAAAAGCAACAAAAATCGAGAGGTTATTGACAAAAAATGTGAAAGATGATATGATGAGCGTGGAGGTGAATGGAATGTTCACATATGTTAAATTAAAGAATTTCAAGTCATTTAAAGATGTTACTTTTGACTTCAAGAATGGTGGTAAGGGCGCCAAGCATTTTGTTTCAATTTATGGGGAAAATGGAAGTGGCAAGTCGAATTTTGTGACAAGTATTGATTTCTTACGAAAATCAATCGATTCGTTCCGAATGGCGACACAAACAGAGAGATTTCAAGAAGTAATAAAAGAAAAAGATGTTCCTTCTGAATTGATTGAAATGATACTGGATACTACTAGTATCCAAAAAAATAGAGAGGAGTGTAGGATGGTCGAATGTGGAGAGCCTACAACAGTGGAATATGGTTTTGAAACAAACGGACATGAAGGCATTTATACACTTTCATTTGATGAACGATTTATATATGAAAAACTTTATTATTTTACAGGAAAACAACGAGGTATTTTATTTGAAATAGATTATAGAGAAACAAATCCTAAAATTGTGTTTTCTAGTAAGTTATTTTCAAATAAAAAGGTTGAAGCAGAGATTAGAGATGAAATTAATAAATACTGGGGTAAGCATTCTTTGCTGAGCATTTTTCAAAAAGAAACCGAAGAAAAAAATGAAGATTACGTGAAGGAAAATTACTTGGAGTACACGTTTGATTTTCTTGATATGTTACATGACACAACAATTCATTGTAAGAAATCATCTTCTTCAGGTAGTGAAGTGTGTGCTGGTAAGCCAACTAACGTATTAGAAGATTTGAAGGAAGGTAAGATAAAGCTTGAGCATGAGGCATTATTGGATAAATCAGAGATAATAATTAGAGATTTTTTGACACAAGCTTATGCAGATATAAAAGATGTTTATTATGAGCGAAAGAATCAAGCTGAGACAATTTCATATAAACTATTTGTAAAAAAGATGATAGGTGGACAGATTAGGACGATATCTGTTTCTAATGAATCGGCTGGAACACAACATATCTTAGAGATAATAAGATCTTTATTAGGTGCATTTTGTGGAGTAACAGTTATTTATGATGAAATAGATGATGGAATACATGATTTATTGTTAAAGAATGTATTGGAATCAATGCTAGATGATATTAATGGACAGTTGATTATAACTACGCATAACACGTACATGCTTGAATCAATAGATATTAAATCGGTGTATCTTATCAACGTCGATTATAAAGGAAATAAGGAAGTAAAGTGCTTAGATAAATATCCTCGAATTCAAGGTTCGAATAATCCTAGACTCATGTATTTAAAAGGATTGTTTGGTGGAGTACCGATTGTAGATGTATTAGACTATGATTTAATTATCGATGAACTAGATACTGCAGGAAAGGAGGAAGAGTAAGTGTGTCTCATAACTTCTTAAATTATACTAGATGTGCTGTAATAGTTCACGGAAAATCGGAATATAGTTTGGTTAGGTATATATATACTAATCTTCACCTTCCAGTAAAAGTTATTGCTAAGGACAAGGGTAAAAGTAGTATTCAGATTAATGGACTAAAGAACATGCTGAGTAAAAAGCCGTTTAAATCATTGAAGGAAATGGCTAATGAATATGTTATAGAGTATGATAAAAAGTCAAAAAGCCTTAAGAATTTTAAGCTTTTTATCATCATGGATACAGATGACTGTGATGATGATACTAAAAGAAAATATATTTCGGGAGAATTGTTTAAAGGGCATCCTCTAGAAGATTATATTGTTCCTATTTATAATAATTCTAATTTAGAGGATGTAATGCTCAAGGCAGGAATAATGGTAAAGAGAATCGAGGATTCTCAAAAAGGTACATATTATAGCAGGATTTTCCCTATAAATACGGATCCAATAAGTGCGGATACGTTAAATCAGGTGCGTGAATTTGCAAGCAAACTCAATGGCATAAAAGAAACAAATATGCTTTGTTTTATAGAGTATTGTTTTGGACAAATTTCAGAATCGTTGTAATGTCGCAATAATTGACGTAATAAAATGAAACGATTATTATTCCGACGAACAGATTATAAAATTTGCATCTAAATGTTCTAAAGTTGGATATAAAGAAAGCGATGAAATTGATAAAATCTATAAGAAATTTATTAAGGAGTGAACCACAATGAACATTATTTATAAGCGCCTAACAGAGAATGAATTAGACAGAATAATAAAAATGAGAATAGACCAGTTGACAGAGGAGTATACATCTGAGGGCAGAACGGTTCCGAAGGATGTTAATCTCGAAGCATCGCTGATGGATTTTTATAATAGAAACATGGCTGCGGGCACCTACGTTTCCTGGCTCGCTTTTGATGGGGATAAGATAGTTGGAACGAGTGGTATGTCATTTGCGGAAAAACCACCGTACTTCACGTGCCCTACAGGAAAACTGGGAATTCTGTCAAGTATGTACACTGATCCGAATTATAGACGATGTGGCATTGCCACTGAGTTACTGGATAGAGTAGTGAAGGAAGCTAAGGACTATGGTTGTGGAACAATCTATATTACGGCTTCTGATATGGGTGTAAAGTTGTATGAATCATATGGTTTTAAGCACAATGGAAACTTTATGAAGTATGACTTTGATTAACATGGCAAGGTAAACTCCCGCTTGACCATTTTCCTTCCAGATTGTGCTATATTTGCATTGTAACGATAAAATATTCATTGAAGATAGGAGTTGATTACAATGTATGGTGCGATTATGGGAGATATTGTTGGAAGTAGGTTTGAGTTTGACAGAGGAGATAAGACCAAGGAATTCAGGCTTTTTACCGAGGAGAGTGAGTTCACGGACGACACTGTTATGAGTATAGCGGTGGCTGAAGCGCTTATAAAGCATGACGTAGGTGATAGCAGTGCTTCGGAGGAAGTTATTAAGTATGATATAATCCAAAACATGAAGCGTTGGGGGAGAAAGTATCCCGATGCCGGGTATGGTAATAACTTTAGCAGGTGGATCTTTTCAGCCGACAGTGAACCATATGGCAGTTATGGCAATGGTTCTGCCATGCGTGTTTCATCAGTTGGATGGTTATATGACTCACTTGATAAAACGCGAGAGGTGGCTAGATGGACGGCTGAGGTGACGCACAATCATCCTGAGGGGATCAAGGGTGCTGAGGCAACGGCATCGGTCATATATCTTGCGAGAAATGGATACGATAAAGAATATATCAGGGATTATGTCGTGCGAGAATTTGCTTATGATTTATCGAGGAATTGCGATGAGATAAGACCCACATATCATCACGTGGAAAGCTGCCAGGAGACTGTTCCGGAAGCCATTACAGCCTTTTTAGAGGGGCAAAGTTTTATAGATGTAGTGAGGACTGCGGTATCGCTAGGCGGTGACTGTGATACACTTACCTGTATAGCAACAGCTATGGCGGAGGCTTACTATGGTTTTCCGAATGAGCTAATTCCCGAGATTGAGAAGAGGCTTGATAATGACTTGAAAAGCGCATTATGGCGATTTGATAAAGTTCGTAACTCAGTTTGTAAGACTGAATTTAAGAGAAATGTTTGAAACCCATTTATTCACTATACAGATTGAAATAATAATGGTAAAATAAAGGTGTAATTTAAAGTTCTAAGAAAAGATTCATAACGGAGGAAAAAAATGTCTGACTACCTACCAATCTGTAAAGAGGATTTAGAAAAGCAGAATATAGCACAACTTGATTTTGTCTTCGTTATCGGAGATGCTTATGTGGATCATCCGTCTTTTGGTCCTGCGATTATCAGCAGGGTTTTGGAGGCTCATGGTTATTCGGTGGGGATAATCTCCCAACCTGATTGGAAGGATCCAGACAGTATATCCATTCTTGGTGAGCCGAGATTGGCCTTTTTGGTCTGTGGTGGAAATATGGACTCCATGGTTAATCGCTATTATGTATCGAAAAAGCGTCGTACAGTGGATGCCTATACTCCCGGTGGAAAGGTTGGGAAGCGTCCCGATCATGCCACTGTGGTTTATGGTAATCTGATTCGTAAAGCCTACAAGAACATCCCGATAATTATTGGCGGGATTGAGGCCAGCCTGAGGCGTATGGCGCACTATGATTATTGGTCGGACTCTTTTAAGAGGTCAATACTCCTTGACAGTAGTGCAAATCTGATTTCCTATGGAATGGGAGAAAAGTCGATTGTGGAGATTGCAGATGCGCTTGACAGTGGGCTGAATATTTCCGATATTACGTTTATCAAGGGAACCGTGTACAAAACCACGGATGAGAGTTTGTTTTATGATGAGATAAGACTTCCATCCTATGAACAGATGAAGGAAGAAAAGCGCTTTTATGCTGAGAGTTTCAAGGTACAGTATGACAATACGGACCCTTTTACGGGGAAGGTGTTGGTGGAGGAGTATCCCTACGGAGTTTATGTGGTGCAAAATCCCCCACAGCCGCCGCTTTCTGTGCAGGAGATGGACGACATATATTCACTTCCCTATATGAGAAATTATCACCCTTCTTATGAAGCGGAGGGTGGAGTGCCTGCCATATCCGAGATAAAGTTTTCGTTGATTAGCAATCGAGGTTGTTTTGGCGGATGCAATTTTTGTGCCCTGACATTTCATCAGGGGCGCACCGTGCAAGTGCGAAGTCACGAGTCAATCATCGAAGAGGCCAAAAAGATAACAGCTATGCCGGATTTTAAGGGATATATCCATGATGTGGGTGGACCGACGGCGAATTTCAGGCATCCATCCTGTGAGAAGCAGTTAAAATACGGTGTTTGTAAAAACAAGCAGTGCCTCTTCCCAAAACCATGTGAGAATCTCCACGTGGATCACAGTGATTACCTGGCTCTTTTGCGCAAGCTCAGAAAACTGCCCAAAGTGAAAAAGGTCTTCGTGCGTTCAGGTATACGCTTCGACTATTTGCTTGCAGATTCGGATGATACGTTTTTCAGTGAGCTTGTAGAACATCACATCAGTGGTCAGCTAAAAGTTGCGCCGGAACATATCGCAGATCCGGTGCTTATGAGAATGGGAAAACCTGAAAACAAGGTATATGAGCGTTTTATCCAGCGCTATAAAAGATTAAATAAACAAATGGGAAAGAATCAGTTTGTAGTTCCCTACCTGATGTCATCCCACCCTGGAAGTACGATGAAGGAGGCTGTGGCCCTTGCGGAATATTTGCGAGATTTCGGCTATATGCCGGAACAGGTGCAGGATTTCTATCCGACGCCGTCCACCATGTCTACGGTCATGTATTATACAGGAATCGACCCCCGAGATATGAAGCCGGTTTATGTGGTCAAAAACCCGCATGAGAAGGCGATGCAGCGCGCACTGATTCAGTATCGCAATCCCGCTAATTATGATTTGGTCTACGAGGCACTGGTCAAGGCAGGGAGAGAAGATCTGATTGGTTTTGATAAAAAGTGTCTGATTCGGCCAAGGCATAAGGCTGCATCACAGGCTAAGAAAGACGGCAAAATGTTCGCACCAAAAAGAAGAAAACCATAAGAAATGTGCATAAAAAGAGAAAAAAATCTTAATTGTGAAAGGAGTTTTTTATGAAATTGTTAAGAAAAAGGATAGTAGGTATAGTGCTAGCACTAGCTCTGATAGTTGGCGTAGTGCCGGGGCAGGTAGTGCGTGCGGGAGATGACTTGATTCAAGTAAATGAAGTTACGGCAACATCGGACATTTCATCTATTCTCAAGGTAGGAAATACAGTTAAAAATCCAACCCTTGAAGTCAATACTGATAAAGGCAGCGTGCCTTGGACCAATCAATGGAGTTTGAAAAAAAAGAATGGTGATACATGGGATACTTGTAGATTTGGCGATGCTATTACACAGGGAACCTATAGATTTGTAATTGAATTTGGCTTGTTTGGTAATGAGAACAGTAAATATAAGTTTTCTGAAGAAACAGCGATAACTGTTGATGGACAGCTTTGGACGAATGATACAGTTGACGAAGAGGGTGTATTTATTTATGCAGGTTCACCAGAATATGAAGTGACAGAAGAAAATGACGGGCTAGTGCATGAAGTGCACTTTGAAGTTCCTGAGCCGGAAGCAGGAGAATTGCCATCTAACAATATTAAGCTTACCACAGTACCTGCAAATGCATTTACTTCTCAATTTGTCAATAACTTAGAAAGTGTGGCTAAAGATAGATGGAAAAAATCAACGGGCAATGAGGAACCGGTTGCGATGGAAAGTGGAGAGGCTTTTGAAGCGGGATATTATTATACAACAGACATTTCATCAGTTTGGGCGGTGACTTATATTGTTGCGGCTATTTCCGGCACTTTGTATAATACTGATGTGGCAAAAGACATGGCACCGGATTTTAAAGTATTCATTAACGGTGAGGAAGCAACGAATACCGAGTC
This sequence comes from Eubacterium xylanophilum ATCC 35991, assembly GCF_000518685.1. Taxonomy (GTDB): domain Bacteria; phylum Bacillota; class Clostridia; order Lachnospirales; family Lachnospiraceae; genus Eubacterium_F; species Eubacterium_F xylanophilum. The sequence continues at coordinate 40,584 of NZ_KI912475.1, read as the reverse complement.
CAGTAGATTTCAATGTAAATATGATTTGAAACAATGCAAAATCAAAATGACCGGGAATGGTGTTTGGGAATATACCGGAGAGCCGATCAGACCTGAGCTGGATGTGAGTCTGGATGGTAAGGAACTCACGCTGGGAACAGATTATACACTTAGCTATAGCAATAATAAATTTCCGGGAAAGGCAACAATCAATGTCGAAGGAATAGGTTGGTATAAGGGTTCTGAGACATTAGATTTTGAAATTGAATTAAAAGAAATGATATCAATCGATAAGATTGAGGCAGAAACCAGTATACCAATAACTCCTATTGTCGGAGCTGAAATGAAAAACCCAGCTTTTAGCGTTACTGTGGGAATGCCAGTGGAATATAATTCTGGAGGAACAGTAAATTGGAAGAGAAAAGATGGTGATTTGTGGGTACCATGTTTTTGGGGAGACAAATTTACATGCGGAACCTACAGGCTTGAAGCCATGTTTGGACTATACGGCGGGGAAAACAAAGTTTGCACTATTCCAAAGGTTTTTTCGATGACGGTAAACGGAGAAAAGTGGAAGACAGATAACTATAAGGATATGGGAACTTACGGTTGCTTTATTGCCACATCCCCAGAATTTGTAATAGAGCATGATTGGGGAGATTGGAAAGTTTCAGTTCCGGCAACTGAAACAAAGGACGGAATAGAAATTCGAGTTTGTAAGAATGATCCAACTCATACAGAAACTCGCATAATTTCAAAATCAAAGCCTGCTGAAACTGCAGCACCATCATCGACACCAAAGCCTACTGAAACTGCAGCACCATCGACGACGTCAGCGCCAGGTTCAACTGTTGCACCATCGACCGTCTCTAAGCCGGTTGCACCTGCTTCAGCCCAGATCAGTGAAAAGCAGACCAAAGTCACAGAAATCAAGGCTAATGCCTTTAAGAATAATAAGAAGCTTAAGAAAATAACCATAGGAAAGGACATCAAAAAGATAGGCAAAAATGCATTCTATGGTTGCAAGAACCTTAAGAAGATAATTATCAAAACAACTAAACTGACCAAAAAATCAGTTGGAAAAAATGCTTTTGCCAAGATCAATGCCAAAGCGAAAATCAAGGTGCCTAAGAAGAAATTGAAGGCATACAAGAAAATTCTAAAGGCGCGAGGTGTAAAGGGCAAAAAGCAAAAGATTAAGGCGTAAACTTAAGAGGTTATGGGAATATGGAAATATGGAAAGGCGCCCGAGGGGCGCCTTTCTCACATGCAATAGGGTGGATGGGTATTGCATGTAAAATTCCAGACTTGATTGATAGGAGAGAGGGGCATGCCTATTTGAAAAAGAAGGATTTGGCATGCCCCGAGAGTGGAAAAGACTTGATTGATAAGGAGTTAGGGGCATGCCTATTTGAAAAAGAAGGATTTGGCATGCCCCGAGAGGGGGATAGACTTGATTGATAAGGAGAGAGGGGCATGCCTATTTGAAAAA
>NZ_KI912475.1:0-38508 GCF_000518685.1 Eubacterium xylanophilum ATCC 35991 | reverse complement strand
GGGATAGACTTGATTGATAAGGAGAGAGGGGCATGCCTATTTGAAAAAGAAGGATTTGGCATGCCCCAAGAGGGGGATAGACTTGTTCGAGAAAGAGTGAGGGATACAAGAAACATCCGTATTTATTGAAGCTTGAAGAGTTGCCCTAAGCCGGAAAATCCCAGAAAAGCCCACCCAAGCAACCACATCCCCCCGCCTCCCAAAACTGACCTTATCAAAAAAACTCATTTTGACTATTGAAAAGATGTCAGTTTTGAAATATAATCCTAAATTATAAAAGCATATGCCTATTAAGTTTTTATAAGGAGGACGGGAAAATGTCTCGAATTTCACTGATCTGGCTCGGCGCAGCAATATCAATCGCCGAGATTCTCACAGGTGCATCCCTAGAAAGCTTGGGACTTGTACGTGGGCTTATAGTTATTGTCTTAGGACATCTCATCGGATTCCTGCTTTTGGTGCTTGCCGGAGTAATTGGAGTCAAGAATCGTGAAGGTTCTATGAGGTCATCGGCATTATCTTTTGGTAAGTATGGAAGTTATTTTTTTGCAATTATGAATATAATTCAGCTCATTGGTTGGCAAGGCATCATGATATTTGATGCATCACTTTCTGCCCAGGGGATTCTCCAGCTTGGTCATACGTGGTGGTGCTTAATCATAGGCGTTTTGACGACTGTGTGGATTTTACTGGGATTAAAGCACAGAGATAAGTTAAATGTTGTTGTTATGGCATTACTGCTTTTGCTGACTATTGTTTTATCTTATGTTATCTTCTCAGGATTAAACAATGGCGAGGCGGGCCCAAAGGCTGTTGGTGAGGGGCTTTCCTTTGGACAGGGATTAGAGTTGTCAATAGCAATGCCTCTATCGTGGTTGCCGATGATTGCCGATTATACACATAGGGCGAATAAACCAATCAAGACAACATTTTCTGCATGTGCGACATATACATTGGCTAGTATATGGATGTATGTAATAGGTCTTGGGGCAGCAGTTATTACACATGAAACTAGAATTGATCAGATAATGCTAAAGGCTGGATTGGGTGTTGCAGGATTATTTATCATCGTTTTTTCATGCGTTACCACTAACTTTATTGATGCATTTTCATGCAATCAGTCGACCTTTGCTTTGCTCCCTGAAAATAGAATTCCGAAGGAATCAGAGGGAAAGCGCAGCTTGAAGAATTCTATAAGGGCAAATATTCCAGGAATTATAGATACAATAATAGGAACAGCTGGGGCTATACTCTTTCCGATGGAGAATATAACAGAGTTTCTTTACTTCATAGGATCAATTTTTGCACCTATGATATCAGTTCAGATTGCAGATCAGTTTATTGTCAGGCACAAGAAATCTGACAGGAGGATTGATGGAATTGCAAGTATATCATGGATATTGGGTTTTGTTATTTACCGAGTTCTTATGAATTATGACTTGGTAGTTGGATATACTGTACCGGACATGCTAATCACGGTGCTCATAACAGTTATTTTGAGAAAGTGTACATTAAAAGCTGGTGCACTTATAAAAAAACCAGCTTAAACTATAGCATTGGAGAGATAATAAAATGAAACAAAAGAAAATGGCGCTTATAAATGATATAACAGGTTTTGGACGATGTTCCATAGCTGTTATGGCACCCATAATATCTGCGATGAAGATACAGGCGGTGACTATTCCGACCGCTATTCTTTCTACGCATACTCAATTTACGGAATATTTTTTTGATGATTATACACCGAAGATGAAAGACTATATTCAGACATATAAGAATCTAAAGATGGAATTCGATGGTATAGCTACAGGCTTTCTTGGATCCAAAGAGCAAGTAGATATAGTTATTGATTTTATCAAGTCTTTTAAGAAGGATGATTCTGTTATTCTCATAGACCCTGTTATGGGTGACAATGGAGTATTATATAAGACATATACTCGGGAAATGTGTGATAAGATGAAGGAGTTAGTAAAATATGCTGATATTATAACTCCGAATCTGACAGAACTTTGCACGATTCTTGATATTGATTTTGGAAATGGTAAGTTTAGCACGGATGAACTTCATGACATGTGCCAGAAGCTTTCAGAGAGAGGGCCTGAGCATATAGTTGTAACTGGCATTCCATTTCATAAAAAGCAGATTATGAATTATATTTACTCCAAGGACGAAGATCCGCAGATTGTTATGGTTGATAGAATAGGTGCGGATAGAAGCGGAACTGGCGATGTTATAAGTTCGGTTATTGCTGGGATGTATATGAATGGACATTCTTTTTATGATTCTGTAAGAAAGGCCGCGGAGTTTGCGTCTAAATGTATCAAGTATTGCGAAGAAAACCAGGTTCCAACTCATTGGGGACTCTGCTTTGAAATGTATATGAAAGATTTAATGGAGGTATAAAATGATTCTTTATACGGTAACAGGAAAAGTTGGAAATGAGGGATATCTCGATATTTCCAAGAGTGGTGATCTCACGGGGAAAAATATTTATGTAAACATGACGAATAAGTGTCCATGCAATTGTGTATTCTGCTTGCGACATACCAAGGAGATGCAGGAGGAGAACAACCTGTGGCTCAAAGACGGTGAACCAAGTGTGGAAAATGTTCTCGGACTATTTTCACAGTATGATTTGAGTGTGATCAATGAACTTGTATTCTGTGGTTTTGGAGAACCTTTGGAGCGTCTTGATGATGTATGTACAGTAATTGACACTTTGAAGGAGACGTATCCGGCTTTGAAAGTACGAGTAAATACTATAGGTTTGGCGAATCTAATATATGGACATGATGTCACACCAAAACTTGAGGGAAGAGTAGATACGATATCGATTTCCTTAAATGCTCCAAATGCGGAAGAGTTTTATGAACTCACTCGTTCCCGATTTGGCATAGAATCTTATGAGGCATTAAAGGAATTTGCGGTTCTTGCCAAACGATATGTACCAAATGTTGTCATGACAGTTGTTGAAAAAGTTATGCCGGAAGACAAGATAGCGATTTGTCAAGGGATATGTGATGAGCTCGGTGTAACATTGAGGATAAGACCTTTTGAAAACTAAATAAATCAACAAACAAAAAGATTTTGAAGTTATTGGTTTAATGAGATGTGGCATAACATATCAGGGGCAATACTTGCCGGAATATTTAATAATGTGAGGTAAAAGGTATGAGAGGATTTTGCGAACGAAAATTTAGTTCTATGTTTATTTCAGGTACGTTTACGAAGGCAGTTATGTATTTTATGCTTCTTAGTGACAGTATCATAGCGGGGTATTTTGTAGGGGAAAAGGGAGTTGCAGCTATCAATGCGATTACGCCTGTGACGGGAATTGTGACCTTCTTTGGGGATCTGGTATCGACGGGAGTCGGAATAGTATTCGCGCGAGAGATAGGTGCGATGCGGAAGAAGAGAGCAGACGAGATATATAGTCAGGGTCTGATAATTAGTATTATCATCGGTCTGATCTCTGCATTGACTATTTTTCTCATGCAGGATACATATTTTAGGATTAATGGCATTGAGGGAGAGATTCTTGAGCAGGCATTGAAGTATTATTGGCTTGCCCCGGTTAATTCATTTTTGACAATAGTTATTTTCTATCTTGAGCAGATGGTTTACAGCGACGGAGATGAGCTGTGTAACAATATTTGCTATGTATTCCAGATTGGCGGAAATATCGTATGTTCTGTCATATTGGCAAGAACCATGGGGATGACCGGTATAATACTTGGTTCAGTGATTGGAAATAGTCTGGGAATCATCACATGTATCTGGCATTACTTCCGCAAGGGAAATACACTGCATTTTGTGTGGCATTTTGCCTTTAAGGACTTCTTGCTGACATCGCGCTACAGTATTGTGGATTCATCTGTATATATTTGCTGGGCGTTGATGGATTATATCATGATAGGATTCGTGTCAAGGCAGTTTGGAGATACGGGACTAGTTACCCTTGCAGTGGTGGTTAGTTTGATAGAGTTCAGTGTGGTGATGGATGGCGTTGGAATGGCGATGCAGCCGCTTATAGGAACGTACTTTGGAGAGAAAAACCATGTGCTCATCAAGAGGGTGATGAAATCCGGCTTTAAGGCAGCTGTTGTCGAGGGAGTTGTGGCGACGATTCTCATATGGGTTTTTGCCAAGCAGTTCTGTGGACTATTTGGAATTTCAAGTGGTGATGCCCTTGAGCCATCAATGTATGCGATACGAATCGTAGCACTCGGATTCACGTTTTGCTCAGTGGTGTCATTGACAACATCATACTACATGTTAATCGACCGAATCGGCATGGCGACTTGCTTTGCGGTATTGCAAAATGGTCTGCTCTATGTGCTGCTTCCGGTACTTGGCTCGACACTTTTTGGCGGAGTAGGTTTGTGGGCCGGTTTTGTCATATCACCGCTAGTCACCCTTATCAGTGCATATGCATTTGTATTTCTGAAGTTTGGCAGGGAGGATTTCCCATTTTTACTTGGGAATATGACTTCGGAGATAGTAGTTATGGACGATATACTTACGCCGGAAACTGCCGGTGAGATGTCTAAAAATGTGGAGGAAAGCTTGCTGTCGCACAAGTATTCCGAGAAAACATCCAGACGTGTGGCGCTCTTCATAGAGGAGATAGGCCTCACTGTACTTGAAAAGAACAATAAAACGAAGAAATCGCTGTTGTATGAGATTTCTCTTATATATGAGAAGGATTCGGTTACCATCATAGAGAGGGATTCGGGAGAATTGTTTGATATTACGAATCCTGATTGTGAGATAAAGGGGTTGAGCGGATATTTGCTCAACGGGCTTATGGAATCTCATGAAGATAAAGTATATCTTGTTACTGTTGGATTTAACCGTAATATGTTGCGATTCGAATCCCCATGACAGGTTGTGTCATGGGGATTTTTGTGATAAAATATAAGTGTGTGTTTTTTATGGAATAAAAGTATGAGTATGAGTAAAAAAAGGAGAAGAGTATGCGGTTTATCAACGAAAAGAAGGCGTTTTCGTCGTCTGACGGAACATTTTTACAAGAATCATTGGAGTTCATAGAAGATATCCTTACAAAGATTGATTTGCCCAGAAAAACTGTGAATAAAGCGGTGCTCGCTTCGGAGGAAACTATTATTGCATTTCAGCGTGTGGCAAGTGAAGGTGCAAAATTGACAATTAGCATAAAAAAGTCTTTGGGAAGCACGTCTATTGCACTCTCCATGGAGGGTGAAGAGTTTAACCCCCTTGGTGAAGAGGGGATTTTGGCAGCAAGCTTGGAGAGTCTTGAATCCGAAGAGGCAATAGGAAGTATTCTTTTGAGATCCCTTGGGGACAAATTCAATTACAGATACAAAAAAGGCTGTAACCAAGCTAGAGTAACAGTCAACAAGTCAGAGCAAGCTATGCTATATAGAACTATTTGTGCAATTGTGCTTGGAATTATTGTGGGGGTTTTAGGGAAAATAGTCCTACCTGACAATGTATCAGGAGGCATGTGTACATATCTGTTAGAACCGATTAAGACCATGTTTATGAATGCCCTTAAGATTGTGCTCGCGCCGGTTATATTCTTTTCGATAATTTCTTGTGTTTCGCAGTTTTCCAACATTGCAGAGCTCGGAAAGATTGGAGCCAAGATAATGGGAGTTTATATGTTAACTTCTGTAATAGCTATGAGTGTGGGATTTGTATTGGTATCTGTGTTCTTTCAGGGAGATGGGGGAGAAATCTCAAGTTTTTCTCAGCTCACCCAATCCGCCAATGTTGCAGTTAATGTAGGGAAGAGCGCCGATGTGTCCGTGTTAAATACGATTGTGAATATAGTTCCGGATAATTTTTTGGCACCATTTTTCAAATCAGATACGATGCAGACTATTTTTCTTGCGCTACTTTTTGGAGTTGCAGTAGGAAAAATCGGAGAGTACTCCACGAGGGTCAAAGAGCTGTTTGAAGGGCTCAATGAGCTGTTTTTGAAGGCTACGATGATAATAGCAATGGCTATTCCCTTTGCTGTATTTGCATCTATTTCCAGTATTATTATAAAAACGGATATGGGGGTTATGCTGTCTGTTCTTAAGCTGGGATTGGTAAATATTGCCGGCTATGCATCCATGATGATAGTATATTCACTGATGATATTGATAACTACAAGATTGAATCCAATCAAGTTTTTCAAGAATGCCAGAGATGGAATGATAGCGAGCTTTACCTTGTCATCCAGCGCAGCGGCTATGCCTCACAATATGCGAGTTTGCACCGAGAAGATGGGTATTGCAGCAAAGATTAGTAACTTCTCAATTCCACTGGGAGCAACTGTCAATATGGACGGTTCATGTGTATCCATGGTGATTATAAGTATTTTTCTTGCTGGTATATATAATATTGAGATGACGCCAGCGGCTTTGGGAAGCCTGTTTTTCACAGTCATCGTATTGTCATTTGCGGCACCGGGCGTTCCCGGAGGCTCCCTTGTGGGTCTTGGAGTAGTATTGAGTTCGTTAAATGTTCCGCTAGAAGCCATGGCAATACCGATGGCAATATATTCGATTCTCGATATGTTCTCTACTATGTCCAATACCACGGGAGATGTTGCAGCTACCCTGGTTGTTGCAAAGAATGAGGGAGAGGTAGACGAAGAGGTATATTATAGTTAAAAGTATAGGAGAAAAAGGTTATGGAAAAAGTGATTATTGAATTAAGCGGTAGGATAGATTCATCTAATGCGGGGAGTATCGAAAAAGATGTTATGGACAAAGTGTCGAGTTTAGAGGATTCTACCCCTGTAGTTGAATTCGATGCATCGAAGCTGGAGTATATCTCAAGTGCGGGACTGAGGATTCTCATGAAAGTGAGAAAGATGATGGATCAACCCGTTATTGTCAGAGATGTATCTCTTGAGGTATATGACATATTTGAGAGTACCGGATTCACCGGCATTCTCGATGTTAAGAAGAGACTTAGAGAAGTGTCTGTTGATGGGTGTGAGATTATAGGACAAGGCGGAAATGGGACAGTTTACAGGATTGACCGCGATACGATTATAAAAGTATTTAGGGAGAGTGCCTCTCTCGAGAAGATAGACACTGAGAAGAAGTATGCCCAAGCGGCATTTATGAGTGGTATTCCAACTGCTATTTCATTTGACACTGTCAAGGTTGGGAACTGTTATGGTATCGTATTTGAGATGCTTGATGCCAAGACTGTCGGCAATAGCATCATGGATGAGCCAGACAAGGTTGGAATGTATGGAGAGAAGATGGCTGAACTCATGAAGTTACTCCATACTACGGAGATGGAACCGGGCGTGCTACCAGAGATTAAGGATAAGATTTCTGGGTGGATTGATTTTATGGCAGATGGCTATATCGGAGAAGAAGATATTAAGCTCATGCGAAGCGTTTTGAAGGCGATACCTGACTGCAATACGGTGCTTCACAGTGATTTCCACGAGGGAAATATCATGGTTCAAGAAGGGGAACTTGTGCTTATTGACTTAGATGACATATGTGTTGGTCATCCGATTTTTGATTTGGCATTTAATTACATGAGTCATGTGGTTGCGGCACAGTCAAGACCGGAAGTTATAGAAAAGTCTTTACAGATAACACCTGAGTTGGCCCTCGAGGGAAGACGTGTTATGATGGAAACATACTTTGAGACCAAGGATAAGAGCGAGTTGATAAAGTATGATCAGATTCTTGGAGCATTTTCAACATTTATGCTCCTTGTCACGCCGGCAAAGAGCAAGGATTCATCCAATATGACTCCGGAGACCATATCCGGAATAGTTGAAACTATTATTCCGATGTTTCGCGAGGTGGCAACAAGTCTTCCATCCATGATAAAGATGCTATTTAAAAGCGAGGAAGAGGTTGATGAAGGGGAACCTCTTGAGAGACGAATCAATAATTCCATATACCAGGTCGCACTACTGCAGTCACTTATGCAGGGAGAATATGATGGAGTTATAAATGTGGAGAAGTTGGTTCAGTACGGTGATATAGGAATCGGAACATTTGAAGGCGTCAATGGAGAGATGATAGTGCTTGATGGAGTTGCCTATCAGGCTCTCGGAGATGGAACTGTGATTATTGCGGATGACAAGGAGACAGTGCCATTTGCCAATGTAACATTTTTCACAGAGGATATAGTCTTGGATTCATTTGATGCAGAGGATATGGAGAAACTCAAGAGCACACTTGATACTGTGGTGGAGAAGAGGGGAACCAATCAGTTCTACGTTGCCAATATATTTGCTGATTTTGACAGCGTACAAGTTAGAAGTTCTATCAAGCAAGATCCACCTTACAGGTATCTCAATGTGGCTTTGGCAGCAGATCAGAGAATATTTTCCTATGAAAATGTTCAGGGAAACCTCGTTGCCCTGTATTGTCCGCCTTACATGGAGGGACTCAATATGCCGGGGTGGCACTTCCATTTCATATCAAGCGACAAGAAAATGGGAGGACATGTTCTCGGAGTCGCACTTAAAAATGCTCAGACAAAGATTGATGTAATTAGTTCATTTAAGATGATTGTTCCGGATAGGGAGTCCTTTAATCAAAAGAAACTCCAGGAGGATATGAGTGCAGAGATTAGAGAAGCAGAGGAATGATGAGTATGGTATATGAGAATATCGAAAACTTTATAACATTAATCTGCACAGTTGCAGGTTTATTATACTGTTTTTCAAAGTATACGGAGCGCCCAAAGCGAGTATACTTATTTCTCATTGTCTTTTTTGTTTCCCACTTGCTAAGTGATTATTATTGGTCAATATATGTGCTTGTTATGGGTGACTATCCTAAGGTGTCAGAGTTTCTGGCTTATCTGGGATGGAATCTTGGCTACCTCTCACTTTTCATGGCGATTTTTGAGTATCGCAGGGAACAGGGAAAGTACTTTAATCCTATAATGCTTTGGCCATTGGTCACCAATCTACCACTGTTGGCACTATATCTTCGTTTTGGAGGTATTTACAATAATATTTATCAAGTGGGCATCACCACGATAATAATGATGCTTTGTACAGGCGAGATTCTTCGCTATATCAGACATAAGGATCAGAGAGAGTTCTTCCCGGCTATGCCGTTACTCATTCTGATATTTTTGATTTTTGAATATGGCATGTGGACAGCTTCTTGCTTTGATTGGGAAAGTGAGCTGATGAACCCATATTTTTACTGTTCAATCATAAGTTCAGTGGTGTCAATTTTCTTCGTAATGGCAGCAGGAAAACGCTATAAAGCCGAGACTGAGGAGGCGAACAGTGATAGAACAATTGATGTTAGGTTCAATACATCAGTTCAGATTATACTGGCCATTATAATATTTGCCTCATGTTTTGTCGGATACTATATCGCCAAGAGAATAAAGGAGAATTTTTCGAATATAAGCGAGATAAATATTCCGACGAACGAGATTGTACTTATTCTCTTTATGATTTCCCTGTTAGTTGTACTCATTATATTCTTCTTTCTATACAGAGTTACTGCAAATTATAGAAAGAGTGAGACGAAAAAACATGGAATCAATGTGGCAAAACGCAGTAGATTTAACTTGATATTTATTATAATGTCAACTTTAATATTAATGGTTTTTGCGGTAGTATTCAATGTGACAAACTATGAAAAAGTTGCTGTCACGGGACTTTATGAGGATGGCGTCAACGAGATAGAAAAAACGGCAGTTGACCTTGAAAACCATCTTGTGATAGCGGAGTCAACACTGCGCGTCGCCGCAGATTCAGTTGATTTGATGGTTAGAAAAGGTAGGCCCTCTGAAGAAATACTGGACTATCTCAAAAATCAGACCAAGAGACAGTCGGAGAATTTTGATGAAAACTTTACCGGAATATATGCATACATAGATGGACAGTATATGGATGGAACTAACTGGGTACCTGATGCGGGATTTAAACCCAAGGAGAGAGAATGGTATAAGACTGCGATAAATGGAAGAGGAAGAATAGTCATGGTATCGCCGTATGTGGATGCTCAGACAGGCGCAATTGTGGTTACAATCGCCAAAGAAATATCCAACAGGAAGATAGCCGGAATCCCTCAGGAGCGCAATGTGGTCTGTCTCGATGTCATGGTTGGATATATTAAAAGTGTTATTGAAAAAGCGGATATAGCCGGGAAAGGCTATGGAATGGTAGTAAATACAGATGGATTTATAATTGCTCACAGAGATGCGGCAAATAGTGGAAAGAACATTAGCGAGATAAAGGGCATAGATGGCAAGGATTTTCTGAAGAAGATAGAGAACGCTGAGGACGGAAAAGCGGAGATAGTTATTGACGAAGCTGAGTGTGTGCTTTTCGTCCATCCAATCCGAAATCAGTGGTATGGCGTAATTGTTGTAAACAAAGAGGAATTGCTTGAAAATGTAAATATTCAGCTGGTTGTCAATGGAATGGTTTCCTTTGTGACCTTTATCCTCCTGTCATTTTTCTACTTCCTCGGATATAAGAATGAGCAGAATTACAGAAAGAGAGTTGAGGGGTTAAATATTCAGATAGCCACGGCACTTGCGGCGGCCATAGATGCAAAGGATACATATACCAATGGTCACTCCACCAGAGTGGCAAAGTATTCTAGGATGATCGCCGAGAGATATGGATACAATGAAGCGGAATTAGATGAGATATACATGATGGGACTGCTACATGACGTGGGTAAAATCGGTGTTCCGGATGGTGTCATAAACAAGACTTCTAAGCTCACAAGCGATGAGTTTGAGGAGATTAAAAAGCATCCGGTTATAGGAAATAGGATACTTGAGACTATAGAGGACAATCCAAAACTCACAATAGGCACCAGATGGCATCACGAGAGATATGAGGGCGGCGGATATCCAGATGGAATCGCCGGAGAAGACATCCCTGAGGAGGCTAGAATCATAGCAGTTGCCGATGCTTATGATGCTATGACAAGTAGAAGAAGCTACAGAGATACCATGTCTCAGGAGAAGGTGCGAGCTGAGATTGAGAATGGCATGGGAACCCAGTTTGACCCGGTATTCGCCAAGATCATGCTCGAGATGATAGATGAAGACAAGGATTATACTATGAGAGAGAAATATTCTGAAGAAGGATAATTAAATGGAGAATGCATATGAGTAAAAAGTACATAGCATCCCTTGATCAGGGAACTACGAGTTCAAGGTGTGTAATTTTTGATCGAGATGGACGTATTGTTGCCATGGCTCAGAAGGAGTTTAGACAAATCTTTCCCAAACCGGGATTTGTGGAGCATGATCCTATGGAAATCTGGCAAACTCAGATAGATGTATTTGTAGAAGCACTGCAAAAAGCTGGTATTCATGGTGAAGATGTGGCTGCCATAGGCATAACAAATCAACGAGAAACGACAATACTTTGGGACAAGGAGAAAATAAAGGGATGGAAGAGTGCAGTTGATAAATGCAACGCGTAACTACTTACGTAGAATAAATATTATTCTACAAAAGTAGAACTATATATTTGGGCCGAATTTTATATGTTTTAAAATCGTTTTCTACAATAGTAGATTACATATATAACGAAGGGAGAATTTATAAATGATTACTATTAATCCAGCAAATGAAGTGAAGTTCAACAACAATGTTGACTACTGCGTGGGAACCGGAAGACTTGGTCTTGCATTGACTGACGAGTACTTAAGGCAGTTAAAGTTTGTCCAAGAGGAGATTGGTTTCAAGTTTATCAGGGGACACGGACTATTTTCCGATGACGTGGCGATTTATCAGGAATACGAAGAAGATGGGGAGACAAGAGTAGAATACAATTATACCTACGTTGATCGCATCTTTGATAAGTACCTGGAGTTGGGAATTCGTCCGTATATCGAGCTGGGTTTCATGCCCGAGAAGCTTGCAAGTGGGACTCAGACTATTTTCTATTGGAAGGGAAATACAACTCCGCCTAAGGATTACAAAAAGTGGACGGATATGGTAGTGGCTTTGCTTGCGCATCTCAGGGGGAGATACGGTGAAGAAGTTCTTGAATGGCCTATCGAGGTTTGGAATGAGCCTAATCTTCCGGGATTTTGGTATGAGGCTGATATGAAGGAGTACTTTAAGTTGTTTAAGGAAACTTTTGTTGCCATTAAGAATTACGATGAGAGGTTCAAGGTAGGAGGACCGGCTGTATGTGGAGTCAAAGAAGATGTGTGGATTACAGAGTTTTTGAAGTTCTGTAGGGAGAATGGCCTTCATCCTGATATCATAACGAGACATCACTATACTGTGGAGTTCCCGGAATCTGTTGGACATGCCGAGTATTCTAAGCTCGAAGACGCCGAGATGAGATTTGATAATCTTCAATCCTCCAGAGATATCGTGGATTCATTTGAAGAATATAAGGACGTGCCTATACACATTACGGAGTTTAGCACATCCTATACGCCACATGGAGTTATTCACGATACCAACCTGAATGCAGCTTATATGGCGGAGCAATTGTCGAGAATCGGAGACATGAATGAGATGTACTCCTACTGGACATTTGGAGATGTTTTCGAGGAGAAAGGTGTACCATTTTCACTGTTTCATGGTGGGTTCGGTATGGTTGCCGCGGGAAATATTCCAAAGCCGACTTTCTGGACATTTGTCTTCTATAAAAAACTGAAGGATTGCGCGAAGAAATGCGTTCACAGAGATAAGACAAGCGTTGTAGTTGAGACGGAGAATGGATATGCAGGTATTCTCTGGAATATTGACGGGGATGCGGTAAAATGTTCCATCGAGATTCCTACAGAAATCAGTGAGTTTTCGTATATTCAGAAGATTGTTGATGAGGAAACTTGTAATCCGCTTAAGGTTTGGCATGACTTGGGTGAACCTGCCAATCCGACCGGAGAGCAGACTAAGTTAATACGCGAGTCGGCTTATCCGTTGACTAAGAGTGATATCTTGACAACAAAGGACGGAAAGGTCTTGATTGAAGCAGATGTAAAGAAAAATTCTGTCATTTATTTTGAAATCAACAAGCGAGACTTTACACCGGACAGAGGATATGATTATGAAAAAGTACTTACGTTTCACTGAGAATAATTGACGTGAGAATATTTTAATAGTAAAATTATAATTGTACACAGGGCTCTTATGAGATGAATGATACCATAGGAGCCTATTTTCATGCTAACACAATGAAGGAGATAGGATATTATGAAGAGATTATTAGCTTTTATCATAGTAATGACAATGAGTATAGCTTTGTGCGGCTGTAGTAGCTTTTTCCCAAGTAAAGAAACTAAGAACGGAGGCAGTAGTGCTTCCGGCTCGGCAGTTGAAAATGAAGAGGGAGATTTGAAGAAAGTCAAAGAGAGGAAGAAGCTTGTTGTGGGTATTAATGACTTTGAGCCTATGGATTATAAAGATTCTTCTGGAGAATGGGTAGGTTTTGATGCGGATATGGCCAAGGAATTTGCCAGCAGTCTCGGCGTGGATGTGGAATTTGTCGAGATAGAATGGGACGACAAGATCCATGAGCTAGATTCCGGAAGTATTGATTGCGTGTGGAATGGAATGACCCTAACAGACGAAGTGAAGAAATCTATGAGCTGCACTGATGCATATTGTAACAATGCCCAGATTGTGATTGTGCCAAAGGACAAGGCTGATTTGTATAAGGATGTGGAGAGCGTGAAAAAACTCAATTTTGCAGTTGAGACCGGAAGTGCCGGAGAAAAAGAAGCCAAGAAAAGAGGCCTAAAGTATACAGCAGTAACTAATCAGTCCAACGCCCTTATGGAGGTATCCGCAGGAACTTCCGATGCCGCAATCATAGATTCACTTATGGCAGCTGCCATGGTGGGAGAGGGAACAAGCTTTGAAAAGCTTACATATACTGTAAGCCTAAATAGTGAAGAGTATGCTGTTGGATTTAGGAAGGGTTCCAATCTCACGGAGAAGTTGAATAAACTTTTCAAAGAATATGCAGCCTCAGGAAAACTTGAGAAAATTGCTGCTAAGTACGGCGTTCAGGCTGCATTGGCGATTAAGAAGTAAAGGAGAAAACATAGATGACCAATATTATAAGAGACAAAAAAATAAGGACGGTTCTACTATTACTATTTACTTTAGTTATAGGCTGTTTTGTAATAAAGACGGAATCAGGAGCTAAAAGTCGCTTGTGGGACAGAACTCCGCCATTAAAGAAAGTTATTGATGGCCATACATTTCATGGATATCAAAACAAAGTAAAGAAGATATGTTGCGTGCAATATATTAAACTTGGGAAAAAGAACAAAAAAAGTAAACTTGTCATTCCTGAGAAGATTAATGGAATGAAAGTAATCGAGTTAGGTGGATTAGAAGATGAAGAGTTCTCGAATAACATATTTGGAGATACAGTAGAGATAGCACATGGAGCGCCGGGAAATGATATAACGAATCATCACATAAAGGAAATAGTAATTCCAAATAGTGTTAGGAGAATCTACTATACTTCATTTAGTGGTTTGCACATCAAGAAAATCAGACTTCCGAGAGCTTTGAAAGAAGTGGAATCATATCTGTTTTATGGATGTCCTAAGCTTGAATATGTGAGATTATCGAGAAATGTTAAGTCATTAGGATATGATGTTTTTGCCGGTTGCCCTAAGCTTTCTAAGATAGAAATCTCACCAAAAAACAAGTATTTGAAGACTGACGGAATATTTATCACAGATAAGAAAAAAAGACTTGTTGCTTGTTGTTCAAGGGCCAAGAAACTGGAGATTCCAGAGGGAGTAAGATACATTAATGCTGGGATTTTATCCAACATAAAATGTAAAGAAATCTCGCTTCCTTCAACTCTTAAGGGGATGGAAAGCTGTGCACTTGACAGCTTTTACATAAAAAAAGTTAAGCTATCCCCGAACAACAAATATTTGGCGAAGGATGGCCAAACTATTTATAGAAAAAAGGATGGAGAGCTAATCGTGGCCATATGTCCAAGCGGGAAAAAGTATGTGATGTCCAATAAAGTAAGAATTCTTGGAAATCACATAAGTTTAGTTGGAGAAGGCGAAGAGGGGCTATCTCATGAGGGGACCAGTGTCGATAAGATCGTATTATCATGCAATCTCACTCGAATAGAAAAACACGGCTGGGATTGGAGAAAAGATCATACAAAAGTTGTATTTACCTCTATCAATCCGCCTAAGATGTGTCTAGATGCATCAGGTTATAGTACAGTTTATGTACCAAAAAAATCAAAAAAGAAATATAAAAAGTGGATGAAAAAGATAATTGGAGGGAATTCTCTGAGATTTTTTGTCGATCACTTGAAGACATATTAGGAGATGAGTAGTTATGACGGATGAAAAGCCCGAAAAGGGAATTTCATCCGTCTTTTGAGGAAGCCGTTGTCCCCATTTTGTCCCCTTTGTAGTGTTATAATCCAATTAGAGTGGTTACATTGGGGATTTGGTATAGTAATCCGTTCAAGTTGAAAGGAGCTCAGATATGAGTATTACATTTAGAAAGATCCAGCTATTTATAGCTATAATTATGATTATTCTATTATACAATAAAGTGCCCATAAATGCTTCTGGCAGTGCGGGTGCTATAAATAATGAGAGGGCCTTGAACGAGGCTTTAAAAGTGTGTGAGACAGTTCGTCTTGACGATGATGTTATGATGAAGGGACCACTTGTTATTGATGATGGAAAGAATCATGTTATTGATTTGAATGGATTCGGGTTGAAGAGGAAAAGAGTATTCAGTAATACTGATAATGGAAGCGTAATTATTATAAAAAATCAGTCTACAAAGTTGACTATTAAGGATTCATCATCAAATAAAACTGGCTTCATATCTGGTGGTTACGCGAAGTGCGGCGGGGGAATTAGAGTTGAGAATTCTGCAAGGCTTACAGTTATAGGCTGTTTGATAGAATCAAATTATGCTAATAAAGGTGGCGGAATATATGTGGGAAATGACTCTAAAGCTGTGATTACTGATTCAAGAATTAGTACTAATAATGGCTGTGATCTGTTTGGGGCCAAAAAAGTAAGGAATTTTTCTGAAGAAATGAATGCTTTAGTTGTATTTGCGCAGCACTTGGAAATGTCAAGAGATTGTGATGGTGGAGGAATACGAGTAGAAGCAACAGCGACATGTGAGATAAATAATACTGTGATCGATGGGAATAGGGCGAGCGGTGGAGCTGGAATTAGTAATTATGGAAAATTAGAGATTATGGGCTCGGCGATTAGGAATAATTTCATTATAGAATCCGGTGGTTTACAGATGGGTGCGGGCATTTACAATGAGGGAGAAGCATCTATTAATGATACGGAAATCATTTATAATACCAGAGCAGCAAATGGCGGAGGTATTGCCAATAAAGGGAACATTTTCTTGGAGGAATGTACAATATCCAATAATTCTACTCACGGTCGGGGAGGAGGAGTGTACTCACAGTGTGTAAAAAAGGATAAGAAAATTGTTTTTTCCGGGAGTAATAAAATAACACAGAATACTGCAGAATATGGTGGGGGAATGTTTGTAACAGCAAATGGCAGTTCAGAGCATGGAAATGTGTTGAAAAATATTAAGATAAATTCAAATCAAGCGACAAAAGAGGGCGGAGCTATTTTTATTGATAAAGGACTAAAGGAGATTGCTTGTGCTGATATCAATATGGAGCAGAATAATAGTGATGGAAATGGCGGGGCAGCAGCATGTTATTCGCCGACAAGATTTGATGATTGTGAGATAAGACTCAACAACTCAAAGGGCGATGGCGGAGGAATATATGCAGATTTTTCAGGAGCTAAGTACAATGTTACTATAACCAAAACTGCTGTTCAGGAGAATATTTGTCAAGGCAGTGGTGGAGGAATTTATCTGAAGGATGAGAAGAAGAATGGCAAGATTGTCCTCGGCGGAGGAAAGACTATTATTAATTATAACAAGAATAAAAAATCAGATAATGACAATATTTCGTTTAAAGTATTTAGGGAAATAAAAGTCATAGGGGGATTCAAAACCGGCTCGATTATAGGTGTTTCTTGTAAAGATTCATGCGATAATAGACTTCTTACCAAGGGATATTCGGAGTATAATAAAGATGCGGCTGATTTGTATTTTACATTTGACGATCTTGATTACAAGATTTCCGGTGATGAAAAGTTACCAGAAGCCAAAGTTATAAAAAAACTTGTTCCATCGGCCAAAGGATATAAGATAAAGTTTGAGATTAAAGTTACCAATGATGCAGATGATTGGGATGAAGCTTATGTTGTAGTGTATTGCAGGAAGGCGAATGGAGTTGGAAGTGAGTTAAAAAAATATACAACGGATGATATTACCGACAGTATTGATCACAAAGATGGACAGTATACTTCAGGGGAAATCGACTGTGGAGATGATTTTCCTACTAAGATCAATGTCTATGCAAATTTTGGCGGTGGATTAGTTATAAGGGGATGGGAAGCTGATGTGAAGATATGGATTAATGGAGAGAATAGTGGAAGTACACATATTAAGAGAAAGTTGACTGGAAATACCAAGAAAAAGGGAGTGGCAGACAACTGGATCAATATTGGCGGAGACAAGTATCCATATCTATATGATTATGAAATTAATCAAAAAAGAGAGATTGATCTGACGGATGATAAGACAAAAGAGGTATCAATCAAGGGAGTTGACCAGTATGGCGTCGAGTGGAAGTCAGCTGGAATGGATTATATTAAGATGGAAAATAAGTCATTTCCTGGGGAGGATACTTTTAAGTGTTTAGATGGAAAGGGACTTAAGTGGAAATTTGACACTAGTAAAACCAAAGTGTGTCACAATAGTATATATTGCTTAAAATTCAAATCGGGGAGCAATATCCAGGAGTGGACAGAGCTTATCATAGGTGTTAGATTCAGAGTTCCTCTCTATGTTACAGTGAGGATAGGAAATGAAAAGACCGCCTACAAGCAAGTTCAAAAGATAACAGGTCGGCAAAGCGAGGTAATAGAGGTGAAAATCCCTGATGCAGGGAAGGGGTATATAGTTGATAAAGTTAAAAATGAAGGTACATGTTACATTACACCGCCGGAGGAAGGTGGAGATGTATACAAGGTGACCCTTGGGGCTCAAGATGTAATAATGACCTTTATAACAAGTCCAATTAAATACAAAATTGAATTTGACAAGAATGCCACGGAAGGCAACAAAGTCAGTGGAAGTATAGTGAAGATGTCAGTTAGTTATGACGAGGCAAAGAAACTCTCTAAAAATGTATTCAAGAGTAAGAATGGTTATAAATTTGCCGGATGGAATACCAAGGCAGATGGAACCGGGAAATCTTACAAGGACGGAGAGGAAATAATTAATTTGTCATCTATTAATAAAGATGTTGTGACACTATATGCTCAGTGGGAAGATGAGGATGGAAATTTGGTGACGGCTTCTCTGTTTTCTGACGGAACCTACGGAACGCAGATTATTTTTCTGTTTTTGGTGTCTGTTGCGATAGTAATGGGAAGTAAGTTGGCAGTGAAAAAAAGAGGATAGAACGGAGGATTTTTATGAGTAATCTAAAGAAAAATGTAATCAAGAGAATAGCTTCTATTATGTTGGTAGGCGTGGTTTCGTGCATATCGCCACTTTCTGATTTGTCTACAGTACCGGATAGCAAAGCGGCCGAGACTCCAAAGCCTACAGCAGCGTCGGGGAAAGAGTATCTAAGCGAATTGAAAGTGGCAATGGGAAATACAGAACACGAAGCAATAGGAGAATTGGCATATCTTGAAGATTTGGGCTATAAGTATCTGGAGTCATCCAAAGGAGTGCCTGCAAATCTCAATGAAGATTCAGGAACAAGTGAGTTTAATATTCTGAAGGATGGACCAAAGAAGAGATTTGTATATCT
Source organism: Eubacterium xylanophilum ATCC 35991 (assembly GCF_000518685.1). Classification (GTDB taxonomy): domain Bacteria; phylum Bacillota; class Clostridia; order Lachnospirales; family Lachnospiraceae; genus Eubacterium_F; species Eubacterium_F xylanophilum. The sequence goes on along the minus strand of NZ_KI912475.1, from coordinate 19,658 downwards.
GGCATACAAGACTACAACTGATCCGTCAGAGGCAATTACAGATATGGCCGTAATGAATATGAATGGTGGTTATTCTGTTGAAGATTACAACTTGCTTATGGAGCAGTATATGGACAAACAGATCAAACCATTTTTGGATAATTTTATATGCACACTTCAGGAGTATCGTGCAAATTATAAGAAAAAGGAAGGCACTTTGGGACATGCAAGAGCCAACTACATGAGACTTATGATGAATAAGCTAAAGGATGATGATACCGGAAAACCTGTGGGCGACTTGCTTCTCAAGGAAACCAAGTATGAGATGGGAGATGCTGCATATAATAAGCTTTCCGATGAAGAAAAAAAGGAGCATGCTGATATCCTTACGATGCTAACACAGGCAAATGGTCAGGCGACACTCGCCATTGAGTCACTTCTTACCAAGGCGGCTGATTCATCAGAAAAAAAGGATAAGAAGACTAAAAAGGTGAAAACTTGGATTGACAGATATAAAGATATCACTTTGGAAGACTTGCAGGATGAAATCAAGACTGCACACCCAGAGTATACCAAGACAGAGCAGCTTAAGGAACTTGATAAAAAGTATTATGATGATGCTTTAAAACTATTGGGAGAGTATGACAAGGAAAATAAAAAATACATGGGATGGGATTCATTCCGTGAGAAAATATCTGAATACGAGGATATAAAAGACGAGATAGAAGACAAAGTTGAAGCAGCCAATGAAAAGGCAGAAGAAACCAGTGAAAGTATTAATGAGGCTTCAAATTCTACTGGAAATATAGTAGATGATAATTATATTTTAAGAGTTGTTGTTGAAGTAAATGAGACTAGACAGGTTTTGTCTGATGTGACAATGGATATGCAGACAATGGCAGTTTGCGAGTATCTTGATTCTATCGAGTATACTGAAGATGAAGATATCGACACTCTGTATGACTTCTTTCTTCAGTCTGGAGAAGATATGGCAGATAAGAATGGAATACGTAAGTTGTATCCGCTTATAGAGTCGCTGAGTGCGGGGCAGATTGCAGGTCTTGAGTTTGTCAACTTGATGGATCTATGTTCCATAGCTATTGCTGATGAGAATACATATAAAGATGTAAATGCTCTGTTTGATGGCTCTGATCCGGTGTCTATCTATGAAAAGGTAGACAGAGGTATATATGAGAAGGGTGCAGTAGCCCTTACTAATGATGCGCTTAGGGCAAAAGCAAAGAGTGCAGATATGGAGTCGGAAGATGGATATAAGCTAGGGAAACTCCCTATAATACTTTGGTCTTTGACAGCAGGATGTGCAGTTGCCACAGCTGTGACGGTAGGAACATTTGCCAAAGTACAACACAATTTAACTAAAGGAGTTTCAAAAAGTATAAGGCATTTGGGAATGAATAGTGCGCAAACTAAAAAGTTTTATCTGAAGTTTAATTCAAGAAAAATCAAATTAACTAAGATAGTAAACTACGACTTATCTCAGCCACAAGTAATCGAGGGAACAGATATAGTTCCAGAAGAAGCGATTGGAACTGAAATTAGGCTCGCTCCTACAGCCCTGTACAAAGCTTTGGTTGTGGGAACAGCTGTCTTAACTGTTGTTATGACGGGAGTATCGATTGCATTTACTGTAATGGATTTGAAGAAATATTACAATGTGGAGTTGACACCTATTCCAAAGTATATAGTGGATGAGGTTGATATAACTACAGAGGATAGGAAGGGAAATAAGATTGTTACCAAGAATCAATCAGCTTACTACAAGGTAGTTGAATGCACAAGATTTGCAGGTAAATCCGAGGCAGAAAAGATAAACTTTGAAGCGCTTGGAACGAACAATGACCTGAATGGGGACATTGGAAAACAGTGGTTATCATTGTATACTGTTAAGATGGAGAAGGGATGTCCGATACTTGCGGATTCTCTCAAGTATGTCAAGGGCAGTTCAAGTGTACCGGCGGGTTATGAAAAGGGAATTCACATGTTCGGAAGTGATCCTAAGGCGGTATGTAACCTCAATAATGCGGAATATTTATTCGTCAAAGAGGCGCCTGAGATAAGAGTATACTTTAAAACTGACTCTCAAACAGTTGAAGAGTTCTTAAAGAAGAGTGAAAAAAGCGGAAATGCATCAGCTGCCGGTTCCATAGTAGCTGAGAGCAGTCACAAGAATACCATTATTGCAGGTAGTATAATAATGCTCTGTGCTATTGCCGCATTCTTCCTTACAAGAAAAAAGAAAAACCAAGCAAATTAATAATATAATTGTATTAATGGAGGTGCTTTAATTGAAGTTAAAATACGATGGAATCCCTATGTTTTATGGGAGATTGGAGAGAAAAATATGTGCTCTTCTAACTATATTATTTATGATAATTTCTCTGGCATCTCCATTTATTAATGTCAGATATACCAAGGCGGAAAGTGCAGGAGAAAAAGTTGGTAGTTGGGATGAACTTTTAAAAGCATTGTCAGAAGAAGACAGTGATGACGAAGAGGAAGAGGACGATATGACTTATGTGGAAATAATCCTCGAATCGGACGTCACCTGGAAAAAGGGACTTGGTTCTATAGATATAGAAAACAACATGGATGTCACAATAGATCTTAATGGACATACTATAGACAGAGGGCTTTCAGAGTCTGTTGATGATGGCTATGCTATTAAAGTCCAAAGCGGCGGAGTTCTGACACTGACTAATTCTGCTTCTAAGGCAGGTATTATTACCGGAGCATCTAACATGAGTAATGGCGGTGGTATTGTATGCGAAGACAAGTCAGAGTTAAATATAGAAAAGGGCATAAAGATTACAGGTAATCACGCAAAGAACGGTGGGGGAATATATCTCGGAAGTGACAGCGAAGCATATCTGGGTGATGTTGAAATATGCGAAAATGACGTATTGGGAAACGGGGGAGGAATCTATGGAGGCAAGTCGATAATTACTTTTCTCGGGGGAAAAACCAAAATAATAGACAATACCAAGAATGACGAGGAAGATAATGACCTCTACATTCCATCAGACATGGAAAAGCTTAGATTCTGGCAGTGGTCAGACAGAGAAGAAAAAAAGGGAAAAAAGGTATACTCTGAAGAGTTTAAGAGAGGATCAAGGATAGGTATATTGCTTCAGGAGATGGAGAAGGAGATTTCAGATGGATATGGACAGTGTAATCCCCTTGAAGCCAGTATATATTTCTTTTATAATACGGGAGAATATGTTGTCAGTGAAAACAGAAAAAAATCAGAAGTTACTATTGAGCGAGACCCGGAAAAAGTCCATGACAACGTGAGTACCGAACTTGAAATCTATAAAAATGGAAAATTAAAATCCAGAGAAAAATTTACCACATTTAAGCAGGCTTTTGAAGCCGGTTTGAAGTGTGACGATGAGGCAATTGTAACAATGGGTGATGACTACTTACCTTCATCGGAAATAGTCGTTGGTAAGGGACAAGAGGTGATTGTCGATCTCAATGGTCACTATATTAAACGCGACATGAAGAAGGAGTACTCCACAGAGAAAAATGGAAGCGTCTTCCATGTCAAAGAGGACGGAAAACTGACTATACGAGACAGCCATCCCAAGAAAAAAGGCTACGATGGAGTTAGGGGCGGTGTCATAACCGGTGGCGCAAGTTCCAACGGCGGTGGCGGTGTTACCGTCGATGAGGACGGAACATTTCTCATGGAGGGTGGTACTATATATGACTGCGTCACGGATTATAATGGCGGAGGAGTCTATGTTGATGTGGGCAGCAAAAACACCAAATTTACCATGACCGGAGGAAGAATCTATCATTGTCGCGTGCTTGATAGTATAGATAAGTGTCATGGTGGCGGCATCTATATGGGAGAGGGAAAACTGAGTATAAAGGATGCTACAATCGACAATTGCTATACGGAGGACAACGGTGGCGCCTTGTTCTGTAGACGAGGAGAAGTTAAGTTAGATAGCGTGAAGTTTGTGGGGAATAGGGCTGCCAAAAACGGTGGTGCAATTTATGTGGATCTTGATTTAAAAAAATATTCCGGCACCCTTATGTATGCGAGAAAGTGTATATTCACAGATAACCAGGCCGGACAAGACGGTGGTGCTCTATGTATGAGAGATAACCCGGAGAACAAGGGTGCAGTGACATTTGACAGATGCGTATTCAGAGGAAATAAAGCCGAAGAAAATGGAGGCGCAATCGTAGTAATAGATGATGGTTTGGTGCTTTCTAACACGGAGATAACAGGCAACACAGCAGGTGGATATGGTGGTGGAGTATTTGTTGATTACAGGTATGATATTAACTTAAAGGGAGTCGTGGTAATCAAGGATAATACAAGCAAGAAGGAGAGTCGATGTAATGACCTTGCATTGGAGGATGCAGCTTTTGGAACTGCCTACGTGTATAGCGGAGGTTTGGTGAGAGGGTCTTGGATTTGGATTGGTTCCACGAGTAGTAAAAGCATCAGATTGGCAAAAAATATAACTGTATATGAGATGAACTATTTTCACGTAAATAAGGGAAGTATTGGAGCCAAGGAGACCAAAAAGATTACAGCTGACATGGTAGTTACTGCCTCTCTTTTTGGTGCAGGAAATATTGTCAGTATAGTTTTATCAGGCGGTGTGCTTGTATTGGCAGCCGTACTATTGTTGATATATGGTAATGCAAGGAGAAAAGCACAGGCGAAGGAGGATGAAAGCTTATGATTTGGAATACACATGGGAAGGCAGTTAGAGTGTATAGGAGTATTGTGGCAGCAATCCTTGTTATATGCTTGTTTGCATCGGCATCAATAAGAGAGTATGGGCCGGTAGTTGCTCAGGCAGTTGAGGAAAGCCATACAAAGTATGTCAGCGATATAAGACTATTTTACGCTCTTTTTAGCATAGATGAAGCGAAGAAAAAGTGTAAAGAGAGTGGATTTATACCGGTTGAGGGGGATCTCAACAATGGAACGGATAAGAATCATGTTGTACTTGGATACAAGGAGACGGATAATAGAGAAGATGCTATATACAGCGTCAAGCTTTTGTCCATGGATGCAGGATTTGAATTAAAAGATTACAAAGAACTCCTCAAGGAATATAAGAATACTAATGCTCCGGTTGTGGATGCTATAGAGGCAGCAGCGCTTGAGTTTATAGCCAATTACAATGCGGGTTCTCCTAAGGCCAAAGAGGCTTATGAGGGGTTAAATCTCATATGCGTGCCGGAGGCGGACAACATGAAGCTCGGCGACTATATAGTTCAAGACAAGGCGGACTGGGATTTCTATGCGGACATAGTTGCAAAGTCAAGTGCGGGAACAATAAATGCGATTCTTGGATATTTGTCACTGGGTGTGGCAGCCTTTGAAAATGAGCGAGTTAACAAAAAGGATGTATCTGTTTCCTGGGCAGAAGCGGTGAAGGATAGTCCGGTGTGGGAGGAAGTGGAAGAAGCTGTTTCAGAGGATGATTTTGACGATTTATATGAAGAATATGGAGATGATGCCAGAGCATTTCACAAGAAACTGCAGGAGTTTGCAACTGCTTTTGACAATGCTATGGCTACTTTTGATGAAGAAGATTATGCAAGTGAATTGAATTCATATAAGAACAAGGCGGAGGCAGATGTAGTAAATGACAGTGAAAAATTATCCGAAAATGATCAGGGAGCGATGTATATTGCTCTATATGAAGAATTAGAAAAATACTATATAAATAAAACGGATACTTTGGGAGAATATTTGCTTGAACTGGGACATGAGACAAGTGATGAAATTGATTTGACAAAGCTATATCCAATCATAGGATCTATGACCTATGCAGAGAGGTGTCTTGCTTCCATGGGAGGTTTGATATCACTAGCATCAACACTTGGAGAGAATAAGGAAGATGAAGAGGCCAGTGAAAAAATATCTGAGGCTGCAGCGCAGATTAAGAGCATCATCGGAAGGGATTCATATTCGATTTGGATGAACAATAACGAGGAAATCAAGGACAAGAAAGTAGCCTATACCTCAGATGCGGTTCGAATGTCTGCCGCACAAAAGTTGGTGGAGGATTATGACCCAACAACGTGGAAAGAAAAAGCAGATGAAGTTATGAAGTGGGTAAATCTTGCCCTTGGAGTTGTGTCATGTGTGCTCATACTGGCACAGTTTCAAGCGGTTGCAACTGTGATAGCCCTGGTGCCTGCGGGTATATGTGCCATAGCGGCAGCTTGTGGCCTTACATGTGCAGCAACTACTATTACTGCCATAGCAACTAAGATAGCAGGAGCGGCAGCTGCCAGTGCCGGACCAGTGGGATGGATTGCATTGGCTGTTCTTGTGGTATCTATGATTGTCATCTGGGCAGTAAGTGCCATACTCAAGTATCAAAAAGAAAACTCAGATATAGACTATGATGAGGTGCCGGACTATGTGGCAGACTGCGCATCTGTCAGCGGACATCAATATCTCAGTTATTATAAGGGAGTTGGCTCAGAGAGGCAACCGGCCAAGCAGTATAAGGGAAAGCTCACATCAGAGGAAGCGGAGAATGATTATCATGGACAGGATGGAATAAGCGATGTAAATGGTCGCATGGGATTCAGAGGCTGGAATTGTATGTATTATAGTAAAGATTCCAACACTGGTTCACCTCTTGTCATAAGAGAAGAGAAATGCCCATTTAGCGTCATTTACGGCGATAAGGGAAGCAATGCAATAAATGGATATGAAAGTGTGAATTCTTTCGGGGAGATTACGCCAGGAAACTGCAACGCCCTGATGAAAAAGGATTCAGGAAATGGTGTTTTCGTCCACTACCGCACGGAAAAATCAATTCTCAACGACGGCGGATCAGGTGACAACAATGGAAATACAGACAATAATGGAAAGAAAACTTATATCAAGGATATTATAGTAAAGTCAGCGGATACGGAGAGTAGGGCAAAGGCCAAGATTAGCACCAAAGGATATAAAGTCTGGGATTACAATATCGCAGGAGAGGCGAGAAAGAATTACTCAAGACATGAGGAGTGGGCTTATACATATATTGGATATAGTATCACAGATGACCCTGAGAAGGCGATAAAAGATATAAGAGTTGCTACTTATACACCTATGAGTAACAATGAGCTTAGGTTTGGAGATGTAAAATACGGATGTGCGGGAAATCTTGGTTATAAAGCTGATAGCACCTCAGAGGACAAGGAGTATCCAAGTGATTTGGATGGATTGTGGATTACGACTGATAGCAAGGCCGGCACCCCTATCGAGGTGGGAAAACTCCACTTGGTTGGAGATCATGCCGACGGAAAGTATGTAAATGATGGTTGGGTTCCCGTCACTACCTTTAGTGGCGTTCCCTATAATTTTGCATCGACCAGAGACTGGGATAAAGATGATTGGGAGCCGGGACGATTGGGAAACTACGGATATAGTTATACCTGTTACCAAACCTCCACGGATAACAAGTGGGACAGTCCCGCCAAGTATCTCTACTATGAACCGGAGACCAAGTATACTTCAGGAACCAAGTATCTTTCCGGACTATTTTTCACATTCGGGACGGACTCAGAGAGCACCGGTTCCAAGGTGGGTGAGACCCTTGCAAGCTATTCCCAACTCACAGATAGAATGGCGAAAACGCCGAATACCGTTATTATTGACGGAAATCTTGCCAGTTCTTTTTATTACAAGGGATATGTGGTGGAAAGCAATCAAAAATATATGAATTTAGGGTATTCGTGGAGTTATAATCCATACAGAGCACTCACGGATATAAAGGCTTTTCAGGGGAATATTTTCTCAACTGAATTGCCATATTCCATCACAAAACCAGTAAGTGTTGAAGATAAATATTCCGAAAGCTCGGTTGCCTATGATGCGGTGACGGTTATATCTCAGCGAACAACCACAAGATGTAAGTATGTCACAAGGGGAATAGGACCGGAGAATGCGTATATGTCACCAACCGGTCTTCTTGGAACCAATAAGCAGGTATATAAGGGATATACGAGTTACAAGCCCGGCGGATATAAGTATAGCAAGGACAATATGCCATTTATACTTAGTGGTTTGTATGTCAGTGGTCCGGTAGGGAACATGGAAAAAATAAAGTTGAATGATATTATTATAAGTTCCAAAGCACACAGTGGAGCCATAAAGGACGGCAAGATAACTGCTAATATCAGCGGGGAGAAAACTTTGTCCGGTGAGAAGGCTTCAGGAGAATTTAACTCTATACAGGAAATGAAAAGACCGCATGAGTTAAATCCATTTAATATAGCATATCCTGAGTGGACGGATGACGATGGCAACCATCATAATGCCGCGACACCGCTATATATCTATACCAGAAGGACTACTCTTAAGAAAAAATATATATCCAAACTGACAGTGGGATCCTATTCCTTTGACGATACCAAGCTGGATGAAGATATAGATGTCAATCATACAATAGCTAAGCAGGTGGATCTGAATGCTATGGTTATTGCCAATGGAGAGGCGACTGATGAGGTGATTCCTGTGAATGCGGCAGTTGTGCCGGGAAGAGCTTGGTATGATACGGTATATAATCCAGATAATAAGTGTGCCAATCTGGCTGATATGGCTGGTGGAGCGTATTATCCTGAGGCGATACCTAAGAAGAATCCTCCATATGATGTGAAGGTCAATAGACTTCCATGCTTGCCTCCTCACTTTGATATAGTGAAGGATGGAAAGCATGATGTGGGAGCAGGTGAAGCAAGTGGAGATTATGTCAACAGGCCAGCTACATATATAAGCGTATCTAGAACAGATAATGAAGATGAGGCTATAAGAGGTATTCTTCTATTCAAAGCACCAAAAGATACGACAACCGTCGCTGAAAAGATTCAGGTTGACGGCGTGGAATATAAGTGTGCGAGTCCATCTACGCCTATTATTATGACACCTTCTGACGGAAAGATGGATCCTAAAAACCAGAGTTATAAATGGAAAAAAGAAAAGTATTATCTCTACTATACTTATAATATGGGAGTGTCACCGGGACAGCCTATAACAGATGTGATTATAGACGGGAATGTATTTAATTCTAAGCAATCCACTGCGTTATGTGTGGATAAAAAAGACAAGGTGGAAGCCGGAAAAGATGGTAAGAAAACCATTGTTGAGAGAGCAGTGCCATATGGTGAGGGTGAGCTCTCAACATTCATCCATACCAAGTATGAGGATGGTGGCAACACATTTTTCAATAGAATCTATACTGCAGGCGGTAGTTCCAGACAGGATGCACTATTAAAGCTTCTTGAGCAAGGTTGTACGGAGTTCTGTGATATGAATCTCAACGAGGGAACTTCGGCAGAGGAGGACGAGCCGGGAGAAAAGAAAAATGGTGGAGACTATATCTACTTTGGATACAGGGGATATACCCTTGATGAAAAAGCTATCAATAAGAAATCAACTGAAGAGGCAAGAGAGAAAGAACTCGAAAATCAGTTAGAGGAGGCTATATATGACATTGTTTGCACGGTAGGCGAGGAGTATCATCCGGAGGGAATCACGACGGAGAGATATCAGATTCACTACAATCCGGTTGTAAAGCTTGGAAGGAAGGATGACAAGACAGGAGTTGACTTGAATTCGGGAACAAATGGTCCGCAGATATATATGTATTATACAACGCCATATGTTGTCAGTGAGTATAACAAAAAAGCGGGAAGTGATGTGAGATTGGATATTTCACCGGAACCCAAAGAATATCTCAAGTCACCGCTGACGAGGATGTGCTTTACTAGGTATGATAGAGTACCATATTCTAAGGGGGCAGGGGTTGCTTCCACTTTTGGAAATGACAAGAGACCGTGGGAGTATGTGCTTTTATCGGATTACTCAGAACCAGTCGATTTAAATGATGGTGCTGTAAAGCTAGACGAGGATTGGCATACGGAAAACAACCACATATCCATGTTTGTTCAGCGACAGGACGGCAGCGTAAAGGGGGCAGCAGAGATAACTGGAGGTTACATATCAAGTGAAGCTGAAGTCGGAGAGATGTGGGTAAATAATTAAAGTTGTATTTAGTCGTTCAATGCTATATAATATCATTATAATGAGTTTTTGCTCTAATATGTGTTAGGGGAAGATATAATGAGATTTGTTGTGACGAAATCCCTACAGCCGGGGATGGTTGTGGCGAGAGATATTTTGGGTCCTACGCCAGCGGCTGTATTAAAAAGAGGAATAAGGCTGACTCAGAGCTATATCGACTTTTTGGATAGGAAGGGCTATATAGGCGTTTATGTCTCAGATAGCTTTTCAGAAGATGTTGATATCCAGGAAGTTGTAGACCAACAGTTGGTTCGAGAGGGCTTAGAGGCAGTTCAGAAGAGGAATATCGGTGATATTTTGGGAGTGGCCACGAATATTGTGGCAGATATTTATAAGCAGGATAATATCAGCGTAGACCTTTTTGATCTTCGATCATATGATGATTATACTTACCATCACTCTGTTAATGTTGGTGTTTATTGTGCAAGCGTCGGAAAGAAGCTTGGCTTGACAGAGGAAGAGATGGTTTATTTGGCGACTGCAGCTATATGTCATGACTTAGGGAAAAGCCGCGTTTCAGAGGCTATTATAAAAAAAGCGGGAAAGCTGACAGATGAGGAGTATGAAGAAATCAAGAAGCATTCACAGTATTCTTTTGATATTCTTCATGAAGATCCATCTGTTCCACCGGTTGTGTTGCAGGCCGTAATTATGCATCATGAGGATGAGGACGGAAGAGGTTATCCTTTTGGAAAGAAGGGAGAGGACATTCCACTCTTTGCAAAGATTATTCATGCTATGGATGTTTATGATGCGCTGACCAGTAAGAGACCTTATAAAGAGCCATTCGCGCCATCAGAGGCAATAGAATATATCAATAACAACAAGGGGATTTTGTTTGACAAGAAGGTTGTGGCAGCAGTTAATGAAGTGATACCAGCATATCCACCGGGTATTGATGTTACCTTGTCCAATGGCGAGGAGGCATTGGTATTAGCTCATACGTTCCATGCCATGAGACCGAAAATCAAGATATTGGAGACAAGTAAAGTTGTTGACTTGTCTGTTGATCAGGAGTATAAGGATATTGATATAGTGGCATCGGATATTATGCCACAGGATTTTGCCGAGGAAGTTGAGCGCCTGAATGAAGAGAGAAATCATATTCGCAACAGAAAGTATACAGTAATGATTGTAGATGATGAAAAATTCTCCCGTTTGGTTACCAAGGAAGCACTATGGGGCAGAGGATATCGTATTATAGAAGCTGGTTCCGGTAAGGAAGCTATCGAGTATATCAAGGAGAACAGGTCTCCCGACTTGGTACTTATGGACATACAGATGCCGGGAATGGATGGTGTCAAAACTACGAAGAAGATGCGTGAACTGGATGAAGAGTTGCCAATTATATTTTTGACAGCACATGCAGATGTGGATACCGTGGTTCGATGCAAGTCAGTGGATGCCATGGACTATATCCTGAAGCCGGCAGGCCCTGAATATCTAAGAAAGAGAGTAGATTATGCATTCTTCAAGATTGAAGAACATAAGATAAGGAATCGTCTTCTTAATGAGACAGTTGATGCCAATCCAATAGATTAAAGAGAAGAAAATGAACGAAAGATGGTTTGAGTAATGCAAGAAATCAGTTACAAAGAAGTTAAAGCAATGCCAGAGAGCGAATATATGTTAGTTGATATAAGAGATGAGGGGCTCAGGGCATATGGCAAAATTCCGGGCTCGGAAGCAATTAATATTGAATCCGGTAGGGAAGAGCTTGAGGCAAGATTTGCAAGGATACCTGAGGGAACTAAAATTGTATTTTATTGCGAAGTTGGAAGAAAGACAAGGGAGATTGAAGAGGATAATCTTCCGGCCGGAAGAGAGTACTATAGTCTAGAAGGCGGATATATTGGATATGTCAGAGCAGTAATGTCAGACGAAGAAAATGCCAAGGAAAAGCAGGAAAAGGCGGAAGTGAGCATAAGAAAAAAGTTTCACAAGCAGCTGTTTACTCCTTTTGCCAAGGCATGTAAGACATATAAGCTAATTGAAGAAGGCGACCATATCGCAGTATGTATATCCGGTGGCAAGGATTCGATGCTTATGGCGAAGCTTTTTCAGGAAATTAAGAGACATAGGCAGTGTAACTTTGATCTGACATTTCTTGTGATGGATCCGGGATATAATGACGAAAACAGAGCCCTGATTGAGAGTAATGCAAAAGCTCTTGGAATACCTATCAAAGTATTTGAAAGCACTATTTTTGATGCAGTAGATACGATAGAGAAGAGTCCATGTTATGTATGCGCGCGAATGAGAAGGGGATATCTTTATAGTAGAGCTAAGGAGTTGGGGTGCAATAAGATTGCATTGGGACATCATTATGATGATGTTATCGAGACAATTCTTATGGGAATGCTACACAGTGGCCAGATTCAGACTATGATGCCCAAGCTACACAGCACTAACTTTGAGGGGATGGAGCTGATTCGTCCACTTTATCTTGTTAGAGAAAAGGATATTTGTGCCTGGAGAGATTACAATGATTTACATTTTCTCCAATGTGCATGCCACTTCACAGAGACATGCTCAACATGCCATGAAGATGGTACTACTTCTTCTAAGAGATTGGAGACCAAGAAACTCATAGCGGAACTAAAAAAGACTAATCCATATGTGGAAGCCCACATATTTAAGAGTGTTGAGAATGTACATCTTGACACGTTAATTGCATACAAAAAAGATGGTGTTAGACATCACTTTTTAGATGAGTATTAATAGCAGATGAGGAAGAGTAGATGAGAAGAATATTATTGCTTATTGCATATGATGGAACTTCATATGCCGGCTGGCAAAGACAGGACAATGCAGTGGCGATAGAGGGAATAATTGAAGATGCATTAAAAGAACTGACACACGAAGATATTGATATTATCGGGGCATCGAGGACAGATGCGGGAGTTCATGCATATGGAAATGTGGCTGTGTTTGATACTGAATCCACTATTCCATCAGAAAAATTTGCTGCATCTCTCAATTCTAAGCTCCCCGAAGATATCAGGATTATGGAGTCAGAAGAGGTGGAAGCTGACTTTCATCCAAGATATGCGGAGAGTGAGAAAACTTATCAGTATCATATATTAAATACGGATATACCGCTTCCCACCATGAGTAGATATGGTCATCATATCTATGGGAAATTAGATATAGATAAGATGAGAGCTGCTTCGTCATGCCTCATCGGAGAGCACGATTTTACAACCTTTTGTGCTGCCGGAAGCCAAGTGAAGAAAAAGGTGCGGACTATTTATTCGATAGATATATCTGAAAATAGCCTATATGGCGACGATACGGAGTATGATAGAGATATTTGTATTCGTATTACCGGGAATGGATTTTTGTATAACATGGTTCGAATCATCGCCGGAACGTTAATCGAAGTTGGAATGGGACGCAGAAAAGTAGATAGTGTGGAAAAGGCACTTCAAGCCAGAGATAGATCAAAAGCAGGTGAGACAGCACCGGCCAAAGGTTTATTCTTAGAGGCAATAACGTATATTTAAGGAGAAAAGATGGAAACTATAATTACATGGCTCATCGGAATCGGGATGATATGCGCAGGCATATATTTGATTTGGAGAGCTTTCTATTCGTTGACTAAGTTTAAGGAAGAAGTGACAGGCAGAATAGTGGATTTGGAGAAGAGCGTAAGTAGGGGAAGAACGCAGTATTACCCCATTGTAGAGTACTATGGTGGCGGGAAAAAGATTGTGAAAAAAGTTGATTATTCTTCAAAATTTAAGAAAAAAAATGCAATCGGTGATGAGGTAGTAATCACATATAATTCAGATAATCCAGAGGATTTTGCGGTAAAGGGAAAATCTTTCAAATCAAATTTTGGTTGGGGAGTAGCTTGCCTCATACTTGGTGTGATAGTAATTATTGGTCAAGTGGTCACTGGGGGTATGGAATAGAAAATAGTATTGAATAAAGAAGGTTGTAATATGAAGTTTTTATTGGTCGCAGTGAATGCCAAATACATTCACTCAAACCCTGCAATATATTCATTGTACGCATATTCAGAAGAAAAATATTCCGATATTATGGAGATTGCAGAATATACAATTAATCAGCGTGGAGAGGATATTCTCGCGCATATTTATGAGAGAAAACCTGATGTCATCGGGTTTTCTTGTTATATCTGGAATTGGAATATGATATGCGAATTATTATCAAATCTTTCTAAAGTATTACCGAATACCGATATATGGCTCGGCGGGCCACAAGTTACATATAATGCAGCTGAGATATTGGAGCAATTTTCTAATGTGACGGGTATTATCATCGGTGAAGGAGAAGTTACAGTTCATGAGCTCTTGGGGAAATACCAGAGATCGGAACATTTGTCTCATGATGAATTGACTTCTGTCGCAGGATTGTGCCTTCGCGGTGGATATACGAAGCCGAGACCTGCGATGGATTTTAGCAAGTTGCCTTTTTTGTATCATGATACTGCTCCTTTTAAAAATCGAATTATCTATTATGAAAGCAGCAGGGGATGTCCGTATAGGTGTAGTTACTGTCTGTCTTCTGTTGATAAGACAGTGAGGTTGAGAGATATAAATATCGTAAAGAAGGAACTTGATTTTTTCCTAGAGAATAATGTCAAGCAGGTCAAGTTTGTCGACAGAACATTTAACTGTGTTCACGAACATGCTATGGAAATATGGAAGTATCTTAGAGATCATGACAATGGTATTACTAATTTTCACTTTGAGATTGCAGCCGATATCATATCGGATGAGGAAATTGCTCTGTTGCAGGAGCTTCGCCCAGGCCACGTGCAATTGGAGATAGGAGTACAGTCTACTAATGAGAAGACGATAGAGGCAATTAATCGTAAAATGGATTTGGAGAGATTGGAGCATGTGGTTTCTGCGATTAAGAAGAACCATAACATTCACCAACACCTAGATCTTATTGCAGGACTGCCTTATGAGGATTATGAGAGTTTTGGAAGATCTTTTGACAGGGTTTATGCCATGAAACCGGATCAATTGCAACTAGGTTTTTTGAAGGTTTTAAGTGGTGCCCCAATAGCGCAAAAGACGGAAGAGTTTGGGATTTCATATACCAAGCAACCGCCATATGAGGTGCTCTATACCAAGTGGTTGAGTTATGATGATGTAATTCGATTAAAAAAAATAGAAGAAATGGTTGAGCTCTATTATAATAGCAACCAATTTGTCAAT
Organism: Eubacterium xylanophilum ATCC 35991; assembly: GCF_000518685.1. Taxonomy (GTDB): domain Bacteria; phylum Bacillota; class Clostridia; order Lachnospirales; family Lachnospiraceae; genus Eubacterium_F; species Eubacterium_F xylanophilum. Next base: position 4,403 of record NZ_KI912475.1, on the reverse strand, counting down.
ACATTGGAGTTTTTGGTAAGAACTTTTGAGTCCCCATTTTCCATGTATGAAGCACTTGCAGACTATTATGAGAGTAATGGGTACTTTACCAACAGTCCGTCTAGAACATATAGATACGAAGTTTTGTTGAATTTTGCTGTAGAGCATGATGAAAGTAACAGAGAAATATATGCAGAATTATTGACATATGATATTTATCTCAGAGAGAATATCAAGAGTCGTCCGGATTTTTGTAAATCGCTATTAGACGAGGAACATAAAAAATACAGACATGACTTCTACCGTGAAGAAGAAAAGTCCAGGCAATATCTGCCGGGACTTGATAAGTATAGTGGAAGGCAACTTGCTGGAATCACCCATCTAGAGCCTTTTGTCTATCCTGTTTGGGATGTGGATACCTTGTTATATGCTTCAGATGATAATGTTGCAGAATCTGAGCAATATGTGTTGTTTGACTATACCAAGAAGAACCCATTAACGAGAGAAGCGCGGGTAATAATGGTTAATTCTTGATCAATCTATTCATTGCTTTCAACATCTGGCGATCACTCTCGATAGTAGAGCCGGTTGTTGTCAGCATATTTCCTGTAATAGTAGAACTTATTCCACCATTGAAAGCCTTTTTTCCATTGTCAGAGATGAGTTTTCGTCCGGCAGCAAGTCTTATGTCGCTTTCCGGATTTATGTATTTAAAACATGCAATGGTTCGCAATATCTCATCTTCAGAGAGAGTATCAAGTTTTTCCATCGGTGTGCCCGACACAGGAATAAGAGCATTTATAGGAATGGATTTGATTCCAAGTTCAGCAAGATCAAAAGCCATTTCCAATCTGTCATCCATTGTCTCACCCATGCCTATAATTCCACCGGAACAAACGTTAAAACCGGCATTCTGAGCGCGCTTAATATTGGCTATTTTGTCATCAAATGAATGGCTGGTACATATCTTTGAAAAGTAGTTTCTCGACGTCTCAATATTATTGTGATAGCTTCTTACACCAGCTTCATATAGTCTTTTGAATTGTTCATCGCTTAGGAAGCCAAGAGATGAGCAGAGTGAAATATTCAGTTCACTGTTAAGTTTTTCGTAGATATTGACAATCTTATCAAAATCAGAATCCTTTGGACTGTGTCCGGAATTCACAATTGCAAATCTATCAACACCATTATTCTCATATGTTTTTGCTGTGGCGCATACTTCTTCATAATCAAGCATCTCATGTATATCGCATCCTGTATGGTTGTGAGCAGATTGTGCACAAAACTTGCAGTTTTCACTGCAATTTCCACTTTTTCCGGAAATAATTGCACACATATCAACTTTATCACCATTAAAGTGCTTTCTGAGCTTATCAGCACCTTGGCTTAATATATTTACATCACAAGTCTTGAGAAAATCGAGGTCTTCTTCTCGACTAAGTCTTCTTCCATTTATTATTTCATCAGCCAACTTTATAACATCCATAATTACGACGTCTCCTTTGTGTTTTTCTACAGAATATTATATCATGGCGGAGAAAAATGTCAACCGATTTATAATAATAAGTTGACAAAAAATCAATCCAACTCCTTCTCAAAATAAGATATAAGCGTGTTAATATTGTTATCGGAGTGCTCAATTTCTCTTGAGTAAAGATAAGTACAGGTTTCCAAATCACCTATGATAGGTGTAATCATCATTATCCAGCGTACGCTTTGAATAGCAATCATGGTACGAGCATATATCTGTCCATCGTAACTGGCTCCTCCAAGATAAGTGAACAGTAGAAGTTTGAATATTTTCTCAAATGCAAAAGAAGCATTGACGTCTGGATACATCGCTTCCTTCCATTCATGTGAAGTTGCATCGTGCTTGATCCAAAAATCTTTGGTAGAATTAATAGTTTCTAGCCACGATTTCTCTAATATTTCTAGTTTAAGTAAAGTATCAAAACTGTTGATCATATAATTGTAATCAAAGGTGTAGATTTCGCAGGTGCTATCATCGGTACCATCGAATATTCTTTGTGATATAAATGAAATTTTTCTGATTTCATCTAACCTATCTTGTAGTGAAATATTCTGATTGGCTGCAATTTCAAGCATAATATATCTTGCATAATCAATTTGTTCGAATATTTGCCTATCGAAATCGATAAACTCTTCGGGATTATCTAGAACATTGTCTTCGTTTTCTAGAATTGAGAAATCGTAATCATTATTCAATAGCATGCGTGTGGCTTCAGGGCAAGATAGCGAGAGTGTATATTCTCTTAAATTTAAGTATTCACCAATATATCTCGGATATATTCTACAGGTGTCGCATAAAGCGGCTTCGCCCTCTGAAATCTGTAAATCACAAAGTCCGCGTCGGTTTAACAAAGCGCAACGTGCCGCATTTTGCTTGAATGTGCCGGCACTGAAATCTATACAGGAAGATAATTTGTCGGAAAATTTTCCTTTGTTTTTCTTATACATATTAAGGCTGGTCTCATCAATTGGAATCTGCCATCCAATACAGCAACTTTTGGGGCATTCGCCTGCAATACAATGAAATTCATCGTAATTAGATTGTTTTCGAATTAACATATGGTTCACCTCAGTTTGTATTATAGCACAGTAAATGAGTAAAAACAAAATTACATTGTCTACTTTTTGCCTTAATCATATGTTATACTCATGTAAAATGTGTTTTAAACAAAAGTTGTCCGTTTTTTGCAGTGAAGATGTGATAGAATAAAAATGCTAGAGAAGGATTTGATTCTTGATGGCAGAAATAATAAGAAAACGGAGAATTGATATGAGAAAAACAAGAAGATTGATTGCAACGGGAACTATGTTGGCCTTTGTTTGCCTTAATGTAAACTCTTTTCACATAAAGGCAGAAGTATTATCTGATCAAGCAGAAGTTACAGAAACCATTACTAAGGATGATGCTAAGGATATTGCTGAGGTACATACGGAGCTAGTGGAACAATCACAATTTGATTGTGACTGGAACTCGTTAACGCATTCGGGGAAAGCAACTCCATTGTATAACACAGACAAAGAAGTTATAGCATATGAGATTGATATTTATAATGGAAATGAGAAGAAAGGGTATGTAATAGTAGGAGCGAATGAGGAACACCCACCGATAATAGAGTACTCAGTGGATGGGGATTTCTGGAGAGATATTAAGCTTGCTCCAGGGGAGTATATTGTATATGATGGTAAATTTGGATATTTTAAATCATCCGATTATTCTGAAGTGGCAGAGGATATAAGTACGCATGAAAAAGTGGAAAAAGATAGTTTGAGTGAGAATAAAACATCGCTAGAGGAAAATCGGATTAAGAGTATATGTAAAAATCAATGGGAAGCATATGAGGACAAGGTTGAGAAGGAAAAGTCTGATACTAGCTTAGATGGTCTCGAAAATCAGAGTTATCATAATAATGTAAATATATATGGCTTTCAGAAAGCTTTGAATTTGGTACCATATAGCAAGAATTATATTAATATGGGAAGTACGATACTTGATGATAAGAATTATTATGATAGAGATAAAGATAGATATGCTGGCCTAACTAATCCTAATGATTATGAGAGTGGATACGTAAGATTCAAATGGAAAGAAGTACCTAGTTTTCTGTTTGTGCCATGGATTAATATACCATCGGAAAAATTATTGTGTTACAAGGGACAGCCGATGTTACATTGTTGCGTTTCAGTAGCAGCTTCTAATCTGCTGATGTATTGGGATCATAAAAGATTTGGAAATCTAGTAAATCCTAAGAATGAGATTGGTGCGATGAAAACACTATGTGAGATACATGAAGGTTTGGGAGGAAACAAAGAGAAAAATCTAAGTGGAGTCCAATCAGTATTAGATACTTATCTTAGAAAAAGGAATGTAAAGAATGCGCAAATATGGTATTGGGATTATTCGGACTTTACCAAAAGAGAAGGAGATTATACTCCAAGTGACAGTGCTACAATAAAGCAATGGGATTTCCTGAAAAGAGAAATAGATGGCGGGGATCCATTTATAATGGAAATCAAAACTGGAGATGTAGATTATTATTATTCAAATACCAAATCTGGACATGCATTATTAGTGGTTGGATATTCTGAGTACAAGTACAATGAGCTTCAGAGAGATACCAATTACTTTGATTTCAGTGGATACTTGAGGGTAGTTGATGGTTTTGGAAAGAGCAAATATAATAAAGCGGACAGATGGCTAAACTATTGTTCAGTGTATAATTATACAGATTATGCTTTTGCCACATGTCACTTTATAGGAAAGTAGGTGGATGATATGAGACGATTAATATTGATATTTTTAATAACAATTATGACAATATGTTCAATTATAGCACCTGGAGATAACCATGCAGAAACGATTAATATAAATCCCCCAGATTACGATCCGCTAGATC
>NZ_KI912474.1:14317-63540 GCF_000518685.1 Eubacterium xylanophilum ATCC 35991 | reverse complement strand
CGAGGCATTAGCAAGGAATTCCTTCTTCCAATTGCGGAGGAGATTTGGTTGGATATCATTTTCTACGGCAAGAACATTTAATTCTTTCTCGCCTTTGAGCAATTGGAGAACTAGGTTGGTTTTAAATTCTGCACTGAAATTTCTTCTTGATCTGGACATAATAAGTACCTTCTTTCTTGGTTTGATTATAGTATATCAGATTCATTAAGAAATGTCTTTTTCAGTGTCTTAATTTATGAGACCATTATAGGGCATCTCGGCGAATGCCTTCTCCGGATATCCGTTCACGATCTGCGTTATCTGCTCAAACATCTCCGTCCGGAAGGACGCAAGCTTCCCTATCGCCTCTTCAAAGGTCGCTTCCTTTGTCAGCAGTTTCTGAATCTCCTTATTCTTTTCTGACCAAACTTTATCCATCTCATTACCCTCCTATTTCCCAATGCCCATATCGTTTTCCGCCAACAATCCGCCACATTGTTTTTTTTATTAGTCCGGTTTAGTTTTGCTCCTTGAGCATTTTCTTTACTGCCTTATCAAAATCTGATTCAATAGGCTGGGTCTTGTTAAATATCTCATATTCGGCATTGGCCTTATCCATCGCCTGCTTATGAGATATTCTTCCGTTATCCTTAAGAATCTTATACTGACGGAATTCAAGAAAAGCATTTACGCTCTTTTCAAACTCTTCCATCGTGAATACATTCTCACGCTCAATCAAATCCTCGATATAATCAAAATATCCTGTAACAGCACGTTCCAACCTTCGAATCTGCTTTTCGTCCAGATAGTTCTTTGCAACTGAAACATCTGATTTCAGTATTCTGCCATCCGGAGCATTCTTCCAGGTTGTAAGTCCCATATGCTCTTTTTCATGATCTGCTGATTCGTATACTATCTCTGCAGCGGTATGATTTGTGATTGCATAATGAAACTTGTTCTGTATCGTTGCATAAAAATGATAAGCCACTTCGGAATCCTTTGTGTAATCAATGCTACACTCAGCAAAAATATCTGTAATCTGCTGCCAGATACGCCGCTCGCTGGCACGAATCGAACGAACTCGCTCCAACAACTCGCGGAAGTAATCTTTTCCGAAAGCAGTTTTTCCTTGCTTCAGTCGGTCATCATCCAGAACAAAGCCTTTCGTCATGTATTCCTTAAGAACTGTAGTAGCCCAGATGCGAAATTTTGTTGCCTTAATTGAATTCACACGATATCCAACAGAAATAATTGCGTCTAGATTGTAAAAAATCGGAGTTCTCTTTACATCTCTGTTTCCTTCTCGTTGAACTATTTCCATTTTGGAAATAGTTGCCTCTTTCGTCAATTCACCTTCATCATATATATTGGAAAGATGTTTCGATATATCAGGCACATTGACGCCAAACAGCTCTGCCATCGCCTTCTGTGTTATCCAAATACTCTCGTCTTTAATGTATGCATTAACAGAAACATCTCCTTCATCTGAATGATAGAGAACCATTTCCATTTGCTTATCAAAATCTCTCATAGAAGGTTATCCTCCTTCCCTTTCACCAATTCCTCATACTTCAACTGGTAAGCAATAAGTCTGGGAATGTATTCCGGTGGTGTTCTCCTTCCCGCTTCCCAGTCTTCCAAAGTGCGAACAGGGATCCCCGTATGCTCTGAAAAGTCTTTACGCGACATCCCTGTGCTTTCTCGTAGTTCTTTTATCGATTTAGCTATATCCATATTCTCCCCCTCGCATTGCGTGTTTATATTCAAAGTATATCACATATTCATTCGAACCACAATATGCATAATCCAATGTCTGGGAAACGACATTTGGATAAGGCTGCGGATATCTTTATTGCACCAATAATCTATAAGCCCTATTGCCCTCTCTATAACAATCTGTTTCAAGAATTGATGACCCATTCTCCCTTCTTGTTTGACCCAATACGACGTATAACATTTTTCTGTACCATAGATCCTAATGCTCTCTTTATAGTCGCGTCGGAACACCCAAGAATTCCCGCCATCTTAGCTCTAGTCAAAGTCGGATCCTGTCTCAAGAGTTCAAGTATCTTTTTCTCTCTTTCACTAAGCTCAACTATGTTTATTGGGTCATTTATTGGGTCAATTCCCCGTTTTATTGGGTCAATCCCCTTCTTTTTCGAAAACATGCCACCCACATGCATTTCTCTGTTATGGAGTTCATTTTTCCCGTCAAGCAGCAGATTTTGCAGGAACAGCTCAAGGAAATCCGTCGTTTCGTAGATTCCTTTTTTAATATTACTGTAATTAGCGCGAACCAATGCATTTCTAAAATACCACGAATGCTCAGCAAACATATCATTATCCGCTTCAAACCCCAATTGCCTCAAATACTTTATAAAGAATACTGCTGTAGTTCGCGTATTTCCTTCGCCAAACACATGAATCTGCCAAAGTCTGGAGATAAAAACCGACAAATGATGGATTACTTCTGTCATTGTTAGCCCATTGTAACGGAAGTTCCTTTCCTGTGAAAAATCATATTCAAGAGTCTCCTTAAGATCAAGTGCATGCCCATATGACACAGTATTTCCATCCAGAACCCATTCTTTCTTAGTGATATTATAATCTCTGATTTTTCCTGCATGAGAATAAATTCCTTTGAACAGTTCTCTATGAATAGATATGTATTGAGCCGGAGAAAATACAAATGCCTTATCTGACAATAATTTTGCAATTCTCTGAGCCACCTTGTCGGCTTCTTCGGTCCCGTGCTCTTTTCTTCCCTGTCTGATCTCGTAATATGAATCAATTAGCTCGCCAGCCTCATCAATGGATATTTCTCCATCAATGTTTTTCCTGGCTGTAGCATAAAGGTATTCGGATGTTTTTAATCCGTCCACATCCTGAAGTCCTATTGCGGCAGACCAGGCCTGACCCATCTCCTTCCTTGAAGGAGGCAGATTCTTTATATATTCCTCAAAAGGATCTTTTTTTATATCATCCATTCGCTTCACCACCTTCTGCATCTTTAATCCGATAGTAATCTTCCATCTTCACATTCAGTTTCACATAAGAATCTGCTTTTCGGTTGTTCACACGCTCGAGGAGCACGCAGCTTTCGACGTTCGGTTCTGTGAGCAACAAAAAAACTATTGCTTTACAAGCGCATACATTTTCATATCGACGATGTTTCCGTTCTTGCCTGTTGCGTGAGCAAGAATTTAACAATATTGAATCAATCAAACATTTTCTGGCCAAGAATAAAATCTATGATATCTACATGTTTTATTCCATTTCTTTTTTGTATCAGATCTCTTCGTGTAATCAGATATTTCGGATAGCCGTCTGCTATGTTTTCAAGAGGCCTGTACTCTCTGTCTTCTGTATTTTTGCTATCCATGATCGTTAAGGCTACTTGTACATAAGCATATTCATTCTGTATGCTGCGCAATACAAAATCACATTCCAAGTTACCAATCCTTCCGACGCTCACCTTATATCCCATTGACCTTGCATATTGATAAACCACGTTTTCAAGCACCGGTCCATAATTTATCCTGTTATCAGTGTTGATCGAAAAGTAAATACTAAGATCAGCCAGATAATACTTCTTTTCATTCTTCATAGAACGTCTGGATTTCATGTCAAAGCGGGTACATTCACTGATGATCTTGGCATCACACAGCGCCTGTATATATCTGGTAATCGTAGGACGAGTAATCGCTATCCCTGTTTTCTTAAGATCATCGCATATGTTACTAATGCTGACAGTTGAACCAAAATTATTTATCACATAATTTCTTACAATATTGAAAGCCTCAACATTCTTGATCTTGACCCGCCCTTTTATGTCCTTATTGAATATGTCGTCAAGAACTGTTTTTACATACAACTGCCTATCATTCAGTTCATCATAAAATAGCGCTTTAGGGAAACCACCGCCAATCAGATATGAGTCAAATTCTCTTAGCATATCTGTGTCGATCATCTTTCCATAAAATGCCTTCATTGCTTCATACTCATCAAACCCAAGAGTCTGAATCTCAAATTCTAAATATCGTCCGGTAAGTTTGGTCGCCAATTCGCCGCTCAACAGGTAAGAGTTAGATCCTGTGATGAAAATAGAATAATCCTCTTCCAGTCTAAGCGCTTCCAATACCGGCTCAAAGCCTTCAACGTTCTGTATCTCATCGATAAAAACATACTTAATTCCCTCGGAGTGTTCACCACCAAACAGTAATTCTTCCAATGCTTCCGGAGTTTTAATATTTTTATAGCCGTATTTGTCAAGGTTATAAAAGAATATATTATTTTTACTCACGCCGCTTTCCATCAATTCTTCTACAACAGTTTGCAGCAGACTCGACTTCCCTGAGCGTCGTATTCCTGTTATAACCTTGATTATGTCAGTATCATGTAAAAAAGGTCTTATTCGTGATATATACTTTTCTCGCCTAAACAGTTTCATATAAAAATCACCTCACGTATATTATACGAGAAGTGATTGAAATATGCAAGTTATTGCAACATTTTTTCACATTTTTGAATTGTTGTATTGTTAACAGGTCTTTTTCTATGTGTGATTTCTGTCCGTCGGACCAGAGATTTGCTTACAGCTTCCTTCAGATTCCACTTCACGATGGACACCCTTGCTATTCGGTCGGCTATACACTTCCCACTATCTGGGCGTGTTCGGGACTTACACCCGTTAGAGCGCGCCCATGGCGCGCAAACGAAAAAGAGATTATCTCTCCAAGGGATAATCTCCTTTTCTTCGTTCTGGTGTTTTTGCAAAATTCCTCCGAGGAATTATTGCAAAAAGAAAGCACCTTAGATTTCTCTAAAGTGCTCCTAATCCTGCAACGTATTCATTTTCCTCATATATAAAATTTTTCAACAAACTTCTCCGGTTGATAAAAATACTCTATATTTTCTCTTATTTTTTCGTCTGTCCAATCCCACCACCGAATTGATAATAGTTTTTCTATCACGTCATCTGAATATCTTTTTCGTATTGGTTTTGCAGGCACACCACCTACTATTGTATACGGTGGGACATCATGAGTTACAACTGCTCCAGCAGCACAAACCGCTCCATCATGAATAGTTACACCTGGCAAAATAATAACATTTTGTCCAATCCATACATCATTTCCAATATTCACTGGGGGATTCTTTCTCGTTGGCTTGTCATAATAAGCCCAACAGTTATCATGGTGCTTTCCATATTTACTTACATATTCGCACTTTTTTTGATACTCCATTTCTGACTCCCATGCTCTATATTCTAATAATCCACTATGTATTGATATTAAATCTAATGAATGATTAAGCACTATTCTTGCCGTGTAATTTATGTTACAATAGCGTCCGATGTTTTCCGCAACTGCAAATGGTGTTAATAATGATTTATACTGTGAAGTTCTTTTACCAACCTTGCAATGCTTATAAAAAATATCAAAATCCATGTTATCTGTGAGACACTCTTCCCATACATTTGCCAAAGCAAAGGTTACTTGGTCAGACTTTATAAACGCTGGTAACGACTTTACTATAGATTTCATAATATTTCCATCTTCGGAAGATACAATTATAACACTTTCCGAGTTTAAGTCTTTCTCTTGTATATCCGATATCTTTAAAACATTATTTCTTATATATGATAACTTGTTATCTATTACACCTTTTTCTGTTATTCCATATCGACCATTCAGTATTTCTTTTACTTGTGTGCCCACAGCCCCAAAAGGGTATATGTAGAATTCTTTTTTTCCATGAAAAATGCAATCCTCTATCTCTGTACATATCATCCTAAATCTGTCATCTATATGCATAATCATCCTCTCCTTTAAAAATGTGTACCTTTTTGGATTTTTTTATTTACAATTACTATTGTATCAAATATCGTGAATTCATGCACATTTTTTCTTTATTTATATTAGTTGAATGCTACAAAAAGCATCATCTTAAAAGGTACACCTTCTTGGATTTTTTAAGTCATCTAAATATGTGGAATTCTTGTACACCTTAGCTTTGTAGTAGAATGTGGATCTTGGCATATTGCACTCTCTGACTGTTTCTGCAACAGATAGCTTCCCCGATTTCCATTTCTGATATACTTCATGGAAGTTCTCGGGCAATTGTTTTGGTGGTCTGCCAAACTTAAATCCCCTTGCTTTTGCTGCAGCGATACCTTCAGCCTGTCTTTGATGAATAGTTCTGTACTCGCTCTCTGCCACATATGAAAGCAAAGCGAGAATCAGATCACTGATAAAGTCGACGCCCGCTCGATCGCTATGATGTTAATAACCGATAGGACACTCAAGCCCTACTCAGGTACATCATACCACAATGAAGAGCTAAAGTCACTATCTCGTCACAGATTTGAATTGGTAAGACGTCGTGCGAGGCTTAAAACCGCTGTTTCAAGGCTGATAGATATTTTGTTTCCTGAGCTTGAAAACCTTGTTCCGACCATCCATATGTCATCTATCTATGCTTTGCTCAGCGAAATGCCCAGCGCTTCACAGATAGCAACGTGTCAACAGAATCCATTTATAAAGCATTTATGACACAAACTTTGCCAAATCCATATATCGCCACAGTATACTATCTGGAGAAGGTTCCTCATACTCCAGATTTTGCCAATAGTATCGTATAACTGTTTCTTTAAGCAAAGGTGCACACTTATCACACAAAACAGCAGGTTTTCTTCCTTTCAAATAGCCTAAATGTGCCGTATCTCCTTCTATAAATGGCTTACCACAATTTGAACAATTACTCCTGTGCTCATTATAAAAAATATCAAGTTCCCTTTTATTTCAGCATCAGAAGACAACTTGTATCTCTTTTTATTCGCATTGTTTTAGTTTTTCACAGTTTTCACACAACCCACTACAATCTTACATTTCAAATTGCGTTATTCCCATATTCCATTTTCAGGATTCCATTTTGCTTTTACTGCTCCTTCAAGCAACGGACAGACAAATTCTTTTACCCTAACCATCATATCTGTCATGGATACCTGGATAAGCGCCTTTTTCTTTTTCAGGAATGAATTCCATCTTGTCTGAAGCATCGGATCATTCAGGAACTCATCTCCGAATGCAGCAGAATCCATCGTCATCTTTGTTTTTCTGTTCTTAAAGGTCTCAACAACAGCATTTCGAAGTTCCTCATATGAGAATTCGTACTTTTGGGATAGAACATAGATGTCATAAAAATCCTTATATCTGCTGTTCAGATAACCGTTATGTATAATAGCTTCCAACTTCTCCGCAATAGATGATTCCAGCGAGTAGGCGTTTACTCGCGGCGGATCCATATTGAGTATAACGGGGAAGTCCATTTTCACTGCATCAGGATAGATCACATCCCCAAAACCGATATCAATGCCAACCGGAATCTTTGTTCGATCAAGATATCCAACGGCTGAGATGTGAAGACCGTGATATCCCTTAAACTCCGTTATGTCCTCCACAGCTATAGAATCTGTATCAAATACAAGCGCATCATCGATATCCTGAGAGAGAATATCTCGGAATACGCTCTTCATCTCTTCACCACTATTGGAAATACGCCTTGCAAGTAAATCCACATCCGTCGTTGCCCGTTCATATTTGCGGTTAAATATCGCATACAAGAAGATGCCGCCTTTTAAAACAAATTGATCCGCATATTTGGACACGGAAATGCGGTAAATTGTTCTCTCCAACCCGTAATAAGTAAGGGCTTCCTGAAAAGTACAGCCGTTTTTTACTGCGAAGTTCTTAAGTCTCGCCTTTACTGAATCAGCATTCATTACACAAGCACCTCCAGATACGTTCTTACAATCTTCTCGCAGCGCAGACGTTTTGCATAAGCATAAAGCCTGTCAATCTGCCTGTCCCTGCGTTTCAGGTAATTCCTGAGCACCTCAGCTGTCTCCTCAATACCGATTTTGTTCCTGTAGTAAATGATATCGACCACGGTTTTCTCGATATCGAAGATGTGGAAGCAGTTATCGCCATCCCTGACTTCAGTTACTCCGAGATCCATCCGAGATGGATCAAAATAAAAGAGCCTGATCACCGGCCATTCCGGTAGCGTATTAACCTTTTTCTTTCTTTCAATAGCAACATCCACGGCATCAGGAAGGAAATTGGTAAGTTCGTAATACCGTGCTGCACTCATCAGACATATAACACCATTCGGTACAAAAGCTTCCGCGCTGAAAAAGTCGTTCTCATCACCCGTATATGTGAGGTTTTCATAAGTGCTCCGGTTTACCCGTGACAGTATACCTTGTTCTTCAAGCTTACCAATCTTGTAATATGAATAGCCCAGATCCTTCAGTTCGCTAGTTGTGATAAACTTCTTGTTTTCAGCGAATATGTTCACATGAATCACCTCCGCTTATATTATACACGATTCGAAGAAATATTTCAACTAAATTCGGCAGTTATTTTTATTAGCCGAACTAAATCAAAGGTCATCAAAGTCCGGTAGTAAGATTAATGATATAAAATGAGCTACTGATAATTTTATGCATCAGTTATGCACCTTTGCATCCGCTTTTCGGTTGCTCACCCGCTCCAAAAGTGCGATACTTTCCACATGCCCACTCCACGGAAACATATCTACCGGCCTCACCTTTTTCACAGAATATGCCACTTCCCCCTCTCCCTCACACAAAATCTTCACGTCCCTAGCGAGGGTTGCCGGATCACAGCTAACATACACGACTCGTGCGGGTGCCATCTTTAGAATTGTGGCGAGCAGTGAAGCGTCGCATCCCTTTCTCGGTGGATCAACTACAACCACATCAGGATGCATAACTTCCTCGCCCTCGCGCTCTATTATTTCACGAGAGCCCACCACATCCTCTGCTGCCCCGCAGTAAAAAGCTGTGTTCTTGAGACCATTTAACCTTGCATTTTCCTTGGCATTTTTGATGGCATCCTCAACGATTTCCACCCCAATAACTTTTCCCGAAGCCCCGACTTTATCCGCCAGGAAAAGAGAAATAGTCCCGATGCCGCAATACATATCCCAGACCACCTCACCACCGCGGATTCCTGCGAATTCAAGGGCGGTATTATAGAGTTTTTCCGTTTGCACCGGGTTCACCTGATAGAAGGAGTGAGGGGAAATCTTATACTTCATATCTCCGATGTTATCAATTAGATTTCCGTCGCCATAGATTGCTCGCATCTCCCTGCCAAGCACCACGTTAGTGCGCTCTGTATTGGAATTCACCAGAATCGTCGAAACCTTGTCTGACATCTCCCTGACAATCGCCTCGCCGTACTTCTCAACAAATCCATCGATGTCACTGTTCACAACGATACAAGCCATGACATCCCCACTTATATGCGCACTTCTGATATATATATGCCTGACTATTCCCGTGTGGTTTTTCTCATCATAGGGAGCGATTCCCATATCCCTCATTATACTTATAAATGTTCCGACTACGGGTCTAAAGCTCTCATTCTCCAAAAAGCACTCATCCACAGGGATGACGTCATGTGTCCGACCTGCAAAGAAGCCCGTCACAATCTGCCCATCCTTTCCCATCCTAACGGGAAGCTGAACTTTATTGCGATAATACCAAGGCTCATCCATGCCTATTATGTTCTGGAACTGCGGAACATTTTCTACTGCCGTAGAACCACTTTTGCAATCCTCTTCTACCGGGGATTCAAAGCAAACTCCCCCGATTCGCTCTAGACAGTCTTTTACCTTTTTCTCTTTATATGCAAGCTGCTTTTCGTAAGTCATATGCTGCAGAGAGCATCCTCCGCACTGCCTGGCGACCTCACATCTTGGCTGAATTCTTCCGGCTTCGGCTGGGCTCTCCAGCACCTCCACCAGCCTTGCAAATCCATAGTTTTTCTTGCACTTCATTATCCCCACTCTCACTCGCTCTCCGGGGAGTGCACCAACTACAAATAGGGCATAGCCATCAATATGGCCAATGCCCTCTCCGTTAGTTCCTAAATCGTCTATATACAATTCAACAATCTGATTCTTTTTAAATGTCATTTCTCCACCATATCAGCTCTTGGTTCCTATTCTTCCCTAGAGGTCTGTCTGACATTGCTGTCGAGAACTCTGCTGAATCCAAGCCAACCCATGTTATCTCCGGCCTTCTCAAACATCTCAGTCATCGTCTGGAGTTTTGCATCTGTATTGTCCGCCATATGGAGTGCCATAGCCTCAACCAATGCCGGCACCTTTGGCGAGCCAAATTCAAGCTTTCCATGATGAGCCAAGATGCAGTGAATCAGCTCTGTCTTCAACTTTTCCGGAAATCCCGGTATGCTAGATGCCGCTGCGTCAACTTTCGAAGCACCTATGTAAATATGTCCCAAAAGCTGTCCTTCGTCTGAGTAATCATTCTTCGGAAACTTTGTAAATTCTTCAATCTTTCCGATATCATGGAACAATGCTGCTGCAATCAATAAATCTCTATTAATCACAGGATAATGTTCCGCATAATACTGACACATATTAGTCACGCTGAGAGTGTGCTCCAAAAGCCCACCCCAGAATCCGTGATGCACACTTTTGGCCGCCGAATTCTCGGAAAATGCCTTGACAAATTTCTGATCCTCAACAAAAAACATCTTCAAAAGCTTTGACAGATATGGGTTTGTGACGCTTTGAACGTATTGATTAATCTCTCCCAACATCTGACCTCTATCCTTCTTAGTTGTAGGAATATAGTCAGCGGGATCGAATTCACCTTCATCTGCCACTCTCACTCTGCTAATGTTTATTTGAAGATTTCCCTGATAACTAGTCACGAATCCCTCGCAACTGATATAATCAAGCTCCTCAAAATTATTAATGGCATTGGTCAGATCCCAAATCTTGCCATCAACAGCTCCTGTCTTATCCTGAAGCATAAGTGAATAGTATGTTTTTCCAGCCTTTGACTTCAGTATCTGCTTCTGCTTACACAGATATACTCCTGAAAACTTATCTCCTTCGCGGTAGTCCTTAATGTAATACATAAATCGCCCCTCCTATTTGGCCTTTGCTGTAACCTTCACAAAATCGCCGTAAACTTTCTTCTTGCCCACCTTGCAGTACCCTCTTACTTTGTAGCTGTACTTCATTCCTCGGACAAGCATCTTGCAACGATATCCTGTAATATTATTCTTCTTCAGAGTCTTCACTCTGTTAAAACTCGTCTTAAATCCTGAAACATGGACTTTCATATATACCTGGTAACCCGCCATCGACTTGTTGCGCGCCCACTTGACATAGATTCCTCCACTCACGCCGTAAGCCTTTACTTTCTTGAGTTTCCCGGGCTTTGTGGTATATGTGCCTGTCTTCGTCACAGTTGACTCGATTACCTCATCGTCCTCAGCCTTATACTTGGCTGCAACCTTGTAAGTATACTTAGCTCCAAGACCAAGCTTTGCATCGCTGTATGTCGCCGCTTTTACTGTGGCTATCGCGGAATATTTTCCCTTTCCTTTTTTTCTGTAAATAGCATAGCTAACTGCACCTTTTACCCCAGTCCAAGTAACTTTTGCCTTCTTCCATGAGCCATTTTTCTTGGTAGTCACCTTGGCCGTTGCCTGAAGCACGTGGTACTTAAGCCCCTTTTCTGTGGCGTACTTCTGCGCTTTATATCCGCTCTTGCCCCAGAACTGAATCTCTGTATTCTTGGAAAATGTTCCGTCACCGAGGATCTCCGCATCACTTGCCAGAACCAAGTTCTTCAAGAAAAGGCAGTCGGCGAATGTATTATCTGCGATTCCTGTGACTTTTTTCCCGTCAACCTTTGCCGGCAAATATAGGGTTGTCACATTTTTATCACCTGTATATGCAACGATCTCGCACGACTTCCCGTCAGTGCTCTTTGCCACTCTGTAGCAATCCTTGTCTTTGACAACTAATCTCTTACTTGGTGTCACAATTGGGGACACTGCCGGAGTAGCTGAACCGGGAACAATACTAGCATCCGGACTCTCTACTGATGGGGTCTCAGAATTCAAACCACTCTGTCCTATTGTGGGAATTTGTTCCGCTTTTAAATTTCCGGGCACATATATGCTAGAAAGCGCAAGTGCCACTATCAATAATGTTACGATTTTATCTCTCATTTTTTTTCTTCCTTCCTTTTACATCTAGCTTAACAACAAACTGTCAATACATTTTAACACAAACCGCAAAAAATGTAAAGCTGGGGGCAAAACGAGCCTTATTTTTCTTGACACTTTCCCCCTTATCATATATAATTTTAGTTAGATGTGAGGTGTGATGGAATGATTTGTAAACATAGTTTTTATGCTATATTTATGTCCATTCGTTGGCACCCAAAAAAGTATAGGAGGTCTTCGTAATATGAAGGAAAGAAACATTGCGGTATGTGTAATACTAAGTATTGTAACATGTGGTATTTACGGTATCTACTGGATGTATTGCCTCGTAGAAGAGAGTAATACAATGACAGGATGCGACGGTCCAGGAGGAGTAACAGTAATCTTGCTTACTATCGTAACATGTGGTATCTATGGTTGGTACTGGTTGTATTCTGTAGGTAAGAGAATCGACGAGCTTCAGGAGAGCGAAGGTTCAGCAGGTGGAAACAATGCAATTCTCTACCTCATCCTTGCAATCTTCGAGTTGGCAATCGTTGACTACTGCTTGATTCAGAATGAGATTAACAAGCGTGCATAATTACGCTTCTTACGTAAAAGGAGTTTTATGATGAAAAAAAGAGCATTACAAGTTATTATTTTTAACCTGTCTTTGCTCTTTTTTTTATTGCTATATTATAAGATTGCATCTATCACGGGATTCTACATCCCCTGCATGTTTAAAAAGATAACCGGACTCAAGTGCCCCGGTTGTGGAATGACGCATATGGTTCACAGTACACTCCACTTTGATTTCCACCAGGCTTTTCTTGACAATCCGGTTGTATTTATCATCTGTTTGATTGCCGTTCCATTTGTCATACGAAAAATCATAATCTACATACGCACCGGCGAGCTAGGAGAGACCAAATTCGACAAAATAATCATGTTAGTTGCCGTCATCATCCTGCTCATTTTCGGCGTTGTCAGGAACATAATTGGCATATAATTGGTTGCAAAATACTACTTAGATTTCTTCTTTTTCTTGGAGTTTTTCTCCTTTTCTCTCTTCGATCCACCATGTCCGGAGATAGCCGAAACACTAACCACCGGATCGATATACTTACTTGCATAATAGCGGTAAAGTGCCTTATACTCATCACTATGATTATCTGTGGCATGGCCGTGCATCTCGTCAAACGAGCTGTCATCTTTGGCTTTTTTGATGACATGAAGGGATACATTGGCAGCATGTGCTGAGATTCTCTCAAAACTATTAATCATATCAAAGAGCGAAACACCGCCCTCACTACTACAGATACCCTCCTGAAGACGCTCTATATGGCGCTCCTTGATGACTTCCTTCAGGTCATTTACTGCATCATACAGCGGCTCTACCCTCGTGGCAATAGCCATATCTTCATCTCTGAAAGCACTCATCGTAGTCTCTAATACATATTCCACTGCAGATATAATAACTCCGACCTCATCGTGTCCGCCCTTAGAAAAGCTGATTCCCTGCTCATTCTTCTCCTTGGCAACATATGCTATATTCATACAGTAGTCGCCCATTCGCTCGAAATCTCCGATAGAATTCAGTATCTCATGCATAAGGAGCTTATTCTCATGGGTAAGTCTCTTGCGATCGATTCGAATAACATATGCAGACAAAGCCGTCTCGCACTGATCTATAAAACTCTCATTTTCCTCCAACATCTCCATCTTGCTTTCATCATACTCATATATGAGTCCGACTGCCAGCTCGTAGTTGGCGATAATGGCATCGCTCATCCTTCCCATCACCTCGCGACACTGCTCTAGCGCAACTGTCGGTGTATTAAGAAGCATGTCATCAAGCGCAACAAACTCGCCATCTGACTTCTTGTCCACTCCGCCGACTATTTTCTCTGTGAACTTCGCGATGGTCTCCGAGAAAGGAATCAATACCAAACTGGCAATGAGGTTGAACAACAAGTGAACTGTCGCTATGCTTCCTCTGTTTGTGATATCGCTCATAAATGCAAGTCCAACCGTATTATTGAGAATCAAGATAATAGCTGAGAATATCACCGCTCCCGCCAAGTTAAAGAGAAGATGTCCCACAACTAATCTCTTGGAATTCCTGTTCGAACCAATACTTCTAATAAATGTGGCGGAACATTTTCCAAGATTTTCACCGATTATGATGGGAATAGCTACCGAATAGCTTATAATTCCCGTAACCGTAAGCGCCTGCAAAACACCCACTGACGCCGTTGAACTCTGAAGCAGGATAGTCACGATTATTCCCAAAACTACGCCAAGAATAGGATTTCTCAGATAGTCGACAAACACGCGAAATTGTTGGATGTCGCGAAGCATCTCAAAAACCTCTTCCATGAGGAGCATTCCGTAAAACAGCAAACCGAGCCCCACTAGCACACCCGCTATATTCTTCATCTTGTCGCTCTTGATGAAGAGAATGATAAATGCTCCGATACCCGCAAGCAATGGCGCAATGGCAATCGGGCTAACCAACTCCGCAGCAATACTTCCATCACCCACGTCTCCAAGACGCAGAATCTGGGCTGTCATAGTACTTCCAACATTAGCACCAAATACAGCCGGGAGAGCCTGAGCCACCTTCATGATACCCGCATTGATAAATCCAACCAGCATAATCGTCGTAGCCGCCGAGCTCTGAACCACAGCTGTCACGCCCATTCCAAGCCCCCATCCCTTTATGGGATTCATTCTTTTTTTCTTATCTGTCGTCACTCTCTCAAGTCGTCTCTCAAGAGCTCCTCCCGCAAATTTACCTATGGATGAATCTAGGAGATTCATACCGTATAAAAACATTCCAATTCCGCCTAATAGCTTTAATATCGACATTATATCCATGTCTATTCTCCTCAAATCTCTAGTCTGTAGGGCACATCACTCAGACTATCTCTTCACTAACCTAATCAAACTACAAACAACGAATATTCCTACATTTGCCGCCACTATAGTAGAACCGACAGGTGTTCCTGCTATGATAGAGATAAACATCCCCACCAATGCGCATATAATGGCGAAGATCCCCGAACAAATCGTAACTCTCTTAAAGCTGTTAAATATTCTCATGGCCGAGAGCGCCGGGAATATAATCAAGGCCGATATCAGAAGTGATCCAACCAGGTTCATGGCCAAGACAATGATAACCGCAATTATCACTGCCAATAGCAGATTGTAACTCCCCGTCTTTACTCCTGATGCTTTCGAGAAGTTCTCATCAAAGGTGATGGCAAAAATCTTGTTGTAAAACAAGACAAAAGCGATAATCACCACAACCGAAAATGATATACAAATCCCCACATCAATATCGCTCAGCGTCAGAATCGCCGATGAGCCAAACAGAGTAGAACACACATCTCCCCCTAGGTTCGACGATGTGGAGAAAATATTCATAAGCAAATATCCAAATGCCAATGCACTGACGGACAACATGGCAATTGCCGCATCACCCTTTATCTTAGTATTTTGACCGGGTCTCAGCAAAAGCACAGCCGCGAGAACCGTCACGGGCATAATTATCAACATATTGTTAGTCACTTTCAGCACACTGGCAATGGCCAATGCTCCAAAAGCCACATGAGACAGTCCATCTCCGATAAATGACAGCCTCTTGAGAACCAGCGTCACGCCCAAAAGCGACGCACAAAGCGCTATCAAAATGCCCACGATAAGCGCTCTCTGAACGGGCGGAAACTGCAAATACTCTACAATCTTATCCCACATCTTCCGCACCTCCATCCTGGTTCACACCCTCGAGAAAGTACCTTCCAATCTCACTGTTTCTATAGTCTTCCTTCGTTCCGAAGAACACGCGATTTCCCACATGAAGAATGTTGCTCGCATATTTCACGGCCGCCTCAATATCATGACTAATCATAATTATGGTGACACCCTCGTCATTCAGCGTCTTGATGATTTCATACATCTCCATAGTCACCTTGGGATCAAGTCCTGATACCGGTTCGTCTAAAAGAAGTATCCTCCTGGTAGCACATAGCGCCCTCGCAAGAAGCACCCTCTGCTGCTGTCCTCCGGACAAATGCCTGTAACTCTTTCCCGCTATGTCGAGGATCCCCAGCTTCTCCATGGCCTCTCTGACCATCTTTTTTTCTTCTCTATTGTAAAATGGTCTGATGCCCATTCTCGCCTGACATCCGGATTGAACCACCTCTTGCACCGATGCCGGAAAATCTCTCTGAACCACGGTTTGCTGTGGCAAATAGCCAATCTCATTCCGCTTCAGCCCGTCTCCCACTTGGATCTCTCCACTTATGGGCTCCTGCAACCCAAGCAATGTCTTCATAAGAGTTGACTTTCCGGAGCCATTCTCTCCAACCACGCAGAGATAATCTCCCTCTTCGACAGAAAAGCTGATATTTTCCGCAACAATCCTAGAAGAATAACCCAATGTTAAGTTGTCAACTTTTAACAATGACATCTCGTTCCTCCTATATCAAATCATAGAACCTCTCTGCACTTAGCCAAAACAGATTCTATAGTTGTATCCATATCATAGTACTTATACTCTCCCAGCCTTCCCCCGAAGATAACCTTTTCTTCGGCATCTGCCAGCTTTTTGTACTCTCCATACAGGCTCGAATTCTTCTCATCATTCACCGGATAATATGGTTCATCTCCCGGCTTCCACTCCGATGAAAACTCTCTGCTGATAATGGTCTTCGGAAGGTCGTTCCCCTCCTCGTCCTTACCAAACTCAAACCACTTGTGCTCAATTATTCTCGTCCAAGGAGTCTCTCTATCTGTATAATTCACCGCCGCATTTCCCTGAAAACTTGGCTTGTCATATGTCTCATTTTCAAATCTGACCGACCTGTACTCGAGAGTCCCCAATTTGTAATCAAAGTAGGCGTCAATCGCTCCCGTATATACTATATTCTCTGCGATAGAGCTGTAGTGTTCTCTATTTTCCAAGAAGTCCACCTCAGTTTCCACCTCTATCCCCTTCAGAATATTTTCAATCATCCTCGTATATCCACCGATTGGGATTCCCTGATACTTTGCATTAAAGTAATTGTTATCATAGGTCAAGCGAACCGGAAGACGCTTGATGATAAATGCCGGAAGGTCCTTACAATCCCTTCCCCACTGCTTCTCCGTATATCCTTTAATCAATTTCTCATAGATGTCGCGCCCCACCAAAGAAATCGCCTGCTCCTCGAGATTAGTTGGCTCATGGTCAATCTCCTCACGCTGCTTGGCGATGATAGCCTCAGCCTCCTCTGGCGTAGCCACATCCCACATCTTATTAAATGTATACATATTAAAAGGTAGCGAGTAAATCTCACCCTTGTAATTAGCCACCGGGCTGTTGGTAAATCGATTGAACTCCGCATATCTATTTACATAATCCCACACTTCCCTGTTATTTGTGTGGAAGATATGGGCCCCGTACTTATGCACATTTATGCCCTCAATCTTCTCCGTATAAATATTCCCACCGACATTGGGCCTCTTGTCAATAACTAGGACTTTCTTTCCCTTATCTGCAGCTTCTCTTGCAAAAATCGCGCCATATAGGCCGGCTCCCACAACCAAATAATCGTACATATTTCTATTCCTTTCACATAACATCTACTCAGGGGCCTTCTCCCCTAATGTTACATTATACCATACAAGGCAAGTTTTATCAATCAGCAAAAAAGGCCAGCCACATTGGCTAGCCTTCGATACTTATCTTTTTTATAAAATATTCTTTGTTAATATTATCATACGTCAACTCCAATGGAATAAAGCACTCATGTAAAGTATTCCTTATGACGCATATGTCCCTATCGAATGTCCTTGTAGAACAATTCATCCTATTACAATACTCTTGTTTCTTTACCCTTTTACCTTCCTGTAATTCAATATACAGGGAAAGTACTCTCGCTGCTTCGTTCAATGTATACAATTCTCCTCATAAATAACTGTAATATTTTAAACTAATGGGCCCTTACAAACAACAATACTATCAAAATGCCTCGACATAGCATGGCATTAATATTATCCATTGCTTAATTTCGCCCTTTCTTGCCTTATTATAAGCATACATTGAACCGAATATTTTTACTTTTTTCAGAAAAATGTTCCGTCACTTTTCTCGCTTTATACATGTGCTCACGCGTCAAAAAGTTCCGTAAAAAATACAAAATCATCTCGCTTGAAACACTCAAGAACCATATAATCAAACTCATAACGAGGATCTATCTCTCGCATGCCGCAGATATCTAGGTACTTATTGACAAAGTTCACAAAGTACTCCTTCGCCTCCTGTCCATCATACCCTCTGTCTCCACTTTCCCTCAAATACTCGCACTGGGAGATATAATGGGCAGGAATAATGATATCTCGGCGCTGCACAAATCCCATTCGCTTCCTCTTGAGCTGTAGCTTCTTTCTGAGCTCATCCCGCTCTTTTCCCCGTGCCTCGTGCATCTGCTTTATTATCTCCATCTCGTCAACCTTTTGATCGGAAATATGTATAATATTGGATATGTAGGTCGAGCTGAATTTGGACATTTCAAGACCCAGCTTCTCCACATATGCCTCACTTTCTCCCGTCATGTCTTCTCGATCCGGTATCAGTTCCCGGATCAACGTACTCACCTGCGTCTTGGGAGAATAGACAATATTGGCATACTTGCGACACTCGCGCAATATCTCCGCTCGCTCGCTATTTTCAAACTCCTTGGTTCTCAGCTTGTTCTTGACAAATCGAATAATCTCACTCCCATATTCTCCCTCGTCAACTTGATTTTCATGAACCCACTCATCAAATCCCACAAGTCTAAGTTCTCTGATCATCTGCTCGTAAATATTCTCACGAATACACTCATAAACCCTATCCATCAAATTCACAAAGCAATTATACGTCACCTTGCTATATCCCTTAAACATCGCCATGTTGCTACACATCCACAGCAAAAATTCCTTTTTATCCTTGTTCTTGGCCTCCTGATACTGTTTCTTGATTCTCGCCGTATGAGTGTCCTGACTAAACTCCACCGACATGTCATACTTCATCTCAAAAAACTCAATCATCTCTTCATACTCGTAATAACTCAGACCATTGTCCAAGCAGTATAGCGCCATGATCTCCCTGTAATCATTGAGCTGAATTCCTGGTTCTGATATCCCATAAACAAGGAATTCCTCTAGCTTCTCTCCGTCAAAGCCAAGGACAAATGCCATTCTAAACAAATGTCGTCTGGCAGGCTTCCCACTTCCCTTTATACCAAACCACTTTTTTATTGTGCTTACACTGGCAACTTCCGCATCCCCCAATGCCTTTATCGTTGCATTGCAGTACCTGTCAATCTCTGCATCATTTAGCTTTTTCGGTTCCGAAACTCCAAAGTATTCTCTTATAAAATAATCCGAAAATTTCCTGTGAAATTCATTCTTTATATCTTCATACTCTCTATTCATCTCTCACCATTCTCCGAATTACTACAAACTCCCATCAAGTCTCACATTGTCTCTTTTCTTAGAGTTTACTCTCGGCTTAGGCGTCTCCCTTGTGACTTTTGGTGCCGCCGTTGCCACCGATACTTCTCTTTTCTTCTTGACGCGAGCTTTTGTTTTCTCAGCTTTCTTAGGCTTTTTGGTCGCTCGGGGTTTGGTAATTTTCTTTGCCGGTTTCTCAGTTGCTCTCGGAGTTTCCGTAGGCGCAATCGATGCCACAGTTTCGGACTCCTCGCTTGGCTGTGGCACCGCAGTTACCACTGCCCTTGGTATAGAGTCGCCAGAGTAATTGGCATTACCTCTGCCAAATATGACATATATAATCCCCAACAACAAAACTATACCCAAAATCCCTACAACTATCTTGCCAGCTCCCCCTTTGCGTTTTTTTTCACCAAAAAAACTATCTATCTCGGCTCTCAACTCTTCCGTAGACTGTTTTCCCTCCGGAAGATTTGTCTCTGTCTTAGTAGTATAAATCTCAGGGTACTCACAATCTGTCGGAATCTGATTATATAAGCTTTCATAAAGCGCTTCCATTGTCTGAAGACGCTCCTCCGGCTCAAGCCTCATCCCCGCCATTATAGTCTTTTTCTGATTCGAAGAGAGCCCTATCCCCTGTACCTTTTCCAAATCAATTAATTTGTCATTAAATACTCGCTCCAGAGCATCCTCTGGAATTATTCCCGAAACCATGTAGTAAATAGTGGCACATAAAGAGTATACATCTGTCCAGGTTCCCTGTTTGGCATTCTCTCGGTACTGCTCAACCGGCGCATATCCCCTCTTAAATACAACGGTATTGTTGCCATTCTGCGCCTTCTCAAGGGACTTTGCAGCCCCAAAATCTATCAGCTTTAACTTCCCGTCCCCGGTTATCATAACATTGTCGGCACTAATATCTCTATGAATAATCCCTCTCTTGTGAACCTTGGCAAGTGACTCTATGATCGGGCGGACCATTTTCAAAGCGTCCGCTCCGGGAATACGACCTTTCTCGGCAATATACTGACTAATACTAATGCCCTTGACATATTCTGTTACAATATATGCTTTGCCGTCCTCCTCAAAAAAATCCCTAGCGGTGGCAATGCCGTCCAAGTCAAAAAAACCAGCTGCCATCTTGGCTTCTCTGACAACTCCCTGGCGCTCTGATTCGGTTCGATAGCTAATCTCCTTAATCGCAACAGCTACCTCAACCTTAGTATCAAGCGCCTTGTAAATCGTGCCAAAACCGCCGTGACCTATAGTTTTCTCAATCTTATATCTTCCGTCACACAAACTGCTCATATCTTCACCACCATATGCGCCGTAAAACCGTGTCCTAAAGCACTACTTTCTTGTACACTTTGGGACTCTCAATATTCTTCCCGCCGCTTTTTTGAATTGTATAAATCATCAATGTTGCCTTTATACCACTTCTATTATATGCCAAATTATAAATATGTTTATTCTTATTGATAACGCTGCTTTTCAGCTTAACTTTCCTGTATTTGGACTTGCCTTTTTTGACATAAATACAAATCCTATTTCCATCCCAACGCTTCGCGTTAATCTCAAGATATCTCACATTTTTCAGTGATTTGCGGTGCTTAATTGCAATTTTAGGTTTTCGCACCTTTACATTCACCTTTACAGGTATACTGTACTCCTTTTGCCCCTTTATGCGTATCTTGTAATAGTAAGCTCTTCCTCCCTCTGCACGTTTATCCCTGAAAACACCGCCGTTGATTGTGCCGACTTTCTTATACTTGCCATTTTTATGAGTCGATCTGTATACATAAACTTTCTTATTTTCTGTTTCCTTCTCATTCCACTTCAGCACCACTTCACCGGAGCTGTTTTTTGCCGACTTAATCTCCACCTCATCAGCGGTATTTGCCACATGGTTTTTAGACGTTTTCTGTACCTTTAACTGATTTCCCAAAAGCACAAACTTGGGAGTGTTCGTCGCAACTGCTGCCGGCGTAGACGTCGGTACCTCCGTTGGCGTCTCTGCA
Organism: Eubacterium xylanophilum ATCC 35991; assembly: GCF_000518685.1. GTDB lineage: Bacteria > Bacillota > Clostridia > Lachnospirales > Lachnospiraceae > Eubacterium_F > Eubacterium_F xylanophilum. The sequence continues at coordinate 41,999 of NZ_KI912474.1, read as the reverse complement.
GATATCTCTGCGGGCGCTTCCGTAGGGGCTTCTGTTGACACAATCCTCATCATCGACACAGGCGCCTCTGTCGGGGCAATTGTCGGTGCCAAAGTTGGCTCTATAGTTGGCTCTGCAGTCGGCTCCTCAGTTGGTACTACTGTTGGCTCTGTCGTTGGTGCCACAGTCGGCTCCGCAGTCGGCTCCTCAGTTGGTGCCGCAGTCGGCGCCTTAGTTGGTGCCACAGTTGGTGCAAAACTGGCATTCCCCTCAAAATACGGCCTTCCTGCATTATTACTTGTCAAGTCAAATACAAATTTTCTGTCCATCGGAACCTGATCACAGTATAGAAGAAGCTCCAAGCTACTTCCATCTTCTGAAATCTGACATTTTTTCATGACCGGTGTGCCACTGCTATCGCACTCCAATATCCGACCATTTACATAATCAATGAGATACCTCGGGCTCTTGCTGCACCGGAATTCTATGATTCCATCCGAGTAAACCTTGTACTTTTCCACCAAATCCTTTTTCTCTAGCCTGCTCAAATCAAATACATACTTAGTATCTTCCGGTCTCTCATCAGACCAAACCGTAAGCTCAAGAGTCTTGCCATCCTCAGAGAGCTTTATATCCTTGATTGCGGCATCTCCACCGGTTGTACTGAGAACCTTTCCTTCTATATAATTGATGAAGTAAACAGGACCAAATTTGGTATCAAAACTAAGCTCACCATACTTATCTACCGAATACGTCTCCATAACGTCAAAATAATAGTATCTATGCCCAATTCTACTCACATCGAAAGTATATGTGCTATCTACCGGCAACTGAACGCCATTTACCGTCACGACCAACGTCTTTCCGTCCTCAGACAGCTGACAGGCCTTTAACTCCGCAGGGCTGGAACATTCCAAGATTTTGCCATTGATATAGTCTATCATATAATATGGTCCCTTGCTTGACTGAAACTCAAGATATCCCCCTTCGTAAACATAATAGTCCGACAAATAATCTCCATCCGGCTCTTCATCCACCACGCCAATTGGCACTTCAGTTACTGCAGCTTCCGCCACAGACAAATATTCGGAGCCACAACTAACACACATCGCCACAGCCAATGCAAGTGCGAACATTTTTCTCAAAAAATCCATCTTCTTCTCTCCTTAAAAATGGTGCTTTTCTCCCTAATTATCACTATATCACAGTTCATTTTTTCAGTCAATCAGCTATAAATTTCCCGCTTCATGTCTCGCCATAATATGTCTAATCATTTTATTGTTTTTTTATGGTTTTTTTCTTTACAAAACACTTCTCAGGTGGTAAAATATTAAAAAGTTTTAAAATTTCAAGCATCAGGTGTAGTTTATGAATTTAGAGAGAAAAGTCAATGTTTACGTGATGGGGCACAAGAACCCCGACACAGATTCAATCTGTTCAGCAATAGCATATGCCAATCTTTGCAATACAATTGGCAAGTATAGCAATATGGTTAGGGAATTTATACCGGCAAGAGCTGGACAGCTCAATCAAGAAACGCAATATGTATTAAAGTACTTTCAGACTCATGCTCCTCTATATGTCGAGGATGTTATGACAGAAGTGTCAGATATCGAGATTAGAGAAACCAAAGGAGTGTCAGGAGATATTTCTTTGAAAAAGGCATGGAACATGATGAAGGAGTACGATGTTGTTACACTTCCGATCACGTCAAGGGATCGTGAACTAGAGGGACTAATTACAATCGGAGATATTGCAACAGCTTACATGGACGTATACGATAACAGAATTCTCTCAACTGCAGGAACTTCTTATAAGAATGTCCTGGAGACGCTTGAAGCCAAGATGATCGTCGGTGATGAGAATGCATTTTACGAGAATGGCGAGGTACTTATAGCCGCAGCCAATCCGGATGTTATGGAAGAGCATATTCACGACGGAGATATGGTGATTCTTGGTAACAGATACGAATCGCAGCTTTGTGCCATAGAGATGGGAGCCGCTTGTATTATAGTTTGTATGGATGCTCCCGTGTCACTGACAATATGCAAGTTAGCCGTAGAACACGGATGCAGCATTATCGTCACACCATATGACACATTCACAGCAGCGAGAATGATCAACCAAAGTATGCCGATTGAGCACTTTATGAAAAAGGAGAGGCTCACGACATTTAATCTGACAGATAAAACTGAAGATATTAGAGGAATTATGGGAAAGAAGAGATATCGCGATTTCCCTATTCTAGATGAAGATGGAAAGTACGTCGGTATGATTTCGAGACGTAATCTCATCAATCTCCGAAAGAAAAAGCTGATTCTCGTAGATCACAACGAAACAAGTCAAGCCGTTGATGGCATCGAGTTCGCTGACATCATGGAGATTATAGACCATCATAGAATAGGAACTCTTGAGACTCTCGAACCTGTGTTATTTAGAAACCAACCAGTGGGATGCACGGCGACGATTATTTTCCAGATGTACAACGAGTATGGCGTTGACATTCCGAAGAACATTGCCGGACTTCTATTGGCAGCTATTCTCAGTGACACTCTCATGTTCCGCTCACCTACCTGCACCTCCTATGACAGGGATGCTGCAGAGACTCTATCAGAGATTAGCGGCGTGGAGATTGAAGAATTCTCAGTTGACATGTTCGCAGCGGGAAGCGACTTGAGCTCCAAGGAACCTGAAGAGATTTTCAATCAGGACCGAAAGAAGTTTGATGTGGGAGACAAGTCATTTATCGTAAGTCAGATTAATTCGATGAACAGCATCGAACTTGGCGAGATTCGCGATAAGATATCACCTTACCTAACGCAGAATCTTGGTACACTAAATGTAGACTATGTATACGTTATGTTAACAAATATCGTGAAGGAATCCACTGAGTTGCTTTGTTTTGGAGACAAGGCGCGAGAAGTTGCACTCGAAGCATTCCAACTTCACGGAAACCCGAAGGATATTCGTTTAAAGGGATTGGTTTCAAGGAAGAAACAATTAATTCCTAGCTTGGTAGCTGTTTTGCAAAGCTAAAAAAGGATGGATGCCTATGAAAAACGGATTTTTTAATGTGGTAAAAGAACGCAAAAGGATTTGCGCAAATAAAAACCGAATAAGATTCGTAGCTAATGCTGTAATCTTTGCCTTTGCTATAGGCACAATCGGTAATACTTCATTCTCCTCCGCCGCTACAAAGCGCGTTGAGGATAATGCTAATCTGCTCCAGACCGGGGGAATTATCTCTGTTTCCTCCTCTCTGAAAACATATCTGTCAGAGCGCACAGATTTTGAGCAGTTTCTTTACGAGCGCCTTTTAAGAATGGAAACTTCTATTGATACTTCGGATTATAATATCTCATACTCCGATTTCTTTAAAGCGCTTCAGAATGTCATTAATCACTGCCCAGACCTATTCTATGTGGGCACACACGTGAGCACTTATCAAAACTCAAAAACAAGCACGGTTATTTCCTACGTTCCTGAGTATCTCTACTCAGAGACGAAGGTTAGTGAAATGCGGAAAAAATTCAACTACCGTGTTGATTCGATCATCGATATGGTGGACCCAAGCTGGTCTGACATGGAAAAAGCACTATTTGTTCACGATTATATTATTTCCCAGAGTTCATATGATACAACACATGAAAAGAGCGATGCATATAGCTTGCTGGTAGATGGTACTGCAGTTTGTCAGGGTTATACACTCGCATTTACTTATATCATGGAGAAGCTTGGCATAGAGTCAAGAGCCGTTTCCAGCGCCTCTATGAATCACATCTGGAATGAAATCAAGCTTGGTTCCTCATGGTACCACGTTGATCTCACTTACGATGATCCTGTTCCGGATATGTTGGGAGCTGCAAAGCATGACTTCTTCCTCCTAAGCGATGAAGCCATGGAAGCATCTAGCGTTCACTACGGCTGGGAAGCTATGTACAAATGTACTTCAACAGCTTTTGATAATAGTTTTTGGGAAAACTCTCGCGCACCATTTGTCTATATCAACAATGAGTGGTTCTACTACAGAACTGAGGGAGACAATATCGGAATCTATACCTGGAATCCAAAAACCGGATCCAGAGTCAAGGTCAAAGATTTAAACGGATCTAAGAATAAATGGTATATCACCAATACAACCTACTATACATCCAACTACTCCGGACTTGTTGGATATGACAACTATCTTTTCTATAACACACCAACTTCAATCAAGTGTATTGACGTTACCTCACCAACTTACACAACCAAGACAGTTGTAACACCTAATATATCAGGAAAGATTTTCGGAATTCAATTCAAGGATGGTATAGTAAATTATACTGCAGGTACATCAGCCACCTCAGCATCAACTAATAAATCCGCCTTTAGACTTGAGGCATTTGATGCTGATGCATGGAAAAATGAGCCTGATGTTGACTATACTCCTGTGTCACAACCACAGGGAGATGATGTGCTAGACATATCCTCAATTAGCGATGACCCGGATGTGGATGAAAGCTCCGATGCTCCGGTTTCTACCCCAATCCAGACTGACAATTCAACCAACACAGATAAGACAGACACAACAAAACCAGTCGTGGACGACCAAAAGGTAGATAACACAGATACCCAAGAGTATAGCACAATCACAAAGTCAATCAAGCTCAAAGTTACCGCTAAAAAGGGAAGAAAAAAAATAACAATCAAAACCGTTAAAAAAGCCACAGTTAAGCTCACCTCCTCCAAGAAACTTTTCCTCAAAGGAAAGTCCAAAAAAGGAGCCAAACTTATAAACATAGCTAAATCCAAAAACAAAAAAGGAACCGTCCAAATCAAGACCCGAAGGAAGCTAGCTAAGTGGGACAAGTTCAAAGTTCAAGTAAAGTATAAGGGACTGTGGTATACTAAGAATGTAATTGTAAAGTAAAAAATGGGGCTGTCGCACTAAGACAGTCTAAAAACAGGAAGAGTCCAACCGACTCGAGACGCAATGCCTGCGCATTGAAGTCTCTCTCTGGTTGGCCTCTTCCTGTTTTATTATACTTATCTAGTGCTGACATTCCTCCCCAAAATCATGATTTACAGAGAAAATTTCACAGACTCTATTTTACAGACTCGGAAACTCTAAGAATCTAGCTTAATCCATAAAGCAGGGCGTACGCCAGCCACCGCACTTTGATAAAGACGGTTTATTTCATCGCCCTGGCTCCATGTGCACCATGCATCGGCTTTCAGATACTTTTCCTCTCTTAACCACCAGTCTCCCGTACATAATCTAGGCTCTCCAGCAATGCTGCCTTCACATCCCAGTGATTCTAATTCCACGAAGCCCGCTGGAAAATCTGGAAAGAATTTTTCTTTTACATATTGTGTCGGATAGGCATAATGTAGAAATCTTTCATCATGCAAAAATTCATGTACCTCACTTTCGTTTAAGCAGAATACTTTATCAAATGTACCGGAACTTTGTAAACTTACTTCTTTTATTTTTGCTTGTTCCTCTTTAGAAAATGTATCATTTATAAAATCACTATTTAAATATCTTCGCAAATCACAATTCTCCCACTTAATATCCCTTGATAATTTTCCTGGATTATAAGGCCTATAATCAATTATATTTTTTGAAAAAACAAGCATCTCATTTCCCCTATTTTGAAGAACTATCCACTCAATTGGGTTCCCACCCGGATCCTTACCAAACAGAATAGTTTTCTCAGATAGAAATAGATATTGTGAAGATAGAAATAATCTCCAACCACGGTATCCTCTGTCATTCATAACACCAGCTAATACGGCTATTCCATTCACATCTGTTAAAACATCTTCTCTTTTAGGTTTATACGATCTTATAGGCCTTTCAGGATAAATTGGTTCCTCTGAATCTATAGGACGTGGTGGTAACTTCAATGGCTCTAACTCGCTTGGTAACGCCATCAGCTTTCCATACGAATTTAATACTGGTGGAAGCATAGCTTTCTTTTTTGATTCTAAAACATCTATATCCTTTTTTAATGCATTCTTTTTCTTTATTTTTAACAAACTAAGTCCTGCAATTTCTTCTCGTAAGCCATCAATTTTCAAGTCTATTTTATTAATCTCATTGTCATAAGCATCTTTTGCATGCTTAAAAGCATTTTGCACATCTTTGTTATGCGCATCGACACGATTCCTCTCAATATCATACTCTGCCTTTTTTTGGTTATATTCTGCTGTTAATCTCTCACACTCTGTTTTCCAAGCATTTTGTCTTTCAATACGTATAGCCGGCCAATTTTCTCTAATATCACAACATTCATTCTCATAAGCTAATTGCTTTTTTTCTTCAGTTTCTTCCCAAATCTTTAAATCTTCCTGGTATTTTTTTTCAATCTGATTATACTCATCGCCTAATCTTTCTTTTACATATTCGTTTGCAATCTCTAAAATATCTTCCAAGCCTTCTTTAGAATATTCTTTCCTTATCTCATCATAACGCTCTTTTTCTTTCAGCAATATTTCTGTTTTTTGCTCATCTGTTGCATATTCCTTAAATCTTGCATAATAAGCTCTGAGCATTTCATTTAAAGTACAAAATGCTTCAACGAAATCTTTACTCCCATCAAAATTCTCATTAAAGTAATATAACGGTAAATATGGGATTACAAATGCAATATGAACTGCATCGATATCACTATCAGAAAATTGATTTGCAAGGATATATTTTTCTTGAATGATATCTTTAACGTCACAATTTAGTTTTGACAATACAAAGCTCCAGATGTCGTCCGGAATAAAATGATAATCATGTAAAATATCCGGACTAAGATACCAGCTATCTTCTTCGGACCCAAGAAGATAACGATCACGTGGGTAATCATAGAATCTTCTAAGTGCAAGTTTCACAAGTTCTGTTATATTTTTTGATTTACAATATGCCAATATTTTACCCATATATGCTTCTGCGCACTTAGGAGATTGATTTAATACACTCTCAAATAAATTATCTGCCTTATCAAATTCGCCATCCTCCAAGGTAATAAATCCACGTTCCAATAATGAATTAATATTACTTCCTGCATTGGCAGACAGGGCCTGTGATACTTCAACATTAATATCTCCCGACTTTGCACCATTTAGCTTTAGTATCTTATCAATCCCTCTTAACAAATCCTGATCCGCGCCTACTTTTCCCATATCTTGCGCCTGTAAATGCTTAAACTCGTTCGGTATATCATATGCATCAGTGCCTTTAAAACATGGAATCAGATGTTTTTCTTTATCCTTTACCATCAATTTTAAATAACGACTCCACTCGTTTTTCACCCATACAGCGTTGTAATTGTCATAGGATGTTCCAAAAACAAGCATAATTTTAGCAGATGTAAGTGCAGCAAAAATATAAGGCTCATATTCCCAGCCAAGCTTGTCTTCTAAGCTGATACGAGAAAAAAATACACGATATCCTTTTTCCGTCAGCATATCATACACATTCTGCGCCATTACACTATCTACGGTTCTATCACCATTTTCGTCGGTTTCTTTGTAACAGATAAATATATCATAAGGTTCTTCTTTTCCCGACACTTCAATAATACCTTTTCTAATTTCTTCTATCTGTTTTGCCTGTTCACGATATAAGTTTCTTGATATATTATCTGCATTCTCCATTACCATTTCAAAATCCGAGTCTTCCATAATTGAATCAAAAGAAGAGCGATGACAAGTCGGAACCTTAGCACCGGAAACTGGATCATCTACATATTCGATACCGTACTTACACAGTAACAGCCCCCAATATGCTTCTGCCTCCAGGTCTGACTCTGCAATAATGCTTTCATAAACTCCTGAAGCCTTATCAAATTCATTTGCCATACGAAGTCGATTGGCACGGTCATATAACTTCATCTTCTTTTCGTCATCTATAGTTGGAACTGTTTGCTTACTTCCACAATACTCACATTCACATACGCTTTGATCTTCAGTAACTTTTAATTCACCACCACACATTTTACATTTTAATGCAATCATAATTCGCCCTCACTTTCACCTTTTATTCTTTTTACTATCTCCTCAAAACACTGGTCAGAATAGTATTCAACCATATCATTCTCGCAAAACAATAATTCATTAATCTCTTTTTTCTTTTGTTTAATATATTGTTTTTGTTTCTCTTCATCTACATATTCACAATGAATAAAATAGAGAATTCTCTTTTTTTCTCTAATTCGCTTTCGTAGTATATTAACAATATGTTCATCATCCGAATTAACACCATATCCTAAAACCACCACGTAATCAGCTGTTATTAGCATATTTACTGCCTTTGATAATTCGTTAATTTGTTCCGCATTGACTATAGGCTTAATTCCACTTTGAACAAATATAAAGGGAATAATTGTATCATCTTCCTCAAATTCATCCATTTGTCCTATTTGCTTGGTTTTTAAGCTTTCAAATAAGTCCAATTTTCCATGAACATAAGATATATTACTATCCTCCAAACCTATAATCTCTTTTGAGAAATTGGTATAATTTGTTGTTACTACACTGACACAATCATTTATTCTTTTTCCAAACAATTCTCGAATTGTATTATAATATAGCTTCTTTCCAGAAGCTTTTAGTTCGTCAACTATTTGCTTTTGCAATTCATCAATATGATTGCAAAAACTCCTCCGCCTATCTGACAGACTACAATCTTTCATATCTTCATTTTTTAAAGAAAAATCGCATATTCTTTCTAAATCACTTAACATACATCCAAATGCTGAATAATACAATTTAACAACTTTATTTACCTCATTTTTATACTTTTCAGGTTCACTCAAATAATTAAATAATGAGTCTGCAAAAGAGTAAAAGCATCCATTTTCTAAAAAGAATTTCAAAACTTCACCATAATCTTTTTCAGCAATATCGTGATCTTTTAATTTATCGTAAATCTCTTTTTTATACATGTTCAAAAAACTATTACATATTGATTCCTTATCTTCAACTTTCTCATCTTTACGATAATCCAAATACTCATTAGCTATTTTTGTATGTTCTTCGCTCCATCCAAAATTATCCGGTGATCCTTTTTTTATTATTGTCTGATATAACACACTATAAGAATTCCATGTCAAAAAAATCCCATTGATTAGACTCATGTTATTATTTAAAATATTAGCTAGCTCCTTAGATCTTCTAGCTAATAATGTTTCCTTTTGAAATTCTGCTCCGGATGACAGGCCTATTTGTCCTTTCCCCTCACATCCTGCTCCCATCAAAAATGTTATCTTCATATGAATTCACCTATTTCTCATATTTACAAAGTTTGTTTCTCTCTGCCAAGCAAGCCTTTGTCAACATACAGAAATTTTCAACAGACTTTATATCTCCATCTTCGAGGCTTTCCTGAATATTATCCATTAACGAAATCAATTTCGTTTCTATCTCTTTCGTGGCCTCAGACGTAACCGGATCACTGTATTTTAATTCATCCGTTAGACTTTGAAGAGCCCTCTTAACATCTTCATCTCTACAAATTGATACAAAGGAAGCTGATTTAGCCTGTAACAATCTCAAGTTGCTTACATCTGATTTATTCTTCATATCCTGACGAGTAATTTCATCTCGCATCACTTCCGATGCGATGCATCCTATCAAGGCAAATGATAATAATAATATATTTATAATAACTGCAATCCACACAGGAATAATCGTTGCAAAACACATTTCAATCAAGCTCATTACAAGTTGCAAAAGCAAAAAAAATGCTCCAACTCTTGCAATTGGGAAGCCATAAAAATAGCTTTTTGGTTCATCCGATTTGCCAAATGAAATCTTAAAAACATATATCTGGTATAAGATTGCCATTATCCCAAAAATATAAGCCACAAAAAAGACAACATCTTTTTGAAAAGGGGGGACAAATGCAAGCACAGTAAACATCATAAATATGATCCCTATGACCGCATAAACTTTTGTTTTAGTATTCCCCATATCTACTCTCCTCTCTTCGCACCACAATTGCTGCAGAAATTCCCTACATTACCCATTTGTCCGCAACTACAATTCCATGAATCCCCAACAATTGAAACATTTTCTCCTTTTTGCATATTAACTCTACCTATATTTTCGTTAGACTCCATTTGTTCTGTCATATTAGTATTATTTGAAGCTCCTATATTACTAAAGCCCTGCATCATATTATTAAACTGTGGCGCCATAGCATTCATTGCTGCCATTCCCATTCCCATATTCATCATTTCTCCCATAATGTTTGAACCACCTGTTCCACCAGCAACCGAATCCGGCCCTATATTTCCAATGGCCTCAGCGTATGCTTTTTGAATTTCAGTCTGCATAACATCTTTCTGATCATAACCTTTTGCATGCATAATTTCGGCTTCAGTCAATCCCTCCATACGTTTTGCCTGTATAGCAGCTTTTGCAGCAATGACTTCACGCTCAGCTTGCATCTTAGTAACCTCCGTTTGTGTTTTCTGCCTTTGCATCTCTGCCTCTCTATACGCCATTTCAATCTCTGCTTTGCTCTGTTCTTCAGCCGTTCTATATGCAGCTTCACTATGCGCCTTTTCCATTTTAACTGTCGCCTCTGCCTGAAACACTTGTGCTTGAAGGCTCACAGTGTGTAAATCACGAATTCTTTTAAAATTCGGATCCTCCTCAGGAAGCACAATGCTCGTTACATAAAACTGCGGAATTGTTAATCCATAATCCTCAAAGCCCGGTAGAATTCTCTTTTTTAATTCTTCTGAAATAACATCAAGATGAGAATCAATTTCCAATAAATCAATTACCTTATCCTTGATTACTTGTGAAAGATTTGTTTTAACAGAACTTGTTATCAATGGTCTAAACGAAGACTGTAACGATTTTGCGAATCCCGCATCTTCTTCCCATGAAATTCCCTGCATAGTCCCAACAAGTTTAATCAGCAACTTTCTAGAATTCTCAACTGTGATATTCATCTCTCCTGATGCACCAATCTCTAATGGAGTCATTGTTAAAGGATCGATAAAACGTACTTTATCTGGAGTTCCCCATTTGATCGCCATTTGAACAGTCTTATTTATAAAATAGATTTCAGAATGAAATGTCCCCTCCGTGTTCGTAGGCAACTGGTATACCTTTTCTAGTAAAGGAAGCTTTTGAGATTCTAAGGTATATCGACCTGGTCCAAACAAATCTAGGGCCTGTCCATCCTTAAAGAGAATTGCTTCCTGTGATTCATGAACAATCAATTGTGAACCATAGTTAAAATCCTCGACTGGATGTTTCCAAATGAAAGTGGAATTATCCCCTTCATATTTGATAATGCTTGCAAGGCCATCCTTTTTAATATTGACCGACATGACTCTCTCTTTCACATCATTGTCAAAGTCACAAACAGGGCAGATATAGTGCCTAGCGCTCTTTGAAACGAGTAATTTCACACCACACTGATAGCAAGAAATCTCTACTGATGTCTGATTATCAGCAATAGTGTTCAATGTATTTTTACACACAGGACATTTTGCTTTTTCACCTTTTGCTTGATCGTAAAGCACCATATTCCCACAATGAGAACATTCTCTTGATGCCATATTATCTGTTCGTATATCAATAACATTACCACATGTACAATTTATTTTTTTCTTAGCAAAAAAACCAGTCTTTGCTTCCACATACTTTCCACAATTAGGACATCCAATTGCAAATTTAGACATCATTCCATCCTCCCTACACAGTTGATTTTATTCATTATTTTTATAGCATTGTACATACTCTTGCCCCTATGGAAAATACTCCTACTAATATTGACTCAATATTTGCATCTAAATCACAAGACCCTTTTTACATCAAAACGCCTGATGTCTGCAAGAATTATGTATCTAGTTCCTTTTTTAGTATAGCTGTTCTGTCAAGAACAGCTATACCTTGATATACTATAGTATATCGCGATTTCATTGAAATTCATATTCTCAAAGAGCAGGAGGCACCGCACAATAACTGTGCGATGCCTCCTGCATCCAACGTAATCGTCAATTTTTTCACTTACCCCTCCATACTCATCTACTGTACATTCACTATACAATAATTGTCTTACGAACGACGTGAGTAAGACCAGCAATATGCGTTTATTGTCTTACGAACGCCGCGAGTAAGACCAGCAGTATGCGTTTCCAACAAAAAGATCCCCGCCGGTATGGTGCGGCGGGGAGAAAGGATATTCAAAATTATTACTGCTACCGTATGGAAGAAAGTGGTGGATAGCAGTAATGTCTTATAAGCTTATTCGTCCTTGCTATATATTTTTTCCAGTGGTTTGTCTACCCAACCAGAAATTATATACATCAGACATCCCGGAAGCAAGAATGCAATTCCCGGTGCAAAATAAATCAAAAATAGACTTATCGTCAACAACATTACTATTCCAAGTGCAATTCTAAAATTACTACTGATAATGATAAATGCAGCGCCCAAGTGTGCAAAGAAACCAGCTTTCGCCCTTGCTATAGACGCATACATTAGGATTCCCACTGTTGTGAGCAAAACTGCTATAATAAGCCACACAAACGGCGGTAGAAAATGTTCCGTCTTGCCAAGCCATGCATTGCTAAGTTCCATGGCCATAACTACTGCATACAGAGCAAATATGATACTAGGCACGATAGATGGCAGAAAATTTTCCTTGAAATGCATAAAGTACAACTTTACTATTCCAGTCTTATCCTTCTTTATATCCTGACTAATTGTCTGGTATAAAGCAGCCGTCGATACTCCTACTGTGAGCAGTGGAATCGATGTAAAAAACCACAAAAATGAACAAATGATAACCTGTGAAGCATTGCTCAAAAAAGAATAGGCTTTACTATCATAAATATTCTTTTCCACCTTGACTCCTCCTTTGTATCTCGCTTATTATTGCTGTTCCTTAAAACTTTTCATCGTCTCGGTATAACTCTTGCCGGTAAACTTTTTAAAACATTTTCCGAAGTATGCCGGATCCGGTATTCCAACCTTTTGGGCTGTGACATACATCGGTTCGTAGTTCTCGGCGCATTTCATCGCTTTTTCCATTCTGCAAGACATTATATAGTCCGACAAATTGGTTCCGGCATCTTCCTTGAAAACTCGGCTTAGATAACTTGGATTATATCCAAATGTACTAGCCACCGAAGTTAGATTCAATGCAGGATTTTCAGAATTATCTCTGATAAATTCCTGCACTTTATCAATATCTATCTTCTGTCTTTGTTGCTTTAGTACTCTCGGATCATACCCCGAATCGTAATCATCTGGCGTATACTCCGACTCCTCCGGTACTATTTCATTAGCATTTATATCCACACCAGCCTCATCATATAACTGGTTGAATTCCTCGGCTATCTTGTAGCATGTATTATATATGTCCGTCCTGGCAATCGGTTTGAGAAGATAATTCGTCACACCGATTTCGACGCACTTTCTCGCGTATTCAAACTCATCATACGCCGTCAAAATCACTATCTTTATGTGCGGATACTGCTTTCTAATGATTCCGGCAAGCTCAATACCATCCATAAATGGCATTCTGATATCGATAAACATCAGATGAGGGCTGTATTTATCAATTATATTAATTGCCTCAACTCCACTAGCTGCTTCCGCAACAATATTAAATCCGAGCATTTCCCAATCAATGGATTTTCTCAAAAGTGCTCGAAGTGACTTCTCGTCATCAACTATCATCACTCTATACATGTATCATTCCTCTATTTTCTTACTAGTTGTCTCAAACTCCGCTGATATTGGTAGTTTCAGAAGAACCTCAAAATATTCTCCTTCCACTGAGTTTACCTCAAAAACATCCTCTTTCTTGTAATAATACTTTATCCTATCTATGGTACCCCTAAATCCAAAGCTTCCACTCAGATCACCTTTGACCAAGAGGTCACGCCTTTCTTCAGAAATACCTATTCCTGTATCTTTCACAGATACCAGGAGATTTTCCGCATCCCTGCATGTTTTAATTGTTATTACCCCAGGCTCTCCCTTCGGGCGAATTCCATGGTATATAGAATTCTCAACCAGGGGTTGTAACATCAGTCTTGGAACACGTATATTATCAAGTGTTTCATCTATTATATACTCATCTTCGAGTATTTCACCAAACCTGTTTTTTTGAAGTTTCAGATAGTCTCTGACTATCTGAACTTCTTCCCTCAATGGGATGTCTACGCTTCCTTTGCTAAGGAAATTACGATAAAAGCTTCCCAACGTCTCGAGCAAATCATATACTTGATCTGTTTCTCCCTCAAGCGCCAGGCATCTTATCATATCAAGGGTATTGTAGAGAAAATGCGGTTTCATCTGAGACAATAATGTCTCTAGCTCGACATCCCTGAGGTTTTTTTCTTTTTTTATTAATTCATCTATAAGATGATTAATCTCAATCAACATGGCATTGTAGCTGTTTTTCAGCTGGCCAATCTCGTCATTGCTTATGTCCATACTGACTCTGTGGAGCCATCCATCCTCAATCTCTTGCATGCTCCCAACGAGCTTGTGAATCGGCGTAATCACTTTTCGCGACACATAAGCGTTAATGAGAACGAGGAAAACAATCATAATGAGAATTACCGCTCCAACAACCAGTAACAGCTCTTCCGTCATCCCCTGGACAATCTCAACCTTCGACCTTGACGCCAAGACAAAGTCTCCACTGTCAATTGGGGCAATATTAAGCACGTCCTGTCTAAATATGCTCTTTTCGATCTTGCTCTTCGTCTCTCCCGGCTTAATATTCCGCTCGAACATATCCACATTGTTGGTACTTATCCTATATCCGTCTCCCGAATATATAGCAAAATTACTTGAATCATCATCCAGCCCTTCGTAGCTTGATTCCAGAAAATGACAAGGAATATTGATGGCTAGAATTCCGATTTCTCTCTGGGTGTTAATATCATTTATCACTCTCGAAAAAGTGATCACCCTTCCGATATTAGATGCAAATGCTCCAGAATTATCTGACTTTATCACATATGCACCCTTTTTATCTCTTATATCATCTAACCAGCCCGTGTCGAATATTATATCTGTATCGATATAAGTTATTCCCGGTCCGGTTGAAACATTTTTTCTATCTGTTCTAAATAGTGTTACATTGCACGATACCTCTGCGGCATTCAGCAAATGATGAATATCCCTAATTGTACGTCTATACTGCGCTGCATCCGGCTTCTCAGACTTGAGAAACTTTAGAACTTCATCTCTTAGCAGAAGCATCCTGCTGACAGTATTAATCTGTCCAATTATATTGTCTATATTTCTCGTTATAGCAACTCGATTACTCTTATCTTTTTCTATAGAATTTGTCTCCATCCTCGACTCAAGGATGACATAGAAAAGAGCAAAACAAAACAATATACACGCGCTCATCATCGTGATGAACATTATCTGCAATTTCCTCTTCAAACTCATAGAGGAAACATTCTTTGCTAGCTTGATCACCAAAATCACAACCTTTAATAATATTCTAGCATTAATATTATCATACTGTGCATAAGACTGTAAAGTCACACAGCATAAACAATCACACATACAGTTGCGTACAATGACCATCCATAACATATATTACCAAATTCCCTAACCAAAGTGAACAGAATATTTTTACTTGATAATGTAAAAAAATAGCTGCAAATATAAAGAAAAATTTATATTTGCAGCGGTATGCGTTTCCCAATTTAAAAAGGGATGTCACACAAGTGCGACATCCCCCCATCTTCATTTAATTCTATATATTTGAAAGTTTAGCCTTTAATTGCTCCAGCCATCAAACTTGACTGAATCTTCTTACTGATGAAACAGTAAATGATAAGTGTTGGGAATGTTGCGATTACGAGAGCCGCCCCAATTGGTCCCCACTTTGTTGTATAAGATCCTGACAATGTCTGGATACCTACAGACAGTGTTCTATAATCCGAATCACTGATAAATATTACCGCAAACATCAACTCGTTCCATGCCTGAAGGAATGTAAATATTCCAATTGTTGACAACGCTGGTCTCATAAGAGGGATGATGACCTTAAAGAAGATCCCATAAATACTACATCCGTCAATACAAGCAGCCTCTTCGAGTTCTCGCGGAATATTTTCCATGAAACTCTGACAAATCATAATTGCCATCGCCAATGCAAATGCTGTATATGGAACGATGAGGGCAATATATGAGTTAGTCATTTTTGCCTCGCGGAGTATGAGGAATACAGGAAGTATTGCCGCGTGAATTGGAACTGTAAGTCCCAACATGAAAATCGCGTTTACCGTTTTTCTACCTTTCCAGTTCATACGTGATAATGCGTATGTTGCCATGAGAGATAAAACAATGGTAATAACAATTGTGATGAAGGTAACAATCAAACTGTTGAGAAAATACTGTCCCATATTTCCTGCATCAACCGCTTCTTGGTAGTTCTCAAATAGCCAATCTTTAGGAAGTCCTATGATATTCGCTCCGAATATTTCATCATTACTTTTGAGCGAAAATGTGAGCATCCAATATAATGGGAAGAGGTTGATTAACGCCCATAGGCTCAATAAAATATACATAATTGTATTCTTTAGTGCTCGCATATTAATCCTCCTCCGTCTTAAATACTTTCTTAATTACAATTGCAAAGAAGAAGCACAAGAAAATAATAAACATAGCGATCGAACTTCCAAGTCCGTATCTACTTCTTCCAAATATCTGAGTAATCATCTCTGTACTTGGCACTTCACTGGCATGTGATGGACCTCCATTTGTCAAAACGTAAATAAGGTCGAATGCCTTGAGTGATCCAGTAACTGCGAAAATAACGCACATTCTCAAAACAGGTTTGAGCATTGGGATGATAACTCTCATATTGAGCTGAAAATCTGATGCTCCGTCAATCTTTGCGGCTTCTCTAACATCTCCAGGCAAGCTCTTGATTCCCGCATACATAAGGAGCATATGGTAACCAACGTACTGCCATAACATAGGAATGAAACATGCCATCAGGGCATACTCAGGTTCTCCAAGCCATGTGTGACAATATTTCTCAAGTCCAATTGCTTTGAGGAATACATTTACAATACCATACTCTGGATTGTAGATCTTAGACCACAACTGACCGATAACGGTTGTTGAAAGAAGAACCGGGATGAAATATACTGCTACGAAGAATTTCTCTCCCTTAATTCCCTTAGATAATGTCAATGCCAGAAGAAGTGCCAATGGCAACTGAAGAAATACTGACATTGCCGCAAATAAGAATGAGTTTCCGACAGTCTTCATAAAGTTTATACTGTCGCTTGTAAATAGTTCTTTGTAATTATCAATTCCTACAAACTTCCCGCTTGTAATTCCGTCCCAATCAAGTAAACTATAGTACCCTGACATAAAAATTGGGACGATAATAATTAGGGTAAATAGTATTGCTGCCGGCAAAAGGAAAACCGCAATTGCCGCTTTGTTGCTTCTTACTTTTTCCATGCTAACCTCCGTTACATGTGTTTTTATACATCTTTACAAGGATATCAGCGGGCCCGAATATGATTTGTGTATCGAACCCGCTGAAAATTCTCCTCATGTACTAACACGTTGTTTATGAGAAAAAAATGAAGATTATATATTAATTTGCAACTATTGTTGCACCTTAATAGCTTACTTCTTACTTAACTGCTCATCCATTCCCTGAACAAATGCCTGTGGAGACTTGTCTCCTGAGAAGAGTGCCTGAAGAAGTGTGAGGTACTCACCAGCATCGTCTGAGCTCATAAGAGTATCGAACCACAATGTGTATGATGTAGCATTTGCTGCAAGATCAGCAACCTTCTGTGTAAGCTGTGGAACATCCTTAGCATCGTAGTCAACCTTCCATGCTGGGATTCCTGCTCCGCTGAGGTATGCATACTTAGAAACACTACGTGTGATTTCGAATGCTGCTTTAGCTGCAAGATCTTTGTTCTCTGAGCTCTCTGATACCATAAGTGTATCAGAACCACCGCCCATGAAGTCAGTTACTTTTGCATTCTGATCATTGACTACAGGAATTGGAGCAACTGAGAAGTTCTCAGGCTTCTTAGCATCTGTCATGATAGATCCGCCCATCCAGCTTCCTGTGAAGTACATAGCTACTTTCTCTTTGTAGAACTCAGCACTTGCCTCGTCGTTTGAAAGACCAGTAGCACCCTTGATGAATGCTTTCATATCTACAAGTTCTTTGATACATGTAGCCGCCTTTACGAAGTCAGGATCATTGTATGACTGTCCCTGCTTTGTAAGCGCCTTAGTTACTTTTTCTGTACCTGCTGACTTAAGTGCAAGTCCGTCATGAAGCATTGCAAGTACCCAAGTGTCTTTTACAGATGTTCCGATTGGAGTAATTCCCTTAGAAATGAATGTCTGGCAAGCAGCCTTGAACTCATCCCATGTCTTAGGAACTTCAACACCGTTATCTTTGAAAAGTTTTTCATTGTACCACATAACTGATACAGGTGTACAAGTTACAGAACCGTAAAGTTTTCCGTCATATACGTCATTTGCAAGAGCTGCCTTTGGAATATCTTTCTCATATTCACTGTAGTAGCTATCCAAGCAATGAACCTTTCCTGATTCAACAAATGACTTTGAAAATCCGCCTGCCCATGTAAAGAATACATCTGGCAAATCGTTTGCAGCAACTGCTGCCTTAATCTTTGTCTTATAAGCTTCGTTTTCGAAAGTCTCCATCTCGATCTTTACTCCAGGATGAGCTTTCTCAAAATCCTTGATTGCATCGAGATATGGCTGATGGAACGAATCACTCTCTGTTGCGATTGTCCACATTTTCAATGTTGTTGTTCCCCCATCTTTGCTTCCGCTACCTGAATTTCCGCTTCCGCCGCATCCTGTAAGAACTGTTCCAGCCATCAAGATTGCTGACAAAAGAGCAACTCCTTTTTTCTTAAGTGACATAAATACATCCTCCTTTGTATTTTGATAAGATCATTTTGCCAAATCTGCGTGATTCGACATCTGAAGATATAATACTCTTTATTTTCGAAAAAGTGAACGGAATATTTTGACTTGATTAAAGTAAAAATTTTTCGAAAATTATAAACTTTTGTTTATATTTTCCGCAAAACGCCTGTTTTAGAGGGCTTACAGCTCGTTTTGATGCAGAGAAATAGTTTGCAAAAAAGACAAAAAATGGTTATAATATAAAAAGACACGAAAAATTGCGATTATTGTTGAATAAAGAGAGGGACAAACAATGACGGAAAGAGAGATTAATACTATTGACAAATTGAAAATTGAATATAGTAAGATATTTGGCTCCCAGCCAGATAGCGGATACTTTGCCCCTGGTAGAGTGAATCTCATAGGCGAGCACACAGACTATAATGGTGGACACGTTCTTCCCCTTGCCCTTGATATGGGTACCTATGGTTTGGCATCTGTGCGCACAGATGATATGATTCGTCTTTATTCATGTAATTACCCTGATGACGGCATAGTTAGCATACGTATAAGCGATTTATCCGGAATTTTCCCAGATCGAAGATCTTCTATAAAAGAGCAGGACGACAAGAAAGATCTCCCTAGCTGGACTAACTATCCACTTGGAGTCGTAATGACTTTTATAAAACAGGGCTACTCAATACCAAATGGCTTTGACATGCTCATATATGGCGATATACCTTCAGGTGCCGGATTGTCTTCATCCGCATCTCTGGAAGTTCTCACCGGAACCGCATTAAAGATGCTCTTCGGGCTAACTTACATATCTCCTATTGATATAGCAAGATTTTCACAGCATGCGGAGAATAAGTATTGCGGGATGAATTGTGGAATCATGGATCAGTTCGCATCAGCAATGGGTATTGAAGGACAGGCTATTTTCCTTAACACTAGTACGATGAAGTTCCGTCATATTCCACTTAATCTTTCCAATTATATGTTTATCTTGACCGACAGCAAGGTTAAGCATAAGCTTGTGGACTCCGAGTATAACAATCGTCGCAGTGAGTGCAACAAGGCTCTAGACGAGATGCAGAGAATAGTTGATATCGATAAATTGTGTGACTTGACGCCTGCACAGTTTACTGCATTTTCAACCAACTTGTCTTCTCCAGAACGCAAGAAAAGAGCCTATCATGCCATATCAGAAAACCGAAGAACACTTGACTCTGCAGAAGCATTGGAAAATGGCGATCTAAAGGCATTTGGTCTTATGATGAACGAATCACATATTTCACTGAGAGATTATTATGAAGTCTCATGCGAGGAAGTTGATTTGTTAGTGGAGACAGCTTGGAACACACCGGGAATTCTGGGCAGTCGTATGACCGGAGGCGGATTTGGCGGTTGTACAATCTCGCTAATTGAGAAGGATGCACTTGATGAATTCAAGAAAAATCTCACATCTTCTTATAAAGAAATGTATGAGTTAGAACCTTCATTCTATGAAGTGGTACCATCAAATGGCGCACATAAGCTGTTTTAATTTTTTCACTCTATATGATGAAGGAATATTTTATAAAATTGAGAGGTATTATATAATGAGCAAAATACTTGTAACAGGTGGAGCAGGATACATAGGAAGCCACACTTGCGTTGAGCTTCTAAACAGCGGTCACGATGTAGTAATTATTGATAATTTTTACAATTCAAACCCCGTAGTTCTCGAACGCATCGAGGAGATAACAGGTAAAAAACCAAGCTTTTATGAAGTTGATTTATTGGATAAATCTTCATTAAATTATGTATTTGAAAATGAACAGATAAAAGGAGTAATTCACTTTGCAGGATTAAAAGCTGTTGGCGAATCCGTTGAAAAGCCTATTGAATACTACCATAACAATATAACAGGAACACTGAATTTGGTGGATTGTATGAAGAATCACAATGTAAAAAACATTGTATTTAGTTCATCTTCAACAGTATATGGTGATCCACAATTTGTACCTATTACAGAGGAGCATCCTAAGGGAAGTCCTACCAACCCATACGGGTGGACCAAGTGGATGATAGAGCAGATTCTCACAGATTTAAATGTATCTGATGAGGCATGGAATGTTGTTCTTCTTCGCTATTTCAATCCTATTGGTGCCCATGAAAGTGGGCGTATCGGCGAAGATCCAAAAGGTATTCCTAACAACTTAGTTCCATATATCGCGCAAGTTGCAGTTGGACGACGCGAGAAACTCGGTGTATTTGGCGATGACTATAATACACACGACGGAACCGGAGTGAGGGATTACATCCATGTAGTTGATTTGGCAGATGGACATGTAAAAGCCATCAAGAAATTTGACGAAGAACCGGCAGTAAGAATATATAATCTTGGTACCGGAAATGGCTATTCTGTTCTCGATGTACTTCACGCATTTGAAAAGGCTTGCGGCAAGGAAATTCCTTATGAAATCAAGCCAAGGCGTGCCGGTGACATTGATGAGAATTACGCTGACAGCAGCAAAGCAAAAGAAGAACTTGGATGGGTTGCAACACGAACCATCGATGATATGTGTGCTGACTCATGGAGATGGCAGAGTAATAATCCTAATGGATATAATTAATTTCTTTGGAGTAAAATCAGTAAAGACAAGAAGTGGCCAACTAGCGAGAGACGTTGGCGCGAATGCGCCATGTCTCAAGTCGGTTGGCCACTTCTTGTTTTTAGACTACCTTAATATTTCCATGGGCGAATTGCTATCTTCATATTATCTAGCCATGTTGATCCATCTCGTCTTCGGATATCTAAAGAATTCACCGATACATTATATATGGATTTTACCCTAATATCTGCTTCTATATTAGAAGCTTCTGCCGCAGAACCCATATCACTTATAACATATTGTTTATCACCAGCTTTACCAATATACATAGTAATATGTCCCTTGAACATAAGCAATGCCCCGGGTTCCAAAGAATTAATTGCATTAATTTTTTCATCAGTTTTCATATTCTCGAGAACTATATTGTCCGATGGTATCTCCGCCTGCCAAGTCGTATTTCTTGGCAATTCAAATCCAAAACATCTATAAATAGCTCTTGTATAGCTCGAGCAATCCCATGCATCAAGCATTCCTCCCCAACCGTATCGCTCACCGAGGCACGAGAAAGCAACTTGCAAAATATTTCTCTGGGTGAATGGCAAATAACCAACACTCACGTAATTGTGCATTGGTATTAGCACAATCTGTCGGACCATTTTACCTGATTCATCGCGAGTCGGAACATATGCAACATAATTATACCAGGTGCCAAGCTCATTGATATTCTCAGGCATTTCATCCTTTGGAACCAGTGGAAGAACTGTTCCGAGCATGAGCTCGAGCTTTGAAGTATCCTTTGCGAAGTTTGATGCCGCGAGAGTTATTCTACTGGTTGTCACCACGATATTTTTGTCAGGATCACCGTTCCACATTTGGAGCCACTCATCCCTGTCCTTGCAAATAGCAATATTCTTCTTCTCTGTCCATCCAGTATAAATATTCGACATGACATATACATACTTGTCATCCGCAGTTGTCATCTTCACAATTACAGGTTCGTTAATCATCAACGCCGAATTATTAAATTCATCATCTGCATCCGTGGCAGACCAACCAATACTTCTTGACTCAGGTGCCATCTTGATATCGCACCTTTTTACACAAAGACCATATTGGATCTGTGCATCCTCCCTAGTCTCAGCGTCGATAATATTCTTCTTTAGTGACGCAAGGTACTCGGGGATGTTGTCAATCAGCTCTCCATCCGCATAGATTTTTTCTCTAGTTCCAAGTCGGTCAATTCCCACCTCAGAATCTATACATGCTGCTAGATTTTCCTTGAGTTTTGTCTGGTTAAAATGTTCCGACTGCGAAAGCAAATCAAACATTTTACATTCAGCTTTCGAGGTCATCTTCTGATTCATCTGAGCTATCCCCTGCGCATCTATCAATACTTTATCCGGGTTTTCAATCCGATTTATCCAGTAAGACGCCTTGGTCATATCCCCGGTTACATCTCCTTGATATGTGAGATTTCCCTTGTTATTATCGGGGATTGGAGTTGCAATAGGCGGTATGGTTGGCCTTGCTGGAGTAGGTGTAACAAGGACATATACGATTTTAGTTCGTGGTGTTACCGCAGGGTTGGAAACTTTTATGGTTGAAGAAGCTTTTACTTTTATCTTGCATGAAAGTATTTTCTTGGTCTTTTTATACTTATACTTCGCTATAACCTTGGCATTTCCCGGTTTCTTGCCCGATATCTTTCCCTTTTTATTTACGGAAACTATACTTTTGTTGGATGATTTCCATGATATTTTTGCTTTCTTACTGCCATTTTTTACACTCAATTGAAGTTTCTTGCCAACTGTAATTGTTGCCTTACTTTTGTTTAGTTTAATCTTTGTCGTTTTTGCATCTGCCTGAGTTACATTTTGACCTACATTGCCAAATAAAGTTGTTGCAACTATTGCAGAAATTGACATAATTGATACTAGTTTTTTATTCATATCTTGCTCCCTTCATACATTGTCTTACAAGCTTTGCTTGTAAGACAATTAATATGCGTTTCCTATAAAATGGCATAACCCGCATAACGCCGGCTATGCCATATTTTTCATTTCCAACAAGACTATACCGTCAAATCCATCTCATTCCCGGGTCTCACCAACTCATCCGGAATGTTGTTCCAATCGATCTTAGAAATCTTGTCCAGAAACTCCTCTTCTGAAAATGCTTCTATTCTAGCAGTCTTAACGGTATACTCTACATTTTCATTTTTCTCAGCCATTTTGGCTTCTTTCTCAGCCTTTTCTTCCTTGGCTTCCTTTGCTTTTTCTTCTTTTGCCTTCTTTTCGCGGGCCTTCTTGATGCGCTCGAACTGCTGCTCATTCACCTTTCTCATCTCGGCAAAGAACTTTGATACACCATTGTCATCAACTGTAACAGAAATGCTCTCTAGGCTCACTCCCTCGGAATTAAAGCCGTCTTCGCCTGCTCCGAACATTTCATTGATTTTCTTAGACATTCTCACAGCTGTTTCCATGGCATTGAGCTTGTCCTTGGCATACCCTTCATCCTTAGCCATCTTTTCTAATTCTTCCGCGGAAAAGTACACTGAGAACTCCTTGGTAGGCTGACTATTATCCTTATCCTCTTGAACAAAGATGTCATAATCAGCATACTTCTTCTTCAAGTTACTCAGGTATTCACTCGCCTCTTTGGAGAGCAGGCCACCTGTCACCTTGTCTTTGTCTGTAGCTTTCTCAACAGACTTTGCATCCTTAGCCTTGTCTGGCTTTTTTATGTTGCTCTCGTAGTAGTTTGATGCATTCGATACGATTCCATTTGTCGATATCATAGGCATCGCTCCTTTCATCCTTGAATTCTCCGATGGGCACTGACCCATTGGACCTTTAGCGCATCCATGCGCTATTATCACGTATCTAAGATATATATCGACAAATGTTAGAAAAAGTTTATAAATGTTCCGAAATAAAACAAGTCAAATGATTCTAAGAAAAAAGTAATAATATTGATAGCTAATGCCGATATGATATGTGAAGCTGATTGTTATTCACTGACTTTGTAAAGGAGATTTGCATGATTATTTCACATAATATTTTAGCTATGAATGCTGAAATCAGTCTTAAAAAAAACACAAATCAAAAAGCTAAGTCTTCAGAGAAACTCTCCTCCGGTTACCGAATTAACCGGTCTTCTGATGATGCCGCAGGACTTGCAATCTCTGAAAAAATGCGTTCACAGATTCGTGGATTAAAAAGAGCTTCTAACAACGTTCAAGATGGAATCAGTTATATTAGGGTAGCCGATGGTGCTCTCAACGAAGTTAGCAATATGCTTCAGCGCATGCGTGAGCTTGCTGTTCAAAGCGCCAATGGTGTTTACTCAGATGATGATCGTCAAAAAATCCAAACAGAAGTTGATCAAATCAAAAATGAGATAGATCGAGTATTCACTACAACAGAATTTAACACCAAGAAAATATGGGATCCGGACAATGTCATCGGAGAACCTGTATTAATTGGACACCACACAGAATCTGTTGTAAACTTCCACAACAATACGGTAATCACAAACATTACCAATTCTAACAAAACTGCTATTCCAAAAACAAATTTTGATCTAAATGCTAATACTTCAGGTATAACTGTTTCATGGGATGCTTACAACGGAAACCACTATACTTCCTCTACTGTCCCATGGCCATCAACCGGTATTACTTCTTCCAATAATTTTAATCTCAAAGATTACCTTGACACTTCAGCTCACCCGGAACTAGAGGGAATCGACGCAAACTTCTCCTATTCCGTTAATTCTCAAGCTGAGGACGATGATGTAATCTCTGCTCTCAACAGCGCTTCATTCCCTTATAGCGTTTCAAGCACTGAAAAAATCGAGTTATATGGAGCTGATGGAGCTGTTCTTAACAACGGAATATTTTCAAGCGTTGAGATAGATTATACTTCTGAGTTATCTCTAGGTAAAGATTTTAATGCAAGTGATACTAGTTTTATAGTTGGTTCTGCCAACAATATTAGCGCCCCAACCAACGATTCAGAAAAATGGTCCTTCAGTTTTAATATCATAAAAGACGGAGTTAATACTGTCGCGACTGCCACCTCCAAACAAGTACGCTGGAAAAGTTCTGACATGTCTCCCGCTTCAAAGAACGTATGGTGGAGCTCTCAGGATATAATAGATTCACATGGCAATCATTATACAAATATTTCTCAAAAAGAATATCAGCTTTCTGATGGAAACTTATCTGATTTAAAATACACAATGGAAAATACCTCAGGAGTGAATCTCCTAAATGACACACATGGTGCAGGAGGTATGGTTCAGATAGATTTTGACATATCAATATCAGGGAATAATGTGGGGAATATAACTCTTTATACAAATGTATCTTCCGACTCCGATATGAATGATATTTTAGATCGATTTGCCGAAATCAAAGGTGCTGACATATATAGCAATGCATCACAAAACACCGATGGTAGCAATAATTACACCAAATCTTCTTCTTATGCTTATAATAATTATGGAAATTTCGGAAGAATAACCATCGATGATTATGATTCCAGCGGACACATCGATTTGGTAATTCAATCTGGTCCAAATCACGATAACCAGACCACATTAACATATAATTATCTTAGTTTAAATAATATTGGAATCAGCAATCTCTCGCTATGGACAGCGGATTCTTCTCGCAATTCCATTAAAACTATCGATGATGCAATTGGCAAGATTTCAAGCGAGCGAGCTGTCTTGGGTGCTTATGAGAATCGTCTGGAATTTACATATAACAATAATAACAGCGCAGCAGAAAACATGCAGGCTGCTGAAGCATCCCTTAGAGATACAGATATAGCTGAAGAAATGATGAATTTTGCCAAATATAGTATTCTAGAACAGGCTGGTACTTCAATGCTAAGTCATGCTAATCAATTACCCCAAAGTGCGCTCTCACTGTTACAATAAGTCCACGGATATACTCATCTGTTGCAGTTCCGGCAAATATTCCGGCAACTCCAACTCCCATGGCAACGCCGACAACATATCCGGTAGTTAAGCCCAGTCCCCAATTACACCAAATACCTGCAATAAGTGGAAACACATATGCACCCGCAGCTTTCAAACTGCTGACAAAAGTCATATTAAGACATCGTCCCATCATATGCCGAGATCACCCCGACAGTTCACAGTCTTTAAACATATAACAAGCATAGAAAAACTCCCCTATCACTGCAAAAAACAGAATCATAAAGGCAAACAGGAATTCCTTTCTGGTTGTAATTATCTTTATTTCGCGTAGCATCGTTTACCTCCGTGTTACAGGGAAATCGCACCTTCATCTAAAAACATTTATGTACCTACATCATAGCATAAAAAACGCCTTGTGCGCCAATCGACGAATTCAACCCCTATCGCGTAGATGGCCGGGGACACCCCCGACCATCTCGAAACGCAAAATTCACTTAACCCTCACGAGAATCAAAACTTGAACTCCTTTATTTTTAAAGTCTTGCCACTCGCATAATCGTCTGCTGAACTATCCTTATTAATAACAATTTGTTTGTTTCCAACGGAAATAGACGCTACAAGTTTATCATTTTGATCATACAAAGAAAACATATAACATAAACTTCCCGCTGCAGCCCTTTTTGATGGATAATATCGATAAAATTTGCATTGATTGATTCGATCTTGGAATACCTGAATATCGTTCCCAACAAACTCTTTCGTCTTTCCATTTGACAAATTTCGAACAACCATCCGTGATGCCATTTTATAATCCGCTTTATAATACGAATTGCTCACTTTGACAATAAAAACTCTTTCTTTATTCTTTATCTTAGCAACAACACGCGCAGTACCTTTCTTTTTAGCTTTTATTTGTCCTTTCCTTGAAACAGAAACGATTTGTGGATTTCTACTTTTCCATTTCACCTTCACATTTTTAAAGGCATGAAGTTTCTTTGTTTTTCCAACCTTAATTACCACTTTTTTATCTCTTGCCAATGCAACATCCGTTTTTAAAAAAGTAAAACTCATTACCAATACAAGTACAAATAAAACATTATACATCTTAGTTTTTCTATTTATTATTTGGCTCAACATATCTATTCCCCCTTAATTATTTCTTCAACTTTACTGTAACCATTTGTCTGTACGTAAAAAAACGCCACCATAAGATGGCGTTCATATTCGCTTCCCGTTAACTTGTGGCATATGAT
>NZ_KI912474.1:0-13914 GCF_000518685.1 Eubacterium xylanophilum ATCC 35991 | reverse complement strand
CGCTCGGGCCGTATGCTGGCGCATACGACATATACGGAATTGAATATGCTTTATGCATATTCAATTCCTACTTATCCCTCCATACGATGCGGCCCTTTGTGAGGTCGTATGGTGAAAGTTCCAAGGTTACCTTGTCACCAGGGAGAATACGAATGAAATTCATACGTAGCTTTCCACTGATATGAGCAAGTACCTTGTGACCATTTTCTAATTCAACCTGGAACATAGCATTAGGAAGTTTTTCCACAACTGTTCCTTCAATCTCTATTACATCTGCTTTTGACATTCTTTACCTCCATAATAATACTCTCAAACATCGGAGAATACTATATTATTTAGCTGTCAATGACAATATTTCAGGTTCTTTATCTGTTATCAATATTGTATTTTCATAGTGAGCTGACTTTGAACCATCTCTGGTTACGACTGTCCAGTCATCTTCAAGAATCCATACTTTCCAATCTCCAATATTTACCATAGGTTCAATTGCCAAAGTCATTCCCTCGCGCAACTTTGGTCCTCTTCCGACGGTCTTGAAGTTTGGTATTTGTGGTTCTTCATGAAGATTTGAGCCTATTCCATGTCCAACGAGATCTCTTACTACAGAAAATCCTGCATCTTCAACATACTTCTGAATTGCTTGAGAAATATCATGAAGATGATTTCCGGCAGTTGCGAGCTTGATTCCCTCAAAAAAGCTTTCCCTAGTAATATCTATTAATCTCTGATCCTCGTCTGAGATCTGACCAACACCATAAGTACGTGCTGCGTCTGAATGATATCCTTCGTAGATAACTCCGGCGTCTAGACTTACGATGTCTCCCTCTTTGAGAATATTTTTCTTGTTTGGAATTCCATGAACAACCTCGTCATTCACTGAAACACAAATTGATGCAGGATATCCCTCATAATTTAAAAATGATGGTATACATCCCGCCTTGCGGATCATTTCTTCGCCTTTTCTATCAATGTCAAGGGTTGAAATACCCGGCTCGATGATTTCTCCCAATCTATCATGAACATCTGCGAGAATCTTTCCCGCCTCACGCATTTTTTCTATCTCTGAATGAGATTTAATTGTTATAGCCATTTTTTTCCTCCATTGATTTGATTTATTAGCCATACTTTCGCCTATTCGTAGTCGCAACCTAGCCTTGTTGCGGGCTATTTCATATCAATATTTCTAAACGACTATTACTCTAATATTTCTATAATGGCATTAAATACATCTTCGAGATCAACTGTTCCGTCTACCTCACGCATAATGCCTTCTTTTTCATAGTAGTCAATTAGTGGCTGTGTCTGTGTATGATATACCTCGAGACGCTGCTTAACTGTCTCTGGCTTATCATCGTCACGAAGAATAAGATCTCCGCCACATGCATCACATTTACCCTCTACTTTTGTTGGGTTATATTTGATGTGATATGTTCCACCACATGCAACACAAGCTCTTCTTCCAGACATTCTTCTTACAATATTTTCATCTGGAACTTCTACGTTAATTGCGTAGTCCATCTTCTCGCCAATTTTTGCAAGAGCGTCAGTCAAAGCCTCAGCCTGTGGAATTGTACGTGGGAATCCATCAAGTACATATCCCTTCTTAGCATCATCCTGAGCAAGACGATCAACTACCAAATCAACAACTAATTCATCGGGAACAAGAAGTCCCTTATCCATATATGTCTTGGCTTTCTGACCAAGTTCAGTATTCTCTTTGATATTCGCGCGGAAAATATCTCCTGTTGAGATGTGTGGAATTCCGTACTTCTCTGATATTTTCTTAGCCTGTGTGCCTTTTCCTGCACCAGGTGCACCTAACATTACTATCTTCATAGAAATCATCCTTTCATTTAGTCACATTTAAGCAAAGAGTAGGAGGATAGCCCCCTACTCAATTATCTCTAACTACTAATACTCTTGAAATATCAGCAAACGATTCTTAGTGCAAGAATCCCTGATAATTACGAACGAGCAACTGAGATTCAATTTGTTTCAATGTCTCAATAATAACTCCAACAATAATGATAAGTGAAGTTCCGGTAAATGATACGTTTGCTCCGAATGCACCTGAGAAGATGATTGGCAATACGCAAACGATAACCATTGCTACTGCACCAATAAAGATGATACTATTGAGAATAGTTGTAAGGTAGTCCGTTGTTGGTTTACCAGGACGAATTCCTGGAATAAATCCACCCTGCTTCTTCATGTTATTAGAAATCTCAAGCGGATTAAATGTAACGGATGTATAGAAATATGCGAAGAAGATTACGAGTGCGATATACACAAGCAATCCAAGTGTGTACTTGAACTCAGCAAATGAAGTAACATTACACCACTTACTCTGATCGCATACCTTAAGGAATTTCTCCAAAAGTGTAGCTCCGTCTCCAGACTTTGGCTGAACTCCGGCAAAGCTGGCGATAATGATTGGGAGCTGAAGCATAGAACTTGCAAAGATTACTGGGATTACTCCTGCCGTATTAACCTTAAGTGGAATATGGCTAGACTGTCCTCCGAATAATTTGCGTCCCTGCATCTTCTTTGCATACTGTACAGGGATTCTACGCTCTCCATCCTGAAGCCAAACAATAAATACAAACATTGCAACGATGATACCAACAATGATAACTGCAGCAACGATAGCATTTGTTATGTTACCGGCTCCCTTGATGAACTGGTTGTATAATGTAATCAAATCACTTGGAATTCTTGCTACGATATTGATCAACAAGATAATTGAAATACCATTTCCAATTCCTTTTTCTGTGATCTGCTCACCCAACCACATAAGAAATGCTGCACCTGCTGTCATAGCAACTACTGCGATAATAACAGGTGTGTAACCCTCTGATGTGAAAAGGTTCTGATTACGGAAACCAATTACTAATGCAACACCTTCAATAATTGCAAGAACGATAGAAAGATAACGAGTATACTCGTTAAGTTTCTTACGTCCGTCTTCTCCATCTTTCTGCATTTCCTCAAACTTAGGAATTGCAATTGTCAAAAGCTGAATTATGATTGAAGATGTAATATATGGTGTAATGTTCAACGCGAAGATGGACATTCTGGTAAATGATCCACCAGTCATAACATCAAGGAAGTTCAGCGCCTTATTGCTGCTGAGCAAATCCTGAATTGCGTTGGAATTAACACCTGGGACCGGAATGTTACATCCGATTCTTACTATTACAAGTCCCAGAAGAACAAAGAGAAGCTTATTGCGAATCTCTTTGGTCTGGAATGCTCTCTTAATCGTATCCAGCATTAGATCACCTCGGCTTTTCCACCAGCTGCCTGAATCTTTTCAGCTGCACTCTTACTGAATGCATCTACCTTTACATCAAGCTTCTTGGTTAATTCTCCATTTCCAAGGATCTTTACACCATCTCTTGGGTTCTTAACGATTCCCTTCTCGATGAGAGCTTCAACTGTTACCTCAGCTCCATCTTCGAATACGTTCAAGCGATCTACACCGATACCAACGATGTTCTTGCTATTTATATTGGTAAAACCTCTCTTTGGAAGTCGTCTATAAAGTGGCAACTGTCCACCTTCGAAACCAGGTCTTGGTGCACCAGAACGAGCTTTCTGTCCCTTGTGACCCTTACCTGCTGTCTTACCATTTCCTGAACCATGTCCACGTCCACGACGGAATGTATCGTCATGCTTTGAACCTGCTGCAGGCTTTAATTCTGATAAATTCATGGTTTTGGCACCTCCTTGATTATTATTAGATTTCTTCAACCTTGACCAAATGTCTTACTTGTTGAATCATACCACGTACTGCCTTGTTATCAGGCATTTCTACAGTCTTGTTAAGCTTTCTGAGTCCAAGTGCTTCTACAGTCTTTCTCTGCTTTGGCACTGCACCGATTGTTGACTTAACTAATGTGATTTTTAATTTATCTGCCATGAAAAGTCCCTCCTAACTTAACCCAAAACTTCTTCTACGGACAATCCGCGAAGCTTTGCTACTTCTTCTGGAGTCTTAATCTTGTCAAGACCAGCAATTGTAGCAAGTACTACGTTCTGCTTGTTACGAGAACCCAATGACTTTGTACGGATATTCTTAAATCCAGCAAGCTCGAGTACAGAACGCGCTGGACCACCAGCGATGATTCCAGTACCTTCTGGAGATTTCTTCATAAGAACCTCGGCGCTACCAAATTTTCCAATGAAATCATGTGGAATACTTCCATTTTCATCAATAGGTACTTCGATAAGCTTCTTCATTGCATCTTCTTTTCCCTTGCGAATAGCCTCAGGAATTTCAGCTGCTTTTCCTAAACCTGCACCAACGTGTCCATTCTTGTCACCGACAACTACCAACGCAGTGAAGCGCATGTTACGGCCACCTTTAACAACCTTGGTTACACGTTTAATTGACACTACTGTATCTTCTAATTCAAACTGACTAGCATCAATAATTTCACGTTTCATGAGTTATCCTCCTCGTATAATCTGTGTTCGACTTCTTAGAACTGAAGTCCAGCTTCTCTTGCCGCTTCTGCCAATGCCTTCACTTTACCCTGGTAAATATATCCACCACGGTCAAAAACAACTTCCTTGATTCCGTTGTCAAGTGCCTTCTTAGCAATAACAGATCCCAACTTTGTAGCTGCTTCTACGTTGTTTGTCTTCTCCAAACCGTCCTTAACATCACCCTGAAGAGTTGATGCAGATACGATTGTCTTTCCAGCAACATCATCGATAACCTGAGCATACATATGATTGTTACTTCTGAATACTGCCAAACGTGGTCTCTCAGGAGTACCTGACAAACGGCTACGTAATCTTCTATGCTTATTTCTACGAACTTCGCTTCTGTTCACTTTACTAACCATCTATATTACTCCTTTCTACTTCTTACCAGTCTTACCAACCTTGCGGCGGATAACTTCGTCAACATATTTAATACCTTTGCCCTTATATGGCTCTGGTGCTCTCTTCTCACGGATCTCAGCTGCGTACTGTCCAACCTTCTCCTTATCAATTCCCTTGATAATAATCTTGTTCTGTCCATCAACAGTAACCTCAAGATCAGCTGGATCAGTCATCTCTACTGGATGTGAGTATCCAAGGTTGAGCACAAGCTTGTTACCCTGCTTTGCAGCTCTGTAACCAACACCATTTACCTCAAGCTCTTTTACATAACCCTCAGTAACACCAATAATCATATTATTGATAAGTGTTCTTGTCAAACCATGTAAAGACTTCATCTTCTTTAAGTCGTTTGGACGAGAAACCTTAACTTCTTCTCCGTCCTTCTCAATCTTCATTTCCGCAGGCAATACTCTCTCAAGTGTTCCCTTTGGTCCTTTAACTGTCACCTTATTATTTTCTGCAATATCTACAGTTACGCCTGCAGGTATCGCGATAGGCAATCTTCCAATTCGTGACATTTGCCGTACCTCCTATATTTATCTTTGTCAGTAAAGGGGGGAACATTTATCTAGGTAAAATGTTCCGCCTCCGCACTCGCAAGTAAAATCCTACCAAACGAATGCCAAAACCTCTCCACCAACGTTCAACTTACGTGCTTCTTTGTCTGTAATAACGCCCTTATTTGTTGAAATAATAGCGATTCCAAGACCACCGAGAACCTTTGGAAGCTCTTCAGCGTTGGCGTAAATACGCAAACCTGGCTTAGAGATTCTCTTGAGACCTGAAATGATCTTTTCATTCTTGTCTTTTCCGTATTTCAAAGTAATACGAATTGCCTTAAATCCATCTTTATCAACAATATCAAACTTACTGATATATCCTTCTTTTACAAGAATCTCTGCGATAGCAGTCTTCATCTTAGAAGCAGGAATATCAACTGTATCGTGCTTTGCAGTATTTGCATTACGAATTCTTGTAAGCATATCTGCAATAGGATCGCTCATTGTCATTCTAAGTTTCCTCCTTAAATCTACATATTACCAGCTTGCTTTTTTAACACCTGGAATCTGTCCCTTGTATGCCAACTCACGGAAGCAAATTCTGCAAATTCCGTACTTTCTCAAGTAAGCATGTGGACGACCACAAATCTTGCAACGACTATACTCTCTTGTAGAGAACTTTGCTTTACGCTGCTGCTTAACCTTCATAGACTTCTTAGCCATGAATAACCCTCCTAACTATTTCTTGAACGGCATACCAAACTGTGCCAATAACTCGCGTGCTTCTTCGTCTGTGCCAGCTGTAGTAACAAAAATAATGTCCATACCTCTGACTTTGTCTACCTTATCGTACTCGATTTCAGGGAAAATAAGCTGCTCCTTGATTCCGAGTGCATAGTTTCCACGACCATCAAATGCATTAGGATTAACTCCACGGAAGTCACGTACTCGTGGAAGTGCAAGGTTAACCAAACGATCAACGAACTCATACATCTTCTCTCCACGAAGAGTAACTTTACAACCAATAGGCTGTCCCTCACGAAGTTTAAAGTTAGCTACAGACTTCTTAGCTCTTGTAACTACTGCCTTCTGACCAGCAATAATCTCAAGATCACTAATAGCTGAATCCAAAACCTTGGAATTTTCCTTTGCTTCACCAACGCCCATGTTGATTACAACCTTTTCGAGCTTTGGTACTTGCATAACATTAGCATATTCAAATTTTTTCTGCATATTAGGAACGATCTCGTTCAAATATGTCTCTTTTAATCTACTCAACTAAAGTACCTCCTCTTATTAATCAATTACAGCGCCAGTAGCTTTTGCGTAGCGTACTTTATTCTTACCATCTTCAGTCTTGAAGCCGATTCGAGATACCTTTCCATCAACAACATACATAACATTTGAGATATCAAATGCAGCTTCCTCTTCAACGATTCCGCCCTTAGCATTAGACTGATTAGGCTTAACATGTTTCTTAACTTTATTAACGCCTTCAACTTTGACTTTACCATCTTTTACTTCGATGACTTTGCCTTCTTTACCTTTATCTACACCAGCAATAACTCTTACAGTATCGCCTTTCTTTATCTTTGATGTTGCCACAAGAACACCTCCTTATAATACTTCCGGAGCTAGAGAAACAATCTTCATAAACTGCTTATCTCTCAACTCTCTAGCTACAGGTCCAAAAATACGAGTTCCTCTTGGGGTCTTATCATCTTTGATAATAACCGCTGCGTTTTCATCAAAACGTATATATGAACCGTCCGGACGACGAATCTCTTTGACTGTACGAACTACAACAGCCTTAACTACGTCACCTTTCTTAACAACTCCACCTGGTGTTGCATCTTTGACCGTAGCAACGATAATATCGCCAACTGCTGCATATCTTCTAACGGAACCTCCGAGAACACGGATGCAAAGTAATTCCTTGGCACCTGTGTTATCAGCAACTCTAAGTCTCGTTTCCTGTTGTACCATAATTACCTCCATTCTTGTGTAGGTTACCTACACTTTACATTATGATATATAATACTTAAACTTTGTTACTAAAACAGAAGAATTATCTTGCTTTCTCGATAATCTCAACAAGTCTCCATCTCTTATCTTTAGACAAAGGTCTAGTTTCCATAACTTTTACTCTGTCACCAATATTACATTCATTCTGCTCATCATGAGCCTTAAGCTTGTAAGTTCTCTTTACGATCTTTCCGTAAAGCGGATGCTTAACGTTGTCTACTACTGCAACAACAACAGTCTTGTCCATCTTATTGCTTACAACCTTACCTATACGAGTTTTTCTAAGATTTCTTTCCACAACAAATCCTCCTTTCTACTAGTTAGAAGCCTTCTGCTCCATAGACATTACAGTCTGAATACGAGCAATATTACGTCTTACTTCTTTTATTCTACTTGTATTGTCAAGTTGGTTTGTTGCGTTCTGGAATCTAAGGTTAAACAATTCCTTCTTAGCAGCTACTAACTCGTCATTTAATTCAGCAACTGATTTGCCATTCAAATCATTCATAAATTCACTACTCTTCACTGCCGTTACCTCCTTCTAAATCTGCACGTGAAACGACTTTACATTTCACTGGAAGTTTGTGTGTTGCAAGACGAAGAGCTTCACGAGCAACCTCTTCAGGTACGCCTGCGATCTCAAACATTACACGTCCTGGCTTAACTACGGCTACCCAATACTCAAGAGCACCTTTACCTTTACCCATTCGAGTTTCAGCAGGAGTCTTTGTTACTGGCTTGTCTGGGAAAATCTTGATCCAAACTTTACCACCACGCTTGATATAACGTGTCATAGCAATACGGGCTGCCTCTATCTGATTAGATTTAATCCAAGCTGGCTCTGTAGCAACGATACCATATTCACCATAAGTGATCTTGTTACCGCGTGTAGCTTTACCTCTCATAGAGCCACGAAACTGTTTACGATGTTTTACTCTCTTTGGCATTAACATTATTTATCGCTCCCTTCCTTTTTTCCACCTTTGGTTGGAAGTACTTCACCGTGGTAAATCCATGTTTTAACACCAATCTTACCATAAGTAGTATTTGCCTCAGCAAATCCATAGTCGATGTCTGCACGAAGTGTCTGAAGAGGAATATTTCCCTCGCTATAGAACTCTGTACGAGCCATATCAGCTCCACCAAGACGTCCTGAGCAAGATGTCTTAATTCCCTTAGCGCCTGCTCTCATTGCACGTCCCATGCATGACTTCATAGCACGACGGAATGAGATACGATTCTCAAGCTGCTGAGCAATATTCTCTGCAACGAGCTGAGCATCGCTGTCAGGTCTCTTAACTTCCTTGATATCAACAAGGATCTTCTTGTCAGAGAACTTCTGCAACTGAACTTTAAGCTTCTCAATCTCTGCTCCACCTTTACCGATTACTACACCAGGCTTAGCAGTATATACATAAACTTTAATCTTATCTGCAGTTCTCTCGATTTCAACCTTTGAGATTCCTGCATGATACAACTTCTTCTTTAAAAACTCACGAATTTTGTAATCTTCTACAAGATTGTCAGCGAAATTCTCAGGCTCTGCGAACCATCTGGATTCCCAATCCTTGATAACGCCAACTCTTAAACCATGAGGATTAACTTTTTGTCCCATTATTGATCTCCTTTCTACTATCTCTCATTCAAGATTACTGTAATATGGCTCATTCTCTTCTCGATTCTGTATGCCATACCACGAGCTCTTGGGCGGATTCTCTTCATTGTAGTTGCTTTGTTAGCAAAGCACTCGTCTACGTAGAGATTTTCTGGGTCCATTCCATTATTATTCTCAGCATTTGCAATTGCAGACTTCAAAAGCTTCTCAATTACTGCTGATGCATATCTAGGATTATATGCTAAAATACCAAGTGCAGTCTGCACGTCTTTTCCGCGAATAGCATCTAATACAAATCCAGCTTTCTGAGCAGAAATACGAGCATAAGACAACTTTGCAGATGGTCTATTATCTTTATTTTGGTTTCTTTCTTTCTTTATCTGTGATCTATGTCCTTTAGCCACGGATGAAACCTCCTTTCAGTAATTCAACTATAAATTCCGTAGGAAAATGGTCCGTCAAAGACCTCTCAATTCCTAACGGCCTTTCTTCTCATCTTTACCATGTCCACGATAAGTTCTTGTAGCAACGAACTCACCAAGCTTATGTCCAACCATGTCTTCTGTAATATATACAGGCACATGTTTTCTTCCGTCATGAACAGCTATTGTATGACCAACCATGCTCGGAAAAATTGTTGAACGACGTGACCATGTTTTAATTACTTGTTTATCTCCAGATTCGTTCATGGCATCAATCTTTTTCAAGAGATGCGCATCAGCGAATGGTCCTTTTTTTAATGAACGAGCCAATTCATTTACCTCCTTTATTTAGCAAGTGCTTTACCGTCTCTACGACGAACAATCATCTTGTTAGACTGCTTATTCTTCTTTCTTGTCTTAAGACCAAGAGCAGGTTTACCCCAAGGTGTACATGGACCTGGACGACCGATACCAGTCTTACCTTCTCCACCACCATGTGGATGGTCATTAGGGTTCATAACAGAACCACGAACTGTTGGGCGGATACCCATATGACGTTTACGACCTGCTTTACCGATGTTGATAAGGTTGTGTTCACCATTTCCAACCTGACCAACTGTAGCACGGCAAATGATTGGAACCATTCTCATCTCACCTGAAGGCATACGAAGTGTTGCGTACTTTCCTTCTTTAGCCATGAGCTGAGCACCATTTCCTGCTGAACGAACGAACTGTCCACCGTGACCAGGATACAACTCGATGTTGTGTACTACTGTACCAACCGGAATATCCTTAAGCTCTAAGCAGTTACCTACTTTAATCTCGGCTTTCTCGCCGTTCATAACCTGCATACCAACCTTAAGTCCAGCTGGTGCAAGAATATATGCTTTCTCACCATCTGCATAGCAGATAAGTGCGATATTTGCTGTACGATTTGGATCATACTCAATGCTTTTAACTGTAGCAGGAATACCATCCTTATTTCTCTTAAAGTCAATGATTCTGTACTTTCTTCTAGAACCGCCTCCACGGTGTCTTACAGTGATCTTACCCTGAGCATTACGTCCTGCATGCTTTGCGAGTGAAGTTGTAAGAGACTTCTCAGGAGTAGTCTTTGTAATCTCTGCAAAGTCATGTCCTGACATCTGTCTTCTAGAAGGTGTATATGGGTTAAATGTCTTAATTCCCATTTGTTACACTCCTTTCAAATTTACATTATATTAAATGTGATCTTATAGTCCTTCAAAAATCTCGATATCCGCGCTATCCTCTGTCAACTGGACGATTGCTTTCTTTCTCTTAGCAGTCTTTCCTGTTGTCATACCACGTCTGCGACTCTTACCGTCGCAATTCATAGTGTTAACCTTAGCAACTTTTGTGCCTGCGAACATCTTCTCTACTGCATCTTTAATCTGAGCTTTAGTAGCATCTGTGTGTACATAAAATGTATATTTCTTGTACTCCATACCAGCCATAGACTTCTCAGTGATTACAGGCTTAGAGATTACATCATAATACTTCAAATCTGCCATTATGCGTACACCTCCTCGATTGCTTTTACAGCATCCTTAGTAAGAATTACATTATCATACTTAAGAATGTCATATACGTTGATAGAGTTTGCATAGATTCCTCTTGCTGTAGGAATGTTACGAACTGAAAGTGTAGCATTCTTGTTATCAGCCTCAACTACTACCAATGCTTTACTTGTCTCAAGATTATCCATGAGACTCTTGATTGCCTTAGTCTTAGGAGCATCAAGACTCATCTCATCTACTACGAAGAGCTTGTTCTCGCTAACCTTAGCTGACAATGCAGCCTTAAGAGCAGCTGACTTCTCTTTCTTGTTCATCTTGAATGAATAATCTCTTGGAACTGGTGCGAATACTACTCCGCCACCTTTCCACTGTGGAGAACGGATAGAACCCTGTCTTGCATGTCCTGTTCCCTTCTGTCTCCATGGTTTTCTTCCTCCGCCGCGAACTTCTGAACGAGTCTTCGCTTTCTGAGTTCCCTGACGCTTATTTGCAAGTTGTAATACAACTGCCATGTGAACTAAATGTTCATTTATTGGAGCAGCAAAGATAGAATCGTTCAATTCGATTTTTCCTGTCTCTTTGCCTTCCATATTATAAACAGATACGCTTGCCATCTGTGTAATCCTCCTTTCCGAAAGTTATGCCTTTACGGATTCTTTGATTATAACTGTTGATTTCTTAGGTCCCGGTACTGCACCCTTAACGAGGAGAAGATCATTCTCAGCGTCAACCTTAACTACCTCAAGGTTCTGGATGGTAACCTTTACTGCACCCATCTGACCAGGCATCTTCTTTCCTTTGAATACCTTACTTGGATCAGATGCGGAACCGTTAGAACCAGCATGTCTATGAAATTTGGAGCCGTGACCCATAGGTCCTCTGGACTGTCCGTGACGCTTAATAGCACCCTGGAATCCCTTACCTTTGCTTGTTGCGGTTACATCAATCTTGTCACCGGCTTCAAAGATATCTGCTTTAATCTCTTGTCCTAACTCAAACTCCTCTGCGTTCTCAAACTTGAACTCTGTGAGGAATCTCTTGTTATCAACACCTGCTTTTGCAAAGTGTCCTTTTTCAGGCTTATTGACCAACTTCTCACGAATTTCGCCATATCCTACCTGAACTGCGCTGTAACCATCAGTCTCTTCATTCTTGATCTGAGTTACTACGACTGGACCAGCCTTAAGCACAGTAACTGGTGTCAAAACACCGT
Organism: Eubacterium xylanophilum ATCC 35991; assembly: GCF_000518685.1. GTDB lineage: Bacteria > Bacillota > Clostridia > Lachnospirales > Lachnospiraceae > Eubacterium_F > Eubacterium_F xylanophilum. Next base: position 1,708 of record NZ_KI912474.1, on the reverse strand, counting down.
CTTCGTTGAAAATCTGTGTCATTCCAACTTTTGTAGCTACAATAGCTTTTTTCATTTTTCTTACCTCCTAAATTATCTACAGCGGATCGTTTTCATATCTTGTCCTCTGGACCGGCTCACGCCTTTATCGCGTCTTTTCCTCTTTCCCGAGGAAAATGTTCCGAGCTTCGCGGCAAACATCTCAGCTTGCCAAGATAGCGGAAAGCAATCATCCTAGATGGCCATGGACTCTGAACCGGAGAATCTCGACCTAATTAGGACCAGGGCCTGCTTTTGCCCTGTCACATTCATCCCGACTTCCCTTGAAGCCTTTAACTATAAATGAATGCTTCTTGCGATCTTGCATCACTTGATCGCTTATCTTCTATATAATAAGATGAAGTCGTGGATTATTTCATCTTAATATCGATTGCTACACCAGCAGGCATCTCGAGTCTTGTCAATGCATCTACTGTTTTCTGTGATGGCTTAATCACATCGATCAATCTCTTGTGAGTTCTCTGCTCGAACTGCTCACGGGAGTCTTTGTACTTATGTACAGCTCTAAGAATAGTAACAACTTCCTTCTTAGTTGGAAGTGGAACTGGTCCACTAACCTTTGCTCCTGATTTTTTTACTGTGTCGATAAGCTTTCTTGCAGCGTTATCGATTAATTGATGATCGTATGCTTTTAAAATGATTCTAATTGTCTGTTGACTTGCCATAAAAAAAGCCGCCTCCTTTTCGTACTGAATAATTTTATAGTACGACAAGTGGTGACTGTACACTCATCCGTGTGTATCGCTCCGGTTCATTCAAAAATCCGCCATAGGCGGTATGCGACTCACACGTTTATCTGCTCTTAGGCAGAAGCTATGTTACGTACAGTGACTTGCCGTCAGGTTTACCGACCAACTACGTGGTCTCTTGACATTCGCTCCACGGAAAACCCGCTAAATTCTTAGCGGCAACCTCGCGCTTCTTCGCTATCATGTCACAGCAACTAATATTTTACACTAATTCTTTTGAAAATGCAAGTACTTTTTTTAAAAATTTTCAAACACACTTCTGCACACTATATCATAACTTATTAAATATAATCAAAAATCCCCTGTATTGCATCCGATACTACCACATCTCCCTTCCCTTAGGCTCTCCCCAATCATATTTCATCAATCTGAGTTTGCCACCATAAGCTGCCATCCGTTCTTCTAGGCTTTTATGGCGCACTTTCTTTGACAAGACAATATCGGAACCGTCAATTCTGATATCAATTTCGTCCTCCACTTTCATGCCTGCATCCTCAAGAACGCTAGCTGGAATCCTTATCCCACAGCTATTGCCCCACGATTTAATCTTGGTCGTCATAAACATCACCTCTCAAACCACGTATATACCTCGCGACTTTCATTGTCAACAGATTTAGCAATAAAACTTTGCCCCTTAAAATCATGACCACCGGCTTAGCCGGTGGTTTGTTCTGCGGCTATAAGCCGCTGTTCCCTGCTTGCGTCTAAAGACGCACTGAACAGTCCGCCAACCGCACTACATTTTCTGGCAGAGCCCCTTGGGCTCATGAATTTACTTGCCTTGTTTTACCGGCTCACCCGTAAACGGGTCATAATACTCTTTCAATGACATTTGATCGTATTCCAAATCCTCTTGTATCTGATTACGTATATACTCCTGTATTTTCTTTGCATTTTTCCCAACAGTATCTACATAATAA
>NZ_KI912473.1:57519-68855 GCF_000518685.1 Eubacterium xylanophilum ATCC 35991 | reverse complement strand
AATTAAAATGTTTGATTCTGCCAAGATATTTGCTTGGCTAATCCGTTCAGTAAGCATCGTACATAGTACGAGTTGTTTACTTGGTGTTTCGTTCACGAAACGTTAATGAATAATTCAAAAGAATTTCAGGAAACTAATCTTACCCGTTCTCACTAATGAGAACTTGTCATAAGTTTGTAGTTTCTGAAAATTCGTTAAGGCTATTCTTGCCTTTTTTATTTTGAATTTTCAGGGTTGTTTCACTGTTCAATTATCAAGGTTCTCTGCTGTGCAAAATTTATTTTGTTTGCGTCAGCGAATACTATCTTATCAAAGTTTACCCCAGATGTCAACACTTTTTTCGAATTTTTTTTTAAGTTTTTTTTAGAATCGTTAAAAACCGCGTATTTGCGCGCTTTTTTGACGCAACTTTTTTTGAACTTTTTGGTGCATACTTGTGATTTGACAGCAAAATTCCTCAAAAAAAATTTTAAAATTTTTTTTAAAATTTTTCCATAAATGTCTTACGACCTATGGGAGTAAGACCAGCGATATGCCATTAAAAAAACCCGACCTAACACGGCCGGGTCCAAATAAAATCCAAATTATTGCTTCTCGAACATATCTTTACCCACTCCGCAAACTGGGCATACCCAATCCTCAGGTAAGTCTTCGAACGCTGTTCCCGGAGCAATTCCGTTATCAGGATCACCCACTTCTGGATCATATTCATAACCACAAGGTCCACATACGTACTTATCCATATTTACTAAACCTCCAATTCCTAATCTTCACTATGTCTACGCAACCTCGCCTGTCGATGAGCACGCTCTTTCTCCTCGTACATAGACTCATCTGCAAGGCGAATATAGTCTTCAATACTTCCTTTGTCATCTGGTTCGATGATATACTCGCCGATACTGGCCGACAGCTGAAATGTAATCTTCAGGCCTTTGATAATCTCATCTAGGGCGGACTTAAAGTACTCTCGGTACTTGAGCATATCGCCCCCATCTTCCCTATACTGACCAACGGCCACAAATTCATCACCGCCGTATCGTCCTATATACCACTTTTCTCCCAGCGAATTGCTAAGTGTCTCGGCTATAGCTTTGATAGCAAGGTCACCATTCAAGTGACCATACTCATCATTAATTATCTTCATATTGTTTATATCAATGAAGAGCAATATGGATTTTCTGCCCTCAGCCTTCTCTTTTTCTATAAATGGAAAGAGAACCCTGTCGCAACCAAGTCGATTATACAGGCCCGACAAGGAGTCCGTCATATAGAGTTCCTGAAGCTTACGATTATTTCTCTGGGAGAAAATATACTGCTTAACAGTGATAAACAAGTTTGCAAAATTGTTGAGCCATCGTATGAACTTCTGATCATACAATATCTCGGGAGTGTTCTTTATCGCCACATATCCCAACAAAAATCGAGTATAATGAAGTGGCGTCATCACATAGATGTTGGATTTTCCCTCTTCCTTCTTGTAGCCCGGATACAGCTCGCGCAGCGAAACTTCTTCGCATCCCGTGCCTTTGCCTTCTTTCCGCTCATAGACTACTCGCATAACGTCCTTAAAGCCATTGACGCTACTAACATACTCTTCCTCTTCTAAGTCAAAGAAGGTTGGATCTAGGCAGATACAATAGTCCTCGCCAAAAAAGTGTTGGTTCTTGAGAGCATTTTGAAATGTTCGCTCAAATTCTTCTTTGCTCTCAACTTTGGACATATCAACTCGAACCGCCTGGAAGAAAAACTCTATCATCAACTCGTTGCTATAATTCTCATAACTGTTTCTCATCTTGTTGAGTCTTACCTGGACATCTTCTTTCTTAGGGTCACATCCGCAACTCTCGGAAGGTACAAAATGAGATGAATATACTTTGCTGCTGTCTTCCGGCTTATTTTCAATTAGATTTATCAATTCCTTGTATGCCAATGCTCCAATAATATCCCATTGTCTGGAAACAGTAGATATCATCGGATAAGAAATCTGCGCCTCATGAATATGATCAAAACCGGTAACTATGACATCCCTCGGAGTCTCGTAACCTTTCTTATGCAGACCACTTACAATTCCAAGGGCCATGAGATCGTTGGCACAGACAAACGCATCAGGAATCTCATTGCCGTCATCAACCCACTCTTGAATCTTGCGCATAGTCCAGTAGTACTCATAGTTTCCTCTGATACTTCCCGACAACTTTAGCCCATGCTCTTCAAGAACTTCTTCCAATGTTCTTCGACGTTCTTCACACTCAACATTGCCCTCGTATCCGGCAACATAAACAACTTTTTTGACACCATGCTCTTCAACAAGATGGGTCGCCAACTCACGCATACCTTGAGTATTGTTAGTTCCAATAAATGCAGCACCAGGCACGGCCACCTCCGTGGACACCATTGGCACGCCTGTACCTCTGAATTTGTTGGCAATCAGTTCAATTTCATCATTATCTGCATATGTATTAGCTAATATAATAACTCCATCATAATCCTCAGCTCTGACCATCTGGTATATACTTCGCTGAACTTTAACTGACTGAGGTGCGTCACCAATAAGGCTGTTAGATATGAACATGAAAATATCGACTCCATCCTTAGCAGCCTCAACACGCAAACCTTCAATCACCAATTTAACATACTCGTTACTCCAACCGGTGGCGAATAATGCGATTCTATTTATTGATTTTTGCCCTTTATCACCTTTTCTCACCATAAGTATACCCTTCCTTACTTTTATATCCCTTCAAAATGATTTCCATCACTTTTATAGCTAAACATAATTATACTACAATCACAAAACCATATCAAGAATTCAGATGTAAAAAACAAATAAAAAAACTATTAAAATTCAAAAAATCGAGTCATATATAACACAAGAACTCTGCCTTCGCAGAGTTCCTGTACAAACAATTCGATCTTAATCATTATACCCCACCGGGTATTTTTTCAAATTCCATACATATTTCTTCTTGCCATCTTGGGCATACTTAAGCTTAACCGTAATCTTGATGTGTGCCTTGCCTTTTTTGCGACCCTTCACCTTGAAAACAGCACCATAGCTAGTATTTTTCTTTTTCTTGACTATCTTCACGATCTTAGGAGAATAGTTTTTAATAGTAAAAGACTTAATCTTATTACCTTTTTGAAGTCCAGTAATCGATTCTTCGTGAATCTCTCCCACTTCAGGTCCGATAATCGGATAGTTGGGATCACAGCTAATTGTAAGCGGCCAGTCATCCATTTCATCTCCGCCCCATGGTTTCTTAGCATAAGAAGTTTCACAAGGCAATGCCAGAGAAAGCACTAGCGAAAATACAAGTGAAAACACCATGACAATTGACAATAATCCTTTTTGGTTAGTTACTGATTGATTTGATCTGAACATATACTTCTAGATCCTCCTTTCACGTTTCAGCGCTTCTTTATCTTATCTTGACACTCTCCCATTTAGTATACCATAAGATATCTTCTGACACAACATCGTAACTGTGTCGCTTCCCTCCTATCCATTGACCAGCTTTAAGAACTTCTTTTCGTTCATCTGCTCATTTGTAACATATTCCCCATCATGAAACAGGGCATAATTTGTGATCGGAGTCGGGGCATTCTGAGCTTCATCCCTGCTCTCTATATGGATTGCCCGGAATGGGATACCGTTCTCTTCAGCCGTCTGCTCCAAGACCGGAACATACTTTGCATTGAAAGGACATTGGCTCGTATAATATAAAACATAGCCCTTCTCTTTTATATGCGGATGCTTAGCGCAATCTTTGAATCGTGGTGTGTTTGCCTTCTCTTCAAACGTCAGATACCAAAGCTGGATACCATTATCAGCTTCATCCGCAACGGCAAAGCCCTTGTATTTCAGAAACTTCGGATCAGCCAGGAACGGCTTTTTCTTAGCTGCACTCAAAATACAAAGCCCCTTCTTGCCTTTTCCTTTACTATCCTCGATACATGCATCAAGCAGGTCCGTGGAATATCCATGCCCTTTAAAAGACCCGGACACCCACAGACAATCAATATACATAATACCGTCAGCCTCAATCGGAACCCATGCGTTTTCCGCAGGGATATATTCGATAAAGCACTTGCCGCGCTCCACGCTCTTCAGGAAAACAAGACCTTCATCAAACCTGTCAGCCAGCCATGCCTTCTTTGAAGATACCTGCACATCCTTATTATTGGAAATTGCGCAGCAAATGTGTTCCTTTTCCAAATTGTCCTTTGTTACCCTGATGTATTCCATATAAACAACCTCCTTCGCTTTACAAATCAAATATACTCATCTGCGGATACTTATCCGGAAGTTCTTGCATAAATCCGAAACACTCATCCGGAGTTGATAGTATCCCATTGTCCTTACAGATTCTCTGGAATATCCCTGTCAATTCGTTTGCTTTCGGACTTGGCAGTTCATACGCATTTCCATACCTTTTGATATACCGCTCTTTCATTCCTGGAAAATGCTTATCAAGCGCCTCATAATAATATTCACGATCACCTTCACGAAGCGTTAGACCCATGCCGAAATCAATAATGCCCTTTACCCCGACTCTTACACACTCATTCAGAATTGCTGTGATGTTATCCTCAGTATCATTGATAAAAGGCAGAATCGGCGTAAGCCAGACAATCGTTGGAATGCCATTCTTGCGCATTTCTTCCAGCACTTCAATCCGTCGCTTTGTATTGCAGACATTCGGTTCCAGTATTCGGCACAGATCATCATCGTAGGTTGTAAGCGTCATCTGCACCACGCATTTTGCAGAACTGTTAATCTTTGAAAGCAAGTCGATATCCCGAAGTATACGGTCAGATTTTGTCTGAATCGCAACTCCAAAACCATTTTCCAAAATAATTTCCAGGCATCGCCTTGTCAATCGCAAATTTTCTTCGCAATGCATATACGGATCTGACATCGCGCCTGTCCCAATCATGCACTTTCTTCTTTTCGACTTCAACGCTTTTTCCAAAAGATCCGGTGCATTCTGCTTCACCTCAATATCTTCAAAGGGATGCGTAAACTGATAACACCTGCTCCTACTGTCACAGTATATGCAACCGTGAGTACATCCCCGATATATGTTCATTCCATAGTATCCACCGCTACCGGTCAGAATCCCTTTTGCATCAACAAAATGCATTTTATCAGCTCCCTTTTACTTTAATCGGATGCCTGCTTTGTTTTTCATTCCCTCATCATCCGCATACTCACGTTCAAACAACAGGCTTCCATCATCTTGTTCCGTATCTGAAGCAATATGGATAGTATTCCAATCAACCTGTCTATCTTCATTCCAAGCTAACGCCCCTTTCCTCACGCTCCGTATGTATCATACCAAATCCAACACGACAACTGTATGTCATGTTTATTATAGCAATGAAACTTTTTTTCGTCAAAGAAAAACCGCCGACAGACTTAAAAATACTAGGGTCTTTTTATTTTAAGTAATATCTTGTTTTTGACCAGAGCATGTGATATGATGTAGAAATACAGATGGCACAAACAAAGCGGGCTTTGCGGAGGATACGCCGCAAAGCACAGTCGAGCGTGATGATGGATGGAGAGGCTTCCATATTCAGGGAGTTCTCGACTTTTCACTGATTGGGATTCTGTCAAAACTGTCCGTCATCCTCGCAGACCATAAAAGTAGTATAAATTTCAGGATAACTAACGAGGATAAAAATGAGAGAATATGTATTACTGCTTCCAATTATATTCATATTCCATGATATGGAAGAGATTATAGGATTTGGATGGTTCTTCAAAAACAACCCGGAACTATTTGATAGATTTCCGATAATTACAAAAGCATACAAGGATTTTACTACCGCGGGAATGGCGCTTGCAGTATATGAAGAATTCATACCATTTTTCGGGGTTAGTTTGATAGCATATTATTGGGGAAACGATGTGTTATACACATTATGGTTTGGTTTGATGCTTTCTCTTGCGGTACATTTTATCGTGCATATCGGACAGAGCGTCTATATAAAGAAATATATTCCATCTTTGATTACAAGCATAATATGTCTACCAATAAGCGTGATTATTTTGATAAACAGTTCGCAATACATAGTTATCAGTATGTCGACTATTCTGCTTATAGTTGGAAGCATTTTATTGATGATGGCTAATCTTAAATTTGCTCATCGGCTTATGCGCAAATTTGGAAAACAACTTGGATAAACAGTAAATTGGAAGATGACTGCACAAATTCAAGTTTGTAGGAGAACTGAAATGGATACAATTAAGAAAACAGGACTAAACTCAAATGAAATAAAGCTAATTGCTATTATTGCGATGACAATCGACCATGTAACATGGCTACTATTTCCTGGATGCCAAAAGATATGGTGGGTCATGCTTCTTCACGCGATAGGAAGATTGACTGCACCGATTATGTGGTTCTTTATTGCTGAGGGATTTCATTACACTCGAAACATAAAAAAGTATATTGCCCGACTGTTCGTTTTCGCTGTAATATCGCATTTTGCCTATAACTTTGCCGGAGGAATACCGTTTATTCCTAACGGCGTCTTTAATATGACAAGCGTAATGTGGTCGCTTGCTTGGTCAGTGGTTTTGATGGTCATATTTACAACGGATCAGTTGTCACAGTGGGGAAAAATCTTTTTTATCCTTATAATCTGCCTTATTACCTTTCCATCGGATTGGTCAACCGTGGCGGCTATGTGTCCGGTATGCTTGTACATAAATCGTGGCGATTTCAAGAAACAATCGCTTACGATGCTCATATGGACAACAATTTATGCAGTCATATATTTTATCTTTATGGACAAAGCGTACGGAATCCTTCAGATGTGTACGCTGTTATCATTACCGATTTTGAAACAGTATAACGGTGAGAGGGGAAAATGGAAAGGCATGAAATGGTTTTTTTATCTCTACTATCCGGCGCATTTGTTTGCAATTGGAATCATCAGAGTGCTCATTGGAAACGGAAGTATTGTCCCTTAAATAGGATATCCTTAGATAAATACAGAAAGAGGTGCTGTTTATTAATGAATCATGAAACATTACATAAGCTGATAGAAGAGAAACATAGAAATATATGCCAGATTGCGATTATGCATGAAGGAGAACTGATATATTCTGATAAATGGAATGGTTATCGGAAAGATGATTCAGTACATATTGCATCAGCGACAAAGAGTATTACAGCCATACTTGTTGGTATAGCAATTGATAAGGGAATAATTGAGAGTGTTGAGCAGAATGTTCTGGATTTCTTCCCTGAATATCATTTAAAAAGAGGAGAAAAAACTCTTGAACAAGTAAAAATAAAGCATTTACTTTCGATGACTACTCCGTACAAGTTTAAGTCAGAACCATGGACTAAAGTTTGTATGAGTGATGATTGGGCTAAAGCTGCTTTGGATTTGATGGGAGGAAAATCAGGACTTACAAATACATTTCAATACACTTCACTTGGAATACAAGTTATTAGTGAAATAATAACAAGGAAAAGCAACATGAGTATGTTGCAATTTGCAAACCAATACTTGTTTAGGCCATTACAGATTGATGAAAGAATAGGATACAGTGTTCATAACAAAGAAGAACATATTGATTTTGTAACTAGAAAGAGTCCCCATAATAAGTGCTGGTTCACAGATGTAAAAGGAAATGCTGTGGCTGGTTTTGGATTATGCTTATCCGCAGAAGAAATGACGAAGATAGGGCAGCTATGCTTAAACTTTGGTGAATATAACGATATACGGATAGTATCTAGGGAATGGATTGGACAAATGCTAATGGTACATGCATTACCAGGTCAAAGATATCACAATATGAAATACGGATATTTCTGGTGGATTATTAATGAAGATAAAAAGATTTATTCAGCTATTGGAGATAGTGGAAATGTTATTTACTTGGATATGAAGAGCAATCTTGTTGTTGCTGTTGCTTCAACATTTAAGCCAGCAGTCTTCGATAGAGTTGAATTTATTAAAAACGAGATTATTCCACAATTGTTTTAGTTAGCAAAATTCCAGTTTGTCTAACACTCAACAAATACTTTAAAAATCTCTTTTTCTACTGCATTTAAAACCTCTCTGATATTTCAAGATTATTTCCCATAGCAATTTTATCCAATTCATATTTACTTACAGTTGTTATAATCATCTCATAAACTGTGAGATGGGTTCTTTATTATTAAAAGGACCCCCACCGCAAACGAAAGGAGATTATAAAAATGAATCTTAGTGTATTTGAATCTTTTAACAACGGTCAGTTATGTCTGCCAAACAAAACCATTTCATTCACCGATATCGAATGGTCTAAACACCCAGTTTTTGAAGGTGTAGAATTAAAACACATTGTCACCTCAAAAGAAACTGATGGTGAATACAGTTATCATCTGGTGCGCATCGCTCCGAATAAAAGTATCCTTGATCACATTCATGAAACCCAGCTTGAAACTCATGAGGTAATCGCCGGCGAAGGCATCTGTATCAATGATGGCTGTAAACTCGTCTATAAACCCGGTGTTATCTCGATTATGCCCTCGAAAATACACCATGAAGTCCATGCTAGTGAAACAGGTTTATATATGTTTGCCAAATTCTTTCCGGCTCTTTGTTAATTATTTTTCACTAGTATACTTTGATAGTTACGAGGTGTCAAATTAACTATTTTCTGAAAGCATCTATCAAGGTGGCTTTGATCATAGAATCCTGCCTCATAAGCCACCTCGGAGATGTTTTTATCTGTTTCAAGCAGTTTCTGTGCTTTTCTTACCTTACACTGAATCTGAAACTGATGCGGCGTCAGTCCAAATGTTTTCTTAAACTTTCTTATCATGTTATACGAGCTCATTTGGGAGTCTGCTGCCATTTCGCTGATAAGATAATCATCCGCCGGCTTTTCCATAATATTTTCTTGAAGTTCTTTCAATACTTCATCTTTTACAATAGTCTCTGTCTTTATACACATTACCATCATAGAATATGAACTTCCATCTGCCGGTCTAATCTCATGAATGGTATTTGGCATAATCTGAAATTCATCTCCGCGCTCATAAGCACGCTCTACACCATTTATAATAATATAGCATTTTCCGTGCTCTATATGCCCAACAATCAAGTGTTTAGGGTGTGTGTGCGGAAGATATGATTTCCTTGAGTTTTTATAAAACACGCACTCAATCTCATTATTAGTTTTTGCATAAAGTACTTCACTCATTTCTTCCTTAAGAAGATGATATTCCGATTGTATTTCCTCTAACAATTTCTCGTCAATTGCCACTTGTATCACCTCAAAATAAAAATAAACTTCATATTATCTAATTATTGCAAATACTACATCCGCGACATACATCATAAGCATCATTATTCCTTCTCCACGTGCAATTCTCCTCGAAGTAAAAGCAAATATATAAGATATTCCACTGACAACTACGAGTATCATTAAGTCATATACAGACGCCATATTTATCGATACAGGATGGATCAATGCCGAAATTCCCAAAATAAACAGAAGATTAAAAATATTAGAACCGATAACATTTCCAATCGCCATACCAGTTTCTCCCTTTCTGTCAGCAACTACAGATGTAACCAGTTCCGGAAGGGATGTTCCGATAGCCACGATCGTAAGCCCTATCAGCGTCTCTGTCATACCGGCTGCTCTTGCGATTTCTTTTGCGCTGTTTACAACAACCTGTCCTCCAGCAATGATCAGCACAAGTCCGATCACAATATACAGTAAGCACTTCACGCTCCATACTGTATTCGATAAAGTGTCCACCTGCTAAAACCGAACCGCAGGATACCAAAAGCAGTATTTGAAGCAGAATAAACATAGAACCATTCCTCCTCTACTTTATCGTTTCCAGACGTATCGTATTGGTACTGCCTGATCGTTTGCCCACCTGTCCACCGGTAAGTATGATATTATCTCCGCTCTTAAGCTCAAGAAGATCCGTAGCATGCCGCGCGGCATGATAGAACATTACATCTACCGAGTCGAACTCATCACTCATGACAGGAGTAACTCCCCAGCTCAGATTCAATTTTCGCCATGCCTTTGACGAAGTAGTCATACCGACTATATCCACCGGGCATCTAAATCGGCTTACCATTCTGACAGTTATCCCGGACATGGAACTTATAACGATTCCCTTTGCCTTAGTATCAATTGCCATTGCACATGTGGCATGTGAAAGTGCATCCAGATTGTTCTTTATGACATAATCCGTTCTGTAAAACCTTTTCACATAGTCAATATTCTTTTCTGTATACTCTGCGATCTCTGCCATATTCCTTACAGCTTCAACAGGATATTTTCCTGCAGCAGATTCCCCGGAAAGCATTATGGCAGAAGAACCATCATATACAGCATTGGCAACATCCGAAATCTCTGCCCTCGTAGGTCTGGGATTATGTATCATGGATTCAAGCATCTCTGTTGCGGTAATCACTCGTTTCCCGAGAAGTCTGCATTTCTTGATAAGGTATTTCTGGATAGCCGGTACTTCAATAAATGGAATCTCAACGCCCAGGTCTCCTCTCGCCACCATTACCCCATCAGCGATTTCACATATCTCATCAATATTATCCACACCGGATCTGTTCTCAATCTTGGCGATAATATCAATATCCTTGCCTCCGTTTTCATCGAGAAAACTCCTGAGTTCACTGACATTTTCTTTGTTAGACACAAAAGATGCCGCAACAAAATCAATATCATTCTCAATACCGAACAACAGATCGGATTTATCAGCTTCACTGAGGAAATCACCTTTAAACACATGCCCCGGAAAATTCATGCTTTTGTGATCGGAGATTTCCCCGCCGGCTATGACATCACACACCACGTCCGTTTCCGTCAATTCCCTAACTTCAAAAACGAGCAAACCGTTATTTACAAGTATCCTGTCACCAACATTTAATTCTGACACAAGGGCTGCATAGTTTACAGCAACAATAGTCGCATCCCCTAAAACATCTCTCGTAGTAAATGTAAAGGTCTGACCATCCTGCAGGGTTTCTTTCCTGTTTTTAAAATCCCTGATCCTGTACTCCGGTCCCTTCGTATCAAGCATGATTGGCAAAGAATATCTCAGCTTCTCTCTGACCTTCTTTATCATCTTGATCTTTTCCAAATGTTCCTCATGACTTCCATGAGAGAAGTTCAGCCTTGCCACATTCATTCCGGATAGGCACATTTGGGTAAGTATACATTAAAAGCAGTGAGTTGTCAACCTTTTTTGACGGTCGGCCTCTTCGGACACCGTCACAAAAGCACCTCGCTTCTTCCGCCACTGGCGGCGCTTCGGTGCTTTTGCCCGCGCCGTACGCGGCGCTCG
>NZ_KI912473.1:0-57304 GCF_000518685.1 Eubacterium xylanophilum ATCC 35991 | reverse complement strand
CAAAAGCACCTCGCTTCTTCCGCCACTGGCGGCGCTTCGGTGCTTTTGCCCGCGCCGTACGCGGCGCTCGGGTTCTTCCCTTTCTCCGAAAAAAAACAGACCGCTTTCGCGATCTGTTTTTTTTACGGAGAAGGAGGGATTTGAACCCTCGCGCCGCTATTAACGACCTACTCCCTTTCCAGGGGAGCCCCTTCAGCCACTTGGGTACTTCTCCAAAGACTATATTAATCATTATTACAAAAAACATGGCTTGCAAGAAAATCTTACAAGCCAAAACGGAGAGGGTGGGATTCGAACCCACGCGCCCTTTCGGACAAACGGTTTTCAAGACCGCCTCGTTATGACCACTTCGATACCTCTCCATGCGTCAGTCACTAGTATAGTATACCAAAGTCACTGTCCTTATGTCAAGCACTTTTTTAAATTTTTTGGAGTTTTTTTTTCAAAATACCATGTATATCACTTTTCTCCCAACTTGAGTCCGGGAATAGCATTGAGATCAAGACCATCTCTCCTTCCAGAGATATACTCATAATATCCAGCTGCACCAATCATTGCGGCATTATCCGTACAGAATATCGGTTCGGGATAGTAGAGAGAAAAGCCTTCCTTCTCACAAGCGCGGACCATTTTTCTTCGAAGACCGTTGTTACATGCCACACCACCTGCCATGGCAATCTTAGAGATGCCATGATCGTGAGCCGCTAGGATTGTGTGATCTACCAGAACGTCCGTCACTGCATCCTGAAATGACGCTGCAATATCAGCCTGATTGTACTCTTCGTTCTTCATCTTGCACCCATTGATATAGTTGAGAACGGCCGACTTAACACCGCTGAAACTGAAGTCATATGGCGCATTCTCCACACTCGCACGAGGAAAATATATGGCCTCTGGATTGCCAGATGGTGCAAGCTTATCAATCTTAGGACCGCCCGGATAACCAAGGCCGATGGACCTAGCCACCTTGTCAAATGCCTCGCCTGCCGCGTCATCCCTAGTCCTTCCGAGGATTTCATATTGGCCATAGTCCTTTACAATTACCAGATGACTGTGACCGCCGGAAACCACCAAGCACAAAAAAGGTGGTTCCAAATCCGGATGACAGATATAGTTTGCCGAAATGTGGCCCTCGATATGATGCACTCCAATAAGCGGCTTCTTCGCCGCAAAACTGATTGCCTTAGCCGCACCGACTCCCACAAGAAGCGCACCTACGAGCCCTGGACCATAGGTTACGCACACACCATCTATATCAGCAAGCGCAACGCCTGATTCGGTGAGCGCTTCTTCTATAACTTGATTAATGTTCTCGATATGCTTTCGCGAAGCGATTTCAGGCACCACTCCGCCATATAGTTTGTGCAAGTCAATCTGTGAAGAAATCACATTGGATAAAACTTGCCTTCCATTTCTGACAACTGCTGCCGCAGTCTCGTCGCATGACGATTCTATTGCAAGTAAAGTTATATTATCGCTAGTCATTGGTATCCTCTTCTTCCTCTGTTTTCTGCTCTTTCTCCTCAACCTTACGTCGAAATACATGTATTTTCCATTTTCCACCCTCATTTATCAGGATAAATTCATGATAACTTTTGCCGTAATTTCGGCCCCAATTCATGAAATAATACATCTGGAGATAGGCGCACTCCTGTCCGTTAATTTCCTTATAAATTACCGAACTATTTTTATCGACATTGTAATTAACAAGTCGCTTTTTATCTTCTTTAAACCGCTTTCTCTCAGCGGAAATATTCTGCAAATGTGTATCTCTCGGATTGGCGCTTAGAAGCTCCGAACTATAAAGTTTTCTAAGTTGATCCAGAACCTGTCCCAGCTCCTCATCCGTGATATTATCATTATAAATACACTGGCTGATTCGCGAGTAAAGCTTCACAACTTCCGAAGGCGTGGCCGGATAGGCCAGCTCCAAATCTTTATTAATCAGCTTTTGAACCTCCGTTGCAGCCATGGTATCGCTCTCTATATTGACCGTCTGCTTCTTGTGTCTCGAAAACGCGATGATTACTCCAATCACGATCAAACAAATGACAAAGGCAAATATTCTGACATCGGCAAAACGCTTAAAAAAGCCAGAACTCCCCTTTTTCTTGGGCTTGTCAGGCCTCTTTTCAAGACCATCTCCCCCGGGCCTAAATCCACCCGGTCCGAAAGCTCTAGGATTGCTGGAATTATCTGCACCAGAAGCAACGCGTCGTCCCATGCGACCCGTTCTCTCCACTCGAACCCCTCGGTCCAATCTGCTACGGACCTGTTCGTCTCTATTCAATCTCCTATCTGGCACTTCATTCGTCTTATCTTCCTGCATCCTATCACCTCCTTGTCCCCTATGCCTCTCTAGTCTTCAAATTTCAGCTCGCGAAACATCCTATCTTTGCCAAATCGAGTCCCAGGAAAAATATTCCGAACCTCTTCCTTGTACTGCTCAGGCCTAAACAAAGATGGGCTATAATGAGTAAGCCACAATTCAGACACATGCGCCTTGGCGGCAAGCTCTGCTGCCTCATACATTGTCATATGCTTTTTCTCCTTGGCGCTGGCAATCTTCTCTTTTTCGCCGTACATTCCCTCACATATAAAGAGGTCAGAACCCTCTGAGTAACTGACGATATCCTCCGTAGGACGAGTATCGGTACAATACGATAGCTTGATTCCTTTTCTTGTTGGACCAAGAACCATGTCCGGTGTGTATTCCCTGTCATCTATCGTAACATTTTCCATCTTCTGAAGTCTACTCCAAGCCTTCATCGGCACTTGATTGGCCGCAGCCTTGGTCGGATCAAACTTGCCACTTCTGTGAATCTCCACAGTATATGCATAACAGAGTACATTGTGATTCACCTTATACGCCTTAATGTCATAGCCCTTAAAATCCATCTGGAAACTGTCCCCTTCAAACTCTATCAAATGCAGCTCAAACGGGAGCCTCTGGGCTATAATCAGTATTGAATTAACCACTTTGCGCAATCCCTTGGGCCCTATAATGGTCACCGGCTCAGTGCGATCTGCATTTCCCATAGATAGCAAAAGTCCAGGAAGTCCACTAATATGGTCGCCATGAAAATGCGTAATACATATCAAATCAATTGGATTAAAACTCCACCCCTGGCTTCGAACGCTGACCTGCGTCCCCTCACCGCAATCTATAAGCATACTGCTTCCGTTGTAGCGGAGCATAAGCGCCGTCAACGCCCTTTTGGGCAACGGCATCATTCCTCCACATCCAAGCAGACAAACATCTAACATCTTTTCCTCCTGTCAGTTCTTCTCTTTCCCTTTTTGTGCTTCTTCTCTTTCTCTCTCCGCCTGAGATTTTCTCAGATAAACAG
The DNA here is from genome assembly GCF_000518685.1 of Eubacterium xylanophilum ATCC 35991. Taxonomy (GTDB): domain Bacteria; phylum Bacillota; class Clostridia; order Lachnospirales; family Lachnospiraceae; genus Eubacterium_F; species Eubacterium_F xylanophilum. Next base: position 53,954 of record NZ_KI912473.1, on the reverse strand, counting down.
GCGCAAACTCCGCAGCACTCACATACTCTCCCTGATTATACAACGCTTCTCCTAACTCTACCAGGGAAACAGCATTTTGATAACGCCTACTTGGACGAACAAATTCTGCACCTTGGAACATTTTACCTATCTGTTCCTCATAAACAGGCACTCCATCGCCCAGAAAAATTGGACATTTCTCCCCATCGGCAATATCCGCAGCTTTTCGGGCTGCCTCCGTGGCGGGAACAACATCCGGTTCCACTATAACCTCCGGGATTCCCCGATTAATTCTATATATTCCATAATACACCTGACTTCTTCTAGCATCCATAATAGGGCAAACTATCCTACCCTCTTCTGCTATATTGGCCGCCAAACTCATAAGCGACGAAACTGCCACAACGGGCACACCCAAAGTCCAAGCAATTCCCTTTGCAGTTGCCGCTCCAATCCTAAGCCCCGTAAATGATCCGGGTCCGGCACTCACTGCCACACAGTCAATCTCGCCTATATCAACCTGTGCCATCTCCAACATCTCGTCGATCATAGGCAACAGCGTTTGAGAGTGTGTCTTCTTGTTGTGAATAGTATATTCACCCACTATCACCCCGTCTACCATAAGCGCAACACTTGCCACAAGTCCTGAACTATCTATTCCTAATATCTTCATTATTCGTCAACCTCGATTTTTCTGTAGTCAAAGCCCTTTTCAAAATCCTTTGAAATTCGTACCTTTATGGCATTTTCCGGAAGCAACTCCTCAATCATGGAAGGCCACTCCACGATACATACTCCCTCACCAAAAAAATATTCCTCATATCCTATATCGTACATCTCCTCAGGATCCCCGATTCTGTACACGTCAAAATGGAAAAGCGGTAACTTTCCCTCTCTATACTCTTGTACAATTGTAAATGTCGGACTGGTAATTGGCTCTTCTATACCTAGCCCCTCAGCAAACCCCTTCGTAAACACAGTCTTGCCAACTCCCAAATCCCCCTCCAGAAGGATAATCGCTCCAGGCTTTATAGCTTCAGCCATCTCTTTACCAACACCAAAAGTGTCAGCTTCACTTAAACTCTCATAAATCATGTTAGTTGTCCTTCGTCTTCTCTCTTACAAATTCAACAATCTCATCAAACTTCCCATCACATTCTGTAGCAGGCAATATAAACGCAGAAACAGCATTCATATAAATATACAATGCCGCTTTATCCGCAACAACTTTGCGAACATTTTTCCACTCCACATCGACAGTCCCAACCACGTTAGTGACCGTCATCTTGTCTTCACCAAATTCATAGTGAAATGGCTTTTTGAACGCCTCCGTCTTAAGCTGCGCCTGCCCCTTGATAATCAATGTAATTGGTTGAACTACTAGAAACAATCCAATCAATCCAAACAAAAGAATCTTCTGGGCTATAATCAAGTTATTCCAAAAAAGAATCAACCCAACCAAAGCCGCCACACTAATTAATATACCTGTCAATCCCGACATTCCACGATAATTGTTTCTCAACAAAAACTTGCTGAGAGTCTTGCCATCAACCATCACATCAATTTCAAATCTATTTTCTGATTTGTTTGCGTCCATATTTCTCTCCATATCTCCAAATAGGGATAAAACCCCATGTTATTATCTTTCATTCCTATTTTATAGGACAATGAACAAAAAATCAAGTTTTTTGGGGAAGTCTGTGTGATTTTCAATATACGATATTACAATGCGCAACCCTCCATGGTATACTCCCCCGCATTTTCCTTTATTCCTTTTATATCCGCATGTTCTCCGCAAACGCGACAATTAGGGTTCTTGTTTGGGAGTTTTACAATTCGGGTATTCATTGTTAAGCCATCGAAGACAAGCATTTTGTTGGTAAGGAGTTCTCCCGCGCCGGTGAAGTACTTGATTGCTTCGAGGGCTTGGATGCTGCCGATAGTTCCGGCCATGGCACCGATGACACCGGCTTCAGAGCAGTTTGGGACGCTACCTTTGTCTGGGATTTCTTCAAATATACATCTGTAGCAGGAGCTCTCTCCCGGTACGTACGTCATTACTTGACCATCAAACCTAAGAATTCCTGCGTGTGTGAATGGCTTTTTTAATAGAACACAGGTGTCATTTATCAAGAATTTTGTCTCAAAATTATCTACGCCATCCACTACAAAATCATACTCAGAAATAATTCTCTCAGCATTTGACGGGGTCAAATATTCTGAATACGTCACAATCTTAATCTTACTATTTAATCTTTCTAGCACTTTTTTGGCTGCCGCGGCCTTATTCTCGCCAAGCATAGTTTCATTAAAAGCAATCTGCCTTTGGAGGTTAGTCATACTAACCTCATCGGCATCGACTATTCCAATTTGTCCGATACCGGCTCCGGCAAGATACAATGCTGCGGGGGAGCCTAGGCCACCTGCCCCCACAATTAGCACTTTGGCATTCTTGAGTTTTAGCTGGCCTTCACTTCCGATCTGTGGGAGGATGATTTGGCGATCGTACCTGATCAATTCGTCTTCATCATAGTTCTCCGCATTTTGCCTGAGCCACTCTCTAAAACCACCCTCGAGATTATATGCTTCGTAGCCCGCATCTCTCAGCGCATGCACAATTGGCTTGCTGTTCTTGCCATAGGTGCAATAGACTACGTATTTCTTTGTTTTGTCAAGAGGAATCACTTCGTCGGCCATAGCTACATCTTCCAAAGACACTGCGCCGTCTACGTGACCATGATTATAAGAAATCTCGCCTCTAATATCCACAAATACTATATCTTCCTTATTCCATCCACGCAAATCATTTATTGAAATATTCATAATTATACCTCATTTATCACTTCATTCTCCATCCCTGGTGGTACTTATTTTTCAGGGTCGAGCCCGTATTCTTCCCCCAACCAAGAGGATATCCGTCAACACAAACAAGTACCCATGCGCCCTTTTCACCGGCTGCATCACGTTCTCCCTCTTCGATATTTATAGTCTCACCCTTCAAGTACTTTTCCACTCGTGGGTCGGTCGATGCCAGGTCTAGCAGATGCGCGTATTCTGAACTCTTAAGCGCCACTGCCAGGGACTGGCTTGGCTCAAATCTCTTCTTTTTGATTTCTCCCAAAAACAACCCACTTCTGAGGAAGCGAAGTTTTATGGACTTTGTAAATTCATCTGGCATCAAGTAAACCATACCATTCTTGTTTTGAAGGTGATATCCTTCAAATTCACTTTTAATATTTTTCAAAAATGTTCCGACAAGCTCGCGATCCTCGCCTTTAAGCGGCCCTAATATATCATTTTTTTTTTTTGATTTTTTACTGCTCACGTTTTCGATTGTCATCGCCTCTGAGCCAGCCATTTCCGCCGTAGTACGCTTATGAAATAGGGCCAGAAAGTGTCCCTCGCCGTCCACATTATGAGGAAATATTCTCACGCATTTTTCTATTGACTTATCCGAGCTATTGATTAGTTCCGGATTACCCTTTCTAAAGCCCTCATATCCCTCGATATCGATAAGTTCAAGAGAATCATCCAAGCTCAATGCATATTCCACTGTGCCCTCATTTTCAATTGGGGAAAATGTGCAAGTCGAGTAGAGAAGCATACCTCCTTCGCGGAGCATCGGTATCGTGCTGTCGAGAATTTCTCTTTGAAGCTTGCTGTAAAATTCCGGACCATTTTTCTCCCATGCCTTTATCATCGATGGGCTTTTGCGAAACATGCCCTCGCCGGAGCAAGGAGCGTCCACGAGTATTTTGTCAAAAAAGCTCATGAAATCAGGGCGAAGCGCCTCTGGGTATTCGGTTGTTATAAGGCTGTTCTTGATGCCAAAAAGCTCGATATTTTTGAGGAGTGCCTTGGCGCGCTTAGCACTGATATCATTGGCGATGAGAAGTCCCGTGCCATCCAGTTCAGCGCCTAATTCTGTGGCTTTTCCGCCGGGAGCGGCACACAAATCAAGCACCCTGTCTCCTTTGGATATCGGAAGTCGGGACGCCGGAGTCATCGCGCTTGGATCCTGTAAATAATATAGCCCCGCAAAGTAATATGGATGCTTTGCCGGCTGGCTTTCCTCGTCATAGTAGAATCCATTGGATATATATGGAATCTTGCGGATTGGAAAGGGCGCGATGCGCTTAAATTCTTCGACGGAAATCTTGGAAGTATTGACGCGAAGCCCATACTGCCTAGTATCCTCCGTGGTGGACAGATAAGCCTCATACTCATCTCCAAGTATTCTCTTCATCTCCACAAGAAATGTTTCTGGTAAATTCATGATTCTTCCCTCATTTTTCTCAGTTTTTTCATCCTCTCTGCGAGGCGGGTTTCATAGCCTTGATCGCTTAGTTCGAAGAAACTCACGCCCTGCATCTCTTCCGGCAAATAGTTTTGAGTAGAAAAATGTTCCGGAAAGTCGTGGGCATACTCATAACCAATCCCTCTACCAAGCTTGGCAGCACCACCGTAGTGAGCATCTTGGAGATGCGATGGAACTCCGTGTTCCGGACTATTTTTCACATATTCAAGTGCGCTGTCAATTGCCATAATAGACGAATTGCTTTTTGGGGCACAGGCCACATAAAGAGCTGCTTGCGCCAACACTATCCTGGCTTCCGGCATTCCCAGGCGCTCAATCGCCTGAGCCGCCGAAGTTGCTACTACTAGGGCGTTTGGGTCGGCATTGGACACATCTTCTGAAGCGCAAATCATGATACGGCGTGCGATAAACTTGATGTCCTCGCCGGCATTTAACATTCTGGCAAGATAATAGACGACTGCGTCAGGATCTGAGCCGCGCATACTCTTGATAAATGCAGATATGACGTCGTAGTGGTTATCGCCGGATTTGTCATATCGGACACTTCGGCGCTGGATACACTCCTCGGCCACGCTAAGGTTGATGTGAATCTTGCCATCATCCCCTTTTGGTGTCGTGAGAACTGCTAGCTCCACGGCATTTAGAGCTTTCCTGGCATCGCCACCGCTCACATCAGCCAAGAAGTTCAAAGCCTCGTCATCAATACATGCATTATAAGTTCCAAGACCTCGCTCAACATCGGTAATTGCACGGGTTATGAGCATTTTAATATCATCTATAGCAAGTGGTTTTAATTCAAAAATAATCGACCGGGATATCAGCGCTCCGTTGACCTCAAAGTAAGGATTCTCGGTGGTTGCGCCAATCAAGATAATAGTCCCGTCCTCCACAAAAGGCAATAGATAATCCTGCTGTCCCTTGTTGAATCTATGAATCTCATCGATAAATAGGATTGTCTTGCGATTGTTCATGGCAAAGTTTTGCTCTGCCTCTTCCACTACTTCCTGCATATCTTTCTTTCCTGCAGAAGTGGCATTTATCTGACGAAAATATCCCTTTGTCGTCGCTGCAATCACCTTTGCCAGCGTAGTTTTACCGGTTCCCGGCGGTCCATAAAAGATTACAGAAGTCAACTTATCCGCCCTTATTGCCCTTGCAAGCATCTTATCCGGACTAACAATATGCTGCTGTCCCACTACTTCATCCAGACTCCTCGGACGCAATCTTGCCGCCAGCGGAGATTCTTTTTCCTTATTTTTTTCTCCCATATATTCAAAAATATTCAAACGTTTCACCTCGCAACTTTAGCGCATATTCCCTATACTTCCACCCAGCACTCTTCACTCTTCTCCAGCTCACATTTGCCACCTGTTTTCTCTATGATATCAGCTTCAAAGCGAGCGGCACTATCCTTGTGAATATTGTATCGAAAGTTTACTCTCTCACCGTACTGGGCATCAACTTCAACAGCACCTGCCATCTCAGCGATATACTGAATCTTCCCCACTAGGCTATAGTCAATTCCAACTTCAAACGAAAATCCTCTGACCTTTGTTTTCATCTCGCATGCAGCAATACCTGCCTTAGTGGATTCAGAATAAGCACGAACCAGTCCCCCTGTGCCAAGAAGCGTCCCGCCAAAGTACCTGGTTACAACAACTAGTACATTGTACAAGTTCTCTCCCAAAATCACATCAAGCATCGGTCTGCCCGCCGTACCAGACGGTTCTCCATCATCACTACAGCGCTCAACCTCTCTGTCATCTCCAACCGTATAGGCAAAACAGTTATGCCTAGCATCGTAGTACTTTTTCTTCATTTTAGATATAATCTCCAGTGCTTCTTCTTCACTTTCCACCGGAAAAACATTGGCAATAAAGCGAGACTTCTTCTCTACAATTTCACCGGTCCCACCTTTTACCACAAGTTTCATATCATTATCCATTAAAATATTCCCCTCTATAGGATATCACACTTCGACTAAGTGTCTTCTATTATGCACTATCCCAAATATTCACTAGGCGTATTATAACATATAATGTTGCACATATCAATGTTTACAGAAAGTTGGTGGTAGCCCAGGTTTTTGTTCGAAATCTAAGGTACCCCCAAAAAGTTAAACTTTTTGAGGGTACCGCATTTGCCTTTATAACATTGCTTGTGATATAGACACTAATTTGTGCAAAACTTATTCTTCAACAACGACAGAATAACTTAGCTGATTTTTCAAAAACCAATCTGCAACCTCTCGGTTTGGTGCAATAAATCTATCAATATGATTATAGGGGCCATAATAACATATCCATTCAGCCGACTTTGCACTTCTTACACTAAACTTTTTACCAAGTCTAATTTGTAGACTTCTAAAAATAGAACCAACTCTTTCAAACATTCCATCAAACACTTCAACGTTGGATGTATCAAAATTATCTCCTAAATCCAACATCAAATCTCCGTGAGTCATTGGATTGTACTGATAAAATGCTCTAGTCAAATTTTTTATCTTTTCTGTATATAAATTCTCAAAACCTCGAATGTCCGAGATTCCACAACATAAATACGATGAATCTTCATTTGCTATAACACCTCCATCCTGGGCTATAGTCATTTCATATTTGTTATTACTATCCCTATCTGTATACCATGCAATAACAGTTTTGTTCTGCTTTTCTGATAAGTCAAATTGATTAATAGCATCCTTAGGTACATCAATAACAGATGAATATGTCAATGTTTCAATGTCAAATCGCAACACATTCGTACCATAAAAATAATATGCATCGTATCCTTCTACTCTTTCTATGGCTCCACCATTTTCGTCCATTCTAGGTAATTCTGTGCATTTTGCTGGTTCAGCCATCAACTTATCCTCTGTTGGAATATGCGTTGGACGCTCAGATTCCACAGGCATTGTCGTTGATTGTGGTGTAGGCGCCAAAGTTGCCACTGGGGCAGGAGTTGCTTTGTTCACAGGTGTTGTAGCTATTGCAGCTGGTTTGATTGATTTGCTTTTCGCTGCCTTCACAGTAATCTTACATACCAACTTCTTGCCTGCAACCTTGCACAAAACCTTAGCTTTTCCTGTCTTCTTACCTGTCACTTTTATTGAGGCTTTTGACTTAGATATCTTGATCTTAATATGCTTCTTGCCTGATTTAACTGACCATTTGGCTTTCTTAAGTTGTTTTTTATTTGCTCCTTTGAGCATTATTTTTTTTGTTTTTCCAATATTTACTTTAATATTTTTATGATTTAGCACTACTGCCCTGGCATTTGATATATCGCTGTTATATAACATCCCACATATCAACGATAATATAAATAATCTAACCATAAACCTATTATTAACATATTTATTAAATAGCATTAATTCATCCTCCTTTAAATCCAATAATCTCTCGGAATCTCTAAGCCATTATTTATAAGGCTTTCGGATTCCATTTTTTATAAAATCCCCCACTTTTTTTGCAAAAAACACTTGACAAATACCGCAAAAAATGCGGCGCTTCGCGCCTATTGATTAGTAAGAAACCGTCGCTTGCGGCGGCAAATATTTTTCAATGTGGAGGCGATTTTATGTTACCTGTTAATTGCGGCAGTCATGAAGACTACCAGAACTTTGTTGTTTCTAATCTTCGTAAATATTATCCTGATCCTGATGCCCTTGCTAAATCTACCTGGGACATCATTGAACGCTTTTGGCATCTTGACCTTTCTGAAACGGATATTATTTTAGCTGATAAATATTCCAAGTTTGGACCTGCTCCAAGAACTCCATCCTGTATGCAACGCTCCTATCTTTTATCTATTGATTTTAAAGTTACTTCTTTGACCGAATGGTCTGCCCAACTTAAAATCAATCCCTTGTATGCTATCCTAAGTGGTTTTGAAGTAGGCGATACTCCGGGTGTTGGTACTTTTTATGATTTTTTTAACCGTTTATGGGATTCTGATGACAGCAACCTTTCTTCTCATATCCACCCTGTAAAAAACAAGGTGAAGAAACCTAGAACAAAAGGGGCTAAAGCCGAATCCATTGAAAAAATCACCGTTGCCGAACTTCTCCCTCAGCTTGAGGACACTGTTTTTGTTTCTGAACAACAGCCTTATTATTCCATGCTTCAAATATATAAAAAACAGTTCCTTGATGTGTCTGTTTCCAAAGGATTAATCAATAAGAATTCCTTATCTATCGCAGGTGACGGCACTCCTTTTGTTACTTCTCACAGAATGAGAACACACCGTATTTGTAACTGTGCTGAAAAAGGAATTTCTAACTGCAACTGCGACAGGTTTTTTTCCCAGCCTGATTGTGACATTGGATGGGATTCTTCCAGAAACTGCTGGTATCACGGATACGATTTATATATGCTAGTTGCATCCGATTCTGAGAGTGACCTTCCTGTTTTCCCTTTATTAAATCCTGCTTCTAAACATGATTCCCATGGATTTCTGGAAACATTTTTTAGAATGAAGTCGTTTCTTCCGGATTTCAATGTTACAAAGTTACTCCTAGATTCCGCCCATGACGCAATGCCTATCTATGAATACTGTAAGCATAAAAACATCATACCTTTTATTGACTTGAATGAAAAACGCGGCATCAATGTCAGATACAAAAACGACTTTACTATCGGTAAAGACGGTATTCCTGTCTGTAAAGAAGGCCTTCGTATGAATCATGACGGCTGTGAGCCATCTAAGCACCGGTTAAAGTTTAGATGTCCACTTGCAAGCAGAAAAAACGGCTGTTCCTGTGAGCATCCCTGCTCTGATTCAAAATATGGCAGGACAGTACACCTTGCCATGAAGGACAATCCAAGATTGATCAACATACCGCCTCGTGACAGTGAGGATTGGAAAACAGAATTTAATGCAAGGACCTCTGCAGAACGTTCCAATAAACGTGAGAAATTAGACTTTAAATTAGAAGACGGCAGACACCGCTCAACTAAAATGTGGTACTGCCGCCTATATCACATCATGATGCTACAACATCTTGATGCGTGGGATATGCCCTATGAATCTGCCCTGAGAAAGTTGATTCTACAAACGGCATAATCCTAATTGGATTATACACCCTTTCCCGGCATAGCGACAATCGTTATGTCTATTTCTCATGTCTTTTTTTATCTTTTTCGAATAATATTCACTTTTCAATGTTCATTGTCAACCAAGTTAATCATAATCACTCAAGATTCCGAGAGATTATTCCATCTACATTTTTTTGAGCTATCACTCAATTGTTACTTTAACTATCTCTCCGGCTTTTAATGTTTTGTCTCTTCCATCAGGCATGATAACTGTTGCAATTGAACTATTGTCACGCTTTCTCTAAGACAACCGTTGTTTCAGCCCATGGCTTTTTACTCAATACCCATGTTTCAACATCTTGGTTTGAAACTATGATACTTTTTATCTTATTATTTAGGGCTTGAAAAAAAACATGTTCTGCAGACTTACAGTTTCCAACATCAAACTGTTTTCCAAGACGTATAGTAACTCTAGTAAAGATGCTTCCCGTTCGTCCAAACATTTCATCAAAAATTTCTACTTTCGATGTGTTAAAATAATCTCCAAGATCCAAGTATTCACTACCTTCATTATTGCCAGGCATATATTCATAGAATGCCCTTGTCAAATCTTTAACATTATCAGTATACAGGTTTTCCAAACCTTTTATCTCTATCATCTCGCTACAAAAGTATGATGAGTCTTCATTAGCTATGACACCACCATCCTGAGCTATTGTCATCTCATAATAATCGTCTTTATCAACATCCGTATACCATGCAATAACACTTTTGTTCTGTTTGGCAGATACATCAATCTGACCAATTGCATCACTTGGCACATCTATTTTTGACGAAAAAGTCAATAATTCTATATCAGATCGAAGAATATTAGTACCATAAAAATAATATCCTACATAGTCTCCAATTCTCTCAATAGGAAAGCCTTGCTCATCCATTATTGGTAATTCTGTACACTTAGCTGGTTCAGCCATCAACTTATCCTCTGTTGGAACATGCGTTGGACGCTCAGATTCCACCGGCATTATCGTTGCTTGTGGTGTTGGAGCCAAAGTTGCCACTGGCACAGGAGTTGCTTTGTTCACAGGTGTTGTAGCTGTTACAGCTGGTTTGTTTGGTTTATTCTTTACTGCCTTCACAGTTATCTTGCATACCAATTTCTTGCCTGCAACCTTGCACAAAACCTTAGCTTTTCCTGTCTTCTTACCTGTCACTTTTATAGATGCTTTGGATTTAGATACCTTGATTTTTATGCACTTCTTGCCTGATTTAACTGACCATTTGGCTTTCTTAAGTTGTTTTTTATTTGCTCCTTTAATCTCAATAGTCTTGGTTTGACCCAATACAATCTTTACAGCTTTACATCTTAATGATACACTCTTGGCATATATGCTCGCTTCTTCTGTAATACTACAAACAAGCAGTGATAAAACTACAAAAAATATAATATTAAGCTTATTTTTTTTCATCAGAACTCTCCTCTTGATCACTTTGATCATTCTTCTTATATGCAAGACCTGCTTTATATTCATCATATTCAGTTATCACAGGTGATTCTTTTGATAATTCTCTCGGAAATGATACATCTTTATCTGTATTAGCACCCTCATAAACATATCCATCCGTTCCATATAATACAGCCTTGTGCTTTCCATTTCCAAGGTTATAAATAGTTGAATTTTCAGTTAATACATTTTTTGTATTACTTTCCTTTTCCGCAGCTATTACTTCTGAATAATTCCTTCCATCGCTCACAGACGCTCCTCTAAATGACAATGCAGATGCAATAATAGACATCGACAAAGCACCCGAAATAACGCGCACTTCAATAGTATTAAGTTTCTTCTTCCCTTTCAATTTTATCCTCCTAAAAAAATATTTTGACTTGATAATAGTGTATTTCGTGGTTCAAGTCTTATTGTTCGGTATATAATTAAGCTTAAATGCAGTACCAAAAGTCATTATAGCATAGCAGGAATACTGTGTCAAGGTTGATACAATAACCAGATGGTAGCCCAGGTTTTTGTTCGAAATCTAAGGCACCCCCAAAAAGTTAAACTTTTTGAGGGTACCGCATTTACCTTTATAACATTGCTTGTGATATGGCACTAATTTGTGCAAAACTTATTCTTCAACAACGACAGAATAACTTAGCTGGTTTTTCAAAAACCAATCTGCAACCTCTCGGTTTGGTGCAATAAACTTCTCAATATAATTATATCCGCCATGATAACATATGCCATCTGATGACTTAGCACTTTGGACACTAAATCGCTTACCAAGACGTATTTCAAGTCTTCTAAAAATTGTGCTCACTCTTTCAAACATGCCGTCAAATATTTCCACTCCGGATGTGTCAAAATAATCTCCCAAATCGAGCACTTCATTTTCAGGACTCCTAGTCGGAATATACTGATAAAATGCTCTGGTAAGATTTTTCATCTTTTCCGTATACAAATTCTCAAATCCTCTCACATCCGACAAGCCACAACACAAATATGATGAATCCTCGTTCGCTATTACTCCTCCTGTCTGAGCTATAGTCATTTCATATTTGTTATTACCATCCCTATCTGTATACCATGCAATAACACTTTTATTCTGTTTTTCAGATACATCAAATTGATTAATAGCATCCTCCGGCACATCAATAACAGATGAGTATGTCAATGTTTCAATGTCAAATCGTAACACGTTTGTACCGTAAAAATAATATGCATCGTATCCTTCTGCTCTTTCTATAGCTCCACCATTTTCGTCCATTCTAGGTAATTCTGTGCATTTCGCTGGCTCTGCCATCAACTTATCCTCTGTTGGGATGTGTGTTGGACGCTCAGATTCCACTGGCATTATCGTTGCTTGGGGTGTAGGCGCCAAAGTTGCCGCTGGCACAGGAGTTGCTTTGTTCACAGGTGTTGTGACTGTTACAGCTGGTTTGTTTTGTTTGTTCTTTACTGCCTTCACAGTAATCTTACATACCAACTTCTTGCCTGCAACCTTGCACAAAACCTTAGCTTTTCCTGTCTTCTTACCTGTCACTTTTATTGATGCTTTTGACTTAGATACCTTGATTTTTATGCACTTCTTGCCTGATTTAACTGACCATTTGGCTTTCTTAAGTTGTTTTTTATTTGCTCCTTTGAGACGGATTTTTAAGCTTCTTCCAACATTCACAATTTTTTTAGTTGATGTTAGAGATACAGTCCGAGCTTGCAATACTGTATCTCTCTGTATAATTCCACAAAACAAAGTCAGCATAATTATAACCGCTATTCTTCTTTTATTAATACTATTAATTGCCATCATTCTGATTCCTCCTACTTAATTTCTATTCTGGTACTTTCTTTAGCTTTTAAAGTTATTCTTTCTCCATTCGGTTTAATAACATGTATAGAATCTTTATTGCTACTATTAGTCAATTTATATGTTCCAGATGTAGTCGCATAGTGATTGACAGACGAATCTGAACTATAATATCTCAAATATTCTTCTTCACTATAAACCCTGTTACCATCATCATTTATTACCTCAACTTCTGCATCTGCAATTAACATATTCTTATATTCCTCATTTAAATCCAAATATGAATTATATGACATGTTAACCGAATTATCGTAAATCAAATCATACAGCTTACGTCTTTTTTTATAGAAACTAACCACGTCTAATAAATTAGCATCATCATAAGAATCATATCTAAATTTCCATAATCCAGATTCTTTTTTTACCGTCGCATAAGATTCTTGACCAGGTTTATTAGGATCATAAAGTTTTATTTCATATAAAGTATCATTCTTTTTATTTATTGATATAGGTACAACAACATGTCCAGTTACGTACATTATATATCTGTTTACATCTTCTTTCATAAGTATGTCTGCTAACCCCTTGGGATTTTTAAAAGTTTTCATAAAGTCATCGTGCCATCTATCATCCCATCTGTTCTTATCACTTGCCACAGATGGATACTCTTCCGACAACAATGCCTGTGAAATCATCAAATATTCTATCAAATCTCTCAATCGACTATCCACTCTAGTGGAAGAATCTGTTATACCATAGCAATAATCTGTATTTCTATCCACCCCTGATGTAAGTCTTTTTATATCATATATTCCATTTCTAAAGAAAACTGCTGCAATACTCATTCCAAAGCAAGATCCTTCCCATGTCTCGCTTTTATATATTTGCGTTCCCAATTTGTCCCCGAACAAAGCAACATACTTTTCTTTCTCTATCTTATAGCCTTCAGGGTAATTAAAACTGCTCCCAATATTTACAAAGGAATATCCATCTTGTGTAGGACTAAACTCTTTAGTCACACACTTCCTCGTGTTTCTATCATATGATGCAGGCTTAACATCAACTGCAGCCATACATATTGTATTTCCAGAGTAATCTTTTGACTCCTCAGTATTCTTCTTCCACTCTGAGTCTTTATCAGCATCTCGCTCTAATGCATAATGCAAGATAGAGTACTTTGCTCTCGCATTTACATCAGCGAAATGAACTTCATAGCTTTTCAACTTTCGGTCATCAATTGCAACTAGCTTAGATGAACCCTTCAAAGGATTACTTGAGTATTCTGACTGAACATTGTTATCATATATGTTTGTCGTTATTATTTCCGCGGCTTTTTTATAGTTATCCTTTGATGTCTCAACCTTCATATCAACAATTGGATTGTGTGAATCTACACTTTTAAATGTTTCACCTCCCTTTAACACATCTGTCATATATGACATTTCGCTTTTATACAAGTATCTAGTCTTTATTTTGGGAACTATCACAGCTTGGATCCCTGTTATACTGCTGTCATCCTCATAATCTCCAGACTCCTCACCATCGCTTGCCCATCCAAGCCAACCTCTTTTTGTCGAGTATGTTCGATAGTATACTGAATAACCATTACTTTTATTATTGCTTCCTACACTATCATATATTTCAGCTTGAATAGCTTTTATTTTTCGGCTTGAATGACCTCGATATTCATTATCATTAGCCCATTCTGACCAACCTATTCCTTCATTATAAACTCTATATTTAATTCCGGCAAAGGAATATCCATTTGTCTTTGATTTCATTCTTACACCAGTTAGAGCGACTTTTGAATGAATGTCTCCACAAGTCTTTCCATCCTGCTCCTCATCTGCCCATGAATAATCAGAACAAGTACCTGAATATAGCAATTCTGGTGTGGCAGAGTAATTTATATCATAATACTCTACTTCAAGCTTCGGTATATTGGATTTATTATATGCAAGAGTGCTGAACATCCACATCTTTTTTGAAGTTTCTGGATCACTTGCTGCAAATTTGAATCCATATATACTCTCGTCATTTCTCGTTCTCTCGTATATCTGTTCATTATCAAGATTTACTTCTATTTTCTCACTTGCTTTAGAAGTCTCTATGTGAGCTAAAGGAACATCCTCACTCTTAGGCTGATTGCTATACCTTACACTTGTTGGCGAAAAACTTGATGTCAGGTTATAGATATCAACTCCCATATTTTTCGATGAATCTACCGTTTTAATTGTCAACTTGACTTTATCAATATATTTTCCTGTAACAGGACCATTCAAACCACCAAAACGCAAGAATGCGGTGCACTGGTCTTCAGCTTTTTCGCGACCTCCAACGCACATAATATTAAGATTAGATCCCTTATATGTTTTTTCTGGATATGCTTTTGACACATAAGCTGAATCACACTTATATGCATTTGACTCATCCCATGAAATGGTTGGATCAATCTTTACTGGATATGTAGTCTTCTTTGACTTCAAGAAACTATCATCTACAACTACTGCAAGTGTATAATTATACTTACCTCCACTACTTTCATCAAGCTTAAATGTATAATTACATTTCTCACTATAGTTTCCTTTGGCATCCATCATATATGCTGCAGGGATTTCTCCAACAACTTTTTCTTCGGCAAAGTCGTATATATATAAACTTTCTCCATCTGATGCTTTATAGTTCTTTTTGAGGCTGACATTATCTTTCTTCATATCATCCAAAGTTATTATACCACAATTCTCAAAGCTTGCCGAAAATTTATATGAATTCTGATCTGGTTTTTCTACAAGTACAATATCTTCTTTTACGCCTTTATTAGTTGGTGTATAAGTCAGGTTTACATCTTCATCTACTTTCAAATATGAAATACCAGTTTTCTTATTCTTACCTGATATTTTACTCGTCTCAACCTGAATCTCTTGATCACTTTGATCATTCTTCTTGTATGCAAGACCTGCTTTATATTCATCATATTCAGTTATTACAGGTGATTCTTTTGATAATTCTCTCGGAAATGATACATCTTTATCTGTATTAGCAACCTCATAAACATATCCATCCTGTGCATCTTCCACCGGCATTTTTTTAATACTTGTATCATAGTCTATCCAATTTCCGGATTCGTCCTTGTATCTTACATCCGTTCCATATAATACAGCCTTGTGCTTTCCATTTCCAAGATTATAAATAGTTGAATTTTCAGTTAATACATTTTTTGTATTACTTTCCTTTACTGCAACTTTTACTTCTGAATAATTCCTTCCATTGCTCACAGACGCTCCTCCAAATGACAATGCAGATGCAATAATAGACATCGACAAAGCACCCGAAATAGCGCGCACTTTAATAGTATTAAGTTTCTTCTTCCCTTTCACTTTTTATCCTCCTAAAAAAAATATTTTGACTTGATAATAGTGTATTTCATAATACAAGTCTTATTACTGTAACGGTATTTATTATAACATGGAATTTTTTCTTTGTCAATAGCAATAATATTCATGGTTTCTGTCTGAACTTATTATAATAATTGTCTTACAAGCAGTATGCGATTCCAATATTAGACCCCGACTTACACCAAGTAAACCGGGGTCCAATATATGATTAATTATTTACTATTACATCGTCTTAACTGCTTCAGCCTCAATCGCAAGACCTTTCTTATAAAGCTCTATAAACTTATCAAATCCTATTACATCGCTTTCAACCGGTGACATTTCTTTACCTTCTGCCCCTTTGAAAACTTTATTTTCAAGGAATTCATCTAAGCTCATTCCACTTTCCATCATAAATGCTGCCAAAAGCGCCATGCCCCAAGCTCCGCCTTCACCGGCAGTTGCCATTACAGACACCGGTGAATTGATAGCTGCAGCAAGGATTCTCTGTCCAACACCTTCGGTTTTGAAGAGACCACCATGGCCGTAAATCTTATCTATCTGAACATTTTCATTTTTTAATAAAATATCAAGTCCAACCTTCAACGCACCGAGGGCAGTAAACAAGTTTACTCGCATAAAATTAGCTAGATTAAACTTTGAATCAGGTCTTCTGACAACCATAGGACGTCCTTCTGAAAAACCGGTAATATGTTCGCCGGAGAAGTAATTATATGCAAGGATTCCGCCGCCGTCGGCGTCTCCCTCAAGCGCTCTATTATATAGAGTTCCGTAAATCTTATCCATGTCAGCATCCATTCCCATAGCG
This sequence comes from Eubacterium xylanophilum ATCC 35991, assembly GCF_000518685.1. Taxonomy (GTDB): domain Bacteria; phylum Bacillota; class Clostridia; order Lachnospirales; family Lachnospiraceae; genus Eubacterium_F; species Eubacterium_F xylanophilum. Next base: position 37,118 of record NZ_KI912473.1, on the reverse strand, counting down.
TCGGCAAACTCCTTGAAAAGTCCTACCCATGCATTGAGATCCGATGTACAATTGTTGCAATGAACCATGGCAACCGGCATACCAGCAGGTGTTGTCACCATATCTATTTCCTCATAGCACTTTGACAGAATATCTTCCATTACTATCATGGCAAATACGCTAGTTCCGGCAGACACATTACCAGTCCTAACCTTTACACTATTTGTAGCAACCATACCCGTTCCGGCATCACCCTCCGGTGGGCATAGAGGAATCCCGGCTTCGAGATCACCATCTGGATCAATCAGCTTTGCTCCCTCTTCCGTAAGAAATCCAGCGCTCTCTCCCGCCAACAAAACTCCAGGGAAAATATCCCGCAACTTTTGATTAAATCCCTTTGAAGCTGCTAATTCATCAAACTTAGCAATCATATCCTCATCAAAGTCAAACGTCTTGCTGTCTATCGGGAACATTCCTGCTGCCTCGCCAATTCCAAGGACCTTCTGACCTGTTAATTTCCAGTGAACATAACCCGCCAAAGTAGTTTGATAACTTATCTTGTCCAAATGTTCCTCACCATTTAATATTGCCTGGTACAAATGAGCTATACTCCAGCGCTGCGGAATATTGAAACCAAAAAGTTTAGTGAGTTCTGCAGAAGCCTCAGCCGTCATAGTATTTCTCCATGTTCGGAATGGAACCAAGAGATTATCCTCTGCGTCAAATGCCAGGTAACCGTGCATCATAGCACTAAAGCCCATAGCACCAACTTTGGTCAACTTCACGCCATATCGATCCATAACATCTTTCTTGAGTTCAGCGTAACAGGACCTCAATCCGCCCCAAATATCATCCAATGTATATGTCCATACGCCGTCTACAAGCCTATTCTCCCATTCGTGCCCCCCCTGAGCTATCGGCTCGTTGTCCGCACCAATCAAAATCGCCTTTATCCTCGTAGATCCAAATTCAATCCCCAGAAACGCTCTTCCATCTTCGATTATTTTCTTTGTTTCCATGTGTCAACCTTTCTTCAGGTGAAATATTCTGCCAAGTATCTTGCTCACCTGCATGCAAAATACCTTTACATAACAATAGGCGCCTAACGGCACCTATTGATATTAATTTAGTTGATTTTTCATACTTTCCCTAGCGTGTCCAGTCGGAATAAAACCCCTTACTGTGCAACTAACTTCTTGTTCTTCTTCATAGAAGAAAGCATAGTCTTAGCTGCTTTCATATAATTGCCTTTCATAGAGCTTGGGAAACACATCTGGAACTGGATCAGACCATTTTTAATAACGACCACTCCTGTCTCCACAATACTGCCTCCTGACTTGTAGTAGTACAAGCCCTCGCTCTTAGTTGCTTTAAGCACTTTGGCTTTCTTACTTTTCTTAGCGGTATTAACTATTGCCTTTGCAGACTTCTTGTTAACCTTATAAGATGCATATACTGTCGCCCGAACTCTACCATCTGCAGTCTTCAAGATAACGCCATCATCATTACTATATGATGACTGACTGGTGAGAGATGTAGGAACTTTAACTTTGTAATTGTACCTATTGTTCTTGTAGGTTCTGAACTTAAGTTTTGCTGCATCTGAGTTAACAGATGTAGCGGCAAATGCTACGGCAAACGCAATAATAATACACACAACTCTTCTCAATACATTCATAGTGCCAGCCTCCTTTTCCAAAACACCGGCCCTGCAAGTACTACACGACCAATGTTACAAAATTTGATTGTCCACCAATCACACATTACTTTCTCACGGTATATATTATACACTAGAATGCGAAATATGTCAAGTCAGGAGACTTTAAGTTCATATAAACTTAACACATTATTAACATTTATGACTTTATTCGTTAATACTCTGTATATTCGATGGTTGCTTGATTTCTTCGAGAAAAATGCTCGGAGAGGCATCCCTTCCATTCCGCTTTGTCACATAGGATATGTGAAGGTTCTTCCTTGCACGCGTCATTGCAACATACATCAATCTTCGTTCTTCCTCCTCACTCTCTTCCGTCGTAGACTTAGATGAGGGAACCACCCCTTCGTTGATATCAGGCAAAAATACCACGTCAAACTCCAGCCCCTTCGAGGCATGCATAGTCATAAGCGCCACGCCACTCTGCTCTTCTTCCTTTTTTTCGTTAGCTCTTCGCTCCATCTCCTCACCATACTCCTCGATGTGCACAAGCCAATCCTCCAAGGTTGGAATATCAGAAGCATCCTCGCGTATCTCTTCTACCAAATCCATAAAATCCTTGGAATCAATTCCTCGCTCTTGGCAAAACTCCTTCAGATAGTCCTTATATCCTATTATATTATATATGTAGTCGATCGCCGCATAAGGAGCCAATTGCTTCATATTAAAAATGTCATTTTGCATCTCATTGATTCTATCGCACATATAGGGCTTATCTCTATAGTAATTATATAACTCGCCAAATACCACTTCTGATTTCTTGATTGCATCGCGACTTATATACCTCTTAGGCTTATTGACTACTTTCAAAAACAAGTCTCGACTGCGATCTCCCAGGGCAATCTTGACATAAGCAATCAAATCTTTTGCCACCCAATGTTCGAAAATATTCTGCACTCTGTCTTTCATGACAAAGTCAATATTATACTCCATGAGTTTTCTGGCAATTATATTCATCTGCCTAGACGTCCTAAAAAGCACTGCGAACTCATCTATAGGCGTCCCCTTCTCCATATAATCTCTTATCTTCTCTATTATTTCATCCGCTTGCACAAATACATTGGGATAATTGGCCACAACAACAGCTTTTCCCTTTCCCTTCTTAGCCACAATATTCTTTTCAAATCGAGTTTTATTGTGAGTAATTAGATTTACTGCTGTGCCAAGAATCTGCTCCGTACACCTGTAATTATCTCCAATAGAAACCCTAGTAAGCCCCGGATATTCCTCTGGAAAAGACAACATTATATCAGGTCTGGCTCCCCTAAAACCATATATTGATTGATCGTCATCTCCGACAATAAATAGATTGTTTTTTGGTGCCGCAAGCATCCTTAGATTCTCATATTGTAGCTTGTTAATATCTTGAAATTCGTCCACCAATATGTAGTCAAACATCTCACGCCATTTATCTAAAATATCAGCGCGCGCTACAAAAAGTGCATGAGTATAGCTAATCATGTCATCAAAATCAATATATCTATTTTTTCTAAGTTTTTCTTGATATGTCTTGAAAATCTTCCGAAATACAGACTCCGGACACGAGGTCGAATAATACATATTTATGTCAATCCCCTCGCCTTTGATCTTTCCTATCTCTCTTTCTATATTCTCTATGAACTCACCTTTGTCCTCTACATCGTCATATCTGGCACTTATAATCGCCTCTTCCAAAAATCTATACTTGAGCTTGGCGCTGATAATATTCTTAGCTGTGAGGCCATATGCGCCCCTCAGAATATGAAAAAAAAGAGAATGAAATGTTCCGAAGCGCACGGGCAACATTTTTCCCTCTGTAATAGACTCAAACCGCTCACGCATCTCAACAGATGCAGCCTTTGAGAAAGTGACCACAAGAATTTTTTCAGGTGGAACACCCTTTTTAAATATTAGATTTTTTACTCTGTTAGTTATCACTGTAGTCTTGCCGGTCCCTGGCCCCGCAAGTATCATCGCCGGACCATTTTCATGCTCGATAGCAGCTTTCTGTTCTTTGCTCAGTCTAACCCCCATGTTATATGCCTTTCTAATGTCTTACAAGCAATTATAAGCTCCAACCACGGTATTCCCACAGTTGGAGCGTATGTATCTTAACTTAATTTTTCTATTCCTATGCGTATCCTGCGGAGAGATTCTTCTTTGCCGAGAATCTCCATTATCTCGTAGGCACCACCCGGTGTCATCTGCTTGCCTGATACAGCTGTTCTAAGTGGCCATAGAGCCTGTCCATTCTTGCAGCCCTTGCCTGCGACATAATCCATGGCAACTTTCTCGATAGACGGAATCGAGTAATCCTCAAGTGCCTCAAACAGCGGAAGCATCTCCTTCAATACCTCAAGAGAATTCTCTGAATTGGTCTTCATCTTCTTGTGAGTATACATAGCTATATCATACTCAGGAAGCTCCTGGAAGAAGTCAATCTTCTCTGTAATATCAGGGAATACTTCAATCCTTGTCTTAACCAAATCGGCAATCTTCTTGATATCCAAATCCTTGGTAATAGTTTCCTTTATTACAGGGAGAGCATACTCATAATAGGTCTCGTCGTCCATCTTCTTGATATACTCACTGTTCATCCACTTGAGCTTAACAATATCAAATACAGCCGGAGATTTGCTAATTCTAGTGTAGTCAAATTCCTTGATAAGCTCGTCCATTGTGAATATTTCCTGATCAGAGTTAGGACTCCAACCGCAGAGCGCCATATAATTGACGATGGCCTCCGGCAAAAATCCCTGCTCTAACAAATCCTCAAATGATGAAGAACCTGAGCGCTTAGCAAGCTTCTTGTGGTTCTCATCTGTGATAATAGGACAATGAATGTAGATTGGAATATCCCAGCCAAATGCCTCATAGAGGCGGTTGTACTTAGCCGCACTTGACAGATACTCATTTCCTCTTACCACGTGGGTAATCTCCATGAGGTGATCGTCAATAACATTGGCAAAGTTATATGTTGGATATCCGTCTGCCTTAATGAGGACCATATCATCCAGATCCTCATTAGGCACGGTAATGTCTCCATATAAGATGTCATTGAACACTGTATGCCCCTCTGTCGGATTATTTTGACGTATAACATAAGGAACTCCAGCATCAAGCTTGGCCTGAACTTCTTCCTTGGTCAGCTGAAGGCAGTGCTTGTCATACTTGGCCACTTCGCCTCTCTTCTCCGCCTCCTTGTGAAGATCTTCTAGTCTTTCCTTGTCGCAGAAACAGTAGTATGCTTCGCCCTTCTCTACCAATTGCTTGGCATACTCAAGGTACATCCCCGTAGCAACTCTCTCACTCTGTACATATGGTCCATAACCTTTGTCCTTATCCGGCCCCTCATCATGAATGAGACCAGCCTTGGCGAGAGTATTGTAAACAATCTCCGTTGCTCCTTCTACGTATCTATTCTGGTCAGTATCCTCGATTCTGAGAAGAAAATCTCCTCCCTCGTGCTTCGCAATAAGATACTCGTATAGTGCCGTCCTTAAATTACCGACATGCATGCGTCCTGTGGGACTTGGTGCAAATCTTGTTCTAACTTTTGACATCGTTTCACTCCATTCTGATTAGTTGTTCTCCCAATCTCCTGAAGGATTCTTAACCGCATCAATCAATGCTTGATATGATACCTTAGGTGTCTTGAGAGCTGAGAAGAACAATGGCTTATCACTCGCTCTCCATGAAATTGAATCATACAGACCCCAAACTGTCAAACCTGTAATACCATTTGTCTTCTTCTGAACTGATATAATCATCTCCATGAGGTTCTTAACATATGCAGCCTGATCCTCATCAGTCTTGTTTTGATTCTGAGCTGTTGTAGTTACATCAAGCTCAGTAATCTGAACCTCAAGTCCAGTAGCGATAAATGAAGTAAGAGCAGTTTTGAACTTTCCTACTGATGGATACTGAACATCAAGGTGAGCCTGCATACCGATACCGCCGCAGATCTTAGCCTCTTCACCTTCATTGATGTAGTTGACGAATGCTATAAGATCATCAACCTCATCATATGTATTGTAGTCATTGTAGAAAAGTGTTACCTTGTCAGTTACATTATATGCCTTGAGCTCTTCGTAAGCAAATTCGAAAGCTTTCTTAGCATAGCTACATGTAACACCCTGTTCACCGTAAACATTTACCCATGAAATACTTGCTGGGTCATTCGTGTGGTGAAGATACTCATTTACAACATCCCATGCATAGACAATTGAACCAGCCTTACCTGATAAAGCGATTTCCTTGTCCATAACATGCTTCATAACAGTTTTGATATAGAATTCCATTCTGGCATCCATCACAGCTTCTGATACAACGTTACTTCCATTGTATCCTGTGCAGAAGAACCAGGTTGGTGTCTGCTGATGCCACATGAAGTTGTGGCCACGCATTCTCAGACCATTACTATAACATATTTCTAAAACTTTATCAACTGTATCAAGATTTAATCTTGGAACAGTTGTCTCTGTATAATTGTCAGGAATATAGTAACCAAGATTTTTTGCCTCTGCTACAGAGATTGTTGAATGATTCCAATCTCCACCGAGGATAGAACTTGGCTTCATCTCATCTTCAAGTGTGATACTGTTGTATCCATACTTAATTACATCAAGTGTACTCTTTGTCTGAAGCTGCTTTCCGGCTTTCCATCCGTTGTAATTTACACATGTACCTACATTGCCAAACAAATCTGAGTAAACCTCTTTGAGACTATCAAATGAGTACTGAGTTGTGGCAGATGCAGCCTTAGTCTTAACAATCTTTACATCATCAATCACAAAGTCTGCTGTTGCACTTCCCGGAACCTCGAAGTAGATACTAAGCTGTGAGAAGTCAGGAACTTCAAATGTTCCCTCAAGATATGTCCACTCACCTGAAGCAGCATTCTCAACATCGGCGATTACAGGCCATGAAGCGCCATCAACGTCAGCTGAAAGCTTAACCTCTGCCGGTGCTCCTGCTGAATGCTTGATCCAACCTGAAACAAGATAAACCTCTCCTGCTTCAAATGTGCTTGATACATCAAGTGAAGCTCCATTCCAAGTATCTGTTCTTCCTGTTACTGCCAATCCGTTACCAAAATGACCTCCGTTTGTAGTTGCAACCTGAGCTGTACCACGTCCGGAAAATCCATTAGTTGAATTGTCAAATCCAGCTACACCATTTACAAATCCGTTAGCTGAATAAGGAACATTTACCTCTCCTGCATTAGCTGTAGGAACTGCTGTAGGCGCTACCGGTGCGCTTGTCTTCGCTGGCGCATCTGTCTTTGCCGGTGCATCCGTCTTTGCCGGTGCATCCGTCTTAACCGGTGCAGTTGTCTTAACTGGTGCAGATGCCTGCGCTGGTGCGTCTGTCTTGGCAGGTGCCGCAGAATTATCTGCTGCTGTCTGAGTTGGTGCTGCAGAATCAGCTGCAGCACTTGCTGTAGCAGGTGCTGCACTACCATCGGCTGTTGCCTCTGGAGTTGCACTTGCATCCGCAACACTCTTTGTATTAGCCTTAACTATTACTTTGCACTTTAACTTTTTAGTTTTCTTGCCTTTCTTATATGTACAAGTTACAACTGCTTTTCCTTTTTTCTTAGCAGTCAATGTAGCACTGTACTTGCTTTTCTTCTTAACTGATACTATCTTTTTCTTGCTTGATTTCCACTTAATCTTAGAAATCTTTGCTTTCTTTGCATTCTTAATCTTAACAACTTTCTTCTTGCCTACCTTAAGTGTTACTTTTTTCTTACTGAGTTTTGGCTTCTTTGCTGCCTCAACCCCTGGGACAGTCACAATAGTAGAAACAGCCATAGCTGCTACAAGTGCTGCAGATAAGATTCTTTTCTTCATCTCTTCTCTCCTTACTTTGTTCAGTGCTCATGCCCGAACAACCATCATTTTTTTTCTATCTTTGCTACATTCCCCACCTCATTAAAAAGCCTCTGTGTATTATATTAACACACAGAAGCTCGAAAGTCTAATACATTTATTATTATATACTTTATAAGTATATTATTATATATAGCCTATGCTTTATAATATAGTTTTCTATATATGATTAAACAATGCCCTCAATATAGGTCTTAAGCACCGTAACTGCGCGGTCTATCCCAACCAGATCACTTCTTATCACCAAGTCATAATTAGTAAGATCTTCCCATCTCTCACCTACATGATAGCGATAATAGTTGGATCTACTCTTATCCTTCTTGGCAACAATCTCTCCGGCCTTGCCATCTGGAATGTCGTACTCCTTAATAGACCTCTTAATTCTAAAATCAAGATTGGCACTTACAAAGACATTTACAATATCATCATAATCCCTGAGAATATAATCCGCGCATCGACCAACAATCACGCAACCACCCTCTTCGGCCACTTTTCGAATAACATTGGATTGTGCGAGAAATATTCTGTCATCGAGTGAAAGTCCATTAAAACTCATATCCTGATTTCCAAAAACATTCATGCCCATGGCAATCGAATAGAGAAGACTGTTAGACGCCTTGTCTTCCATCGACTCAAAAGCCATCTCCGAAAAACCACTTTCCTTGGCAGCTCTAGAGATAATCTGATTGTCGTAAAACGGCACGCCCAACTCCTTGGCCAATTTCTCTCCGATTTCACGTCCACCACTACCATATTGTCTGTTAAGTGTAATAACTTTCTTGTTCATCTTCTGTCACCATCCTTCTCCGCGCCCGACAAAACATCGAACACAACTCACGTTAATATAATAATTATATCATATTTTTGAGCCAATTGTAAATATCATCTTCTCTCGGCGGACATCCCGGCATATACTCTTCAAACCCCCTACAGCACTGACCTACACCAATCTTTCCGGTCTTTCCTCTATTGCCCTGTCCAATGGCAATCTTGCATCCAAGCTTTTGATTCAATTTCTCCAAAAGCCCTTCCTGCTCCAATCTATAGAGGGCCGGCGCCAAATTCCCATAGCAGGCACTGCAAGAATCAAAGTCATCGACAGCATAGGAGACCTCCAACAGCTTCTTTCCCGATACAATCTCGCTTTCATAAGGATCTTGCTCACTCCCCCTAAACGTCTTTATCACCTCTCCGTCACTGTTTATAACGGAAATAACCAGTTCATCTAGGTCAGTGCTTCCACTTCCCATATCTCTGGCATAACCGATATATGGAACGTCCTCAAGTGAGTATCCTAAGAGCTTGCAAACATAACTATCCAGAAGCACGGGATCAGCCGCAGCCATGACACAATCCGTCTTCACCGGATTGCCCCCCTCTTCAAAATCCAAGTCTCCACATATATGATCTACCACAATAAAATCCTGACTTATCCCATAGGAAAGATGCCCTATAGGCTTGTGTAATCCCATAGCATGAAAATGCCTCTTCTCAGAATTTGGAATCAATCCCTTCATATTCTTAAGGGCACATGTAATTCTCGTCTGACAATGCCCCTTGATTACCGGAACATTTATCATAAAATCCACTCTGTCCACGGCATCACAAATGTTCAACTCCAATCCCTTGCAATCCTTGGAATGAAATCCATCTTTCTGCGTGTCAACAAACTCAATTCCATATTTCTCACAAAGCGCTCTATATCCACAATACTCATAGGCATCCGCGGTCTTATCTCCAACCCAAGATCCCTCGAGAATTATGATATTCTCAAACCCATACTTCCTAAGATATAGAACAATTCCCTCCACAACCTCCGGGTGGGTAGTAGCTCCATAATCCGCCGGCGTAGGGCAAACAAGATTCGGCTTTATCCCCACACACATACCTTTGTCGGAAATACGCTCCTTGAGCTCCGCCTTCTCGAGCACATTGATAGTCATCTCCGTATAATCCACGCCATATGTCTTAATTATCTCTGTATTTTTCATGAAAATATTCCCCCAACATAGCTCTATATGCTACATTACCTCCATAAAACCTTTCAAATCCTCGATCAAATCATCCGCATCCAACCCATGAACACCTGCCGCCTGTTCAAGCGACTCACCTTGCGCAGATGGGCATCCCAAACAATGCATACCAATCCCCGTAAGCACATCCGCCATCTCCGGCTTCTCTCTCAAAAGTTCACCTATTGTCGTCTCTTTTGTCAATCTAAACATACCATAATCTCCTTTGCATCGTATTGTATTTCGCCTAAACATAGTACCTTTAATTCTATCATAATTGATAACATCTGGCAAGAAATATCATTGTCGCTCATTCCTTAATTTAAGTGCTTTATTTGCGCTTAAAAACCCTAACCTTCGACCACCGTCCATTAGCCGATATTCTATCCACTTTCAACTTTCCCCTTACCTTCACATAATACTTCTTTTTCTTTTTAAGCTTCTTTATAATATATTTTGTTTTGGTTAGCTTAATCTTCTTGGTCTTTTTTTTGGCAAACTTCTTTGAGGTCGAATACCATAGATCATATGAAGTCGAGTCGTCCGTTTTCCAACGTATGATTGCTTTTGCTCGTGACTTTTTAGTGATTTTTACACTTGGTTTCTTTATTTTATATTCAAGGGAGCGCCCATCTATCTCCATTTCCAAAGCTTCTTTAGCTTGATTTATATACTCCGAATCAATTGTCTCAACTCCAACATCGTCTTGCTTGTCTGCATACTCTATTTTATAGTGTTCAATTTTATTTGTTTCAGGATTTTTTCTTTCGAATCTTGATGGCTTCCATCCACCTTTTGAAATATCTATATATATAGCCGGTCTTATTCCAAATAATTCATTTCTTATGGTCAATGTATTCCCTTTATATCCTTCATATTTGCTACGATATCCCACAAAAACACCTGGTGGAGAAACAGGATTCCAAGGGTTACAGTATGCCGTTTTTCTGCATTCTGATTGAATCCAGCCATTTGTTATCCAGTAAACATATGGGCTAATCCCAGGATATTTTCTTAATGCATAGTTGGTTGCCTTTATCGTAATAGAGTCAAAGCCCCCAGATAAATATACTGTACTTAAATCCTGCTTTCTGTATTTGTCTTGCAACACTCTATTTATTATGTTTCTCTCATCTTCATCAAATGCATCATATAGAAACCTATTATTAAGCCACTGTCTGCATGAAGATGTCGCCCAAGTAGACTTCCCACACCATGTGTCATCGTAAACCATATATTCGAGTATTTTTGATGACTCCAAGTAAGCCAAATTTTCATGTATTCCATAAACGCTCCACTCTATTGGCTCTTTTTTAATGCCGTCACTTTGCCAGTAATTGCCAAAGTATATGTGAGTTATTTCTTTATCTCCTTGCTGTATAGATGCATTTATATCAGCACTGTCCATGCAAAAAATGCATAATAACATAAATAATATTACTCTTAATTCTCTGTGCATAGTTTTACCTGCTTTCCTGTAAATCAATGACATGTAGTCATAATCCATGATTCTTATGTTTTTTACATACTATAGTTGATATAACTTGGTTTAAACATATAATCTGTATAATAATGTAATCCACCAATTACATTATAACATATTTCTTCTGCAAAAAACGGACATCTTTTTGAAAAAGGGCATTTTCCTATTGCGATTTTTCTATTTTGTTATATAATATAAGAAGAGAAATCGTAGAAAGGAGAAAGAATGCAACCACAATTCGGACAAAGAAACCAAGTGAACGCATTCTAGATATTAATTATGAAGAAAATTATTGCAACAGATAAGGCCCCAGCAGCTATCGGCCCTTATTCACAGGCCATCGAAGTAAATGGACTTTTATTCACTTCCGGAGTTATTCCAATTATTCCAGCAACAGGCGAACTTGTTGAAGGTGGAATCGAAGCTCAAGCAAGACAGGCACTTGACAACCTCGCCGCTCTCATCACTGAAGCAGGCGCCGATGTCAAGAACACAATCAAAACTACAGTATTTATTAAGAACATGGATGACTTTGCTAAAGTCAATGAGATCTACGCAACAGTATTTACTGAAAACTATCCAGCGCGCTCATGCGTTGAAGTAGCTAGACTTCCAAAAGATGTGCTCATTGAAGTGGAAGCAATCGTAGAAATGTAATATATTATTAAGAAGAAAGTCTTTTAACGGATTCCTGCGGGGATCCGTTTTTTTGGGGGAGGTTGGGGGTTGAGAGTTGGTTTTGGGTTTTTGAGGGCTTGTACGGCAAGATTTGTAGTTTTCCTGATTTTTGCCGTACTTGATGAATCTTCAAGTTCTTTCGTTCATCGTATTTCCTGTATAATACGGCAAGATTTCTATTTTCCTTGATTTTTGCCGTACTTCTCTTCAATCTTGCCTTGGTGCTTTTATCAATTTCCTCTCTTGGTACGGCAAATTCTTCATTTCTCTTGATTTTTTCCGTATTTCTCTCCAATTTGCTGTGACGAGGTTTCCAATTCTAACGCTCGGTACGGCAAAATTTCCAATTCCCTTGATTTTTGCCGTATTCTTCGTAAATATCCCAGTCCACGCCTTGCGTAGGGTCTGGATCATTCGCCCACCAGTCCACTCCACGCCCCACGCCAGTCCACGCCCCCCAAGCACAAGACAATATCCATTTATTCTACAGCAGTAATAAAAGGGTTGACAAATGTAGTTGAAATTGTTATACTAAAAATTGTAATGTAATAATTTCGTAATAATTTTGTAATTTTTTCCACCGGAAAGTGTATGGTTATTTCCGGAAAACTCGCAAGGATGAAGGGATTGCGAGTTGGAACAATTTATTAAAGAGAAAAGAGGCATTTTTAAATGATTAAGAAAATTTGTTGTGCATCATTGCTTGCCGGAGCCCTTATGATGGGCGCTATCGGTCAGCAGACTCAGACATCAAAGTCTACAACGATGTGTGTAGAAACTGAGTTGGCTGGTATTTCATGCACACTTGAAGATTTTGTGGGTGCTAGTTCAGCAGGTTCTGCTTCAAACCCTGAAGCTATTGTTGACTTTGCTGATTCAGCTTCAAGAGCACACTCTGCTGCATCCGGCAGCGCTGTTAGTGGAGAAGCTGCAAGTGGCGCAGCAGTTGGAGAAGCTGCTCCTACAGATCAGACACAGAACACAGGAGAGACAAAGTCAGCTTCAGAGTATGACAATGTGGGAATTTCCATTGCCGCTGACTATGTCAATATCAGAAAGCAGCCTAACACTGACGGCGAGATTGTTGGTAAGCTCTATCGAGGAAGTGCTGCTACTATCGTAAAGACTGTTGGAGATTGGGTTCAGATTAGATCCGGACAGGTTGAAGGATATATTATGTCAGATTATCTTGCTATCGGATACAGTGCGGAGCAGCTGGTCGACAAGTTCGGAACCAAGATTGCTACAGTTAATACAGAAACACTCAAGGTTAGAGAAGAAAAGAGCACAGACTGTGCTGTTGTAACACTCGTTTCCGGCGAAGAGAACTTCGAAGTTCTCCGCGACGAAGGCGATTGGGTTAAGATTATGGTTGATGATGATACCAAAGGTTATGTGGCAAAAGAGTATGTTGATATAACTGTTTCATTTAAGAAAGCGGTATCAATCGAGGAAGAGCGCGAAGAGGCTCGCAAGAAAGCTGCCGCAGAAGCCGCAGCAGCTGAGGCTGAGCAACAGGAAAGACGCGAAGCTGCTCAGGAAAGAGAGAGCTCAAGCTCAAGTAGCTCAAGTAGCTCAAACAGTTCCAGCAACTCTAGCAGTTCTAGCAGTTCTAGCAGTTCTAGCAGCTCCAGAAGTTCTAGTAGCTCTAGCAACTCTAGTTCACACAAGAGTTCTAGCAGCTCAAGTTCACACAAGAGTTCTAGCAGCTCTAGCAGTTCTAGTTCGCACAAGAGTTCTAGTAGCAAGAGCAGTTCTAGTTCACATAAGAGCTCTAGCAGTAAGAGCAGTTCTAGTTCACACAGAAGTTCTAGCCGTAGCTCCAACAAGAGCAGTGGCAATGGTGGCGGCGGTGTGATTGGAAGCGGCGACGGATCTTCTATCGCATCATATGCTCTTCAGTTTGTTGGAAATCCATATGTATATGGTGGAACAAGTCTTACTCATGGTACAGACTGTTCAGGATTTGCAATGTCAGTATATAGAAAGTTTGGAATTAGCCTTCCAAGAACTTCTCGCGACCAGTCTACTGTAGGTAAGCGAGTAAGCGTATCAGAGGCGAGAGCCGGTGACTTGGTATTCTATTCCAATGGAGGTTCTGTAAACCACGTTGCTATCTGTATCGGCGGTGGACGCGTAGTACACGCAAGTAACCCAAGTACAGGAATCAAGACAAGCAATATTGGATACAGAAAGCCTCATTGCGTACGTAGAATCGTAGGCTAGTCAATTATGAAAGGATTGTTGTATGGCAGATAAAGTTATTAGCGAAGAGCAGTTAGACGTTGACGACTCATACATCAAGAATGGGGCTAAGGATAAGAGTGATTGGAATGAGGTCGATCACTTAAACGATCGAGATCGAATTTCAAAGCTTGCATCCAGCCAAGAAGAAGCAGATCGAAGCAGGAAGCAGAGCATGCAATACAAGATTGACAGAGCTGATGGTATTTTTCAGTTATTGCTGCTTGTATTCGGCTTAGGCTTTTGGATTGTTATGATTATACGACTATTTCTTTAAGATATTAACTCCTCGCCATTTTGGCGGGGAGTTTTATGTACTATGTGAGGTGGAAACGATGGAATTCACAGTGGGACAAATAGTAAAGATGAAGAAGGCTCATCCATGCGGGGAAAACAGATGGGAAATACTCCGCACGGGAATGGACTTTCGCCTAAAATGCACAAACTGCGGACACATGATTCTCATTCCTCGAAAAAAATTCGAGAAAAATTTTTCTTGCTTTTTAGATTAATCCATGCTATAATTAGGTTCTGTGATGTAAAATCATAAATTCCTTGTTCTCTATACGGAATATTTTTTATAGAGAGCCAGAGACCAAAAGGAGGTGCGCACAACTATGAATAAGTACGAATTAGCTTTAGTTGTTAGTGCAAAAGTTGACGATGAAGTAAGAACAGCTACTGTTGAAAAAGCAAAAGAGTATATCGCTTTGCACGGTGGAACTGTAACTAACGTTGATGACTGGGGCAAGAAGAAGCTTGCTTATGAAATCCAGAAGATGAACGAAGGTTTCTATTACTTCATTCAGTTCGATTCAGAGCCTAATACACCAGGCGAGATTGAGCAGAGACTTCGCATTATGGACAACGTGCTTCGCTACTTATGCGTAAAACAAGAAGCATAAGACAAGGAGGAGTCCTTATATGAATAAAGTAATATTAATGGGTAACTTAACAAGAGATCCTGAGATTCGCTATTCTCAGGGTGAGAATTCGATAGCAATCGCTAGATTTAGTATAGCTGTCAATAGAAGATTTTCTCGTCAGGGCGAGACCGACGTAGATTTCTTCAATTGTACTGCATTCAGGGGAACTGCTGAGTTTGTTGAGAAGTATTTTAAGCAGGGTTCACGTATGTTGCTCACAGGAACACTTCAGAATGATAATTACACCAACAAGAATGGTGAGAAAGTATATAGTGTACAGATTATTGTTGACGAGGTTGAGTTTGCTGAGAGAAAGAGCACTGCGGATGCTAATCGCAATAACAACAATGCATTCACTGAGTCTGCTCCAGATCCTGCACAGGCAGGTGCTGATGACTTTATGAATATCCCTGGACTTGAGGATGGTTTACCATTTAACTAAATGGCGATTCATTTATTAAGGAGGCAATATAATGGCTTATAACAAGGGAAATAACTCTGATTCTCCAAGAAGAAGAGGTCCTCGTAGAAGAAAGAAAGTATGTGCATTCTGTTCTGACAAAGAGCATGATTTTATCGATTACAAAGATACTAATAAGCTTAAGCGCTTCATGTCTGAGAGAGGAAAGATTCTTCCTCGTCGTATCACAGGTACATGTGCTAAGCATCAGCGTGCTCTTACAGTAGCAATCAAGCGTGCTCGCCACGTTGCACTTATGCCATATACTGTAGATTAATTATAATTCATTAGAATATTATGCAAGGTAACCGCGTTTGAGGTATCAGATGCGTTTGCCTTGTTTTTTTGTCAAAAATGTGGTATAATCGTTCTGTAGTTTTGCAAAAATTACATTATTTTAGGAGAACTAATATGGATAAAACAAAGTTAAATGGCACCCTAATAAGTTATGTTAGATGGCCATTACTATTCATACCACTTTTGATTGTCATGAACATTCACATATATAGCATTGACAAAAAGGTCGGAATGCTCATGTCATGTTACGTTGTCTTGTACATTGTTTTGGCCACTCTTCTACAACATTTCAAGAAGAAAACACTTGTCAGAGATGTTGTGGAATTTGCCATGAGATACAATGACGACGTGCATAAGTATATCAGTGAATCTTCCATTCCATTTGCCATTACAGATGCAGAGGGAGTGTGTTTGTGGTACAACGAAACATTTTACTCCCTATTTATCAATATTGATACGAAGAAGGAGTTTCTGATTAGCGACTGCATTGACAAGCTGACCACAAAGTATTATCCGGAAAATATTAATGAAGACAATGATTTCCACTTCAACTGCGAAGAAAGATACTACAAGGCGACTATTTCCATGATTAATGGTGGGCACTTTTGTATTGCCATCTCTGACGAGACTGATATTGTGAGCATCATCAGAGACAATGCCAACCAACGACTTGACGTGGGATTTCTCTATATTGACAACTACGACGAATCCATCGATCAGCTTGACGAAGTTCGACGTTCTCTTGTCGTGGCTATAGTTGAGCAGAAAATCAACAAATATATGCAGGGAATTGACGCCATCAGCAAGAAGATAGAAAATGACAAGTTCGTATTCTTCTTCCAACACCAATATTTACAATCATTAAAAGACAACAAATTTTCTCTTATTGACGAGATTCACGGCATTGAAGTTGAGGGCGGTCCGGCTCCAACTATCAGTATCGGTATCGGACTTCACGAGGAAAATTATCAAAAGAAACAGGAATTCGCCCGCAGCGCCATCGATCTTGCTTTGGCCCGCGGCGGTGATCAAGCTGTTATCAAATCCAAGGACAACACTCTCTTCTTCGGTGGAAAGAGCCAGCAGAAGGAGAAAACTACAAGAGTCAAAGCCAGAGTCAAGGCGCATGCTCTCAGGGAGTCCATTCTTCAGGCAGAGGATGTTATCATCATGGGACATTCACTTCCGGATGCGGATGCTCTTGGAAGTGCCATCGGTATCTACCGAATCGCCACAGACCTAGGCAAAGAAGCTCATATCGTAGTTAATCGCGTCACCGACTCCCTCAATCCGCTTATAAACCTCTTCCAGGGAAATCCGGATTATAGGGAAGATATGTTTGTCAACGGCGAAACTGCCAAGGAATTCATATCTCGAAAGACCTTACTTATAGTCGTTGATGTTAACAGGCCTTCCTACACTGATGAGCCGGAGTTGTGCGACCTCGCTTCAACAATTGTAGTCCTTGACCACCACAGATTAACCGGAGATGGATTTACCAATCCTACTCTCTCCTATATCGAGACCACGGCATCATCAGCCAGCGAGATGGTTGCTGAGATTATTCAGTACGTAGGCGATGATATTAAGTGCAAATCCTTGGATGCAGACGCGCTTTACGCGGGAATCCTGCTTGACACCAACTACTTCATGAACGAAGCCGGTGTCAGAACATTTGAAGCGGTAGCATTTCTTCGCCGAATAGGCGCGGATATCACGCGAATCAGGAAGCTCTTCCGCTCTGATGTCAGCGATTACAAAGTTCGATCAGAGGCATTTAGAACAATGGAAATATTCCTAGACCATTATGCTATCGCACTTTGCAATGCCAACGAATGTGAATCTCCTACCATCGTAGGAGCTAAGATTGCCAACGAACTCCTTGATATCAAAGGCCTCAAAGCGTCCTTTGTACTCACGGAATACGAGGGCAAGATATATATAAGCGCCAGATCTATAGACGAGTTAAATGTTCAGCTCGTCATGGAGAGACTCGGCGGAGGCGGTCATATGACCAGTGCCGGCGCCCAGCTTGAGAATATTTCTCTTGAAGAGGGTCGCGCAGTCCTCAAGGAGACTTTAACAAAAATGAACGACGAAGGAGACCTGTGATATGAAAGTTATACTATTTGAAGACGTAAAATCAGTTGGAAAAAAGGGTGAAGTAGTAGAAGTAAGTGACGGATATGCGAGAAATTGCATTCTGAAGAAAAAGCTTGGAGTTGAGGCAACACCAAAGGCCCTTAACGACCTTAAGCTCAAGAAAAAAAATGATGACAAAGTAGCTGCAGAGAACTTACAGCAGGCGAAGGAATTAGCCGCTGATCTCGCAGAAAAATCTATCACTGTATATATTAAGTCCGGAAACGACGGCCGTGCATTTGGATCTGTGTCCACTAAGGAGTTAGCGCAGGCTGCAAAGGAGCAATTGGGATTAGAGCTGGACAAGAAGAAGATGACTTTGAACAATCCAATTAAAAGCATCGGAACATTTAACGTTAATATCAAGCTTCATGCGAAAGTTACAGCAGAGCTAAAAGTCATCGTCAAAGAAAAATAGTTTAGGATAGGTAGTTTGTATGAATGAACAAGTAATCAAGAGAATTCTACCCCACGACGGGGAGGCGGAGCAATCGGTGATTGGTTCAATACTGCTGAATCACGATGCCATCTATACCGCCTCTGAGAGACTTACTCCCGGGGATTTCTACAATCCACAATTCAAGATAATATATGAAGCTATGCTCGCGCTATATACGGCAAATAGTCCGATTGACGTAGTTACTCTGAAGTCAAATCTGGAATCAAAGGGCGCGCCGGAGGAATTGACCAGCGTGGAATTTCTCTCCAACATAGTGCAGTCTGTTCCCACATCAGCCAATATCAAGTATTACTGCGATATCGTGCGAAATAAGGCTGTTCTTCGCCGCCTTATAGAGGTTTCGGAAAAGATTACCAACACATGTTATGAGGATCAAAAGGAACTCAATGAGATCCTGGAAAGCGCTGAGCGAGAAATCTTCCAGGTCTCCCAGAATAATAACAACACGGAATTTATGCCGATACGAAAAGTCGCACTTGATGCTCTTAAAAATATATATGATGCATCCCAGACTTCCGGAAGTGTAACGGGTGTTTCCACGGGATTTTATGATCTCGACAGAAAAACAGCCGGACTACAGCCTTCCAATCTAGTGCTCATTGCGGCGAGACCAGCCATGGGTAAAACGGCATTTGCTCTGAATATTGCGGAATACGTGGGCATGAAAAACAAGATTACCACAGCCATATTCAGCTTGGAAATGTCCAAGGTGGAGCTTGCCAAGCGACTTATGTCCATGAATTCGAAGGTCGATTCACAGCACATAAGAAGCGGTAATCTTACCGACGAGGAGTGGAATGACTTGTCCGAAAGTACCCTTGTTCTCGGAGAGTCAAAGATCGTTATCGATGACACCCCTGCTATCTCCATACAGGAGTTGCGCTCAAAATGCAGAAAACTAAAGCTAGAGCAGGACCTAGGCCTTGTAATCATAGACTACCTGCAGCTTATGAACGGCTCTTCTGGCAGAAAAAACGAATCTCGTCAAAATGAAATCTCTGAGATTTCAAGAAATCTCAAGGCGATTGCCAGGGAAATCGATTGCCCTGTCATAGCACTCTCCCAGCTCAGTCGTGCAGTTGAGGGACGTGATGACAAGAGGCCTATGCTCTCGGATTTGCGTGAATCCGGAGCCATCGAGCAGGATGCCGATGTAGTAATGTTCCTGTATAGAGATGAGTATTATAACAAAGATTCCGACAGAAAAGGCATAACAGAAGTAATTATTGGTAAGCAGCGAAGCGGTCCTACGGGAACTGTAGAGCTCAAGTGGCTTGCCGAATATACCAAATTTGCTAACCTTGACGTGGGATATAGAGAGTAACGCTTCGGAACATTTTTCTGGAAAAATGCTTATTTTTGACATAATTACGTCTATAAAATGACACAATATGAGTTTATACTACAGATAATAAAAATAATACTGTCACAGTTATTGTGAAATATGGCAAAAGTTTTCGTATTTTTTTACAAAGGACTTGCATAATCCTTAGTAATTTGCTATAATATCAAGTGATTAAGCGTCAATGGAATTGTTGATATTTCACAATAACAATTGACAATAACTTAAAGGAGGAAGAATAAATATGTTCTCAAAAGTATCAAAGAAGATTGTTGCAGCAACATTGGCATGTGCTATGGTTGCTTCAGCTGCTACAATCGCTGCACCAGCTGACACATCAGCTGCTGCAAAAGTGAAGTTAAACAAGAAGAAGCTCAGCCTTTCAGTAGGCGGAAAAGCTGCTAAGCTTAAGGCTTCAGCAAAAGCAAAGTGGTCATCAAGCAACAAGCAGGTTGCAAGTGTAAAGGGTAAAGGCAAGAAGGCTACTGTTACAGCTATCGGTGCTGGTAAATGTACTATCACTGCTTCAGCTTCAGGAAAGAAAGCTACTTGCAAAGTTACAGTTAAAGCAGCTAAGTCTGGTACTGTAATCTACAACCTTGCAAAAGAGACTGGTTCAGATTCAACAACTGGTGAAAGTTTCGCAGCTCCAGTAAAATGCCCATACAGCGAGTTCAAGTATAACTCATTCCGTATTTGGCTTTGCCGTGCTACATTCTATGATCCAGGTAACGGCGGAAAAGACTACAGAGGTAAGAAGATCAACATCTCTGTAACTCTTAAGAACTCTGGTAAGAATGACCTTGCAGAGCTCGGATTCTGCTTTAACTACACAAAGGGTACTTACAAAGGTAAGAAAGACGGATCATATCCATTCGCTTATCATGTAATCAACTCTAAACTTCGTAAGAAGATCGCTAAGAAAGCTAATAAGAAGTGGAGCTTAAAGTCAGTTAAGAAGGACAAGCATCACCTTCATGCAACTGTTAAAGAAGGAAAGATTAAGAAGGGTAAGACATATACTTACAACTTCTCATTCACAATTCCTAAGGACGCTATGAACGGTGACAAGGATCCTGATACAAATATCAACTATCCTATCATGTTCTTCATCCCTAACTTGAAAGATAACTGCCCATACCAGGCTGGAGATCAGATTACAGTACTTAAGGCTAAGTTCACAATCGCTTAATCATTTTCTTAAAACTGTAATATCAAGCTTAGGATATTATATAGCAAATTTAAAGGCTTACCGAGAAATCGGTAAGCCTTTTTTTTATTTTTTTTGAAACGCATATTGCTGATCTTACTCCCTACGGTCGTAAGACAATAAACGCATATTGCTGGTCTTACTCACGTCGTTCGTAAGACAATCTTCATTAATTATCTAGGTCTTACGAGAAGAAGCCTTTCTTCTTTTTAGAGCCCTTTTTTTCATCATCCCTATCATTTGTATCAAATGTCGCTCCGAGCTCCTCTATGAGGCGTTTTTGCTCTTTAGAGAGCTTCTTTGGAACATCTACTACAAGATCAACATAGAGATTACCCTTCATCTTCTGATTTCTGAGCGAAGGAACGCCCTTTCCGCTGAGGCGTACTCTAGTACCCGATTCGGTTCCCGCTTTTACATTATAGGCAACCTGGCCGTCTATAGTCTTGATGACAACTTCACCGCCGAGAACAGCCTTGTGGTATGGAATCTTAACAGTCTTGTACAGGTCGTAGCCGTGGCGCTCAAATTCCTGGTGGGCTTCCACCATGATTTCAACCAGAAGGTCTCCTCTTGGGCCACCATTTCTTCCTGGTTCTCCCTTTCCACCAAGGCGGATAACTTGACCGCTATCGATACCGGCCGGGATCGAAATCTCGATTGCCTTCTTCACTGATTCATATCCTGTTCCATGACATGTAGTACAAGGTTCCTTGATAATCTCACCTGTACCATGGCAGTGTGGACAAGAAGTAACATTTTGCACTACGCCAAAGAGAGACTGTTGTCTTGTGGTAATTCGACCTGAGCCTCCACAATTACTACATTTATCCTTTGTCGTTCCAGGCTTGGCACCTGAGCCATTACAAGTTGAGCAAGTCTCTTTGAGCTTGATTTCAATCTTCTTTTCAAGTCCGGAGCAAGCTTCCTCAAGGGTAATCCTTATTCTGATACGAACATCTGCGCCCTTTGAAGGTGCGTTGGGATCGCGTCTTCTTCCGCCAAAACCGCCAAAGCCGCCTCCGCCGAATATATCGCCAAAGACGTCAAATATATCACTAAAGTCCATATTGTTGAAGTCAAAGCCGCCGGCTCCGCCTCCATTTTCAAACGCCGCGTGTCCGAATTGATCATACTGTCGGCGCTTATCAGCATCACTGAGGACGGCATATGCCTCTGAAGCCTCTTTGAACTTCTTCTCAGCTTCAGCATCACCCGGATTTGCATCCGGGTGATACTTCTTTGCTAATTTACGATATGCGCTCTTTAATTCGCTTTCGCTGGCGTTCTTATCAACTCCTAAAACCTCATAATAATCACGCTTATCAGCCATATCTATTCCTCCAAAAGTCTTATACTAATTATAATTCTTTGAACTCACCATCGATTACATCATCGTTAGCGTTATTCTGAGCTCCCATGTCCGGGCCAGCACCCATGTTACTCATATCTGGGCCTGCTGCTCCAGCTGCTCCTGCAGCTCCCTGAGCCTGCTCATAAACCTTTGCAAATACCTGCTGTGCACTTGTCATAAGCGCTTCCTTAGCAGCCTTCAACTCGTCGATATCAGCATCTGTCATTGATTCCGGCTGAGTCTTCTCAAGGAGTGCCTTAACCTTATCAATCTCTGCCTGAACCTTGTCTTTCTCTGCCTGATCTACAGCATCGCCAACATCTGTAAGGGCTTTCTCTGTCTGAAATACCATGCTGTCAGCTTCATTTCTTGCATCAATTCCCTCTTTACGCTTCTTATCCTGTGCCTCAAACTCAGCAGCTTCCTTTACAGCCTTATCGATTTCTTCATCTGACATGTTAGATCCAGCTGTGATAGTGATATGCTGCTCTTTGCCTGTTCCCAAGTCCTTTGCGGAAACATTTACGATACCATTGGCATCAATATCAAATGTAACCTCAATCTGTGGTACTCCACGCATTGCTGGTGGAATTCCATCAAGTCTAAACTGTCCAAGTGACTTGTTGTCCTTAGCGAACTGACGCTCACCCTGTACAACGTTAATATCAACAGCTGTCTGGTTGTCTGCAGCAGTTGAGAAAATCTGACTCTTCTTTGTAGGAATTGTTGTATTTCTCTCAATAAGCTTTGTAGCAACGCCACCCATTGTCTCGATAGCCAGTGAAAGTGGTGTTACGTCGAGAAGAAGGATATCTCCTGCTCCGGTGTCACCTGCAAGTTTTCCACCCTGAACTGAAGCTCCAAGTGCAACACACTCATCTGGGTTAAGAGATTTGTTTGGCTCATGTCCTGTCAACTGCTTAACCTTATCCTGAACTGCTGGAATTCTTGTTGATCCACCAACAAGGAGAACTTTTCCAAGCTCTGAAGCTGTGATACCTGCATCGCTCAAAGCGTTGTTTACAGGTGTTGCTGTTCTCTCAACAAGGTCTGCTGTCAACTCATCGAACTTAGCTCTTGTAAGTGTCATATCAAAATGCTTTGGTCCCTCTGATGTAGCAGTGATAAATGGAAGGTTGATATTTGTTGTAGTAGCTGCTGAAAGCTCTTTCTTAGCCTTCTCAGCTGCTTCCTTCAAACGCTGCATAGCCATCTTATCTGTTGACAAGTCAACGCCCTCAGCATTCTTAAATTCATTAACCATATAGTCACAGATCTTGTTATCGAAGTCATCTCCACCAAGCTTGTTGTCTCCTGATGTTGACAATACCTCGATTACTCCATCACCGATCTCAATGATAGATACGTCAAATGTTCCGCCTCCAAGGTCATAAACCATGATCTTCTGCTCGCCTTCGTTATCAAGACCATAAGCCAAAGCTGCTGCAGTAGGCTCATTGATAATTCTCTTAACATCGAGTCCGGCTATTTTTCCTGCATCCTTTGTAGCCTGACGCTGTGCATCGTTAAAGTAAGCAGGTACTGTGATAACAGCCTCTGTAACTTTCTCTCCACCGAGGTAATTCTCAGCGTCACTCTTCAACTTCTGAAGAATCATAGCACTGATTTCCTGTGGTGAATATTTTTTATCATCAATAGTTGCGCGGTAATCTGTTCCCATATGTCTCTTGATAGATGAGATTGTATTATCCGCATTTGTTACGGCCTGACGCTTTGCCGGCTCACCAACAAGTCTCTCGCCGTTCTTTGTAAATGCAACGATTGATGGAGTTGTTCTTGCTCCCTCTGCGTTCGCTATTACAACTGGCTTTCCACCTTCCATAACAGCAACACAACTATTTGTAGTTCCTAAGTCAATACCGATAATCTTACCCATGATAATCTCTCCTTTATTTTCCTCTAATTATTTGTTACAGTAAAATATTCCTCGTCGCAACTTTCCCTAGTTGACGACCTTTACCATCGAATGTCTTACCACTGATTCTTTGTACATGTATCCTTTTTGCAATTCCTCAGATACGATATTCTGACCAAGCGAATCGTCCTCATCGTGCATCACAGCATTGTGATACTCAGGATCAAATTCCTTGCCCACTGCCTCGATTGGAGTTACGCCAATCTCTTCTAAGCTAGTCATAAGCTGCTTGTAGATTGCCTCCATCCCTTGACCAAATGCGCTTTCTCTGTCATCTTCTGACATTGCTCCGATTCCTCGCTCGAAGTTGTCAACGACCGGAAGGACCTTCTCTATCACGCTTTTGGCTCCAATCTCAAACATTGCAGTTTTTTCTTTCTCAGATCGATTTCTGAAGTTCTCAAACTCTGCCATGTTTCTGAGAAGCCTGTCATTTAACTCTTCAATCTTCTCTTCCGTCTTACTCTTGGCACCGTCCTTGACTTCTTCATCGCTCTCCTGAACATTTTCTGAAGCTTCGTCAGCAGCTCCTTCAGCAGCTTCTTCGACTTCCTTACTTTCTTCTGCTACTGGGTCAGAAGCTTTTTCTTCATCGAAAACATTCTGCTCTGCATTTTTCTTTGCCACTATAAATGGACCACCTTTCTCTATTATTATCTATGCCCTAACTACTTGGACTTGAATATCTCGTCCAACTGCTGCATGCAATTTTCCAATGTGCCCACAACCTTCTTATAATTCATTCGCTTTGGACCCACAATACCGATCTTGCCGTATACGCCTTCGCGAATCTTGTACGTCGCTGTGACCACTGAACAGTTTTTCATCGCTTCAACCGGGGACTCATCTCCAATGTATACTTGAATTCCATGCTCCTCCGGATCTGAGTCGTCATTGACCCAAGCTTCCAGCTTTTGCTTCTCCTCGAAAGTAGTAAGCAACTCAGCCATCTTCTCCTTGTCAGTGAGCTCCGGATACTTAAGAATATTGGTGGCTCCCGAGGTATATATCTCAGAAGTGTCATCCTCTCTCAAGGCCTCTCCAATGCAATCAAGCACGCTTGCTGCGATATCACTGTACTCTCCGGCCTTATTCTTAATATCCTGCATAATTCCCAGGTTGATATCATTTATCTCCAATCCACCGAGAGCTGCATTAATAAGGAAGTTAAGTTGTGCAACAACATTTTCATCCAAATCTTCCATCAGCTCGATGAATTTGTTGGTAACATGATTGTTGTCTAGAACTACAATCACCAGAAGCTGCAAATCTGCCATCTTATTTAACTGAATAAACTTGATTTTCTTACTTGCATATCTTGGCTTGGAAACCATGGTGGTATAGTTCGTATTGTCTGCGAGAAGCTTTGCTACCTGCTTGAGAAGAAGATCAATCTTATCTTCTCTCTCAATCATAACACTGGTTTCAGTCTCATCTGCTTCCTCAGTATTCAACAACTTGTCTACATAATACCTATAAGCCATATCCGATGGAATTCGACCTGCAGAGGTGTGAGGCTGAATGATATAGCCCATTTCCTCCAGATCCGCCATCTCGTTGCGAATAGTTGCAGAACTGATACCTAGGTCCTTATACTTTGAAACTGTTCTGGAACCGACAGGCTCTCCTGTCTCAACATACGTCCTAATAATAATCTCGAGGATCTTCTTCTTTCTCTCGTCCAGCTCCACTCTATCACTTCCTCTCCGCACGCTGGCTTCATCTCTTAATTGGTTGCTTAGTTACTTGTGCTTTTTGTTAGCACTCGATTATCCCGAGTGCTAATTATTTTCTAACACTAATTTACCACCCTTAAATGGGTTTGTCAAGAGTTTTTTCTTAATTGTATGCAAATATTTCTAATCATCAGCAAATATATCCCCAAAACACAAAAATCCCCGACATGGTCTAGATAAGTTAGACAACGTCGGGGAATATTTTCTATTATATTATAGGACCTTGAATCCCAAAGTCTTTAGATATGCCGGGAATGGATTGAATTTCTCAATGTACATGATGAACTCACTTTCGCGAGCAGAATTTGCAATCTTACCCACATACATGTATTCCTGGAAAGCTCCGATAAGCGCCAAGAGCGTCCATACTAGGATTACACCTATGATAGCTCCCATAACCGCGCCTCCAAAACGACTGAGCACGGTTATGCCCGGTGCATCGTCCACAACTTTCACGATATGCGAAAATACTTGGAATACAACTATACAAATTACAAAAGAAATTGCAAATGCAAATCCCATTCTTGCCGTTGTAATGCTCGTTGGGAGAAGTCTCTCTATAACACGACAAACTCCGATTGATGCAGCCACTATAAGAATCCATTTGATAAGGTTAAAAATCGACATGATAATTCCACGATTCGCCCCTAATAGTATGGATACCAGTACTACGGCAACGATAAAAATCTCTAAAAACAGTTTTTCCATGATTGTTTCTCAAACCTCTCTTTATTAATTCTTGACCTTGATTTTTTTTATTGTCGATGAGTCGACAAAATAATAGTGATTTCCCTCCACCGCTGGGAAGAAGTACTCAAATACCTGATCAAAGCGATAATGAAACTTCTTACTGCCATTGGTTCTAAATATATCACAAGTTTGCTCATCTGTAAAGATAATGTCTTCACCCGATATCATGACATTGGAGTAGACAACTGAAATCGGCATTTCAAAAGACTGATTTCCGCTGGTGTCATAGAGGTGAAGCTTTTGATTGCCATCCTCTATGGAGCCTGTGACTAGCAGAATATTTTCATCTGAAACCGCCACGCTCTTAGGCGCGTCCTGGAGAGTTACTTTGTTCTTCTCCGTTGGTTTATTCATATCGGAAAAAACAGAAAAACCATTTTCCGTGAATACAGCCACTTTCTCGTTGTCAAGGAACTTTATCTGTCCTATTCCGGTGTCAGAAAAAGACGCTCCGCCAACCATGTGGCTGCTGTCCTTGATATCGTCCCCAAAATTATAAAAGCAAACTTTATTTTCCATATGACCATTTTTCACAGCAAGATACGCAACAACTACGCACTTACCATCCGGCGATATGTCAAAGTCCAAAGTATAACCGCTCTCGTCGATATTACTCGGTATCTCGATTTCAAGCGGATTATCTTCAAATACATTGTAAATACAGAGATTATCCGAATCCTCATCGTGGAGCAGAGCAAGAACCTCTCCTGTCCCGGCAACTTTACACCTAGAAACCGGATAATCTGTCTGGAATGTCACGCCGGACTCCTTACCTGTCACACTTCCCACGAAGAATTTCTTGGCCCCCGCATCGGTCACCACCACGTAATCTTCACAGGTGTCGACTACAGGTTTATCCATCTCGTAGCCACCATTCCAGGTGCTCTTTCCACTTTCATTGATAAGTGAAACGCCATCCTTACTGTATTTTAATATGCTATTTTTAAAAGGCAAATATGTAACATTATTGCTGTCTGCCCTTTCCGCTTGAGATACCACGACATAGTTCTTAAGTGTTCTCGTACTAAAGTATCTAATCACGAGGATTACCCCCACAACCAGAGCCACTGTAAGGCATGCAAACACAATTAACTTGACATTTACCTTCTTTTTTTGACCTTCATCTATTCCATATAACACAGCTTACCTCCCGATGGAAAAATATTCCGCACCCCGATACTCTCCGGACTGCTGCCAATCCATCTAGCACTCTGTTCTTCCCTTTAGAGCTCTATACAATGTAACTTCATCAATATACTCCAAGTCGCCTCCTACCGGAACTCCGCTTGCAATTCGCGAAGTCTTGATTCCAGCGGGTTTGACCAGTTTGCTTATGTACATCGCAGTTGCTTCGCCTTCTAGCGTCGAATTGGTGGCGAGAATCAACTCATCAACCTCTCCCTGAAGGCGAACCATCAACTCCTTGAGTCTTATATCATTCGGAGTGACTCCAAGACTTGGATTAATCGTCCCCTGAAGCACGTGATAAACACCGTTGTACTGCTGGGTTTTCTCATATGCCACCAGGTCTCTCGTGTCCTCCACAACCATAATAGTCTTGTGATCACGCTTTGGATTGCTACATATTGGACACTCATCCTTGTCCGTGAGAGTGAAGCAAGTCTTGCAATATCGCACCTTTCGCTTGGCATTTATAATTGCCTCCGACAGCTTTAGCACCCTCTCTTCCGGCATATTCAAGATGTGAAATGCCAGGCGCTGAGCCGACTTACTTCCAATGCTCGGAAGAGAAGCCAACTCCTCAATTAAACTATCTATGGATTCAGAATATGTATTCATAATTAGAATGGAAATCCTCCGCCAAGGTTAAGTCCGCCTGTAAGGGCCTCCATGGACTTACCATTTTCCTCGTCAACTTTTCTAAGCGCCTCATTAGTAGCTGCCACGATGAGATCTTCGAGCATCTCGATATCATCAGGGTCCACAACTTCTTCTTCCAGCTTGACTGACAAAATCTCTTTCTTGCCGGTAACTCTTACTGTAACGGCGCTTCCGCCTGCAGTTGCCTCGAACTCCTTTTCTTCCATCTCGCGCTGCTGCTCCTCCATCTGGCGCTGCATTCTCTGCGCTTGTTTCATCAAATTATTCATGTTTCCAGGAACTCCACCCTGGAATCCACCTCCACGTCTTGCCATCTTAATCACCTTTCTTATTCTTATTAATCTGTAAATTCTATATCAACATCGCCCTTAAATATATCCCGCAAATCAGGCAGTGCACTGAACTCAGTACCGCTGTGAAGGGTAAGCTTTATGTTGACTTTTTTATTGATAATATCAGCAATAACTGCATCCAAATCCTCTCGAGAATCAGCCTGCTCAAAAGCTTCCATCGCCGTCTTGTCTTGAAATGCGAGAACGAGATTGTAATTGTCATCAGTTGTGACTACCGCCTTATTCGCAAATGTTCTGAGAAATGGATTTAGGCGACTTTTGATCTGATCCCATGCCATGACACATTGCTTAACATCATCCGGAAGAGCTTTCTCAAGCTTTTTTACCAGTTCTTCTCTGTTCACAGCATTTTGCTTCGCTGTCGCACCATTTTTGCCCATATTACTTAACATTTCTTCAGATATGGCCACACCGTTTTTAATATCACGCTCGATGTTGTGAACTCTGTTTACGATAGAATCCATATCAGTCTCCATCTCAGGCTTGCACATTCTAATCATGGCGATTTCCATGCAAACTCGTTTAGATGAAGCATACTTTATCTTATTTTCCAGGTCCGCCAATACGCGGATATATCGATATACAACCTGCGGCTCAAGTAATCCTGCAATTTCCTTAAGTTCCGCCATTGAATCGGATGTCATGTCAATTAGTACTTCCGGTTGGTCTGTGCTTATGGCCACCAGAACATTTCTAAAATACCACAGAAGTTCAGAGCAAAATCTCTCCAAATCCTTGCCCTCTGTAATCGCATCATTGACAACTTCTAACACTGTGGGAACATTTCCCTGGGCCAACGCCCTAGCCAGCTTACTGTAGGCCTCCTCTTCCACTGAACCGAGTATCTTAAGCACATTGTCATAAGTGAGTTTCTGCCCGTAGTAAAATGATATACACTGTTCCAACAAACTGAGGCCATCTCGCAATGCACCATCAGCCAGCTTCGCTATATATGCCACAGCCTCATCATCTGCCTCCACGTTTTCACGTTCGAGAAGCTCTCTGAGCCTGTCAGCAATAGTCTCCACGGGGATTCGCTTAAAATCATATCTTTGGCAGCGGGACAAAATCGTGATTGGCACCTTGTGCACCTCTGTCGTCGCCAATATGAATATCAGGTAGGCCGGCGGTTCCTCCAAAGTCTTCAAAAGAGCGTTAAACGCAGACTTTGATAGCATATGAACCTCGTCTATTATATAAACCTTATACTTACCCTCCGGTGGTGAGTACTGAACTTCTTCTATTACCTGTCGAATGTCATCGACACCGTTATTACTCGCCGCATCCATCTCGATGACATTCATGGAATTGCCGCTTGCGATCCTCTTGCACATCTCACACTCTCCACAAGGGCCCTTGTCTGAAGGGTTCTCGCAGTTCACGGCCCTGGCAAATATCTTGGCAATTGTAGTTTTACCGGTTCCTCTGGTCCCACAGAACAGGTACGCGTGGCCGATGTGATCATTTTTTATCTGATTGTTGAGAGTTCGCACAATGGCATCTTGCCCCTTGACATCGTCAAAAGTGTCCGGGCGAAATTTTCTATAAAGCGCTTGATACGCCATATTACTTCCTTTCTAAACCGGAGATTTGTCAATCTCCGAAACTGATTCCCAAGTCCTTTGCCTGCTTGATAATGGATGAATCAGGATCAACCATCTTAAGCTTTCCGGCAACTTCTTCCAGTGGAACAGGAACAATATCGTCCCCCTTGATTCCCACCATGTTTCCGTAATTCTTCTCCATTATTAACTTGGCTGCTGCCGCCCCAAGTCTCGTGGAGATTACGCGATCATACGGACATGGGCTTCCGCCGCGCTGAGCATGTCCGGGCACAGTTATACGAATCTCCTGACCTGTTCTCTCCTCGATTTCAGCTCCAATTCGATAGGAAATGCTCGGATACGGATTATTTTTCAGTTTCTGTTTGTATTCTTTTTTAGTTAATTGGGCATCTTCCTTGGAAATAGCCCCCTCCGCAACTGCCAGGATAGAGAAACGCTTTCCCTGTTCCTTTCTCTTTTCAACCGCAGCTACGACTGAATCTATGTCATATGGGATTTCCGGAAGAAGGATGATGTCAGCTCCACCGGCAATACCGGCATGGAGTGTAAGCCATCCAACTTTGTGTCCCATGACTTCTACGATAAATACGCGTCCATGTGAAAACGCTGTTGTGTGAATTCGGTCAATGCAATCTGTTGCCACATCTACTGCACTTTGGAACCCAAATGTCATATCAGTTCCCCAAATGTCATTGTCAATTGTCTTTGGAAGTCCAACTACATTGAGTCCCTCTTCTCTGAGAAGGTTGGCTGTCTTTTGCGTGCCATTTCCCCCTAAAATAACCAGACATTCTAGATTCAACTTTTTGTATGTTTCCTTCATGGCAAGCACTTTGTCAAGACCATTTTCATCGGGCTTTCTCATGTGTTTAAAAGGTTGTCTGGAAGATCCAAGGATTGTTCCTCCCTGAGTCAATATCCCAGCAAAATCCTCCCTCTTCATGACTTTGTAATTCTCATACATAAGCCCCTTATATCCGTCAAGAATACCTATAATCTCATAATCATCTGATGATGCATATAGAGACTTTGCAACACCTCGCATTGTGGCATTGAGCGCCTGACAATCTCCACCACTTGTCAAAAATCCTATTCTTTTCATACTTATTCCTCCTCCAAGTCATACCATACTACGCGATTTCTTCCACCTTCCTTACCCTCATATAAGGCTTCATCAGCCTGCTTGGTAAGCTCATCTGTAGAATACTTCTCGCTTCCCTTTGTTGCTCCGAAAGTCATCGTAACATTTAGCTCTTGGCCATTATATACGACTTTTCTTCTTCCGATACTACTTTGTATATTGGCCAAAACTTCCTTGGCAATAAGATCGCCACTTACCTTGTACACAATGAGGAATTCTTCACCACCCCATCTGATTACCTCGCCTCGTCCTCCAAGCAGCTCAACTAGCCCCTTGGCAACGTGCTGCAACACTAGATCTCCACAATCGTGACCGTAAGTGTCATTAAATTTCTTGAAAAAGTCTATGTCCCCAATCGCCACATAGAAGCCCTCTCCGGTAATCCTAAGGTTACTGGCAGTTTCTCGCAAGAGCTTTTCTCCGTGTCTTCTATTGTAAATTTCTGTCAGCGCATCTCTCTCAATAAACTTTTTGAGAGAATTACTCATCTGAACCGCGGAATTCCCCAAAACACCGATTTCATCCCCGCGACCTGTAACATTTGAGCTGAGCTTATCTTCAAAATTTCCTTTTTGTACACTGTTAAAATATTCCTGGATTTGATGGGTACACTTAATTATTTTCTGTGCATAAATCCATATGAGTACCACTATACTCAAGAGGCCAAGTCCGATTATCAACCCCAACGGAACCAGCTTCTCATAAATAATCTTTTTTACATATCCTGCATCTTTGGCAGTTGCTATCATTCCAATCACGTTATCCGCATCATCTGTAAGCGGATAATAATATGTAAAGAACTTCTTGCCATTGATAACTGTTTTGTTATATAATTTTCCCTCTTTGGTGGTCTCCATTTCTTTTACAATTGACTTGTTGGCCAGAGACCCAACAATAGGACTCCCCTTCTCATCTACAAGGGTTGTTGCCACTCTCATGTCGGCATAAAATATAGTAATCTCGCACTTACTAATATCTTTGTGCTTCTTAAGCAGACTCTCTGTCTCGGAGATCTTCTTGTCTCCCTTATATAATTCCGAATTTTCCTTGTCATACTTATATTCACCCGGAAATGTGGATTCATATGCATCGTAAGTGAGTAGCGCAACATTTTTCAGACCATCCTGAACCTCGCCCTCAATAGATGTTCTAATCTGCCTAGAGCTGTAAGCTACTATAATCACGCCTAGCAGCATAAGTGGAATAATAGTCGTCAAGACAAGCGACTTTGTCAAAGATTTCCCCATAACATCACCTTTTCATGCCTGCGTACATAGCCTATGTATCAATTGTCACGGA
Organism: Eubacterium xylanophilum ATCC 35991; assembly: GCF_000518685.1. Classification (GTDB taxonomy): domain Bacteria; phylum Bacillota; class Clostridia; order Lachnospirales; family Lachnospiraceae; genus Eubacterium_F; species Eubacterium_F xylanophilum. The sequence continues at coordinate 4,319 of NZ_KI912473.1, read as the reverse complement.
AAGCCACCCTTATGAATGGCTTTCCGAAATACAATCTAATTAGTTTTTGCTCTTAATATATTCGTCAATTGACTTTGCTGCTGCCTTTCCAGCTCCCATTGCAAGGATAACTGTCGCAGCACCTGTAACGGCATCTCCTCCGGCATATACGCCTTCACGAGTTGTCTGTCCGTTCTCGTCCTTAGTAATAAGACATCCGCGGTTGTTAGTCTCAAGACCCGGAGTAGTTGAGCGAATAAGTGGGTTTGGACTAGTACCGATTGCCATAATAACTGAGTCAACATCAAGTACAAACTCGCTTCCCTCTTTGGCCACAGGACGACGACGTCCGCTTTCATCCGGCTCACCAAGCTCCATCTCTATGCACTTCATACCGCAAACCATACCATCCTCATCGCCGAGAATCTCAAGCGGATTGTTGAGTGTCTTGAAGATGATTCCCTCTTCTTCAGCATGCTCAACTTCTTCTTTACGTGCAGGAAGCTCTTCCATACCACGTCTGTAAACGATATATACTTCCTCAGCACCAAGTCTCTTAGCACTTCTTGCAGCATCCATAGCAACGTTACCACCGCCGACTACTGCAACTTTCTTAGCATGCTGAATTGGAGTCTTGCTGTCCTCTTTGTATGCCTTCATGAGGTTAATACGTGTGAGGAACTCATTAGCTGAGTAAACTCCCTTAAGGCTCTCGCCCGGAATATTCATAAATCTTGGAAGGCCGGCACCTGAACCAACAAATACTGCCTCATTGCCCATCTCGAAGAGTTCATCAATGGTAAGGATTCTACCGATAACCATATTGGTCTGAACGTCAACTCCGATTGCCTTCAAGTTGTCAATTTCCTTCTGAACAATTGACTTTGGAAGACGGAACTCAGGAATACCATATACAAGCACTCCTCCAGCAAGGTGAAGAGCTTCATAAATAGTAACCTCATAGCCCATCTTAGCAAGATCTCCGGCAACTGTAAGTCCACTAGGACCCGCACCGATAACTGCAACCTTGTGTCCATTGGACTCAGGCTTAACAGGCGCCTCTGTGCAGTGCTCTCTGTGGTAATCGGCTACAAATCTCTCAAGACGTCCGATTCCAACTGCCTCTCCCTTAATACCGCGAACACATTTGCCCTCACACTGGTTCTCCTGTGGGCAAACTCGTCCACAAACAGCTGGAAGTGAAGTCTGCTTTGACAAAACCTCGTAAGCGCCCTCGATATCCTCATTGGCAACTCTCTCGATGAAAGCTGGGATATCAATCTGTACAGGACATGCGCTCGTACATGGTTTATTCTTACAATTGAGACATCTTCTCGCCTCATTTACTGCCATCTCATATGTATATCCGAGTGCTACCTCGTCAAAATTCTTATTTCTTACGTCCGGGTCCTGAACGGGCATCGGACACTTTTCCATAGACATATTTCTCTCTGCCATTATGCGTTAGCTCCTTTCAAAAGATTACAACTCGCCTCGCGCGCCTTGGTCTCAAAGTCTTTGTACATGGTTCCTCTGTGCATAGCTTCGTCAAAGTCAACAAGGTGTCCATCAAAATCAGGGCCGTCTACGCAAGCAAACTTTGTCTCTCCGCCAACTGTAAGACGACATCCGCCGCACATACCTGTACCGTCAATCATAATAGGGTTCATACTTACAACTGTCTTGATATCATACTTCTTAGTTGTAAGGCATACGAATTTCATCATGATCAATGGTCCGATAGCGATTACTTCGTCGTAATCATTTCCCTCATTGATGAGCTTCTCGAGTGCATCTGTTACAAGTCCCTTTTCTCCATAACTTCCATCATCTGTCATCATAACGAACTTGTCACTGGCATTTTTGAATTCATCCTCAAGGATGACTAAGTCTTTATTTCTAAATCCAACGATTGCGTGAACTTCAGCTCCCATTTTATGGAGTTTCTTTGTTACAGGATATGCAATCGCTGATCCAACTCCACCACCGATAACTGCTACTTTCTTGAGTCCTTCTGTGTGAGTAGGAACTCCAAGAGGGCCAACGAAATCGTGCAAACTCTCTCCTTCCTTGAGAGTGTCAAGCTCCATTGTTGCACCACCAACAATCTGATAAATAATTGTTACTGTTCCAGCTTCGCGATCAAAGTCTGAAATAGTAAGTGGAACTCTCTCACTGTCTTCCTTCGCCCTAAAAATTATGAACTGCCCTGGCTCTGCTTTCTTGGCAATCAAAGGAGCTTCGATCACCATCTTTGAAACAGTTGGATTCAAAGATTCTTTTTTTACAATCTTGTACATGCTATTCCTCCTATAATCTTTCTCTCAAATATGCTCTCAAGCCTTTTCATGCAAAAAACTATAAACAGGGCTGTCTTCTACATGACATGTCGCTTGGAGAAATGTACAAAAGGGCATAATACCCCCTAAACAACAAAATTGTACCACATTTTCTTATTATAAGCAACTTTTAGAAAAAAAAATATGTTAGTTTTTTTCAAATAGTCCTTGAAAATAGTCTGTGACGGTAGTAGAATAGTCGTACAACTATCTTGATAGGAGGAGAACACTTGTTAAATAAGTTTATTGGGACAAAAAAATTCTACAAACACGTCATGATGATTGTACTGCCAATCATGGTCCAAAATGCCATCTCTAACTTCGTAAACCTCTTGGACAACATCATGGTTGGCCAAGTCGGAACAGCTGAAATGTCCGGAGTCTCTATCGTCAATCAGCTTTTCTTCATATATTATTTGTGCATCTTTGGTGGTTTATCGGGTGCGGGAATATTTACAGCTCAATACTTCGGCCAGGGCGACAACAACGGAATCAAGCACACCTTCAGATACAAATTTTGGGTTGGCGCAATCGTATTTTCCATCGCCATGATTGTCTTCTATGCATTTGGCCCAAACCTCATCTCCCTCTATCTCAACGGAGAAAATGCCGGCGGAGACCTCACCAAGGCACTTGAACACGGCTCCGCATACATGAAAATAAGCGCCATAGGACTTCTGCCCGTCATGATTGTAAATGTCTACGCAGGAACTCTGAGAGATTGCGGAAAGACAACTCTTCCCATGATCGCCAGCATCTGCGCAGTATTCATAAATCTTATTTTAGACTGGCTCCTGATTTTCGGACATTTGGGACTCCCTAAAATGGGCGTCGAAGGAGCCGCTTTGGCAACAGTAATTGCCCGATTCATCGAAATGTTCATCGTGGTGATCTACTGCCACCGCAACACAGAAAAACTTCCTTACATCAAGGGAGTCTACAAGACATTGCTCGTTCCAAAGGAAAATGTCAAGGAATATTTTCTCCGCGGCATGCCACTCATGCTCAACGAAACCCTGTGGTCAGCCGGCATGGCAATGATAATGCAGTGCTATTCCACAAGAGGGCTTGAAGCCGTCGCCGCAATCAATATAGGAAATACTATTTCCAACGTACTAAACGTGGTATTCTTCGCCATGGGAGACGCGGTAGCCATCATAGTAGGGCAACTCCTCGGCGCCGGAAACATGAAAGAAGCAAGAGACACCGACACGAAGATAATAGCCATGAGCTTTGCATCCGGCTTATTCGTATCAATAGTCCTGGTTTTTCTGTCGGGATTCTTCCCAAGCTTCTACAACACCAGCGACTCCGTAAAGAAACTCGCTTCCAATGTTATCCTGCTCCAAGCATGCTTTGCTCCATTCATGGCATTGCTCCACTCCACATACTTCACCCTGAGATCCGGTGGAAAAACTGTCATCACATTTATCTTTGACAGCGGTTTCCTGTGGGTCATCAGCTTCCCCGTGGCCTTCTGCCTTGCCAGGTTCACCGCAGCTCCACTAGTCGTCCTAATCCTGGTAGACAACACCATCAACCTGTTCAAGACGGGCTTCGGACTGTATTTGGTGAAGAAGGGCGGGTGGATGCAAACCATAACTGTATGATGCTTCTGTCAATTTCTCGGGGAGGAATGTCAGCACTAGATAAGTATAATCGAGTAGGAGGGAGATTTGAATAATCCCCCGACCTCTCACACCACCGTGCGTACGGTTCCGTACACGGCGGTTCAATCAACTTAACAAGTAACACACCTTTCGGTGTAGTAATCTAACATTGAGACTAATCCAAATGAGGTTAGTCTCTTTTTACTTATAGCTTTTTGTACCCATCCATTGTGAGCGAGTCTTGCATATCTGTCTCCACAATAGGCGATTTTATACGCTGCCCATCTTGGTACGTCCAGCTTCATCAAATTCTTAGCTCTATTCTGCGGAGTTTTCCAATGCTTCCAAATACACATACGAAGTCTGAATCTGATGTTTCCATCAAGTTCTT
>NZ_JAEB01000017.1 GCF_000518685.1 Eubacterium xylanophilum ATCC 35991 | reverse complement strand
GATGGTAAGAGCCGCTGGGCAGATAACATCATGATCGAACGGTGGTTCCGTAGTTTCAAGTACGAGGAAGCATATCTCACAGAGTATGCTAATCTCAAAGAAGCGAGAGAAGCCATCGGAAGATATATCTACACCTATAACTTTGAACGATGCCATCAGGCAATCGACAATAAACGTCCTGCTGAGGTATACTATCCGGCAATGCTTTTGGATGCAGCCAGAGCAGCCGCATAATATAAATCCGGGGAGAAACAACACGGTGTTCTCCCACTTAACCAGTCAACATATCAGTTCATTATAAAAATATTAAATTTTTGTCTTGACAACTGAGCCATTATATTGCAATTCCTACTAGACAACTCCAAAACCATCAAAAAAATCATGGATTTAGACCATTCTAAATCCATGATTTTTTTTCATATATATAATATTTGAACAATGTAGGTTGTCACTTCACTCCAGTCCACGTCACCTATACTCCCCCAGCATCCGTTCCAAGCTCTCCCGTATTTCCTGGCGCATTCGTTCTGGTGACAGCAGCACAACATTTTCCTTTTGGCTCAGAAGCCACATGATGATTCCTCCGCCGTACACCTCTGCTCTTACGATGCTATACCCGTCTTCTTTCCTTGTGACTTTGGCTGTTGGGAGGCGGTCAAGAGTGGCCTCGAGGGCGCTATCTGCAACTTTTAACTCTACTTTTTCTAGTTTGCCGGAAAACATGAATTGGATTCTTTGGCGGAATACTCCCTCTTCAAAGCGTTCTCGGTACAAAAACGTGAACTTTTCGTCCGTCTTCCTGTAGGAGTCAATCCGATCAATCCTGAAGACGGCAGGGTAGTCGTATTTCTTTTGCCACTTTCCCTTGTCATCCTTTTCCAGGATAAATGCATTTAGATAAAAGTAGTAGTTTGAGAAGAGGATGGCAACCGGCACGATAGTGCGCTCCACAGAGTCTCTTGTCTGAACATGTCGCTTGTAGGTTATCTGAACAATCTCGTTGTCCTTGATAGACTCTCCCAGATCCCAGATTTTATCGTTGACATTTTCTTTGTTCTTAAGCTCCACGTAGTGGTATTCCTCGTTTGCGATTAACTCTCTGATCATAAGGGCGTTCTTCCTTGGCACGCAACCGGAGACCATTTTATCGATAATCGCAGTCATTTCTGTCTTGGAAAATGCTCGGCTCGCCAGGAGAATCTTGACAACCGCCAGAACTTCCGGGTTAGTCATCATCGATGCTTCTTCTCCCTTTAGTACATAGCCGTTCTCTTTTCTGTCGTAGGACACTGTTACTTCTCCGGCACCCGACTCCGCCATTTTGTCTGCAAAGTAAGAGCGCAGAAAATCGATATCCCTTTGAATAGATTTTTCGTTTACTTCGTAAGTTTGAGCTTCCTCTTGCTTATTGAGGACACGGCCCTCCAAGAGTTTTTCATACATGTTCAGTATTCTTTGGGTGTTTGTCATGCCATCACTCCCTGTAAAAGCTAGATACTCCTAAAAATATCCGAAGAATGCGATATACCTGTCGCTAAAACTGTCAAGTCAAAACAATTTGTCTCCAAACTTGAATCATAAGTCAAGCTAAATATCACTTCAACGTTATTATCGGCATATGATTTTATAGTATTAACAATTTTCGTAAATGCCAAGAGGGAAAGTTCATCACTTATAGAAATATTTATCAAAGCTGCCTTAGCTTCCTTCAACACCATCGGAAGTTGAAAATGTTCTATGTCAGCTCGAAGTTCTTCTTCATCCTCCAATTCCTGAAAGCTATACTCTCTAAAAAAGGCTCTATTATCTTCTTTTCTATCGCATACTAGCGCTAAATCCTTCTTGTCAAAGCAAATCTCATTATCAATGCTTATCATCTTTATAATGTCGCTAATTGGAATGTTCAAGCATCCAAAGTACTGAAGCTCATCCGCTCCTTCTATTTCATCCGTTTCTTCCACTTCTTCCGCTTTATTCGTAACCCTATACTTAGTGTTTAAATCTGCGATTATAAGAGCATTGGAATATTTTTTTAGATCATCAGTTATCTTGTCGCCCACAACTCCTCTCTCTGGATTATTCGGGTCATCGAATTGGGTTACCATGGTTATCACTGGAATTCTCTCGCTAAGTATCTCGACTACACTAAGAAACAATTCTGCAGTAGAATTGTCTTTGGGGCATGTTAAGACCAAAGCCACATCGAATTGGGTGCTCCTCATCTTGAGACTAAAAAGATCGTCACTTTTCTTATTAAAGCATTGGATTTCCAGTTTGTGTTTTTTGGGAACAAAAAACCTCAAAGCTCTATTAGCCCTAACTAGATCAATTGTTCGCTCTGCTTCTCTTCCTACGCCTACCAGCAGTATTTTCTTTACTCCCTCTTCCTCATTTGCCTGCTCATCTTCTAATACCAAATCATCAAAAAGACTCATAATTATACTCTCCCTTCGTAAATAATTGGATTTGTTTGTGATTCTATATTTACAATAGCAGGCAATATGGACGTTTTTTGTCCATGTGGGATGATTCTTATATAAATTATATACTAATTCGCCCTAAATTGCGATCATTGACCTTACTAGCTTTATCCAAACAACATATCTGCCGCATTTTCCAATTCCATTCGTTCCTGTGAATCATCGTAGCCACTTTCCTTGTCATCGATGCCTTTTACCGGATCAATCGAAAATAGTCCATCGCGGTTACAATAGAAAAATATTCTTCTGGCTCCTGCGATTTTAAACCGTGCTTCAGTGCTCCCTTCCGGATAGAGCTTCACCATCTGCACATCATCGAATGAAACCGCCGCCACAAACGAAATATAGTGCTCCTTCGTCATGCTGTGGTCAATCCTAACATAATACTCATCACAAGCACGCTCAATAAATATCATATGATGCTCATCTGTCGGCTCCGCCTCTAAAGGCATGAGCTGGACGCCGTGACAATGAATCGCCGCTTCACCTATACTGTGTATAATATTACCGCAAATCGGGCAGACATGAAACTTCGACCTCAACATATTTGCTGACACGTTTGAATTATGAATAGTATTACCCGATATCAGCTCCGTTACCGAAATCCTGAATGCTTCTGCTATAGGCTCCAACAAGGTAATATCGGGAAGACCTCTTAGAGTTTCCCATTTTGACACACATTTATCACTCACTCCCAGCTTTTCCGCAAGCTGAAGCTGCGTCATTTTATTCTTTTCTCGTAGTTCCTTAATAACTGTTCCTGTTACATATTGGTTCATAATATTTTCACCTCCATGCACAAATTATATATCAGTTTTTTCAAAAGTTGTACCTACGGAAAGTAGATATGATGGCTATCTTCATTGCAGTTCCCGCATCATCGCTTTCATACATTATACTCAATTCTATCAGCCATAACATCTCCTGCCATGAATTTTAGGCATTCTCCTGCAGCAGGTGTCTGGCATAGGGCACAGTCAGTACCACACAAATACCTTTGTGGTGTTCTTCTATAATGCACCTCCATGGCATCGATCACCTCATGATATGGAATCAAAGGGTCTATGCCAGAAAGTGCTAAATCTGCATAAAGTGGAGCTGTTACTGCCGCCCTTACGGTTCTTGTTATACATGGAAATTCCTTTCCTCCCGGTATAGCATCACAAGTTATACCAAAACTAGCTTGAAGAGCCATGGAAGCTGCATTTTCAATCTCATCTGCTGAGCCACCTGCCATTGCAGTTACCGCTGCGGCAGCCATAGCTGCACATACTCCTGACTCACCCACACAACCTCTTTCTCCACTCGGATTTGACCTAGTATACGCAATAGCACCAAATCCTGCTGCCACAATAAGTCCATTTATTACATCGTCCTTGCTATATCCCTTCTTCTCTCGAACAGCATCAACTGCACTAAAGAGATATCCGCCACCTGTACCCATTGGTCCAGGTACTATCTTAACCCCAGGAATTTTGGCATTCGTCGATAATGCTCTTGTGATGATTTCCTTGGTCAGATTATCTGATAATTCTTTTTTATCATCAATATATCTCTTCCAACTTTTGCCGTATATCGGAAGTTCAGGAACTTCGTCTACTTCATAATTTCTATCTTCTAACCCATGAACTTGTTTATAAAGAATATCTGCAATAAGTTCAAATCTAGCTCTTATTTCTTCCTCGCTCCAGCCTGAAAAATCCTTTTCATACTGTATCGCCACATCTATAAAACTCTTGTTTTCCCTTTTGGCAATCTCTTTCCACTCTGTCACAGTACTGAAAAGTTGCGGTTTTCTATCAGCCTTGGTAACAACTGGAAGTATGCATGGAAAATTTCTAAACAGAATATTTCCATCATTATTTATATCAGAAAAGAACAGTCCTTCTTCTGACACTTTGCCATTTATCAGACCAAGATTATCTAAAAATTCATATATATCTTCTGCACCAAGTTCGCGACTTAATTCTACCCAAAGTCCCACATTTGATAATGCATTAGTTACTCTTTTAATTAAAACTCCATCATTTCCAAAGGTATCACTAAATACCTTTTCTACATTTTCCAATGAAAGGTCTGCTATATTCCCATTACTATCAATCTTCCAGATGAGAGTCGCATAAGTATCACCTCTCCAACCGATTTTGAAGCCATTTATCTCATATACATCAATCATGCCACCGCCAATGGAGCTACCTATCAAAGTTGCCTTTTCTCCGTTTGCTCCAGTAAGTTTAAATGTTGTAGATTCGGCATATGGGCTGTCCTTTTCCAATTCGGCAAACCTATATGATATCCCCTTATCTCTCATATCTTGATGGCTACAAAACAATCTTATATTTTCTGTATCATAATCAAGAAGTCCGCCTAGGTAGGCATAATCTTCCCACCAGGTGCCTAGACTTACAAGTCTTTTGTCACTGGGATTAAAAAGTATTTCAGCCCTTTTTAATTCACTTCCTAGAGCGTGTCTTGCTTGCCTTGCAACTCTGTCCGTCCCAGCGAATCCTCCACTAGATCCTGGTTGCATAATTGGTCCAAATACATCATTAAAATAGTCTGGATAAAAAACTTTTTTCATAATAAACCTCCGAATTTCTAGTTTTTTATTTTGTAATAATAGCTATTGCGCATGGATTTCTGAAAACACCCTATCCATGTTCCCATAGAACAAGGGAAGCTCTAGGCCGTGGTTCTTACCTTCATCATACACACAACGGCATCCGTACAAGATGTCACTTACATCATTGTGTAAGGTCATTATTCTGGAAGTGAGTTCATTGCCGGCGAAAAGCCTCTTCATTGCAATTCCCGCAATTCCTGCCGGAATCTTATATGGTAATATCTCATTATTGTATTTCTTCAGATCAACACCTCTGGCACTAACCGTCCTCAAAGTCTCTCTTATGCATTTGACAGCCATTGTCAGTGCCTTTGAGTCGGCCATAAGTTCTTTCGCGAGTCGGTTAGGATCATCTATCTTGCCTTCACGAGCTGCGGTTGATGTGACACCGGCATTAATAGCCATATGAATCCAAATCCACTCAAACATATCATGTGGAATCTCCTGCTTGATATCTGCAGAGTTTAGTGTGGAAATAAGCTCATCATAATTATTTATCTTGGCCTTTTCTCTGCCCTCGAGCATTATATGATCGAAAAGAACACAATTAAGCCTTCCTTCCTTTTCCATATGCCCTCCAGCAGTTGGGAAGGCCGTGACATACTCGAAATCTCCCACTATATTATCTATATCTTTTCGCTCATTCCAAAAATTACAAAAAAGAATAAGCGTGCCCTTAATATTTCTGTCCACTAATGTCTTCACCGCATCCTCAAGTTTACCACTTGCAACGCTTATCAGTATAAAGTCATATTCCTCGTCTTTGGAAGCCAACATTACGTTGTAATTATCATCTTTTTCCTCACCCTTCGGATTATACCTTCCATCCAAAAGATGAACCGCGATCGATGAAGGAACATTTTTACCTTCTCTCACAATATGTGCGGTCTCGTGCCCCGCCTTCTGCAATGCATATGCATAAGTTGTGCCAATAACACCTAATCCTAAAACTGCTATTCTCATATTCAACCTCTCTCAATCTCCCAGTAACTTCAAACCAGCAATTCCCATCGCTATCATTAAAACGCATACAATCTGTAGAAGCGACAACTTTTCATCAAATAACATGATGCCCAAAACAGAAGTTCCGATGATTCCAAAATTCCTGCCAATAACAACATTAACCATTCCATTTTTTTACCTCCGACTGATATTATTGCGACACATAATCTTCTATTTGTTCATCGCTTTCACCTCACGTATCAAAATAAACGCGAAAACAATTTCAATGACAAATAGCGCCATCGAAACCACTAAGGCATTAAATACATTTCCAAGTATTAAAGAAATAACCGATATAGCTATGGCAAAAACCAAATAAGCTTTGGAGTTATATAACCAGGAATACGGAAGCAAATGTGCGCCAAATACCATAGCATATACCATAACCATCTTCTCCGGAACGGCGCTATAAACCCACATTACAATTAATAAATATAACAATTGATTCATCGTAAAAAGGAAACCCAAATTTCCAAGAGGATTCTTTTTAGAGAAAATGTCTACTTTGATAATTTTAGCAACAAGCATTGATATCGGCATCAGTGGTACGGAGCAACAAAATACCAACATGTTCTTTTTCATAACAGGAATATCTAATAAAGATACTATCATTATCAGACACCATATAACTACAGATGCAATAATAAAAGGCAATCCTTTCTTCTGTGTTAAACTTATATCATTTTTCAATTCTTCTAAAGTCATTGTACCCTTACAACCTCCAATCTTGCAATAACACCTTTATTGCTATAAGTTCTCATTAAACTATCATTTCAAAAGATCTTCATTCAGAAGGAATTGCTCTATGCCAACATATGTAATTCCGTTTTCATCCTGCCATGGTTTAAGGTAATCCCGAACTACAACTATCTTGCTGAAAGAGTCGGGGATTCTTTTCAACGATTCAATCTCCTGTTCTTTTTTTTCTGGGTCAGCTATAGATAGAGCAGATTGAATATAAAATCGCTTGCTACCCTGGTTAACAACGAAATCCACTTCCAGTTGCTTTCGGATCTTCTTACCGTCAGCATTCTTGGTATTGTATTCTACCACGCCTACATCGACATTCATGCCTCTTCGGATGAGATCATTGTACAATACGTTTTCCATGATATGAGTCTCTTCCAGCTGTCTGAACCCAAGCCTTGCATTACGAAGCCCCAGATCGGTATAATAATACTTGGCGGGAGTACCTATATATTTTCTGCCCTTAATATCATACCGAACAGCTTTCTCAATGAGAAATGATTCCTCAAAATATCCGATATATTTATCAATTGTTTCTGAGCCTATACCAATCTGCCGCTCGCTTTTAAACGTATTCGCCAGTTTACTTGGATTTGTTAGAGATCCTATCCCCGATGCAAGGACATCCAGCAGTATATCCAGCACTTCAGTTTTGTTCTTTATCTCATGCCGTTCAAGCACGTCTTTTATATATGTCCTGTCGAAGAGATCCTTTAAATACCCGCTTTTCTCCGCATGTGTTTCAAGCGAAGCAGCAAATGGCATTCCACCATAAGTATAATAATCCTGCCACGCGCCACGCTTATCTCCATCATATTCATTGTAAAACTCCGCAAACGACAGCGGATACACACGAATCTCATCGCCTCTGTCCCTAAATTGAGTCAATATATCCGAAGACAACAACTTGGAGTTACTGCCAGTAACGTACACATCTGCGTTATCCATATGCATAAATCCGAGGACAACATCAATAAATGTTATCTTGGCATCTTCATTATCTACATAAGGATTCTGGATTTCGGATACAAACTGAATTTCATCTATAAAAATATAGTATCTCTTCTTTGAATCGACCATATGATCCCGTACATACTTATCCAATTCCAAAGGATTACGATACTTGGCATTTTCCAATATATCCAATGCCAAAGCGATGATTTGGTCTTCCTTCACGCCTTCCTTCAAAAGCCATTCCCGATACAATTGGAACAGCAGTACCGATTTACCACTTCTTCGCAGTCCGGTGATGATCTTAACACGTCCGTTATCTTTCTTTAAAATGATTTCTTTCAAATATTGCTCTCTCGGATACATTAAACCACCTCATGATTTATTTGCGGCTATCCGCATTTATTTAATATATAATATACCACTAACCCACATTCTAAGTCAATGATATTCATGAAATTTTTGCGGATATCTGCAATTTTTTTGTAGAGGCTTCATTATATCCTTGGAGAAGTTTGTCCTTCCATCAACGATATTAAATAAAACTCAGTCTGTACTCCCATATTGCCCATTTCATCGGACCTTAGGGGAGATGTAAATACTTTGTATTTACATCTTGTATGTATATGATAACTTTTAAAGGTGCCAGGGGGAGGTGGAAAGAAAAAAGAAAACCAAGAAATTTAGAAAAATCTAAAAATCTTGGTTTTTTATTACTTTATGCTCTTTTCTATTTCATACATTACTTGTTACTGTTCCCATATTCTCGTTCTTTTAAGACGTTACCATAGCCAAATCTTTTGGGTGAATTCGAATCTTTTATCCGTTTATACTCGCTTATAAGTCTTTCATCATCCCATCTTTGTGCTTCATTGTAAGTGTTATGATATAATTTAGTTGTAACATCTTGTCCTAATAAGGTATAATCTTAGTAGAAAGCGAGGTATGTATCACATTATTAAACATTAAGAAACCGAATAAATGACTTCTTATGTACTGGTCAAAAACATTACACTATTCCTTTATTAACTCAATATAATATGCATCTATAATTGGCATTTTTATTTTTTCCTCATTTCCTGTAAGACTATATTTAAACAAAAATTCATCAACACCTTCAAACACCCCATATACATTTACAACATCGTCCTTTAATAGTTTAAGATTTCTGTCTCCATCTTTTCTGCAATCATTAAAAACATAATAATCTTCATTCTCTGAGTAAGTATCAAAAGCACAGTATTGATTTACATCATCCTCGAATTGATTGTTTATAGTAAGAGATACTACTACACATTCCCCTTTATACCCCTCAGGATTTCTTAGCAAATCTTTATATGTAACATTTAATGCTCTTTCTGCAAAATCATCCATCGAGTAGTTTTCTACTTTTCTGGTGGTTTTCTCATCAATATCGGATTTTTCTTTTGTTGTCTTCTCAACCTTTGCTTTCTCAGCCTCCTGCTTGGCCTTTTCAGCTTCCTGCTTGGCCTTTTCAGCTTCCTGCTTGGTCTTTTCCAACTCTGCTTTATCCTTTTTTTCTTTCTCTTGCTTTTGTTTTATTCCATTAAAATATGCTTCAATTTTCCCCCTTACTTCATCACTTACTTTATCCTTATATTTATTTAATCTGTCAGTCGCTGATTTTTCTACCTCAGTTGGATCAGCTTTACCATTACAATAGTCTAATATCTTTAATGCTGCTTTATCTGGATTTCCCATTGCATCATATACATCTGCGTATCTTGAATAATATTCATAGTTATCCGTACTAAAGGTCTTATCTATATATTCAAATGCCCCATCATAATTCTTTGCATCAATAAATGCTTGCATGTCGCTATTTTGTTTGTAAATAATAACACTTGACCAAATAATCGCTCCAATAATTATTGCCATCTGTATTGAAAATGAAACAATTGCGGGTTTTCTTTTGGTCGGATACATTTTTATACGTTTCACAAATAACACAATTGCAACGATAGGTCCTACGACTACAGCAGACCCCACCCAAAACAGCAATGAAATAAACCACATTTGATAGTACCATTTTATGATATTAGAATCGTCATTACGTTTCGGCGTTTTATTATTAATAGCTTTAGTATCTGCTGTGTTGTTAAACTTATTATCTCTATTAATATCATTTGCATTATTTGAATTTTTCACTCCACCTTCATAAACATCAGTTGTATTCATATTATTATTGCCATACACGGTGTTTGATAACTTATTTCCACATTTTGGACAGAATTGTCCTTTTTCAAAAACAGTTCCACATTTTTCACACTTCATATCTTCTCATCTCCTATTCTACTATAGTCAAAAACACATACTATGCCTTTATATAATGGTGTCATTTCTAACCGATTATGAATTATGCTTTCGGAATCTTTTTGATAATATTGAAAAACTATTTGAGTTTAAATCCGCACGCACTACAGAAATAATCAGTTTCTGAAATATCACTTTCACATTTTGGACAAACTCTTTTTAAACTAGCACCACACGTTGAACAAAAAAGTGCTGAAGAAGATATCTCACTCCCACATTCTGGACAAAATTTTGTTTGTGTCATCTTTTCATCTTGACTACTTGCATCTTCTTTTAAGTTGTCATCATTGTCAGATTCAATCTGATTTGCAGCCTGATCTAAAACTGGTTTATTTATCAACCCTGTTCTATAATCTGCAATTCTTCTATTTACTTTATCTATAAGCTTTTTCCCTGAAAACGCCTTGAACTGATACATTTTCATCTTTTCTTTGTCAGAAATCCAAATCATATATCTTGTGTCTGCTGATAAAATACCAACTCTATTATTTATAAACGTATTACAAAGATGATACTTCTCATCTTTAGAATCCATTTCAATATTTTTAATCATGCTACCTTTTACCAATTTTTTTAGCGCAATGTATTCTTGTTCATTTTCGACTTTTGAAATAAAATAACGATCTAATAATTCGAAAAACTGATCCACATCAATATCTATTGTTTCATAACCAGAAAGCCCATCCCCAATAGCATTAATCAACTTTGAACCTATACTCATATTAACCCCTCCTCACAATCCTTAATTCATATGGCTTTTAGTAGTATTACCTATATTTCTTTAGTAGCGTAGTTCACCAAGAACTACGCTACTTAATTTGGTTTTATCTATTATAAATGATAGCTGTATAAAATATTATTTTGTCTCGAGTATATCACTAATAACTCCCATGGCCCCCCTCCTGACTATTTGATTATCCTTTTCCATTTTTCTATCCCATCCTCTACAATTGCTTATGTAAATCCTTCTACTAAATTAATATTATTTTACCCCCCCCGCGTCACAATATGTCGTCATATTCATTTAAAAGGCGCATACAAAAAAGCACCCCACATAGTGAAGTGCTTTCTTGCGTAGAGCATAATTGGAAAGGAGATATCTCGTTCGCGCTAGATATCATTGCAGAATGCTTTATGACTCTACTATTTGGTTTGATTTTTCGAACATCATAACTCGAATTTTATTAAAGTGCGCTAGATTCACACTTTATCAGCTTAAAAATTAAATCTTAGTTATATCTACGTATATTATACCATCTTTCCCCTAAAATCATAAGTCGCACATTATAACTGTCGCAACTTTTTTCACCCCTAAAAACTTAGAAAAGCAAGGCACCAAAACCTTGCTTTCCATTGGTCCAATGGACCAATCTCCATATCTCTCCAACACATCTCCACTACGCTGTTATAAACCAATTATTCTCATTCTCTCTAAAGTAAAGCCTTATCCCACGCACGGTACCATTAACCTCAATCCTACATTCAAAGAATATAGTTCGATCTGTCACAAACACACCATCAGTTGTTGTATAAGTACCATTACCTGATAGCTCCTTATAAGCATCTATCTTAAACACTCGTGGTTCGCCATCATCGCCATCCACACGGATTCGAAGAGGGATTATGGTTCCATCCTTCGAATGCTGGCAGATTATATCCACATCATATCTTTTCGCTTCCATAACATTCACCTACCTACGTTAAAAGGTCAAAAAAAAACGGAGCAAATGTTCCGCTCCAGTTTGCACTCTCACACAAACCACCTCAGAACAAATACTCCGGCTTTTCGTATCTCGATTTGTTCGGATACACTCGCTCGGGACTGCTTACTTACTCTTCTGCAGTGCTTGAACTACCTGATATATAATTGAACACAGCTCAACCTGTCTCTTTTCATTTCCCTGTTTAACCTCAAGTATGATCTGATCATTGTCATCAAAGATAACATCAGCCACCCTCGGCTTAACCTTCTGCGGGCTATCTAACTCTCGAATCGTAACCCTTCGCATACTAACACCTTCTTACATCACAATTTCATTCTCACTCAATAGAACTCTCATCCAAAACTACAAACACAAATCAATGATCAAATCACGCCTCATACAAATCTAAGTACACACCCACCTTTATAAATCAATCTAATGCGTGATTCAGTTGGCATCCATCTTGATAAATGTTCTGTTGTTTTGCGAACATTTGTTCTGTTTAAGTATCATTATACGGACTTTGGAATCATTTGTCAATATGGTTTTTGAAAATAGTTGGAAGAAATTTCTGGTAAGTAAGTAAAGCCTACTAGTAAGCGGCTTTCACGCAGTTGTTGCCCACATAATCAATACATACTCGTCCTCTGTTTCCGCGATATACACTATTTCATATGGATCATAGACCTGCTTCTTAATTCTATATGTTCTCTTTATCTCACCCAAATGAATATCAATCTTATGATTCATTTGCAATAGATAATCTAAAATTATATCCTTATACTGCTTTTCCTCGATTGTAAAACCTTCATACGATAAATCAATATATCCTTCACCTGGATAAACTTCTGTATCAAGATAATCAAGAGCGGAGTGCGCAAATGCATCTGGCGATTGATGTTTAGTCTTAGCATCAACAAGTATTTCAATTGTTTGCTCAGTATACTCTTTGTTAAATGCTTCGTTACCAAAAGAGAATGCTATCATATATCCTCCAAAAAAATATTTCTTAACAACCAAGCAAATGCCTTACCTGTTCTAATCCCAGGTTCCTTGAAATGATTACCCTGGTTCCATTCAAGAACAGTATCAATATCAGCATCCTTCAATATATTATGCGCCTCAGTAATCTTATCAGCTACTGTAGCCATAATAGGATTCCTAGTCTTGCTTTCCTTATCACCAAGACTTAAATAAACCTTATTGCACTTTATATGAGTATCTCTCATATACTCTATAAAACCTGGAAACCATACTGACGGTGATGCAGCCGCTACACCTTCAAATATGTCAGTATGATACGCTGCCCATAGAGCAAATAATCCAGAAAGCGAATATCCACCGATATAATAATGTTTTGACTTATCTTGGCATAATTCTAAAACCTCTTGCAATGTCTCAGAAGCTCTGCCTGCAAAACCTTCATTTCCAAATACAGCATCAGCCTTCCACGGAGACAAATCATGATTCCAATTGTTTACTTTGACTGTAATCAAGCAAAAATCTGTAGAGACTGATTCTATAGTTGCTACTTCACTTTCGATTACTTCAAGGTCATGATCATCAACCATTTGGATTAGTATGTTTGTTGAGTTTTTATTCCCATAGTAATTTATAATCATTTCTCAGGATTTTCCTTTAGCCACGCTACAATATCGTCGCTCTCATACATAGGCTTACCATCAATGAAAAGACAAGGCACTTGCTGCTTGCCTCCAACTTTGATTAGCTCAAGCCTATCTTCTTCAGATTGACGAATATTGTGGAATTCTATATCTGTACGTCCGCTTGATTCTATTTCTCTTATAACCTTTTGACAAAAAGGGCATGTTTCAAACATGTATAGTTTTAGTGTTGGGTTCATAGGGTACCTCCTTTGTCGGATATATTATTCAATTCAAAAATAATCCATCTTAATCCATCAGTTTTTTACCAGCATCCCACGCCTGACCAGCTTTATCTCCCATCTGATAATATCCACTTTGGAAATTATCGAATGCAATAGCATTTAACTTAGCTGGATCAACTTTACCATTTTCATCAAGAACTTCCTCGTCTGCAGCAACATTTACAATCTTACCTACAACTGCATGCAAATTCTCTGTCTCGACAATTTCAGCAAGTTCACACTCCATAACTAATGGGAACTCATCTATTATAGGAGCATTGACCTTTTCGCTCTTGATGGCAGTATAGCCAGTTCTCTCAAACTTATCCTCCATAGTATTGCCAGATGCAATACCAAAGAAATCTGCTACATCCATATGCTTGGCATCAGCAATACTTACCGTAAATGCTTTTACCTTTCTAATGTTCTTTGTTGTCTTATGTGGCTCACTGATAAAGAGTGCAATCTTGTCAGATGCACAAATGTTGCCCCATGCAGCATTCATAACATCAACTTTTCCTTCTTCATCGTAAGTTGCAATCATAAGTACAGGCATTGGATAAACTGCCTGTAGGATTCCTAGGTCTTTTTTCATTGTGGGTACCTCCAATCGTGTATCTTTTTTAATAAATCTACTCTTTCCAAATTACGTTAAAATCTTTTTCTTCAATTTCTATCTTCTTACTTCTAAAATACTCAAGAACCACCTTTCTTGTAGGCGTTCCGAATGCTAATCCGAATGCTAATTTAAAGGCATTTAAGAACTATATTTAGAAACAAACGCTTCTAAAATATTATAATTGCTTCGACATTCAACTTTATCAAGTGTAAATATGTTTAATGTGGCTATTTTCTTAATGTCTAAATATAAATCTTTACACTCGTCAAATTCCAGGATATTTTTTGCAACATCCTCAAGTTCTGCACTAAACATTTTGTTTATAGAAGCAATGCTCTCCTTCACGGTATATTGCGATGAAACAATTAGCGCTTCCTCAATTTGAACAGCTTGGTCACAAATTAGTATTGCACTAGCAATTGCACCATCTCGTAAATCTTTTAAAGGTATAAAAGAATAATTTTTCTCCGCTCCGAGAATATATTGTTGCAACTGCTCGATGTTTTTTGCTAACGTAAAACTATTGATTGGTATTCTAATCGTTAAATAGTCTTTGTAACTATTCTTGGACAAAACAATTCTAACGCAATTGATCCTATTAAATAAATACGCTCTTGCCGGTGATATCAATTCGCTAGGTCCAGCTAATTCTTGCACTTTATGATATATTTTTACAACTAGTAAATCATAGTTTTCCCAGTCTGTAAAAACAATTACGTCATCGTCAAACAAAGCATGTTCTCTAACCTCTGGATAATCTCCTATTCCTTTTTCAAAAAAAGAATCAATAGCACGCTTTTTCTTTTTCAGTACTTCATACGCATTATAAATAATATTATTTTCTTGATGATATCCATTCAAATAAATCCAATGCGTCACAGCAACCATTTTTTCAAGTGTAATTCGCTCTTTTCCTATATCAACCTCACACTTATATCCTTTGAAAAAATGATTATTTACATTACAAAAATTATGGTATACCTCATATGAAGAAACAATATTATATAATTGTAGACGACAATATTCTTCAGGTTGTTTATTTTGAATTATTCCTAAAAGCATATTGTGTAGCCCATTTATATAATTTGATATTCCACTAAAAAACTTCTGACATTCTTTTTCAATTGGTAAATCGCTAGATTGTTTGTCCGCTTGCTTTAAATCTTTTTTATTACTATTATCCATTTTCTCGCTTTCGTTTAAGGCTTTACCAATTCCAAATTTATCTAAAGCACTCTTTGGAATACTGAACTCCTTTTCTTTTTGTAAAATTAAAATAAGTCTGTCAAGTTTGGAACTTTCAAAAGACTTCCCCTTATAGATTCTACCTAGTTGCTTTAATAATTCTTCAAAAAATTCTGTAATCGTATTTCTATGCGCATTAATATTATTGAAAACTTCTTTCCAATCTTCCGGAGCATTTTTGTATGCACAAAGTCTAAGGCAGAAGCCATTTATTTCTGTAATCCATTTATCATGCAGTTTTTCTCTAGGAATATGTTTTTCCTTATCAGGTAAATTAATTCCAGCTATTCGAGTTCCTAACAATGAAACATTATATCTTTCCTTGTTAGGATAAAGAAAAGACAGTGTATTAACCACATGCATACATTTTTCATTATATGCAGCATTTTTTAATTCACTGTTCTCCTTAGAAGCAGGATAATAATTGGGAACAGCTTCTGCATAGATTTCATTATCCTTTTCATACAACGAAACTACATTTGCATCACATAGTATATCCTTTTCATATATACTTTTTAATTCATTAGCTTTTGATACATTTCCGATATTCATAAGACCTTTTATTGCTAAAGTTATTCCTGCATAATCCTTTGAATTATCAAAAATGATATTTGAATCAATATGTAATGCTACATTAAGTTTACTAGACCAAAATAATAAATACCCTAAACAGCTTCCATTTACGGGATAACCTCTTACATAATCTACAATAAAATTCGAAATTTTTTCTAGAAATCGTTTAGCATATTCGTAATTTAAATATCTTTGGGGCTGTCTTTCTACTAAACCTTGAACTGAATCAGCAATCCCAGGAGTTTGTTTATCTAATATTTCAAATAAATCATGTCGAACATTATTAGTATCAATGAAGCCGGTAATATCGCCTAATGCGAACATAACATAATTATCAGCAAATAATCGATCCCCTTCATCAATAATCTCTTTATTTTCCACAATATAGTCTTTAACAGAAAGCCAAAGTATGCCTCGCAAAACATCTGCAACCGCGTCTAAACAATTAAAAGATATCGCTGATAACTTATCTATAATTTCAGCGCTTGTTCCACTCTTATCAAAATATTCAAGTAGCAAATATATTGTACTTACATCAATTACAGACAAAGTGCTTAACAATGAATCAAGATAATCAAACCCAAACTTTCCTTCTAATGATTTTAAAATCAAACGCGCTCTTACCGAATGGAGACATTTTACCCTTTCTCGATTATCTAATATCTTAATAAAGAATTCCTTTTCAAATTGTTGAAGCAGCTTACTAGCATTTTTTAATTCGATATTGGCATATAATTTATCCAATCTTATA
The DNA here is from genome assembly GCF_000518685.1 of Eubacterium xylanophilum ATCC 35991. Lineage (GTDB taxonomy): Bacteria > Bacillota > Clostridia > Lachnospirales > Lachnospiraceae > Eubacterium_F > Eubacterium_F xylanophilum. The sequence continues at coordinate 55,253 of NZ_JAEB01000017.1, read as the reverse complement.
GCTAAATCATACTGTCCCGCTATAGCAATTATAGCCAATACATTAAACCACTCTCGTTCTTCAACATCTGTACTAATATTCGTAATTTGTTCATTAATCTTTTCTTCCAAAGTTACTGAGTGATTGAGTAAGTAGATGAATTCTAGTAAAGGACCTCCATTACCAAAATCATTCCACAAATCATCAAACAAACGAAATTTGTGTTGATCATATCGTGAATAAATATCTCTTGCTTCATTTTCATTTAGTTCAAGTGGAACTTCTTCATAACGGACACTTCCATGACTCACTTTATTTAAATTGTAATCATCTTCTCGTACTGTAACTAGCAATGATGCATTAAGTGAATGAGTATAAAAAGCTCTCAAAAATATAGCCCAATATTCATCTCCAGGCTGTACATCATAATATAGAATATATTCGAGATTCTCTACCTCGTTTTTTAAAAACCGAAGAATTGTCCAAATAGAACTTTCACTTGTTATTTTAGACACACATAATATTTGTCTTTCGTCAAAATGTTCCAACAAATAACGGTAAGCGAGACTAGTTTTTCCCTGTCCTGAAGCTCCTCGAATTACAACAATAGCCGACTCTTCATACTTTTCTTCAATCAGATTAATCCATTGATCTCTTCGAACATCTAAATCGTTTCTAATATGCTCAGGCCGAGCTGCAATTCCCTCACGATATTCTCCCTGTAACTTTTCTAAAGAAGTACTACTTTTACCAAAATCATCAAGTGGAGCAATATATTGCATATATAGTTCAGACTGTTTAACAACGAAAGATGCAGATTCATTAACAATTAAATCTTCATCTACCCCTAGCTTTTCTAGAACAGAAATTATAACCTCAACATTTGAACCACATACTGCATTGTAAGCAACATCTCTTGTTAAAACATTGGTTTCAACACCACATAATTGTACAGTTTTACCACTTTGTAAGAAAAAACCGCTTCCAGAGAAACCATCTAACATTTCTTTTTCTTCTGAAGCGAAAGAACCTAATTTTTCATTAATAGTAATACATAGTTTACCGCAACTAGTTTCATTTACCCTTCCAGTAAGTGTTAATGTATGAATATCCTTAGCATTCTGAAGAATACATGGATATCCACGCATTTTTATGTTTTGGCCTATGTTAGGCTTATATAATTTAAGATTACAAATCAATTCATCGGACTCTATCAATAATACAGCCACATCATTACATTCATCCAAAATGCTATTAATAACTTTTATGTCAAGCTTCTTCTCAACGCCATTACTTGTTCTTTCAACATACAAATCCAGCGCATTAAAATCTCCTTCTAAAACATGGCATGCTGTTAGCAAAATGTTTTTTTCTCCGACCTTAAAAATTACTCCGGACCCAACATTATCATGGTACGATATCTTAACTGAGTAATTATTTAATACATTATATCTATTCTCCACTTACATCAATCTCCATGTTTCCTATATTTTTAAACTTCATACCGTATTTTTGATATTCTTCGCTAAAGAATATCTCAGTATATGGTTCATAATTACAATAAAAAGTCACCTGTTCTCGCGTATTTTCTACTATACGCGCCAGGCATTCCTTCGTAGGCAATCCCTTCCAATTAGTTGAAATCAAATAATTCCTGCAATCCAGAATTCTAATCAATGAACCGCTAGTGCTATGAGAACTTCCATGATGTGAGACCTTGACAAAATCTACATGTAAGGGGTTATTCTCGCAATATCCTCTTCTTCTTAATTCGCGCTCAACTTCAGATGATTTTGCATCACCCAAACATAAAATACTATTATCATTATCTGAGACCAAAACGGCAACACTACTCGCATTAGCCTTAGTTACTGAAGATTCATCAAAAGTTCTCTTTAATAAATCCTCTACAGAATAACCATAATCATTTTTTCTTGCAGCTGTTTGCAAGTCAGCGACTTCATCTTCTATAACTTGATACTCATCAGAAGATACAAATTCATCCAGGCACTCTTCGCTTGGTGATATTACTTCCAAACACCATTGATCAGCCTGTTTCTTCATCCCTGAAATAATCGGAGCCACCAGTGGTATATTCTTAATCTTTAAATACTCATAAAGTTCTTTTCCTTGCTTACACGAAGTAAGGCACGAATTATCCTCGACATATGATCGCTTCTTCTCATTCGACACAGATCTTTCTATTTTCTCTCCGTAGTTAAACCACATCTCGGATAAATATTCATCATTAATTTTCTCATCCTTAATAAGCGATAAGAAGCCGCTAATATGATCATTATCCATATGCGTCAAAATAGCTAAGTCTACCGGTCCATTCTTGTCTTTCCAATCACAAACATCATTTTTCAAGATGTATCTGCATTCTTTTCCCATTCCTCCATCGATAATTACCATCCCCGGAGTACAACCATCAAATTTGATTTCAAGACAATCACCAGCTAGTGCTGGTAACATTTTTAACTTCACTTACAATATCCACCTCTTTTTATAGTCCATACTGCTTCAAAATATTAATATCTTTATTGATATCCTTAGATTTTATTGTCGAAAGTACTTTTTTCTCTACTTTCGAAGTCCAATATATTTTTAACTTCTTTTGAGCTCTTGTAATAGCCGTATAGAAAATATTATGAGTTATTAGTTCATCAACTTCATCTGTAATGACTATTATACTCTTCTGCAAGCTTTTCTCGAAGATTATCTTCTCGCTTGTTTATCAAAGGCAAGAGACGCATTGGCAAGGAATTCTTTTTTCCAGTTACGGAGAAGATTAGGTTGAATATTGTTTTCAACGGCTAGAACGTTGAGTTTCTTTTCACCTTTGAGTAACTGGAGTACGAGACTGGTTTTAAATTCAGCACTGAAATTTCTTCTTGATTTTGACATAATAATTACCTTCTTTCTTTGTTTGGTTATAGTATATCAGATTCATTAAGAAATGTCGCTATCAGTGCCTTAATTTATGAGACAATTATAATCTATAAGTAGTAAAGATTTTTTACTATTACGAATACCTTTTATTTTTCCCTCAATAATCATCTCCGAAACATCATTCGATTTATTAAAATCCACAACCGCCCTTTTTATAGCCTTATCAATGTGCGAATAATTTCCGTCTTTATCTACCGCATGTATCTCAAATTGTGCTTTCTTATCGTTATCTAGCATAGCTACCGCGCGAGCAGTGTAGGCTCTGTTCATGCTCGGCAAAAGTTCTGAACCAACCAATGCATTAATCAAAGTTGATTTTCCGCTACTCAGTGTAGAAACGACAAGCGTCGGATAAACTTTGTTCATACTGAAATTTAATTTTTCAAACACTCACTTTTCCGCCTTTACTGTGAAATATATCTACACAATAAAGTAATCTCAACTCTCTTATCCTCTTCCTACCAACTCTCAAGTGCCATTTTTACCAACTTCTCAAAGCCATCCTTAAAACGCATGTCATCAACCTCTGTACGCCTCTTCGGACCTTTCAGATGATTCTTAGAATTACTTCTTCTAGCTTTCTTAGACAAATGACGCTCCATAAGCATCATATCTATATTGTCATTGGTATACCATTTTCCGGATTGATGTATTGCAAATGCATTCTTCCCAAGAGCCATTGCAGCTACGCCATAGTCCTGAGTAACCACAATATCATTAGCATCCTTTTCAAGCATACTAATCAAAGCAAAATCAACCGCATCTGCACCAGCTCCGATTACCTTCACCTCACTGTAATCTGAACTCAATACATGATTGGTATCACAGAGAAGAGTTACAGGAATATTATATTGTTTTGCAACCTGCTCTACTATCTTGGTTACAGGGCAGGCATCAGCATCTACGTATATTGTCATCTGTTCTCCATCTAGTTACAGTCTTAAAAAAATTCAGTTTATCATCTAAAAGATGTACGTCCTTATACTAAAGAATAGCCATATATACAACATTTCAATTTCATACCTAACTCAACAACTCATTTACGTGATGTTGCAAATCTCCAAGCAAATAATCAAACCTATCTTCAAGTATTTCTTTGATTTCCTTGCAATCTTCTCCCTCAATAGCTTTATTATACTTTGAAATATGTAGAGCAGCACGGGCTTGAGGGCAAAGTTTCTTAGCATACTCAACTAAACTATCATCTGATATTTCTTTATTTGAATCTCTTGTAATTAATACAAAGTTCATTGGTGAGTTACAGATATGTTTACGATTCTTTCTCAACTCACTTGTTGATTCTCCAATTTTCTTTACTGTTCCCAAAGGAATAATATGATGTGCCTCCAATGTATCAGATTCCTTACAAAAAACGCTAATTTTCTTGCTCGGATCAAACATATCCTCATAAGTCTTTGATAAGTAATACTGACATACAAAGCTCCGTATAATATCTTTAGGATATCTCTCGTCTGCAACCTTTTCCATCAAAATAAACTCTTTGTCTGAGAAATTCTGGCCTCTCAATATTAAATCAGATATTGATGATATCCACTTCAAATCAATTTCTTTTCTAAACGTTCTTATGATGTTTTGAAGATTTGTTATCATCTTTGTATTTTGATCTTTATCATATTCGCCAGAAAATAACACTGACCAATACCAAGCCTCAAGCTTATCATGTGTTTTATGGTCATCATACCAACTATCAACTAAAAAAACAGATGCTACCAAGACAATTATCAAGGAATAGTTTATCTCAGTAATGCTTCTTATACCACATCTAACCTGAAAAAAGAACAACGCTCTATCTATAGCATCACATATTTTTTCACAATACTTATCTATATCTTCGGGTTCAATCGCCAATATCTCATCCCTTTTTATGTTATCTATTTTATAAAGGCTAGGATTTGTGTCCTTATTATGACAGTACAACGAGAGAACATCTAAAAAAACGTCAATATATTTAGATGCTATTTCATTCTTACTTTCAATATAACAATTTGTGTTTAGAGACGCGTTGTATGTTTTATTAATTATCATCTGCGATAATTCTGTCTTTTTTATACATTCTGGGACTACATCTAATTCGTATACCTTATCCCTTTTTATATTATTAATTATTCTTTGATAAAAATTCTCTGTACTTACTTTAGCAACTCGAGCCATTATTAAATCAAATGTATTCAAGCTCACTCCGCCTCTATTTAAATTCTCATATATGTCAATTGCTCTTGCTCTTTGATCTGCACTAACCACAATCCTATTTAATGCCATATCTTCTACACACGCTTTCAAAAATGCATCTATACTCATCCTCCACAAATTTTTTTTATTATCCATATAATCACTAAATAATCCCAAATTGTTTTTAATCTCTTCCTTATCCACTTCGTCAGTTACTAGTTCACTAACAAAATTAATCTTTCTAGCGTCATCTGGCAACCCCTCGAAATAATTGATAATCTCATCATATATTGATTTTGATATTTTTTGGATAATAGCCTCATACCTAAGCATCGCTTGATCTTGATTACCACACTCTGAAGGTGCAAGTAAAAAAAGAGGAATTAGATATCCATTATCATAGTTCAAACAAAAATTATCTAAATCAACAGACAAATTACTTTTAGGGTTATATGGTGTTTGATCGTCCACTTTAAATCCAAGACACTCCACAAATGGATATACCTCTCCTGAAAGAAAATCTGGATCTTTCTTACTCTTGTATTTGAATTGCATGTATTGCACACCAAATAAATCTTTCTCATCTCTACAACGTGTCCATTTAGGTATTCTCAAAAAGAATCTTCTTTTTAAAGAAGGCGAGTTTAGTTCAGATACTTTGGGACACAACTCGTGAATTATGCTTGAGAAGACGTTACTGAGCACTGTTATTCTTTGTTGTCCATCAAGTAAAAACTCAACTTCTCCTTGAATTTCAGAGACATCCAAACTATTTCTGCAGCCAATAATTTTTGTGGCATATTCATCCGGTTTGGACTTCAGCAATAAAACACTCCCAATTGGCATACGAGCCAATACGGACGCTACTAGTTTACATTGTTGTTCTTCTGACTTCCATACAAATTCTCTTTGAAAATCAGGTAAAACAATCCTTTTCTGACTAATTTTGTTAATAATTTCACAAAAATCTGAGCGGTTCATATCTTCCATATCCTAAGCCTCCTAAAAAGCAATTCGCACGTTATCATTTCATCAATCATTACACTACTTAAATCTCTTCTATTATTGGATTACTTATCAGCGAAACCATATTCGCAATCCTATAATCAGAATAATCTTCATCAATATCCGGAGTTCTAAGCACCAATTTTTCATACAAAAATTCGATCCCTCCCCTAGCATATGAATTAAACAATTCCATGTTTTCCTTGTACGTTTTTTCATCCTCTGGAATTCTAAAAGCACTCTCTAGTTTTTCTTCAAAACTTAGATTCCGTGAATCGTCAAGTATTAACACCATTCTCATAATTGGCAATAAAGTCTGATAGTTATTATTCAGCTGCTGCATCTGTACAGTTCTTTTGTTATCAGTATCATCTTTCACTTCCGGGCTTCTTTTCTTTAATTTCAGCCCTATAATTGCTGCCACAGCATATAAATCAACTAACCTAGCAAAATATGATTCTTGTATTTTATTTTTAGTCCAAAGCTTATCAACATAATCCTTATGTTTCCCCCAAAAAAACACTTCATCGACTTTAAAATATTCATATGTTTTATATTCTTTCTTTTTAGTCATCTTTTTCCTCCTACTCATGCTCTAATGATGAACTATTTGATGTTTCATCTTTACAAACTCGATAACAATATTCCGGCAATGTAAATTGATCTAGACCAGACGGTTCCCAATCTTTATCAAGCATAAATATAATAACCTGCTCTGCAAATTGAGGTAATCTGCTTGAAATTAGACTAGTATTTTCTCCACTCAAAGCAGAAAAAGGTCCATCTAGAACTAGCGGCAAACCTAATATTGCGTTTTCCATACCATAGTCTTCGTCTTCCTTTTCAGCTTCTCTATATTTATTGGCTAATTCAAGAATCGATACGATAAACACAAAATTAATAGCAATAGTCTCTCCATTTGAAAGGTATAATTCTTCACAATCCTCAATTCCATTTAATTCCTTGTAATATACATGTACTTTATAATCCTCACCTAGCTTTGCATATTTTTCATGATCGTTAAACATTCTTTGAAAGTTTTCTTCAATAATGTCATTCAAATCATTTAATGTATCATTTTTTCTTTTATTCACTCTAATACTTGCATTCTTATATAATGCATCTAAATACTCTAAACATCTATAAACCTGAGCATTGCGTTTGTCATGTATCGCTAATGCATCCAATTGCTTTTCTTTTGATTCTTTGCTCTCTATTGCGTTTTTTTTCTTTAATTCCATATTCACTTTATTGTTTCTGAGCGTATTCAATCTAATACTAGCCTGTTTATTCTGTTCCCTCACAGGACCTAAATTAGTTTTCCTATCCATCGTTTTTTCAAGTCTTGCCTTATCAGCCTCTTTTTCATCTATCGTGTCCTGTGCCATATCAAATAATTCCGCTTTTTTCTCAATCTCTTCAATATAATCAGATGTAATACTCCTCCAATTTAGAAGGTTCTCTTTTAACTTTCCAGCAGCCCCACCAAGCATCTCTGGAGGCACTTGTTTTCTCAGCCGGATCATATGATCATACTCTTTCGAATCCGGCTCTATTCTTGTTCCACATAAACATTCTTGATGCTCAATCAAATAATCAATTGTATCAACAGTAACACCAGGAATATCTCTCCCCTCCAAATCAACCCTAGATAGCAATTCTTCATAATCTTCTAAAAGCGAAGCCGCAAAAAACTGGGCAGATTTTGATAAAATCTTTACCATTTCTGCATAATTCTCATTTTTCACCTTTTCGAATCGATTTATATCTGATTCTAGATTTCTATATTCTTTCTGATCATCCTCTATTTTTCTATTATCATTGAGAGTTTTTTGAGTAGAGGAAATAATGCGTTCTTCCGTTTCAATTGACTCATCCGCTTTTTCAATCTTTTCCTCATATTCGGCGATATCATCATTAAGGCTCTTTATCTCTCTTTCTAACCTTGAGTACTCACCAGAAACCCCTTTAAGATTTCCACGAAAATTCTTTTCAACGCTAATTCTTCCATCTCGTAAATGATTCATCATTTCAATAAGACCACTAACGCCTAATATTGTATATATTGAGTCTTTTATATCATTTGTTTTACTCTTTAAATCATTCCACCTTTCTCCATCAAAGAAGAAATAATTCGAAAGACTCTGTGGAAACATATTGTCAATCGCATCTTGAACGCACCCATTGGAATATTTTTTTGTATGTTTCTTTCCATCTATTTCTACTTGTACAGTCTTCCCACAATTTGGAATCACGTCCCCCCAAACCCCATTACTATCTTTTACTTGCATTGTTAAATCTACATTACCTATTTGTTTCACGGAAATATCTGATGAATCGCTGTTCTTTCTTATATAGTTGGCCGTTCTAACAAATTTGATTTCTTGTTCCTCATTTATTACAACTATTTCTACAAAAACTTTCTCCATTACCGATTTATTCATCGAAGCCGCTACTTCATTATTAAGTAATACAATATCTTTCTTTTTCCCATAATTTGTATCATTAAGGTTCTCATATAACCCCCACCTAAAAGCTTGCGCTAAAGTTGTCTTACCAAAAGTATTGTCCCCCAACACTACTGTAACATTCTTTTCATCATCAGTAGAGAACATTAACTCGTTATCACCTTTATAACGCATAAAATTGTGCAATTTGATACTTCTAATTTTCATCGTTTCTAATCTCCTCTCTGACTTTTCTATCAATAAAATCACCGATAATTTTAACCATTCTCTTATTATCATTCTTTTGTGTCTTTATATTTTCATCTTCAGCCTTTCTTATAGAATGAAACATAATTCTAAGCAAGTCCTTATCAATTTTATTATTCTCCATAGTATTCCTCCATTTTTTCTATTTCATTTTCTGCATCAAAATAACTATCATATGATTCCATTATCTGATTAACCAATAAGTCTGTATTTTGAGGATTATCTGCAAGACGACCAAACTCTAACATTCTCGCAACTTCCCCAATTATAATCGTTCTGTCTTCGTCAAAGTCACTTGGTATTACATCATCAAGTTCCCGAGGAAGCGTTATAAAATCATATATAACAGCCTTATTTTTATTATTACTTTTCCTTAATAATCTTCCTCTTCTTTGTACAAATTCTTTGGGATTTCTCGAGCTACTCATAATAAAAGCTGTTTTAATCCCAGGAATATTTACACCTTCATCAAGGCATTTTATAGCAGTTATTACCTGATACTGGCCCTGAGCAAAATATTTTTTTATATTCTCTCTATCCTTCAAGTTTTCTTCTGCTGTAAAACGCTTGACTGACATACCAAACTCTACTTGAAGCTTTTGGGTTACCAGATCTATTTGTCTAATTGTCGTTCCGCTCTCTTCTTCTTCAATTCCTGTTGCACCACAATACACTAGAATATTATTATCATTTTTATAATCTTCAAATAATTCCATTAACAAAGGAATCTTATTTTCAGCTCCTGCCAATAATCTTGTTCTTTCATATATTACCGGCTTTCCAGCATCAGATATCCTCATTTTCCCATTTTGTATAACAATATACTTTTTTAGTTTTCGTGACAACTCCCTATACTTTCCCAATTCTTGCTCTGATAGCGCAATTGGAATAGGATAATATTCATAATGAACAAGCTTTCCGTCTTTTATAGCTTGTTCTAATGAATATTCAACACATTTCTCCCCAAAAAACTCTACAATCTTATTTGTACCACTCTTATCCATATACCTGTTAATAGTTGCAGATAACGCGATTCTATTAACTATATTCCAAGGCATAACACTAATCATCTGATTAGATCCAAAGTTATGCGCCTCATCAACAATTATCAACACAGGCTTTTCTTTATCAAACCGAGTAATAAAGTTTTGCATTTCATCACCAGAAAAAGTGTCATTAGTTGTTATACATACGAAAGGTGAATTGTCACGTTTGAACCTTTTATACGCCTTTCGCATTTCAAGCTTCCAATCGCATGACGCCTTTGAGTGAGCAATAATTATTGGTACACGGCACCAATTCACAACATCTTCTTCCCATTGACTCACTAAATGTATGTACGGACAAACTATTATAACCGCTATTCTCTCATTATATCGCCTCGAAAATTCCACTGTTGCTGCTAAAGCCGTATATGTCTTTCCGGAACCGGTACACATATCAAAAATACCTTGATAATCATTTTTTATCCATTTTTTCACAGCCAGTTCTTGGTACTTATGTAATTCCACACCATCTGGTTTAAAAAACTTAGGTGGTTTTACTAGTAACTCATCAAATCTAAACTGTTTATTATCAACTTCCCAGTCTATACCTCGGTCTTTTTTATAAATCATCAATTTGTCTACTGCAATTTTAGGGAAATCAACCACGTGTAGTTTAGTTGTCCTATTGTCCCACATGTCGTCAAAATCAGATTCTGCTGTACAAACGGCTTCTATTTGGCTAGCGTCTTTCCAACTACAAAAAGTGTATATAGATTCGAAATTACCTTCCAATCCATTCTGTGATTCATTCGGAGATCCTGCATAACTGATTTTATTTCCATATTCATCAACAAACACGGCCATTTTTTCATGATATAATCTAAATCCGTTTTCGTCCTCCATGAATGCAATTTTTATATCAAGCGTACCTTCAGCAATTAACGTAGCTATCAAATTCAACCTTTCTTCTTCAAAATAATTAACCGGATCACTTATACCTTTAACTATTGCTTTTTCGATAACCTCATCTCTTGTTTTATATCCTAATTGTATCGCTTTAATATCTTCAGCATCAAGATTAGGTGAGCACACTAATTGTATCAAACCACCTTTTTTTGCCATATTAAACAAACCAATAGACAACTGCACTAAGGCAGATGTGCTAAAATAACCAGTTCCTCTCTTATATATCTTACTTTTCGATAAAACGGGAATCAGAAAATCCTTTGGAAAATCGTGAATACCCGAACGGTATCTTATTTTAATATCTAAATCACGAAAACTCAACTCTTCTGCTCACTCCTTCAACAAAGTAGACATATCCCATCTCTTTTTTTAATCTAATCAGTACCTTTGATCATTACTTTATAGCCACATTATTTATCCTACTATTAACTAAACACTTTATATCTCTCTTACAGCTTCAACCAAAACATCTATTTCATATTTAGTATTAAACAAACCTAATCCGATCCTTACAGTTCCTAAAGTGTCCTTATCCTTAATATATTTATGAATATAAGGTGCACAATGATATCCTGTTCTAACTGCAATATCATAATCCTCATCTAGTATCATCCCCACCTCTTCTGATGTATAACCTTCAACATTAAACGAAACTACACCTATATGCTTTTCAACATCATCAGGAAGATACAAAGTAACGCCATCTATATCTCTAAGTTTGTCAACAAGATAATTAGTTAACTCCTTTTCGTGACTATAGTTTCCAGCTTGATCTAATACTCTCAATGCTTCATTCAGCCCAGCTAAAGCAATAATATTTGTACTTCCTGCCTCATATCGATTCGGGCTTTCCTGCGGCATATCAAGATTGGTTGAATTACTACCTGTCCCACCGGCTAAAACACTTTCTAATTCTATACCATTCACATCAATAAACCCTGATGCTCCAAAAGGTCCATACAACGTTTTGTGCCCTGCGAAAACTATAAAATCAGCATTAGATGATTTAGCATCTATTTCAAGCAATCCAAAGGATTGTGATGCATCTAATATGTTAACTGCCCCACATCCGTGAGACATTTCAAAAATCTCCTTTACCGGAAGAATATATCCTGTTACATTACTAACATGAGTACAGCAAACACATTTAGCCGGCTTTCTTGTCATCATATACTTAAACTTATCTAAATCTATATCTAACGACTCTTCTACTAATGGTATTTCTTCAATTTCTATTCCTTTATATTTTCGAAGCACCTCTAGATTTCTCGCAACAGCATTGTGCTCGTAAGGTGATACATATACAACATCGCCCTTTTCGAATCTAATTCCATGAAGAATTATTTGTAGCGAATTAGTTGCCGATGTCGTGATAACGGCCTTTTCGCCATTTACTCCATGCACTAGTTCAAGTAACTTGCTCCTCACATCACTTATTAACTCGGTTGCTTCTCTAGCCACCTTGTATGAGCCTCTTCCTGAATTCACAGCCAAGTTTCTGTTTGCATCATCCATCACTTGATACACGCTATCAGGCTTGGGATATGTAGTTGCAGCATTATCTAAATAAATCATAGTATTCATCTCTCTCGCTTTGTAACTTTATTAATCATTTCTACCAACACAGCTACCTTGGTATTGACATCTAAATCTTCAAAATCTTCAAGATGATCTTCTAGAATACTTTTGAACACAGAACCATCTTCTGTCGGACGATATAGTATTGAATCGATCTCATTACCGTCCGAATCTTCAAATACAATTCTGGACTCCTCGCCATTATTCTCATCTCCTATAGATTCAATCTCTTTCTTTATATCACGAAGCTTTGTGTCATATTCTTCAAACGTTTCATCGTTCCAAACATCGATATATGCTCCAGACACTATCTTCGATAGATTTTGAACAACCTTAGGTTCATTGTAATTATTGATTCCATTAATATAATTCATCATTTCTGTGGACGATGAGCTATGAATACTATGTTTAGCATTATAACTCTGTTTCTCATACCAGTCTTTTAGTGCATGAATCATAGTTTCTTTGCTATCTTTGCTAAAAACTTCACGTGTCCTTTCGATAACATGTTTTTCTAACAAGTTATAATACTTATCTAAACTATTCTTTAATTCTCTCAAGCAATCCACAGTTTTTGAAAAATCGCCTTTACCTATCATGCTCGGCAATTTATCTAACAATAATTCATACGGATTAGTCTCAAAGGCTTGCAAATAATCTCGCAGCTTAGGTAAAAATGCCACTGTTTCTTGATTATCAAACCCTATAATTGGTTTCTTTATATTCTTAGTAACCTGAGGTAATGACCTATACCATCTTTGCATACAGGTAAGGATATTGGTTATTCTATTTCCAGACAGATTAAGTCCATTTTTTACATCAAACAATTCTGAAAGATCAGTCAAATAGTTTTCCTTTTCGTTATCTGACCTGGAAATAAAAATCGAATATTCACGTGATTTTTCTGCCATATCTACAACAGAATTTTCATCAAGCTTTATCTCCTTATCATTATGATATATTATAATATCTTCTGGTCTTTTAGATAGTTTGTACGCTAATATAATTGGGAATACTCCCATCCTCATTCCATATTGCTCACCACAGTATATATCAACGAGTCCAGATAGCTTTTTCTTTTGATCAACACAAGACTCTATGAATTCATCAAACCTTTCCACAATATCTGATTGTGCTGAGTTTTTAGTTGTTCCTGTATTTTCTAAAACCGCCCTGTAAATCGTTGCTTCCGGTGCAGTACCCTTTAAATACTCCTCACACGACTCATGATTCAACAATTTAGCAATAATAGTTTTTCTCGCCTTCTTTATAGGTGATGTTGTAACGAATTGCTTGTTAATCATCTCATTTTTGATTATCAAGGTCTTGCTATACAAACGCTTGCACACAACATCGACAGCCTTTTCAGTCTTTATCTTATTATCGATAATCCATTCTATTCCATTGTAATAGACAACATGTGCTTTAGAACGTGCTCCAAAAGCTCTTGAAATAAACGATAGTATGTCAGCTTTAACATCATCAATCATCAGCTCTAGCTCATTATTCAAAACTTCATTTTCTTTCATAAAGAGTGAATCACTCTTTATACTTTGAAGTGCCTCATAATTAATAATTGATTTAAGAGTTCCTTCCTTAAGGGTAACACTTGCAATAACAAAAACAATATTATGAGTCCTGACTTCCTTAATCTTTTCAAGAACAGTTTCATTATTAATATCACTGTTAGTCCTATATAGATAGACTATCATTCCGTCTTGGTACAATCCATTGTTAAAAATAACACTGACGTCGTTCATACCCATGAACTCAGCAACATCCATATAAACACTTCTAAAATATCTTGTCATACAATAATCATAGTTGTATTGTTTAGGAAATACATATTGCATTTCACTGATATTTTCAAAAATCTCTACAGTATTAGCAGAGTTCTTCCTTCTTACTTTAAGCTCTTTCTTTAATTCAATCCCAGCTCTTGTTTTAAAAGTATAACTTCCGGTTGATGCTTTTTTATATATAATCTTGTTTCGTTCTAGCTGTTCTAATGCCTCACTTGCTTCTAAGGCCATTGAATACTTTGTTAAGACATCCGCCGTAGCAGATAATTCATCCGGGTTATTAATGATATTAATCAACGCAATAAGCTTAAGAATCTTCTTTTGATCCTCATTTTCTGCTTTTTTTAAAGCAAAATCAGCATTAATCCACTCATTGTGAACATACTCATTATCAATATCTTTCTTAAAAATATTTTTGAAATAATCATAAACCACATCAGGCGAAACATACCACTGACCATCTTGTTGATTAGTAATAAATCGTCTTAGACTACTTACTTCATCATTTGAAATAAATGTAAACAAAGTTCTTTCGTTCTGAGCTACTTTTTCGCTTATATTCAACAATGAATAGGTGGCAATCGGCGTCAACGGATAGCACCCTTTATATACAATCCTTTCAAAGTCATCTTCAGTAAAGCTTGAAAATGGAGCCAATCTTGACATATCAATAATTTTATCCTCAGAAAACCATGTCTTTGCAACAGGCAAACTATCAAGCTTATTGGTATCGCAATTAATAGCATTTTGAATAAGCTCGTAACTGTTCTTGGCTGATGTAGTAAAATAAACTTCCGAAATACGACCTTCTATCCCGGTATATGCATTTATAATCTCCTTCGATAAATGATTGCCGTATTCTTTGATAGACTTATGCGCAACCAAAGTAAAGTACATATTGCTCTTATCTGAATCATTAGCCAACTCACATAAATCCTGGATTACTTTCATATTGTTTCCGGCAAGTTCCTTATCTTGACTTTCAATATACTTACTGAATTCGTCAAATATAATGTATACACCCGCATATCCATACTCTTCTTTGAGAGAATCTGTAACGCTTTTATACATGGCAATTACATCACCGCCAACTAATGGGTTAAAATCAGATCCCGATGTAAGTTTAGGATAAATATCTCGAAACATGTCTAATGCATCCTTATCACACTTTTTGAGCATGTTAGCAAAGGATCTAGGGCTCAACTTTTTAATCTTAAGAAACTCTATAAATTGATTATATGTCTCCTTATAGCCCTTTTTCCACTTTTCAATCGAGTCTAAGGCGCAACTATAGTATGTCTCAGGCATTATATCTTGCACACCTTCTCTTTTAAGTGCATCATTAAGTGCAACCATGAATGTTTGATTCAAATCATCCTGACTACCCATTACGATTATTGGCAAATATTTACCATTTTTTCTTACTCTTTCAATAGTTTTAGCTACATTCGAATCTACCTCTTTTATTCTTTTTATCAATGATTTAACAGTGTCATTATTATCCATACTAATTAATGCCATCATTACCAAAAGAAGTATTGATTTTCCCTTTCCATAGGGTCCAATAAGTACTGTTGAATGCCTTACATTCTTATCAATAGCTTCAACATAATCATTTAGGACACTCAAAGAAGAGGAAGTTGGTAAATAACTCTCAATTTTCTCTTCCTTGTTCAAATCCAAATACAGATTAATTGAATTTCTGTAATTCTCATTTATATTAACTATTTCTTTTATACTTTTTACTAAAGCCATCTTTTGACCACCTTATCAATAATGATTCTTTACTATTTCTTCTGTAGACGGAATATTCTCATCATATACAACGTCCAATCCCGCAGTTCTATTTATTCTTATATATTCCTTTGACTCTAATTCATCAAGAAGTTGATTTAACACCATTCTGTTAATATGATAAATATTGTTAATTCCACATTCTCCTGATAG
The DNA here is from genome assembly GCF_000518685.1 of Eubacterium xylanophilum ATCC 35991. GTDB lineage: Bacteria > Bacillota > Clostridia > Lachnospirales > Lachnospiraceae > Eubacterium_F > Eubacterium_F xylanophilum. The sequence continues at coordinate 39,134 of NZ_JAEB01000017.1, read as the reverse complement.
AATCCTATCGATACTTAATGTTTTCTCACCATTAAACATCCTTGATAGCTCATACAAAACCAGCTCACTATTTATATCATTTATACCAACTTGTTGGTTAGCGTATCCCTTCTCATCCCTTTTGATTAGATTTAAATAAGCGAGTGGACATATATTTTTATCTTCTGGGTCATCTTTTCTCTTAATATCTTTAGTGTACATTTTTATGAGGACATCCACCGAATCCTTTAATGATTTATCACTATAACCACTACCCATCAGAGCATCTAGTTCTTTTTTTAGCTCTTGAACTATCTCTTCCTTTGTATAGGAATCTACTTTTATCTTATTAAAAAACAAATACCAAACAATCGCATCGTTTTTGTTGTTAACAAGATTAGAATGAATAACCCACCAGGTAAAAGGATCTTCAAAATACCTATCTTTTTCGTGAAATATCTTGGCGAGTTTACTCAAAACATACTTATTACCATTTCTTTCAATTAATCCACACGCATTCATCCAATATCGGATAGATTTGACCATGTTAGATCCAACTCCAAGCTTATCAGCAGCTTCTATTTTATTAAACTCACTCGCATCTAAATACTTTTCTTCATCAAGGTTTGACTCATTATTTATAAGCAAATCAATACCTTTTTCTAACCATCCATCACGAAAAGCAAACTTTTCATGACCTGAAATTTTGTACTTTGTAGTAGCCATATCAACTTCTCCTAATCGTTAATACTTTTCGCATATAACATCCTGCATTAAAATGAGAAACACACTCTGCGCAGCGTACGCACTTTTCATCATCAATTTTATACTCTATATTACCATTACTGTCTTCGTGAATTGAAATTGCTCCATGTTTGCAAACACTCTCACATGCTTTGCACCCTAGACACATCTGATACTTAGTTAACTGACACTGTATTTTGCCTTCTGCAACAGATAGTGACCTTGCTTTAGCAATGTTAATCTTCTTTATCATAACTTTGAGTTTAGTCTGACCTATTCTTCCTTTAAGAACTAAGACAACCTCCCCCTTTTTATTCATAACATATACTTCACCCAAACGTTTATTACCCAAGTCTTTATTGATATATCCAAAAGGCTTAAACAATTCATATAATTCATCAGTAATAGGACGCTGCAGATCATAATTAAAAGCGTTGTCCTCAGTAGCACAAGGTTCAAATGTCACTATAGACTTTTGAGCTATCTCTAAACCATTTCCTCCTTGTCTCGCCTTCCAAAAGCCTCCATCCACATAATCTTCTGCATCCGGCTTGCCTATACTCTTAGCAAAATCTATTAGCAGATTTCGCCAATTCTCATACTGTTCAGGCATATATACTTTAGATAAGAATTCCGACCACCCTCCATTATTAGGGCAGCACCAACATCCTACTCTAGAATATCCTAGTCTATACGCTTCATTAAAATCTATCTTCTTTGTAAGGATATAAAGCCATACGTCAAAATCTAACCAATCTACAATCGGTAATGCGACTGTCTGTTTTGTAATTTTAGGGCTTTCACTCTCTCTTTCATACTTACTTCTACTTGCAGATTCACTCCTCCTAATCCCTTGAAATGATAATATATTAGTCCTATCCTTAAAAACAGATTCTAATGTTTTAGTAATTGCCCCTGTTTTAAAAACAGTACAACACCACCTCATAACTCTACTTGGAGGTCCAATCTGCTTACACAACTCTTCAAAATTCTTTTCATGATTCTTTGCTCTTACAATATTGAATATTCCTCTATGTTCTTTGGCATACCTCTTCCTATATTCGTATGTAAGTGGGAACTCAAGCGTAGTATCTCCAAATATTCTCACAACATTCTTTCCCGGAAACGAATCCTCAACTAAACTTGACACTACCGTTGAATCCTTACCACCACTAAAGGACACAAACATATCCTCATAGGTATATTTATCCGTATATCCTTGTATGTAACTAATTGCTTCAGTTGTTATTTCATCATATCGTTGAGAGTTAGCATCTATAAACTTATTGATAATACTTTCGAACTTGCTGTAATCAAGTTTCCCAGAATACTCTTCTACTCTCTCTCTAACCTTCGCTACATCTTCTAAAAACATACTATTATAATCTTTGATTGAAACCTTAATCTTATCTCCATCAACAATGTAATAGTTAGCAGTGTTCCATACAGAACAATCCTCAAAGCATAGTGGATTATCCTTTTTTAACAATACAGCGAGCAACAATTTTTCTTCAGGGAACACTGGCCTAATATCAGTAGCAATATACGAAGCATCCTTACCGCATATATTACACTTTGGATAAAAAATAGGCACTCCACATTCCTCACACCAATACACAGACGAAGACATAACAGGAGCCACAGTACATTGCACCTTTTTCCCTGTGTCTGGATCAATATCAAACTCAGTGCATACGCCATTTCTTGTTATGCAATTATGTTTTGGACATTTATATTCTATCATATTACTATTTCTTTCTAAAATTCTTATTATTTAATAGATGCCTTAAACATCTCTCTCATCCTATCAACCGCACTCTCCGGCGCCACAACCTTAACTTCTCCCCCCAGCGCAATCACCCACGCCAGGAACTTATCACTCATCACAACATCTACATCCACCCTGAACTTCTCTTTATCAACCAGTTTGATATCAATATTCCTGCCAAACCTATCGATGATAACATTCGCCATATCATTACTGCACTCCAAGGTTACTGTAACCTCATCTCCACCAAACATTCCAAAGTGTTTCTGTGTGTAAGTGCTTTTGTTGATTTTTTCGAAGGCTTTTACACCTTTACGCTTCTTGTCTGTCAGGGAGACATTAAGCATCTTGTCTACGCGGTAGTGCTTAATTTTTCTATCGTTGAAATCATAAGCAACCATGTAGTACTTATCATTATCCCAGAACAAAGCCCATGGGCTTACTTCATAGTATGCACCATCATGTCTCAGTTCCATTTCTTTTTTCACATTCCAAGAGAAGTATTGGAACATAATCATCTTATTATCATTGATAGCTGTATGAATCACATCTGTTGTGTCATAGATGCTATCATTCATGTTTTTGATTCGATCTGCCACATAGACCTGGCGTTTTAGGAGTGACGCATCATAGTTATCATTTGCTTTTGCAAGCTTACTGATTAAGGCTTCTGTTTTCTTTGTAGTTAGAAACCTTGATGCCTGCACTGCATCGATAAGAAGCTTTAGCTCTGCAAGTTCGAAGCGGCTATTGACCATGTAGTATCTGGTTTGCGGACCATTTCCCACTTTTTTGATGTCGGCACCAAAATTCCTAAGTGCGTCAAAATCCTCATAGAGAACTCGCCTATCGGCTTCAATATTATATTTTTTTAGTTCTTCCTGAATCATTGCAAGAGACAGCCCGTGCTCCTTGTCCGTCTTCTCTCTCATGATTTTGTAAAGGTACAAGACCTTTACCTTTTGATTTGCTCGTTTTGCCACCAAATACCTCCGCATATACTACATATCTGCATATATGTGTGCTTCGCCACCCAAGACTTTTGCCTTAGTTAATTCCTCCTCATATCCATTTGCTCCCATCAAAGCGCTCCAAACGTCTATTGACACCAGCAAATATCTTCCAAGTCCGTGCTTTTCTACACTAGGCTTTTCCTACCGAAAATCGCTTGGATTTGTATAGAAAAATCCTAACTTATATTATATCACAACACCCACGCCAAAAAAAGATATTTTTCAAGAATCTCTGTCGGTTTTAACAGACACATAAAGCCAAAAGTGCAATGTGCAAATATGTTATTACAATTCAACCCATCTACGCCCAACTCTGTTTGGGCGAGTGATTTTACAACTCGAGGATATTCATAACTAATGCGACCATAATATCCTTTTCATCTGGTCGAGATTCAGCAATCATAAGAGTTAATGCTACAAGTGCACCATCACTATATGGATAATCCTTTATCATGAAATACAATAGATTGGCTGCTTTCTCTTCCAAAGATGGATAAGCATCCCTACAAATCTTTCTACATAATTTCTCGTCAATTTCATTCTCATTCTGCTTATATCTACTTTTTAAAACATTTAGCACTGATTTCTTCAATGCTGTTGAGATAATCCTTCTCTACATCACTAAGAGTTTTTTGTTTATACTTTTTATACTCATTCTCAGCTTTTTGCATTGCCTGTGCATGTGAAATTGTTCCATTACCAACCAGCAACTGCTCGCCTGTTGATGTTAATATACCATCCAAATGTTTAGACCAATCAGACATTGTCATTGGTATCTCCCTTTCGGCCTGACGTTCTGCAAAATCCAAATACCCTGAAACTAGTTGCCCCATAGCACGCAGCTCTTTTTCAGCGTCTGCCCTGCTATAAATTACTTCTGCTGCAGTCTCACCTGAAACTGCATAATGAATCTTGTTCTGAACCTTTTTAAAGAATATTATGGATTCTTCAACTTTAGGGTCATAGTCGATACTGGTTGCATATATCTCCAAGACTTGTCGATAGAATACTTTTTCAGAAGCACGAATATCTCTAATTCTTTCAAGCAACTCCTTAAAGTATCCACCACCCCCAAGATTCTTTAGACGTTCATCATCCATTACAAAACCCTTTTTGAGATATTCCTTAAGAATCGAACTTGCCCATATTCTAAATTGAACACCCCTTTGTGATTTCACCCTATACCCAACAGATATAATCATATCCAAATTATAATAATTGGTTGGTTTGGTAGAAAATTCGGAATTTCCGAATTTTCTCAATGTGTTCTCACGCATCAATTCCCCATCAGCATAGATATTTTGAATATGCTCATTGATTGTAGATTTAGCTTTTTGAAATAATTCTGACATTTGCTCCTGAGTCAGCCATACTGTATCCTCTTCAAGCCTAACATCCACTTTGCATTTACCATCTTCTGTGTTATAAATTATTATTTCTGATTTGTTGTTCTCATTACTCATTTTCACAATATCTCCGCTAATAATTGTTGTTCTTCATTACCCCTACAAATCTCAATTTGTTATAGATTTGCATTCTCCTTCTATAAGTTTAAGAGTTTCCCCAACTCTCTCATCTTCTCCACAGCCCCTTCAGGCGCCACAACCTTAACTTCTCCCCCCATCGCTATCACCCACGCCAGGAACTTATCACTCATCACAACATCTACATCCACTCTGAACTTTTCATCATCAATCAGCTTAATATCAATGTTCCTACCAAACCTATCAATGATGACATTAGCCATATCATTATTACATTCCAAAGTTACTGTAACTTCTTCACCACCGAACATTCCAAAGTGTTTCTGTGTGTAAGTGCTTTTGTTAAGTTTTTCAAAGGCTTTTACACCTTTTCGTTTCTTGTCTGTCAATGAAACGTTAAGCATCTTATCTACGCGGTAGTGCTTGATTTTTCTATCATTGAAATCATATGCAACCATGTAGTACTTATCATTATCCCAGAACAAAGCCCAAGGGCTTACTTCATAGTAAGCGCCATCGTGTCTTAGTTCCATTTCTTTCTTTACATTCCAAGAGAAGTATTGGAATGTAATCATCTTATTATCATTGATAGCTGTATGAATCACATCCGTTGTGTCATATATGCTATCATTCATGTTTTTGATTCGATCTGCCACATAGACCTGGCGTTTTAGGAGTGACGCATCATAGTTGTCATTAGCTTTTGCGAGCTTACTGATTAGGGCTTCTGTTTTCTTAGTGGTTAGAAACCTTGATGCCTGCACTGCATCGATAAGAAGTTTCAGCTCTGCAAGTTCGAAGCGGCTATTGACCATGTAGTATCTGGTTTGCGGACCATTTCCCACTTTTTTGATGTCAGCGCCAAAATCCCTAAGTGCATCAAAATCCTCATAGAGAACTCGCCTATCGGCTTCAATATTATATTTTTTTAGTTCTTCCTGAATCATTGCAAGAGACAGGCCGTGTTCCTTATCCGTCTTCTCTCTCATGATTTTGTAAAGGTACAAGACCTTTACCTTTTGATTTGCTCGTTTCGCCACCAAATACCTCCGCATATACTACAAATCTGCATATATGTGTGCTTCGCCACCCAAGACTTTTGCCTTAGTTAATTCCTCCTTATGTCCATTTGCTCCTATCAAAGCGCTCCAAACGTCTATTGACACCAGCAAATATCTTCCAAGTCCGTGTTTTTCTACACTAGGCTTTTATCAACGAAAAACGCCTAGTTTTGTATAGAAAAATCCTAATTTATATTATATCACAACACCCACGCCAAAAAAAGACATTTTCCAAGAATCTCTGTCGGTTTTAACAGACACAGAAAGCTAAAAGTGCAATGTGCAAATATGTTATTACAATTCAACTCATCTACACCCAACTCTGTTTGGGCGAGTGATTTTACAACTCGAGGATATTCATAACTAGTGCAACCATCAATGATATACTTTCTCAAGACCGAATTAGCCCAGCGTCTGAAGGCAATGCCTCGCTTTGAGTTGACACGATATCCTACAGACTTTGGTTTACGACCTCCGGAACTTTTGTCGGAAAAACCGACAGAAGTTTCATCCAAATTTGTATATCTACCGTTTTCTGCAAGGCTTCCAACCATTTTTCATTTATAGCGTAACCATCAATGATGTACTTTCTCAAGACCGAATTAGCCCAGCGTCTGAAGGCAATGCCTCGCTTTGAGTTGACACGATATCCTACAGACTTTGGTTTACGACCTCCGGAACATTTATCGAAAAAACCGATAGAAGTTTCATCCAATTCCCCTGATGAAAGAATATTATTAATATGTTCACTGACAGTAGCGTGAGAGACTTCAAACAATTTCTCCATTTGTTTCTGTTTCAACCACTTTGGAAACCCATATTGCTGGTCTTACACAATGTCCACAAGCGTAAATTTCCGTTCCAATTAGGTTGCAACCCTATACTCGAAATTTTCCAAAGACTTTAAAATGTTTCTATTATAACATAGTGCGATATCGTTCCATTTATCCCCGACACCAGTACTTCCTAGTTCTCCCATATCCATCATATCTCCAACCTCATCTGCATATCCAGCCAGCTTTTCTGCTCCGCCTCATGGATCACATCCCCCGGCTGACTATTTCCAATTAGAAACGGAGAATTCGGATCGTGCATCTTCATGTTCCTCTTCACAAGTACCGCACTCGTATTAGCATAACAGTACCTGCAAAGATGTCCACAGGTATCATATGCTCCGATATCTGTGCCTAGGAGGCAAGCACATTCATTATTCCTCTGATTCTGACTTCGCCTTGGAACATCCAGCCTTTCATGGAGTGCGGTCTCAAAAGTCTTTACTGTCATGCATCCGGAGCAATCTGCACCATATGGTGCAAGATCATCTCCCTCAGCACATGGTCTAATAGTCATATCATGCTGTTTGGCAATCTCGATAAAGGCTTTCCCGATTGTCACTCTGTCCTTCTTAAAAACCTCCCTGGCATCCGGGAAGTTCCTCTCCACCTTCTTATAGATATCGATGAAGCTGATCACACATGTCTTCGTATATCCTGAAAGTATTCCAGCCATCTGCTCAAACTGTCCTATATGCCATTCCACGGAATATTTTGCATCCACAAAAATCGGATCATATCTCCAACCGACACAGTCTTCACTGACGGTATCAGAAAGTCTCTTAAAATCTTCCATCACTTTCTGCTTATCTGGCACGTTAGGCTCGATATCTTTTCCATATGGCGTAATGGTAACGAACCAGTATTGTCCGTAAGGCTTTAATACATCCATATGTGGCAACATCGGTGCCGGATTCTTCGTACAAAATGCAATCAGATCCACAACCTCTGGGGACAGGCTGTACCTAGTCACCTGAGACGGGTTGTAGGGATTACGCACTAGAACAAAACCTTCTTTTATTCTGTTTATCAGCCATTTATGGTAAAACGCCGGTATGTCCGTGCGCATTCCTGTATTTATAATCATGAAATCACTTCCTTATATTCCTGACCATCTCTTCGTTCTCATAGTTTTCATCAGAATGGCTCACTACACTGAAGCAGACCATATGTCCACCTATACTTCAAAGTTACTTCAAAGTCAACTTCAAAGTCACTTCAAAGTCAACTTCAAAGTCACTTCAAAGTCACTTCAACAATACTTCATTTTGATTTGAAGTATGGAAAAAACTTCTCTATCAGCTTTATCCAATTGAATAATCTTCTTCACTACGCACAAACCTCCCTTATAGTCTGATATATCCAAGAAGTAGTTGTTTTGGCCTCTTCTAAGATTATACCCTTATCAGCATCAGACAAATTACTAGACAGTCTATCAATATCTTCTTTCTGTATCTTGCCTTTACCAATATATTTTATTGCCTGAATAACAGAAATGGTTAAATAGCTCCTTCCGGAGATTTCTTTATTCGCGCAGTGTTTGAATTCTATCTCATGTAACTCAATCTCATATTTTCTATAAGGCCCGTCACTAATATAGCACCATGAATTAGGTACTTGCGTAGACATGTGCAAAAAATTTAAAGCAGTTTCTCCTGCTGGAGCTATCGTCCAATTATATTTACGAGCCAAAGCTTCCGCCAACTTACCTATATCAGGAGAACTATATTCATCCAACAGATTACTATAAACTGGCTTATAGTATAATCCCTGCATTATTCTTCGAATTGTTCCCAATTCATTAAGTCTTGATAATGCCTTATTTGTCGGATCTGTGCCTGCTATCTCTATAAAATCAACTGCTGAAAAAACATATCCTGCTTCAAAACTTTCTATCTTATCTTGAATTTCTCTTTGATACTTTTCCCTCATACTAACTAACATCTCCTTTCGTCAGATATATTATATAATTTTTCTGACGGAAAATCAAGAAAAAAGCCAATGAATATATATCTCCATTGACTTTATAATAATATCATTAATAATTGTCGCTTCCGTATTCATCCAGTTCTCCATCCCCATCAGGACTATCTCTCCAAGTTGTTCCATTAGAATATGTAGATTTTTTCGAATCAGTTGTCTTTTCGCCTTGATTATCTTGAACAACTACCCCACTATCAATTAATATCTTCTCAAATCTTCTACGGTATTTTTCTGTCAAATTATCTTCTAATTTAATATCCTGACCTGTAACAACTTTAAATTTCTTTGTTAATATATCACCTATAAAATCATAATCTTTTGGTATTTCAACTGATGGACTCTCTTTCTCACTTACGTGATCTAAATGAATAACGTTACCAGCAAACTTAAATTTGTCAGAATTTCTTTTGTAATACTCAAGTGCTCCATCACACAACAAACCACATATATGAGAAACATTAACTAGCAACACTCTAAACTTTACAAGAGGCTCAGTTCCTAATCCAACATCCAATGACATTTCAGGGATCATCGGACCATCTCCTACTGTAGTAATAAGCATATCTACTTTGTTCACATCCTCCTTCATCTTATTTACATCCACATTGAGAGAACCCTGATGGAGATATAAATTCCTCAGATTATAAACCATTTCTCCACTCAGATATGGAGGCTGATTAAATGAATCATATATAAGTTGATTAGGAGCTGTCAAGTTGTCGCCAATATACTTATCATACCAACTAATATATCTTTCAGACACATTCTTTTTATTAGGGTATTCAGCCACTCCGCATACATCTGGCAAAGTCAAAGCTAATGCCAATGCTGAATAATACGATTTATTCTCCAACGCATTTCTTATATCTTTTACATATTTCTCAATCATTAACATCCACTCCTCCTCAGATTTTGTAAACAATTCTATTAATATAATCTTATCATAGTTAGTTCTGTATGAGAAGATTTTTGACACTCACCTCAACCTACGCTCTTCTCCCCATCTTCTTCCTCAACTGATATATCTCCATCGCCCTCTCCCTTCTCAAATCTCATTGGTCCACTGGACCAATAGCTTCTATGTCTTGTTATCAAATTTAAAAAACCACAAACCTTTTTATAGACTTGTGGTAAATTGTGTCCCTTAGGTGTTGGTAGCACTTAAGTTTTTTTATTAATCATCTACCCATTCCATATCTTTTTCTGCTTCCCAAAATGTTTTTCCATCATATAGAGGGGTCTTAAGATATTCATTTCGACATTCAAGAATATTGCTAGCTTTATATTGCCATATAGTTTTAGGAGTTGGCTCCCATTCTTGCAAATCTAGATAAACCATACCATCCTTATTCCACCCTTGTATACAATATTTTTTTTGATTATATATATGAATTGCCTCTTGCATCGAATATACATAATCCAAAAAATCATTCGCGTTTGCATTGATCACATTTTCATCCCCTTAAAAACGTCCTTATGCTTTTTTACTGGCGTATCTTGGGTTATCTTTATTGCATCACTTCTATATTTTTAGCCAATTCTATTCAGATATATTGCGCTATTACTTTTCTAGGTAGACAAATACGAGTTCATCTGTAACCTTTTCTTCTTTGAACTTCTTATATCCCATCTTCTCATAAAGCCTAATGTTATCCGTGCTTCTTGTACTCGTAAAAAGTTCAAAGCGCTTATTCAAATAATAGTTTTCTATCTCGCGAAGCAATTTTTTTCCATATCCTTTTTTCTGCTGTTCAGGATCTACCATAAGCTTACCGATATAAACTGTCGTCTCATCAGATTTGGCACGTATCGAGCCTATGATCTTTCCGTTATCATCAACCAGTTTTAGGATTATCCCTTTTTCGAATTCAGCTTCAATTTCGGATAGTGTCTCTTTAAGTGGAGGTATGTCTTTACTTCCAAATAGAGCCGCCTCACTTTGATAAGCCAAGTACTGAAGTTTTAAAATTTCCTGAAGATCAGTATTACCTGCCCTCACAATATCCATATCCTTTTACCTCCTGAATTGTTCAGGGACATTATATCCATATGATATCAGTTTTTGCACGTATTCCTTGTTTTTAAGTCGCTGTAATGATTCATCATAGTACTTCTTGTTTTGTTTTTCTTCATATCCAAGCACTATTCTTAAAAATACAACAAAACATCCAATCGTTCCAAGAGCTCCAACAAATACACATCCTACAAGTTTAATAGGGTATCTTCCACTGGCCTTTATATCTGCAAGAAGCCAAATAATACATGCAATTGTTAATACTAAAAACACTAATGATGCACCCAAATACAACTTAGGATTCTTTGTTGCAGGCTCTACACCCTCTGCAGCAATCTCTCTCCATCTGTTATCAAAATATTCAGAATTGCAACCTTTACAGTTTCTGATAGGGCTGCCATATACCCATGCATTACATCCCTCTCTATTATTTTTTCCGCATTTAGGACATTTCCATTCAACGTATCCCATAACTAAATCCTCCTTAAAAAAATCTGTAGTATAACTTTACATCACAACCATTTTACCATATATTAAACCAAGTTAAAACTGACGCCAACATTTTTCTTTCAAAAACTGCTTAATTGTCGTTTCATCTCTTCCCTCATAATATTCAATCAAAAGAGTCTTAAACTCTGGAACAATATTCTCTGGAACCACCAGTAAGCCAAGCCCATTTTGTATCATAAAGTGATTGGCGAAGATGATGGAAGCTCTCTTGTTTCCATCAATAAAAATTTGTGTCTTCATACAATAGAGAGTCAATTCTATCGCTTTATCAATATCATCAAGTTTGGATTGAATTATGCGATCTATGTTTTCTTTAACATCTATCTCATTGGGAATTGGTGGCACATAACTTGAGCCTCCAATGGTAACAGGTATGCTTCTAACATAACCCCCATTTTCATAAAATCCCTCATTAACCAGTCTTGCAATATGGCTTAAAAGATAAAAATTGCAAGCAGAAGCCACAACATCAGGATCCACAATAAATTCCCATGAATGCTTCAGATTCAAAATCTTTTGAACATCACTCGCTTTAACGCCATTTACTATTCCATTTTCAAGAATAGTTTCTGTTTGAGGGAACGTAGTTGAAACACCCTCTAGTACTGCCTGATCATAAATCAGACTTTTTACATTTGCTCTTGCAAAGTCAATATTCAATCTTACTCTTGACGATAGCTCATTCTCTTCATACCCAAGCTCAGCAAGCTCTTTTTCAATCTTTCTTAACTGCTTTTTTGCAGCTCTTATCTGCATTGACTGATTAACAGCCATCGCATACAATTCTTCAGAATATTTATCTACGTAAGTTGATTTGTACTTTCCAGCCTCTCGTTTTCTGACATAAATATACTTTTGATTATTTACGGTCTTAACCTCAATACTTCCATCAAAGGTTGAAACGCTAATCTTGGCCTGTACATCAGCCTTTTCATTTAACAATTTCTGTATCTCTTCAATATTACTCATATGAGTCTCCTTTTAGGGTGAATTTCTTATATTAATTCTATACTAATTCACCCCAAATTGCAATCACTTCTTGATTTTAGGGTGATTTTTTCGCAAATCATCACAAAATTTCACCCTAAATCACTTTTGCAAGAGATTTCCTAGTATTCTTTTTTTATCTCTTCTATTTCATATAATTCCTTGAACTTTACCAAATCCTCATCGCTTCTTATTAGCATTACCTCGGTGAAGTGACCATTTTCCTTGCTCTTAAACCCTGCTACCTGCTCACCGTTACAGATGCTACATTTGAGTATAGCTATCTGTTTGTCAGGGTCAAACGGAATATTTTCGCTAAGACTATGATCGTACCGTGGTTTTCTGAACATACTCATACACTATCGCCCCTTTTAAATCCAAAATCCGTTCCTGTCTTGATCTCCAAATTTCTAGCTTTTCTTACTTGGAAAGAATTGCTATTGCACAAGGCATTCTACCGCCAACCACACAATACTCTACATTCTCATATCCCATATCTTCGAAAAACTTTTTGTACGTATCCAAATCAAATTGTCTTTTGAAATCTGCTCCAAGCATTGTTATAAACTTTACAGCAACTACCCCTGTTTTATATCTGTTTTCTTGAATACTATATTGGAATATTTTCGACATTTCCTTGAGGCCCGTCGAAGCATACCCGTTGAATAGTCCGTTGCAATTAATTTCTTACATTTCTTTGCTAGGGGAATGCTAATTGCTCCCGTTCCACAAGCGCACTCCAATACGATATCAGACGGATCAATTAATTCTGCAACTTTATTGCCTGTCTCCATGTAAACTTTTCCATTATATACCTTTTCGAACAAATCATATACTGGTGAAATCTTGTCCCAAAACATTTTTCTCCTCCTTTAATCTTTCGCATTAAAATTATTTAATGAACTTCTTGATTTCATCACTGATGCAATCACTCTCATAATAATGCACATAGTGTCCACAGTTTAGTTGAATAATCTTTGCATTATTACGTTTGGCAAACTCGTTCTGATACTGAATCCAATTCGCCGATACTTGCTTACCATCAGATACAAACATCAAAATTGGACAATCTACTTCGCCGGTTTTATCGACGAGCTTAGCATTGTCCAAAACATTTCTTGCTTCATCGATATAACAATCGTTCATTCCATTTCTCTTCCAAAGAAGCTTTAGCTGACTAATATCATCTTTACTCAATCCACGTTTATTCAGTGGATACCAAAATAACAGACCTTTCTTATGAAGCTTCTGCATTTTAATTATTAGCTTTGTTTTTTTATCAAGTTCTTCCTGTCCCCAACTTAAATACTGCGCAGGAACTGCCATATCAAGTCCTACAATAGCTTTAATTTCCTCTGGATATGTTTGTTTCCATCGTATTGCCTCAAGCCCAGACAATGAATGAGGCAAAAGAATAAATGGTCCGTCTATCCCTGCTTTGTCTAAGGCTTCTCTATGATAAGAAATCAATGAATCAACATCGGTTGAGGCATTGTATAAATCCGAATATCCATATCCAAATTTCTCAATTACAATTACCTCAAAGTCGCTCAGCAGCTTCTGATATAATACTTTGAAATCATATACCGGCGCCACTGTGCCTGAGCCAGACATAAACAAAAGTTTCGGAGCATTTTTATTCCCAGCCCGGTAAATATGAATCTTATGATCGTTAATAATCACATATTCCCCGTTGTGTCGTAATCCATGTTCCATAGTTTGTTCAATCATCTCCTTGTCACCTCAAAACTCACATCCACAATTGTTCCGGTTTCGTACCATGCCTAAATAATTCCTTAGCTGTGATTTCGCATATTTAAACTATTTTTATTTTTGCGAAACAGAAAGCCATCTCGCAATATCCAAAATCCTTATTCCTTCGTACTGACTTTCCTCATGTTTGGTTCTAGCTATCAATACCTTCGGAAAAGCATCATTAATACTTAAAAGTGGTGAAACCTCACGCTTAAATGTATCTTCTCTGGATATGTCATCAGATACCTGAATATAGATTTTTTCTCCTTCTTTGATTGCAACAAAATCCACTTCTTTTTCATATAATTTGCCTACATATACTTCATATCCTCGTCTTAAAAGCTCTATTGCAACTATATTTTCATATAGATGTCCATAATCAGCATTTTTTGTTCCTATCTCAGAAAAACGAAAAGCCAAATCAGATAGATAATACTTTTTATTTGATTCTAAATACCGTTTTCCCTTTATGTCATAACGCTGGATTGGATAAAAAAGAAATGACTTACAAAAATAACTCATATATGCCCCTACTGTCTTATCATTGGTTTTGTAGGTACCCGAGGTTAGTTTGGTCGCCACATTCCTTATCGAAGTCTGATTGCCAACGTTATCCATAAGATAGTTTCCAATCATTATCAAAAGATCTTCATTTTCTATCTTAAATTTTTTTACGATGTCCTTTGCAATAGTGGTCCTATAGATGCCATTAACATATTTTCTAGCATCTTCTTCCGTCCTATAAAGATATGATCCAGCCATCCCACCTTTTTTTACATAACAATCAAAGGCTTCATCTATATCTTTTGAAGGGTAGTACAAAAGGTATTCATCAAACGAAAATGGATATAAACTTATCTCATATACCCTTCCACCAAACAATGTAGCTAAATCACTTGACAAAAGAAATGCATTTGATCCGGTAAGATAAATATCATAGATTTCTTCTTCGTAAATACTATTGATTACACGTTCAAAGCCATCACATAGCTGAATTTCATCAACGAAAAGATAATTTATCTTATCTTCAACATACTGCTGCTCTATGTATTCATAAAGTCTATCCGCATCCAAAAGCTTCTCAAATTTTTTTAAGTTCAGTTTGATTCTGACAATATTAGACTTATCATCAGCAGATATCAAATCTATGAAAGCATCCATCAATTTAGATTTACCACTTCTTCGTACCCCTGTTATTACCTTTATGTCAGGGACATTCTTTACTGCCAAAAGACTATTTAGATAGTGATCTCTTTTTATTAGTTTCATTTCAACATCACCGCCTCTAATAAATTATAACTCATTTCGCAAAATTAATCAAATCTAAAATTTGCGAAACAAATATGAGGTTTCCAAACAAAGAAAGGCGCCAATGAGGTAAACTGAAACAATGTCGCAATCCACTTTACAAAAGCGTATTGCGACATATAAACTCAAAATATTATTGTCATCCACTCGTACGTATTATCACTATTTCCCCTTTTTATCCGCTATCAATGGCTTGATTGCATTGTACACTTCGCTAGCTTTCTTACTATCCTTGTAATGTTTTGTCAAACCATTGTTTACACCAGACTTAGTCTTATAGTGATTAATACATTTAACCGCAAACTCTACATCTTCCTTATCCTTTAACAAAGCTTCCACCTTTGCTACCATCGGATCTTTAGGAGCAGCCTTTGTTTCCTTCGGCTTTACTTCCTGCTTCTTTGTTGTTTCCTGCTTCTTTGTTGTTTCCTTCTTCTCGGTTGTTGCAGTTTCTTTCTTTTCAGAGGTCACTTCACGATTCCCGGTAACATCTTCCACCTGATAAACATTTGCATGCCTTCTATGCCAATAATTCTTCAAACATAAGAATCCCTGGTCTTTTGTTACTATGTAGTATAAACAATCTGTAACACCATTAGATTTGTTCTGTGATATCACATACCCCAAGTATGACGATAACTGAAAATCCAATGCATTCTTATTTCCTACCTCAACCTTTTGATACTGAACATTAGCCTTTGTCTCCATTAGTCTTCTATGAAGTCCAAAAGTCATACTATCTGCATTCTCGCTATAGAAGATGCAAACCGTATCATTCTCTGTGAGTTTCACAATTCCATTCAACCCTTGAGTTTTTACATTTTCATAATCAACCAAAAACACTCTTGTTTGATTATCCGCAAGGGAAATATCATCATTGTTTTCATCAAATTCGACATTCTGCTCTGCCATTTACCATCACCTCAATAATATCTTAACACATTTCTTTACAAGGCACCATTGATTTTGGCAAAAAGCTTTACATTTTACCCAAACAGACTTCTGGACAAATTGTCCAAAAGCCCATAACACAAAAAGAGCAGCAAAGAATATCTCTATTCCTGCCGCTCTTTGAGAATCACTTAATGACCTTTGTGTTTCTCCTTCTTTTTTTGCTGCTTAAGCTCGAACTGTTCTTGTTTTTTGGCTTCTCGCATCTCTTTCGTAATCTGTCTGCGTTCCACCTTCATTTCCTCACGTTGCTTTTGTAATGCCTGTTGGGACTTAGTTCCAATACCATGCCCCTGCATTTCCTTCCTAGCATTCCGTTGCCTTCGCTTCGGATTTTCAGATTTAAGTTTCAGTTCCACATTTACAGCCGGACTGAATTTAAGCTCAAAATAATGTTTGAGAATGAAGTCTTTGATGTCGTAATCCTTAGGTTCCGAGCCAAATGTCACCTTACAAGCTGACATTTTTCCATCATACACCTCTTCAAAAACTCCTATCCAAAAAGGATTCTCAAAAAATATCGTGAGCTTTCCACTCATCTTGTCCATATCGTTCCCTCCTTAAACTTTTACAGGCAAAGAATGGACAACCCGGAGGGGCAGGTTACTTACCTCATTAAAACAATGAGACGGCCGGGCTACCTACCGGCTCTAGCACACTCTGCAATGCGCATTGCGTTTATATCTTCTTCTGGAACCACAGCAGATCGTACCACCTGTCAAACTTCTTGCCGACAGATTTCATATGTGCAACCTCAGAATATCCTTCCTTAAGATGAAATCTATAGCTATCATGAGAAAGATATTCATCTTCTTTATCGTTAAATGCTACACCTGCAAGAAGATTGACGATTCCTTGCTTTTTCAGTTCATGTTCTAATGATGCATATAATAACGAGCCTATCCCTTCTCTTCGGTGATCTCTATCTACATAAATCGAGGTGCTTACAGTCCACCTGTATGCTTCTCTCGCACTATAAGCTCCGGCATATGCATATCCTACCACCAAACCATCCTTCTCACAAACCAGATACGGATACTTTTCTGTGGTATACTCTATCCTCTTAATAAACTCATCCGCTGATGGCGCTTCATACTCGAATGACACAGCAGTATCATGAACGTAGTACGAATAGATTTCAGAAAGATCACTCGCATCGCTTATCCGAACCTCTCTAACCCTTAATTTGTCTGTCATTTTCCATCTCCTCTATGATTTCTTATATTCACCTCGTAAAACATCGATTTATCCGTTTCATTTTACTTTCTTTGGTTTCTTTTCCGGAAGTTCAGACTCTGCAAGAAGTCTATCCAATGCCGGTGTACTCTTTAAAAATAGCTCATCATAGTTTTTCTCCTAAACACACATTTATCAATGACCACGCAGGTCATTGTTTAAAAACTCTTCCCATATTGATGTTTCAAATCCAATAGGAATATTTTTGAAGAACTGAATCTGATAGCAATGGTCTTCACCGGAATAATTCTTAAAGCGATAATTTCCGTACTCGAATATTTCAGGCGCTTCCTGTTTTATGACATAGATTTCTTCATCTGCTCCTTCTGTATTCACACGGCTATTATACCATTTTGACAATTCATCCTCGTTCATTTCACTCTTAATAAGTATGATACCGAACCATTGCATCCCATTTCCGTTACCTTGCATTTTCCCCGCAATAGAAGCAGAATCAAGCATCTCACTATTTGGCGGAAGGGGGCAATCAAGCAATTGTCGCTCCATCCCTTTTGCAATATGATTGTTGACAACATATATTACTACATGGGATAGAACAATCAAAATCAAAAATATTATAAAAACAGTACCAATTTTCTTTTTCATTCGTACTCCATCCAATTCGTTTGTATTAGTTTTTAACCAAGAAATGACGAACTCCCAGCATTCATCGAAAATGTTCCGGTTTGAATGGTTTCTTTAAATCAGCAGAAGTTTGGCGGAAACACAGCTAAAAAAATCAAACACATCCTTTAGATAATACTATCTCTATCCTGATATGCATGAAGTAATCGTCTGACTTCCATTATCTTATGATTGCCTTCCGATATAACTACATAAAAGATGACATATTTCTTTACATATATCCTATAATATGGATATTTACGCTCTTTAATTGAATGGTATTGCTCAAAGCTTTCACAAAATGGTAAACGCTCTAATATTGCATTTTCTACCTCATCAATCAAATCATTTGCCGCATTAGGATTTAGTAATTCATCACTAATATAAGTTACTGTCTCATGCATGTCTTGATAAAAAAGTGGCAAGTATCTCAAATCATATTGATCATCCATTTATTGCACCTCTCAGCTTAGAGAAAACTTCATCATGAGAATATCTTTCATCTGTTTCTTCAGCAAATCTATCTGCAATGTCCAATGCTTGTTCAGTATTATCAGTTAAGCGTGAGTATGCGTCAATACTGAGCACTACCATGGAGCCATATCCATTCTTAGTAAGATATACTGGCTCTCCACTTTTCACTATGTTTTCGATATCTGTAAATTTATTCCTTAAATCTGAAACTGGTCTAATCTGAATCATATTATCACTCCTCTATCATAATTTAGATAAAATTGTGCCATTTACAATTTAAATTATACCACATAGCTTCTTCCATTTCAATCATAAGCACGTTTTTTTAGGCTTCTTAATGCTCTCAACCATCTCCTGAAGCTTATCATCATCCCTAGAATGCATAAAAGAGTGCAATCTTGCACTCTTTTATGATAAATTTCATTATTTTACTTTCACTGCCTTCTTACCAAAATCATTGCTGTATCCGTAATTTGTATCATCATCTGATGTTCCATCGTAACTATCCCAGTACTTTAGTCTAACATAATACTTCTTGTTTGATTTCATACCAGGAAGGCATGCCTCAACCACTGATTTATGAGGGTTTTTCTTGAAGTATTTGTACTTTCCCTTCAGAACTACTCTTGTATTCTTAGGATCATCTGATTTGATTCCGTATACTTTATTATTGAAGTTCTGTATGCTATATGAAACTTCATCAGACCTATCTTTCTTGGTTGCATAGTATACAATAAAGTTTCTTGCACTATAATTAGTACACTTAACCTTGATTGATTTCTTACCTCCTGTAATCTTAACCTTGGCAAATTGAGCATATCTCTTTTGAGTTCCTCCATAGTAGTTTCCGTCTCTCCAGAGTTTGCTCACTCCATTAGAATGATTCTTCTTCTCACTCCAGCCAATAAATTCATACCCTTTTTTCTTTACTTTTGGAAGCGTTATATTGGTTCCAAACTTATATGTTTTTGTCTTCTTTCCTTTAATCTTACCTCCATCCAAATTCAATTTGAGTTTGAAAGCTTTAGGCTTACCAATCATGGTTTTTCCTGGTTTAACCTCTTTTGCTGGCTTTCCATCAACATAGTAGGTATATCCCATATAATTTACTCCCTTTTTCCTAGGAGCTTTAATTGTCACTGAAGACTTATTCACTATTTTCTTTAAATCACAGCAATTATCAAATATCGGACCATTTATCTCACTTACACTTGATGGAATCTCAATCTTCTTTAGATTATAACATGATTTAAATGCATTTTTCCCTATCTTTTTCAAAGTGCTTGGAAGTGTTATTTTTTCTATTCCAGATCTTGAAACTGCATTGTCAGGGATTTCGGTAACTCCCGTTTCAATTATTAAATCTCCCCATGGTTCGATGTCTTCTGTTACCGCTCCTTTACCGGTTACTACTGTCAAATACGATTTATCATCATATTCTATTCTATATCTATAAACATTGTCTCCTATCTTAACTCTTTCTGTTGTATTGGTAACTTTCTTTGAATAACTCTGTGTTCCCAACCCAAGTGTTAATGATAATAATAGTAATGTCGTAATTATTGCTTTTTTCTTCATTATTATTTTCCTCCTTTTCTTTCGTAAAGGAAAAGATTGGCTTCAATTTTTTCTCTTTAAATGATACCCCATTTTCCTTCGACTTATCAAGGATATCATTAAAAAGTGTCAATTTATAGGCAGAAAATTGGTTATTCAGAGTTATATCCTTCTGCCACAGACCAGAAAAGCGCCTGACTCATAATAAAGCTCTTTTTAGAACGTTTACAGTTAACTACATACCATTTAAATATATTAGTTCCTGATGATGCTGCATTCGCAACAATCCCTCTGCTTGCAAAGCTCCCTATTGTATTACTTGAACTAACGATTTTGAACCTATTTGATCTTGTTCCCTATCTTGCCCTGTATCTTGCCCTATATCTTGCTCCCTGTAAAATGTTTCTTGCTCGATAACACCATAATTCATATTAAATTATCTTCCGTGATAACATACATCCGAAATTGAACATCTATTCGTGTAACCCGATTTGATGTCATGAATAACAACCGAATCAATATTCTCTATAAATATAGCCTCGTCATATTTCTCTTTTCTGGCATATTCAATATTATTCTGATCTGTTTCAGAAACGAGATCAACTTCGCCGTGATGATGTTCAATATAATTTTCTCTTATTTTTAGTGCCAGATTTTTATACTCCGGCGGAAAATAAATCAATGTTTTTATCATATTAGCCTTTATTACTCTCCACTTCAGGCATTCAGACTCAACAAATACAACATCGTTCAATTTTTGATGTTCTTCATTATATGGATTGAACTCATCCCACATGGTCCAGAAAATAGAATTATTATTTCTACAAACTTTAGCCTTCATAATATCCATCTGGCATTTATCGGAAGGATTGACAAACAAAAATTTAATTTGTTTTGTATGCGCAAACCACAATTCAATTGAAAATGGATTACTGTCTAATCTCTGAAACATAATTCTAAGATCATTGTTGCCATGAAAATCCCCAACAAATTCATCATTGATACTATTACCACTTATATAATTCATGCTGACAATGACAGAATCTTCAAAATATCCGTATAAATTGTTAAGGTTTGAAATATCTTCTTCTGTTACAATCTCATTCCAGATTAAGTCCATTTTCATCTCGTCCTTTCTGCTGTGGTCATAATGGTTTACCTCCAAATACCGATTGTCGGTCCAGAAGCCCTTTTATTGTTTGCATCAATCATCCTCCGGCGTCAATTCTGTATTACCGCTGCGGATCAGACCCATTTTCAGGTGAGCAATCGACAGATACGGATATATGTCAGTATCGGTCTCCATATTCCTTTCGTGCTTCTGCCGTCCATTTGGAGATGAAATCCGTCTTCGCATCTGTATATGCATCCCGGTCATGCTCATATTGTTTCCAAAGCCGGAGCTTCAAGGTTTCATATTCTTTTGCCACGGCAGGATGCTCGTTCAAATAATCACGGAAGTACAGTTCATCATTGTCCCCGACGTACCGCAGATGGATATGATATACTTTATCCGCAAATCCGTTTTCAGTATATCCCTTATTAAGTGAAATCCGGTTTGCCTCGGCGTACATGACGGTAAAACCGCTCTGTTCCAATAGTTGTGCTATATCTTTCATGTCAGCGCTTTGAGGAATCTCAATCATCACATCAACAATATTTTTAGCCCATATTCCTTGAATGGCGGTGCTTCCGATATGACTGATCCGCACAACAGGCTGAGCAGCTAAAAGACCGGTCAGCGTTTGCCTGATCTCATTGAAGCTATCTTTCCACCGATCATCGTGCGGCACAAGAAAGATGGGAAACAATGCCCATAACTCTTCCAATGTCATTTTAGATAAATCTTTTCCCATGCCAAAGGCCTCCATAAATCCCGATTTGTCATCGTCTATAAAACTGTAATAATCCTATCTAAGCTTCTTTCACTTTTTTACCGGTCATATATTCAGGTACAAGCGCAAACATAAATGTTCTTGGACCTGCATTAACAATTTCATGTTCTATATATTTTTCATCCTTTGTAAACTTATAACTTAGCAATCGTGATATATGAAGAATTTTTTCCATATCTTCTATGATTTCTATTTTGCCAAATACTATTACACTACGAATATTCAATGCCCATTCTCCATCATTACGAAAGCCCTGATCGTATACACAGAAAGATGCCTTATTATGTTTTTTTATTGAATCAATCTTATGACCAGATTTACCACCATGGAAATATATCTTCCCATCTTCTTCGCAATAATAGTGATTTAGAGGCATTCCATATGGATAATCATCATCTCCAAGTACTGACAATACACCTCTTGGTTCTTTTTTCAATAATTCTATACATTCCTCTTCAGATATCAGCTGTTTTTTCCTTGCCATTTCTCTAAACATATTTACCTCCGAAATCTTTCGTTATCCAAAATGTAATTATTGTAAAACTCCATAATATGAAATCCACATCGATTCACATATCCTAGAAGTTATCATACTAAGTTTTCTTTAATTATTTTTTCAACAAAAGAATTGATTTCCTTCTCCAAAAGACGAAATACATTAGCAACCAAATATCCATCTGCAATTGCGTGATTAAGTCGAACAGTTACAGGCATAACGAGTCTACCGTTTTCCTCTCTGTATTTCCCCCAATTGATAATAGGAGAAAAGAATAAATGTCCATCAGGCAATTCAATATTAAGCGAGTCATATGAAAGCCATGATATATAAGATGCATCAAACCAGTTTGGATGATTTGCCATATCTAAACCATATTCACGAGTCTTCTTCGCTTCCTCAACATCATTTAAAGCACCAGTGTAAAACTTTTTATATTCCTCAAAATACTCTGTATATACCGGAGTACAGGTTTCCGTATCTTCATGAAAAACATACTGCGTAGGATTTATCACGTCATAACAAATCAGTTCATCCGTCTGCCAAAGATATCCCATTCTGTAATCTTCACGTGAGTTCAAAACTTTTGAAAGAATATACAAAAAGTTGATGTAAAACTTTGTGCCATTTTTCTTAGAACATGCAACAAGTTTAGTAACGTCTATTCTTGCCGTCATTGATGTAGAGCATTTACAATCTTCCGAGAAGTGGCGAAACACTCCTTTTCTATAATATTTTTCTTTATCAATTATCTTATAGTTCATTTTTATTACCTCTACAAATCTGATTTTGTTTAATTCTTTGAATATATCACTACAAAACTTTTTCCTTTTGCAATATCCTTAACCTGAATATTATCAAAACCAGCTTGTTTCCCAATGGCTACCAATTGTTCAGGCTCAAACTTCTTGAAACCTTTTTTTGTATATGCTAAATCATCAAGAAATTCTTTCGTATAAACAACATTGTAAAATGAACCTCCTGCCTTTAATACTCTGTAAATCTCTGAAAGACCTTTTACAGCATCTCTCCAAAAATATACAGTATTTATTGATGAAACTGCAAAAAAGAAATCATCATCGTAAGGTAAATCACAACAATCTCCTATCTGCAAATGCAATTTCCCCTGCTTCGCTGCCGTTTTATTTCTCTCTGTAGCCCGTTTTAGCATATCCGAAGAAATATCAATTCCATACAAGTCAGATTTTGTTTTTTTGTATAAGTACTTCAAGAGATAACCATTCCCGTACCCAATATCCATAACTTTGTCATCAGATTTAGCGTCAATTAAATCAACTGTCTTTTTATACATTGATTTGTTTATTACATTCATAATGACACAACAGATTCTTCCGACAAAGCCATGTGGATTTCCAAACTGGCTTCCTATGTATTCTGCAAATTTACTCATAACATCATTCTCCTATTAATGTCTCATCGTATATCTGCTTTTCTATAACAGAATAGTATCGACTGCTTTTTTTATCACCATACGTCAAAAAATTCACTTTTCTTCACCAAATCCCGATTTGTTATCACCAATAAATTACTACCATTTTTATTGTAGCACACCTTAAACCCAAGTAAAAGATTTATTTAGCATACTGCTGTGTTTCTTAACTACATTATGCTGGAAGATAATGCATCGACAAACCTGAATTTATTCGATTGCTTTCAGCACAGAAGTCGGTCCCCAGCTGTTTAAAACTGAAACAGATGAAAAACCCGCTTTATTTAAGGCTTCTATTTCGTGTTCAACTGTTAATGGAGTATCGTAATGATAAAAAGTATCGTCCGCTATGTTTTGTTCTTTTTTCAAGCGAAGCAGCTCTGCACGGCGAAAACACTCTTCTTCATCGGACTTTGCAAAATAATCCGTAAGGATGAAGCTTCCTCCGGGTTTCAGCGCTTTTAGGAGTTTCTCATACAGTCGTATTTTCTCCTCCCCTATAAAATGGTGAAGAGATTCCACAGACACCGCTGCATCAAAAGAATTCTCGCCAAACGGCACATCAAAATACGAGCCCAAAATCAAAGTCATATTCTTATCAGGAAATTTGTTGCGCAGTGCCTCAAGCATACCCGGTGCAAGGTCGATGCCCGTAACCTCTGCCGAAGGCACCAGTTCAAAATAGTAACCAAGTTCCAACCCTGTACCGCAGCCCAAATCAAGAAGGCGTGTGCCGGCAATTTGTGGCAGGCAGCTTGCTGTATACGGATAGAATTCCTTTGCGGAATCAATACAGGTTAATTGATGTTCTTCGTACCCACTTAATCTGGCATCAAAAAATTCACCCATTTTTTCAAGCATCTTTCATACCTCCATAAACTGCGATTTGTCATCGTCTATAAAACTGGTATATATTCGTTTAAAATGTACCATCCAATCAGTTATCAGATGGTGCATCTGCATATTCATTATAATCTTTTTACAAATCTCAGCTAGTTCTTCTCGGATGCATAACCGAGATGTCTGTAGAACTCATGAGCACCGCTTCTGGATGCTCCCGAATTCAGTCTCATAAGAGCTATGTCATTCTCGTTAGCCCATTCTTCAGCCTTTTCTACAAGAGCCTTCCATATCCTTTTCCATGGCACTGCGGCAAAATTGCTATATTTTTGATTTCAAGAACATTATAACCCGCATCGATGACAACACATACCCCTTTGATTCCATCTTCTTCAAGAACATACATTGTACCTTTATCTAGTCATCCTTCATAGCACTTTTGATTCTGCTTAGAGATTCAGGGGTAATGCCCAGATATGTCGCAATATGTTTTTGCGGAGCACGGCTATATACATTTGGAAATAACTTTTTGAAATGGATATATCTCTCAGTAGCATTCTCGACCAAAAAGCCGTTCTCCCTATATAATTTATAACGCACTGAGCTCTCAAGAATAAGTATCCATAAATCCTTGAATGCTGCATTACTATGAATCAGTTCCCTCACTTTGGATGTCGCACAGAGCATAACGGTGGAGTCTTCCAAAGCCTCCCACATGCACATACGCTCTTCGTATCCAAAGAACCCTTCATCCATTAAGAGCGATCCTTCTATAGCAAACCCTCTGGTTATATCATTTCCGTCGCTATCAATATAATATGAACGTGCCAGACCGCTAAGCATTAAGCCACCATACTCGGTATCATCACCGACAGACGCAATTAAAGCTCCTTTGTTGATAACTCTAAAACTGGACATAGCGATCAGTTCACCGAGGACTTCCTTTTCTGCCGGTATGTTATACTCAACGGAAAGCTTCATCAATTGTTCAACTATGTAATCTTTATCCATTGTAAACCTTCCTTAATTATTGTGGTTCCCATACCCCTTGCTGCCTTATTCCCGTTTCTGCAGCTGCCGAAGTAAGCTTATCGATTTCAGCAGGCTCAAGACTAACTCTTAATGCATTGGCAAGAAGCTCTGCATATTTTTTCTTTGTTATACCGACTATCGGAACAGCGCCTTTAGCAATAGCCCACAAAATCGGGACCTGCGACTTATCTATACCATACTTCAAAGCTATCTGATTCATTAATCCCAGAAGCTCTTCTATTTTCTTAAACTTTCTCTTCGGAAAAGCCAGATTCCTCATTGAAAATGTAGGGAAATGATGATTGGCATTATATCTTCCCGCAAGCGCACCCTGTTCAAGAACCATATATGCATAATATGTTATACCTTTACTATTGCAGTAATCGATGATCGGCTGCTGGTCGTTCCTAAGCAGACTGAAATGATTCTGAACAGCCCCGAGTTTAAAACCTTCTTTAGATAGAACATCTTCTGCCATCTTTATATCCTGCAAGGATACGTTGGATATTCCGATAGACTTGATGCGTCCATCCTTCAGAAGAGGTATGGCATCCTTCAGATTTTCTTTAAGATTAATCGGTTTATGTATCCAGTAAAGATCAGCAAAGTTAAGACCGAGCCTCGTCATACTTTCCTCGAAGGATTTCTCCAGATCACCTGTTCTAAACTTCTTGTTAGGAAAATACTTTGTTGAGAGAAATATATCATCACCCCCTTTTATGAACTTCCCAAGAAGCTTTTCACAGGAGCCCATACCATACACGGCGGCCGTATCCCATTTGGTAAACCCGAGTCTTACAGATTCCTCGAAGGTATCCTTCAAAATTTTTTCATCATAATTCTGTCCGAATACCATTTTGGAGCCATTATTTCCCGGGCCCCATGCCCATGTACCTATCATCACATCTTTCATCATCAATATACCTCCTTCATTTCTTATGAAGACAAGATATCATTTATCGATAACTCTTGCATTGATGTATGTTAATTCATGAAGTTTTTTTCTTACGGTATTATGTTCTATCGTTTATCTCGACAAACTGGAATTTGCTTAAAATACTACCCTATCTTTAATCAATTCCTGGAGCCTTTTCATTTCACCTTGGGTAATTGTCACACCTTTTCCATATTCAGTATGATCAGATGACAAGGTGCGAATGTCATAGACAGGTTCTCTATCATCCCAACTGACATAGTTCAGTTCTTTTGTCCATCCGTTGTTTGACTGTGATATATCTCCAATGTGTTTATATATTTCGAATTTGAGTTTCATATCGTCCTCCACAAATTTCGATTTTTTAAGTTACGTTATATTCCGGTTTACTGTTCCAACGCTTTAAGATCAGATCTCTCATATTTGTTTTGACCTTTGAGGCTTTTCTTATACTTCCAGCATCTTATAGCATCATCCAGCGAAGCGCCTTTGTTATCTGCAAAGAAATCCCTGATATAGGTATTATACTCAAACTGTTTTCCAATAACGGTCTGCCCCTGCTTTGCTGTTCTTTTGATCTCATAATAAGCATCAATGGCATCACCATATGTTTTCCCGGAATTCGCTTTGAGCCATTTTTGAAATGTGACATTGAAAGAAAATGACTCCCCTATTTTGCTCTTAAAAAAGGCTCTATGAACCTCCGAACAAATAATGTTCTCTTCAATTTTACTGGCCTCTGTTATAGTGGTTATCTTTGCCTTTCTTTTAGTAGATGCTGTCCCCGATGAATTCTTGATTTTTCCCGTATCAAGATAGTATGCAATCCTTTCAGTAAGCTCTTGTTTTCCACCGGAAGCAGGCAACCCGTTATCGTGGCAGAACTTTACAAGTTCTTCCTTTAGGTAATAATATTCAAGAAAATCTTGTCTCTTTAATCCCAATGTTAGTGTAGGTCTTTCAGGCATACTGTCCTCCAATATTTTCTGGTATTATGTTCTATCGTTCATCCCGACAAACTTGAATTTATCGAGTTCTTTCACAAAAAAGAACAAACTACCAATCTATCCTTGATTTTTCTTATACTCGTCCATTTCAATATTTATAAAACTTGCAATTTTAACTTTGCATTATTAAATCACCATGAAATACGCAATCATATACTTTTACATCATTCAGGTATATTTGTAAATTTCATTAATTGTCTCACATACATAAACCAACTTATAGCCACCCATATAGAGGTATAGACCAAAAGAGGTATTATAACGGTAAATCTTGTAAGTATAAGTCCCGTTAGGATAGATACAATTATAAAACCAAGGAAAATCCACTTGGTTGCAATTTTCTCTTTTTCAGATACAATTTTTGCCTTTTTCAGCCCAATAAATCTAAGCAAAATAGATAGGATTAAACTAACCATCATTATAATAAAAGCAAATATACAATAAATCATAATTTCTATTATATCTAAAAAACCATTCACACCAAATCCCATTAACCTAAATACCGGTGTGAAATCAGTTCCATCAATATTTATATTATTAATACTATCTGCATCGGTATGTAATTCTCTAAGTTGTTCCACTCCAGAATTAAAAATATCATATGTATATCCAACCGAAAAATAAGAAAAAATTATAAATATAATAGTAATTACAATAATTCTGATTATTCCTTCTTTTTTCATAATATTTCCTTTCACTTTAGTTTCTTTTCCGGAAGTTCAGCATACATACCATTCAATAATTCCGAAATCAAATCCTTATCATCAAAACTATCAAATACATGCATCATAGTTTTCCTCCTCAAACACACATTTATCAATGCCCACGCAGGTCATTGTTTAAAAACACTTCCCATATTGATGTTTCAAATCCAACAGGAATATTTTTGAAGAACTGAATCTGATAGCAATGGTCTTCACCAGAATAATTCTTAAAGCGATAATTTCCGTACTCGAATATTTCAGGCGCTTCCTGTTTTATGACATAGATTTCTTCATCTGCTCCTTCTGTATTCACACGGCTATTATACCATTTTGACAACTCATCCTCGTTCATTTCACTCTTGATAAGTATAATTCCGAACCATTGCATACCATTTCCGTTACCTTGCATTTTCCCCGCAATAGAAGCAGAATCAAGCATCTCACTATTGGGCGGAATCGGGCATTCAAGCAATTGACGCTCCATCCCCTTTGCAATATGATTGTTGACAAAACATATTACTACATGGGATAGAACAATCATAATCAAAAATATTATAAAAACAGTACCAATTATTTTTCTCATTGAACTCTCCTTATATATACTTCTCAATCCCACACTGTTCTACAACCCTTTTTCCAAGAAGAGTAAGTGCCTGTCCAGGACATTTATTGACACAGCGATAACACATAGTACATCGGTCACTTGATACTGCTTTTTGATCCTTGATGGCAATGTTCTTCATCGGGCACAGCTTTTCACATAGTCCGCATCCAATACATTTATCAGTATCAACCTTAAGCTTTGAAGAATATCCCCTAGTCTTATGGCCAAAATATGCTCTCTGTCCCAAGAAACCGGCCAACCTGTACAAAGCACCTATACCTTCCTGTGTTGGATCGCCGGCTTTTAACCGCTTTACAGATTCTTTTATCTTCTGATCCGCCTGTTTTACAAGTTCTCTGTTCTTTTCAAGTGGACGCTTTAATGCCTTCTCATCTGCTATACTGTCCGGCATCTTAAGATGGAGTCCACCTATTACTTCAGCGCCATAGCATTGCAAAAGACGTCCGAGCATCCCTGAGCCATCACCGCTGAAAAGCCCCATCGTTGCGATTACGAAAACCTTCTTGTTCTTCCACAGCTCATTGTGATCTGAAATATAATCTCGCATGATCTTCGGAACTGTACTAAACTGAACCGGATATGCAAATATGATAAGATCCGCATCTGCTACTGCAGCTAATGCTTCTCTATCCTCTATAGAATATGCAACGGATTCTTTGTCATACTCTTTACAGAATAACTCCGCCGCATATTTTGAATTGCCCGTCCCACTAAAATAAATACCAACCATTTTTTACACCCCCGTAAGCAAATGTCTACCGAGATTTCTGTATACAAAATCAAACAAATGCATCTTTTCTTACCTATTAGGCAATTTTTCCGCCTAATATCATCTCATTTTAGGCAATACGGTTAAGACTCAAACATTATCCGATAAAACTTAGAAAAGCTCATCCAACAGAATAAAATAGTTTATCTTCTCCCAATTCGGTTCTATGCCGAGTGCTTCAAAAAGCATATCGGGATCAAAGTCAGGATAGACCTTTCCACCATATGTTCCATCAAAGTTATGCTTCAAACTACGATAACATAATGCGATATCATTCCATTTATCCCCAACACCGGTTCCTCCTACATCTATGAATCCGCTAATTTTTCCATCCTCTATAAATATTTAGGGCAATCAGAAATATCTACGCTCCAAAGCATTTTCAGAGCCTCTGCCAGTATATTTACCAACTTCTTCGGATGTTCCAGATAGAACTCACTGCATGACATTTCTCCGGGTATTCTGCTCATCAAAAGATACTGATAATTCTCATTCTTTTCAAAAGCTAAAGCCTTAGGAGCAGGGATTTTCCCCTCAAGCCAGTTCATCACCCGGATACTTGGTTCATCATCATAAAGTCTGCTATCCAATATCTTCAGCACACAGTCTTCAAAAAACATACTTTCTCCAATGTCTGCTCGTAGTTGGTATCAATCAAATTAGTCTCCTCACCCACCGCTTTGAAGCCGTCCGCAAACCTTTTATTTTCTGCCTTAATCCAGTCAATGGTTAAGTCCGAATCATCGAGTCTTTCCTCAATATCCGAAGCATGATTTCTTATCTCATCAAAATGTGCGTCAATATATTTATCCGTCATTACCAGGCAGATAAATCTTATATTTTTCAGATACTCTTCGCTGAAATCCTTGCGCCATTCATATGGAATATAGCAGCCTTCAACTATTAAACTTTGCTTATTCTCTATGGCAGTCTTAATCATCTCCCTGACTATTGGCCAGATATATATCGTCATCTCCTCATCATCGTTCGGTGTCAGCGATGTATTCCCGCTTCTAATCAGCCCCATCTTTAGATGATCTATCGAAATATATGGGATTTTATATTTTTCCATCATCCGCTGAGAAAGTAGTGTCTTTCCCGTATGGGATGCACCTGTAAGAATTATTATCATAATACCTCCGTCTGATGATGAACAGCAATAATGTGTTTCATCTTTATATATCCATTCTGAAAGTCCAGTTTCCAACAGATTTTCCCTTACATTCAAGGGTTTCTTCTTTAACAAGTGAGAATCCGTTTTTAGTATAAAATTCCACATTTTTCTTAGCATTGGTAGTTACGGTAATTAAGTTTCCACCATTTTCTTTTACCATAGGTATAAGAAAATCCTGTATCGCACTAGATCCGATACCCTGATTCTGGTATTCAGGGGCAACTGACAGGAAATACAAATGCCAGCGGGGATCCGAAATTTTTTTTACAACTATTTCAGTTTTATCTGACATATCCATAAATTCAAGGGTATCCTTAATACCAACTCGCGCTATAATACCTGCCATTCCGCTTACGGCATAATCCCAAAAGCCAACGGGTTTATCTGATGGCTTCTCAATTATTACAATAGACACAACCTTTCTGTCCAAGCAACCTATATAGCATTCATCTTTACGAATAGTTGCTTTAAATATTCCCTTCATAAGACGCTCATGGAAACTGCGAAGTTTTTCATCAGACTTAAAGCGGTCTTCGAAAACTCCCCAAAAAAGAGGATAATTAACAAAAGACTCAACGAAAACCTTTAATACCTCTTCTTCGTACGAGCTGTCATATTTTTTATATTCAACTTTATTCATTACCAACACCCCAATTCTAAAGTCATATTATCCCTACAAACCGCGATTTGTTATCACCAATAAATTACTACCATTTTTATTGTAGCACACCTTAAACCCAAGTAAAAGATTTATTTAGCATACTGCTGTGTTTCTTAACTACATTATGCTAGAAGATAATACATCAACAAACCTGAATTTATTATGCGGTTGTTGCCATATCCTTCGTATAATGTATCTATTTAACCAGAACGCAATTATATCGAACTACTTCCCCATCAGGATATTCAATAATACTTTTTTTCTCTGAAAATCCACATTTACGATAGAAATCAATCGAATCCCCATCCGTTTGAGCAATGATACTTTTTAGATTTTCCGATTCCATTACATGTTGTATCAGTTGTTTTCCAATTCCCTTACAACGGAAATTAGCAGATACAGCTATTCCAATAATCTCTGCAGCATCTGCTAAAAGTTTTAGGACTATCATGCCTGTTTTCCTGCCTAAATCTTCATATACAAATACTTTAATCGATGAATCAGATAAATAGTCTTCCATTTGTGTCTTGTAATCCCCATATGTAGGCTGGTACATACAGGAAGAATAGATTGAAAATGCCTCTCCCGACAGTAACCAATTCCCATCCTCGTATAATTCAACTCTCATAAATATCCTCATAAGTAACAATAGCAATTATGCTCACTTATTCCCTGTATTTCATACCTACCTTTGCATAATTGCACTACGTATCTCATCAATCTCTGCCCTGTCATTAAACCTATGCACTCTGCAAAGCCTAAATTGGTCGCCCATACAGCGCTGTGCCGAGGCAAAGTCGCTGAACATCATCCGTCCGCCATCTTCTTCAAGAAAGGGGGTGAGCTGTAAGGAGAAGAGCTGGTATCATCCCCACAAGAACAGTAATCACAGCGGGAGCCGGTCCCATCTTAGGCTCACTCATTACATTGCAGTAGCTATATAAGGCGCGACTTATCTGATCAAGCTGTTGCTCGTTCATTGTCCCGGCACCATGGGATTTTACTCTTCATCCTTTACACTGTATAATCCGATCTCCATTCTTTTCTCAAATTCATCTAACGGAAGCGGTTTATCAAAATAGTAGCCCTGAGCATACATACAGGAATTTTCTCTGAGAATATTAAGCTGCTCGACAGTCTCAACGCCTTCCGTAAGGCACTCGATTCCCATCTCGGAAGCCATGGCTGTTATGTGTTTGTAGACAACCGTTGCCGGGTTATATTTTTCAGCATGGCTCATGGGTAGAAGGCTTCTGTCTATTTTCATTACATTCCACGGAAGCTCCCTTATGATGTTTAAGGAAGAATAACCGACACCAAAATCATCAATAGAGGTATGTATCCCATTCTTCCTGAAATCTTCAACAAGATTTTTCAGTTTTTGGTAATCACCTTCATATGTAGTCTCTGTCAGCTCAATCTCGATATATTCATACGGAACATTATTTCTTTGCAGAACAATTATAATATCATCAAGAAGTTTCGGATTAACCAAATGCTTTCTCGAAAAGTTTACTGAAACTCTAACCGCATTTTTCCCTTCATCCAGCCATCTTCTTATATCCTTGCATGCAAGATCAAGCATGTAAAAATCAAGCCTGCAGATATCTGTATTTCTCTCCAGTATGGGAATGAATTCCATCGGCTGAATAGTTTTTCCATCCCAGATCCACCTGCAAAGAGCCTCTGCCCCGATGATTTTTCCGGTTTCAACATTTACCTTGGGCTGATAGTATGCCTTAAATTCGCCTTTTTCCAATGCCTCTTCAAAATGCCTGCGTACTCTCGAGACATTCTCTTTCATCTCAAGATTCTTAAGGCTTGCATAATACACATCACCCTTATCGGATGCTTTTGCGGCCTGGCACGCAGGCATAATCATCTCAACGATATTTCCCGGCCTCTCAAATCTGAATTCTTTCGGAATGACAAAAACTCCCACGTATGCAGATACCTCTACAGTGCTTGAAATCTGAGGATCATATCCTATGGATGCATTCTCCAAAAAAGAAATAACACTCTCTAAAAGTTCAGTCGGAAAGATTGCTGCGAAATTATCACCACCGACGCGGCATACTGCGCCCCTATCCGCAACCAAAGCTTTTACAGTCTCAAAATGAGCTCTCATCACCACGTCACCATGCTCTAAACCTATGTCGCGATTGATCAGAGAAAACTGTTTAAGGTTGTACATAATAGCAGTATAACCATATAAGCCACCCTGTCTGTTCATTTTTTCAAGATGACGGAAATAATACGCGAAATTAGGATAACCATTTCCGTCATGGTATGCCAGGATTTCTACAGCAGTCTGCAGCCGGTTACGGCCGACATAACTCATTAATGAACGTAAAACGATGGCAAGATATCGCTCTTCCTCTTCATCAAGGTCTTCCATATCTTTCAAAGAATAGGCTGTAATACGCACAATAGCGCCGATTTTAGTTATGATTTCTTTTTTCATCACTACTACTTCAGCCGGACCCTCATCAAAATCACAAAGTACTTCACCTTTGCCGTCTTTTTCATCTGTAATGCTTTTATAAAACTCCGTAACAACTTTGGTAAGGCGAAACGAACGAGCCATACGGCACAGATTGTCTACTAATCTTTCTCTTGAAAAGTGCTCATAATCAACCATTGAATCGATCATCTCAGCAAACTCTTTCAGGAACAAACCTCTTTTGTAAGTATTCATTTCAAGGTCACTCTCCTCTCTGCGCTGTGGCAATAATACATTCCCAGTTAAAACACAAAATATCCTCCCACAGAACCTGATTTGAAGCCTGTCCATTCACAAAGAAGTCATCCTTATCTTCCGGTTCCACAAATCCTCTGTGGGTTTCATATTGAACGCATTGCTTGTCTTGATACCACACTCCTGAGCCATCCGGAATGTATCCACGCTTGACATACATCCTCTGTGCTGCACCATAACTGTCACACAATCCAACGCCAAGGCATACATTGTCCGCATACTGGCTTGCAACCTGTTCAGCCGCATCCATCAATCGATTTCCAATACCTCTTCTTTGATACTTCTTCAGCACATTAAAATCAACAATGATAGGCCAGCCTTTATCCTTAAACGAACCCTCATTTGCACACATATACACATACACATAGCCAGCAGGACATCTTTCATATACTGCTGTTAAAGCTATGCATTTATTCTCAGAACGATCCTTCAATCTTGACAAATATCCTGCAATATCCGGATGCCAACCTTGGGCTGTAAATTCATCTGTAAAAACTTGGGCATCCGCACTTTCCATATCGCGGATGATCAGTTTATCGTCTTCGTAATATACCATTGTTTTTCTCCTCAGTTAAGGCCTTATTTCTTCAGCAAATCCCCATCGTACATAAAACTGAAATTTAACTATGTATCATATTCATTTTACCATATAACAAATTCAAGAAAAAGATATATTATTCTTTTTACCTTCTTTTTTTCTTACGCTTTCGCTTTAAAAATTTCTTGGTTTTTTTCTTCTTAGCATTCTTCTTTTTGGATTTCCTAGCTTTCTCTTTCCTAGCCTTTTCCTGCTCAGCCTACTTTTGTCCATATCTACAACAATCCTCTCTTACTATCACGTGATTTCTTTATAGTGCATCAAATGTATTCCGATATGCCCGATTCCCAGGATAACCCCGGAAACAATCACAACAAGGTTCATGGAATACAGTCCCAGGAAAAGAACCGCAATTACCGGAAGGGTAGCTCCTGCCACCGGGAATCCGGCAAAAGAACTGTACTGATTCTTTAATGTCCGCTCACTTCTGAAATATTTGATCCAATAGCACTCATAAAGAATCATAAGCACAAAAGCGGTGAAACACATAATGATCTTATCCTCATAGAACACTCTCTGAGGAAGCAGTTTTATATAAGGGTTAAGTGCCGGGAATATCAGGAGCGAGTAGCTTACCGACACTTCCCCTGCCCTTTCAAATAAAAGCAAGAGCTTGTTTTCTTTTTTGGCAGCCTCATCATATCCTTCCGGTTTAGCTTTCACTCCCCAGTATATATTAGGGATAAATAGCATCAACAGAAATACAAATCCCGTGATGCAAAAACCGAGCCTGTATGGTCTGTTCTCCCTAAACACCAAAGTGCTAATCCTGACACTGCTTAATATATCTCCATAATAAGATTTCAGTCTTCCTGCCATCAGATTGGGATTATCAAGATCGGTATGATAGGAACCATAAATACCCATTATCTTATCGGTTCCGCATCTGGAGTATGCATCTGTAAAGTTGGATACCATATATGATTCTCTTATGACAGATATGCCATCATGGTTAGAGTCATCCGACCGATATGCTATTCCCTGATCTATACATCTCTTCGCAAGACGATAATTCTCGGATTCCGCAAGGCCGTTAACATCAAGGTACTCCAGATATCTTGCCCCGGTAGTATCGTACTGATGACCCACATCCGTTCCATAGAACACTGTCTGCGGACATTGCTCCTTTATCTCATGAAAAAACTCATAATAATACTCGTTACCGCTCTGAGTTCCCTGAATTTCTTCAAACAGTTGATCTATGATCTCATCCGAGTCTTCCTGCATCCACAGATTAAGGAATTCTGCCGTAAAATACGGAAGTTCAACAAAAAGTGCCCGATAACCTTCATCGTAATACTCTTTCCATAATCCAAATTCGATATCGTAAAATTCCTTTACCCCGTGCGATTCACCGTAAAGTCGAATATTTGTATTCTCATCAGGACAAACATCTTTCCTGCTGTCCAGTATCGACAAAGAAAATCCAACAGTCACGACTATAACAAGCAATGAGAATGCAATTATCGTTTTAATTCTTTTTTTCGTCATCCTTATTCTCCCCAAAAACGTCTTTTGCTTCTTGACAGTTAGGACAAGAAACTGCGCTCACTTATTCCCTGTATTTCATACCTGCCTTTGCATAATTGCACTACGTATCTCATCAATCTCTGCCCTGTCATTAAACCTATGCACTCTGCAAAGCGGCAATGTCATTTTTCCGCTCTCATCTTCTACTTTAATGCTCACCCCCACACCCGAACGACAAGCTACCCTTACTATATCGGTAATGCTGTTAATCCTGATCACAGCTCCTCTTTTGATAAACAGATAATGTCTGCCAAGCCTAAATTGGTCGCCCATACAGCGCTGTGCCGAGGCAAACTCGCTGAACATCATCCGTCCGCCATCTTCTTCAAGAAAGGAGTTGAGCTTTTTTGAGGCTCCCACTCGATATCTGTAGGCGAGCCAGAAAAGAAAAGTAAACAAAGCAATTAATGGGGCGCCTACGACCACAGCCGTCAAGAGGCTCTCCCCTAGAGCTGTAAGGAGAAGAGCTGGTATCACCCCCACAAGAACAGTAATCACAGCGGGAGCCGGTCCCATCTTAGGCTCACTCATTACTTTGCAGTAGCTATATAAGGCGCGGCTTATCTGATCAAGCTGTTGCTCGTTCATTGTCCCGGCACCATGGGATTCCTGATTTAATTGTGACATCAGCTTTTTACCTCCTTTACAGACTCTCCTTAAGAATCTTTACAACTTCATCTCTGGTAAGAACCTTATAACCACCTTCAAGGATAAATGTTCCGTCAGCAATACCTTCAATCATATCCTCAGTAGCGCCAAGCTCAGATAAACTCATAGCAACACCGAGTTTTTTCATCCAATCCTCCATTGCCGCAAGACCAGCATTTGCCACATCCTCATCCGATTTACCTTCTGCATTAATTCCCCATACCTCTGTTGCAAACCTCTTAAACTTCTGAAGCCCGTATGGCATAATATATCTGTAATATGGCAGCGAAACTGCTGAGAGCGTCATTCCGTGTGTTGCATCTGTATATCCACCTGCAGACTGTCCAAGCATGTGCACCATCCAGTCAGTGCTCTTTCCTCTGGAGATAAGCGTATTAAGCGCCCATGTTGCAGTCCACATGATATTGGATCTTGCCTCATAGTCTTCCGGATTCTCGACAGCGATAAGTGATGAATGAATTACAGACTTCATCAAAGCTTCAGCAATGTAATCACTTGTGTTGTCATCATCCCCCGAAAAATATTGTTCACAGATGTGATTGAAAATGTCATAAATACCTGCAACCATTTGTCTCTTTGGAAGACTCATAGTAAATTTAGGATTCAGGATTGAAAACTTTGGCATAACATTTTCTCCAAATACATGTCCAATCTTCTGATGAGTCTCGTGATTGGTAATTACAGAACCAGCATTCATTTCAGAGCCTGTACCTGCCATAGTAAGTATGCATCCCACCGGAACTATCTCACAGGTCGGCTCCTCAAAACGAATATAATACTTCTCCCAAGGGTCCTCATCGCAGTGAACCGATACCGACACCGCCTTAGCATAATCGCAGCATGAACCTCCACCAATAGCCAAAAGAAGGTCAACATTATTCTCCTTTGCAATCTTAACACCCTCACGAAGCTTATCTACTGTAGGGTTAGGCATCACGCCGGCATATTCAATAATATTCTTTTCATTTGCCTTAAGAATCTCAACAACAGCATCATAGATACCGTTCTTCTTTACAGAACCGCCTCCGTAAATGAGCTGAACATTTTTTCCATACTTTGGAAGTTCATCATTTAAAAACTTTAAGGAATCATCTCCAAAATAAAGCTTTGTAGCATTCTTGTAACTAAAATTTCCTAACATTATATCCTCCTCCTTACTTTCTTTTAGTATATTGCATCTATAAAATCTTCATATGTTTTATATTTTATCACTATTAAAGTATTCATTCAACCGAGATTGCGATTTGTTTTTTCTGTTTTTGCACATAAACTGAATAGACATTAAGAGCTTCTGGGCAAATGTCCAGAAGCTTACTCCTTTGCTAATAATTTTAGTCCTACTATTCCGATAACAATTAAACCAACACATATTACCTGAGGTACTGATAGTTTTTCATTAAACAAAATGAAATTGTCAATATTGGTTGGCAGATTTCTTTGGGAAAATTTATCACTATGCCGCAACGGGCTGTGAATCATAGTATTTCCTGCGTTTAGCTGCAGGAGGGAGTCCTCCGTTAGCAGAGCAGATCCTTCGGTTGTTCCAATAGGACATGAAGTACCTCCAGATAACTGTTTTTAACTCTTTGACAGTCATAGATTTGGTATCATATCTATCGTAGAGAAGCTCCGTTTTGAACCTTGCCCACATACTCTCGCATCGAGCATTATCATGACAGCGACCACCGTCACTATTCATACTTTGAACTAC
>NZ_JAEB01000016.1 GCF_000518685.1 Eubacterium xylanophilum ATCC 35991 | reverse complement strand
TTGATTGATAAGGAGAGAGGGGCATGCCTATTTGAAAAAAGAGGATTTGGCATGCCCCGAGAGGAGGGGGACTCTCTGCCTGAAATACGGAACCATAACTAGACAAATATGGCAAGATATTACACAATAATTCAATAATAATACAAGATAATCCATTTTTTTCGGACCATTTTTATTGTAAATTAGTATGTAGATAGATTATTTGTGTGAAAATATATATGATTAAGACTAGAAAGGAGAGGCGCATGAGGTGGATGCGCCAGAATAGCTATGAAAAAAGTTAAAGGAACTATTAATCCCAAAAGAGAGATTAGTAAGATTAACAAGGAGATCTACGGACATTTTTCTGAGCATCTGGGAAGATGTATATATGGGGGAATCTTTGTAGGGGAAGATTCCGAAATCCCAAACACTAAGGGAATGAGAAATGACGTTGTTGCCGCACTAAAGGAGATGCAGATTCCGGTACTCAGATGGCCAGGTGGATGTTTTGCTGATGAGTATCACTGGAAGGACGGAATTGGTCCACTGGCTGATAGAAAGAGAATGATTAACACTCATTGGGGTGGAGTTCTCGAGGATAACAGCTTCGGAACACATGAGTTCTTCGAATTGTGTGATCAGCTCGGATGCGAGCCATACATCAATGGAAATCTGGGAAGTGGATCTGTCAGAGAAATGTCCGAGTGGATCGAGTACATGACATTTGATGGGGAGTCACCTATGTCAAAGCTTCGTGAGGCCAATGGTCGCAAGGAGCCATGGAAGCTTAAGTATTTTGGCGTTGGTAATGAAAAC
Source organism: Eubacterium xylanophilum ATCC 35991 (assembly GCF_000518685.1). GTDB lineage: Bacteria > Bacillota > Clostridia > Lachnospirales > Lachnospiraceae > Eubacterium_F > Eubacterium_F xylanophilum. The sequence goes on along the minus strand of NZ_JAEB01000016.1, from coordinate 73,511 downwards.
TGGGGATGTGGAGGAAATATGACTCCGGAGTACTATGGCAATGAGTACAGAAGATATCAGACATATTGCCGCAACTATGGTGACAATAAGCTTTACAAGATCGCTTGTGGGCCGAACGGAGATGACTACGATTGGACTGATAAGTTAATGAATCTCATCAAGGATCAACAAGCAGATGCCATCAGTCTTCACTACTACACCGTGACACATGATTGGGATCACAAGGGAAGTGCCACGGAGTTTACAGAGGAAGAGTACTATGAGACAATCTCCAAAACTCTCTACATAGAGCCGATGATTGAGAGACATCTAGCTGTTATGGATAAGCATGATCCAGAGCACAAGGTTAAGCTCGTTGTGGATGAGTGGGGAACATGGCATGATGTTGAGGAGGGAACTAATCCTGGATTCCTTTATCAGCAGAATACCATGAGAGATGCGATTGTAGCTGCGCTCAATCTGAATATTTTCAACAGACACAGTGATAGAATCTCAATGGCTAACATTGCTCAGGTTGTAAATGTTCTGCAAGCTGTAATTCTTACAGAGGGTGCCAAGATTCTCAAAACACCTACATATCATGTGTTTGAGATGTTCAAGGGTCACCAAGAGGCGAAGCTTGTGGATTGTTACTTCGATGTTGAAAAGAAGGAGTGTAAGGGAAAGGAAATTCCTGTTATTTCATCTTCAGCTTCTGTCAATGACAAGGGAGAGATGACTATAACACTCGCCAATCCTCTCCTCACAGAGGATGTGGAGGTAAATGCAGATATTCTCGGTGACTACTGCGATGTAACCGGCAAGATTCTCATCGCCGACGTAGGAGCATATAATACTTTTGAGAATCCTGATAAAGTCGCACCAAAAGAGTACGATGGATTCAAATTGGAGTACGGTACATTGAGTGGAAATATTCCGCCATGTAGCGTTGTGACACTTGTTTTGAACTAAAGGAGTGTAGAACTCATGAGCAGACCATTTTGCAAAAAATGCATGTGGACAAAGGAAATGCTCGAAAAAGAACGGATAAAAGTAGAGGAGTACGTCTCAAGGATTCCTGTTGAAGAGAGAGTCTGCGACAGCGAATACGAGAGGCGACTTCTTATATGTGGAAAATGTTCTGATAGAAGAGCAGGATTTTGCGGACAGTGTGGATGTTATATTGAAATCAGGGCGGCAAGGAAAACGGGATATTGCCCTGGAATTACAGATAAGTGGAAGGAATAGGACTATGAGATTAAAAGAACCAAGATCGATAAAAAATGAAAAGTATACATATGACAGCTTTGCCAATCGCGAAGTTCTTGAGAGCAGAGGAAAGAAGCATCTCCCTCCTATGGGATGGAATAGTTGGAATGCGTTTGGTTGCGGAAATACAGAAGAATTGACTAAAACCATGGTGGATTGCATGATTGAGCTTGGGTTAGATAAACTGGGATATCAATATGTAGTTTTGGATGATGGCTGCTACTATGAAAAAAGAGTAGATAATAAATTGAAAAATGAACCAATCAAATTCCCCAATGATTTTAAAGTTTTATCAGATTATGTTCATGGCAAAGGGCTAAAGTTTGGAATGTACAATGATATCGGAACCAAGCTTTGTAGCGGCCTTGAAGTAGGAACCTGTGGATATGAGGCAGAAGATGCCCGGAGCTACGTGGATTGGGATATTGATTTCATAAAGGTTGATAATTGCTATTATCCTTGGGATAATGCAACTTTTTCTGAGGCGACTAATGCCAAGTATACATTTGCGCCTAGGATAAAGGGAATATTAATAGAAAATGAGCAGGAGAAAATAGTGCTTTCAACCGTTAAAGATGGAAAGATTACGGGTGAAAGGGGAAAGATAATTGATGGATATGCAGTTGGTATCGGAACGTTTGACGGAACAGGACCGGATAGAACACCGGTCGGTGAGCAAAGTAGCGAGCTGATATTTGAATTGAATATCGAAAATGCCGGCAAGTATGAATTGTTAGTTGATTGCGAACTCGGAGAAGAAGAGGGAGTTGGAAGTTGGCTGCAAGTTGCCGTGGTTGAAAATGGTGAGACTAGGAGAGTGTTCGATGATTTTTACGGCTCAAAGCCTATCGCTATCGAACTTCAAAAGGGCGAAGTTACTATACGCCTTATGAATCACAGAAGGCAGGAAAATGTTCTGGCCTCATATGCTAAGTTTCTTGAAGAGTATAATAAGCTAAAGCCAGATAATGATCTTATATTTTCTATCTGTGAGTGGGGTAAAACTCAACCGCAGAATTGGGGATATAAGGTTGGAGATAGTTGGAGAATTCTCAATGATATTACATTTGATGTTGGAAGCGATGGTGACAATGGAAAGTGTCCATGGGAGTCAGATTATACCACGAGCGTCACATCACAGTACAATAAAGCAGTAATTATGGATGAATTTGCTGGTCTTGATAAGGGCTGGAATGACCCAGACATGTTGGCTGTTGGTATGGATGGATTGACCCTTGATATGTGTAGAACTCATATGGCAACTTGGTGTATGATGAATGCTCCACTTATGCTTGGAATCGATCTCAGACGCGTGAAGCGAGGAGATGATCTGTGGAAGATACTCGCGGATGAAAAACTCATTGCACTCAATCAGGATCCTCTGGGCGTTCAGGCAAAGAGAATCTGTGTTATCACGAAGAATGAGATAATATATGATGAAGCAGACAAGCTATATATACGCGATAATAATAGAGTTGATATCCTGGCAAAGCCTCTCGCCGACGGCGGAATGGCTATATCTTTTGTGAACCTCAGCGGTGAAGATCATACTGATGAGATTGCAATCGAACTTGATAGAATCATAAATAAGCTAGCTCATAAGATGACCGATTCTGAGAGTTTTAAAGGGGCGAAGAGCTACCTAGTAGAGAACTTAGAATCCGGAGAAGTGAAGGAAGTAGCCGGAAGTGAAGAATTGGAAAAAGTAAAGTTCACTGCAGACGGATTGAGAGCATACTGCACCAAGACGTTCAAGGTGACAATAAAGGAGTAATCCTATGAAGCCTATTGATTTAGCGAGAAAAATGTTGGGGAGAAGTGATATTCCCAGAGAAGTTCAGATTGTCATGTCTACAATCCCTTCAGATACAGATATAAATAGGAGAAATGCTGCCCGCATAATACATGTGATTATGCGGGATATTTTTCATGTTCAAGATATACGAGATGATGATAAGCTAATGGAAGCAGAAAAGTTAAGGGACTTATACGATTGTCGGAGTTGTGTGGCAAGCATACGGCAGGTATACGCCAGAGGAGTTATGGGCGCAAAGTATGATTTGGAGAGTGAAAATGGAAGGTGCATGATATTTGGTGGTGGAGATTTGCTTGAGGAAGATGATATTGCGTGGGAAGTTGTAATAAACGCAATTGACACGCATCTGGGTTTGTGATAGAATACTGTTTACAAAACGTATTATACGAGGAGATTAATTAGATGAAAAGATAATACTAATGGTTCTTATGTTGACAATTCTGGGACAGATTGTCGATATAAATACATTTGCAGTAGAAAGCAAGACACGTGAGATCTTGTTCGAAAACTTTAAGAGTACCGTGGAAGAAACACCTTCAGGGGATTTTAAAACTACCTTGAGTGGAAGCGGAGCAGTTACAGAGCATGTAATGCTTTTTGGAAATGTATTTATTTTAGATGGAATAACTGTATTAGAAAAAGAGGTATTCAGAGGCAATAAAGGTGTTTATTCAGTATCACTTCCTGAGACATTAAAATCAATTGGGGAAAAGTGTTTTTGCACTTGCAGAGATATACAGGAGATAGCTATTCCATCTAGTGTTACAAGTATTGGCAAGAATCCATTTTATGATTGCCAAAGATTGAAGAAGATAGTTAATAATTCAAAGGTTTCGGTTGATGCACCAAAGTTTGAAGATTATAGGCGTGGCTATGATTATTATGTGGATGGGAAACCGGCAACTAAGGTAGCTCCAGGGAAAACAATGATAGGAAAGCCACATAAATACAAGCTTAATCTTAAACTCAATGGAGGAAAAATAGTAGGCAAAAAGATGAAAACCTATGATATAGTAAAGAATACTATTCTTCCAAGAGCTAAGAAAAAAGGCTATGATTTTGTTGGATGGACAGATGAAAATGATAGTGCTAATGGAATATCAAAACTGTGGAGAGCTGATCTTATAGTTGGGGGAAAACAGACAAGATATGCCCAGTTCTGCAAGGTTAAGATGACGGGAAAGAAGAAAAGTATTCAAATCAAGGTGACTAATAGTCATTTTCCGTATCTTTGTGTATATTATTCCACAAAGAAGGACAGAAGTGATGAAAAGATGGTTAAAGTCGTAAATGATGCTTCGGAAAAATTGCATTATTACAGGGAGGGATCATATAAAGCAGTAAAGATAAAAGGAAAGAGAAAGTATTACGAAAAAGACCGTAAGAAGACATACATTAGCATGACCCTTCCTATTTTCAAGTCTAAAACAAAGTATTATATTAGACTTAAGAGTATCATTCCATATGGAGAAGAAATGGAAAAAGAGTATGGTTATAGTGATTTCTTTGGAAGAAGAACTGTTAGGGTGAAGTGATTACCCCAATAAAAGAATATTATGACGTATAGCGACTGGAGAATAGCGGATTATTCCCAGTCGTTTTTTTGGAAACATCGGAATCGCATGGCGCTGGTCTTACAAGCTTTGCTTGTAAAACAATTATTCGATATTAACTCTGAAAATAATTTCTGATATATTTAATCATCATTTTCGGATTCCCTTGAAATCGTCCAGAAAGTATGTGATAATATATTTATAATTTTCAAGCAATTAGGAGGTTTCGATGGAAAATATAGTTGAAGAAGGAAAGTTGACTGTTTTTTTGAAAGGGCGTATTAATTCGGACAATGCAGCCCATGTGCAAAATGATATCGAGGAATTACTTGTTGAGAATCATGAGATGGATTTGATTCTTGATTTAAATGAGTTAGAATATATCTCTAGTGCCGGTCTCAGAGTTTTACTATATTTGAAAAAGAAGTCTGGACGGAATATTTTTATAATTAACGCAAGCCCAGAAGTATATGATATCTTTAATGTCACGGGTTTTTCTGAATTATTCAACATTAAGAAAAAACTTAGAGAAATCAGTGTGGAAGGATGCAAAGTAATAGGTCAGGGAGCAGTTGGCACAGTTTACAGACTTGATGAAGACACTGTCGTTAAAGTATATGAAAGTATGACCAGTGTCGAGGAGATTGAGCGCGAGCAAAAGATGGCCAAACACGCGCTTCTCATGGGAATTCCAACAGCAATAAGCTATGATATTGTTCGGGTTGATGGTAAGCTTGGAACTGTATTTGAAATGTTAAAAGCAGATAATTTTAACGATATGATTATAGAAAAGCCGGAAGACAAAGAAATCATAGTTCGCCAGTATGCCGAATTTCTCAGACAAATTCATAGTGTAGAACTGGACGGTGAGAGCTTGCCGGATATGCGAGATTTATTTGTGTCTTTTATAGATGATCTGGGAGAGACGTTGCCTAGCGACTTGGCCGATAGACTTAGAGAGTTAATTCTGAAGATGCCGAAGTGCATGAGTACAATTCATGGTGATGTTCAGATGAAAAATGTTATGTTTGATGGATCTGAGCCACTTCTCATTGACATGGAGAGCCTAAGTGTAGGAAATCCAGTTTTTGAATTGCAGGCTCTTTATATCGCTTATAAAGCATATCCAGAGGACGAAAAGGGCAATACAGATCGTTTCTTGGGAATAACCGAGGAAATGGCCGATTATATCTACAACAAATCAATGGAAAACTATTTTCAAGGATATACAGAGGAACAACTTGAGGATGCGAAGTTAAAGATTCGAATTGTCGCATATATAAGGTTTTTACATTTGGTCAGTGTACGAGGTATCGGTTTGCCGGAATTGATGGAAACGCGTGTGAAACATACAATTGAGCATTTAAGGGAAGATTTGCCAAAGGTAGACAACTTGGAGGTTTAATGTATGAAGAGATATTGTGCAAATTGCAAGAAAGAGTTTGAATTTAAGATAGCTAAGATGAGCGACTTGGATAGCCTGGTTTGCCCCGAATGTGGTAATCCTGTGGCTAGTGACAGTCGTGCGCCAGTGGATCCCAAAATCGAGGAAAATGAAGAAGCTATCGGAAGGACGATAGGTAATGTATTCTATTTGGGGTACATATTTTATCTGATATGTGGCACTATCGGAATAGTTGCTTATGTATTTGGTTTTTGGAAATTACTAATTGCTATGACGGTAATTAGTCTTATAGTTTACGTATTACAATATTTTACAGATACTCTGACATTTCCGACAGGAGTTATCTTTATTCCAATTGGGGCAGCCGCCGGGTGGTACTTTTTCAATGGTTGGCATGGTGCATGTCTTGGAATTATGATTGTATTTGTTGCCAGACATTTAATAAGAGATGTATTTTTTGGATTGTTGTGGAAACTAGTAGAATATGGCAAAAAGTCGTGAATGATTTGTTGTGAATTATAAATGATATTGCAGAAAGGTGAGGAAGATAGATGTTATATAAGAATGAATATCCTATATTAGAATTTGATGATGTCAAAACAGCAAAGTTAAATCCAGAGTCCTTTGGACCGGGGAGATTTGACACAGACAAGCTCGTGATTACTTTTTTCCCAGAAGTGATAACAAAACTCAAAGAGCAGAACAAATTAAGAACGGAAAGAGTTATTCCAGGTGAGAACCCATTTGAAATATATAGATTCAATGAAGAGCCTGATGTACTTATCACTTTAGGTCAGGTGGGATGTCCTGCTTGTGGAGGCAACTTAGATCTTTTTTATGAAATGGGAATTAAAAAAGTAATGTTCTGCGGTGGCGGTGGTGTGCTTGATTCCAATATAGAGGTGGGGCAGTTACTCTTGGTAGAAGGTGCCATAAGAGATGAAGGTTTTTCATATCATTACCTTCCACCATCGAGGGTTGCATATACTGACCAAGCTACGACAAATACTATTGCGAGGTATCTTGATGAAAATGAAGTTTCCTACATGCGTGGCCTCACTTGGACTACAGATGCTATCTTTCGCGAGACAATAGACAAGATAGAGCTTAGAAAATCCGAAGGCGGCAAAATCGTAGAAATGGAGCAGGCCGGATGCATAGCTGTTGCTCGTTTTAGGGGATTTGAATATGGTGCCCTGATATACGGAGGAGATGATCTTTCTGGTGAAGAGTGGTCTAATCGAGGATGGAGAAGTAGAGATGGCATCAGATATGATTTAGTGAATTTATGTAAAAAAATAGTCCGTGTAATATAGAGTTATTTGTATGTGCTAATTCAATCCTACAAAATTAATTTGACATAATCAAAATTATGTGATACCATATCTTTTGAATATGAAAAAAACTATGATGGTGCAGGGATTACAATCCAGATAATCCCACAGACATCCAAACTTCCTAACAGAGAGGCGTTGCTATTAGCTGAGAGCATGCCAGGTTCAGTTGGTTGTTGAATTTCACACCGGAGTTGCAAGATTGAACGGAATATGTAAATAGTATTCTCACTAGGTTATGACGTTAGAACGCGTTAAGTTCGAAGAGAGTCCAGTAAACTCCCCCAATAGATATAGTAAGGAGAGAAGCTGGGAACAAGGGTGGTACCGCGGAATATTTTCGTCCCTCATTGATTTTAGGATCAGTGGGGGACTTTTTGTATGCATTTGTGCAAGATAGAATGGAGGAAAAGAAGATGAATGAAAAGTTAGAGAAAATTATGCAGGATGCCCTTGGGCAGATCAACAGCTCTGAGAATCTGGAGAAGTTGAATGACATTAAGGTGGCATTTTTGGGAAAGAAAGGTGAGCTCACAAGCGTTCTCAAGTCTATGAAGGACGTAGCTCCTGAGGACAGACCTAAAGTCGGTCAGATGGTTAATGATGCTCGTCAGAAGATAGAGAAGACATTGGAAGAAAAGCAGAAAGCATTTGCTAAGAAGCTTCGCGAAGAGAAGATGAAGGCAGAGGTTATCGATGTAACTCTTCCGGGAAAGAAGCCGGAGCTCGGACATAGACATCCTAATACAATTGCTTTGGAAGAAGTTGAGAAAATCTTTGTGGGACTTGGTTATGAAGTTGTTACCGGACCTGAGGTTGAGTATGACTATTATAACTTTGAGGCGTTAAATATTCCGGCAAATCATCCGGCAAAGGATGAGCAGGATACATTTTATATCAATGACAAGCTATTGCTTCGTACACAGACTTCTTCTGTGCAGGTTCGTGTGATGGAAGAGGGAAAACTTCCTATTAAGATGATTGCTCCCGGTAGAGTATTCCGTTCAGATGAAGTAGATGCAACACATTCACCATCATTCCACCAGATTGAGGGACTTGTAATTGATAAGCATGTTACATTTGCAGACCTCAAGGGAACATTGGCAGAGTTTGCCAAAGAGCTTTTTGGAAAAGAGACTAAAGTTAAATTCAGACCACATCATTTTCCATTTACAGAGCCAAGTGCTGAGATGGATGTGACATGCTTCAAGTGTGGCGGTAAAGGATGCCGTTTCTGTAAAGGTGAAGGATGGATAGAGATTCTCGGTTGTGGAATGGTTCACCCACACGTTTTGGAGATGAGTAACATTGATCCTGAGGAATATACAGGATTTGCATTCGGTGTCGGACTTGAGAGAATAGCTCTTCTCAAGTATGAGATTGACGACATGCGTCTTCTATATGAGAATGACAAGCGTTTCTTAGAGCAGTTCTAAGAATGCGATGGAAGCGCGGAATATTTTACTGATTAATAGATAATTTTCTATAATAGAAAGCGAGGAAATAGATATGAATACACCATTATCATGGATTAAGGCGTATGTTCCTGAGTTGGAATGTACTGAAAAAGAATATATGGATGCAATGACTCTCTCAGGAACTAAGGTAGAGGGATATGAGAAGTTTGATGAGGATCTTGATAAGATTATTGTTGGAAAGATTCAGAAAATTGAGAAGCATCCGGATGCCGACAAGTTGGTTGTTTGTCAGGTTGAGATTGATGCTGAAGGAAATACAGTTCAGATTGTAACGGGTGCTCCTAATGTCAAGGAGGGACAGAAAGTTCCCGTTGTTCTTGCAGGAGGTCGAGTTGCGGGAGGACACGATGGCACCAAGACTCCTGGTGGAATCAAGATTAAGAAGGGTAAGCTTAGAGGTGTAGAGTCATTTGGAATGATGTGCTCTATTGAGGAGCTTGGATCATCCACAGATTATTATCCGGATGCAGCGGAGGATGGAATCTATATTCTCAGTGATAATCCCGAGTATGCCAAGGCAGAAGTTGGAAGCGATGCGATAGAGCTTCTTGGTCTCAGAGATGCAAATTTCGAGTATGAGGTTACTTCAAATCGTGTAGACTGCTTTGGTGTTATCGGTATTGCTCGTGAGGCTGCAGCAACATTTAGAAAGCCATTCTGTCCACCGGTTGTCACTGAAGTTGGAAATGATGAGAAGGCTTCAGATTATATCTCAGTTGAGATTAAAGATGAAAAGCTTTGTAGCAGATATGTGACAAGGGTTGTAAAGGATATCAAACTTGCACCTTCACCGGAGTGGATGCAGAGAAGACTTGCAGCTTGTGGAATTAGACCAATCAATAATATTGTTGATATTACTAACTATGTAATGGAAGAGTATGCACAGCCAATGCACGCTTTTGATTATGATACAATCGAGGATCATAAGATTATTGTGAGAACAGCGGAAAAGGGCGAGAAATTTGTCACACTTGACGGACAGGAGAGAGAGCTAGATGATAGCATTCTCATGATTTGTGATGGCAAAAAGCCTGTTGGAATAGCCGGAATCATGGGCGGAGAGAATTCCATGATTTCTGATAATGTCAAGACTATGCTTTTCGAGGCAGCTTGTTTTGATGGAACCAACATTCGTCTGTCCGGTAAGAAACTTGGAATGCGTACAGATGCTCAGGCTAAGTTTGAGAAGGGCTTGGATCCCAATACAGCTATGGAGGCAATGAACAGAGCTTGTCAACTTATCGAGGAGCTTGGTGCAGGTACAGTTGTTGGTGGATGTGTTGATGTTTATCCTAACAAGCGCGAGGGAAATGTAGTTGCATATGATCCTGATAAAATCAACTCACTTCTTGGAACAGATATCTCAGAGGATGAGATGATCAAGTACTTTGAGATGGTTGATCTTGAGGTAGATAAGGATAAGCGCGAGGTTCATGTTCCTTCATGGAGACAAGATGTTCTCAGATGGTGCGATCTTGCAGAGGAAGTGGCAAGATTCTATGGTTATGACAAGATTCCTCAGACTCTTCCAAGTGGAGAGGCAACTGCAGGAAAACTTTCATACCAGAATGAAATAGAAAATATCATGCGAACTGTTGTAGAACAGTCAGGATTTAGCGAAGGTATGACATATTCATTTGAGAGTCCAAAGGTGTTTGACAAGCTTTTATTGGATGAAAATGATCCGGCGAGAAAAGCTATCGTAATCTCTAACCCTCTGGGTGAGGACTACAGTGTTATGAGAACACTTTCCCTCAATGGAATGCTTACAAGTCTTGCAACTAATTACAATAGAAAGAATAAAGATGTGAGACTTTATGAGTTGGCGAACATTTATCTTCCTAAGAGCCTTCCATTGGAGGAACTTCCAGATGAAAGAATGCAGTTCACTCTCGGAATGTATGGAAAAGGCGATTTCTTCGAGATGAAGGGCGTAATAGAGGCAACTCTTGAGAAACTTGGAGTTGCAAAAGATACAAGATTTACGCCAGAATCTGACAGACCATACTTGCATCCAGGAAGAAGAGCTGATATTATAGTAGGTGACGAGACAGTAGGATTCCTTGGTGAGATTCATCCGGAAGTTGCTGATAATTATGGAATTGGAACAAAAGTATATGTTGCAGTTCTTGATGTCAAGTCACTTACAGGATTAGCTGATTTTGAGATTAAGTACGAGGGAGTTGCGAAGTTCCCTGCAGTTACTAGAGATATCTGTCTTGTAATGAACAAGAGTCTCATGGCTGGACAGGTTGAGGAAATTATCAAGAAATACAGTGGAGAATTTCTCGAGGATTACAATTTGTTTGATGTTTACGAGGGTGAGCAGCTGGGCTCAGATGAGAAGTCTCTCGCTTACTCAATCAGATTCCGCGCTAAGGATAGAACCCTCGAGGAAAAGGATATCACTGCTGCCATGGACAAGATTCTTGGCAAGATGAAGGAAATTGGCGCTGTTATCAGACAGTAAGTTCGGTGAATATCTCGAGGATTTGTGATATTAATGAAGAAAGAATTTATAAAGTTTTTGCTCAACATACTCTTCATGATTTACATGGTGGTATTGATTTACTTTTTGTTTTTCAGTGAAGAGTATGGACGTGGGCATAAATATGAGGAATTTCAGTACAATCTAACGCTTTTTAAAGAGATACGAAGATATATTCATCACTATGATGTGGTTGGAATAGAGGCATTTTTTGTAAATATAATCGGAAATGTTATCGTATTCATGCCTTTTGGCTTTTTTGTTCCAGGTTTGATAGGAGAACACAAGCAACCAATATATCAAGTCATATGCGTGACGGTATTAGGGCTTGTATTCAGCTTGACAGTGGAGATCGGACAGCTTATCACTAAGGTTGGATGCTTTGATGTGGATGATTTGTTCTTGAATACAGTAGGAGCTTTTGTAGGTGTGGTAATATATCATGTATTATATGCTATTTACTCAGCAGTATTTAAGAAAAAGCGAAGGAAGAGGAAGAGATAAATGTTGTTTAGAAAGAAGAGAAGAATTCAATTTACGGACAAAAAACATCCCAGACAGGGAATTATATCGTCCATTATGGGTGCAGTTGCTATAATTGCTCTATTAATGCTATTCATCTTTTCGGGGCGCGCCAAGGGGCACGCGGGAATCTTGTTTGGATACATGGGAATACTTGATTTTATCCTCGCCGTAGCTGGTTTTGTTATGGCTATCAGATGTATTAAGCAAGAAGAAATCTACTATACAACAGTGAGGATAGGTGTGGTTTCCAATGGAATAGTGGGACTATGCTTGTTGGTTTTGTACATTGTGGGGCTTGCCTGAAGGGGCGGCCTCTTTTTTGCTGGGTTTATTAATTAATTGGTGGCAAAGCAAGGATCTTTGGTGATATATCCACATTGTCAAAGATTTTTTTGTATTCGTCCTTGGTCAAATCTTCGATATAATTGACGGAATATTTTTTTTCATATCCCTTGAGTATCAGTATGGATGCAGCTCTGTTGTAGGCGATGGCGGCTACTGATTCGCTTGTATATCTTCCGACGATGAAGTCGTTGGTGATGTTGATGACAGTTTCATAGACCGTTTTTCCGTCGACATTTTTCTTGAAAACCCCATTAAAACGGTTGATAATCTGTATATTTTCATATCTAAAGTCTCTATTGTTATTATTTACAAAGTTGAAATCTCTGCCGGGAACGCCATAGTTCTTGATTCCATACCTGGACAGAATATTTACTTGCATCCCGTAGTCATTTACAAAAAGATGCCCACCGCGTCGCATAATGCTGTGGTTGGAGTAGTAGAATAAATCATCGATGTCGAAGATATAGTAATCATCCTGTCCGAAGTAGTAGTGAAAAAACTTCCTATACATGTATATAGGCGTCTTGCTATAGATTCCATTGTCGCGAAAATTGAGGATGGATACTTTCTTTTTGAAAGAAAGGTACTTAGAGTGGGTTTCTAAGTTGCAATGCTTGTTGGTGAGAAATCTCTGTGCCTCAAGATAACACAAGTGAGCTGCTTTCTCGGTTGAAAAGCTGCCTAGACTGATATGTTTGTTTTTAAATGTAATGGAACTTCTATAATAAGTAGTTTTGTCTTTTTTTTCGGCTTTATACACACCTGGAAGCATGATACACCTTCTTTCAACTTTTTTTATATTATATCATTGTTTCTATTCTAGCACAACAACAGGGGGAAAATTTGTAAAATGTTCCGGTATTACTTGACATTGCCTTCATCTTGTTTTACAATAATTTGGGCGAGTGTGTTGAAAAATGGGGAATTAGAAGAGGTGTAAGTATGAATGATCGATTGACTAAAAAAGACATCGAAAAGATGGAAGAAGAAATCGAATATCGCAAGCTTGTAGTGCGAAAAAATGCTCTGGAAGATGTAAAAGAAGCAAGAGCCCATGGTGATTTGAGCGAGAACTTTGAGTACAAGGCCGCTAAGAGGGTTAAGAATCAAAATGAAAGCCGAATCAGATATCTGGAGCGAATGGTGAAAACTGCAAAGGTTATCGAAGATGACTCCGATGAAGACGAAGTTGGAATTAATGATACCGTTACAGTTTACTTTGAAGAAGATGGTATAACTGAGGAATACAAGATTGTGACAACTGTCAGAACCAATGTTAGGGAGCACTTGATTAGTATTGAATCCCCACTTGGAAAAGCTATTATGAAAAAACATGTGGGAGATAGAGCAAAGGTCAATGTCAATGATAGTATTAGTTACTATGTGAGTATAAAGGAGATAAGGAAAAGCGATGATGAGTCCGAGGGAATCAGCAAATACTGATAAGAAGATCCTTTTTTTTGATATAGATGGAACCCTTATCGATGACAATAAGGATGCAGTTCCGACTAGTGCCGTTGAAGCACTTAGAACAGCCAGAGAAAAGGGAAACATCGTATATATATGTTCTGGCAGGTGTCTGGCGATTATACCTGAATTCGTCAAGAAGATAGGTTTTGATGGCATGGTTGCCGGTTGTGGAACATATGTGGAAATGGATGATAAACCGGTTTATCACAATGTTCTCAGCAGAGAATTACAGGATTCCGTGATAGAGGACTTATACAAGTATCATATTGATGGAGTTCTCGAGGGCAAGGATTGTTCAGCCTTTCGCGAGGATCCTTGGATGGATGAAGTGTTGAGGATATACTCTGAGAATTCTACATTTAAGGCCAAAACTCAATGTGTCTGGAGTGAGGAGTTTGATTTTGACAAGATGGCGCTCTGGCACGATGAGAGCTCTGATATGGAGAGTTTTATGGAAAAATATTCCGAATATTTTTCTTTTATAGAGAGAGACCCGACTTTCTACGAGGCTGTTCCGAAGGGAATATCCAAGGGGACGGGAATCGAGTTTGTGTGCGAGAAACTTGGCATGCCGATTGAGAACTCAGTTGGATTTGGAGATAGCACCAATGACCTTCCTATGCTTGACACTGTAGGCTTTTCAGTGGCTATGGGAAGTGGAAATCCGGTACTTTTCAACAAGGTTGATTATGTGACAGACAGGGTTGAAAATGATGGAATAAAAAAGGCGCTTGAATATCTAAAGGTGATTTAATTAAGAGGTGTTAACTATGTTGAAGATGGCATTAGTACTAACTGCTACGGCAGTCATAGGGACAACTGCATCGGGTATTGTCGGAGGCAATGCTTTTTCCGGAAATGGAAGAGGCGTTGGTTTTGGTGATGCCTTTTCTGATGATGCCATTTTGACAGATGATGGTAAATATTTGACTGAATTGTCAGGTTCAGATGGTTCGGGAGATGTTATAATAGAGATACCATCAGAAACTGCTGAACCGGATACAGATGAAGTTGACACTACAAGTGTAGAACCCCCTATAAATGAGGAGAATGGCGATGTAGGTGTAGAGTCACCCGGAGCAGAGACTACAAGTGTAGAGTCGCCAGATATCGAGAGCCCGGATGTGGAAACAGTGAACGGTGAGGACGTGAAAGAGGATATTCCACAAGTGGATTCTCCTTCAAAAGAAGAGGGTGTCGTTGATGACAAGAACGTTGACAACAAGAAAAATGATGATGATATATATGAAGAGTTCCCTACTAAAGAAGAGATAGAGACAGGTGTTGTTGTAAAGACAAAGTATGGCTATATGCGAGGCATCAAGAGTAGAAAGGGAATTTGTTGGAATAGTGTTCCATATGGCAAGGCCAAGAGATGGTGTAAGCCTACAGAACCGGACAGTTGGAATGGCGTCAAGAAGTTTGTGAAAAGCAAGAAGACCAAGGGCAATGACAGTTTGTATATGAACATTACCAGACCTAAGGGCCACAGTCAGAAGATGCCTGTTATGGTATATGTTCACGGTGGAGGTAATACAAAGGGCACAGCTAATTACAACTTTAGAGATATTGCCAAGGAAACTCAGACTATTGTTATATCGATTGATTATAGAAAAGGAGCATTTGGCTGGTTTGTGAGCAGAGGTCTCTCTCATGCGGGAGCGGACAATCTGAGTGGAAACTATACTTTGTTGGATATCAAGCGCGCTCTTTTGTGGGTTAAGGAGAATGTGGCTGTATTTGGCGGAGATCCTGACAATGTCACTATTTCTGGATTTTCTGCAGGAGCCAGAGATGTATTGAATTGTGTGATTTCTCCTAAGATGAAGGGGCTTTTCTCCAAGGCTGTTTCCTTTAGTGGCGGCATGACAACATGTTCCAAGAAGCAGGGACGCAAGTGGTCCAATGAGAAACTTGCTAAGATTCTTGTGAGAAGGGGAACCTGTTCCAATATGAAAAAGGCTCGCAAGAAGATTAAGAAGATGTCATCGGCCAAACTCGGAAGATTACTCAAGGGGCTTAGCGACAAAGAAGTGAAGAAGATGGCGGGTTCATCATCACTCAGTTTGCAGAAGTTTCCGCAGTGCTTCAGAGACGGCAAGGTGATTCCAAAGTCCGGCTTTAATTGCGTCGAGTTTGGAAGATATAATAGAGTTCCGATTATCATCGGTTCGACTAGCTCGGAAAGCGGAGCTAATGTATACAAAAAGCTGAAAAAGCTGAAGAAAAGAGGCAAGATTAAGGTTAGAGGCAAGAGGTTCAAGCGACTTTTAGTTGCAGCCAAGAAGTATGGAAGCATGTTCCAGAGTTCTTTCTATATAGAGAAAGTTGCCTCTACATTCCAAAAGGACGAGCATCACGAACCAATATATGTATACAGATACAAGTGGGGCGAGAAGTCAGATGTGGTGGGCAAGACATATGCCAAGTACATCGGATCGGTGCATGGAATGGATGTAGATTGCCTTCTTGGAAGAAATGTTAAGGGCTATGGTTTCAGGATATATAGCAATAAGAATCTTCCTGGAAGAGAAAAGCTCACATATAGAATGCGACAGTATTTTAAAAATTTCTTCGAAGCCGGAAATCCTAATGGAATCGATAATAATGGATATACGCTTTACAATTGGACGCAGTGGACCAATAAGAAGAAATCTGCAAGGATCATGCATTTTACCGCGGATTCTGAAAATGCAATGACTTGGATGTCAAGACAGTATATTGATAGAAAGCGTTTGTTTAAATCATTCAAGAAGAATCTTTCTAAGACGCAGTATAAGATTCTTAGGTCCGAGGTTTTGAAGGATAAGTTTTACTATTAATACGGTATGGAGGAGGAACACATATGGTATTGAAGAAAATATTAGAAAAAGTAGAGTATTCGTTGATTTGCGGAAGTGTCGACATAGACATAGCTGACATTGCATATGATTCGAGAAAAGTAGTAGAATCAGGGATGTTTGTGGCACTTTACGGAAGTGTAGTCGACGGACATAAGTATATAGAAAGCGCCATCGATAAGGGGGCTGTCGCTGTTGTGGCAGAGAGAGATGTTGAGTCAACTCTTATCGAAAAGTGCAAGAAATCAGGAGTAACGCTTATCAGAGTAGAGGACGGAAGATATACTCTTGGAGTTATGTCTGCAGCATACTTTGATTATCCTGCCCAAAAACTGATTACTATTGGAATAACGGGAACTAAAGGTAAATCCTCTGTTGAGCATATGATCAAAGATATCATAGAGAAAAGCGGCGAGAAATGTGGAATCATAGGAACTATCGGTGCTTTTATAGATGGCGAATCCATACCTACGGAGAATACTACTCCGGAATCATATGAGCTTCACAAGATGTTTGCTCATATGGTAGAAAAAGGATGTAAGTATATGATTATGGAGGTTTCATCTCAGGGAATCAAGATGAATCGCGTTGCAGGAATATTCTATGATTATGGAGTATTTACCAATATTTCACCAGACCATATCGGTCCTAATGAACATGCTGATTTTGATGAATATTTGATGTATAAGTCAAAGTTGTTTGAGAATTGTAAGGTCGGAATATTTAACAAGGACGATGAGCACTTCGATGAGATTACGAAGAATGCAACTTGTGAGATTGTGACCTTTGGAAAAAGCGATGCGGACATGATAGCGACAGAAATAGAGCATGTTCAGGAGCAGGATTCTCTTGCGATGAAGTTTAAGGCCAGTGGAATTCTTCAGGGCGAGATTGTAGTTGGACTTCCGGGGTACTTTAATGTTTATAATGCTATGTGTGCAGCATGTGTAGGTGCCAAATTGGGAATCGATAAAGATGTAATATTACACGGGCTTGAGCATGTTAAGATTGCTGGTCGAGTTGAGAGTATTCCGACCGGCGGAAATTTTGCAGTTATCGTTGATTATGCACATAATGGAATTAGTACAGAGAGTGTCTTGAAGACACTTAGAGGGTATAACCCAAGAAGACTGGTTGCCATATTTGGATGTGGAGGCAATAGAAGTAAGCTCAGAAGATATGAGATGGGAGAGGCTGTAGGAAGATACGCCGATCTAGCTGTGATTACCAGTGACAATCCACGAACAGAAGATGTGAATAATATTGTTGAGGACATATTGGTTGGAATTGGTAAGACAGACGGGAAATATGAGATAATTATAGATAGAACTGAGGCGGTTAAGTATGCCATTGATAACGCTGAAGATGGAGATATCATCATTCTTCTCGGCAAGGGCCATGAGGATTATCAGGAGATAAATGGCGTGAAATACCATTACAGTGACAGAGAGGCCGTGCTTAGTGCCCTTGAGAACTAATAGATCGGAGAGATGATATGCCAAGGTTTTTTGTGGCGCAGGAGAGCGTATCTGCTGAAGATATCACTATCGTGGGAGATGATGTAAATCATATTAAAAATGTTCTTCGAATGCGCGAGGGCGAAAAACTTACCCTTACTTGTGGACGAGGTATTGATTATGAGTGCAGTATTCATCTGATTGGTGATGATTCTATCATATGTAAGATTGAGCAAGAAACTCCCGTTCAGACGGAACTTCCTGTGGAGATAGTGCTTTATCAGGCACTCCCCAAGGGCGACAAGATGGATCTGATAGTTCAAAAAGCTGTGGAACTAGGAGCTGCGAAGATTGTGCCGGTTAAGACCAAGAGATGTGTTGTCAAGTATGATGGCAAGAAATCTGCGAAGAAAGTAAGCAGATGGCAAGAAATCGCAAGGTCTGCAGCCAAGCAAAGTGGTCGGGGAATTATACCTGAAATTACGGATATAATGACATATGACATGGCACTTCAGTCAGCAGAAAAACTCGATATTGTTTTGTTCCCCTATGAGATGTGTGACATGACTCTTACTTCAGGGGCGATTATTAGGGATGCAACGGACAAAAGTTCGATAGGAATATTTATCGGACCCGAGGGGGGATTCGAGACTTCGGAAGTGGATCAGGCGACAGATGCTGGCGCTAGGACTATTTCACTTGGGAAAAGAATACTTAGAACTGAGACTGCGGGACTTGCTATATTGTCAATCCTCATGTTTATGATTGAAGATAAAAGTTTAGAAAGATAGATAAAGGTGATAGAATTGGAATGTTATTTGGATAATGCGGCTACTACTCAGGCGCTTCCTGAAGTTGCGGATGTAGTTAAAGATGTGATGTGCAATAGATATGGCAATCCGTCGTCTCTTCACAACAGAGGATTTGAGGCGGAGAAGATTATCAAGGATGCAAGGGAGAGTATAGCCAAAACTCTAAAGTGTAGTCCCGATAATATTATATTTACATCTGGGGGAACGGAAGGGAACAATATGGCCCTGGTTGGAGGAGCTTTGGCCAATCAGCGAGAGGGCAAACATATTATCACAACATGCTATGAGCATGCCTCAGTTTATCGCCCACTGATGTACCTTGAAGATAATATGGGCTTTGAAGTGACGTATCTTCCGGTTGATAAGAATGGAAGAGTTGAGTTAGATGCATTGAAGGATGCACTCAGGGAAGACACCATTATAGTTTCCATTATGCATGTCAACAATGAGATTGGCTCAGTAAATGATATATATGAGATTGGAAATATTGTCAAAGAGTATAACAAGAATATCATATATCATGTTGATGCGATTCAGAGCTACGGCAAGATTATGATTAATGCCAAGAGAAGTAAGGCTGATTTTATAACTGTTAGCGGACACAAGATTCACGGACCCAAGGGAACGGGCTTTGTGTTCAAATCTGACAATGTTAAGGTCCATCCGATTATCCACGGAGGTGGGCAGCAGAAGAACTTTAGGTCTGGTACGGAAAATGTTCCGGGGATTGCGGGACTTAAAGTAGCAGCAGATTTTATGTATGGCAATATGTCGGATCACGCGGAACATTTTTTCAAAATTAAGAAGATGTTGAAGGAAAAATGTGAATCCATTGAAGGGGTGACGGTGAATGCATGTGAGGAACTGGAGGCTACGGCTCCGCACGTCCTCAGCGTCAGTTTCGAAGGTGTGAGAAGCGAGGTGTTGCTCCACGCTCTCGAGGATAGAGGTGTGTTTGTGTCGTCGGGATCAGCATGCTCTTCTAACCATCCGGGAATTAGTCATGCGTTACAGGCGATAGGAGTGGACAAAAACTTGCTTGAATCCACAATTCGATTCAGCTTCTCTGTGTTTACTACAGCGGAAATGATAGACTATACTGTGGAGCAAATCGAGGATTTGCTGCCAATGTTGCGAAAATATGTCAAGAGATAGAATGGAGATTAAGATGATAAGTGCATTTTTGATAAAATATTCCGAGATTGGAATTAAGGGAAAGAATAGATACATTTTCGAGGATGCTCTGGTTAGAAGAATCAAGGAAAAGCTAGAGTATTGCGATGGAGAATTTGAAGTATCTAAGGAAAACGGAAGAGTATATATTGAGGCAAAGTCAGATTTTGACTACGATGAGGTTGTAGAGGAACTCCAAAAGTGCTTTGGAATTGCTCATATTTGTCCCGTTGTCTTGGTGGAAAACAAGGATTTTGACAATGTTTTGAAAGAACTTATCGATCACATGAAGGCGGAATTCGGTGATAGTGCGTTTACATTTAAGGTTTTTGCCAAGAGAAGTGATAAGAGCTATGCACTCAAAAGCCCGGATATATGCATGAAGGCAGGAGAAGTTATACTCAAGAACTTGCCTAATTCCAAGGTTGATGTTAAGAAACCTGAAGTAAGTGTAAATATAGAGATTAGACAGAAGGCATATGTCTATGTCAAGAGCTTTAAGGGACCGGGTGGTATGCCGGTTGGAACCAGCGGAAAGGCTATGCTTCTTCTCTCTGGTGGAATCGACAGTCCGGTTGCTGGATATATGATGGCCAAGAGAGGTGTCAAGATAGAGGCAGTTTACTTTCATGCGCCACCTTATACAAGTGAGCGCGCAAAGCAAAAGGTAGTTGATCTCGCTAGGATTATCAGTGATTATACAGGAGAGATTAACCTTCATGTGGTGAATTTTACGGATATTCAGATGGCTATATATGACAGATGCCCACATGACGAACTCACAATTATCATGAGACGATATATGATGAAAATTGCCGAGGATATAGCGAGAAAGACAGACTGCATGTCGCTTATTACGGGAGAGAGTGTTGGACAGGTTGCAAGTCAGACAATGCAGAGTTTGGTTGCTACCAATGCTGTCTGCACAATGCCTGTTTTCCGTCCGGTTATAGCATTTGACAAACAGGATATTATCGACATCTCTGAGAAAATCAATACTTTTGAGACGTCTATCCTTCCATACGAGGATTGCTGTACAACATTTGTTGCCAAGCATCCTGTGACAAAACCGGAAGTAAGCCAGATTGAGAGATCTGAGAGAAAGCTAGAAGATATAATTGATGACATGCTGGCGACAGCTATCGACAGTCGAGAGATTATAAATGTCAAGAAATAAATAAGGAAAGTAGACTTTTCTATAACAAAAAAGATGTGGGTTTAGCCCACATCTTCGTTATCAGAAACTCACACATATTGTCCTGTGCTTCGGCGCAGGACAACAAAAGTCAAACGGTTGAGTAATAACTACTCAACTATGAATGGCTGTATCTTCTCAAGGATTGTATCGATATCGCTATCACTATCACAATGAATGTTAAGGTCGATAGGCTTTGACAAATCCAAACTGAAAATACCCATAATCGACTTAGCATCGATAACATATCTTCCTGAAACTAAATCAAATTCGGCATCGAACTTAGTAACTTCGTTCACGAATGTTTTAACTTTATCAATGGAATTTAACGAAATTCTAACGGTTTTCATATAAAAACATCCTCCTTATTATTGCTAAAACTGTTTACAATAATATAGTATTATGGATTTCGCTTGTTGTCAATAGAAAAATTGAAAGGTGAGTAATTAAATGCGAGCAGCTTTTTTAACCCTTGGTTGCAAAGTAAACTATTATGAAACTGAAAAAATGATGAAACAATTCACAAAACTCGGTCACGATGTGGTGGAGTTTTCTGATGTTGCAGATGTTTACGTCATTAACACATGTACAGTTACCAATATAGCGGACAGAAAGTCCAGGCAGATGATTCACAGAGCTAAGAAAAATAGTCCGAATAGCATTATTGTTGCAACAGGATGTTATGTTGATGTGAATATGGACAATTTGCCCAAGGATTCCGGAGTTGACTTTTTCTTCTCCAATAAAGATAAAGCGAATATTGCAGAAAAGCTTATAGAGAGATTGCAAGAAGAGAGTAATCAAGACCAGAAAGTTGCAGAGATTATAAGTGTCGATTTTCAGGAACATGACGCACATACAGTTCAAGGGAGAGTGCGAAAGTATATCAAGGTTCAAGATGGATGCAACCAATTTTGTACATATTGCATGATTCCATTTGCCAGGGGACGAGGAGAGCTCGTTAGCACACCTGAGGACGTAGTTGTAAGTGAGATAGAAGAACTTGCCAATAATGGAACTAAGGAAGTTGTGGTGACGGGGATACATCTTTCCTCTTATGGTGTTGATTTTGTGGGTGCAAAAAACTTTGTAGAGCTCAAGGGCAAACCACTTTTGGAATTGTTAGAGAAGATAAATGCGATTAAAGGGATTGAGAGAATTCGATTGGGATCCTTGGAACCAAGAATTATATGTAAAGAGTTTTTAGAAGGCCTATCTAAGATTGATAAGATTTGCCCACACTTCCATCTGTCTTTGCAGAGCGGTTGTGATAGTGTGTTGAAGCGAATGAATAGACATTATACAACTGTAGAATACATGGAAAAGTGTTCTATGATTAGAGAATACTATGAGCATCCTGCCATTACAACTGATATTATAGTGGGCTTTCCGGGTGAGACAGACGAAGAGTTTTCTACAACTGTAAGATTCGTAGAAAACGTTGGTTTTGCCGATGTGCATGTATTCCCATATAGCATTAGAAAGGGAACCAGAGCTGCCAATATGCCAAACCAAGTTGATGGCAATATCAAAAAGGAGAGAACGGAGAAACTCATCAAGGTTGCATCTGACAAGAAAGTTGAATTCGAGGAATATTTTACAGGGAAAGAAGTAAGAGTTCTCCTTGAAGAAGTTCGCGAAGTCGACGGAGAAAAGTATATAGTGGGGCACAATGAAAGATATGTTATGTTTAGGATTCCTATTGCCAAGGCTGAGGAGAGTGGGTATGGAGTCAATGACATGATAAAAATAATTGTTTAGTTTTTGGCAGTGAAAATCTCATAATAAAAATGTTATGGATATTGGAAAAGATGCCAAAATTATCGGAAAAAGAAAAACTTTTTCGTCAATGTATACAACACGACCTATAAGTAAAAGGTTATATGATAGTGACTTATAACAAAAAAATTATTTGATATATTTTATTTTTTTTGTTAAAATATTATTATCAAATTTTTTATGTAGGAGGTCGTTAAAGTGAAGACAAATAGTAAAGTAGTCGCATTTGCCTTGGCGGGAGCCCTTGTGGTGGGAAATCTCGGAATGTCAGGCGCAGGTGTCGATGCAGCTAAGAAGGTAAAACTTAGCAAAAAAACAGTAAAAGTTGCCGCAGGCGCAAAAACATCTTTGAAGCTCAAGAATGTTAAGAAGAACAAGATCAAGAGCGTTAAAGTAAAGATGTCCAAGAAAGCAAAGAAGATTGCAAAAGTTTCTTGGAAGAAAAAGTCAGTTAAAGTAAACGTTAAGGGACTTAAGAAGGGTACAGCTAAGGTCACTCTTAAAGTAGCAGTTAAAGGAGTTAAGAAGGCTACAAACCTTAAGTTGAAAGTTAAGGTTTCAGCTAAGAAGGCTGCAAAGTCAAATACAGCAGCTACAAAGGCTCCAGCAGCTTCAGCAGCAGCTACTAAAGCTCCAGCAGCTTCAGCAGCAGCTACAAAGGCTCCTGTAGCTTCAGCAGCAGCAAGTGCAGCAGCAAGTGCAGCTCCTTCAGCAGCAGCAAGTGCAACTCCTTCAGCAGTAGCAAGCGTTGAGCCAACACCAGAGGGAAGCAAGCCGCCAGCCGTAACAGCTCCACCAAAGGTTGCAGTGGTACAGGATAATGTTGTTACATTTGGCCAGGAGACAACAGGTGAGTATGGACAGGTTACATTCAATGAGGATGGAACTGTTAACTTTAAGACAGATAAGCCAGCTGATGAAACAGGAACAGTTACAGGTTCTGTATTTAACAACGGATGTGTATTCTATCTTTCACCAGATAAGAAGAAAGTAAGCCTTGAGGGATATAAGTACGTCAAGTTTACACTTAAGCTCAGCGAGACTTCAGTTGACTCTGAAGGAAAACCTATGGAAGTATCTATGATTACTTTCTCAGGTGGAGAAGATCCAGGAAATTACTGGGATAAGCATGATACATGGGGAACAATGGTTGAGGCTAGACAGAATGCGGATGGCACAACAACATATATCTACCCAGTTAATGATGAGACTTTCTCAGCTCTTAAGAAAGCAACTGCAGTAGGATTCCTTATTAAGGCAACAGACTATGTTGGTGATTATACAGGAGAAGAGCCATATAAGCCGGCAGAGGCTACAGTATATGGATTCTCATTCAGCAATACACTCGAGGATGAGCCAGAGGAGACAGTTGCTCCAACAGAAAGTCCAGAGGTAGAGACTGGTGATCCAGTAAAGGTTGAAGATATTGACATTAAAATGGAGAGTTTGACAACAAATTTCCCAAGTGGTCCAATAGCTATCAACTTTGCTTCACAGCTTCCAGAGAAATTCGATCTCAAGTATTTCTCTTCTTGCAAGATTGATTTCGAGTGCAAGATTAAAGATGGTGAAGATGCATCAATCATGACTGGTGGAAAGCTTGCTCTTGCTAAGGAGAACGATCTTTCAGGATATAGTGATGGTTTGGCACTTACTTATGGATTGTCTGCAACAGGAACAAGCGCTACGATTGACCTTGCTGGAAAGAGCGGAAAAGCTGCTGGATTAAATGTTCAGCCATTTGATGCTTCATATGGATGGCCATCATGCCTTGAATCTGTAACGATCAAAGGAATTAAGTTTATTGCTAAAGAAGATACATTCTATCCAGTAGGAGATGAGCCAACAGCGGCTCCAACTCCAACACCTCTCGTGGCTACAAAATTTGTATACGAAGGTCTTGATACAAGCTGGATTGATTCAAACAAAAAGCTTGTAGCATTTACATTTGATGATGGTCCTGTAGGAACAAAAGAAGGTTCATCTTCAATGACAATTCAGAAAATCTTGAAAGAGAACAAAGTTCATGCAACATTCTTCTACATCGGAAGCAGAATTTCTGGTGAGCAAGGTGGAATGGATGAAGTTAAGCAGGCAGTGGCAAATGGTTTTGAAATCGGAAACCATGGTCCAGATTGGGATTCAGTATCAAAATATGAGACTAAGGAAGATCTCGAGGAAGCAGTAGGTGTTACTAATGCACTTCTTAAAGAGGCTTCAGGATACAGCAAGTTCCTCTTTAGAGCACCAAACCTTTCATATAGCCAGGTAATGTACAATTACATTGATATGCCTATGATTAACTGTGCAATTGATAGTAAGGATTGGGCTAATGCTACAAAAGATGAGATTATCACTAATGTTACAAAAGCACAGGACGGAGATGTAGTCCTCATGCATGCAACACAAGCTAATACAGTTGAAGCACTTCCAGAACTTATCAAGTACTTCCATGATAACGATTATGAAATCGTATCTGTTTCAGAGCTCTTTGCTATGAAGAACAAGGATTTGATGACAAATCACAAGTATGATTCAACAAGAGCTGCAGGCGTAAGACAGTAATATTTTATTAAATTTTCTAGTATATGAGGCGCAGTCTAATACGTTAGATTGCGCCTTGTCACAATTATAACACTTTTTAAGTGTATTATTTAAGAGAAATATACAAAAGACTAGCAATAGTCAAAAGTAGGAGGTAAAATGAAAATGAGAAGAAGTAACAAAGTATTGTCACTTGTGCTTGCAAGTGCTTTGGCAGTAGGATTGCTCGGAGCAGTGGATTCTGATGCGGCAAAAAAAGTTGCACTTAGTACCAAGAAACTGACTTTGAAAGTTGGAAAGAGCAAAAAGCTTAAGATTAAAAATTCCAAAAAGACAAAGTGGACAGTCAAATCAGGCAAGGGTAAAGTTGTACTTTCTAAGAAAACCAAGAAGAGTGTTGTGGTTAAAGGAAAGAAAGCTGGTAAGGCTGTAGTAGCTGCAAAGGCTTCAAATGGTAAAACTTACAAGTGTAACGTTGTCGTGAAGAAAGTGTCTGCGGCTAGCAAGTCAGTGAATGAAGCACCAACAACAGCGCCTGCAGTTAAGACAGCAGCGCCAACAACAGCTGCAAGTTCTGCGCCAACAGCAGTTGCCACAGAGGCACCTACAGTTGCACCGACAGAAACTCCAACAGTGGCTCCAACACAGACTCCACTTTTGGAAGGACAGTTTGTATTTGAGGGACTCGACACAAGCTGGATTGATCCAAGCAAAAAACTCGTGGCATTTACATTTGACGATGGCCCTATTGGAACAGCTGATGATAGAACAAGTATGATTATTCAGAAAGCTCTTCATGATAACGGCTGCCATGCAACATTCTTCTATATCGGAGGAAGAATCAAAGAAGGCGAGACAACAGACGAGATTAAGCAGGCTGTTAAGTACGGATTTGAGCCGGGAAATCACTCATGGGATACCAAATCTGTATCTGTATATGAGGATGAAGATGAAGTAGAAAAAATGGAGAAAATCCTTGGAGATACAAGTGCTAAACTCACAGAGGTTACCGGCTACAGCAAATTCCTCTTCAGAGCTCCAAATCTTTCATACAATAAGTTGATGATGGATCACGTTGGAATGCCTATGATCAATTGCGCAGTGGATAGCAAAGATTGGGATAAGGCAACAACAGAGCAGATTATCGAGAATGTTAAGAAAGCTCAGGACGGCGATATCGTACTTATGCACGAGACAGAGAGGAATACAGCAGAAGCTTTACCAGAGCTTATCAAGTACTTCCACGAGAATGGATTTGAGATTGTATCTGTATCTGAGTTGTTCGCAATGAAGAATAAGCCTTTGATTGAGAATTACGTATATGATTCTACAACCAAGGAAGGCGACAAGAGAGGTTGATCGTTGCTTAATCAGAACGATATGAATTCGTTAGATAAGTAAGAAGTTATGTTCAAGCGCAGATGCGTGCATCTGCGCTTGATGCTTAGAGAGGGCCATGTCGCATTCCGTGGCAGGTTGATACGGATGTTGATACGGATGAAATATCAAAAAGGCAAGAAACATCCGTATTGTGAGAAACCCGCGTCGCCAACTCGCATGCCGCCCCGCGCCATGCTCGTTACGCGCTGTCGCACTGAACCGTGCGCCACTCCGCGTCGCCAACTCGCATGCCGCCTCGCGCCATGCTCGTTACGCGCTGTCGCGCTATATACCATATCCCCCCAATCTAGCATCAAGAAAACAAGTTTTCTTTCGCTAGTTTGGAGGAATATGGTATGCAACGCTTGTAGAAACGCGAAAAAACTCTTGCGTAATCGGTACAGATATATTAAAATAAATACAGATGAAGAGTTCGATGTTAAGTAATTTTGAATACTAGGGAGGATGGAAATGCAAAACAACACAAATACACAACTATTCAATGTGGAAGTAGAGAAGGAATTAGATGTAAGCGATGTTATTGCATCTGTTTATGAAGCCCTTACAGAAAAGGGATATAATCCTGTTAATCAGATTGTTGGTTATCTTATGAGTGGTGATCCAACATATATAACAAGCCACAAAGGTGCTAGGAGTCTTATCATGCGTGCTGAGCGAGATGAGATAATCGAGCTTTTTTTAGAAGATTATATTGAAAATAATCTCAAGAAGTAAGGCGATAGACGGGTGAGATAATTGAGAATTATGGGACTTGATTATGGTTCGGTGACAGTTGGCGTTGCAGTAAGTGACGGATTGATGCTGACGGCCCAACCAGTTGAAACAATAAAAAGAAAAAGCGAGACTAAGTTGCGTCAGACTCTTGCGAGAATCTGTGAGATTATCGAAGAGTACGGGGTTGACAAGATTGTGGTGGGAAATCCAAAAAATATGAATAATACGTCGGGAGAACGTGTTGAACGGACGGCAGAGTTTTGCGAGAAATTAAGTCACAGGACCGGATTAGAAATTGTTATGTGGGATGAGAGGTTGACAACTGTGTCTGCGATGAATGTCTTAAAGGACGGAAAGGTCAGGAGAGAAGACAGAAAAGAATTCGTAGATAAGTTGGCAGCATCTATCATATTGCAAGGATATCTGGACTATCTAAAAAATCAAGAGATTAAGGAGTGAAGTGAACATTGGCTGAGAGAGAAGATAAGGTTGTTCTCATTGCTGATGATGGCAGCGAGGATGCTTTTTTTGTTGTGGAAAAAGCAGAGATTGCTGGGAGAACCTATTTGCTTGTGAGCGATAAGCCATCAGATTCAGAAGAGGATTCAGAGTGCCTTATTTTAAAAGAAGAGTTTGTCGATGACAATTCAGGGGAAATTGTATATGATATTGTGGACGACGAGAATGAATTGAGTATTATATCTAAATATTTTGAGGAATTGATTGAAGACATAGATATAACAGAATGAGATAGATCTAAGAGGTGAAAATTTGAAGAAGAATAAGAATAATGAAAACGCGAAGGTAAAGATAATTCCATTAGGGGGACTTGAGCAAATTGGAATGAACATTACCGCCTTCGAGACGGAAGATAGCATTATCGTTGTGGACTGCGGTCTAGCTTTCCCGGAAGACGACATGTTGGGAGTGGATCTTGTAATCCCCGATGTAACCTATCTTTTGGACAATAAAGACAAAGTAAAGGGCTTCGTAATTACACATGGACACGAAGATCATATAGGCGCACTTCCTTACATATTGCGCCAGATAAATGTTCCGATTTATGCAACAAAGCTGACAATGGCTATTATAGATCATAAGCTTGAGGAACATAATTTAGTAAATTGCGTTAGAAGAAAGGTTGTCACATATGGACAATATATCAATTTGGGAGATTTCCGAATTGAGTTTATCAGAACCAACCATAGCATCGCAGATTCTGCTGCGCTTGCGATTTACACACCGGCGGGAGTTATTGTACATACCGGAGACTTTAAAGTTGATTATACACCGGTATTTGGCGAAAGTATAGATCTTGCCAGATTCGGAGAATTGGGCAAGAAGGGTGTTCTTGCACTTTTGGCGGATAGTACCAATGTCTTGAAACCTGGTTTTACCATGTCTGAGAGGACGGTTGGAAAGACTTTTGATACTATATTTGATGAAAACGCCGGGCGAAGAATTATAGTTGCTACATTTGCATCCAACGTGGATAGAGTTCAACAGATTATTAATTCGGCTCATAAACACAAGCGAAAAGTTGTTATAGAAGGCCGAAGTATGGTAAATATTATCAATACGGCTATTGAGATTGGTTATATCAAAGCTCCGGATAATATTATGATTTCCGTGGAGGAGATGGCCAATTATACAGATGATCAGCTGGTGTTGATTACTACAGGAAGTCAGGGAGAGTCTATGGCGGCCCTTTCTAGAATTGCTGCTTCAATTCATAGAAAGATTACTATTAAGCCAACTGACCTGGTTATATTTAGCTCAACGCCAATTCCGGGAAATGAGAAAAGTGTTTCGCGTGTGATTAATGAGATTTCCATGAAGGGGGCTCGCG
The DNA here is from genome assembly GCF_000518685.1 of Eubacterium xylanophilum ATCC 35991. GTDB lineage: Bacteria > Bacillota > Clostridia > Lachnospirales > Lachnospiraceae > Eubacterium_F > Eubacterium_F xylanophilum. Next base: position 44,085 of record NZ_JAEB01000016.1, on the reverse strand, counting down.
TGATTTTTCAGGATACTCATGTTTCAGGACATGCTTGCCAAGAGGAACTTAAGCTGATTTATTCCCTTGTCAGACCAAAATACGCCATTCCTGTTCACGGTGAGTACAGACACTTGATTAGGCACAGCGAGTTGGCGCAGGAGATGGGTGTCGAGAAAGACCATGTGGTTATTATGCACTCTGGAAATGTACTTGAAATCTGTGAGGAAAGTGCCAAAGTTGTTGATCAAGTACAAGCTCAGGGAATCATGGTAGATGGATTGGGAATTGGAGACGTAGGTAATATCGTACTTAGAGATAGACAGCATCTCTCGGAAAATGGTCTGATGGTGATTGCCATTGCACTTGAGAGAGGATCTAATCAGATCGTTTCAGGTCCGGATATAGTATCTAGAGGTTTTGTATATGTCCGTGAGGCCGAGAATCTCATGGATGAGTGTAGAGAAATTGTAAATATTTCTCTAGATAGAATTGCTGAACGCGGCATAACTGACTGGGGAAGTATGAAGTCAGAGATTAAGGATTCCCTCAATGATTTCTTGTGGAGAAAGATGAAGAGAAATCCTATGATTTTGCCGATTATTATGGAGGTTGACTGATAACCATGGAAAATGCTGGCAAGAAAAGCACCACGATGCTGTGGATATTCAAGGGACTTTTAGTGCTCTTGTTAAATGTTATATTTTATGCAATCGTTGTGCTTTGTGCTGTTGAAGTCTGCAAGTTCTCATATGAGTTTTCGCATGAGATATTTGGAGAAGTTATGTCTGAACCCGCTCCGGGTCGAGATATAGTATTCAAGATAGATAAGGATGAGGATGTGCTCAATATCTCCAAGCGTTTGGAATCACAACGTCTGATTAAGAGTGCATATCCATTCTACATCAAGATGAAACTTTCTATGAGTTCCACTACAGTTGTAGTTGCCGGTGAACACAGGCTTAATACGAGTATGACCAGCGATGAAATATGTGAGAAGATTTTGCGTGGAGTAGGACAATGAAAGAAGATAGAGCAGAGGTATACTTTGATACATTGCGTCCCAAGTATCCCGAATATATTAATAAGTTAGAGCTTGAGGCACTTCAGGATGAGGTGCCTATTATTCGCAGGGGGACAAGGGATATTTTGCGGTATTTATTGAGAACGCATAATTGCAAAAATATTCTTGAACTTGGAGCTGCCGTTGGATATTCGGCACTCGTGATGAGTGAACAAACCTCGAGAGATGCACATGTTACTACTGTAGAAAAGGTTCCGGCTAGAATAAAAAAGGCGAGAGAAAACTTTGCTAAGTATGATCGGGACAATAAGATTACCTTGTTAGAGGGTGACGTTTATGATGTGTTAGATAAGCTAGTAGAAGAAGGAAGAGAGTATGACTTTATCTTCCTTGATGCAGCTAAAGCACAATACCTTGGCTTTCTGCCCAACATCTTAAAACTCCTTAAAACCGGCGGTCTACTGGTGTCGGATAATGTGCTCCACGAAGGAGATGTGCTAGAATCTCGTTACTTCATCAGGAGGAGAGATAGAACTATACATGAGAGAATGAGAGAATATCTCAAAGTAATTACAAACCATCCGCAACTTGAGACTATTTGTCTGACAGAAGGCGATGGTACAACCATTAGTGTGAAAGGTGAATGATATGGATAAAAGACCAGAAATCCTTGCTCCGGCAAATAGCTTGGAGGTTCTTAAGACAGCTGTAGAATACGGTGCCGATGCAGTTTACATAGGTGGGGAGATGTATGGACTCCGCGCCAAGGCAACCAATTTTTCTCTTGAAGAAATGAAGCAAGGTGTCGAGTACGCCCATGCAAGGGGGAAAAAAGTATATGTTACAGCCAATATAACTGCGCATAACCGCGACCTTGAGGGAGTCAAGAAGTACTTTGAGGAGCTAAAGGAAGTGGGAAATGATGCACTTATCATCTCGGATCCGGGAGTATTTACCATTGCGAGAAGTGTTTGCCCTGAAATCGAGATTCATGTAAGTACACAAGCAAATAATGTCAATTACATGACATTTAATTTTTGGAAAGAGCAAGGGGCGACGCGTGTTGTGACAGCACGTGAGCTTTCTCTCAAGGAGATTGGAAATATTAGGGCCAATATTCCTGATGATTTGGAAATCGAGACATTTGTTCATGGGGCAATGTGTATTTCATATTCGGGAAGATGCCTTCTCAGCAATTATTTTACCGGTCGTGATGCAAACCTAGGCGCTTGCACACATCCATGCCGCTGGAAATACTATATTGTTGAAGAGAAGAGACCTGGCGAATACCTTCCAATCGAGGAAAACGAGCGCGGGACATATATATTCAATTCTAAGGATTTGTGCATGATCGAGCATATCCCGGAATTGATTGAAGCGGGCATAAATAGTTTTAAGATTGAGGGAAGAATGAAGACAGCACTCTACGTGGCCACTGTTGTGAGAACATATCGCATGGCGGTGGACGATTACTTGAAGGATCCGGAATTATATAAGAAAAATCTTCCGCTCTATAGGGAAGAAATCGCAAAGTGCACCTATAGACAGTTTACTACTGGATTTTTCTTCGGACCAACTACCCATGAAACCCAGATATATGATAGCAATACATATGTCAGAAGCTATATATACCTTGGCACTGTACATGGCGTGGAAGAGGATGGAACAGGCTGGATTCAGCAAAAGAATAAGTTTTCAGTGGGCGATACAGTAGAACTGATGAAGCCAGATGGTACCAATACTACATCAAAGGTTTTAGAGATGTGGGATGAGTGGGGTGCGAATGTGGAATCATGTCCGCATCCACAGCAAAGAATTCGTGTCAAGCTTGAAGCACCATTAAATGAGTTTGACATTATTAGAAAAAAGGATGAAATTTCAGAGGAGTAGGTGTGATATGATAAAACTTGACAAGGCTATAATTCAGCAAGGTATTAAAAATAATGCCGGAGTTATAGTCCTAGATGAGATTGACTCTACAAACGTAGAATTAATGAGAATGGCCCGTGAGGGCGTAAAACCGGGAAGTTTTTTGTTGGCAGAATCTCAGACCAATGGAAAAGGACGCATGGGAAGGGAATTTTTTAGTCCCTATGGCACCGGTCTTTATATGAGTTTTTTGGTGAAAGCGCCAGAAGATACAATGGACATATTGTCCATCACAACGGCAACATCAGTGGCGGTATCTCGTGCTATAGACGAATGCTTGGGTATTTCTACTCAGATAAAGTGGGTTAACGACATCTACTACAAAAGTAGAAAGGTGTGCGGAATCCTAGCAGAAGCAGTGGTTGTGGAAAATGACATCGATTCCATAGTGGTTGGAATTGGGATAAATACATCCACGGAATATTTTCCTTCGGAACTTGAGGGATATGCCGGAGCCCTGGGAGTTTCGGAAATCGACAGAAATCAATTAGCTGTGTCGGTTTATAATAATTTTTTCGATATTTTGGATAAATTTCCGGCCAGAGATTATATGGATGAGTATCGTGAAAAATCACTTGTCATCGGGAAAAATGTGAGATTTTTAGAAGATGACAAGTGGAAAGATGGTTTTGTAGTTGATGTTGATGACATTGGAGGACTTGTGCTTCAGGTAGATGATGGCGGAGTCAGAAGGCGGAGAGTTATAAGAACCGGTGAAGTCAGTGTAAGAATCAAAGAATAAATGTAAAGGAGCTGAGTACCAGCATGTTTGCCGGTATATCAGCTCCTTTTAAGGAAGTTAACAAATATATATAATAATTCTAGTAAGCTTGATTAACCCATAATAATTGTAACATCAACCTTCTTCTTAGAAGGATCATATGGTATTACATTAGTTCCGCTATAGGTCTTGCCATCTACGACTATTTCCTTAACACCTTTCTGAACATTATCTGGGTTCTTGACCTGGATGCTATATTCAACATCGCGGTACTTTCTTGTAATCTCAAAATCTCCAAAGTTTGATGGTACACAAGGATTGATACTTAGACCATCGAGAGTTGGAGCTACTCCGAGAATATAGTAAGATACGTTCATGAATGTCCAAGCAGCTGTTCCGGTGAGCCAACTATTCTTGGCCTGTCCGAAGTGCTTGGCATCTTTTCCTGCAATCATCTGAGAGTAAACATATGGCTCAGTGCAGTGAATCTCACTGATTTCTTCCAGATAAGCAGGACATGTTTTCTTATATATTTCAAATGCTCTGTCGCCACGGCCAATCTGAGTTTCCGCCGCTGATACCCAAGGGTTGTTATGGCAGAAGATTCCGGCATTTTCCTTATATCCAGGTGGATAAGAAGAAATCTCGCCGAGGTTTTCATAGTATCTGGTATATGCCGGTTGCAACAAAACAATACCATATTTGGTGTCGAGTTTTTCTTTGACAGAATCAAGAGCTTTTTCAGCTTTTCCGTTGTCTACGCCGATTCCGGCAAGTACACAGAATCCCTGTGGCTCGATATAAATCTGTCCTTCTTCGCATTCCTTGGAACCAACTTTTTGTCCAAATGCATCATAGGCTCTTACGAACCATTCTCCATCCCAACCGTCTTTTTCTACGGCCTCTATCATCTTGTCTATCTCACCAAGAGCACGATTTGCTTCATCCTCTTTGCCGATTGCTTTGCATATATCGGCATACTCTCTTCCGTACTTGACAAACATTCCTGCGATAAATACAGATTCAGCTACAGGCCCTTCACTTGGTCCGAAGGTCTGGAAGGACTCGCCCGGCTCCTTGGAGAAGCAGTTGAGATTTAGACAGTCATTCCAATCGGCTCTTCCGATAAGTGGAAGATTGTGTGGGCCTTTGTGGTTTACGATATAGTCAAACGATCTGGTTAAATGTTCGAACAATGATGTAGCAACCGTGCTATCATTGTCATAATCAACCATCTCATCGAGAATACTATAGTCTCCGGTTTCTTTTAGGTATGCTGAAACACCGGCAATTAGCCAAAGTGGATCGTCGTTGAAGCCACTTCCGATATCGCTGTTGCCCTTTTTGGTAAGTGGCTGATATTGATGATAAGCACTACCGTCCTGGAACTGGGTTGAAGCGATGTCGATGATACGCTGTCTGGCTCTATCAGGAATGAGATGAACGAAACCGAAGAGATCCTGACAAGAATCTCTAAATCCCATACCACGGCCTATGCCTGATTCGTAGTATGAAGCGGATCTAGACATATTGAAAGTTACCATGCATTGGTATTGGTTCCAAATATTTACCATTCGGTTGAGTTTCTCATCCTTGGACTTGACAGAGAAGCGGGAGAGAAGCTGTTCCCAGTGATCACATAATTCTTGAAGAGCTTTATCTACCTGCTCGGTTGTCTGGTACTTGCTAAGCATCTCCTTGGCCGGTTTCTTATTTATGACATCGGGTGCTTCAAATTTGTCATCAACAGGATTCTCGCAGTATCCCAAAACAAATACAAAAGTCTTGCTCTCGCCCGGAGCGAGTGTGACATTTAACTGATGTGATCCAATCGGATACCATCCGCTGGTAATGGAATTGTTGGCGGAACCTTTTTCTATCACTTCCGGAGAGTCAGGTCCACGATATGCACCGATAAACTCGTCGCGACTTGTATCGAATCCATCAATATCCGCGTTTACAGAGAATATTGCATAGTGATTTCTTCGCTCGCGGTACTCTGTCTTGTGATAAATTGTGGAGCCGACAACCTCAACTTCTCCAATATTAAGATTTCTCTGGAAGTTGGTCATGTCGTCCATTGCATTCCAAAGACAGAATTCAACATAAGAGTAGAGCTGAAAATTCTTGGTGTTATCCGACTTGTTTGTCAACGTAACTTTGTTGATTTCACAATTATCGTTAACGGGAACAAATGCGGTCACATTGGCCCTAAGACCATTTTTCTCGGAATTGAACTTGCTATAACCCATTCCGTGTCGACACTCATAGGAGTCGAGTGGAGTCTTGGTAGGCATCCATCCCGGGTTCCAAATCGTATCACCATCTTTTACATAAAAGTAATGACCGTTATTGTCATATGGCATACTATTGTAACGATATCTCGTCACTCTTAGCAACTTTGCATCTTTGTAAAAGCTGTATCCACCGCATGTATTCGAGATGAGTGAGAAAAATTCATTGCTACCCAAGTAGTTAATCCAAGGTAATGGAGTCTTGGGTGTTGTAATTACATATTCCTTATTAGCGTCATCAAAATAACCATATTTCATAGTAAAATATTCCTCCTAAATCTCTTAAAAGTAAAGAATAGCTTGTTTTTTTCTTTCTCAACAATCCGAAAACGATTTCGTAATACGTACATTATATCGGATATATTGGATAAAATCAAGACCTTTTTGTGCGATTCACACAAAAAATTTAAAAAATCTGTTGACTATGTGTGCAAAGTGTGATAAAGTTAAACTACGAAAACGATTAAGAAGTTAGCGATACGACATGTTGTCTAACTTGTAAAAAATGTTTAGAATGAGGATTTAAGATGGTATCATTAAAAGATATTTCATCGGAGTGCGGCGTATCTGTTGCGACTGTGAGTAAGGCACTTAACAATCGCGGTGATATAAGCGAGGCCACGAAGGAAAGAGTATGTGAGGTAGCTAAGAGACTTGGGTATTTACCTAATTCGTCAGCGAGAGCTCTGAAGACAAAGCACACTTACAATCTCGGAGTGCTTTTCGTTGATCAGGCTAATTGTGGATTGACACATGCATATTTCTCTCATGTTTTAGACAGTTTCAAGAGAGGAGCTGAACGCGAGGGATATGATATTACGTTTATAACCCAGCGAACGGGTAAGTCCACATTATCCTATTATGAACACAGTAAATATCGCGGAGTCGACGGTGTAGTTATAGCTTGTGTCGATTTTACAGACGAAGCTATCATTGAATTGGCCAACAGTGATATTCCTGTTGTGACAATTGACTATACGTTCCCTAATCGGACAAGCATATTATCAGATAATCGAAGTGGAATGAGAAAGATTATTGATTTTGTTGTTCGAAAAGGGCACAGAGATATTGCATTTATTCATGCTGCAGATTCTTTTGTTGCTCAGGAAAGACTTAAGACTTTTTACGGAGCAATGGAGGAAGCACATATCCCTATAAGGGAAGAATTGGTGCGCGAGGGAGTGTTTCACGACCCCGTTAATTCAGCACAAATCACGAATGAATTATTGGCGCTTGATAACAGGCCGACCTGTATCATTTATCCCGATGATTTTTCTTGTGTTGGTGGGTTTAATACTATTAAGAACAGTGGGTTGTCTGTACCTGACGATATTTCGATTGTCGGATATGATGGTCAGAGAATCGCTGAGCTCATTGAACCACGCTTGACGACATACAAGCAGAACACAGAAGAAATCGGTATGCAAGCTGCAAGACGATTGATTGAGACTATAGAAAAACCAGGTGATGTCGCAGTTAATAGTATTGTAGTGCAAGGGGAATTTGTAGAGGGAAGCACAGTTGGAGAGCTTCGGTAATTACATAGAAAACAAATTTTTTAAATTAGGAGGAACAGTTCTTATGAGAAAGAAATGGTTAGCATTGGCTTTGTCAATGACAATGGTTGCAGGATGTGTAGCAGGATGTGGAAATAATGCATCAAATAACACATCTACGAATTCAGGAAATGACAGTTCAAAGTCATCTGATAGCGCAGAAGTGAGCTTGCTCGAAGATGGAGGTGGAAAGGTTCTTAATGTCTGGAGTTGGAACGGAGATTTCCAAAAGATGTTGGAAGATCACTATCCAGATCTTAAGGATGGAAAAATTGGAGATGTAAAAGTTAATTTTGTAGTTAACCCGGATGAGTATCAGTCAAAGCTTGACAAAGCTCTTGAAGGAAACGCAGATGCATCAGCAGAAGATAAGGTTGATCTCTTCTGTGCTGAGGGTGACTATGTAGCTCGTTATAAATCAGCTGCACGTGACGTAGCAGTAACCAATGAAGAACTTGGAATCACATCTGATGATACCAAAAACATGTATGAGTATACACTCAAGACTGTAACAGACGAGAACGGCAAGGTTCGTGGACTTTGTAACCAGTCTAACCCATCAGGAATTGCATATCGTCGCTCAATTGCCAAAGATGTATTTGGAACAGATGATCCAGATGAAATCGGCAAAAAACTTACAACTTGGGATGATGTAAAGAAAGTAGGAGATGAATTAAAGAAGAAGGGTTACTTCTTATTTGCGACTCCAGATGATATGCAGAGAGCATTTATTGAAAGTGATGAAACCTTGTTTGGCGAGGGAGACAAACTTACTGTAACTCCAGGTATGGACAAGTGGCTTACATTTGCTAAAGAGTGTGTAGATGCAGGATATATTCAGTACCCAGGCAAGTTACAGTGGGGTGATGAGTATGTATCTGGATACGGAAAGAAAGGTAAAGTATTTGCATACAATGCAACTGCTTGGTTCCCAGGATGGCCTATGGGAGATGCTACAAAGGATACAGTTGGAGATTGGGGACTTTGTGCAGGACCTGAGTCATATGCTTGGGGTGGAACATGGTACATCGGTGCTAGAGGAACAGACAATGCTAAACTTGTAGCGGATATTTTGAAGAAAGTGACATGTGATACAGACACAGCATTTGAAATTGCTGAAAAGGATCAGACTTTTGTTAACAATAAAGAGGCTATCAAGAAGATGATCGATGAAAAGAAGACATCAGAAATGTTTGGTGGACAGGACCTCAACTCATTCTGGACAAAGTTTGCAGACAATATTACAATTGCCAACAAGTCAGCTTATGATAAAGAGTGTGTAGAGTTCGCATGGCCTCCATTTGCAGATTTCTTCACAGGTAAGAAGTCCAAAGAAGAAGCTACAAAGGTATGGGCTGACGAGGTAATGAAGTCATTCCCTAACCTTAAAGCAGAATAATACTAGAAAATTTCGCAAGCCTATAGATGATATAAGGTTAGCAAAAAGTGGGACAGGGCGTCCTGTCCCACTTTTATATTAAAGGCTATTTTCTTGTTCGTGAGAGGAATAGCGAAAAATAGATGAGAAGGGAGCTTGTTACAATGGCAAAAAGTAACGGGTCTAAGGTTGTAGTTAGACAAAAAAAGAACAAGCTTAAATATGGAAAGTGGGGATTGATTTTTATACTCCCTTTTTTTATAGCTTATTTTATCTTTCAACTATATCCGCTGATTATGACTTTTTATAAAAGTTTCTTTAGAGAATATAAAGATCCTATGACCTATAAGCTTATTCAGGAGTTTATACAATTTGATAATTACAAGGATTTGTTTAAGGCAGATGGAACATTTCTCAAATACTTGGGAAATACATTTTCACTGTGGTTGTTAGGATTTATTCCTCAGATTCTTGTTTCTTTGTTATTTGCCTCATGGTTTACAGACTTGAGACTTAAACTTAGAGGAACTGGTGCAATGAAGGTTATTCTCTACTTGCCTAATATGTTGATGGCATCTTCTATTGCCGTACTTTTCGCTAAGTTGTTCGCAACGTCAGGTCCAATTAATATGATAATGCACAGCAATATTGATTTTTTGAGTTCTGAATGGGGACTTAGAGGGGTAATAGCGCTGGTCAATTTCATAATGTGGACAGGTAATACGACAATCTTACTTATGGCAGGTATCATGGGAATTGATCCGGCATTGTACGAAGCTTCATCTATTGATGGTGCGTCGGCAAATCAGCAATTTACCAAGATTACACTACCAATGCTAAAACCTATTATGCTTTATGTATTGGTAACGTCTATGATTGGTGGTTTGCAGATGTTTGATATTCCAAATCTTATTGTAAGAGACGGTGGTACAAATCAAGCAGCTTACACGGTTGTAATGGATATTAGTAAAGGTATTAGCGGCTCGGGAGACATAGGTAAAGCTGGTGCAGAATCAGTAGTACTTTTCCTTATTGCGGGACTTATAGGATTAGTGCTGTTTAAATCTATGGAAAGTGATGAGGCCAAGGAAAAAAGAGCAAATAAAAAGCGTCTGAAGGCTGCGGCAAAAAAAGCTAAGGGGGTGAGCTGATATGAGTAGTATATCAAATACTGGAAATCTTACAGCAGTTGAAAAACGTGGACATACACTTCTTATATTTAGAAGGATACTGGCATACATCGTATTGATTTTTGTATGTATCATGGCATTGTTTCCATTCGTTGTAGCTATTGTTAATACATCTAGATCATCAGCTCAGATCATGACGGAGTTTAGCTTGTTGCCGGGGGCGAGCTTTATTACAAACCTAAAGAACGTGATTGGTGATTCAACACTTCCTATCATTACAGGAATGTTGAACTCACTTATAGTAGCAGCGTGCTCATGTGTATTGTCAGTTTATGTTTCGGCATTAACTGCATATGGTATATATGCTTATGATTTCAAATTGAAGAAAGTTGCCAATACATTTATCATGGTAATTTTGATGGTGCCACTTCAAGTGTCAGCATTGGGATATGTAGATCTCATGTCGAATTGGGGATTTACTAATAATAATGCTCTTCCAGCACTTATATTTCAATCAATTGCAGCACCAGGTGTATTCTTCTTTATGAGACAGTACATGGAAAGTGCGTTGCCTTTGGAAATAGTTGAAGCGGGAAGAATAGACGGAGGTCATGAATTCTTCATATTCAACAGAGTAGTACTTCCAATCCTTAAGCCAGCTATAGCAGTTCAGGCAATCTTTTCATTTGTCGCATCATGGAACAACTACTTCCTTCCAAACTTGTTGACAAATGCCAATGCTAAGACTGCTACATTGCCACTTATCGTAGCGGCGATGCAGAAGATGGATAGACTTATTGATTATGGAAAGATTTACATGGTGCTTGGAATGGCTATTATTCCATTGATTGTTGTATATCTTTGCTTATCAAAGTATATTATTCGTGGAATAGCTTTGGGATCAGTAAAAGGATGATAGGGTAATCTCCTAATTATATTTGTCAGGTGCTGTTGCGCAAGCAACAGTGCCTTTTTTTGGCTACAATTATATTAATTTGTGTTAAGACTTGCTTTTTTATCATACTTTACTTATAATAGAAAGTGAGTTGTTGTGGGCTGTTGAGGATACAAAAGTATGGTAAAGCCTATAAATGCTCGATTATATGGAAAAATTTAAAGGAGGAAGACATGGATCTTAAATTAAAATCAAAAGATGAATGTAAATTTGATGCAGTATCTCTTGGAGAGGTTATGCTCAGACTTGATCCAGGCGAAGGAAGGATTAGAACAGCTAGGAGTTTCAGAGCTTGGGAAGGCGGCGGAGAGTATAATGTAGTACGCGGTCTTAGAAGATGCTTTGGAATGAAGACAGGAGTTATTACTGCGTTCGCAGACAATGAAGTCGGAAAACTTATGGAGGACTTCATATTGCAGGGAGGAGTAGATACTTCTCTTATTTATTGGAAGAAGACAGATGGAATCGGAAGAGTGTGTAGGAACGGAATCAACTTCACTGAGAGAGGATTCGGTATCAGGGGAGCCGTAGGATGTTCTGATAGAGCTAATACAGCTATCTCACAGGCCACACCGGAAGATTTTGACTTTGAATATATCTTTGGAGAGCTGGGAGCTCGTTGGTTACACACAGGTGGAATCTATGCAGCTCTCTCAGAGCAATCATGCCAAACTGTAATAGAAGCTATTAAGACTGCTAAGAAGTACGGCACAATCGTGTCTTATGACTTGAATTATAGACCTTCTATGTGGAGTGCTATTGGCGGATTGGAGAAAGCTCAGGAGGTCAACAAGGAAATCGCAAAGTATGTTGACGTAATGATAGGAAATGAGGAAGATTTTACAGCTTGCCTAGGTTTTGAAATCGAGGGAAATGATGAAAATCTTCAGACACTTAATCTTGATGGATACAAGAAGATGATCAATGAAGCAGCAAAAGCATATCCTAACTTTAAGGCAGTTGCCACAACTCTTAGAGAGGTTAAGACTGCTACAGTTAATGATTGGAGTGCGATTTGTTGGGCTGACGGAGAAATCTTTAAGGCCTCAGATTACAAGGGATTAGAGATTATGGACCGAGTAGGTGGAGGAGATTCATTTGCATCAGGTCTTATCTATGGTCTTATGACAACAGGTGATGCCGAGAAGGCAGTTAACTATGGTGCGGCTCACGGAGCACTTGCTATGACTACACCTGGTGATACCACTATGGCCAGTGTGAACGAAGTTGAAGCCATTATGAGTGGAGCGGGAGCACGCGTTAAGAGATAAGGGCAAAAGGTGAGAATTTGTTTGACACAAATGAAGTGGAAGAGAAAGTCATATTAGTGGCAGTGGATGTAGATGACGGAAGTGATGTTGAGAGTTCCCTCGATGAGTTGGAGGAACTCTCACAAACTGCTGGTGCTGTCTGTGTAGGCAGATTGATTCAGAGCCGTGATCGCATCCATGTGGCTACTTATATTGGAAAAGGCAAGGTTGAAGAGCTGCGTGAACTTGTGCACATATGGGGCGCAGATACGGTGATATGCGACGATGAATTATCTCCGGCGCAGCTGGGTAACCTTCAGGATGAACTTGGATGCAAGGTTATTGATAGAACAGTTCTTATACTAGATATATTTGCTGCTCATGCGGCAACTAATGAGGGAAAACTTCAAGTAGAGCTTGCGCAACTTAGATATAGAGCCTCCAGGCTTACCGGTCTCGGAAAGTCTCTTTCGAGGATTGGAGGAAGTGCAGCAGGAGGTGGAGTTGGAGGAATAGGAACGAGAGGTCCCGGTGAGAAAAAGTTGGAGATGGATCGTCGACTTATACATGACAGGATTTCTTTTATCAACAAGCAACTAAAGTCCGTTGTCAGCAATCGAGATACTATGCGCAAACAGCGCGAAAAGGGATCGATTCAGACTGTGGCCATAGTTGGTTATACCAATGCCGGCAAATCCACTCTTCTAAACAAGTTAACAGATGCATCTGTTCTCGAAGAAGACATGCTTTTTGCCACGCTAGATCCAACTACAAGGCAGTATGAGTATGAGAATGGCAAAAAGATTCTTATGACAGATACTGTTGGATTCATCAATAAGTTGCCTCATCAGCTCATACGAGCATTCAGAAGTACTTTGGAGGAAGCTAAGTATGCGGATCTCATATTACATGTGGTTGATGCAAGCAATCCGAACTACGAAACTCAGATGGATGTGGTTTATGATACTCTTGATGAGTTGGAAGTTAGGAACAAGCCTATAGTCACGGCGTTTAATAAGATGGATGCAGAGATTAGCGAGAAACCTCGAAAAGACACAAGAAGCGAGTCTTCGCATTACATATCAGCCAAGCAGGGATTTGGCCTTGATGAGATGCTTGATGGCATAAGAGAGATTCTCGATCAATCATATATTGAGATAGAAAAAGTTTTTGATTATAGCGATGCCGGAAAGATTCAGGTTATTCGCAAATACGGAAACTTGGAGATAGAAGAGTATAGGGAGGACGGAATATTTGTCAAGGGAACATTACCTTCCGAGTATGAAAGCTATTGTCTCGGTAGATAAAAACTGGGGAATTGGCTATCAGGGAGAATTATTATATCATCTCAGAAAAGATATGGATAATTTCAAAGAGCAAACCATGGGAAATATCATTATAATGGGGAGAAAAACCCTAGAGAGTTTTCCCGGTGGCAAGCCCCTTCCCGGAAGGCTCAATATAGTATTAACACAGGAAAATGTTCCGCGTCTCAGAAAAGAGTGCGATTATCCCAATTTGCTAATATTTGAAAACAAAGAAAAGGTTATCGAATATTTAGCTGCTAATGCAAGGGGACGTAAAATATTTGTTATTGGCGGGGAAAGTATATATAAGTTATTTGATGATTGTATAGATGAGATTATTATTACGATTGTGGATGGTTTGAGACCTGCTGATGCATTCTTTGTCAAGGGACGCGAGATGGATAGATGGAGTCTAATCAGTGAGAGTGAAAAAATAGTTGAGGATGGAATCAGTTACGTGATTAGAGATTATAGTGTGAAAAATAGTATTAACAGCATTTTGGTGACGGGTGCGTCAGGGATGATAGGTCGTGCGTTGTTGAGGTTTCTCTGTGAGAGAGGAATTCAGACCTTTGCAGTTGTCAGAGAAGGCGGAGCGAGAGATGTAATTCCTGAGAACGCTGAAAATGCGAAGGTTATAGAGTGTAATATAGATAGTTATAGCAAACTCCCCCGTTTGATTGAACAGAGCGTTGATGCTGTAGTGCATTTGGCTTGGGATGGAACATATGGAGGATCACGCAATAATTTATATGGGCAGTTGGAAAATGTCAGATATACGCTAGATTTAGTAGAAGCTGCCCGCAAGATGAATTGCAAGGTCTTTCTCGGTGCCGGTTCGCAAGCGGAGTGCGGTAGACTTCCGGAGGGAACTAAGATTTCTGCTGATATGCCGGCAAATCCTGAGACGGGATATGGAATTACCAAGTCCTGTGCCATGTCTATGAGCAGAGCAATGTGTAATGAGTATAATATAAGACATATATGGACTAGAATTCTCAGCGTATATGGTCCATATGACAAGGATAGAACTATGGTTATGTCGGGGATTGTGTCCATGCTTTCCGGCGAGTCGCCTAGGTATACCAAGGCGGAACAACTATGGGATTATATATATTGTGACGATGTTGCGAGAGCCATCTTCTTGCTTCTTGAAAATGGGAAGAATGGGCGAGTTTATCCTATTGGTGGCGGCAAGGAACGCAGGCTGAGCGAGTATATAGAGGACATCAGAGATGCAGTTTCTCCTGATATGGAGATTAGATTTGGGGAAGTTGAGTATTATGATAAACAAGTCATGTATCTTTGTGCTGATATAAGCGAGTTGACCGAAGATACCGGTTTTGTGCCGGAAATCAGCTTCGAAGAGGGGATAAGAAGGACTGTGGAGTGGAAGAAGAAACAGCTTTCTAAGTAATTTGTTGAAAAAGGATGGTAATATTGATGCTTTCAAAGTACGTTAAAAAGGAATATGGAAAAAAGTTAGAAAAATGCAGCGACAAAGAGATTTATTATGCCCTGTTAAAGATGACCTCGGAGATGGGGGCCGAGAAGGAAAGCAATAATGGAAAGAAGAAGTTGTATTATATATCTGCAGAGTTTTTGATCGGTAAATTGTTAGGTAATAACATGATAAATCTAGGGATTTATGATGAAGTCAAGCAAGAATTACAAGATGTCGGAAAAAATATAGAAGACATCGAGGAGATTGAAAATGAGCCATCTCTCGGGAATGGTGGACTTGGCCGACTTGCTGCTTGTTTTTTGGATTCCATTGCGACTCTGGGATTGCCTGGAGATGGAATAGGTTTAAATTATCATTGCGGACTATTTCACCAGGTATTTAAGAAGAGGCTACAGAGGGAAATCCCTGATGTATGGCTTACTAAGAAGAGTTGCCTGATTGATATGAATAAGTATTATACGGTGAAATTTGCTGATTTTAAGGTTAAGGCACATATGTATGATATTTTAATAACCGGATACAATAATAGAACTAATAGGTTACATCTTTTTGATTTGGATAGTGTGAAAGAGAGTCTTATTAGCAAAAAAATTGATTTTGATAAGACCAATATTAAAAAGAATTTAACGCTCTTTTTGTATCCTGATGATAGCGATGATGAAGGAAGACTGTTGAGAGTTTATCAGCAGTATTTCATGGTGAGCGCGGGTGCAAAGTTAATTCTTGACGAGGCGAAAGAGAGGGGAAGCAACCTCCGGGATTTGGCCGATTATGTGGCGATACAGATTAATGATACACATCCGTCAATGGTTATACCGGAGTTGATTAGGCTCCTCATGAAAGAAGGTATAGAGTTTGATGAGGCGGCTAAGATTGTGACGGAGGTTTGTGCATATACAAATCATACGATACTTGCAGAAGCCCTGGAAAAGTGGCCAATACACTTTATTGAGAGAGTGGCACCACAGCTTTTGCCTATTATAAGGCGATTGGATCAGCTTGTTAAGGAAAAGTATGACAATGAGGAAGTGGCTATTATAGATGCCAATGATACAATTCATATGGCGAGGATGGATATTCACTATTCACACAGCGTTAACGGCGTTGCTTACCTTCATACAGAGATTTTGAAGAATAACGAATTAAAGGATTTTTACAAGTTATATCCGGAAAAATTTAACAATAAAACCAATGGTATAACTTTTAGAAGATGGTTGATTCACTGCAATCCTGAACTGACTCGGTTGATTACTGATAAGATCGGAGAGGGATTTAAGAGTGATGCAGATGAGTTGGAGAAGCTTCTTAAGTATGTAGACAATGAGAAGTTTTTGACTAAACTCTTGAAGATTAAAAAGCGCAAGAAAGTTGAACTTGCCATGTATCTTCAGGAAAAGCAAGGCGTTTATGTCAACTCAAAGTCGATTTTTGATATTCAGAGTAAGCGACTTCATGAGTATAAGCGCCAACAGCTGAATGCGCTCTATGCGATACATAAGTACCTAGAGATTAAGAGTGGAAATATTCCGAAAACTCCTATTACAATGTTTTTTGGTGCCAAAGCAGCACCTGCTTATACCATTGCAAAGGATATAATACATCTTATTCTATGCCTTCAGAAGTTGATAGAAAAGGATGAAGAAGTGGGAAAATATTTCCGAGTTATTATGGTAGAAAATTACAATGTCACATTGGCTGAGAAGATGATACCTGCTTGCGATATATCGGAGCAGATTTCCCTAGCATCAAAGGAGGCCAGTGGAACCGGTAATATGAAATTTATGCTCAATGGAGCTGTGACGTTAGGTACAGACGATGGAGCTAATGTGGAAATTCATGAGCTGGTTGGCGATGAGAATATTTACATCTTTGGAGAGAAGAGTGATGTCGTCATCAAGAGATATGAAGATGGAAGCTATTGCTCCAAGGATTACTACGATAAGGATCCGGATCTGAAGAGAGCTGTAGACTTTATCGTGAGCAAAAAAATGCTCAAAATCGGCAAGAAGAAGTGCCTAGAGAGGCTTTATAACGAGCTACTTACTAAGGATTGGTTTATGACATTCCCGGATTATAGTGAGTTTGTAGCCAAAAAAGAAGAGGCCTATAGGGACTATGAAAACCGTCAGGACTGGGCGAAGAAGATGCTTGTTAATATTGCCAAGGCAGGCTTTTTCTCCTCAGACAGAACTATAAAACAATATAATGAAGACATATGGAGACTATATGAATAATAATGATTTGAATAACAAAAAGTTTAACTCAAAAAAGAGTTTGATTGAGCGTTTGTTAGAAGAAAGATATGCATATTTCTTTGTGGTAGTAACGTTTTTATCATTTATAGTATGGGCTATTTTGCTTTTTGCCGAGGGAAAAGGCGGAACGCAGTTTGACATTTTTTTTCAAAAATGCAGTGATTTTATGGCCGATGCGTTTAATGTAGCCGGCTACAGTAGCGGGCGAGATGTATATCACAATACAGTATACTCGGGATTGGGCGAAAAATCCTATCCACCGCTTACTTACATGTTGATGTATTTCATGTCTCGTCTTGTAGATATTAAAGCATATGAGAAGATTAATTCATTTAAAACTATGTATGCAGACCCTAGTTTTATGATAATTCTCATCATTGCAACTATAATAGTATTATTGTTGTTATATGAGCTGATTCGAACTGTAAAGCAGGGTGAGAATCATATCAAGGCACTTACTGCCTTTGCCATCATATTATCTGCGCCTGTTTTATATGCAATTGAGCGAGGAAATACAATACTATTTACTTCAATTCTCGTAATATTTTTCTTATATTACAATGACAGCGAGAATAAGGTGTTGAGGGAAATGGCTCTCATTGCTTTGGCCATGGCGGCGGCATTTAAGATAACGCCTGCATTTCTCGGAATCGTTCTTTTGTACAAGAAAAGGTGGATTGATTGCGTAAAAGTATGCCTGTATTTTATAGTTGTGGGAATATTACCATTCTTGTTTTTTAAGGGTGGATTCGCAAATATTCTGCAGATGATAAGCAATATACAGTTAAATATGAGTAGATATGCGTTATTAGATGGCTGTACAAACAAAAGTTTTCTACTACACTATGCCGTTATGATTAAAGGAGCTGATGGCATACAATCATTAGATATGCTATTGATAGTTGCCAGGATAATGACATTTATTGTTTGCGCCGTTCTCATTGTCGCTCCTTTATTCTGGGAGGAAAAGTGGAAGAAGATAATGAGTGTCTGTGTTGTATTGATTATCCTTCCGGGTCACTCTGAATACTATTGTCTGCTCTATATGATTCCAGCTATCATAGCTTTTCTCAATGCAAAAGAGAGAGGAAGATATGATTGGATAATGATGATCGGAATATTTTTCATAACATATTCTGTTCAAGGTATTCTGAATGATATATTTGGATATCATCTTGGGCTTATTATAATACAGCTATGGCTGTTTGTGTCTGGTATAATAGCGATTGTAAAGCACATAAAAACCAGAAAAATTGAAACTGAATTGGAGGTATAACATATGAAAGCAGTATTGTTGGCGGGTGGATTTGGAACAAGAATATCAGAGGAGAGTGTCCTCAAACCCAAACCTATGATTGAGATCGGTGAGAAACCTATTTTATGGCATATTATGAAGGTGTTTTCACATTATGGAATCAATGAATTTATCATATGTGCGGGGTATAAGCAGCACGTAATAAAGGAGTGGTTTGCGGACTATTATCTTCATAATAGTGATATAACTTTTGACTATACCAAAGGTGGAGAGATGGTTGTTCATAATAACATCGCAGAACCTTGGAAGGTGACTATCGTGGACACAGGCCTCAAGACTATGACGGGAGGCCGCGTCAAGAGAATCAAGAAATACGTTGGAGACGAGACATTCCTTCTCACATATGGAGATGGAATCAGCAATATTAATATCAATGATTTGATCGACTTTCACAAAAAGCACGGCAAGATTGCTACCATGAGTTCTTACAATGTGGGACAGCAATTTGGCGTATTGGATGTGAGAGAAGATGACATCGTCACTGCATTTAGAGAGAAGTCCAATGATGACGGTGGTCTTATAAACATAGGTTTTCTCGTCTTGGAACCTCAGATTTTTGATTATATCGACGGGGACGATACTGTGTTTGAGAAGGCTCCGCTTGAGCGACTTGCTTCAGAATCACAGCTTGTTGCCAGAAAACACCAAGGATTCTGGCAGTGCATGGACACGCAGCGCGATAGGATGAAGCTGGAAGAAATGTGGGAGTCAGGAAATGCTCCTTGGAAGCTTTGGAAATAATTCTTTGAAAGGTTGGATATAATGATTGACTTAAGTTTTTTTAAAGACAAAAATATTCTGATAACCGGACATACAGGTTTTAAGGGAACTTGGATGTGCAGAACTCTGGTTATGGCAGGGGCGAAGGTGACAGGTTACTCTCTTGAGGCGCCGACTAATCCCAATCTCTTCTCTATGGCAGGAGTAGAAGACAAGATGAATTCTATAATCGGAGATATAAGAGACAGAGATAAACTCATGAAAGTTTTTGAGGAAGTTCAGCCGGAGATCGTGATTCATCTTGCTGCACAGCCTATTGTACGTGACTCTTACAAAGATCCGGTTTATACATATGAGACCAATGTAATGGGAACAGTGAATATATGCGAATGCGTTCGCCTTACCCAGTCGGTTAAGAGTTTTCTCAATGTCACAACAGATAAGGTATATGAGAACAAAGAATGGGAGTGGGGATATAGAGAAAATGAGCCGCTAGATGGCTATGACCCATATTCCAACAGTAAATCCTGTTCGGAACTTGTGACACACAGCTATAAAAATTCATTCTTCACAGATGACAGAGTGGCTGTTTCAACTGCGAGAGCGGGGAATGTTATTGGTGGTGGAGACTTTGCAAACGATAGGATTATACCTGATTGTGTTAGAGCCGCTGAGGCTAAGCGGGATATTATCATTAGAAATCCATTTTCCACTAGACCATACCAGCACGTGCTTGAGCCGGTTGTTGCCTATCTCATGATTGTCAAAGAACAGTATGAAAACCATGAATTACAGGGATATTATAATGTGGGTCCAGACGAGGTGGATTGCGTAACTACAGGTGATCTTGTTGATATGTTTGTGGAGAAGTTTGGACAGGGAATGAAGTGGGTAAACCAGTATGATGGTGGCCCTCACGAGGCAAATTTCCTTAAGTTGGATTGTTCAAAACTCAAAACAACATTTGGTTGGAGACCGAGATGGTCAGTGTCTGAAGCACTTGACAAAACGGTGGAGTGGACCAAAGTATACTTTGACAATGGAAATATTCCAGAGATTATGGATAAACAGATAAATGAATTTTTAGGAGGAAGATAAAATGTTTGAGAATATGACAGAAGACCAGGCAAGACAGCAGATTTTGGAGGAAGTAAAGGC
This sequence comes from Eubacterium xylanophilum ATCC 35991, assembly GCF_000518685.1. Taxonomy (GTDB): domain Bacteria; phylum Bacillota; class Clostridia; order Lachnospirales; family Lachnospiraceae; genus Eubacterium_F; species Eubacterium_F xylanophilum. Next base: position 23,649 of record NZ_JAEB01000016.1, on the reverse strand, counting down.
TTATCATGACAAGTTTCACAATCAGGAGAAGCCATTCAAAGAAGGAGATAGAATCCCTTATGCTTCTCGCTATTATGGACATGAGGAGATGGTAAATCTCGTAGATAGTTCCCTCGAGTTTTGGCTCACATCGGGAAGATATACAGATAAATTCGAGGCAGATTTTTCTAAATACTTGGGAGTTAAGTATTGTTCACTTGTGAACTCGGGTTCATCGGCGAACTTGTTGGCATTTATGGCTTTGACTTCCCATCTCTTGGGCGATAGAAGAATCATGCCGGGTGACGAGGTTATAACAGTAGCAGCTGGTTTCCCAACCACAATCGCTCCGATTATCCAGTACGGTGCTGTTCCGGTATTTGTGGATATGACTATTCCACAGTATAACATTGATGTCAATGCGTTGGAAGAAGCTGTATCTGACAAAACAAAGGCGGTTATGATTGCCCATACACTTGGAAATCCATGGGATCTTGGAGCAATCAAGGAGTTTTGTGACAAGCATGAATTGTGGCTTGTTGAGGATAACTGCGATGCTCTCGGATCAACATATACTATAAACGGTGAAGAAAAATTGACTGGAACAATCGGAGATGTTGGAACATCAAGTTTCTATCCTCCACACCACATGACTATGGGTGAGGGTGGAGCAGTATATACTGACAATCCAATTATTCATAAGGCAGTTCGATCTCTCAGAGATTGGGGAAGAGATTGCGTTTGCCCATCGGGAAGAGACAATCTATGTGGTCATAGATTTGATAAGCAGTACGGTGAGCTTCCACTGGGATATGATCACAAATACGTATATAGTCATTTTGGATATAATTTGAAAGCAACTGATATGCAGGCCGCTGTGGGTTGTGCACAGTTGGAGAAATTCCCAACATTTGTTGAGAGAAGAAGACATAATTTTGATAGATTGTTGGCGGCGCTCAAGGGAACAGAGGACAAACTTATCCTCCCTGAGCCATGTCCAAACTCTAAACCATCATGGTTCGGATTCCTTATCACATGCAAGGAAGGCGTTGATAAGAATAAGGTTGTTCAGTATATCGAGAACCACGGAGTTCAGACACGTATGCTGTTCGCGGGAAATATTGTTAAGCAGCCTTGCTTCGATGAGTACAGAGGAGACAGCTCCAAGTACAGAGTTGTAGGAAATCTTGAAGTGACAGATAGAATTATGAATAACACATTCTGGATTGGTGTATATCCTGGAATGACAGATGAAAAACTTGACTATATGGCCAAAATAATCAAGGAAGCTGTAGAGCAGTAAAACCAAGATTATTAAAAGGAGAATAATATGAAAACGAGATTAGCTGACTATGTTGCAGACTTTCTTGTGAGTCATGGAATCACAGACCTCTTTACAGTTGTTGGGGGAGGTGCCATGCATCTCAATGATGCTTTTGGACACAAGGATGGATTGCATTGTACATATACTCATCATGAGCAGGGAGCTGCTATAGCTGCCGAGAGTTATGCCAGAGTGGAGAATAAGATGGCAGCTCTGTGTGTAACTACAGGCCCCGGCGGAACTAATGCCATAACCGGAGTTGTAGGGGGATGGCTTGATAGTATACCTATGTTTGTTATTTCCGGACAGGTGCGATATGACACAACAAGTAGATATGAGGAGAAGGCTACGGGTGCGAAACTCAGAGCTCTTGGTGATCAGGAGTATGACATTGTGAAGTCCGTAGATAATATGTGCAAATATGCTGTTATGATAGAAGATCCAGAGGATATCAGATACGCACTTGAGAAAGCCTATTATCTTGCCAAAGCGGGAAGACCAGGTCCTGTTTGGCTGGATATCCCTGTTAATTTCCAGGGAGCTACCATAGAGACAGATAATCTCAGAGGATATGATCCAGAAGAAGATAAAGAAGAAAATCCTACACCTGTAGAACGATCTGTAATCAAAGATGTAATTGATGAGATTAAGAAAGCTAGTAGACCTGTTATTTACGCAGGTTATGGTATTCATTTGGCAGGAGCCAGAGAGGATTTTCTGGAGTTAGTAAAGCTGTTAAATGTTCCGGTAGTGACATATTGGAACTCTATCGATCTCATAGAGACAGATAATCCTCTATATGTGGGAAGAGGCGGCAATATGGGGGATAGACCGGGAAATTTTGCTGTTCAAAACTCTGATTTATTGATAACGATAGGTACAAGAATTTCCATTAGACAGGTTGGATACGACTGGGGAACTTGGGCTAGAGAAGCCAAGGTTATTATGGTGGATATTGACAGAGAAGAGATGAAGAAGCATACGATTCATGTTGATATGCCTATCCATGCTGATGCAGGTGATTTTATAAGGAAGATGATTGAGGAGGCGAAGAAGGAAGGTGCTCCGATATTCCAGAATAAGGACTTGGAGTGGACCAAGATTTGTCAGGATTGGAAGAGAGATTATCCTGCAGTTTTGCCTAGACATTGGGAGGAAAATGGTGAGACAGCCAATGTATTTGCCTTTGTTAATTATCTTAGTAGCTCCCTTCCTGAGAGCAGTTTAACAGCCGTATCAAACGGAGCTTGTTGCGTTGTTGGACACCAAAATTATGTCATAAAAAAAGACACAAAATTCATTATTAATAGCGCGATAGCCAGCATGGGATATGGCCTACCGGCTGCAGTTGGAGTATGTGTTGCCGGCGGAAATAAAGATACAATTTGTTTGGAGGGAGATGGTTCCATCATGATGAATTTGCAGGAACTCCAGACTATTGTGACTAATAAGCTGCCTGTTAAGATATTTCTGATTAATAATCAGGGATATCATTCGATTAGAATTACACAAAATAATCTTTTTAGCAATCATAGCAAGGTGGGAATCGGACCGGAATCGGGGGATTTGTCATTCCCAAGCTTTGAAAAGATTGCAGCGGCGTTTGGATATCCATATTACTCTGCTCATTCCAACAAGGAGATGAAGGAGGCAGTTGATAAAACGTTAGCAGAAAAAGGCTATGCTTTTTGTGAGATTTTCACGGATACAGAGCAGGTTTGGGAACCTAAGAGCAGTGCGAAAAGGTTACCGGACGGAACTATTGTGAGCCCACCGCTTGAGGACTTAGCTCCATTTCTTCCTAGGGAGGAACTTGCAAAGAATATGTATATTGATATGCTTGAACAAATATAAATTTATTAGAAAGTGATGAATTATGAAAACTATTTCAATTATGATTCCTTGTTTTAATGAGGAAGAGAATGTAATACCAATCAGCGAAGCTGTTGTAGCTATGTTTGAGAAGGATTTGCCTAATTATGACTATGAGATACTATTTATAGACAACGCCTCTACTGATTCAACAAGAGATAAGTTGAGATATATTTGCAGTAAGAATAAAAAGATTAAGGCTATATTTAATACCAAGAATTTTGGACAGTTTAACTCGCCTTACTATGGTATGTGTCAGACTACGGGAGATTGTACCATTAACCTTTGCTGCGATTTCCAGGATCCTATAGATATGATTCCTAAGTTTGTTGAGGAATGGGAAAATGGCTATAAAATCGTTATTGGAGTTAAGACAAGTAGCAAGGAAAATCCTATCATGTACTTCCTGCGCTCTGTATACTACAAGATGATTAAGAAAATGTCTTCTGTTGAACAGATAGAGCATTTTACCGGATTTGGCTTATATGACAAGTCATTTATGGATGTGTTGAGAGACTTAGATGATCCGGCACCATTTCTTCGAGGAATCGTTGCTGAGCTTGGACCGGAGAGAAAAGAAATCCCTTATCAGCAGGAGAAGAGAAGAGCGGGAAAAACTCACAATAACTGGTATACCCTCTATGATGCGGCAATGCTTAGTTTCACATCATATACCAAAGTGGGGATGAGAATCGCTTCATTCCTTGGCTTTATCTTATCTGGAATAAGTATAGTGATAGCTCTTGTATACTTGGTATTGAAAATCATTTATTGGGACCGCTTTGTAGCCGGTATGGCACCGGTTTTGTTGGGAATTCTGATATTTGGTTCCATCCAGTTGTTCTTCATAGGACTTCTGGGCGAGTATATAATGAATGTGAGCACCAAGGTCACCAGACGACCGCTGGTTGTGGAAGAAGAGAGAATAAACTTTTAACGGATGGTTTAAGTCATGAACGAAGAGAAGAAATCAATAGGAACATTTTTGTGGGAAATAATAGAAAAGATTGTCCGAGGAGTTTTTGGATTAATATTCAAGATTTTCCACATCGATTTTAGTGAGGAAAAGTGGGAGGCGCTTCTGCAATTTGTGCGATTTGGAATTGTGGGTGTGTGGAATACTATTTTTTCTTTTTTGATTAACTTGGGATGTCTAAAGCTTTTTCAGCGAACAGGGATACTCGCGGATGTTGTATTTGGGACACCAATGAGAGTATATGTGGCAAATATTATTGCTTGGATTATCAGTGTATTTGTATCATTTATTCTGAACAATAAATTCGTATTTACCGTGGAAGAAGGGCAGCAGAGAAGCTTCTTCAAGTCGCTTATGAAGAGTTATGTTTCATATGGATTTACCGGTTTAATACTTAACAATTTACTTGCTATTCTATGGGTTGGCGTATGTGGAATTCCGGAGGAGATTGCGCCACTGCTCAGCTTGATAATTTCAATTCCTGTCAATTTTATTCTCAATAAGCTTTGGGCATTTAAGACAGAATAGTGGATATATGATAAATAGGGAGATATGCCATGAGAAAACTCTTAAGATTTATTAGACCCTACAAAAAGGAATCTATAATAGCCCCCCTTTTTAAGCTGTTTGAGGCGACGCTAGAGCTCTTTGTCCCTCTTGTAATCGCGTCTCTTATTGATGTGGGCATAGCAAACAAAGACATTAGTTATGTCTGGAAAATGGGCGGCATATTGCTTGCCCTTGCGGCAATTGGGTTGACAGCTAGCCTAACAGCCCAGTACTTTGCGGCGAAGGCGGCGGTGGGTTTTGCTGCGGACATTAAGTCCGCTCTTTTTAGACATATTGAGAAGCTTACGTATGCCGATATTACGGGAATAGGCACGGATAAGCTTATAACAAGGATGACGAGCGATGTAAATCAGGTTCAGTCAGGTGTAAATCTGGTGCTGAGACTATTTCTTCGGTCGCCATTTGTCGTGGTGGGGGCTATGGTTATGGCCTTTACCATTGATTTTAGGGAATCATTGATTTTTCTGATTGTGATTCTATGCCTTTCATTGGTGGTATTCGGTATCATGATGGTTGGAATTAAGAATTACAAAGCAGTACAGGAGAGTTTAGATGATATCTTGCGAAAGACAAGGGAGACTCTCTTGGGTGTTAGGGTTATAAAGGCGTTTAATAAGGAGCAAGAGGAGATAGAATCCTTTGTGAAAAAAAATGAGAGATATTATAATTTTCAGGTCAAAGCCGGACGAATGGCCAGTTTAATGAACCCAATGACATTTGCTATTGTAAATGGCGGTTTAGTGGTACTTCTGTGGACAGGGGCAGTTAAGGTTGACACAGGAGTTCTGACTCAGGGGCAAGTAGTAGCTTTGGTTAATTATATGGCAAGCATTCTTGTGGAGCTTGTAAAGCTTGCAAATCTCATTCTATCAATCACCAAGGCGATTGCTTCGGGAAACAGAATACAGGATGTATTTGATTATGAATTAATCAATAAAGATGCTGACAAGAATAATCAGAGTGAGATGTTGGTGTCAGCGAAAAATATGACATTTAGATATCAGGATGCAAGTGAGGACTCGCTACGGGATATTTCTTTTGAGATTATGAGAGGGAAAAAACTCGGAATAGTTGGTGGAACCGGCGCCGGAAAGACTACAATAGTCAACTTATTGGCGGGTTTCTACGATAATCCGGGGATAGAGATTAGCGGAAAGGTTAGTCTTGTCCCACAAAAAGCAGTTCTCTTCTATGGAACAGTTAGGAGTAATATGAAGCTTGCAAGGGAGAACGTCACAGATGAGGAGATATGGAAAGCTCTAGAGACAGCAGATGCAGCTGAGTTTGTCAGAGCAGCGGACGGGCTTGATACATTGGTTGAGAGAGGTGGAAATAATTTCTCGGGTGGTCAAAAGCAGAGACTCTCTATTGCAAGAGCATTGGTGGCAAAATCTGATATTTTGGTTTTAGATGACAGCTTTTCAGCTCTCGATTATCTGACTGAAGCCAGGATTAAAAATAATCTTTTTAATCAGTATAAAGATAAAAGTTTTGTTATAATATCACAGCGTACCGGCTCCCTGATTGATGTCGATAATATAATTGTCCTAGAAGATGGTCAGATGGTTGGCAGTGATAGTCACGAAGAACTCCTGAAAAATTGTGACATTTATAGGGAAATATTCGTTTCGCAGTACGGAGAGGAGGCACTTAATTATGAGTAGATCAATGATTATAAAGAAGCTTCTTTCCGTAATAAAAAAAGAGAGAATATATCTGATTATTTCTCTTATATTATCTATAGTAAATGTAGGGATAGCTCTGTATATTCCTATAATTACAGGTGAAATAATAGATAGAATTATAGGTGCAGGTAAAGTTGATTTTCAATCAATAAAGTATAAGATTTTATTGATTGTCATTGGAATTGCGATTTCTTTTGTTGCGCAGTGGATAGTTGGAATATGCAACAACAAGATGACTTATCAGGTTGTCAGGCGCTTGCGAGAGGAAACTTTTGTTAAACTTCAGAGGCTTCCGGTTAATTATATTGATAAGCATCCAACAGGTGATATTGTCAGCCGCATAATTGCTGATATAGATCAGATTGCGGAGGGACTTTTGATTGGATTTTCACAATTTTTCACAAGCCTTATAACCATAATTTGCACGCTGGTGCTGATGCTTACAATCAATGTCTCGGTTACTCTGATTGTAGTTTTGCTTACTCCTGTTTCCTTTGTGGCGGCAAGTTTCATCGCCAAGAGAACATATAAGCTGTTTTCAGAGCAATCCAAGATAAGGAGCGACCAGACAGTTATAGTGGAGGAGATAATAGCTAATCCCAAGGAAGTAAAGGTTTTTGGTTATGAGGACCGAGCTATAGAGAGATTTGACGAGACCAATGAGAAACTTAGGAATTGTTCTCTGAAAGGAATATTTTTCTCATCTATCACAAATCCGGCAACCAGATTTGTAAATAGTCTTGTATATGCGGGAGTTGGAATTGTTGGGGCGATTCTTGCTATTAATGGCGGAATAAGTGTGGGACAGTTGACATGTTTTCTGAGTTATGCCAATCAGTATACTAAGCCATTTAACGAGATTTCAGGAGTGTTTACGGAACTTCAGAATTCTCTTGCTTGTGCCGGAAGAGTTGTGGAGATTCTCGAAGAAGAAGAGGAGACAGATTTAGAGTCTGTAGGAGAAAAAGCCGACAATCAAAGTGGAAGTGTGGAATTTGAGGATGTGAGTTTCTCATATGACCCCCGCAAGAAGCTCATAGAAAACTTTTCGTTTAAAGCGGAGAAGGGGCAACATATCGCCATTGTTGGTCCAACAGGATGTGGAAAGACAACACTTATGAACCTTCTCATGAGATTCTACGATGTGGACAAAGGAGATATATTGATTGATGGGGAGAGCATATATAACAGTTCAAGACAGGATATAAGAAGCAAGTTTGGAATAGTTCTTCAGGAAACATGGCTTGTGGATGGAACTGTCAGGGATAATATCCTCTATGGAAATCCTGATGTCTCTGAAGAAGATATGATTGCTGCAGCTAAGAAGAGCCATGCCCACAGCTTTATCAAACGTCTTCCCAAGGGATATGATACTATAATTGGCGAGACCGGAGTCAAACTTTCGGAGGGGCAAAGACAGCTCTTAAGTATAGCCAGAATTATGGTCAAGATTCCGCCTATTCTGATACTCGATGAGGCCACATCCATGATAGATACCAGAACGGAGATGAAAATCCAGGGTGCGTTTATGGAACTTATGGCTGGAAGGACAAGCTTTATCGTGGCGCATAGGCTCTCAACAATTAAAAATGCTGATCAAATATTGGTCATGAGAGACGGAAATGTCATCGAGCAAGGAAAACATGAGGAATTGATAAAGAAAAATGGTTTCTATGCCGAAATATATAATAGTGGCACGAAAGGAATTATCAGTTAAAACGGGGTAAATAACATGAATAATAGTAACAGATTTATCCAACAAACAATTAAGAAATACATTATCCCAACAATACTGGGGATACTGGGATCGACGATAGTTGGATTTGTAAATACTCTGTTGGCAGGACAGTGTTTGGGAAAGGACGCCCTGACAGCGATGAATATCCTCACATCATTTACATTTCTATATGCGATGTTTGGCTGCTTGATCAATATAGGCGCATCGACTATTGCATCGGTAGCCATGGGAAGAGGAGATGATAAGACGGTAGGAGAATATGAGGCATTTGCTTTTGCAACATCAATAATTGTACCTATCGTTGTTTCTGTTGTCATAATAATCTTTTTAAGACCTATCTTATTCTTATTGGGGGCAGATGAGACATTATATGCTTTTATGAGAAGCTATGCATTGATAACTATAATATTTGGTTTTCTCACCACCCTTATGTATTTTCCGTTTAATTTTCTGAGAGTTGATGGAAGAGCCCAGGTTACCATGCTGATTTTTGGAGCCATGGCTTTGGTTGATATAGTTTTGCTGATCATTTTTTTGAAACTCGGTATGGGATTAAAGGGTGTGGCGATAGCCAATACACTTGGAACGGGGACGGCCAATATACTAGGAATAGGAATACTTTTCTTCGGCAAAAATCGACAGATAGTCCCACGAATTCCAAGTGCCGATAATATACTCCGATATGTAATTTATACTTGTCGAACAGGAGCACCTTCCGGACTCAACAATCTCTGCAATATGGCGAGAACCATGATGATTAACGCGACGGTGCTGTCAATTCTTGGAAGAGATGCAGCAAGTGAATTTGCCGTGGCATGTACAATCCTTAACTTTGCAAGCGCTGTTGTGTTTGGACCGGGACAAACCATCGTTCCTTTGATAGGTGTTTTCTATGGTGAAAAAGACTATTTGAGTATCAAGACAACTATGAGACAGGTGACGAAATATTCCCTGATACTAATTGTAAGTGTTGCAATACTAATAATGGCATTTGCATATCCACTACTCCACTTCTTCGGTATAAGGACAACTAATATATTTTCTGATGGAACAATTGCCATATGGTTTGCTGCGCTTAGCATGATACCATCCACGGTTCTGAATATTTATATATTCTATTACTCCACCGTCAGGGAAGTGGGAATTTCACTTGCATTGACATTCTGCAGAGCATTTTTATTTGTTGTAATGCTTGTAAATGTTCTGGTGGGGGTAGGCCTTGGAAAATGGTATATGTCCTCATTCGTACTTGGCGAGCTTTTGACCATCGCTGTGATGTTTGGTCTTGCAAATATGAAAAGAAAGAAGAATCCTGAGAAAAAAAGCGTGTTGTTGCTTGAGGAGATTGATGGAAATAAAGTAATAGCATTTTCTGTGCCCGGTGATAAGGATGGTGCAGTGGAAGCATCTAGGCAAGTTGAAGAGTTTTTTGAAGACAAAGATTTCTCTCCTAAGCTGGTGATGCAGTTAAGTCTTGCACTGGAGGAGTTGTTGGTTATTTGTGGTGAGAAATGTCTCGAGAATAACAACAAGATGTTTGAAGATGTGAGGATAATGATATATAATAATAGTAGTATTATTATTAGAATCAGATGTGGCGGAAAAATGTTCGATCCTATAGAGTGGTATCGTGAACGGGAGGCCAATATGACTCCGGAAGAAATGCTTGAGAACATGTCGATGGGGATCAGAATGATAGATAAAAAGAGCAAGGCTATATTATACAAGCGAACGCTTGGGGTTAATAACTTGATTGTGGAGCTTTAGATGGATTAGAGTATGGAAATGAGAAAGTGTGGTTAGCATGAAAAAGTTGATTGAGTTAGAGATTGATACAGAGAGAGTCGAACTGACGGAACGCAAAACTGGGAAAAAGCAAATTTTTATCATGAGACCTTTCCGATATGGTGATGAGGAAGGGGTTATGAATTGTGTGCGAGATGAGTACGGCGACAGCTACTTCAAGAAGTTTTTTTATGATAAAGAAAAACTTCGGGCAAAGGTTGAGTCCGGTGGGTGCGATATTTTTGTGGCGGAAGTGGAAGGTGGAATTGGAGGAATAGAGATTCTATCTTATTCTGATTGCGGGGATACATATATTGAGCCGGCATCTCAGATACTTAATCACAGATATAGAGGATATGGGTTATCCAAAGCATTGGTTGATTATACATTTAGAATTATAGAGTCGATGGAGCCCACATCGATATTTGTTCACGCAGTGACATTTCATGACATGACGCAGAAAACATGCCAGAAAAAGGGAATGATACCGGTGGGATTCAGAATTGGCAGTTTTCTTGCAGAAAATATGTTTAACAGTTATCAGAAGAAGAGATGTGAAAAGTATTCAGAGGGCATCCTTATCAAACCTGTTCAAAAAAAAGATGCGGGACTTGTATACTTGCCGGCGGAGATAATTCCATTTGGAAAGAAAGTATATGATAAACTCGGAGTACAATACAATATAGCATCGCCGGATGTTATTCGGAGTACAGTGGAGGCGGGAGAAGTAGTATCCGGTTGCAAAAAGCAAGGCAAATATATTACTTATGTGGATGAGATTCAGCTTTTTGTGAGAATTCAAGTTGAGGAAGATGGACTTGACTTAAAAGATTACCTAGAGAGTCTTGTAGATAAATATAAATGTGACGGTAAATGGAGTATTCAGGTGGCATTGTTTACAGATACTCCATTGATATATAAGCAATATGAGGAGTTGAGAAAATTAAAATTTTTCTTTACGGGAATCAAACCATTGTGCAGTGAGCGTGAACAGCTTTACATGCAGTGGGTAGGGGATTGGAAACTGTATATGGAAGATTATATCTTGACGGAGGAATTCCAGGTTATCCGTGAAGATATTCAGAGTTTTTATGAAAGAAGGTAAGTGGTATGGAAAAGGATAAAAAGATAAAAAAATCAATTCAGGACAGAACATCACGTGTTGCAGCATTGCTGACAGAGGGAGCTCTGCTTATAGTTGCAATTGTTATGTTGGTGATGATTTTTAATTTGAGAGAGACTTTTATTCAATCAAGTAATAATGCAGGAAAAGATGCTGAGAGTATTTCCTCAGATACTGTAATCGATCAGGTTAAAGACAATTTGTTGCAATCTGCGGAGAGCAAGGCAGATGCTGCAAGTGAAGCACTAGAGAAGTTTCAAAGTTCTGTAAAAGTAGTAGCTGATGGTGTTGGACGTATGTATGACAATCCATCGGAGTACTCAGCTCGAAAGGTTGATTTGCCGGATGCAAAGAAGGATGGCAAACTCTCTATGCAGCTTCTCTTTTCTGCGAAAACTGACCAAAAGTCAGCTGCGATTAAAAAAGAGCTTGATTTGATTGGAAATATTCAAGACACTCTTTTGGCAATAAATAAAAATGATCCGAATATGGTGTCGAATTATGTTGCCACAGAATCTGGAATTATGCTTCAAGCAGATTACATATCAGGCAAGAAGTTTGACAAGAAGGGCAAGATTTTGCCATATGAGGCAGCAGAGAGACCATGGTATCAGGGAGCCATGAAGACCAAGGCACCATTTTTTACATCTCTCTCAAGAGATGCACATACATCAGGAATTGGAATTATGTGTGGTGTTCCTATCTATAAAGACAAGAAGATTGTGGGAGTTTCCGGAGCTGGCATGTATCTTGATGAGCTCGAAAAGGCGGTTTTGAGCACTAAAGTTGGTAAAGATGGTTATGCATGTATGATCGACGATGGGGGACAGGTTATATTCTCATCAGGTAGTAGTGAAACTTTTTCAGATGAACTGGAAAAGGTATCAGATCTTAGAAAAAATAGTCAGGAAGAGGTTGCGAATCTAGTCAAAAAAGCAGTTAAGGGAGAGACGGGAGTTACACACTTTAGTGTTGATGGTATCCCAAGTTATGTGGCATATGCGCCTGTGGATGTTGTGGGATGGACATTTTTGACAATTATTCCTGAGTACGAGGTTTTGCAACCTACGGAACATTTGGTATCTACATTGTCAAAGTCAACAGAGTATACTATTAAATCTTCTAACAATCAGATTAGAGGGATGATAATTGTCCTTGTAATAATATTTATTATACTGTATATTATTACATTTATTATCTCCAAGAAGGCAGCAGCTATGCTTGTTCGCCAGTTGAAGACATTGACTCAAAAAGTTCAGAGTCTTGAAGGAAATGATCTTGATTTCGAGTGGAATGATGACACAGAAGACGAGATTCAAGTTTTGGCAGAATCCTTTTCTTCTATGACAGCCAGAATGAAGCAGTATATCAGTGATATTACGACCATTACAGCTGAGAAGGAGCGTATCGGTGCAGAACTTGAATTGGCAACTAAGATTCAGGCTGATATGTTGCCGAACATTTTCCCTCCATTCCCTGAGAGAAAAGACATTGATATATTTGCTTCCATGACACCTGCCAAGGAAGTCGGAGGAGACTTCTATGATTTCTTCCTGATTGATGATGATCACTTGGGACTTGTTATGGCGGATGTATCCGGAAAGGGAGTGCCTGCAGCTCTATTTATGATGATGTCTAAAATCTTAGTTAAGAATTATGCTACCATGGCGGGACCAGAGGCTTCGCCAGCCACGGTTTTGGAGCAGGTAAATGACACGATATGCAGTAATAATGAAGAGGAAATGTTCGTCACTGTATGGCTGGGTATTATGAAAATATCAACAGGTCATGTGATTGCGGCCAATGCAGGACATGAGTATCCGATTATCAAGAAAGCCGATGGTGGATTTGAGCTTTTGAAGGACAAGCATGGATTTGTTATCGGAGGTATGGAAGGCGTCAGATACAAAGATTATGAGTTTGACGTGGAGAAAGGTGGCGCATTGGTAGTTTACACAGATGGAGTTGCAGAGGCGACAAATGCTTCTGATGAACTTTTTGGAACAGATAGAACTCTTGAATCACTCAATAAGGTACAAGACGGAGATTCCAATCAATTGTTAACACATCTTAAGAGCGATGTGGATGAATTTGTAGGTGAGGCACCACAGTTTGACGACTTGACTATGCTGGCAGTGAGACGATAAAATTTGTTGTTGGCAAAGTGCCTTAATTGTGGTAGAATAGACATGTATATATAAGGATGAGTAGGTATGCCTTGCGGAATCATGAGACCGCAGCATATATATTGCAGAAAGTGTGAGGTGAATGACATGGCAGATATATTAGGAACTAATCAGAGTGTCGGAGAAGTGCAGATTGCTAATGATGTTATCGCAGGAATTGCCGGAATTGCTGCTGTAGAAGTAGAGGGAATCAAGGGAGTTACCGGTTCAAGTATTACCGGAATTACCGGAAGGTTTGGTAAGAAGGGTAGCTCGAAGGGTGTCAAGATGGAAGTTGTTGGTGACCAGGTTGTTATCGACTTGTCCGTGACAATCAGATTTGGATACAGTATTCCAAAGGTTTCCGGAAGAGTTCAGGATAAGATTTCAACAACAATCAAGAGCATGACTGGACTTGATGTTAAGACAGTTAATGTTAAGGTTGCAGAGATCGCTCCTGCAGAAGATTAATAACATATACGGTGGATGACATGACAAGAAGAGAGATTAGAGAGAGATTGTTCGAGTTGTTATTTTTAGTAGAGTTCTACAAGAAAGACCAAGGAACAGTCGAGGAGATAGAGACATTCTTTGAGGAACATGAGATGTCTGAGAAGGATGAGAAAGAGCTCAGAGATAAGGTAGCTATTATCACTGAGAAGTTACCTGAAATTGATGAGATTATTGCTAATAATTCCAAAGGATGGAAGATTAACAGAATTGGTAAAGAGGAGTTGGCTATATTGCGACTTGCTCTTTATGAGATAAGATATGATGAGGAAGTTCCTGATGGTGTCGCAATTAATGAAGCGGTAGAGCTTGGGAAGAAATACGGCGCTGAAGGCGGGGCTTCGTTTATCAACGGATTGTTGGGGAATGTTGTAAATGGATAATAGACAAAAAGTTTATTCGGTTACAGACATCAATAAGTATATAAAGAACATGTTTATAGAGGAATATGCCCTGTCAGTTGTTTTTGTAAAAGGAGAAGTTTCCAATTGCAAATATCACAGTTCCGGGCATATTTATTTTACTGTTAAGGATTCTATGTCATCTATGCCCTGTGTCATGTTTGCAGGGGATAGGAGAGCAGGACTGAACTTCAAGATGAATAACGGAGATGAGGTAATCATCGGTGGTTCAATAAGTGTTTATGAGCGAGATGGCAGATATCAGCTCTACGCCAAGAGGATAGTCCTAGACGGAACCGGTGTCCTATATGAAAAATATGAGAAGTTGAAGAAACAACTGCTTGCAGAAGGACTTTTTGATGAGGCTAAGAAAAAACCTATTCCAAGGTATGTTAAGAAGGTAGGAATTGTCACGGCAGAGACGGGTGCGGCTATCCAAGATATCATCAACATATCAACTAGGAGAAATCCCTACGTGCAGCTTTATCTCAGACCTGCGTTGGTCCAAGGAGAAGGTGCAGCGAGTTCTGTGGCAGCTGGGATAAGATTTCTTGATGAATACGGTGTAGATGTGATTATAGTCGGTCGAGGTGGAGGCTCCATAGAAGACTTGTGGGCCTTTAATGAAGAGGAAGTTGCAAGAGCTATATATGAGTGTGAGACTCCGATTATCTCAGCAGTAGGTCATGAGACAGATACTACTATTGCCGATTACGTATCTGATAGGAGAGCGCCTACACCTTCGGCGGCAGCTGAGATTGCTGTATATGATGTCAATCAAGTGCTGGATCAGATATCCTTTTATGATGGTAGAATTAAGCGAAGTATGCTTGACATAATAGATATAGAGCGTCAGAAAGTTGATATGAATCTGAAAAAATTGATGCTTCTGAATCCGTCTGCACAGATTGCGGAGAAACAACAAACTGTGGAGAATATTAAGTTTCGCATGATTACGGCGATGGATAGAATACTCGAACAGAACAAGCAGAGAGTGATGGTTCTTGCCAAGCAGTTAGATGGGCTTTCGCCGTTAAAGAGATTGGAAAGTGGTTATTCTTTCTGTTCGGATATGGATGGTAGATGTATTGATAGTATCAATCTTGTAAAGCCAGGAGATAAGATGAAAATTGAAGTCAAAGATGGAACGATATATACCAATGTAGAGAACGTGGAGGAAATCTATGGAGCTGGAACAGATAATGGAACAGCTGACTGAGACAGTCGGCAAGATGGAAAATGAAAAGATGTCCTTAGAGGAGTCCTTTGAGGAGTTTTCCAAGGGAATGAAGCTTGTGGAAGAAGCTGGTAAAGCTATTGACACAGTAGAGAAGAAAATCAAAGTTTTGATGGAAGAGGCCAAGGAAGATAATGAATAGATTTGAAGATAGATTAAATAATAAAATAGAAGAAGTAAATGAGATTATAGGACAGTATATACCAGCGGAAGAGGGATATGCTGCGACTATTTTTTCAGCTATGAATTATAGCATTAGCGCCGGAGGCAAGAGAATTCGTCCGATTATCATGAAAGCGGTTTATGAGATGCTAGGCGGTGAGGACGAGGCGCTTATCGGACCATTTATGACTGCTATAGAAATGATACACACATATTCGCTGGTTCACGATGATTTGCCTGCGATGGATGACGACGATTACAGACGCGGTAAACTTACAACTCACAAGAAGTATGGTCATGCAATGGGAATCTTGGCCGGAGATGCGCTATTGAACTATGCCTATGAGGTTGTGCTTAACAATTGTAAGCTAGATGACGGCAGAGTGTTGGATGCCATGAAGGTTCTGGCTGGCAAAGCCGGTGTCTATGGAATGGTAGGCGGTCAGGTTGTAGATGTGGAGAACAACGGCAAATTTGTGGATGAAGATATGTTGATATATGTCTATGAAAACAAGACATCTGCTTTACTTCAGGCGTCACTCATGGTTGGAGGAATCTTGGCAGGTGCGGATGATGCCGTGATAGAAGGGCTTTCCGAAGTTGGAAGAATGCTTGGAATGGCATTTCAGATTCAAGATGACATCCTGGATGAGACAGGTGATGAAGAGAAGATAGGTAAACCGGTTCACTCAGATGAGAAGAACAACAAATCAACTTTTGTGGCTATTTATGGAATGGAGATTTCCAAAAATAAAGTTGAGGAATATACGACTAAGGCGATTGAGATGACGAAGAAAATATCAGGCGATTCGGAGTTTTTGGTTAGTCTTATGTCTTGGATGATAAATAGAGAGTATTAAAGGAGCATTGTTTTGGAGAAATTGTTAAAGAGGATCCAAGGTCCCAATGATATAAAAAATATTCCGCCCGAGGAATATAGAAAGTTGGCCAAAGAGATTCGAGTTCGCTTGGTGAGAAGTGTGAGTCGAACAGGGGGTCATCTGGCATCTAATCTAGGAGCAGTAGAGCTTACTATGGCGCTACATCTCTTCTTGGATTTTCCCAAGGATAAACTTATATGGGATGTAGGACATCAGGCTTATGTTCATAAGATTTTGACGGGTAGAAATTCGAGATTTGGCAGTCTCAGGCAGAAAGATGGAATTAGTGGATTTCCACGAACCAATGAAAGTGAAGTGGATTTATTTAATACGGGGCACTCATCTACATCTATATCCACGGCTCTTGGTCTTGCAAAGGCGAGAGATATCAAGGGAACTGATGAGAAGATTGTCGCAGTGATTGGAGATGGGGCGCTTACCAGTGGTTTGGCATTTGAGGCACTCAACAATGCGGAACCTCTAAAGTCCAACCTAATGATTGTAATTAATGACAATAGAATGTCTATAGCGAAAAATGTTGGTGGGATGTCTACATATCTCGGCAAATTGAGAACTAATCGCAAGTATAATAACCTGAAAGTAAACATAGAAGAACTTTTGGATAGGATTCCCAGCGTTGGAACTTCCATGAGTGGCACTATCAAAAATGCTAAGAATTCCTTGAAGCATCTTTTTGTGCCGGGAATGCTCTTTGAAGAGATGGGAATTATCTATATGGGGCCAATCGACGGCCATGATATAAACCAGATGACCCAGGCTTTTCAAGATGCTTCAAGAATAAAGAACAGACCTGTAATTGTTCATGTTATAACTAAGAAGGGTAAGGGCTATGGACCCGCAGAGAAGAACCCTTCGGTTTTCCATGGGATTGGAAGATTTGACATTAGATCTGGTAAGAGTATAGAAAAAAAGACAAGAACATATACAGATGTATTTAGTGATTGGCTTGTAAAAAAGGGAAGAGAGCGAGAAGACTTGGTATCTATATGTGCCGCTATGCCGGACGGAACCGGAACTACCAGGTTTTCCAAGGTTTTCCCCAAGAGATTTTTCGATGTGGGAATTGCGGAGGAGCACGCGGTTACGTTCTCAGCGGGAATAGCTAAGGGAGGACTTAGACCGGTTGTTTCGATTTACTCGACCTTTTTCCAAAGGGCATATGATGAAATACTTCACGATGTAGCTCTTAACAATCTACCGGTTGTATTCGCAGTGGATAGAAGTGGTATAGTGGGTCGTGATGGTGATACACATCAGGGTGTATTTGATATTTCATATTTTTCAAGTATTCCCAATATAACAATTATCTCGCCTATGGATGAAACAGAGCTAGAGATGGCTTTGGATTATGCGATAGAGTTGGGGACACCTGTTGCAGTCAGGTATCCAAGAGGAACTGCTGTCAAACTTCGCGAGGGTGATTATAAACCAATGGAAATTGGAAAGTCGGACGTAGTTATGATAGATGGTGAAATTGCAGATAGTGAGAAACTCGAGAGAGTTTGTGAGGAGAATCAAATCTCAGGCTCTAACAAGAGAGATGTTCTCATACTTGCTGTCGGCAACATGGTTGAAAATGCTATGAAGACATCAAAGAGACTTCAGAAAGAAGGTGTAACTACAACTGTAGTAAACATGAGGTTTGTCAAGCCATATGACACAGAGTTAGTTCTCAAGTATGCGCCTAAGCACCGAATGGTAGTTACAATAGAGGACAACGAGAAAATTGGAGGTTTTGGTCAGCAAGTATTGTCATTCCTTGAAGAAAAATCTGTAGCTGTGGAAAGAGCTATAAATTATTCCTTTGATGACTTCTTTGTTGAGCACGGTGCTCCTCGCGAATTATATGAGAAATATGGATTTGACGACCGAAGTATGT
This sequence comes from Eubacterium xylanophilum ATCC 35991, assembly GCF_000518685.1. Classification (GTDB taxonomy): domain Bacteria; phylum Bacillota; class Clostridia; order Lachnospirales; family Lachnospiraceae; genus Eubacterium_F; species Eubacterium_F xylanophilum. The sequence goes on along the minus strand of NZ_JAEB01000016.1, from coordinate 5,341 downwards.
CAAGGGTTATATCTCTATGCATAAGTAAGATGAAAAAAATGTCAGGTGATAAATAATGGAAAAAGAGAGATTAGATGTAATATTAGTCAACAAGGGGATTGCCGAGTCCAGAGAGAAGGCCAAGGCACTCATCATGACCGGAAATGTTTTTGTCAACAACCAAAGAGAAGACAAGGCCGGTCAGAAAATTCCGCTTGATGCCTATATTGAGATCAAAGGGAAGAAAATGAAATACGTGAGTCGTGGAGGTTATAAACTTGAGAAGGCAATCGAGAGTTTTGATATTGACCTCACCGATAAGTATTGCATGGACGTGGGGGCATCAACAGGGGGATTTACGGATTGTATGCTTCAGAATGGTGCCAGTCACGTGTATTCAGTGGATGTGGGAACCAATCAGCTCGCATGGAAACTCAGAAATGACGAGCGAGTGACATCGATGGAGAAGACCAATGCGAGATATATGGAGCCAGCGATGTTTGACAAGAAAATAGAATTCGTATCTGTTGATGTGGCATTTATATCTCTTAAAAAGATTCTTTTGCCGATAAAAGGAATTATGGAGCCTGGCGCTAAAGCAGTCTGCTTGATTAAACCTCAGTTTGAAGTTGGAAGAGAGAAAGTTGGCAAAAAGGGTGTGGTAAGAGAACCGGAGCTTCATAAAGAAGTTATTAGAGATATAATAGAATATTCGTTAAGCGGAACATTTTCCGTATTAAATCTTGACTACTCGCCAATCAAGGGGCCTGAGGGGAATATTGAATATCTTATTTATCTTGAAAATTCGAACCAAGAATTGGATGAAGAGCAGGTGGCAGCGGAGGCTATGCGCTGGGATGAAAAAGTAGAGGAAGTTGTAAGTGAGGCGCATCAAAGCGCAGTAAAGCATGTCGAAGAGGTGTAGACCATGAAGAAGATTTGCATTATTGTAAACAAAGAAAAGGATACCGGTGGAACAGTTGCCGGGGTGATTCAGTCATATCTGGAGCAAACCGGAGAGAAGTACGGCGGTGTCGAGGTTGAAGTTGTAGGACATGAGGATGATTTTAGTTACGGCGATGAGGATTTGGCGATAGTTTTGGGGGGAGATGGAACTGTTATCACGGCAGCTAAGAAGATTGCCGGAAATGATATTCCTATGCTGGGAATCAATCTGGGAACCCTCGGTTTTTTGACCGAAGTTGAACGTCCTAGAATCTATCAAGCGTTGGATATGATTCTTGAGAATAAGTATTCCAAAGAGAGCAGGATGGTTCTCAGAGGCAATATCGAGGGATCAGATGAATCTTGGCTTGCCGTCAATGAGATTATTGTCAGCAAGGCCGATATGGGAAGAATGATAACAATTAGTGTTTGGGTAAATGATCAGCTGATGGACACATATGTGGCAGATGGGGTGCTGGTTGCCACACCTACAGGGTCAACAGCATATAATCTCTCATCAGGTGGGCCGGTGCTTTCGCCCAATATGGAAGCGTTTGTTATCACTCCGATTTGCCCTCATTCGCTCAACAAGCGAAGTATCGTTGTTTCGTCGAATGAAAATATTCGTATTCAAGTTGAGAGAACAAGAGAAGTTTACATTGATGAAGCGGCTATACGCTGTGACGGCGAGGTTTCCGGTCAGGCAAAGACAGGTGATATAATCAATATCAGGAAAGCAGATGAGACATTTGAGATTGCAAACCTCGGAGATGTGGGATTTTTCGACAAGATGAGAAGTAAGCTCAACAGGACAATTAAGTAAAAGAGGCGAAGATCAGTGAGAAAAAGAAGACAAGAAAGAATTCTTCATATAATCGCGGAGCGCGAGGTGGAGACGCAAGATGAATTGGTGAAAATCCTAAACGAAGAGGGCTTTGAGGTTACTCAAGCTACGGTTTCAAGAGATATAAGAGCTCTTGAGTTGACCAAGGTTCCGGGGGTAAACGTTAGACAGAAGTACTATTATGGAGAACCGGTGGAAAAGAACAGTTCCAATGTGGGAAGGCAGTACCAGAGTGTTCTCATGGATGGAATCATATCCATGGAACAGGCGGGAAATCTTCTTGTAATCAAGACAGTCAGCGGAATGGCTATGGCTGTTGCGGCAGCTGTTGATGAAATGGAGATAGAAGGTATTGTGGGCTCTATTGCTGGAGATGATACAATTCTCTGTGCTATAAAACTAGAGAATCAAGTTGGGAGTGTAATCAGGTATATTCAAGAAAAGATTGACTTGATGTCGTCAATGAAGTAAACTAATTAATGGGACTGCTTGCACAAAGTCAAGCGGAACATTTTATCAAAGAATAATAATAAATTTTTATAGGAGGCTATTATGTCAGGACATTCAAAATTTGCTAATATTAAGCATAAGAAGGAAAAGAATGATGCGAAGAGGGGAAAAATCTTTACTGTAATAGGTAGAGAAATTGCGGTTGCTGTTAAAGAAGGCGGCCCAGACCCTAATAACAACAGTAAGTTGAGGGATGTTATCGCAAAGGCAAAGGCAAATAACATGCCAAACGATACTATTGAAAGAGGAATCAAGAAGGCTGCAGGAAACGTTGATGCGGTTAATTATGTAAGCATTACATATGAAGGATATGGTCCAAATGGAACAGCTATCATCGTTGAGGCTCTTACAGATAACAAGAATAGAACAGCTTCTAACGTCCGCAATGCCTTTACAAAGGGAAATGGAAACGTTGGAACACCGGGTTGCGTGTCCTTTATGTTTGATACCAAGGGACAGATTATCGTTGCCAAGGAAGAGTATGAAACAGATAGTGATGAATTTATGCTAATGGCACTTGATGCAGGAGCAGAAGATTTTAATGAGGAAGATGAGTGCTATGAGATTCTCACAACTCCAGAAGATTTCAGCGCTGTTAGAGAGGCGTTAGAGAAGGAAAATGTTCCGATGGCTCAAGCTGAGGTGACAATGATTCCACAGACATATGTTGAACTCACATCTGAAGATGACAAGAAGAGCTTCCAGAAAATCATGGATTTGCTCGATGAGGATGACGATGTACAGAACGTATATCATAATGTCGAAAATGACGAGGAGTAGTAGATGGCTACATGGAATAGTAGAGGATTACGAGGGTCATATCTTGAGGAATTAATTAATTTGACCAATGAAAAGTATCAGCGACAAAATTTGGCACTGATACAGAAAATTCCTACACCTATTAAACCGATAAATATTGACCAGAAATCAAGGCATATTACATTAGCATACTTTGAACAGAAAAGTACGGTCGATTATATAGGAGCAGTTCAGGGGATACCGGTATGTTTTGATGCTAAAGAGTGCAACGAAGCAAGGTTTCCCCTTGCTAATGTGCATGAACATCAGATTGAATTTATGAAAGGTTTTGAAAGGCAGCAGGGAGTAGCATTTTTGCTAATATATTTTAAGAGCATAGACATATTCTATTATTTGCCATTGAGGACATTGCTTGTATTTTGGGAAAGAATGCAAAACGGAGGAAGAAAGAGTTTTCTGTATGAGGAACTAGATCCGAGTTATGAGATATCCCAGTATTCAGGAACATTTGTGCATTATTTGGAGATGATATCAAAGGATATGGAGGAACGAGAACAATCAAATGATTAATTTATACTTGATTGACACTAAATTGACACTAAAGTTGTATACAATATCATACGGTCAAGAAATAAAAAGGAGGAGACCAATGATATGTATAAAATAATGATATTTGTAAGTGTGTTCATATTTTCTTTGGGAATTTCAAATTATGCAAGTGCAGAGACCAAGGGGAGTTGCGGAAAAAATGCAACTTATATTGATGACGGCAAAGGCACTTTGACTATTACCGGAACAGGTAGTGTAGATTCGATACCGAGTGACGGCAATAAAGTTGTAGGTGCAAGTACTGGTATAAAAAAACTTATAATCGGTGAAGGAATCACTTCAATTAACTGCAATTTTACTTATGAGTATATGAATGCAATTGAGGAAGTTAAGCTTCCATCAACAATTGTAGATATAAATAAGACTTTTAATATGACAAAACTTAAGTCAATTACAATTCCAGGATCGGTTAAAGTGATTGAAAAATCAGCTTTTGAAAACTGTTCTAATTTGACAAGTGTTGTTTTAGAAAATGGTATCTCTGAGATAGAAGACAAAGCATTTTTGGCGTGTACTAAGTTGAAGGAGATTACTATACCAAAGTCTGTGACTAGGATAGGTAAAAGTATTATTGAGAATACAAATAGTCTTATGAAGGTTGATAATAAATCAAACCAAGTCTGCCCGTTGCCTACAAAGAGGCTTGGAGCGTTAAAGCTGTATCAAACATTTTTTGTGGATGACAAAAAGGTTACAGCTGTTCCAGCATGTAAAATGGCAATAGGAAAATGGAATTCGTACAAAGTGACTCTAAAACTTTCTGGTGGTAAGTTAGTTGGAAAAAAATCACTAAACACACATACAATACATCAGAGAAACTGCCTAAAGCAAAGAAAAAAGGTTATGTTTTCTTTGGATGGGAAGAAAAGAATAGCGGATATTATGTTACTTGCGATAGAATATACAAGGAATTATCGCGAAATGTTACATTCAAAGCTGTGTTCAAAAAGGTTAAGAAAGTGAATGGTAAAAAGAAAAGAATTATTACTTTAGAGAAACCGAAGATAAGCGGGGTTGCATCAAATATTCATATCAAGGTTGCTCGATCTAAAAAGAGTAAGTCATTCATAATGTTCAAATTTAGCCTTTCAAAAAAATATAAGAAATCTGTAAAAGGTATTTCTTGTAAATATTCAACAAGAGCTAATGAAATAGTAATCAAGATTCCAAAAGGAAAGGGAAACAGCATTAAAGTTTCCTGGTCTGATTCTGGCGATAATGAAAGTAGTCTTGAATCGCCTGAATATTACATAGTACGGTAAATAGTTTGGAATACTGCTGGTCTTACAAGTAAAGCTTGTAAGACTATTTTAATTGACAATTGACAACAGGAGAACCTTAGATATGAAAACATTTTTTTATTCCTTAAAACTTTTTTTTAAGACACCAAGTGATGTAATATAATAATAGTTGGCACTTTTCTTAGGAAGTTTGTAGTGATATAATACAACCCAAAGGAGGTGCCACATGGCAACAAAAAAACAACGTAAATACGACATGGAATTTAAAATCCAAGCAGTTAAACTTGGTAAGGAAATTGGCGTTCAACGTGCTGCAAAAGAGCTCGGCATACCCGCACATACCATTTATAACTGGAATAAACAAGTCAAAGATGGAAGTCTTGACATCGGCGAAGGTGCTCATTCGCCCTCTAATGCCCGTACACTTAACGCAGAAATGATTGAACTGCGTAAG
>NZ_JAEB01000015.1 GCF_000518685.1 Eubacterium xylanophilum ATCC 35991 | reverse complement strand
CATGTTATGCGGTATTAGCAGTCGTTTCCAACTGTTGTCCCCCTCTATGAGGCAGGTTACCCACGCGTTACTCACCCGTCCGCCACTAAGTCATCTCAAATGAATCAATCTGTAGCAAGCTACTTCAATCTTCGGGAGAGATGCTTCGTTCGACTTGCATGTGTTAAGCACGCCGCCAGCGTTCATCCTGAGCCAGGATCAAACTCTCAAATTAAAATGTTTGATTCTGCCAAGATTTTGCTTGGCTAATCCGTTCAGTAAGCATCGTACATAGTACGAGTTGTTTACTTGGTGTTTCGTTCACGAAACGTTAAATGAATAATTCAAAAGAATTTCTGGAAACTAATCTTACCCGTTCTCACGAATGAGAACTTGTCATAAGTTTGTAGTTTCTGAAAATTCGTTAAGGCTATTCTTGCCTTTTTTATTTTGAATTTTCAGGGTTGTTTCACTGTTCAATTATCAAGGTTCTCTGCTGTGCAAAATTTATTTTGTTTGCGTCAGCGAATACTATCTTATCAAAATTATTTGGTCTTGTCAACAACTTTTTTAAAAAAAATCAAAAAAAATATTCCGCCTTTCCGAAAACCCCCTTTTTTTCGGGGGGTTTTGCAAAAAAAAGATTGCGGAATATTTTTAATCATCTTTATTGTCCCACGGACTCTCATAGCCACCGAATTTATGAGAACTCAAATCCCACGGGTTCTCATAACCACCAAAATTATTCGAATCTTTCTCCCACGGACTCTCATAATTATTATCGTGAATTGAATTATTCCATTCAACTTCTCTTCGCAACTCCCAATTATACAAATAATCATATGGATTCGAGGACCTGTGCTTTGGATCTCTGCTCATGAGATAGTAGCCAAGCTCCAACTCATCCTTTTGTAACAATTCTTCTTTTGTGTAGTTCTCCTTTTCGTCATCTCGAAGCAGCCTCGGGTTGTCCACAGGATTCCGGCTGTACATTGTTTTACCCTGTTTTCTGCTTGCCCTTGCCGATATGACTATCAACAAAACCAACATCACCATCATCCCTACTGCTGAAAAAATCACTATTATTTGAATATCTGAAAACCCCATTTGCATCACCTCCACAAATGCTCTATTTCTCTCACATATTCAGCCGCATGATTTATCGAAAACTCCCCATGATGCATTTTCGGTAAAATATTCAGCGATGCATCTTGCACCGCACCACAAATCTTTTGCGCTGATTTCTTGATTCCCAGGTTTTCTCTTTGACCAATGTATATGTTAATCTTCGCGGAACATTTCCCTATAGAAGCTTTGAGATTATAGGAAGTATTGGCCCGGAGAAAGGCAATCAAGTCTTTCCTCCTGATTCCACAAGTATCTCTATAGTAATCCTCAAACAAATCCGCTCTCATGTGCAAAGAACGGAATTGAAGCCTCGAGAACCACCTTTGCTTTATCAGGCCATAACTAATCCCAAAAGCGGGCCCAATCAGGGCGCGAGTGAGTTTTGACGGGATAACCATGGCACTTTCCACAATGGCAAAATTACATATATCATCCCTTCGCGACAGAATCTCAAGAAGCACCTGGCCGCCTAGTGATAACCCACCCATCATCAGGACTTTCCCGCCAAGGTTCTCATCTATAAATCTGATAATTTCCTCTGCATTATCTTCAATTGAAGTAAAATGTCTGTCACTTCCGGCGTGCCCATCCAGGATGGGAAGGATTACATGGTACTTATCCTGTAGCATTTCCGCTTCTTCTCTATAATTCCACCATGACAAACCTCCACCGTGAAGGAGAATGATGACATCTTTGTTTTTGTTGCCGTATTCTTGGTAATTCATATGTACTGCTCCTGTGGTTGGGGATGGGATATTAGTAAATACTACTGTTTTATTATACCACAAATCCCCATTTCTCTCAATTACTAATAAATTATTTCCCTACCAAAACTGCCCCAGAACGCCTATGCACTCTGGGGCTGTTCAACCTAAACCTCTGTGGCTATTTGGTTTTAAATTTAATTACCAGTTTGTTGTTGTTCTTGTCGGTGACAGTAATTTTGTTGAGTTTTCCTTTCTTCTTCAAGTATTTTTTGTACTTTGAGAGTTTAAAGGAAACTTTTTTCTTATTTTTCTTAATTGCTATTTTCTTGCCATTAAGCTTCACTGACTTGATAGCATAGTCGGATGTGAAGACTATTTTCTTGGACTTTTTGATCTTAGTCTTACTCTTAAGATTTGACTTTATCTTGCCCGCCTTCTTGGTAGTTTTTGAAGTCGTTGCCGCCTTTTGTTCCACAGGTACTTCCTTTACCACCTCTACGTATACTATCTTTGGTTCCTGCTTTTCTTCACTCTTATCCGCACTATCCTTATTATTATCAGCTTCGTCCGTAGACGAATCCTTGTCCTTCATAACGAGTGCGTATGTGGAGAATTTGGAGCTCTTGAATTTTCTATTTCCCAATTCATCTTCTTCAAGCTCCAGTTCCTCTATCTCATTATTATGAACTCTGAGCATCGAAAGTTTCTTACCAGGGAACATATCGATAAACATATTGAGAACAAACTCAATCTCATCGTTTAGCTCCGCAATCTTTCCAAGCTCAACACCGTCAGCATATGCATAGATAGAAATATCCATATACTGGAGCACGTCCATCTTCTTAGCTTGGCCATAATTCTTTATCATCTGTACGTCTTCCTTGTCTGCCTTTTCTTCCTTCAGACAGTTGTATTGAACCTTTGTGACTATTTTCTTTCCATCATTATATGCCTCAACCATCTTTCTCATGGTTTCATCACTGATTGCTTTGCCCTCATAATCCTGATTAACAATACTTTCCACTATTGAATTAATACTATCGTCTGCCTTGGAATTATTATATCCGACAATTCCGAAGTTCTGACCATTTTGAGTTGTATTAAACACATATGTCATCTCATATGGGAGCTCTTCGCTATACACGGTAAGTGTGATATTGTCTCCCGTGACATTATAGTTCACCACCCTTGCTTTTGGACGATCAGGATACATCAAATCACTTGTACAATCAAGAACTGTTCCAGTACTGAGGTCAATTTTATAATATGGTCCATACTCCGTGTCAAATTCAATGGCATTTTCATATGTCAGAATATTATAATAGTCCACTCTGTCCTCACCCTTAAATGCACAGAAGCCTGTGGAGTAGCCAAAGCCCTCAGGATCATATACGCCATTCGTGTTAGTCGTAAGATCAAATTCATATGTGTATTCACTAGGAAATTCATCACTAATTAATGTCATAGTGAGAATATTATCTTCAACCCTGATATCTCTTATCTCCGAATTTTCACTTGATGATCCTATGATTTCTCCTGTCATATAGTTTATTGTAAACAATGGTCCGTTCATGGTATCAAACTCTATAATATTAGACACTTCATAGACTTTATACCATTCGATTACATCGAATTCAAACTTCATCCTAACATTTCCATCTGCATCCACTCCAGAAATATCAAAATCATATAAAACATTATATGGAAGCTCATTGCTATATACATTCAAAATAATCCTATTGCCAATAACACTCAAATCATTGATAACCACTCCATCACTGCTACAGTCAATCACACGCTTTTTTCCCTCCCTAGTGTCTATCTTATAGTATGGTCCAAATGCACTGTCAAATTCCAATATTCCATCTACATAATCAAAGTACTGAACATAGTCTTCTCTATACGTATTCGAACCAGTCGTCTTGCCTTTTACTACCATCCTAGATGTATTGCGTCCATCATCTTCACTTCTGTAATGAGGTGTATTATCAACTAGTTCACTCTCACCTGGAATCACAAACTCATAATCCTGATCACTTGGAAACTCATCGCTGTAAACCGTTATAGATAGTTTCTTTCCATCTCCTGACACCTCACATTTTTTCAATCTTGCATTACTTGATGAACAACTTACAATCTTTTTATTTTTGTAATCTATGTAGTAAAGAGGGCCTCTGACGGAATCAAATTCCAAGATACCCTGCGTGTCAAATCTGTAATAATCCACAGTATCATTCTGCTCGAAACTATTCTTTTCAAGATTAAATACATACTCTGTATCGACAGGAAGTTCTATACTAAACAAAGTAATCCTCAGCACATTTCCCTCTAATTCAAAATTCTTAATCTTGCTTCCTGAACTAGAACAATCTAAAATCTTCCGATTATTTACATCGATACGATAATATGGGCCATATGATGAATCAAAACTTAGTATTCCTTCCTCGTAATTGTAATAATCAATCATATCCATCTCAGAATAACTTTTATAACTTAGATTCTGATTATATGTTTGATAGTCTCCAGGATCCCCACCATAACATTTTGCAAGCATCGTATCATTCGTCAAATCGTATAAAATACATCCATACGGCGTCGATCCTCCACATCCATCACTATGCTCTTCCTGAATCTGCCTTCCCGTCTTATCAAAGAACCTAAATAAATAATATGTTGGAGAATAATTACAAGTTACACTACCTACTACAAAGTATCCATTGTGCTCATTAATATATATTTTTCCAGTATCATCAAATACGACATTAAATGTAGTCCTATCTGCAAGAGCAAAGAATTTTCTTGATGGATCCGCATCAAATACGTATTCCTTCTCTTGGTTTTTTATTCTAACTTTTCCATTGTCAAGATATTCAATCCTATAACAAGTTGATGTGACTTCTTCACTCTCAATTATTCCATACTTGTCATTTACCGGTGTCTCTGTAGGCTCTGGAGTTGGAGTTGGATCCGGGGTTTTTGTTGGTTTTGCCGTTGGACTTGGGGGCTCTGTAGGCTTGGCTGTTGGGGTTGGTGCTTGGGTCTCAGCTGGTTTGGTTGTAGGGGTTGGAGTTTGAGTATCAACTGGGTTGGTCGTAGGGGTTGAAGTTGGTTCTTGAGGTTCATCTATTGGATCATCATTCCCACCATGATAGCATGATTTAATCAACTCATCTTTTGACAAATTATACAGCATGCAACCATATGGTGTTCGTCCACCACAGCCATTAGTACTTTCTTGTTGTTGCAAACTTCCCCATTCATCATAAAATTCAAACAGAAATTCGTCATCTGTGAAAGTACACTTAACACTATCTATTACAAACTCACTATTATGTTCAGTAATATATACTCTCCCAGTATCATCAAATACAACATTAAAAGCCCTTGTATCCATAAGCGCATAAAATGTTCTATTCGTATCAGCTTTAAAGTAATATGATTTCTCCGAACTACTTATCTTCACTGTCTCGTTGTCAATTCTACTAAGCTTGTAACATTCTTTATTTACTGTCTCGTTTTCCACAACCGATGTTTCTATTGTCTCTTCGCTTGCCAGCTTGGCCATAGAAATATCAGACAAAACTGTAACCGACAGAAACATCATAGAAATTAACAAAGCAATAATCCTTTTTCTCATATAAATCACCTCTCAAATCAATACGTATCTCACAACGTGCCTTTCCATAAAAAAAACATCACCATATGCCTATGATAATGTCTAACTAATGCAACTGACTACCATTTTACAGGCTCTAGAGTTTTGTGTCGCCGGCTTTCACCGGTTTTACCCAATATGAAGAATTTGTATTGCTGATACAAATTCATTTTTTTTATTTTCTTACGACCAATGATGAAAAACAATTTACAATATTTTAACATTGCTATGGATAATACTTTTTTCTTTTTTTGACTTTCCATCCGTATCCCCTCTATTGCATGTAATCCTATCGGCTTTTCCCGACTAATTTTACATGCAATACGCGTTTTTCTCTATTGCATGTAATCCCGACAGCTTTCCCCGACAAATTTTACATGCAATACACGTTTTTCATCCATATCCCCCCCACCGGCCACCTTCCCGACCCTCTCTCTCCCCCTCAGGCCACCTTCCCGATTACCTTCTCCTCCCTCTCCACTTCCTTTTGCCAAATCTCCCCATTTATGGTACAATTAAATGAGTAATGTAATTCCTCGTAACTTGCTCGCAGGCTCGCAAGTTACATGCTATTTTAGTCACGCATAATTTAGGGACTCGAAGTAACACCATGAGGCACCCAGACCTGCAATAGGTATATATAATGTATAAGAATATTTTATCAAAAGTAACTAATAACCAAGCACTTACTTCAGAGGAGATTTCTGCTTTTATCAGCGCTGTTGCAAAGGACGAAGTGACGGATGTACAGATTGCCGGATTTCAGGTAGCTCTTCTCATGAAGGGAACTAATGTAGAGGAACTTGCTTCTTTTGCCAATGCCATGCGCGAAAATTGTATTCCTATTAAAGCGAATACATCTGCAGAGATGATGGATACGTGCGGAACCGGCGGTGGTTTGAGCACATTTAACATTTCAACTGCAACTGCACTAGTGGCAGCAGCAGCGGGGATTCCTATCGCAAAACACGGAAGCCGTTCGATTTCTTCTCTTTCCGGAAGTGCAGATGTCCTTGAAGCTTTGGGCGTAAATATCAATCTCTCACCGGAGAGCGCTGCTGAGCTTATCGAGAAAATCGGCATTGCATTTATCTATGCACCACTTTTTCACCCGGTTATGGGTAAGGTACTTCCACCGGAAACAGAGCTAGGTATCAAAACTATTTTCTATACCATCATCGGACCATTGATCAATCCGGCGTTTGCGCCAAGACATCTTCTCGGTGTTTACAAGGAAGAGCTTCTCGATACTGTTCCGGAAGTTGCTAGGAGAATCGGTTATACAAGAGCAATGTTCGTATATGGTTTAGATGGATTAGATGAGATCTCACTTCTCGGCAAGACAAAAATCTGCGAGTTGAAGGATGGAGAGCTCAAAACCTATGAGATTTGTCCTGAGGACTTCGGTCTCAAGAGCTGCACTCTTGACGAGATCAAGACAGGAACACCTAAGGAAAATGCCAATACAATCAAAGGAGTATTCTCCGGCGAGATCACCGGCCCTAGAAAAGATGCAATCATTCTCAATGCCGCAGGTGCTTTAGTTGTCGGCGACAAGGCTGCTAACTTCGAAGAAGGCGTTAAGCTTGCGCGCGAGATCATCGATAGCGGCAAAGCACAGAAGAAACTCGAGGAATTGGCAACACTTTCAAACCAGATGAAGTAGGTTATTTAATGAAGAATTCAAGACAGGGCTTCAAAGAGAGCCTCATATCATATAAATCAAAGAAAAATATTCCGCTAATCGTGGACTTTAAGTGCATTTCTCCCGGCGAAGGACTACTCTTCACCCGGGAGGATGCAATAGACAACGCAAAGCTCGTGGAGAGTCTCGGAGTTCCGGCTATATCTGTGGTCACGGAGCCCGAGGATTTTGGCGGATCACTGGAGATGCTCGAGGAGTTGGCTGATTCCATAGAGATTCCCATTCTTCGCAAAGACTTCATAAAGTCCAGAGAAGATATCAAGATTTCCAGGGAGTGTGGTGCAAGCTCAGTTCTTCTGATAGCCTCTTGCATGAATGCTGACGAACTGACAGAGTACTTCCACTACGCCAACGAAATCGGCATCGAACCCCTTGTGGAAACCCACGATGAAAGCGAGATGGCGCTAGCTACAGAGCTAGGGGCCACATTGGTGGGCATAAACAACAGAAATATTCTTGAACTCGAGAAAGACGGTGGTACAGTAAGTACGACCACAGGATTAGCCGGGTTAAAAAAAGAAGATATGTTTCTTATAAGCGAAAGTGGAATACTGAGCTATGAAGATGCAGTTAGCGCTGTCAACAGCGGTGCAGATGCAGTTCTTATAGGTACAGCTGTATGGCGCGCGCCTAGTCCTGCTAATTTTATTCGTCAATTTACAGATATGTAAATATCAGAAAGGAAAAAGTATGAAAGAAGAAAAGAAGATTCTCCGAATCTCTGGAAAAATCGATTCCAGCAATGCGGAGAATGTAGAAAAAGATTTAATGGAACAGATAACAGGAGATGACTTTACTACGATTGTAGTGGATGCTTCTAATCTGGAGTACATTTCCAGCGCCGGTTTGCGCGTTCTTCTGAAACTCAAGAAAACATCTGGGGTTCCAGTAAGAGTGGAAGATGCCTCATCCGAGGTTTATGAAATTTTCGAAGTGACCGGTTTTACAGAGATTCTCGACGTTCACAAGAAGCTTCGCCAGATAGACGTAGAGGGATGTGAATTTCTCGGCAACGGCGCCTATGGCCACGTTTACCGAATTGATCCCGAGACTATCGCCAAGATTTACAATCCGGGCCTATCCATGGAATTTGTGAACAGCGAGCGAGAAAGCTCCAGAAATGCCTTTTTGCTGGGTGTACCCACAGCTATCGCCTATGATGTCGTCAAGTGCGGCGACTCCTACGGCGTTGTATATGAACTTTTGAATGCAAAAACCGTAGCGCAGCACATCTGCGACAACCCCGACAAACTAGTCGAAATCGGAACCACCTCAGGAAAGGTCTTGAAGGAGCTTCATTCAATCGAAGTCCCTGAAACCTCCGCATTTGACAGCAGGAAAGATATTTTCAGAAAGTGGATTACCCAGTTCGAGGGAATCATGACTGACGAAGAATACTCCATAGCTACGGAATTTATAGAAAACCTTCCGGAGCGCAGAACATTTTTACATGGAGATTTTAATTCCAAAAATGTCATGTTGAGAGATGGCGAACCTCTCCTAATAGACATTGGAGACGCGGCTTACGGACATCCCGTATTTGACATAGCCATGTTATTCTTGGCATATATTTTCTTGCCAAATAGTCCTATGGACGACAAACTCAAGAGAGGATTTCTCGGCTTTGACAAGGAGCTGGCTCCAAAACTTCTCGCTTCGATTTTGGGAACATACTTTGGAACAAGGGATCAAGATGAGATCAAAAATATTATCGACAAGATAATGCCATTGGCCTCATTATATTCCGCATTCCAGGGAACTACCACCAAGAGGTCCACGCCTGAGACCACTCTTAACGGTTCCCTCCGACATGTATTTTTCCCAAGCCTAAAGGCTTCCGGAGCAAATAAGCTCGACTTGTCGGGATTAAATTTCTAGGAGATTATTTATGACAAAACTCAAGATTTGTGGATTGATGAACGAAGAGGACGCCCTTTTTTGCAAAGATACAGGCGTTGACATAATAGGATTTGTCACAGAGTATCCTCTGGACGTTCCGTGGAACTTATCCAGAGAAATGGTCAAAAACCTGATAGACTCTCTCGAAGATGCGAGAGGCAAAAGCTGTATCGTTGTAGGCGGAGATGCGGATCATGCACTTGAACTGATTCAGTATACCAAGCCCGGATTCGTTCAACTTCACTACCAGGAAACCTTGGATGACATCAGGGATATAGCCGCCAGAACAGATGTGAAGATTATCAAGACCGTTCCCCTAGACGCCGAAAATAGGGAGAGACAGAGTGGAACGGCTGACATCGGAGAATGCGCCAGGCGATTTGCCAAAGCAGGTGCAGATATTCTCCTTGTAGATGCCCGCGGCCCTGAAAATGTGACAAAATCAGGTGCCCTGGATGTAGAACTCTTCGGAGAAGTAAAAAATGCCACTAACCGCCTTACAATGGCTGCCGGTGGCATAGACAGTTCTAACATTCTCGACTATTTAAACTCCCTACATCCCGATATCATCGATATCATGACGGGAGTTGAAGACAGACCGGGAGCCAAAAACCACCCACAAATCACAGATTGCATATCAAAACTTAGATAATTATAGAGGAGAAAAAAGTGAGTAATATTTTAGCTAACCTTGAGCCAGCCAGAGTTTTTCACTATTTTGAGGAAATTTGCAACATCCCACACGGCTCAAAGAATACCAAACAAATTAGCGATTACATAGTAGAATTCGCCAAAAAAAACAGCCTGCAATATAGGCAAGATGAGATGGACAATGTTATCATATGGAAGCCCGGCGTGGGCAGCAGAACAGTCATGCTCCAGGGCCACATGGATATGGTGGCAGTCAAGGATGAAAATGTTCCGAAAAACTTGGAAACTGATGGCCTTGACCTAATTGTGAACGAAGATACTATTACTGCCGATGGAACCTCCCTTGGAGCGGATGACGGTATTGCCGTAGCCTATGCCTTGGCAATACTTGAGTCAGATGATATCATCCATCCAAACATTGAAGCAGTATTTACCGTAGATGAAGAAATAGGCATGAACGGCGCTGCTGCCTTAGATTGCAGCGACCTCAAGTCAACATATCTCCTGAACCTCGACCTGGATGATGACAGAATGGTTTATGCGGGTTGCGCCGGGGGAGCTACTGTGACTACAAGGTTACCTATTGAGAGAGAGATGGTCAGCGGAATATTTTCCCGGATTTCCATAAGTGGCGCCATAGGCGGCCACTCTGGCACAGAGATAATCCATGAGAGCGCCAACAGCGCAAGTCTGCTCGGAAGACTTCTATATGAGCTCCGTGAAAAGGTGGTGTTTCAGCTCACTGACGTATGCGGTGGCGAAAAGGACAATAGCATTTGTCTAAGAGCTAGCGCTGGGATAGTCCTTGAGTCTTACGAGTCCCTTGAAAAGCTGAAGGAAGAGCTTGTCAGCGTATCAGGAGCGATTTGCAGTGCATATAAAACTACTGATCCCAATTTATCCATAAAGATTGGCGAAGAATCGGACTACAGCGGAGAGGCATTTACGCGGGAATCTACTGAAAAAGCGGTGAGCCTTCTGTTCTCAACACCAAACGGAGTAGTAAAGATGGATCCCGATCTCAAGGGATTGGTACAGACTTCCCTCAACCTGGGAATTTTGAGAACGGATGAAGATGTGCAGATTCTCTCCTTCGCGAGAAGTAGTGTGGATTCTGAAAAATTCGCCCTTATCAAACGAATACAATGCAATGCCAAATTGCACGGCGCAAGTGTAGAAGTAACCGGGATACAACCTGCATGGGAGTATAATCCGAACTCTCCTCTTTGCAAGATTGTAGCAGATATTTACCGAGAGGAATTTGGCCACGATGCCACGATTGGCACCATTCACGCCGGCGTGGAATGCGGAATATTTACAGACAAGATTAAGGGTCTGGATGCTATCAGTCTCGGTCCAAATATGGCAGATATCCATACCACAAAAGAAACTCTCGAGATCAAGAGTACTGGAAAAACTTGGAAATTTTTGTTGAAAATATTAGAGAAACTAGCTTCTTGCTAGAAGAAAGAATGTAAGGTGAGCGTATGAATACTATGAGATTATCAAATGGAATTGAGATACCAGCTGTTGGTTACGGATCATTTTTATCTACAGTCGACAAAGGCAAAGATGTGATAAAGACCGCTTTGGATGCCGGATACCGATACATAGATACCGCTAGCTTCTATCACAACGAGGCGGCAATCGGAGAGGCAATCGCAGAATATGGGATTGACCGCAAAGATATATTTTTATGCAGCAAGGTATGGCCTACAATGCTTGCACCCGAGGATTTAAAGGCTTCCTTTGAGAAATCTTTGGCTGACCTTGGCACTGACTATCTCGATATGTTTCTCATCCACTGGCCAAAGGCAAATCAGACAGATGAGGATTGGAAGCACACAATTGCATTGGCTTGGGAGGAAATGGAGCATCTCTATGTCGAGGGCCATGTTAGAGCCATAGGTGTATCCAATTTTCTACCTCACCACCTAAAGGGATTGATTGAAAATGCCAATATCATCCCTATGGTCGACCAATTGGAGCTCCACGTGGGTTATATGCAGGAGTATACTCTTAATTACTTGAAGAGCAACAATATCGTTGTTCAAGCATGGAGTCCACTCGGCAGGGCGGCGCTCCTAGATCATCCTGATGTCAAAAAAATAGCCGATACCCATGGCAAGAGTACGGCTCAGATTCTACTAAAATATTTAATTCAGCGTGATATCGCAGTGATTCCGAAGGCCACTTCTCTAGAGCGCATGCGAGAAAACCAGGATTTGTTCGACTTCGAACTCACCTGGGAAGAATTATCATATCTCTCATGTCTTCCTGAGACAGGTGCCTCTGGAGAGCACCCAGATCGCATTAATTGGGGATAAACTCACTTAGCGAAACTGATCAAGCGCTTTATCTACCATTTTATCAAGCTCTTCTTCATCATATATTTCGTAATCAGGGACGTCCTTTTCTTCGGGGGCGTCTTTTTTGGGCCTCGGATGCTTCTTCATATAGATAGCAATCCCCCCACCTGCTGCCGCTGCTGCTGCAATTCCACTGATAACAAGAGCTTTCTTGCCTTTTTTCCGAAAGTTCTTCCTAGTCTTGGGATTTCCATCAATAAAATTCAAAATAGTATTAATCGATCGGAAAGCCTTTTTCAAACTCATGGAATGCTTTTTATAGGCCTTGGTGACTGATTCCGTTACTTCATAGATGTCCGCCATAATATCCTCCTCTAATTTGTGCCTCCAAAAATTGTCTTACGAACGACGTGAGTAAGACCAGCAGTATGCGTTTATTGTCTTACGAACGACGTGAGTAAGACCAGCAGTATGCGTTTCCATATGCGTCTCAAAAAAATACCGTGCATGCGGGCAAAGCCCACATACACGATAATTCATCTTCATCGTTTAGTCTTCTGCATCTGATGCTGCGCCTACTGCCATATCCTGAACAGCTTGTTGGGCAACTTCATTAAGTGCAGCTCTGTAGCACTCTAGCACTTTGTCCTGCAACATACCACGCATCTCAGCGTTGATAGGATGTGCAACGTCTCTAAACTCACCGTTAGGTGCTTTCTTACTAGGCATCGCAATAAACATTCCCTTATCTCCGTTGATTACCTTGATATCGTGAACAACAAAGCACTCATCAAATGTAACTGAGGCTACCGCCTTCATCTTTGTTTCATTCTGAACTTGTACTATTCTAATACGAATATCTGTTACCTGCATTCTAGTCTCCTCCTTGCTTGTTATGTAATATTATTGACTTTTTTTCGATGAGATACAATCAATCCTTTTGTGTTAAAAGCAATTTGCAACAAATCACTTTTCACATTTCACTACAATTATCTAGAGTACATATCTAGCATTTTTCTCCAACACTACTCTAACGCTTTCAGGATCACCAATATAACTTGAATTCTCCCTAATCGTATCATGACTCTCCACAATACAATTCTCTATATAGGTATTATCCCCGATATATACGTCATTTAATATAAGTGAATTCTTAATTGTACAATTGTTTCCAACGTAAACTTCCTTGAAGAGAATAGAATTTCTAACCTCTCCGTTAATAATGCATCCACTGGAAACTAAACTATTAGTAACACTAGATCCAACGTTATACTTTGCCGGCGGCAAATCCTCAATCTTGGAATTCACCACTGGATACTGATTGAAGAAATAGTCTCTGATATCCCTATTCAAAAAGTCCATATTGGTCTTAAAGTAGGACGAAATCGTGGTAATATTGCTCCAATAAGCTTTCATCGGATATGCATACATCTTCTTAAGACCGCGATATCTAATGAAAATATCCTTAACCAGGTCAAATCCGCCTTCACTTCCTGCTCGCTCAATCATCTCGATAAGTTGACGTCTGCGAATAATATAGATTCCTGTGGAAACTATATTCTTTGATGTAACGATAGGTTTCTCCTCAAATTCGGTAACAAGACCGTTATCATCAATAGAAACCACGCCAAATCGGCTTGGATCCTCCTCATCCCCGAGTTCCTTTGTAACGATTGTTATATCTGCATTCTTGTCTATATGATAACGCAAAACATCATTATAGTCAAGTTTATATACACAATCACCTGACGCAATAACAACATATGGCTCATGGCTTGTCTTCAGAAAATCAATATTCTGACCAATAGCATCTGCAGTTCCACGATACCAATAATTGTTCTCCTGTGTCTGTGTAGGTGTAAATACGTACAATCCTCCCTGCTTACGTCCAAAATCCCACCACTTTGATGAGTTGAGATGTTGAGACAAAGACTTTGAGTTGTACTGTGTAAAGACAGCTACCTTGTTAATATGAGAATTTGCCATGCTACTAAGCGCAAAGTCAATACTACGATATCCTCCTGCAATCGGCAACGCAGATGTAGCTCTTTTAGTCGTCAATTCCGTCATCCTGTTGCTGGCTCCGCCGGCCAAAATAATACCTATAGCTCTCATAATATGTCACCTGCCTTTATCAAAGTTCCTCCACCTTCTAATCTGTGGTTTGGATAATCTTCGATTGTAGTGACTCCTGCAATTGCGGTATTCTTTCCAATGGTCACTCCATCTGGAATAACTGTCTCCTCACCAACTGTTACAAGGTTAAATGCATAAACATCCGGTTTTACCTGATTAACCACGTCATCCGGTCCATCTCCCAAAATACAATTGTCCCCGATAACGGTGTTCTCAGATACTATCGTCTTGTATAGTTTAGTGTTTTTACCAATCTTGGTAGAATTCATGATAATAGAATCCTCAACAACGGCACCTTCTTCTATAACCACGTTAGATCCTATAAC
The DNA here is from genome assembly GCF_000518685.1 of Eubacterium xylanophilum ATCC 35991. Lineage (GTDB taxonomy): Bacteria > Bacillota > Clostridia > Lachnospirales > Lachnospiraceae > Eubacterium_F > Eubacterium_F xylanophilum. Next base: position 65,644 of record NZ_JAEB01000015.1, on the reverse strand, counting down.
TGAATTGTGTACTTTTCCATAAACCTCACAACCATCGCCCATTATAGCCTTATCAATTACTGCTGAATCGGATATATACTGTGGTCTCAACCACTCATTCTTCGTATAAATTTTCCAGAATTCTTCGTACAAGTTAAATATAGGAATAAGATCTATAAGTTCCATGTTCGATTCCCAATACGATCCCAAGGTTCCTACGTCTTTCCAATATCCATTGTACTCATAAGCAAATACTCTATCTCCTCTTTCATGACAATAAGGAATGATGTGTTTTCCAAAATCACATCCCGGTTGGTCTTTGAGCGATATCAATGCTTCTTTAAGTACTGGCCACGAAAAAATGTAAATGCCCATAGATGCTAAATTACTTCTAGGCTCAGCTGGCTTCTCCTGAAATTCCAAAATCTTTTTGCTGTCATCTGTAATACAAACACCAAAACGACTAGCTTCCTCAATAGGTACTGGAATAGTCGCAAGTGTGATGTCCGCATTATTTGACTTATGAAAATCAAGCATCACCTGATAATCCATCTTGTAGATATGATCTCCACCCAGAATCAACACATACTCAGGATTGTAATAATCCATATAGCGCAAATTCTGATAGATAGCATTGGCAGTTCCCGTATACCACTCACTACTATTACTCTTCTCATATGGTGGCAGTACTGATACCCCACCGACATTTCGATCCAAATCCCAAGGAATTCCGATTCCAATGTGAGTATTAAGTTTCAATGGCTGGTACTGTGTCAATACACCCACCGTATCAACTCCCGAATTGATACAGTTACTCAATGGAAAATCTATAATTCTATACTTTCCCCCAAAAGCAACAGCAGGTTTTGCAACATTTGAAGTCAGGACACCTAGTCTAGATCCCTGTCCACCAGCTAATAGCATGGCTATCATCTCTTTTTTAATCACGCGATCACCTCCTGTTGTAATCTGTCATGTGGGTATGTGACTTCCACATGACGACTGTATCTCTATTATACCACAAAATCGGAATTTTTCAATAATATTTACAATTAATTTGACTATTTTCGCAGATTTTTGTAATATTTGCACAAATAAAAGACAGTAAATTGTCGCTTTTTAATTCCAACTCCGTTATGATTTTCAAAGTATTTACTTATTAAATGTTTTATGTTAGAATGATTTATGAGCCTGAAGACTGTATTAAACTCTCAAAACAGGCTAATATTAAAGGAAAAGAGGCATATATAATATGTACAAAATCAACTTTCAAGAAAAGGGCAAGGCTTTCTTTATAGGAATTGGCGGAATCAGTATGAGCGGATTCGCGAAACTCCTCAAGAACAAGGGTTTTGAGGTTGCCGGTTCAGATCGAACCAAGAGCGACATGACCGCAGAGTTAGAAAGCCTAGGCATAGACATAAACTACAAACAAGATGGATCAACTATTGATTCCAGCGTGGACTTCGTAGTCTACACAGCAGCTATATCGGATGACAATCCGGAATTCGCCAAGGCGAAACAGTTAAATATTCCGTTGATCAGCCGCGCTACTATGATTGGCCAGATCATGAGAAATTACAAGACTGCCATCGGCGTCTCAGGAACTCACGGAAAAACTTCCACAACATCCATTGCCTCTCATATACTCATGGCTGCTGACCTAGATCCAACAGTCTCAGTTGGAGGTGTGCTCCCGGAGTTTGGTAACCTTCGCATTGGCCACTCCCCATACTTCCTTGTGGAATCCTGCGAATACACCAACAGCTTTCTTGAGTTTGCTCCAACAATCGGAATCATACTTAATATAGAAGTAGACCACCTCGACTTTTTCAAAGACGAGGAAGATATAAGACACAGTTTCCGCAAATTTGCTGAATTACTGCCGGCAGATGGCGCTCTGATTATCAATTCAGATATCAGAGACTATCAGGAAATTAGCGACAACCTTCCATGTAAAGTGATTACATTCTCACTAAATGACAAGAATGCCGATTATCACGCTGAAAACATTTCCTTCGATGCCACTGGCGGAACATTTTCACTGATTCGCGGCAAAGAAGAAGTTGGACAGTATAAGCTTAATGTTTTGGGAGAACACAACATATCTAATGCAATTTCCTGCTTAGCTATGGCCGATTTCCTTGGAATTGAGCCTGACGTTGCTAAGCTGGGCCTCAGCAATTATAAGGGTGTCGGACGTCGTTTCCAGCACAAGGGAACTTTCAAGGGCGCTACGATTATCGATGACTATGCTCATCATCCATCGGAGATTGCCACCACTATTAAGACGGCCGCCAGTATTCCTCACAACAAGCTGTGGATTGTATTCCAGCCCCATACATACACGAGAACTAAGAGCTTTCTCCATGAGTTTGCCGATGTTCTCGCAAAGGCAGATCACGTTGTTCTCGCAGATATATATGCTGCCAGAGAAAAGGATCCGGGAGATATCTCTTCGGAAGATATTGCGAAACTGATTTCCGAAAAGGGATCGAAAGCGACTTATCTTGGCGATTTTGAAAAAATTATCGAATTTCTTGAAAAAAATTTAATGGACGGGGACCTGTTAATAACCGTAGGCGCCGGAAACGTTGTAGAAATTGGAGAATCGCTGGTTGCGAAGTAAGTTATTGACATTGTTGACAAGGTTATCGACAACCTGTAGAAAAAATAGGCTGTCGATAACTTTTTCATTTAATTTCATGTAAAAAAATAAAATAGTCTCCAAACACCGTGAATTTTGGATTTTTTCACTTTTCATTCTACATCATAAGAATTTAATTGACAGACTTATTGACATTATTGACAGTCTTAACAAAAACCATTCTACAGCTAACGCATGGAATTTTAGCTATTTACAGATTGGAATTTTTGGGGTATTATCTTAATGTGAAAGTCATTAAAATACTATGGAGGAGCAAATGGGGTTAACATTAATTAACAAAGTCAAACCAAATTATACACTTATTCCTAATGAGTTTATTGTATCGCATATGCCCGGATCACACGGTGACTATGTGAAGATATACATATACTTGTTAAGTCTAGATAATCAATCAGAAGAGATCTCCATCTCGAAGATTGCCGATATCCTACAGATAACGGAATCAGATGTCATTAGGGGGCTCAAGTACTGGAATGCCGAGGGAGTTTTAGATATTTCTATGGATGGGGACGAAGTCACATCCATCAGCATTGTCAATTTGGATTCTGCGGAAGAGGAATCCCCTGTAGAAGAGGAAAAAACTGTCAATACTGTCAATAACAGTGTTAATCTAGAGTCGTTAGGCGACTCTGACGACGAGTTGAGATTCACAGGCAGCACAACCAAGCAGGTATCTGTTCCAAAGAAAAAGCATTATGACCCAGCTGTCTTTGCAGCACTTAGTAACGATTTGGAGATTAAAAAATGTTCCGATGGGGTCGAAAATATGTTGGGCCACACTTTCAACCCAAAATATGTGGAAAGTATCATATACCTCATGAGCGAGCTCGGTCTCTCTTCTGAGCTAGTCATGGAAGCCTACAAAATCGCTGTCGTGGACAAGAAAATAGAGAGTATTGAGTATATAGAGCAAATTGCCATCAACTGGAAGACGAATAATATCAAGACCGTCCAGGAAGCAAGAGACTGGTCAGCTATGCACTATGGCCTCTACAATACTGTCAAAAAGGCCCTTGCTATAAAAGGTGAACTGGCACCCGCCGTCAAAGAAAAGATTGATAATCTTTTGAATTACGGCTACGGCGAAGAATTTATCCGAATTGCCTGTGACAAAGAAGCGGTTATGCACCCGGGAAATCCTAGCATCCCATATGTCGATGCCATATTATACGGATGGAAGAAAAAAGGTGTAAAGACAATAGAGGATATAGAAAAGTGCGACAAAGACCACAAAGAAGAGAGTAAAAAAAAGTATGCGCAAAAGTCTGCGGGCGGAACATTTTCCAAGAATGGAGGTAATGCTGTTCCCGCCCAGCGAAAGAACGCCTTCCACAACTATACTCAGAGATCGTATACAGAGGATGAGCTAAAAGCCAGGGAGCGCAGACGTCGCGAACAAGGACTTCGCGATGCATCAAATTAGTTAATAGAGCTAGATTATAGATAGGAGCGGTTATGCAATTACAAAATTATCAATATCAGCAGCTGATCTCGCATTACGAAAAGGTTCAGCTCAAAAATGCGAGGATTTTGGAGAATCGCGTTCGGGAGATTGATGAGAAGATTCCTGCGATTAAGAATATTAACAAGGCCATAGCCATGATTTCTGCCAACAGCGCTTTGAAGAAACTCGGTGCAGACTTGATAGAAGACAAGGAAGGCGGATTCGATGTGGCCGGTGCGACCTTGGATGATATTCCTACTCTATCTAAGAAAAAACACCAACTACTGGTTGAAGCAGGTTATCCCGAAAACTATCTAGATCCGATATACGAGTGTCCGATTTGCCATGACACCGGATATATCGACGACCAGAAGTGTCAATGCTTTAAAAAGCGAATTATCGAATACCTATATGAGGAGTCTAATCTCGGACATGTCCTGGAAAAAGAAAACTTTGATCACTTCGACTTCAATTGTTATTCCGACGGATATATTGACGAAGATGAGAAGATGACTCCGAGAGATAATATCCACATTGTATATGATTTGGCAAAGAATTTCTGTGAGAATTTTGATAAAAACCCTTCTCATCTGTTAATCTATGGCACCACAGGTGTTGGAAAGACCTTCCTCACCCACTGCATTGCCAAGGAAATACTCGACAAAGGTCATACGGTAGTTTATCTTTCTGCCATTGAGCTATTCAATATTCTCGGAAAGTCAAACTTTGGACGTAACACAGATGAGAGCGAACTTAATACCACTTCTGAATTCATCACTGGATGTGATTTGCTCATCATTGATGATTTGGGAACAGAGCTTGTGAACCTCTTTACCAATTCTCAGCTCTATCAAATTATCAATCGACGAATTATCGGCGAGCAGCCTACTATCATTTCAACCAACTTGTCATTCCAAGAGTTGGAAGAAACTTATAGCGAGCGAGTTTTGTCAAGAATTGACTATAAATATACGTTTTTGAAAATATTTGGGGACGATTTGAGAATAAAAAGTTAATTTTTCACTTGACTATTTGAAAAAACCACTATACAATACAAAAGGGAACAAATTTTAAGGAGGCCATAATGAGTCAAAATAATTTCTTGGATGTTATTCCATATGGAGATTTGGGTATTGTTGCTCTTGAGAGTAGCAGAAGTATTGGTGCAAAGGTCGATAGATATATATCTTCTTGGCGTACAGAGAGTGAGAATAGCGAGGAGTCTATCCACTTCACAAGCTACAAGAAGGATTCATATCTCATTGATACAACTTGTCCACGATTTGGATCTGGAGAAGCAAAGGGAATTATCAATGAATCGATCAGGGGAAAAGATTTATACATTCTTTTGGATGTTTGTAACCACAGTCTGACATACAAATTATGCGGTCAGATCAATCATATGTCTCCAGACGACCATTATGCTGATTTGAAGAGAATTATCGCTGCTGCCAGTGGTAAGGCCCGCAGAATTACTGTTATCATGCCTTTCCTCTATGAAAGCAGACAACATAGACGTAGTGCCAGAGAATCTCTTGATTGTGCTCTTGCACTTCACGAACTGATAAATATGGGTGTTGATACGATTATCACATTTGATGCTCACGATCCACGTGTGCAGAATGCAATTCCACTCAGCACTTTTGAAACAGTACAGCCTACATATCAATTTATCAAGGCTATGCTCAAAAATGTTCCGGATATTCAGATGACACCTGAAAAGATGATGATCATCAGCCCGGACGAAGGTGCCACAAGCCGTGCAATCTACTTTGCAGGAGTAGTTGGTGTAAACATGGGTATGTTCTATAAGAGACGTGATTATACAAAGATCGTCGAGGGACGTAATCCTATCGTTGCTCACGAATTCCTGGGAGCAGACGTAGAGGGCAAAGACGTTGTAGTAATCGATGATATGATTTCCTCCGGGGAGAGTATGATTGATGTTGCAACAGAGCTTAAGCGCCGCAAGGCAAACCGAATCTTCGTTGCCTCAACTTTCGGACTATTTACAAATGGTTTTGAGAAGTTTGACAAGGCATACGAGAGCGGACTTATCTACCGCGTTATGACTACAAATCTGGTTTATCAGCCAGAGGAGCTCCTTTCTAAGGAGTACTACATTAACGTTGATATGAGCAAGTATATCGCGCTCCTCATCAACACACTCAATCATGACGCATCTATATCAGGACTTCTTGATCCTTCAGAGAGAATTCACAAGGTTCTCAAGAAGTACGGACAAATTGAAGACTAATTGTCTTACGAACGACGTGAGTAAGACCAGCAATATGCGTTTCCAAACAACCAAAGGGGCTGTCGCACTAACAATTAAAAAATTGTTAGTGCTCAGCTCCTTTTTGTCTCTAAATTGGGGAGATTTTATTATTATTCTTTGTTAATTGAGAAGCGTGAGGGGCATGCATATTCGAAAAAAGAAGGATTTGGCATGCCCCGTAAAATACGGATGAAAAGACATTTTTTAAGAAAACATCCGTATTTAGAGGAATTGCATATTGCTGGGAATGTCAGCACTAGATAAGTATAAAAAAACAGGAAGAGGCCAACCAGAGAGAGACTTCAATGCGCATGCATTGCGTCTCGAGTCGGTTGGACTCTTCCTGTTTTTAGACTGTCTTAGTGCGACAGCCCCTTTTCATATTTACTTTAATATGGTCTGTCTATTGACTTAAGTACAACTGCGCTGTCGCATCCCATATGAACCTCTATATAACCATCTCTTACATCATAGATTTCCGCGCGATTTGTGAAACCTTCTGTACCTGTTCTTGCCATCTGAACCATGTACTCATCATCACTTACTTCAAGGCGCCACACAGGTACTTTTACTGTCCTATCTCCACCGCCCAATTGCACCAATATGCAGAATCTATCCTTATCATCAAATCTACCATATCCAATCAGATTGCCCTCATTTATGAGATAGATTAGAGCACCTGTCTTCAATGCGGCATATGATTTATGTATCCTTATAAGCTCCTTATGGCACCTTATAAGCTCTTGATTTTCGTAGTGCCAAGGATAACCGCGTCGATTGTCAGGATCCGTCCAACCACATAATCCGGCCTCGTCACCATAGTATACGGTAGGCGCTCCTAACCATGTCATCTGCATAACAACTGCTGCCATCATCACGTTGACATTTACGCCCATGTTGGCCGCCTCCGGTCCCGCTGACATAGTACGTCCCACTCTTCCATTGGTTCTCGTCAAAAATCTGGAATGATCATGATTTGACAATTCATTCATGGCCACCAGAAGGGAGTTAATATTAAACCTTGACATATTCTCAGTAATTCTACTGAAGAACTCGTTTCCGTTGCCTCGCAAATCCTGGCGACTGATATCACTGTGCTTATCTATTCCTGTCAAAAACCAGCTTATCGGCTCCATAAACGCGTCATAATTCATGACGGAATCCCATTGCTCACCATCTAGCCACGCCGATGCGTCACCATAATGTTCCGCCAAAATCAATGCATCCTTCTTAGCCGACTTCACAGTCTTTCGAAACTTGCGCCAAAATTCGTGATTATACTCCTCAGAATGACCCAAATCAGCCGCCACATCAAGTCTCCATCCATCCACGTTGTACGGCGGTTCCAGCCACTTTTTGGCAATTTTTAATATATACTTTTCCAGCTTCTCCGAGTTCTCGTAGTTGAGTTTTGGAAGGGTATCATGCCCCCACCATCCGTCATAGCTGCCGTTGTCGGGCCATTTTCCATCCGGATAAAACTGGAAAAAACTATTATAAGGGCTATCTTCATCCGTATAAGCTCCCTTTTTGTACGTTCCCTCTTTTTGGTAGATTTTCTCCCGATCTAGCCACTTGTTAAATGATCCACAGTGGTTGAATACGCCATCGAGAATTACTTTCATACCGCGACGATGTACTTCCTCCATAAACTTGGCAAAGAACTTATTGCTGGCTTCCAGATTCTCCTTGTTTACAACACGCTGAATATACTTTGTGGCATGGGTATTGTCTTTATCCCACTCCTCCAGAGGTTGACCCCCGTCATTCTTGATAACCGTATAATGAGGATCTATATAATCATAATCCTGAGTATCATATTTGTGATTTGATGGAGAAACAAAGATCGGATTCAGATAAAGCACCTCAACGCCCAAATCCTGCAAATAGTCGAGTTTCTCCATAACTCCCTTCAAATCCCCGCCATAGAACTCTCTGACATCCATAGTTGCAGGATACTTGTTCCAGTCCTTTACGCGAACTACATGCTCTCCTATGTAAGAATACTCCCTGTCGACTACGTCTGTAGAAGAATCTCCATTATAGAATCTATCCACAAAAATCTGGTACATAACTGCACCTTCCGCCCACTCCGGAACTTCAAAGCCCGGAATAATATCATAGTCGAAGCGTGAATCATAGCTATCCATGTCCCCTCGTTTGTTAAAGTAAACACTTTGGTTATTCTTCACAATTTGAAACTGGTAGGTATATCTCTCTCCGCCCATGGTCATGTGTATGCTGTAGTAATCGAACATTTTTCTTGAAAACTCCAGCTTCATCTCATGGCTTCCGTCCTTGTCAACCAAGAACACCTTGTCCACATTGTTTCGCCCTACTCTACATCTAATTGTAACTCGTTGATTTTTCTTGGGATTTTTGGGTAATACATATAAGCTTGAACCTGATGAAAATATTGCCTCTCTATTCAAATAATCTCCTGGCATAAATACTCCTTATCTTGCCGGATAACTCCGGCTACATCTTCAGTCCTGCTTTCATAGAATACTCTTGTACATTATAAACCTTTATAAAAGTCAAAAGGACAGCTCACATCTGCTGTCCTTTTGGGAGAAGGTATTTTTGTTACTTATGGGGTGTAGCAAAAACTATATAATGTATTGGGGTTTACGATAGTAAGTATAGCACCATGCAACATTTCAGTGTGCACAAACATTGAATTTTTTTTAAAATTCTTTTTGTTAGATTTGCCCAATGCTCTTCTCCAAAAAGGTATAATGCACAATTCACAGAGCATAATCAACATTTTATTGTTAATTTTGTTCTATGGGTTATATCATACAATCTCAGTATTGTCGAATAATTGCTCGAATTCCTCTCTGGTGATTCTCTCCTTCTGAATCAGAAGATCAGCCAGTTTGTCGAGAATTTTTCGATTCTCTGTGAGAATATTTGTCGCTTTCTCATAGCACTCATCTATGATTTTCTTAACCTCTGCATCGATAATCTCAGATGTGGCATCACTGAAGTTCTGCGTATGAGCAATATCTCTGCCGAGGAAAACCTCATCGTCGCTAGTCTCGTAATTGATCATTCCCAATTTACTGGAAAATCCATACTTAGTTACCATATCTCTTGCATATCCTGTGGCCTGCCTGATATCCTGAACAGCACCTGTAGTCACATCGTCGAATACGATGCTCTCAGCAATTCGCCCGCCGAGAGAAACTATGATATTCTCTAGCATCTCGCCCTTGGTGACATGCATATTGTCCTTTTCCGGCAATGGCATAGTATAACCGGCTGCGCCCTCTCCGGTAGGAATGATAGACACAGTATACACCGGACCCACTTCCGGAAGAAGATGGAAGAGTATAGCATGTCCCGCCTCGTGATATGCTGTAATCTTCTTATCTCTATCTGTAATGATACGGCTCTTCTTCTCCGTTCCTATTCCAACTTTGATAAACGATTTCTTGATGTCCTCATCGAGGATATATGCTCTCTTGTCCTTAGCCGCCGATATAGCTGCTTCATTCATGAGATTCTCAAGATCTGCACCGGCAAATCCGGCAGTTGCTCTGGCAACATCCTTCAAATTGACATCTTCACCGAGAGGCTTTTCTCTGGTATGAACTTTGAGAATCTCCTCTCTTCCCCTCACGTCCGGTCTGCTTACCATGACTCTTCGGTCAAATCGTCCGGGACGCAGAATCGCAGGATCAAGGATATCAACACGGTTTGTAGCCGCCATCACGATGATTCCCTCATTCTCACCAAATCCATCCATCTCAACCAACATCTGGTTAAGTGTTTGCTCTCTCTCGTCGTGTCCGCCTCCGAGACCGCTTCCACGTCGTCTTGCAACGGCGTCTATCTCATCAATAAATACGATACAAGGTTTTCTCTTCTTTGCCTCTTCAAATAAGTCTCGCACTCGTGACGCACCCACACCGACGAACATTTCCACAAAGTCTGATCCTGAGATACTGAAAAATGGTACGCCGGCCTCACCTGCTACGGCCTTGGCGAGCAACGTCTTACCGGTACCCGGAGGACCTACCATAATTATTCCCTTGGGAATCCTTGCTCCCAGCGCGGAATATTTTTCCGGATTTGAGAGAAAATCTACAACTTCCTCGAGCTGCTCTTTCTCCTCATTAAGTCCTGCCACGTCCGCAAATGTCTTGACTTTATCATCTGGCATTGTCAGCTGAGCGCGACTCTTGCCAAAATTCATGACTTTTCCACCGGATCCGCCATCTCCCCTGGATGTCATCATACTCATAAACAAGAAAAGCATAATGGCAATCAAAACATATGGTAAAATGTTGACATACCATGGTGTTCCCGTCACGTCATTTACTTTTACATTAGTAAAGTGATTATTGTCCAAATACTGCAAGATGCTGTTTACATTTGGAACATATAGATTTTTCTTAGTATTGTCAGTTTTTACAATTTTCAATACACCCGTTGGAACTTCTGGGTTCTGAACGATTTCAATTGTGGCAATGTTTCCACTCGCTATGTCGTTCTTGAACTGCTCCATGTTGTATTCTGTATTGTCCTGGCCCGAATAAATGCGTGTTGTCAAAAATGCAAGGCCAATGGCAATGATTATGACAAATATCAGTCCGTATCCTCTTGTGCCCTTCAAATGTTAGTCCTCCTTAATTATTAACTCTCCAATATAGTCGAGATTGCGGTATTTCTGAGCATAATCCATTCCAAAGCCCACAACGAACTTGTCAGGAATCTCAAATCCCACATAGTCCACATCGACTTCCTTAACCCTTCTAGATGGCTTGTCAAGCAGCGCACAAAGCTTCAGACTTGCCGGCCCTCTCTTAGCCAGGGTGCTAAGGAGAAAGCTTAGAGTACTTCCTGTGTCGACGATATCTTCAATGACAAGTACATCATCGCCTCTAATCTCCAGCTCGTCATCCTCTACGATTCGGATTGCACCACTACTTACAATCCCATCTCCATAACTGGAAACCGTCATAAATTCGAATTCCACCGGAACCGTCAATCTCTTTGCCAACTCACATGTAAAAAATACACTTCCCTTGAGTATACAGAGCAATGTGACCTTCTTCCCCGCATAGTCTCTGTTGATCTGCTCTGCAATCTCATCAATTTTGTCACTTATCTCTTTTTTAGATATAAGTTCGTTAATTTCTTCTTTCATTTTTCCTCCAGATATCTCATACTTTGGCCTGAATCAGCCCGGTGTAATAACCACTACCAAGACATTGGTGGTTGACTCAGTAACCTTGTAATCGTAACTAATTCTACCGGGAATCGCCCAAATCACGTGGTTGTCATCTGCGAGAACAACTTCCTTCTCTCTGACTGATTTTGGTATCTTCTCATCAATAAAGTACCTTGACAGCTTCTTGCGATTTCCCTCAGAATCCATGATGAAGTAATCTCCCTCATTGGGGTTCCTAAATCTCATTTTATTCTTAATTCTATCATAATCAAACCATTTAGTATAGTCTTTTTCGGGAATTTCTTGCTGTAAATCTTCTCGCTTAATGACGTCCATTACTACTCTCATCCTGTCTCCTCTGATGTCTATTACCTTTTCAAAAGGCACATCCACCTCTATATCCACGGACCTGGACAAGCGATTAGAATCCCTAAACCACACCTTATCATATCTCTTCTCGACAAATATTCCGCCGGGCAGACATACCATCTTACCCGTATCCATCTCCACAAGATCAGCAATCATCTTGTAGTGGACCTCCGTGATATCCTTCAGGCTATCCGTCATATTTTCTAACGTCAGTCGTATAATCTCATAGCATATATACTCGTCACATTTGAGAAAATCCTTGCAATCAAAGTAGTATTCTCCGCCATCCATGCGAACAATCTTCATATATCTCTTCTTTGCCTGCTTCTCAACATACATATTCTGCCTTTTAATCTTCTCAGCTGCCCTGGCAATATGCTCCACCGCATTTATATTAATATTCTCCTCAATAAAGGGAATCACATCTAAGCGCAACTTGTTGCGGGAATATTTCTTCTCAAAATTGGTTGAGTCATCTATGTACTCCAGATTATTTTCCTGAATATAATCGAGAATCTCCTCTCTGGAGGCAAAGAGAATCGGCCTAATTAGAAACTCACGCTTTGGTGCGATACCAGATAATCCCCTAGGACCACTTCCTCTAAACAAGTGGAACAAAACAGTCTCCGCCACATCTCCCATGTGGTGGGCAACTGCTATCTTCCTGTATCCCTTCTCGATGCATATACTTCTCATGGCATCATACCTGGCATGTCTTCCTGCCTCTTCCTCAGACATCTTGAGATTCTTCGCCATCTCCGTGACATCTACAACCTCGCAGTGATACTCAATGCCATATTTCTTCGCCATGTTCTCCACGAACCGCTGATCCCTATCAGCTTCCTCACCGCGAATACCATGATTGACATGTACAACACAGAGACTAAGCTCGTACTCATCCTTGAGCTTAACTAAAACATCCAACAGGCACACCGAATCGCGACCGCCGGACACTCCTAGGATAATCCTATCGCCCTTTACCAACAACTTATTCTTCTCTGCATATTCCCTAACCTTATCAATAAACATAAAAATCTCCTATAACATGAAAAGAATCACGCCATTCTCAGACATGATTCTCTACTTTGCTTTGAATACGATTTCATCGCTATAAACTAAACCAAACTTCTCTCTAGCCACATCTTCTACGTACTCATCTGTCTGCATGTACGCTTTCTTCTGCGCGATTTCATCCTTTTCCTGCTCTAATTCCTGTTTTCTGTTCTCCAACTCAACTCTCTGCTCATCGAGTGACGCACTCGTGCTTTTCAACTCATAAATCTGCACAGCCGAGTACAAGACAGAAATAGCAAGAATAACAGCCGCTAACATAAATAGCGCCTTACGACTCTTCTTTCTATTCTTCATTCAATACCTCTCAAACATAACATGCTCAAACACACATGTCTTTCTAACACTTACTCTACTTTTTCTCAATTATCACTTTTCTTATCTTTTTCTAGTTTCTCATTCTACACCTGTCATTTTTCTATTAGTGTAGAACATATATAATTATATAGAATTTTGGTCAAAAATTCAAGGGTTTTTTCAATATTTGTTAAAAAAAATCACAACTTTTTTTGAAAATGTTCCGGCACCACTATTTGCCGTCACAAAATCCCCCTCTAGAGCACCTTGTAAAGCTCTTTGGCCTCATCCTTCTTATATGTCTCCTCCAGGCTCAAAACTTCAACTTTGGTAGTCTTGTTTCCAAATTGAATCTCGATAACATCTCCTATCTTCACATTATATGATGCCTTGGCAACATTGTCATTTACGAGAATTCGCCCTGCATCACATGCCTCGTTAGCCACGGGTCTTCTCTTAATCAACCTCGACACCTTCAAATACTTATCTAATCTCATTGTTTTCTCCTTGTGCGATTATTGTCTTACGACCGAAGGGAGTAAGACCAGCAATATGCGTTTCAATTAATTGTCTTACGACCGAAGGGAGTAAGACAATTCCCAAAAAGCGAAAAAAACGCCAACCCACTTGAGATTGGCGTTATAAATTCCCTTTTCGAAAACTATTAATGAATTATTTATTAACAGCGTCCTTAAGAGCTTTTCCAGCCTTGAACTTAGGTGCATTAGAAGCTGGAATAACCATCTCTGCTCCTGTTGCAGGATTCTTACCTTTTCTCTCAGCTCTCTTAACTACTTCGAAAGAACCGAAACCAACCAACTGGATCTTATCGCCAGCCTTGAGCTGCTCTGTTACAACATCAACGAAAGCCTTTACTGATGCCTCTGCATCTTTCTTTGAAAGACCTGTCTTACTAGCGATAGCTGCTACTAAATCTGTCTTATTCATGGATTATATCCTCCTCGTTTATTTTCTAGAATTATACGTAAACTTCGTACGTTTTAAGCTACTATATATATTTATAAACCTATTTTAGCGATTTGTCAAGTGTTTTCGGCAAAAAAATCACTATTTAAGGGCATTTTCAAGGTTTTTTTCGAATTTTTGATGGGGCAACTCCATACATTTTCTTAATCAACTTACTAAAATGATATGCATCGTCATATCCAACCCGCTTCGCCACCTGTGAAATCCCGAGTTTTTCCTCGTTTTCAAGCATTATTTTGGCCTGTTCTAATCTTATTCTTATCAGGTAGTGAATAGGCGATTCTCCCATCTTCGCCTTGAAAAGCTTTGATATGTAGAAGGGACTCAAGTAGAGCTCCTCAGCAATTTGATCCAGAGATATCTTCTCAGCAAAATGTTCCTCCAGATAGGCCGCCAGCTTTATAGGAACTTCCTCTGTCTTGGAGTACTCGAAGATTTCACCCTGAATCAGCGAGTCCACCTCATACTGCTCCCTTGCAATCAATATTAGAAGCCTCTCCATCAGCGACTTTACCATATAGTATCGCCCAAGCTTTCTCGACCTGTTCTCGGTCTCCATCTCTCCACAAACCTTCTTAATCTCTTTCCAAACCTCTCCCTTGGTATGGAAAACCGATTTGCCGTTCCTGAGATTAATTTGACCCTCATGCATCCCCGAAAATTTGAAGTTGATTGCACCAAAGAAAAATTCGCGGCGAGGCATATCGCCTTCCCTGATTATGCTCTCATGCCTTGTGCCCGGTAGGAAAACCATTACATCTCCTTCTCTAACATCCACGTATTCATCGCCAATGTGATATATACCCTCACCCTCGAGGATAATCCCAATCTCCATAAATGCGTGGCTGTGAAAATTATTCTCGCTCTCTGTTCGATGAATCTCACCTGAAAAAAGTAGCTGTGGGTTGAATTCTCCCTCGACCAAATCAAATTCCGAATATTGCATGTTCTACCTCTTTACTCTATACTATAAAGTTGTCTATTAACCTCGTCTTTCCTATGTAAACAGCAATTGCGCAGAGTACCTCTCCATCAATCTCGCTGATTTCATCGAGCCCATCCCAGCTGACTATTTCTACATAATCGATCTTTGCGAGCGGCTCATTTTCTATAATCTCTCTAATAGCTGATGTCACCTTGCTTACGCTCTTTTCGCCACCACGAACCAGCTCCTCACCTGCAGCTAACCCTCTGTGAAGTACCAAGGCAGCCTGTCTCTCCTCCGGATTTAGATAGGTATTTCTCGAGCTCTTCGCCAATCCGTCCTCTTCTCTGATTATCGGACATCCTACTATCTCCAGTGGAAAGTTCAAATCGCGGACCATTCTCCTGATTACCGCAAGCTGTTGCGCATCCTTCTGTCCAAAATAAGCTTTGTCGGGTGTTGTAATGTTGAAAAGTTTTGATACAACAGTGCAGACTCCCCTAAAGTGTGTCGGTCTGGTTTTACCGCAAAGTCCCTTTGTAAGACCATCCATATCCACATATGTACAGAAGTCATCGTAGTACATTTCCTCCGGTTCAGGGTGGAAAACAACGCTAGCTCCTGTCTCCTCGCAGAGTTTGGCATCCCTGTCCAGATCTCTTGGATATGTAGCCAGATCTTCCGTCGGTCCAAACTGAATAGGATTTACAAAGACACTTACTACAACTTTTGTATTCTCCTCCACTGCTTTTTTGATAAGACTCTGATGTCCCTCGTGGAGATAACCCATAGTTGGCACAAGACCGATAGTCTCGCCAGCCTTTCTCCATTCTTTTATTATGCTTCTAAGTTCTTCAACTGTATTTACAATTTTCATTAGTACTCATTCTCCTTTGCTGGGAAGACTCCTGCGCTTACTTCCTCTTTGAATTTTACAAATGCTTCTTTCATAATATCCCCGATATTGGCATATTTCTTGACAAACTTCGGTGTAAAATCAGAAAACATTCCGAGCATATCCTGATATACAAGCACCTGACCATCACAGGCAGAACTTGCTCCTATACCAATAGTTGGAATGCTTAACTGCTCAGTAATCTTCACTGCAACCTGGCTTGGAACACCCTCTATAACCACGCAAAATGCTCCTGCCTCCTCGACAGCCTTAGCATCTTCAATTATTCTCATAGCCGCTTCTTCGTCGCGTCCCTGAATCTTAAACCCGCCAAATGCCTTGATAGATTGAGGGGTTAAACCGACATGTCCGCAAACAGGAATTCCGGTTTCGACAATTGCCTTTATCTGCTCCTTTATATTCACTCCGCCTTCGATCTTTACTGCATCAGCGTGGCCCTCCTTTATCAGGCGACCTGCATTTACAACTGCATCATAAACCGAAGTCTGGTAGGACATAAATGGCATATCAGTGACAACCATAGCATTGCTGGCACCTCTGGCAACCGCCGCACTATGATGAATCATGTCCTCCATCGTTACGGATATGGTGTTTTCATAACCTAAAATCACATTTCCAAGGGAATCCCCAACAAGAATACTGTTGATTCCGGCCTCATCTATAAGCTTCGCTGTAGAATAGTCATAAGCCGTCAACATTGTGAGTTTCTCGCCCTTTTCTTTTGCTTCTTGAAAAGTTAATACTGTGTTTTTCATCTTATTCCTCCATATTTTGAAAATATTCCGTTTTTTCAAAAATTCATAATTGGATTTTTGGTGAATAGTATTGCGCAAGAAACACATTATAAGATAAGCCTAGCGGGAGCTAGACATGTAAGATATCAATTGGATGCTGGGTCTTACACCTGCGGTGTAAGACATTAGATGCAGTTTCTTTCGAATACCACTCAATCTCAAGGATAGCACAAAATATGCTTTTTGTCTAGTGTTCACTAAAAATGTTGAGAAATTGTTGAGAAATTATTACATGAAATTTAAAAATTGTAATAAAATATTTATTTGACTACCTTATTTTGATTTGATAAAATTGATAAGGGTAAATTAAAGATTAAAGGAAAACATAGTATAGGTGAGGTCATGAAAAAGAAAGTATTAATCGGATCAGCGATATCCGTTGCCGTAATATTATTGGTGCTCGGTGCAATTATCGTTTATAGAAATATTCATTACAATGACATATGGTATGATTCAACAATAGTCAATGGAATAGATATCAGCGGACTCACAGTTGATGAGGCCAAGAACAAGATTCTTAATGACAAGAGAGATTACTCTCTCAATATATCCGCGAGAAACAACGGTGCTCTCATGATTGTGGGAAGTGATATAGGTTACCAATTGAATATAGGTGAGGAGTTTGACAAGTTGTTTGAGGCACAACACAGTGGGATTTATATTTTCCCAACGAAGAGTTCATACGATCTCAAGTACAATGCCTCCTATGATAAGGAAAAGCTGAAGGATATTCTCTTTAATTGCGAGTTGATTAAGGGCAGCGACACATATCCTATAGAAAAACCAGTTCCGGCTAAGCCGGAGTTCTCTGAGGAAAAGCAGTACTTTGTCTGCAAGCAGGAATTTCTCGGCAACAAACTGAAGAAAAAAGCATTTCTTGCTGCTGTAGAATCATCTCTTATGGAGGCAAGATCTGAGATAAACCTTGACGACGCGGAACATTTTCCTGATGTATATAAGAAACCATCGAGATTCTCAACTGATCCAAAGATCACAAAGCAGGTCAATGCCTGCAACAACACAGCTCTGAAGTTTGTCGTTTGGGATTTGGGAAATGGTCTGAAGGAAAAGCTCACACCTAAAACCATCGCAACATGGATTAATTACAAGGACGGCCTTGCTTCCATCGACGAGGCAAAGCTCACCAAGTGGGTTGAGAACTTCTGTCTCAAGTACAAAACCGTGGACAAAAACAGAACATTTGTCTCACATACCGGGAAAAAAGTCAAAGTTCCCGCTGGAGATTATGGCTGGCAACTAAACTACGACAAGACCTTGGAGCAGGCAAAATCTTCCGTCTTGAAGGAGCTTGACTCTGAGATTATAGAGACATATATCGCAGATCCAAGTCAGGAAAACAAGAGAAGCTTGACTTTCAAGAAGAAAGCTGTATATCTTGCCACCGCTGCAAAGCAGAGTTTTGGGCAAAACCCTGAGGATTGGGATCCAGATAATTATACGGAAGTTAGCCTTGCAGACCAGATGGTTTACGTTCACCGCGGAGGTAAGGTAGCATTCAAATGCAAGTGCATCACCGGGCTTCCGGTAGCTGGAAGACAGACAACTAAAGGTGTTTTCTTCATCAAAGAGCACCGAGACGCCTATACCCTCAAGGGAGCTGACTATGAGACACCGGTTGTCAACTGGGTGCGAATCACATGGTCGGGAACAGGCTTCCATCCGGCTACATGGCAACCATGGAGTAGGTGGAGCAAAACTCTTTACAAGACTCGAGGCTCCCACGGATGTGTTAACCTACATCCAGACGATGCCAAGAAAATATATGAATTGACAAAGTACAAGGAAGCAGTATTTATACACTAAACTGATTGAATCGGGCTTCAGCCTGGTCACCAATATTGACGGAAAGGATTTGTAGATTATGAACCAACGAAAAGCAGGAGCAATGCTGTCATACGTATACCTTGCCCTTACTTTTGCAGTGGGCATTTTCTACACTCCCCTTATCCTTCACTGGTTGGGAGACAGCGAATATGGAGTTTACTCTGTAGCGAGCTCCATTATTTCATTTTTGGCTATTCTTGACCTTGGATTCAATCAGACAATGATTAGATATGTGGCAAAAGCAAAGGCCGAAAAAAAGGAAGATGAAATTGACAAGCTCAATGGCATGTTCCTTATTTTCTACTCAATTATTGCGGTTATTGCCCTTATCGCAGGACTTATCATAACACTATTTATCGAAGATATTTTTCAAAAGGGATTCACTCCACATGAGTCGGAAACACTTACTATAATTTTTAGAATTCTCTTGGTTAATTTGGTGGTTTCATTTCCATTGGCCACCTTCTCAGCTGTCATCAATGCCAATGAAGGATTCTTCTTCTTGAAGCTTACCAATATAATATCTTTCATTCTGACTTATGGCGGAATATTGCTTTCGCTATACCTTGGAAATAAGTCTATTTCAATGGCATTAATAACTGCAGTTGTCGGAGTTTCCCTAAAAATCATCACAGCTATTTATGGAACAAAAAAATACAAGATTAGATTCAGATTTTCCGGTTTTGACAAAGCTCTTCTCCGAGAAATATTTATCTTTTCCTTCTTTATTTTCTTAAATATTGTAATTGATCAATTGTATGCAAGCACAGATAAGTTCATCCTCGGTGCACTCTGTAGCTCAGCAATTGTTACAACTTATACTGTAGGAGTACAGTTTTCATCGTATTTTGAGCAGTTCTCTACTTCCATAAGTGGAGTATTCCTACCCAAAATAACCCAGCTTGTGACAAAAGACGGAGACATGAAAAATGTTTCCGAACTATTTATCAGAATCGGTCGAATACAGTTTATCATCCTCAGCTTTCTCATGAGCGCATTTATCATATTCGGACAGAACTTCATATCGCTTTGGGTCGGCGACAAACAGCTTGATGCCTACAGAATAGCTCTAGTCGTTATCATCCCGGCTATTATACCCCTATCTCAAAATCTGGGTATTTCTGTCCTTCGCGCCATGAACAAGCACCACTTTAGGTCGATAATATACTTCTTCTTGGCGATAATGAACGTAGCACTGAGTATACCGATGGCCATAAAATTTGGCGGATTTGGAGCTGCTGCTGCCACGGGAATCTCAACTTGCTGTGGCCAGATTATCGCAATGAACTGGTTCTATTACAAAAAAATCGGAATCAACATCCCGGGATACTGGAAAGAAGTTACAAAGATAGCTGCCATAACCGTCTTAATCGGGCTTATTGGATATGGAATTCACATAATTCCAATCTGGCAAAACCCCTCATTAACAGCCCCTCTTCACGGTTGGATAAGCTTTATAATTCAGTGTATTATCTATGCTATTGCATATTTTATAATTGGATGGGTTGCTATATTTAACGAATACGAAAAAGAACTTGTAGACGGAATACTAAGAAAAATATTCCGCCACAAGTCCTGATTAAAAAATTATTATTTCTAAATTAATGATGGAATAATCTCAAGCCGGTAAAGCTCATAGCAATTCCATGCTTATTACAAGCATCTATAACATCCTGATCTCGGATAGATCCACCCGGCTGTGCGATATACTTAACTCCACTTCTATATGCTCTCTCAACATTATCACTAAATGGGAAGAATGCATCTGATCCACAAGTTACATCCTTGGCATATTCCTTGAGCCATGCTTGCTTCTCTTCTTTGGTAAATACAGGTGGCTTCTCTGTAAATACGCGCTCCCACTCTCCGTCTGCCAAAACATCCATATAATCTTCACCGATATAAAGGTCGATTGCATTATCTCTCTCTGCTCTCTTCATTCCCTCTTTGAACGGAAGGTTAAGAACCTGTGGAGACTGTCTCAAGAACCAATTGTCCGCCTTGCTTCCTGCAAGTCTTGTACAGTGAATTCTTGACTGCTGTCCGGCACCAATTCCGATAGCCTGTCCACCTTTGACAAAGCAAACAGAATTTGACTGAGTATACTTAAGAGTAATCATAGAGATTGCCATATCAATCTTAGCCTGTTCAGGAATTTCCTTATTATCTGTGACAACATTGGCAAAGAATTCATCGTCAATATTTAACTCATTTCTTCCCTGCTCAAAAGTAATTCCATAAACTTCTTTTCTCTCCAACTGCTTAGGAACATAATTAGGATCGATCTCGATAATAGCATATGCTCCCTTTTTCTTCTCCTTGAGAATCTCCAGTGCCTCAGGCTCATATCCCGGAGCGATGATTCCATCTGAAAACTCTCTCTTAATAAGCTTTGCAGCTGATACGTCACAAACATCAGAAAGAGCGATAAAATCACCATATGATGACATTCTATCAGCACCTCTTGCTCTTGCATATGCTGCTGCAAGTGGTGATAATTCTCCCAAGTCATCAACCCAGTAGATCTTTGCCTCAACTTCACTTAGAGGAAGTCCCACTGCCGCTCCTGCCGGAGAAACATGCTTAAATGATGTTGCAGCTGGAAGCTTTGTTGCTTTCTTTAACTCACTTACAAGCTGCCATCCGTTAAATGCGTCCAAAAAATTAATGTATCCCGGTTTTCCATTCAAAACAGTGATAGGAAGTTCTCCCTCTTCCATATAAATTCTTGAAGGTTTCTGGTTTGGATTACATCCGTATTTTAATTCTAATTCTTTCATGATTCACCTCGTAATTTTACTTGTTTTTATTAACAATTCTTGTAGAATATTTTCCTGTCTCAATATCAATATATCTCACGAAAAGTGATACTTTATTATCTTCATTGAGATTCTTCCAAATCATATCTGTATACTCATCAATATCATCCATAATATCAACTAGCTTTGGCTCACCCTCGAAACTTGGAAGTGGTTCTTCATTTCTAGCATAAGTGTGGATAAAGTGTCCTTCTCCAGCTATTGGATTAGAGTAATCAAAGGTATATCTGTTGCATGCATCAGGATTACCATTGTTGCTCTTAAGAATAGACATCTTATAATCAAAATCTCCATCAATATGCATAATTCCAGAGATTCTAGGTGTATAGTTTGGTCCATCCGGCTCAAACTCTCTGGTCTTAAGTGCACCTGCAAAACACTTGCCATCCTTGATTCCATCATAGATGGTATCTGTCTGATCACCATTAGTCACAATAGTGTCCTTTCCCAGCACGCGAACAGGAGCATAGATAATTAGACTTGGATCTTCAAGCTTAGACGGATCAAAAGCCTCTGTCCTGATTCCCTCGCCCTCTTCAACAAATACTCTGTTTCTACTGTTTTCGCTGCGACCCATGATAAAGTAAGCTGTTACCGCATACTTTCCATTAGGTGACTTCCCAATAACAATACCTCTTCCTGGATATGGATTATTTGCTAATTCCTTTTCCAATGACAACATCTGCATGACGAACCTCCTTATATTTGGAAAACTTTAGATTTACCTTATCATTCTATCACACATCGGAATATTTTACAATATGGGTTTCACACACAGATTCGCCGATATTCCATCGAATACCGGCGAATTCTGAAAATATATTTTTTACTGCTGGGTATACTATTGATTTTTATCAATAAGTGTATTATACTTAAAACACTAGCTATTTCCTAAGGGATAATGGTGAGAAGCATGAAAACAAGGAATTTTATAGGAAAGGACGATTTTATGTCGAATATTTTTGAAGATATGGCAGACGCTTTAACAGAAGCTGCTGAAACTGTAACAAACAAAGCTCGCGAGGTCAAGGATACTAGCGCTCTTAAAGCTAAGTTACGCTCTCACGAAAAGCACATCAATGATACATATAGTAAGATTGGAAGGTCATACTTTAATCTTCACAAGGATGAGGAAGACAATGAATATCTCACAGATATTAATTCTATAAAAGCAGATATGAAAGAAATCGAGTATCTCAAAGAGTGCATTGATAATCTCAACAGATAGTATATAAAAGGCAAGTGATCATCATCACTTGCCTTTTTTGAAAACATTAATATATTATCTGATATAGAAATCTCTATCTCTGCGACTATTTCCGCGCCTTCTATTCCTATATCGCCTTCTATTCTCTGTTCGAATCTTGTAAGATCTAAGCATAATGAGTGCAAATATAATCAATCCCATAACTATCACAATTGCTATAGTAATTACGATTGCTTTTCTCCAAGGAAATGGCTCCTTCTCCGCCTCTTGCTTGGCTTCATCAAACCACTCGCTCATATTAATGCTGTCATTGAGAGTTGTAGCTTTCTCGCTTTCAAAGTAAATATTCGATGAACCTACATCTGATCCATCATACTGGTAAGTTACTTTTCCGATTATTTTTTTTCCGACATTATCTGTCGGCTGATCAAAAAACTCAATATTTCTCGTGGTCTCACTGAGTTTTGCTCCCTTGGGAAGAACCACCTGAGCTCCCTTTTCCAAGTGAACCAGCTTTTCCTCAGAATTATACATCGGAGCAAATTTTGTAAAAAGATACTTAGAGTTAATCTCATTTACCTTGTCATTCTCAATAGAGATACCCTCATAATTCTGAAAACAATAATTGAGAAGTTTTGTGGAATCAGTATACGCATTCTCAGGTTGCCATGCAGCTCCCGGATTTCTCATTACGACACACACAAGTTCCAGATCATCCTTCTTTGCAAATGTTACAAGAGTGTTCTTACATTTATATGTATATCCTGTCTTTCCCCCCGTACAATACTTGTACTCTAGCTGTGGATAATTTGCCGGACAAAGCATCTTATGATGATTGATGAGGGTATATCCAGCTTTTCTCTTATTGGTCTTAGACATCCTATATATCTTCGTTCCCGTGATAGTTCTGAATGTCGGATTCTTCATAGCTTCTCTTCCAATGAGAGCCATGTCATATGCACATGTATAGTGATCTTTTCTCCACAAACCGTTGGTATTGGCAAAGTGAGAATTAGCACATCCAAGACTTTGCGCCTTAGCATTCATCTTCTCAACAAATTTGTCAATATCTCCACATATATAATGAGCAACACCATTACATGCCTCGTTTGCCGATGCCAACATAACCGCATAGAGACTTTCCTCCATACTTATCTTCTCTCCGGCAACAATCTCTATATTAGAAGCACCGCTCTCCCAATTGGCAAATGCGTCCTTAGTATATTTGACCTTCTCATCAAGAGAGCTGTTTTCCAGTGCGACCAATGTAGTCAAAATCTTAGTTATACTGGCAGGATACTCCTTTTTCTTCATATCCTTGTCATACAGAATCGTACCAGAATTAATATCCATCACACAGGCAGTCTCGGATATCAGACTTGGCTTTGCTGCCGCATCGGATTTCACACCTCCCGCAAGAATTCCGTTAATTATAATTAGTAAGAAGAACAGTAAAAATGTTCTGCCTTTCCTTATCACTTCTTTAACCTCCTTGAGCTCTGAATTTGATTTTTTAAATATCTTATGTTATAATACATGATATTTACTCACGTATATATACAATATCATAAAATACTAGGATGGTGCAAGTATGAGATTAAGAAAAGTTAAAGGTGCCGAAGAATACATCGAAAATAGCAAATTCGTTGTTCAGGTTCCACAAGATAACAAGGGAAGATGGAGTGAGTTCTTTGGAAATAGCAATCCAATCCATATTGAAATAGGAATGGGAAAAGGACAATTTATCCACAAACTCGCTCTTCAGAACCCGAATATTAACTATATTGGTATAGAGATGTACTCGAGTGTCCTCTACCGCGCAATCGAAAAACGAGAAAAGTATCTCGCCGACGGTACTGATTTGAAGAATCTATTCTTCATTAGAATGGATGCCAAGGATATCTGCGATGTTTTCGATGAAAACGAGATTTCTCGAATTTACCTCAATTTTTCAGATCCATGGCCAAAGGACAGACACGCCAAACGTCGTCTCACAAGCTCGCGTTTTCTCCCATTGTACGATATTATATTATCGCCTGATGGAGAAATTTGCTTTAAGACAGATAACAGAGATCTCTTTGATTTCTCCGTAGAAACCATCAACGAATCTCCGGTCTGGAATCTTAAAGATGTTACATATGACCTTCACAACAGTGAATTTGCGAAAGGTAATGTTATGACCGAGTACGAAGAGAGATTCTCATCACTCGGTCAGCCAATCAACAGATTAGTTGCTTACAGATAGCTTTATGAGGATTAGCTTTCGCTAGTCCTCATTTTTTTGGAAACGCATACTGCTGGTCTTACAAGCTCTGCTTGTAAGACATTTTTTCCTTCTTGGCATTATAGAATACCTTTATTAGATGAACTATAACTGCCACTGTAGGCACTCCCAAAAACATTCCTATCACTCCAAAGTATGCCCCACCTACTGTAATTCCAAATATTACCATCAAAGGCTTAATACCGGTCAAATCTCCAAGAATCTTAGGTCCAAGATACAGGCCATCAAACTGCTGGAGAAGGAAAATCATTATGGCAAAGATAAGGGCATTCTTTGGTTCAATAACCAGATATATAACTACACCGGGTATTGCCCCGATAAATGGTCCGAAATAAGGAATCATGTTAGTTATTCCAACGATAACACTAAATAATATAGAATATGGGAGCCCAATAATATTCATAATTATCAAGCACAAAATACCTATAATTAATGAATCAATCATCTTTCCAACAAGGAAACCATTAAATATATGATTACATTCTCTTATAGTATTCCATACCATCGGAGCATTTTTCTTCTTATAAAAAACATATATTATTTCTTTTAACTTGGCTGCAATCTTAGCCTTGTCAATTACAAAGTAACAAGATATGACAATTGAGAAAATTATATTAACTGCTCCACTTACTATAGATTTTGAAAAGTTGAAAATATATGGAAATACAAAGGTGGCAAAATCCTTACCATATCCCACTGAAATTTTCGAAACATTTTCATGTAAATATTTTACGATTGATTCCATTGGAAGAATTGGATACTTGCGCTGTACCTCGGCTGGGTTCTCAATCAAGAATTTATATGAATCTCTCAGAGATACTGTCAAATCCTTGAAACTTTTGATTACTTGTGGAACAATATATACCAATGTTACTCCTAGGAATACCAACACTATTACATAAGATATAGCTATGCTTATTGTTCTGATATGACTCTTTTTGTCTTCAGATCCTGTTATCTTCTTAAGCAACCAATGAATTTTGTCCACCAAAGGGCTCACAAGGAAAGCTAGAATAATGCCAGCTATGAAAGGAGTTATGATTTTAAAGAACCTTCCTATCTGGTAAATTGTTGCTCCCCAGTTGATAATCATACCCGTTACGATTACTATAACAGCAATAATTACTACTATTGATAGAAGGTTACCCTTCATGGCTCTAAGGTATCCTCCGATTTTGTTGTTGATTTTTTTGTTTTGTTTACTCATATTTCCTCCACTATTTGCTTTTTTTCTATATTATATACTACATATTTTAGTTCTATTTGTCAAAAAAACGCTTATATTTCACGATTTTATATGTATTTTGCATAAAAATACATATTTTCTGAATTTTTTTCAAATTTCCTCTTGCATTTTCCAAAGTTTTGTTATATAATAAATCTTGCATTACGGAATTGAAGTGCTAAGCGCCTTTAGCTCAGTTGGAAGAGCACCTGACTCTTAATCAGGGTGTCCGGGGTTCGAGCCCCCGAAGGCGTACTCCCGAGTCCTTGTTTGGCAGACCTGCAACTGCTGGGTAAGGGCTTTTTTTTTGCCAAAAATAAATAACTAAC
The DNA here is from genome assembly GCF_000518685.1 of Eubacterium xylanophilum ATCC 35991. Lineage (GTDB taxonomy): Bacteria > Bacillota > Clostridia > Lachnospirales > Lachnospiraceae > Eubacterium_F > Eubacterium_F xylanophilum. Next base: position 39,028 of record NZ_JAEB01000015.1, on the reverse strand, counting down.
AAATATCATTTCTATATTATATTTATTAGTTATCAATTTATTGTCTTACGACCGAAGGGAGTAGGACCAGCAATATGCGATTCCTTTTATTGTCTTACGACCGAAGGGAGTAAGACCAGCAATATGCGATTCCTTTTATTGTCTTACGACCTGAAGGGAGTAAGACCAGCAATATGCGTTTCCTTTTTGGCATTTTTTATTACTTACAATTTAAAGCCTGCTCCAAGGCCTGTTTTTCCTCTTCTGAGAGTGTTACAAACACTTCCCCACCTTTTACCTCTTTGATAAAACTATAACAGCCCTCTGCATTAGAATGCATCGAATTAAATATAAATCCGTCATTTTCATTATTTAGCATAGCGAGGACAAAACTAATAGTTCCTCCAACTTCTTTGAAGGCATCATACTTGACTATAGCAAGCTTCTGATATGTTTTCAGAAGGTTCTTATCAATATTAACAAGTCGCTTATTAATATCTACAATCTCGTCATTTATCTCCTCCATATTATCAAATTTATCTTGAAAAGCCTCTTCTAGACTCTTGCCATCTTTACCTTCCATAAAGGTCTCATATCTCAACCTTAGACTGCTAATTTTGGCAAGTGCAACTATAACTAATACAAATAATAATACAACCAATCCGATTAGTATTAAACTCACCAAATCAGCATCAATTCCTACATCTGTCCAATGAAACATTGGTATTATACCTCCATAAATATATATTTTTTTAATTTTCCTTGAGCTTTAAAATATCTGTAATTCTCTCAAAATCTTCGTTTGAATAATACTCAATTTCTATCTTACCAGACTTCTCGTCCTTTCGATTAATAGAAACTTTTGTTCCCATGATTTGCTTGAGTTTTTCTTCAAATTCACGATATACAAAATCATTACTAAGCTCTTTTGGTTTTTTCTTCTTCTTTTCCGGCTTGTCAAGTGACTTAATCAGCTTTTCAACTTCACGTACACTTAACTTCTCATCAAATACCTTTAAGGCGAAGTCATACTGCTTATCCATATCCTTAATAGCAAGAAGTGCCCTTGCATGTCCACTACTAATTCTTTCATCCACAAGCATGTCCTGAACTCTCTTATCTAGTTTCAAAAGTCTCATGGAGTTGGTAATAGTTGTTCTGCTCTTAGCAACTCTCTCAGCAAGTTCATCCTGCTTTAGATTATATTCTTCTATAAGATTTTGATAAGCCATAGCTTCTTCAATTGGATTGAGATCTTCTCTCTGAATATTTTCGATAAGAGCAATCTCCATTATCTCCTGATCAGTATAATCTCTTACAATTACAGGTACTTTCTTAAGACCTATTTTCTTAGCTGCACGCCATCTTCTCTCTCCGGCAATTATCTTATAATAACCATCTTTCTTGGTTACAAGAAGTGGTTCAACAACGCCATGAACTTTGATTGACTCTGCCAGCTCGATAAGTTTATCTTCGTTGAAAGTCACACGTGGCTGATTTTTGTTTGGCTCAATTTTATTAACATCAATCATCTCTTCAGCACTGAGTAACTTCTCATTTTTAGGAGTTATTAAGGAATCTAATCCATTTCCCACATCTTTTTTTAATCCTCTACCAAGTCCTTTTCTTGCTGCCATTATAAGTCTCCTTTCGATATAATCTCTTCCGCCAAAGCCTTATATGCCTTCGCACCCGCAGATCTTCTATCATAAATATTTATAGGCAAACCATAACTTGGTGCCTCCGCTAGACGAACATTTCTAGGTATTATAGTATTATAAATATGCTGATTCAGATTTTCGCGAACATTTTCTATTACCTGAAGTGATAGATTTGTTCTTGAATCATACATAGTAAATACAACTCCATTAATATGAAGTCTGTCATTCATTCTATCCCTGACCAATAGTATTGTCCTTATAAGCTGCTCTAATCCCTCGAGAGCATAGTATTCACACTGGATTGGAACTAGGATTGAATCTGCTGTTGTCATGGAATTCAGTGTCAATGAGTTAAGAGAAGGTGGACAATCAATGATGATATAATCATAATTATCTCTCTGCTCCTCTATTCTTTCTGACAACATATAATACCTATTATCCATATCAAGAGTTTCTACTTCAAAACCAGCTAAATCAACTTTGGTTGGTAGCACATCCAGATTTTCCAATACTTCACTCTGAACACACTCTTCAAAAGTATTATTACCAATCATATACTCATATACAGTATATTTTACCTGGTCCTTTTCAACTCCAAGTCCACTTGAAGCATTTCCCTGCGGATCCATATCAACTACTAAAACCTTCTTGCCCTTTTCAGCAATTGAAGCAGCAAGATTAATTGTGGTGGTAGTTTTTCCAACTCCGCCCTTTTGGTTTGCTATCGCAATAATATTATTATCCATTATTTCCTCCGCTACTTTACTCTTCAAATTCACTTTGCAACTCCCATAAACTTTATTATACCAAATCTTGGATTTATTGTAAAGAATGTGAAAGCTTAGAAATGCTTTAAATTAAGCATTTTTAATGGTTTTTGTCGAAGAAAAATATTCCTTCCTAGATATAGTATGTCAAATTTATCAACCCACTATATAATGTTTCACGTGAAACATTATAATGGTTTTTTCTTAGGTTTACCCGGATTTCTTGGATATTTATCCGGAGTCGAATCGAATTTATCAATGACTACAACACTACGATAGTACTCATCTTCATTACAAAGTTCAAGATTTTCTCGAACTTTACAATTTAACTTATTAAGCGCATTGTCAGAATCTTCAATTTCCTTATCTGATTTTAGGCTTTTATATAACAGTAACTCGCCATTCTTTTTAATAAAAGGTGAACAATACTCAAGAAGTATAGGAAGGGATGCAACTGCTCTTGATATAGATAAATCAAACATTTCTCTATATATTTCATCTCTTCCCAACTCTTCTGCTCTTCCATGAACTAAAGAAACATTGGTTAAACCAATTTCTTTGATGACAACACTTAGAAAATCAATTCTCTTTCTCAGAGAATCAATTAATGTAAATTTAGTGTTACTTAACAATATAGCCAGTGGAATTCCAGGGAAACCTGCACCTGTCCCCACATCTATAATACTCTTTCCATCAAACTCCGCCTTATCCATTTTAGATAAGATTAACACACTATCAAGGAAATGTTTCTTGATTACTTCCTCGTATCTGGTAATAGTTGTTAGGTTAATTTTCTCATTCCAATCTATCAATAATTCATAGTATTTTTGGAACTTTTCTATTTCATCATCATTTAAATCTATATTATAATTATAGAATAATTTTCTCATGGCACTTTCCTTTGTTCAATATTTATCATTTTCCACAATATATAGTAAAAAAATGTTTCACGTGAAACATTTTTCTACAGTAAATATTTGTATAAATCATTCACTTTCGGTACTATTATCATTCTTCTGTTTTCCCTTATAGTCAAGATAAACAAGAAGAACAGATATATCTGCTGGAGAAACACCAGATATTCTGGAAGCCTGACCAATGGAATTTGGTCTAATATCAGATAATTTTTGAATAGCTTCAAGTCTAAGACTATTTACATCATTATAATCTATATCATCCGGTATTTTTTTTTCTTCCATCTTCTTAAACTGAGCAATTTGCTTATTCTGCCTGTTGATATATCCCTCATATTTAAAGAATATATTGACCTGCTCGCAAACATCATAATCTAGTTCCGGCCTATCTTTATCAATCGGAGCAATTTTGAAGTAATCAAGTTCAGGTCTCTTGATAAGTTCTGAAAGATGAATTCCACTTTTGAGTTCTGTACTCCCATACTTTCTGAGAACATCCTGTACTTCAGGTCTGTTACCTGTAGTAGCTTTCTTAATTCTCTCGATTTCCCTATCAATAGATTCCATCTTATTAAGAAACTTCTGATATCTTTCTTCATCAATCAATCCTACTTCATATCCAATTGGAGTTAATCTCTTGTCGGCATTATCCTGACGAAGAACTAATCTATACTCAGCTCTTGAAGTCATCATTCTATAAGGTTCATTGGTACCTTTTGTCACAAGATCATCTATGAGAACTCCGATATATGATGAGGATCTATCTAATATTATAGGTTCCTTGTGTTGCATTTTTCTTGCAGCATTGATACCGGCAATCAATCCTTGTGCGCCGGCTTCCTCATAACCGGAACTTCCATTTGCCTGACCCGCGCTAAATAGTCCGTCGACTTTCTTCATCTCCAAACTCGACTTACACTCTGTTGACTGAATACAATCATACTCAATAGCATAAGCATTTCTTACAATCTCGGCATTTTCCAAACCGGGAACGGATCTGTACATATCATATTGAACATCTTCCGGTAGGGAACTGGACATTCCACCTATATATACTTCGTTGGTATATAATCCTTCCGGTTCAATAAATACCTGATGTCTTTCTTTGTCAGAAAATCTCACAACCTTATCTTCGATAGACGGACAATACCTTGGTCCAACTCCCTTTATAATTCCGGAGTAGAGTGGAGATCTATCGATGTTGTCATTAATAATTTTATGAGTTTTTGCATTAGTATATGTAAGCCAACATCTTACCTGTTCTCTCTCTATGTCTTCCGGTTTGTTGGTAAAGGAAAATGGTACTACATTTTCATCTCCATACTGTGGTTCCATCTTAGAAAAGTCCACAGTATTTCCATCTATTCTAGCAGGAGTTCCCGTCTTAAATCTCATAATATTAATTCCAAGATTTCTTAGGGAATCTGTGAGAAAAGTCGCCGAGTCAAGACCATTAGGTCCAACCTCTTTATATACGTCTCCTGTAATACATCTTGAGTTAAGATAAGTTCCGGTACATATAACACAAGTTTTACAATTATATATACTGTGATTATATGTCTCTACAGCTTTAACTACTACTCTGCCATCTACTTTCTCAGTCTTAATATCTATTACTTCATTCTGAACAATAGTTATATTCGGTTCATTCTCCATCTTTCTTCTCATGAGATTGGAGTATTCCTTCTTATCAGCCTGAGCTCTAAGGGAGTGAACTGCCGGACCCTTAGACTTATTAAGCATCTTACTCTGTATATATGTAGAGTCAATATTTTTACCCATTTCTCCACCAAGAGCATCAATCTCCTTAACAAGATGACCCTTTGATGATCCACCTATATTGGGATTGCATGGCATCATTGCAATACTGTCAACACTTATCGTAAACAGAGCAACTTTAAATCCTAACCTGGCAATAGCAAGAGCAGCTTCACATCCGGCATGACCTGCTCCTATAACAACTGAATCAAAATTCTTCTCTAACAAAACATTTCTCCTATAATCATCTACTTGCCAATACAGAACTTTTTGAATATATTATCAATCAAGTCATCATCAACACTCTCACCGATTACATATCCAAGGCTTGTATAAGCATCCATTAAATCAATAGTATAAAAATCTTCTCCGAGCATATTTTCCATGCTCACCATAACATTCTCTATACTTTCCTTTGCTTTTTCTATATGTGTCAACTGTCTCTGGTTTGATAAATAAATTTCATCATTGAAAGACAGAACATTTAAATCAAACTTTTCTTTAATTATATTTTCAAATTCCTCTATTCCATTTCCACTTTTGGCGGAAATCTCTACGATATCATCATCCGTAATACTTTTAATTTTATCTAAATCTATCTTAGTTTCAAGGTCATTTTTGTTAATTAATATAATTCTTGTCATATTACTAGTATTATTAATTAACTTTACATCTTCATCATCAAGACATCTACTTCCATCTAGTATCAATATACACAAATCTGCAATTGTGAGATGTTCCTTCGCCTTTTCTATTCCAATCATTTCAACTCTATTATCAGTATCATGAATTCCAGCTGTATCTATCAAGTGAAGAAGAATATTACCTATTACTACATCTTCTCTAATTACATCTCTAGTAGTTCCGGGTATATCAGTAACAATCGCTCTTTCCGCACCTAAAATAGAATTCATAAAAGAAGATTTACCCACATTTGGTTTTCCAACTATAACAGTATTAATTCCCTCTTTTATAAGTCTTCCATTATTGAAATTATCTATTATTTTCTGCAACTCATCCCTGTATTCTTTGAGCCTTACTTCAAACTTGGCATCGAATTCATCCAGAGAAAAATGTTCCGGATCATCAAGAGCTGCCTCTATATATGATATATCATCTAGGACTATTTTTCTTAGATTAATTATTTTTTCTTTGACCTTGCCATGTAGCTGACTGACAGCACTTTTGAGGGAATAATTACTCTTTGATTCTATTACATCCATGACTGCTTCAGCCTGAGAAAGATCAATTCGACCGTTGAGAAAAGCTCTCTTCGTAAATTCTCCTGGCTCGGCTATTCTAACTTTTCCGCCGGAGCATAAAAGACTCAAAATCTGTCTCGCACACATGGAACCGCCGTGGCACTGAATTTCTACTACATCCTCTCTGGTATAGCTTGATGGTCCGCGCATTAATAGAATTATAACCTCATCTATGAGAGTGCCATCTTTGTCCCTTATAAATCCATAGCTTATCCTGTGTGTTTCCATATCGGACAATTTTTTTCCGGAACCAAAACTAACAATATCATCAACAGATGATACTGCATTTTCTCCAGAAACTCTTATAATACTTATACTTCCACCCAAAGAACTGGTGGCAATAGCCGCAATAGTGTCCTCGTTAAACATAATATTCCTCATCCACAAAATTTGAAAAAAGGCGCTGCCAATCTGCAACGCCTAAAGCTAGTCAAAATCTTAATTACTCTGCACTGTTCTCTTCATGATTACTTCTGTAACCAGCATTGTTGTAATCAGATCTATAATCACTCTTATAACTCTTTCTATAAGTGTTCTTTCTGTAACCACCTTTGTTACCGCCTCTATAGCCGCCTCTGTTTCCACCTCTGCCGCCATAATTGTTATTTCTGCGACGGAAGTTTCTTCTAGGAGCTGTAGCAGCAAATTCCTTAGTTACTCTGATTACTACCTTACGATATGGATCCTCACCCTCACTATTTGTCTCAACATCAGGATTATCCTGCAATGTAGCATGAATGATTCTTCTCTCATAAGGATTCATTGGCTCAAGTGCAACCGGCTTTCTAAACTTCTTAGCTTTGTTAGCCATATTTCTCGCCAAATTTTCGAGAGTCTGCTTTCTTCTCTCTCTATAATTCTCTGTATCAAGCTTTATCTTTAAATAATCATCTCTGTCTTTGTTGACAACAAGAGAAGTAAGATACTGAATTGAATCAAGTGTCTGTCCTCTCTTACCGATAAGAGCTCCCATGTCATCGCCTGTTAATTCGATATACATGGCATTTTCCTCGACATTAAACTCCATGTCAACATTTACATTCAAGTTCATTTTCTCAAAAAGATTATCTAAAAATGTTCTGATAAGATCTTCTACACTATCTTTCTTCTTAACCTTAATAATCGCAGGCTTACTTCCAAGACCAAGAATTCCTGAAGTGCCTTTCTCAATTACCTCATATTCAATATTATCGCTAGTTGTCTCTAGCTTTACAAGTGCATCTGTAACTGCTTCTTCTACAGTTTTTGCACTAACTTCAATCCATTCTGACATTGATTTTCCTCCACCTTCCTTACATCTAAGGAATCAATACAAATTATTTCTTGTCATTTGATATCATATTAGCATACCCTGAAATGCTTCCCTTTTTGTACTCTTTCTTCACCTTAACATCACTGTTTCCCTTGTCATCATTAGAAGGGTTACTATAACTGCTTACGGAACTAATCGAACTTGTCTTTTTCTTAGAGTACATCTCCATCTGCTTTACAGCTTCTTCTCTCTTCTTATTCTTAGCTGCTGCCTTCTCCTTATTTTTCTCAATAAGCTCATCCATATCAATACTATCAACTTGCTTATTGATGATAACTGCTTGCACACATCTAAAAATCGAACCAATAATCCAGTAGATACCAATTCCTGTTGACAATGAGAGACAGAAAAATCCTGACATAAGAGGCATAAAGTTGTTCATCATCTTCATACTCTGAGCCATAGAATCCTGCTCTGATCCTGAATTAGTATTGGTATTATTCTGCATAAGCCTAGTGTTCAAAAACTGGAATACCACTGCAAGAATTGGCACAAGAAATGCCAATGCACCAAGTACACCACCTATTGCCTTAAAGTTTTCAATAGGAGTAATTCCCACATTTAAACCAAGGAACATCTTAGCACTCTCAAATTTTGCAAGTTCAGGAACATACTTATGTACATTATTTGGGTTGATTACCTGATAAAGAGCAAACATGATTGGCAATGTAATAAGAAGTGGTAAACATCCTCCCATAGGGGATATTCCATACTTTGCATACAAAGCCTGGGTCTCAGCATTCATCTTTGCCATAGAGTCATTATCTTTTTTTCCCTGATACTTCTTCTTAATCTCATTCAATTCAGGATTGATTTTTGACATGAGTCTAGAAGACTTCTGTTGCTTAGAATTCAAAGGAAACATAATTGTATACATGATAATTGTAAATATTATAATACATACACCTATGTTGTGAATTCCAAATACTGAAAATACAGCATAGTCTATTCCATACAGTATTTTACCAAGTATGGTATACAAAATATCCAAGATAAAAACCTCCACGTTTGTCTAAAACTATCTACTACACCTATAATCATGGTACCGGATCATAACCACCTTCGTGAAAAGGATGGCATCTTAAGATTCTCTTCGCACCCAAAAAACTACCTTTCAAAGCACCATACTTTGTTATTGCCTGGTAAGCATACTCAGAACAACAAGGGGTATAAATGCAACAAGGTCTCTTTAATGGGGATATAAACTTCCGATATATACTAATCATAAACAAAAATATTCTTTTCATTTTAATATACCATGAATCTTAAACAAATGTTCAACTGCGCTCTTGATTTCCTTCAAGCCGCATTCACTACAACTACTCCTGGCAACTATAACTATATCGTAGCTATTCTCCACACGTGCGTCCAACTCTCTTACGGATTCTCTCAATAATCTGGTGATATGATGACGCACAACACTGTTACCAACCTTCTTACTAACAGAAAATCCGTAACTATTGGGACCGCTTTCCCTCTTCAAAACTATCATCACCAGTAACTTGTTTGCCTTGGACTTACCATAACGATAAACCCGGCGAAAATTGCTATTACTACCTAATCTAACAAAACTTTTCTTCATCTCAAATCTACTATCCCATAATAGCAAAAAGAAGAAAAAGCCACATCAAAATGTGACTTTGCACATATATATCTAAATTATGCAGATAATTTCTTTCTTCCTTTAGCTCTTCTTCTAGCAAGAACTTTTCTTCCGTTTGAAGTACTCATTCTCTTTCTAAAACCATGAACCTTAGATCTTGATCTTTTCTTTGGCTGATATGTCATTTTCATGTCTCTTAACACCTCCTTAAAGAAATCCGTATCAAACCTCATTATAGATAGATTTTGACAATTAGTCAAGTGTTTTTTTCAAAATTCCTACAATTATTGACAACTTTTTCAAAATTCCATTGAAAAAATTGTGATTTTGAGTTAAAATGGTAGTGTATGATTTGTACTTAGAATGTCCAAATTAGCTTTAAATTGAATTCTAAGTAAGTTAGGTAGGTTTTTTTATGATTTCAGATGTAAAATCAAAATGGAACGATATTATCGCTTATATAGATAGTCAAGATTTTGTAAGTGGTCCTGTATTCAGAACATTTATCAAACCTCTTGAGGTATACAAAGAGGAAGGTGACACTGTTATTCTATCAGTTGACAAAGAAAAACAGAATGCAGTTCTAGGTGTCATCAAGAATAATTATACTTCCTTCATTGAAGTGGCAATTGAAGAAGTTCTTGGTAAGAGATACAGTGTAGACTTCATCTATAAGCAGGATATAACTGTTCAAGTTGACAATTCATCAGATTCGTCAGACAGGTCCAGTATTATCAAAGCCCAGTATCCTTTCCTATCATCTGGAAACTCATTTGATAACTTTGTAGCCAGTGATAACAATCTCATGGCCTACTCCGCATCACTTGCAGTTGCCGAATCTCCAACTTCCCAGGTATATAATCCACTTTTCCTATACAGTAGTCCTGGACTTGGAAAAACTCACTTGATGCACTCCATTGCAAGACATATAATAATGAACAACCCTGAACTAAAGGTATTATATGTAACAGGAGAAGATTTTACTAACCAAGTTGTAGAGGCAATAAGAAATAATAAGGAAAAGGATTCCACTGCAACAGCAAATCTAAGAAGCAAATTTCGAGATGTTGATGTTTTACTCATCGACGACATACAATATATAATAGGTAAGGAAGCTACACAGGTTGAATTCTTCAACACATTTAACTATCTCTCAGATCAGAACAAACAGATAGTTATATCCAGTGATAAGCCTCCAAAGGATATGAAGGAATTGGATAACAGATACAAGTCTCGTTTTGTATCCGGACTTCCTATCGATATCCAGCCACCTAGTTATGAGACTAATATTGCCATCCTAAGAAATATTCAGGAAAAGCAGAGCGTCAAACTCGAAGAATTTGTTCTTGATTATATAGCGAAAAATATCAATGACAACATTCGAGACCTCATTGGTGCTCATAACAAGATGGTTTTTGTAGTATCCCACTTTAAAAAAGACCTTACCCTCAGTGAGGTCGAAGAAGCACTTAGCGATATCATTGTTTCTAATAAGAGCAATGAGATAACTGTTGAGTATATTGTCAAAGTGGTTGCGGATCACTACAATATTTCCGAAGAGGATATTTATTCCAACAAAAGAACAGAGTACATAGCTCGTCCAAGACATATTGTCATGTACTTATCAGGGTTATTGACAGACTTATCGACAACCAACATTGGAAAAATCCTCGGAAATAAGACACATGGAACAGTTATTAACGGTCGTGACAAGATTCGTGAGCTTATTAAGACCGATGAAAAACTAAAAAATGAGATAGATATTATAATTAAAAAGATTAATCCTAATAATAATTAACATTTTGTCAATAACATCTGTTAATTGATGTCAGTTATATGTTAACTATAAAAAGTTAAATTTGGATTTGATAAGTTTTTAACAATTATTGATAATCTATTGATATATAATTGATATAGTTTTTGACTCCAGTTTTTTCGACTATTGCTGGTTTAGTTGGGGTTTTTAACAAATTAACAGCTACTATTACTATATACTACTACTTTTATATATATTTATATATATGATTTACACTGAAAGGAGTTTTTAACAAGATGAAGTTTACATGTAACAAAAATGACATTAACAATTCTCTGGATATAGTTCTTAAAGCAGTACCAAGCAAAACTACTATGCCAGTACTTGAATGTGTTGTGATAGAGACATTGGATGATAGTATCAAACTTACAACCAATGATATGTCTCTCGGTATAGAAGCTAGATTTGAAGCTAGTATTGAGGAGAAGGGAATTATATTGGTTAATGCCAAGATGTTATTTGACATTATAAGAAAACTCCCTAATGAAAGTTTGTCATTCGAGGCAGATGAGAACAACAATATTCTTATTTTCTGTGGAAAATCCAAGTTCAACATCATGGGAATGGATCATGAGGAGTTTCCATTGCTGCCTACAATCGATAAATCCAATAAGATAACAATATCTCAGTTTACTCTCAGAGAAATGATTAAGCAGACTATTTTCTCGATTTCAAACAATGAGAGCAATAAGATATATACAGGTGAGCTTTTTGAAATCAGCGGAGACAATATCAAGATTACTTCTCTTGATCTTCACAGAGCTTCCATCAGAAATAATAGTCTCAAAGAGAGTTTTGATGATATCAAGTCTGTTATTCCGGGAAAAACTCTCAACGAGGTTGTTAAGATATTGAATGGTGGAATAGATGATGAGGTAGAGATCTACTTTACCAATAATCATGTTTTGTTTGAGATTCCTAATATCATCATCATATCCAGACTTATCGAGGGTAACTTCTATAATGTCAATCAGATGATCAATAATGACTATGAGATTAAGGTAAAAGTTTCCAAAAGAGAGCTTTTGGAGAGTATTGACAGAGCCACACTTCTTCTCAGAGAGAGTGAGAATAAGCCAGTAATCATGAACATCGTTGGCAATGAGATCAAGATGGAGATGAATACTAAGATAGGTTCTATGGATGAGAATATTGTAATTGAAAAAGAGGGTAAGGATCTGAGAATCGGATTTGATCCTAAGTTTTTCATAGATGCATTGAAAGTAATAGATGATGAGTATGTAGATCTTTACTTCTGCAATGCCAAATCACCTTGTTTCATCAAGGATGAAAATAGTTATATATACATGATTCTTCCAGTAAAAATTGATTAGTTAGGAGAATAGAATGGACAATATATATATCAAAGATGAGTATATTAAGCTTGGCCAGGCTCTTAAACTAGCCGGGTTGGTAGGCTCAGGGGTAGATGCCAAGTTTATTATCGAAGACGGTCTTGTAATGGTCAATGGCGAAGTTGAGTATAGGCGAGGGAAGAAGCTCAGAGAGGGCGACGTTTTCGAGTTAGAAGGAAATCAAGTAAAGGTTAATAAAAGAATATGATCATAGAATCAATTGAGTTGGATTCTTTTAGAAATTATGAGAGAGAGCTTTTTGAATTTGACAGTGAGACAAATGTGATATATGGGGATAATGGTCAGGGAAAGACCAACATTCTCGAGGCTATTTATCTGTGTTCTACTACTAGGTCACATAAGGGTAGTAAGGATAGGCAGATGATTAACTTTGGCAAGGATGAAGCACATTTGAGAATGATAATCAAGAAAAATGATATCAGACATAGAATTGATATACATCTCAAGAAGAATAAGACTAAGGGAGTAGCCCTTGACGGAATTCCCGCCCGAAAAATTGGAGATATTTTGGGAATATCCAATGTTGTTTTCTTCTCACCTGAGGATTTATCGATTATTCAAGATGGTCCGGAGGCAAGGCGAAGGTTCATAGATATGGAGATTTGTCAGCTGGATAAATTATATCTTTATAATTTGACAAATTACAAGAATGTGCTTAAGAAGAGAAATAATCTGCTCAAACAAATCGGTGATATACCGGAGCTTCTCGACACTTTGGATGTATGGAATGCTCAGTTTTTGGAGTATGGAAGCTATATTATAAAGGCCAGGCAAGAGTTCATAGAAAAGGTAAATGGTCATATCAAAGAAATATATGAGAAGTTGACTGGTGGCAGAGAAACTATCGATGTCAAGTATGAACCAAATGTGACTACAGAATCATTTGAGATGAATCTTCTGATGAGCGAAAAAAAAGATTTGTTTACCAAAACAAGCAATGTTGGACCTCACAGAGATGATATATCATTTATTTCAAATAAAAATGATCTGAGAGTTTATGGTTCAAGAGGACAACAACGAACCGGAGCATTGTCCCTCAAACTTACTGAAATTAGTATACTTGAGGAGAAGACAGGAGAGAAGCCAATTCTTTTGTTGGACGATGTGTTATCGGAGCTTGATAGAAACAGACAGAATTATCTTCTTGAGAGTATAAAAGGTGTGCAGACGATAATAACCTGTACCGGACTTGTTGAGTTTATAGAACAGGAGTTGAATATCAAGAAGAAGTTTAATATAAAAGATGGTAATATAATAGATTAGAGATTATAAAACAAATTATAGGAGAGGATCAGAATGCCAAAGAAAGAAGAAAAAGTAGAATATGGTGCCGACCAGATTCAGATTCTAGAGGGATTGGAAGCTGTTCGTAAGAGACCCGGAATGTACATAGGAAGTACATCCGAAAGAGGTTTACATCACTTAGTATACGAGATTGTGGACAATTCTATTGATGAGGCTCTAGCTGGATATTGTAATAAAATCGATGTTTATATTAATGAGGATAACTCTATTACCGTCAGAGATAACGGAAGAGGTATCCCTGTTGGCATTAATAAAAAAGCTGGAAAACCAGCAGTAGAGGTAGTATTTACCGTACTTCATGCGGGAGGAAAATTTGGCGGCGGCGGATACAAGGTATCAGGAGGACTACACGGTGTAGGTGCTTCTGTTGTAAATGCACTCTCCAATTGGCTTGAAGTAGAAATCTACAAAGATGGAAAAATATATCATCAAAGATATGAGAGAGGCAAGACTTGTGGAGAGCTAGCTGTTATCGGAGAGACTGATAAACAGGGAACAAGAGTTACTTTCTTACCTGATGAGACTATTTTTACGGAAACTACTATCTTTGATTATGAAACTCTAAGAAAAAGACTTAGAGAGATGGCATTCCTCACTAAGGGAGTTAAGATTGTCCTACATGATAAGAGAGTCAAGGAAGACGGTGAGGACAAAGTTGAAGCATTCTTATACGAGGGAGGTATCAAAGAATACGTTGAATATCTCAATCGAGGTAAGAATGAATTATACGAGGATATTATTTATTGTGAAGGACAAAAAGGCAATGTTTACGTAGAAGTTGCTTTCCAGCACAATGATTCATTTACTGATAATTGTTATAGTTTCGTCAATAATATAACTACTCCTGAAGGTGGAACTCATCTAACAGGTTTCAAGAATGCAATGACGAAGACATTTAACGATTATGCAAGGATTAATAAAATACTAAAGGACAATGATCCTAATCTCAGTGGAGATGATATAAGAGAGGGTCTTACTGCAATTATAAGTATTAAGATTCCTGAGCCACAGTTTGAGGGACAGACAAAGCAAAAACTTGGTAATAGCGAGGCTAAGAGGGCTGTTGAAAGCATAGTAACTGAGCAGCTGACTATTTTCCTTGAACTCAATCCGAGTGTTGCAAAGCTGATTTGTGAGAAGTCAATTCTTGCTCAGAGGGCCAGAGAGGCAGCTCGTAAGGCAAGGGATCTCACTAGAAGAAAGACAGCTCTTGATGGAACTAGTCTTCCTGGAAAACTTGCAGATTGCAGTGACAAGAATCCTGAGAATTGTGAGATTTATATCGTTGAGGGAGATTCAGCCGGTGGTAGTGCCAAGACTGCCAGAGATAGAGCAACACAGGCTATCTTGCCACTTAGAGGTAAGATTTTAAATGTTGAGAAAGCAAGACTTGATAAGATTCTTGTAAATAATGAGATAAGGGCTATGATTACGGCTTTTGGCACGGGAATTTCGGAAGATTTTGATATAAGTAAGTTAAGATATCATAAGATTATTATCATGACAGATGCCGATGTAGATGGAGCTCATATCGCGACATTGTTGCTGACATTTTTCTACAGATTTATGCCAGATCTTATAAAAGAGGGTTATGTATATCTTGCGCAGCCTCCGCTTTATAAGATTGATAAGAATAAAAAGTCATATTATGTTTACTCGGATGAGGAGCTTAACAGCAAGTTGGAAGAGTTAGGTAGAGATGGCAATAACAGTATTCAGCGATACAAAGGACTTGGCGAGATGGATGCAGAGCAGTTGTGGGATACGACCATGGATCCTTCCAAGAGAGTTTTACTCAAGGTTCAGATGGATGAGGAACAGTCATCTGAGATAGACTTAACATTTACCACTTTGATGGGAGATCAGGTTGAGCCAAGAAGAGAATTTATAGAGAAAAATGCAAGATTTGCTAATTTGGATATTTAGCAGAAAGGAAATATAATCGATGGATGAGAACATTTTTGATAAAAATTCCATAGACGATATTAAACCCGTAGATCTTAAGAAAACTATGGAAGATTCCTATATAGACTATGCTATGTCGGTTATTGCATCGCGTGCACTTCCTGATGTAAGAGATGGATTGAAGCCTGTTCAGAGACGTATATTATATGCCATGAGTGAGTTGAATAATACACCTGACAAGCCTCATAGAAAATGTGCGCGTATCGTCGGTGATACGATGGGTAAGTATCATCCACATGGTGATAGCTCTATTTATGGTGCACTTGTAAATATGGCGCAAGAATGGTCAACTAGATGCCCATTGGTAGATGGACATGGAAACTTTGGTTCCGTCGATGGAGATGGAGCAGCTGCCATGCGTTATACTGAGGCAAGACTTAGTAAGATTTCTATGGAAATGCTTTCAGATATTAACAAAGATACAGTTGATTTTATTCCTAACTTTGATGAAACGGAAAAAGAGCCAAAAGTGCTTCCTTCACGTTATCCAAACCTTCTTGTAAATGGAACATCTGGAATTGCAGTTGGTATGGCGACAAATATTCCGCCACACAACTTACGAGAAGTTATTAACGGTGTTGTCAAAATAATTGACAATATTGTTGAGGAAGATAGAGAAACTTCAATCGAAGAGATTATGGAAATAATCAAAGGACCTGATTTTCCAACAGGAGCTATGATCCTTGGAAGAGCGGGAATAGAGGAAGCTTATAGAACAGGACGCGGAAAAATTAGAGTTAGAGCGGTCACAGATATTGAGGCCATGGCCAATGGCAAGAATAGAATCGTAGTAACAGAGCTTCCATATATGGTCAATAAGGCTAGACTTATTGAAAAAATAGCTGATTTGCACAAGGAAAAGAAAGTTGATGGAATAACAGAACTTCGAGATGAGTCAAACCGCGAGGGAATGAGAATAGTCATCGAGTTAAGAAAGGATGCCAATCCAAATGTTATTCTAAATCAGTTATATAAGCATACTCAGATGCAAGATACATTTGGAGTAATTATGTTGGCTCTTGTAAACAATGAGCCGGTAGTCA
Source organism: Eubacterium xylanophilum ATCC 35991 (assembly GCF_000518685.1). Lineage (GTDB taxonomy): Bacteria > Bacillota > Clostridia > Lachnospirales > Lachnospiraceae > Eubacterium_F > Eubacterium_F xylanophilum. The sequence continues at coordinate 22,267 of NZ_JAEB01000015.1, read as the reverse complement.
TGAATATCATGCAAATGCTCAGCAATTATCTTGCTCATCAAGAGGAAGTTGTCACAAGAAGAACTAAGTATGATCTCAACAAGGCAGAGGAAAGAGCTCATATCTTAAAGGGCTTGTTAATAGCATTAGATAATATTGACGAAGTGATTGAACTCATTAGATCTTCTAAGAGTACAGCAGAAGCAAAGGAAAAACTCATTGAGAGATTTGATCTCGATGATGTTCAGGCCCAGGCTATAGTTGATATGCGTCTTAGAGCTCTCACAGGTTTGGAGAGAGAAAAGATTGAGAATGAGTATGCAGAGCTTCAAAAGAAAATAGAAGAGTATAAGGCTATACTTGCAGACAGAAAGCTCCTTCTCGGAGTAATAAAAGACGAGATACGAGTAATTGCCGATAAATATGGCGATGATCGTAGAACAAGCATAGGCTATGATGAATTTGATATTTCAATGGAGGATCTTATTCCTGTTGAAAATACAGTTATAGCTATGACAAAGCTCGGATATATCAAGAGAATGACTGTAGATAATTTCAAAAGTCAGCACAGAGGTGGCAAGGGAATAAAGGGAATGTCTACAATCGATGATGACTATATAGAAGAATTATTCATGTGTACGACTCATCATTATCTTATGTTCTTTACGAATAAGGGAAGAGTTTATAGGATAAAGGCATATGAGATTGCTGAGTCCGGTAGGACGAGCAGAGGAACTGCGATTGTAAATCTGTTGCAACTTATGCCTGATGAGAAGATTACCGCCACTATTGCTATGCGAGAGTATAAAGAAGATACATATCTCTTCATGGCGACAAAACATGGCTTGGTTAAGAAGACTTCTATAACCGAATATATGAATATCAGAAAAACCGGACTTATTGCAATTCACTTGAGAGATGATGATGAATTGATAACAGTTAAGGTAACGAATAACAATAATGAGATTGTATTGGTTACGAAGCATGGACAGTGCATAAAGTTCAAGGAAACTGATGTAAGAATTACCGGAAGAACTTCTATGGGAGTTCGAGGAATGAATCTCGGTTTTGAAGATGAAGTAATCGGAATGCAGCTTGATACCCAAGGAAATGAGCTTCTTCTCGTATCTGAAAAAGGTCTCGGAAAGAGAACAGCTCTTGAAGAATTTACAGTCCAGCACCGCGGAGGTAAGGGTGTTAAGTGTTATAAGATTACAGAAAAAACTGGTGAAGTAGTAGGTGCTAAGATTGTAAGTGAAGATCAGGAGATGCTTCTCATAACTAATGAGGGAATCATTATTCGTATAAAGATTGCTGATATCTCCGTCCTTGGCCGAATTACTTCAGGAGTTAAGCTTATGAATATTACTGATGACAATGTTGTCATTGCTAGTATTGCTAAGGTGCGAAAGGAAGATAAGACTGATTCCGAAGAGGAAGAATCTGAGGAAGAGGAAAAGCCGGAAGAATAATATAAAGATAATATAACAAAGACAACCCCTAAATGTATGAATTCCTCGTAATTATCATATTTTGGGGGTATTGTCTTGTATGTAATACAATTATTTTACGAGGAGATTGTTATATGAGAGTTGTAAATACAAGTGAAATTACCAAGAATATCAAGGAGATGTGCATTGATGTGAATCTTTCATTATCAAGTGATGTAAAAAATGCAATCCTTGATGCACAGAAAAGAGAAGAGTCTTCACTTGGAAAGCAGATATTAGGTCAGCTTGAAAAGAACATGGAGATTGCATCCGAGACAAATATTCCGATATGTCAGGATACAGGGATGGCAGTTGTTTTTCTTAAAGTTGGGCAGGATGTTCACTTTGAGGGCGATTACATAGAGGATGCTATAAATGAGGGTATCAGACAGGGATATACTGAAGGATATCTGAGAAAATCTGTTGTTAAGGATCCTGTTGAAAGAGTAAACACAGGTGACAATACTCCAGGTGTTATTCACTATGAAATTGTACCCGGAGATAAGGTAGAGATACTAGTTGCTCCAAAGGGATTTGGAAGTGAAAATATGAGTAGACAGTATATGCTCAAACCCGCTGATGGAATCGAGGGAATAAAGAATGCAATTCTTGAAACAGTAGAGATGGCAGGTCCCAATGCTTGTCCACCTATTGTTGTTGGAGTAGGAATTGGCGGAACATTTGAAAAGAGTGCTATTCTATCAAAAAAAGCTCTCACTAGAGATCTGAATTCTAAGTCTGATATTCCTTACGTGAGAGAACTTGAGGAAGAGATGCTTGAGAAAATCAATAAGCTAGGAATCGGACCAGGTGGACTTGGAGGTAGGATTACAGCTCTTGGAGTAAATGTTGAGACTTATCCGACACATATTGCGGGGATGCCTGTTGCAATAAATATTTGCTGTCACGTAAACAGACATATCAAGAGAGTAATATAGAATATGGAAAATTTCATATATAGCATTAATGCTACTCTTCCAATATTTTTGATTATAATATTGGGAGGAGTTTTGAAGAAAATTGGAATAATAGACGAGAAATTTACAAAAACAGCCGATAAATATGTATTTAAAATTGCTCTTCCTGCACTAGTATACAAGGATTTGGCGGGAAATAATATTCGGGATATTTTTCGAATAGATTATGTAATATTCTGCTTTATTGTTACTTTTGTATGTATTATGGTCATATGGATTTTGACAGATGTATTTATGAAGGATGAATCTTCAAAAGGAGCATTTATCCAAGGATCATATAGGAGCAGTGCAGCGATACTTGGTCTTGCTTTTATAGAAAATACATACAATGACGCAGGTCTTGCGCCCCTTATGATAATAGGAGCTGTGCCACTTTATAATATATTTGCTGTTATAATCCTTGAAATCAAAGGAGAGAAGAAAAAGAAGATAGATTTTAAGTCCACGGTGATTGCGGTTTTCAAAAATCCAATTTTGTTGGCAATACTGTTTTCATTACCATTTGCATTTTTGGATTTGAGCTTTCCTGTTTTTGTAGAAAAGGCAATATCAGGAGTTGCTTCAACAGCTTCTCCTCTTGCACTAATATCTATTGGAGCCGGTTTTAAGCTGAAGGGTGCAATAGCTAAGATAAAACCTACTATAATTGCTTCTTTTACGAAGTTAGTACTTCTTGCGGCTATTTTTCTTCCTTTGGCAATATATATTGGATATAGAAACCAGGAGCTGATGGCAATACTAATTATGCTCGGATCGCCGGCAACTGTGTCATGTTATATAATGGCCAAGAATACCGGAAATGATGCGGAGTTAACATCAAGTATTATTGTTGTTACAACCCTATTTTCTTCTGTAACACTTACTTTATGGATATATATGTTGAGGATAATGGGTATGTTGTAATTAGGAGGAGAAATTAAAGTGGTAACTAATTGTGAATTTTGTGCTTTGTATTATGTGGATGACGACGGATATGGAGAGTGTCAAGTCAATTTGGATGAAGATGAGATGTATAGATTTATGAATACATCGTACTCATCTTGCCCATATTATCAAAGTGATGATGAATATAAAATTGTAAGAAAACAAAATTAAAAAGTGAGGAACGATATGGATAAATATTTAGAAACACCATTAACAAAGGAAAAGGTTGAGGATTTAAAGGCAGGAGATTATGTATATATATCAGGAGTAATATATTCTGCCAGAGATGCTGCCCACAAGAGAATTATCGAGGGGTTAGCGGAAGGAAAAGAAATTCCTTTTGACATAGAGGATGCCATAGTATATTATCTGGGACCGACACCAAATAGAGAAGGACAAGTTATAGGATCAGCAGGACCAACAACGGCGAGTCGAATGGATAAATATACTCCTACTCTTTTGGATAAGGGGCTTTCCGGGATGATAGGGAAGGGAAAGAGAAGTGAGGATGTAATTAATTCAATGAAGAAGAATAAGTGCGTTTACTTTGCAGCAGTAGGGGGTGCAGGTGCCCTTCTGTCAAAATGTATAGTAAAAAGTGAAGTGATTGCATATGATGATCTTGGTACAGAAGCTATCAGAAGGCTAGAAGTTAAGAATCTTCCAGTTATTACGGTAATTGATTCAGAGGGAAACAATTTATATGAGACCGCAAGAGAACAGTGGAAATTGTAGAAAAAATAATCAAATTTACTTGACAGTAAATTACTAATATGATAGAATATCTATTGTGTCAATTGAATATGTGTAATAATTCAGAGACTAGGAGAAGTACTCAAGTGGCTGAAGAGGCGCCCCTGCTAAGGGTGTAGGTCGTTCGCGCGGCGCGAGGGTTCAAATCCCTCCTTCTCCGTAAAAAAAACAGATCGCGAAAGCGGTCTGTTTTTTTTGCGGAGAAAGGGAAGAACCCGAGCGCCGCGCACGCGGCGTGGGCAAAAGCACCGAAGCGCCGCCAGTGGCGGAAGAAGCGAGGTGCTTTTGTGACGATGTCCGAAGAGCCTGACCGAAAGGGAGGGCGATTCGAAGACAGAGGAAGGGCAACTTCAAATCCCTCCTTCTCCGTAAAAAAATTAGAAGGCTATTAAGCTGCATATTTTAGTAATCATACACACAGTTGTTTAGTTGTGTGTATATTTGCTTTAATTTTCTCTTGATTTCTTTCTGAAACGATGTTATAATTAAAGTAATCATACACACAAATTGATAGTTGTGTGAGTGATTGCTTTAAGAAGGGAGGTATTTCCATGCTTTTGACCTATCAGGAATGCCTGGATAAATATGGAAGTGATTATCAATTAAAAAAAGAAATCGGAAGAGGAGCCCTATTTATGAAGGAGAAGGGAATCTACTCAACCAAGCGGAACGCTTCGGAAATAGACGTGATTATGCGGAAATACCCTAAAACGATATGCACGGGGAAAAGCGCTTTTTACTACCATTCCCTGACCGACGTGATCCCGGATCATTATTACCTTGCGACCAGACGAACGGATACAAGGATAAAAGATCCCCGCATCATACAGTCCTTCCTGAAGGATGAAATATTTGATGCCGGCATTACGGAGATTCAATACAACAATTCCAGCATCCGCATATATGACAAAGAGCGTATGCTGATCGAGCTTATGAGATTTAAGTCAAAGATTCCGATGGATTATTATAAAGAAATCATAGGTAACTACCGCAAGCTTTCATTTGAGCTGGATTTCGGGATCGTCGAAGATTATGCCGCCTTGTTAAAAAGCGGCTCAAAGCTTATGAATATGATACAGATGGAGGTGCTCTAATGAACCTGTATGAAGAAATAGAAAAGGTTAAGGTGTCCGGCTACAGCGAGCAGAATGCTCAGTCAAAGCTCGGACAGGATATTGTGTTGAAGGCATAGCCGACATCCGTAACACCAGATACAAGGATATCTACGACATCTGCTATCTGAGCGAGCGCGTGAATATGGATCAATTGAAGGACTGCATTCAGAAATACATTTTTGACGATGCCACGCTGAGGAATGTGTCCGATATGAAATCGGTCGTTGCCAGAATAGAGCGAATGTTTACGAATCCCGACTATCTGCGAGAGCTTCACAAATCCAATAAGAACTGGCTTGATATTTCAGATGACGTGGCTCTGGAAAAGAATCTTGCCTTTATAAAGAGTATTACCTTCTAAAAAAGTCCCCGTAACCATCTGCCATACAAATGGTTACTGGGATTCATCACCTCCAATCTTCTCTTACTTATTCATCAACTTCAACAATCTCAAAATCCGGATCCTCACAGTCGTCCAATGGATAATCACCCGGATTTGACAGATTCAGGGTCTCTGCTTCCGTTCTGCAGCAACCAACTAAGTAGCAGCCGTACTCTTCTGCATCTTCCTCAGTATCGAAGATCTCGTCATCCAGTTCTTCAGTTCCATCGGAATACTGCATAGATTTTTTATTTATAAGTGCCAGGATTGTGTAAAGCTGGAAGCGATTCGATCACATGTTTTACATTGGGATGATACTGTTATATTTGTTAATACTAAACGCGCATGCATGCAATTTTATGGCAATGAATGGATATCTCTATTTAAAGCTCATGATACAAAAGCTAGAACTGGGATTGATAAAGATGGTATTCTCCCTGCTTTAGGTCCTGATACAGTAGTTTGCTAATTACAAGGGCCGCTTTCGGTGCATCTTTATTCAATCAGTAGCGAAAGTGGCCTTTATAAAGTCGAAGGAAAATTATTCTCTGGGTTGTGGTATAGTGAAGTTCGCTTCAATATTTTAATCTTCTCCAAAAGAAATTGAAGTTAAGTGTTTAATATGATAAAATCCCGTCTTTGACAGTTTTTGTTTTCGTTTTGAAGTATGGTAATTTTATCTACCTTTACTTTTTTTCTGGATATTTTTCATCTTTTGCTTGGTAATGAACTGAAAATCGGTTTGAAATCCGCATACAGTATGAAGGTCATCTGTTATTTCATTGCGTCTATACAAAGGCATAAATCCCTGTTCCTCAACATCGGCAAAATTTATGTCTCTAAGTGTTTTAAGTATTTCGTCACAGGTATATTTGTTTCCGAGTTTTTTCTCCAAAATCCTGTAGCATAGGAGTGCAAGGAAACAGATGAGGAAGTGTGCTTTTATTCTGTCCTCACGTTGGACATACACAGGTCGTGCGGAAAAGTCTGTTTTCATGATGCGGAAGCATTCCTCTATCTGCCATCTGCCTTCGCTTACTTTCAGTATTTCGCTTACATCATCATCTAAAAGGTCGGTAAATACCGCATATAGACCATCGTAGCGCTCTTCCTCCATTATTTTTTTTTCGTCAAGGAAGTAGTGAATGTCAGCTATTTCTCCATCTCCGGTCACTGCGTACTTGTTTATAAATCTTGCAGGATCATTTGTTTTTTTAAAGACCGTCTCAAAATGCAAGAGAAAAAAATTGACATTATTACTCATATCAGTTATAATACATGATGGATTGAAATTAACTATAGTAAGGGGATTCACATATGAAGAAAATAAAAATGTATATTGTTATTCTTTTGATTATATGTTTGGAGGCTAGTGCTATTAATGTTGCTAGCTCTAAAGCAATTGAAAATTCAATGTGCAAAAAGGATGTATTTTCCGAAATTAATAAAGATCAAGTGGAGGAGAGTGGAAAAGTTGATTTTATTTTTTCGATTGAGTCCGAGTGGAAAAATCATTATAATGGATTAATCAGAATCAAAAACACTTCTGTTTCTGATGTGGAAAATTGGAAGATATCTTTTGTAACTAGTGATAAAATAGAACATATTTGGTGTGGGGAGATAGTGTCACATGAATCTGATACTTATGTTGTTAAAAATCTTGGATGGAATCAAGATATAAAAGCAGGAGGGGAAGTCAATTTTGGCTTTACGGCATATTGTGATGACGAGAAAGATATTCCACATGATTTTTATATATCTCAAGAATGTACCAAAGTCAATGCTGAACACTCGATAAATTATCGAGTTATTTCGGAATGGGATACAGGATTAAATGGAGAAATAATTATACATAATGATTCTGAAGAGAAAATAGAAGATTGGAAACTAACATTTGATTGCACTAGTAAAATTAGTTGTTTTTGGACTGCTGACATTGATAGCACTAAAAATAATACATATTTTATTGATAATAGGGGATATAATTCTAATATTCAACCTGATGAGAATATTGTATTGGGATTTAATGTGATAAAAGAAAATCCTAATGAGGTATTTGAAATAGATAATTTTCAATTATATTGTATGGATGTTTATAAGGAGGATACTAATGATGCGGATGAAGATGGTCTATATGATAATGTAGAAAAGTCAATTGGTTCAAATCCAAATCAAGAGGATAGTGATGGAGATGGCTTGAATGATTATCAAGAAGTTGAAATTTTGGGTCTGAATCCGTTGTCAATGGATTCAGATAATGATGGAATATCAGATTTTAATGAGGATTATGATGGTGACGGATTATCAAATGGAGAAGAAATTACTGCAAAATGTAATCCAATTATGGAAGACAGTGACGGGGACAGATTGAATGATTTTGAAGAAATGAGAATCTATAACACAAATCCAAATGAGATAGATACGGATGGTGATATGGTAGATGATTTTGTTGAAGTGAGATTAGGAATTAATCCATTATTGAAAGATACAGACGATAATGGGATTCTAGATGCTGATGAAAAAATCGAGCAAAACTATCATGCTGATATGGATTTTGGAGAGGCAGGCTCATTAGATTTTTTTATTAATACTAATTTATACCTAGAGGATGAATTAGAAATAGATTGTTCAGAAGAGGAAATAAGTGTTGAAAATTATGATAAAGTAGGAGAAGGCTCGTTCCTGAATTTAGAGGGCAGTTTATACACTTTGGATGGAGATGTGGTTGAAACAGCGACACCAGCGACAATCAAGTTTAATTTAAACACAGATGCAAATGAAATAAAAGTGTACTATCATGATGGTGAAAGATTTAAGCCAATTGAATATTATTGCAATAAAGAAGACAATTCCATTATAGTGCACACGAAGAGATTGGAAAAGAAATATTTTTTGAGTTGTACCAGATCCAATTCGGATTCTAGTCGAAGAGTAAGATTAAAGGCAAAGAAGAGAATAAAATATAGCAAAGCAAATTTGATAAAAGACATAAAGAAGGATTTTGAAAAAGAAAAAGGATTGAAAACAACCTTTGGCACATATACAGTAACGGAAGCTGTCAATATTGTTTTGAGATATGATTCAGAAATAACCGCAGCCGCAAAAAAATATAAAGTAAAAAAAGAAATGATCCAGTCGATAATAACAAGAGAATTAATTTGTATTTGGGCTCAGGACGCTGTAGTAGATGGTTGGGTTGCAAATTATTATCATAACAAGAGAGAGATAGAGTATTATATGTCGTTAGAGTGGTGGAAACAGTTGTTGTATGGAACCCCTAATTGTATATATCCCCAACGAGAAGATTCTAGTACGGGGATTGGACAGATATATGCGAAGACCGCTATAAATGCTACAAACTATTTAGGGGAGACGAACATAAAGTATGGTGATTGGAAAAAAAGAAAAATTGTCTGGTATAATTTAAAGGATGATAAGAAATATAGTGCAGTTATGGTTGCTAAGGTATTACGTCATATTGCAAAGAAGGAAAACATTAGCAGTCCAACAAAAAATAAAATAAAGAATGTTGCAGCTTTTTATAATGCATCAACAGTGAAAAAAGGAGCTCATTATGGGAAGAAAATATATAAATACAATAAGTGGTTCACAAAATACAACAAAAATAGTTAAAGGAACACGTATGGGGAAATTATATATATTTTTAAAAAAATTACTTATAATAATATTAGGTATTGTTTGGGGAGTGATATCTTTTTTTTGGCTAGGATATAGTATATTATCGTTGGGGAATTTCATGGAAGAGCCAGGCTCATATGATTACGTGATTGAAGGAGATACAATGCGCATATTTGGACTTGTGGGGCTTGTTATATATGCTTTAATCTTCATGTCATTATTTTTCCTTTTGTTAAAAAAAAAGTATTTGTATATATTTTTTATATCGTCGGTTTTGGGCGGTGGGTTTACGGCGATTTACATGTTTTTTTTGAGATAAAAAAATGCAAAAATAGTGAGGTGGGTTGATAAAAATTTCAATTGTAAGTGCAAATCAAGGTGCAAACCTCAACATGAAAGAGTCCCTTAAACCTCCCTATATAGACAAGTCTTTTTTCCCTTAAAATAAGGGATTTTGTTTAATTGTTTCTCAGTAAAATGAGCTTTTATCATGGATATTTCTATACATCTGGCGCGAAAATAGTGGTTTCTGGGTACACTTATTAAAACGTCTCTTTTTCTTCGTTTTAAATGGCCTTGTGTATACCCGTCCCTCTATGGTGATGTACCTCCCGTGTCTACCAGAATCATCTCAACTTTGAGAGTCCTCACTTCCTTCGTTCCACCTATCCACAACCAGGGTGTCAGCTTAGCTCCTTTGCAGGGTCTTGCCCTCTGGAAAATATTCCTGCCGACTACTGGCTCATTATTTGTAAATTTTTCTTACTGACTGTTTCTATGAAAGCACCTTTCGGTGGACGTTTACCTCTCATTTCCACATTTGCCGATTATTCAGCTTCTTTTATCAGCCTTTATCGTGGCTGAGCAAAATAATCAGACCCTAATTACTTTACTCGACCGCGATAACAAGCCTTGGTTTCTGTGTTTCTTTAGTTCATTGCTAATGCTGGTCGTTTGATATCCTCAAGCATTTTAGCTCCATCATATGCAACTCCTTTGTTAATATCGCATAAAATATGCGAATCACCTTACACGCAACCGCTATTACCGACTGCATTTTCTTTAACGGATTCCTTTCTCTATGTTCGATAATAATGATGGATTTCTTTAAACTCCGCATTCTTTCCTATCAGCGATATTGCTGCTTCGTATAGAACATAACGTAATCTTTTTTTTCCTCGATAGCTGATATGACTTTTTCCGTTATGCTTTCCTGAATCATTACTAACAATTGCATAACCAGCTAGTTTCTGTAGTTGCTTTGGATTGTCAAAACGTCTTATGTCTCCAACCTCCGCAATAAAACCACAGATTGTTATCATACCAATTCCTTTTATCTCCAAGAGTTTATCTATATATGGAATCTCATTTGGTTTTTCTTCTATTGTTTGCATCAAATCATCCATTCGATGATTATACATTTCATAATCGCTTAGTAAAATCTGAAGTTCCACTCTTGCTGCTTCTGGTGCTTCCTGACTTCCAATACTATGCTCTGATCTATTTACCAGGGTCTTCGCCCTCTTAAGTCCTACTGCTCGCAGCTTCGCATCTCGCCAGATCTTGTTCACTCCATCCACTCCAAGTTTCACGATATCCATTGGCAATGGCGCCAACTTTAGAATCATCATTCCACTTAGCGCATCCAGATTCCATAGACTTCCCTATACTCTGGAAAATAAATACTGAACAAACGTACTATTCGATTCTTAATTTGTGTAATCTGTTCTTGTGTCTGAAATCTAAGCTTTGACAGATTTCTAATTTCTGCATAAATCCCTGACGGAATATACGGATAAGAAAATCGTCCTTCATTTACCAACGTAGCAATGGTCTTTGGATCTTTTCGAACATTTTTATTCGGATTATTATCATCCAACTCTTTTGATTTTTTTACATGATGTGGATTTACGTGTACCGGACGCATTCCCATATCCTGCTCCTTCTTGTAAACTTCCTATATTTATATTATACAGGAATCTCCTTTTTATGCATATTTGCGGAGACAGGAAAGGGTTCGAATCCTTCCTCTCTTTGACGATATTTAGTAAATCATGTTATTTTTAAGAAATAATTAAGAAATAAAAAAGATACAGATTAAGACATTAAGATTTCTAAGTGGTATTATAATGTTGTAGTTAGCAATAAGCAGCAAAAAAGGAGCGAGAAAATGAGTAAAGAAGTAATATTGGAAGTAAAGGATTTATCAAAAACTTTTTCAAATCAGACAGTTCAGCAGCATGTGCTTAAGAACTTGAATCTAAAGGTATATAAGGGTGATTATACTGTGATAATGGGAAACTCTGGTTCAGGAAAGAGTACATTATTATATGCATTGTCCGGTATGGACAGACCAACGATGGGGCAGATTGTGCATCATGCGGGGGGTGAACCTCTGAATATATCGGAGTTTAATAATGACAAACTGGCCATGTTTCGAAGAAAAAACTGCGGCTTTGTTTTCCAGCAAAATTATCTCAATGATACCATGAGTGCACTTGACAATGTCATGATAAGTGGACTTCTCGTCAACAAGAACAGAAAGAAACTTGCCAAGAGATCCAAGGAGCTTCTACAGGAAGTTGAGCTCTACGAAGATGATTGGAAGAAGTTTCCGACCCAGCTCTCGGGAGGTCAGCAGCAAAGAGTGGCAGTGATTAGAGGAGTGATAAATAATCCGAATATTTTATTCGCCGATGAGCCAACTGGTGCACTAAATTCTCAGAATACAGAAAATGTTATGGAAATAATGACAAATCTCAACGAGAAAGGGCAGAGCATCATCATGGTAACTCATACGATTAAGGCGGCAGAGAGAGGAAATAGAATTATATATCTTGCCGATGGTGTGATAACAGATGAGATTGAACTAGGTCCATATATGGGAGATTACAGAGACGAATCCAACCCTAATCAGCAAATTGCCAAGGAAAGGCATCAGAAATTAAAAGATTTCTTGCAGGAAATGGGGTGGTAAGATGTACAGATTATTGGTTATTGCTAAGAATAATATCAAGAAACAGAAGGGCGAGATGTTTGTATTTGCATTGATTGTAATAATATCTTCATTCTTGATTTTTTCATCCAGCATGATTCTAAGCGGACTCGGAAATGTAACAGGTCAATTATTTGATAAGATTAATGGAGCTCACATCTTATCCTTTATTTTGGATGAGAAAACAGAGGTTGAAGCTATGAAGAACACTCTGGAAAAAAACAAGGACATCGAGGATTATGAATCCAGCAGGGTTATTGTAGGTAGCATGAATTTTAAACACGGCAAGGAGAGTAAGTGGGCAGAGTACCAATTTTGCATGGGTTCCTTTGATCAGAAAAGGAGAATTCACAATGTGGATTTTGGAGATGTTAATCTGGACGAGAAGGATATGCTTCTCCCATATCACATGTGTACAAATTACAAAATCGGAGATACTATCAATATAAAAATTGATGATAATAGGTATGACTTTAGGGTAGCAGGTTTTGTAGAGGACCCATACTTTTGTTCTACGCTAAATATAACTATAAATTCTGTTTTTATTTCAGATAGCATGATTGACAAAATTCACGGGGAAAATAGTCTGAAAGCCAAGACTTATCAGCAATTTTGTTCTAGAGTAACTGATGACTTTCTGAGGAGAGGTGACTCTTTAGAAGACCTGGAATCAAAGGTAGTAAAGGAATATACCAATGAGGCAAGTTCCAAGATAAAGCCTAATGAAGCACCAAATTATCTTGATTATATGTCTGTTCACTGGGAGATGATGAAGGCCGGAGCTACATTTCTTCCGCAGTTAGCCCTCTCATTTATCATTATTTTTTCAATTATTATTCTCATAGTTGGAATAATTATTGTTGTATATGGTGTAAATAGTTTTATCCAGAGAAACATGAAGAATACCGGAATTCTTGAGGCAATAGGCTATACTGTGAAGGAACTCAGAATGACAATTGTTATGCAGATGACTGTAACAGCATTTCTTTCAACAGTTATTGGCGTAGCTATGGGAATGGGATTTCATCAGCAAATTGGCGATATATCAAGCCTCATAACTGGACTTAGATGGAATCAAGCTCTGGATTCTATGTTAGGCGTATATATTGTAGCCGGATTTGTCATCGGAATATTTATCACGAGCATATTTATTAGCAGAAAGTACAAGAAAATAAGTGTGCTGGAGGCAATGAAAAATGGTATTAGTTCCCATAATTATAGGAAGAATCACTTTGCTTTTGATAAGTTTAGGATTCCAATGCCTCTCTCAATTGCCATGAAGGAGACTTTTGGAGGAAAGGGAAGGACCCTTCTTCTAATAATCATTACAGCTGTTTTGTCTATGTCAGCGGTTGTCGGTATAGGAAGTTATATCACATACGGCACCAGGGACAAAGAGGTAATGAAAATAGTCGGCGTTGAGATGGCTGATGTGTTTGTAGAAAAGGACGATTATTATGATAGGGTAAATAATTTGGAATGTACAAAATCCGTATTGAGAATCGGAAGGTTTGACTCTGAAGTAGAGTATAATGGCAAGGTAAAAAAGACTCAAGGTTATCGATACGATGACATGAATAAGAGAGTTAATATGAATCTTGTAGAGGGAAGGGTGGCAACTCATGACAACGAGGTAGTGATATCCACGGGAGTTCAGGATGATATGGGCTGTAAAGTGGGCGAAGTAATCACAATCTCACATGCGGGAAAAAAAGCTGATTATCTGATTGTGGGAATTGACCAGAAGACGGAGCAGATGGGAAGAACAGTGGGTATAACGTTGGACGGTGCAAAGAGAATTGTCAGCGGAAAAATCGAAAATGATATGAGTATAACTCTCAAGCCAGGATATTCATTTAAAGAAGCTAAGAAGATGATACAGAGTATATCACCGGATTTGAATATTTCAAATTCCAGGAAGAATATGGAGGAAACTCTAGAGACGGTTAAAGTTGCCATAGGTATGATTTGTAAGGTGATTCTCATTATAACAGCTATAATAGTGATTTTTGTAGAGTCACTTATTGTAAAAAATAAGATTACAAAGGAGTGGAGAAACTACGGAATAAGCAAGGCTCTTGGAATGAAAACAAGTGATCTGATTGTCCAGATTATGCTGTCAAATATGCCGGCAATAGCATTTGGTTCGATAGTTGGAATATTGCTTTCAAGCTTGGTCGGTGCCAACATGTTTAAGGTTGCTTTTTCCATTATGAGTTTTAGAAATGTGGAATTCTGTGTTCCAAACATCTGGAAACTCGTGACATTTGTAGCTATAATTGTTATCGCCTTGGGAACTGCCGGAATTGTGGGATTGAGACTGAGAAAGCTAAATCCTATAGAGATGATTTCCGAGGAATAGTCGCAGAGCAAAGACACTTTACATTACTGTATAGTTGTTATAATATAGTAATATGAAGAATGTTTTTGGAGGAGATAGGATTGCATTACAATTGTTTAATTGTCGATGATGAGAAAGAATTATCGAAGATGACAGCAGAGTACTTTCAAATGTTCGGTGTTACCACAGCATATGTGGAGTCGGCAGAAGAATGTTATAGCTTTCTTGATAACAATAGTGTAGATTTAATATTACTTGACATCAACCTCGGAGATAATTCGGGGTTTGATGTATGTAAGCGCGTCAGAGAGGATATGCAGATTCCAATTCTCTTTATCAGCGCAAGGCAGAGCGATGATGATGTGCTGATTGCACTCAGTATAGGCGGGGATGACTACGTTAAGAAACCCTATAGCCTGTCAGTTCTATTAGCCAAGGTAAAGGTGAATTTGAGGCGAATAGAACAACTGAGGGCAGCAGGTGAGAAAAATTCGAGAGAAATGATTGAGAGCGGAAGATTTTACATTGATGAAACGACTATGTCTGTTATAAGGGATGGGGAGCAGATTCAGTTGAAGGCCAAGGAATTCGATCTCATAAAGTGTCTCTATAATCACAAAAACTCTATTGTGAAGAAGGAAGCTCTGTTTGAGGAAGTGTGGGGAGATGCTTTCTATGGGGATGGGACATTAAATGTTCATATAAGAAAACTTCGGGAGAAACTTGAAGAAAATCCCAACAAACCAAAGCTAATCAAGACAGTTTGGGGAACGGGGTACATGTTAGATTTGGAGAATAATATTGAAGCAGATAGTTAAAATAATAATTGTTTATACTTTATTTGCATGTGCGTGTCTGGGAATATTTTTCTTCACGCATAAGGAGCAAACCTACAAGGGAAGGGACTTAACTAAGTATAATGATCAATTATATAATATATATAGCGAGTACAACAAGGGCGTAAATATCCCACAAATTGAAGAAAAATATCACTGTAAGATAATTATGACCAAGGAACTCGTGGAGGCTAGAATATCAAAGTACTATGAAAATAGTTCGCTCGTGCTTGACTTTTCTCCGAATGGAAATTATATGGGGAAGATAGTTTGGGACGACAAAACTGATGATTATTTGAGGTTTAGAGATAAGATTTTATATGATTCCTTTATATTTTGGGCAATGGTATTTGTCTTGGGATATATACTTATAATTGTATATTACCTAGCTATTGTGGCACCTATAAAGGAGATTGATAGATATGCGGAGGAAATTGCCAAGGGAAAGCTGGACTTACAACTTCCCATGCGGCGCACTAATCTCTTCGAACGCTTTACAGAGTCATTTGATATGATGCGAGAGAGCCTTAAGCAGGCCAAAAAAGAAGAGATGGCGGCAAATGCAGCAAAGGCGGAGCTGGTATCGGAGTTAAGTCATGATATTAAAACCCCGATTGCAACCATCGAGGCCACATGCGAAGTAATGCAGATGCAATATCAGAACAAGCTTGCAAAGCTGGAAGAGGAGAACGGCGACAAGGAAGAAATAGATGAAGTAAAAGCCGGCTTAGAAAAGCTCGGATTCATCGCCAATAAGTCGGAGACAATCATAAAGCTGGTTGAAAATGTTCTGCATGTAAATATGGATGAAGTCGATGAGCTTAAGGTAGAACCGCGAGAATTAGACACCATTGAGATAGAGAAATTGATTAAAAATACAACAGGATATGGGAATATTATTCTCAAAAATCATATCAGAAGATGCCTTGTTTACGCAGATAAACTCAGATTAGAACAGGCAATTGATAATGTAATTAATAATTCTTATAAATACGCGGGAACTGATATTATGGTGGAATTTGCTGAGAGCAGTGAAGTTATAGATGGCAGGGATCGAGGCTTTATAAAGATTATTATTAGCGACAGGGGACCGGGTGTCTCTGACAGAGAAATGCCTCTTCTCACAGAGAAATACTACAGAGGGAAAAACAAGGGTGAGAAAGATGGGTATGGACTTGGCCTTTATCTGGTGAAGCTATATATGGAGAAACAGGGTGGAGGTATGGAATACTATAATTCTGATGGGTTTGTAGTTGAATTAATATTGCGAAAAGTATAGAAAAGCTCACATCTTATGATGTGAGCCTTGCTTTTTAGGAAACGCATATTTAATCGAATCGCATACTGCTGGTCTTACTCCCTACGGTCGTAAGACATTTAATCGAAACGCATAATGCTGGTCTTACAAGCATAGCTTGTAAGACAATTAATAATTATTTACAGCTGTTGCCATAGTTGTTGATGAGATTTTCTTATTGCCGGCAGCAAAAACAAGTACAGTAGGTGTTCCTGTGTCGCTGAACATAGATGAAGCTGTTATTCCCTTGCCCTTAGTTGAATCCATACAGAGCTTTCCGGCTGTTTCATTGTAGATATCGCTTTCGGAAATTCCCAGATTCTTTGCTAATGCAGATACAAGAGCTTCATTCTCTGAATCAGATGATCCCTGGCAAACAACCTTTGTCTCGCCGTCGATTATCTTAATCTCAAATGTCTTATTAAATCCGGATTCCTTGACTGCTGATTGGGTTGCCTTCATGACTTTATCGAGAATATCTCTGTCATTTTTCTCCTTTTGAGCGTCGGTCATCCCTGCGCCAAGGTTCGGATCAACTTCAACTTTTGGTTTACTCTCCGTGCCACCACAAGCAGTTAGTACAAGTGATGTAGCAAGCATAAGCGCCATAATATGTTTCTTCAATATAACCATCCTCTTTCTTAAATTGAATATTTATATACCTATAATACAGTATGCAGATGGAACTCGTCAAGAAAATCTCCAAATATATTTTTATTGCATTCTCTTTTTTTTCATGATATGATTAAATCGGTTTGTTATGTATTTTTTTGTTAGATGAAAGTATTGGAGAGGATGCGTTTATGAATAAACCTCACGAATTGGATTTAAAGAGTGTGGGAAATGCCAGAGAACTTGGCGGATACAAGACACGGGATGGTAGATTGGTAAAGAGAAATCTTCTTTTAAGGACAGCTGATATAACCAAGGTATCAGATGAAGATAAAAATGTTCTGAGGAGAAAATACAGTCTTTCTACAGTAGTAGATTTTAGATCTGATTATGAGAGAGACAGAAGTCCTATTGTAAATATTGATGGTGTAGAGGTTAATCACATTTCTATTCTTGATAGTACAGTGATTCCCAAAACCAAGGTTGCAAAGCTTGATATATCATACAACGAAGAGTCAAAATACAAGATTATTCTTGCTGCTGTGGACAGAGGTATAGTATCGGAGGAACTCTATGTAAATATGGTTTCATCTGAGACAGGTAAGGCTGGATATACAGAGTTTATCAGACTTTTAGTTGGTCAACCGAAGGATGAGGCCATCCTATTTCATTGCACTCAAGGTAAGGATAGAACAGGGATTGCTGCTCTTATAGTTCTTAGTATTTTGGGAGTTGATGAGCAGACTATTTTCGATGATTATCTATTAACTAATGTTTATAATAAAGATATCATTGTGAAAGAGAAGAAAGAATTGAGAAATATGCTTGGGGAGGGCGCTGATATAGATAAGTATATGTCGGCACTTGATCAAGTAAATATAGATTATATGAAGAGATTAGTTGAGTTTATGAAAGAGCAATGTGGATCTGTTGTTGGCTATATTAAGGAGAATTTTGGCGCAACAGATGAGATAATTGCTGAGTTGCAAGAGAAGTATTTGGAGGAAGAATGATGAATAACGAAGGAGAAGTTGGGTACAATCCAATGCCTATGATTGGTGACAAAGCGCCCGAATTTCGCGCGATGACGACAAAGGGAAAGGTAAATTTTCCGCAAGACTACAGTGGATCTTGGGTAGTACTTTTCTCACATCCGGCTGATTTTACGCCAGTTTGCACGACTGAATTTATAGGTTTTTCCAAGCTGGCCGGTGAGTTTGAGAAGATAAATACCAAGCTCATAGGGTTGTCTATCGATTCACTTCACTCACATCTTGCTTGGGCAAGGAGTGTTGAAAATATCGACCTCTACGGAGAGGGAAAAGTGGAAGTATCATTTCCTATTATCGCAGACATCAGCATGGATGTTGCGAAAAAGTACGGAATGATTCAGACAGTAGCTAGAACTCAGACAGTTAGAGCTGTGTTTATCATAGATCCAGAAGGAGTAATTAGGACAATTCTATATTATCCTATGAGCACGGGAAGAAATCTGCCTGAGATTCTTAGAATTCTGCAGTCGCTCCAGCTACATGATGAGGAAAATGTAAGTACGCCGGCTGATTGGAAGCCAGGAGACGAAGTGGTTATGGGAGCCCCGCTCACATTGGATGAAGCTGATGAGCGCCTAAACAGTCAGGATGGTAATCTTCGCAGCCTGGATTGGTACTTGACAATGAAAAAGATATAAGGAGAATGATTTGAAAAAAAACAATGAGACAGTAAAATCTTGGATTTTAGTAGTGGTCGGAGCGATACTGGCTGCCTTTTCTCTGGAGGAATTTCTGGCACCCAATAACCTTTTAGATGGCGGAGTAACGGGAATTAGCATGGTTATAGTACATGTCTTTAAGATGTATTTACCGGCAGTGATTGCGGTGTTAAATATTCCGTTTATGATTATAGGATATAGAGAAATAGGCAAAAGTGTAATCGTGAAATTCATAGTTGCCGTGTTAGTTTTTTCTGCGGCAGCAGGTGTATTTGAGAGATTTGACAAAGTAACCGATGAATCTCTGTTGGCAGTTATATACGGTGGAATAATGCTTGGAATCGGTGTCGGAATGGTTCTTCGAGGTGGAGGATGTATCGATGGGACCGAGATTGTGGCTATTATCCTGGCGAGAAGATTTGGAATTTCAACAGGAAATATCATATTATATGTAAATGTTTTGGTATATTCCATAGCGGCGATAGTATTCGGGCTCGACAGAGGTATGTATTCTCTGCTTATGTATTTTGTTACATCTAAGGTTATAGATATTGTGGAGACGGGTCTAGACAGTGCAAAATCCGTTATGATTATTACGGAGAGTGGCGAAGAGATGGCCAATCTTATATTTGAGAAGTTGGGACGAACAGTAACATATATCAAAGGCGAGGGACACGTGAGTCAGGAGAAGAAGACAATTCTCTACTGTGTCGTGACGAGAGCGGAGATATATGAATTGAAAAAATTGATAAAACAGGTAAATGGAAGTACTTTTACGACAATTTCAGATGTCACAGAGATAGTTGGAAACCATGTGAAATCCAGCACTCTGACTCAATAATAAACAAACAAGAAGAAGATTAACAGGAGGAAATGAAAATTAATGAACGTAATTTCGATTATTCGATTGTTTGGAGGCGTAGGACTATTTTTATTCGGAATGTCTCTGATGGGGAGTTCTCTTGAAAAGCTAGCCGGATCAGGACTCGAGAAAATATTGGAGACGCTTACAACAAGTAAGAAGAAAGGTGTGGGCGCCATCAAGGGATGGGCCTTGGGAACCGGTGTAACCGGAATTATCCAGAGTTCAGCTGCGACGACAATCATGCTTATAGGCTTCGTAAATGCCGGAATTATGACTCTTAGCCAATCGATACCGGTAGTGTTCGGGGCAAATGTTGGAAGTACCGTTACGGCTCAAATTCTGCGTCTGGGAGACCTTGGATCGGGTACAATCATATTGCAGTTGTTGAAGCCATCGTCTTTTGCACCTATGCTTATCACTGCTGGTGCAGTTATGTTCTTCTCAAAGAAAAAAAGGAAGATGCGAGATGTCGCGGGAATCCTTATCGGTCTTGGAATTCTCTTTTATGGAATGACCATAATGGAGGAGGTTTTTGCGCCGTTGAAGGAGTCTGAGACATTCAGAAACTTCTTTACTTCTTTTGAGAATCCGCTTGTGGGAATCCTCACAGGAACTATATTGACGGCAATTATCCAGAGTTCAAGTGCATCTGTGGGTATACTGCAGGCTTTGTCTGCGACAGGTAGTGTTACATATGGAATTGCAGTGCCAATCATTATAGGTCAGAATATCGGAAAGTGCTTTACGATTATTCTCGGAGGAATCGGGGCAAACAAGAAGGCTAAGCGTGTTTCGGCATCATACCTTATATTTAATATTATTGGTGCAGTGGTCTACTCACTGATTATATATGGTATCTACTATACTGTAGGTATTCCGCAGTTTTCCAATGTGGTAAACCGTGGAGATATCGCCAATGTGCACCTAGCATTTAACCTAATTATGAGTATTGTGTTACTTCCATTTTCCGGTAAAGTGGCGAAGCTCACCGGAAAAATGCTGAAGGATTCAGATGCTACTCCAGGGGATAATGAGCTTCAAAAACTCGATTCTATGCTTCTCAAGACGCCTGGAATCGCTCTCAAGCAGTGTGCTGATGTAATCAATGTCATGAGCGAGAAGATTCTTGAGAACTTCAGAATAGCCACGGAGCTTATCCATAACTATGATTCATCTGTATTCTCCAAATTAGAAGAGAATGAAAATTTTGTCGACAGATGTGAGACAGCATTATCTTCTTATATAGTTAGAATTGACAGAAAGCGACTTACTGCTGATGATAAGCTGCAGGTGTCGGAAATCCTCAACTCCATAGGAGATTTTGAGCGAATCGGAGACTACTGTATGAATATTGCTTATGTTGCAAGAAGTATCAATGAAGATAAGATAACATTCTCTCAGGCCGGCGAGGATGAGCTTGAGAAGATGCGCAAAGCAGCCAAGTATACTCTTCAAACAGCGATAACTTCTTTTGCCGAAAGTGATGGAGATAAGGCAGTAAGAGTGGAGATCCTATCAAATACGATTAACAAATTGAAGGAAATCATTAAGACCAATCATATCGAGCGTCTCCAAGATGGAAAATGTGGCGTCGAGGGCGGAGCAATGCTATTTGATATCACTAATAGTTACGAGCGAATTGCGGCACACTCAGCAAATATTGCCATGCACGTAGTAAAAAGAGTTAAGGCGGACAGCGATTTCGACGAGATGCATGGACATATGTCTGATATGAACTCTGAGGAGACAAAGGCATTACAGGAATATTATTCTGGCAAATATATTGATCCTATCATTTCATATAATGACAATTCTGATGAGGAAAATGTTCCGCCAGTTGAAAAGTCCTCAAAAAAATCTGGCGCAAAAAAGAAGAAAAAAAAGAAAGAAAAAGAATAAATCTTAAAAATATTCCCACTATATCATAAGTAAGTCTTGTGTTTATCGGGGTGAAAAACCCCGATATATAGTGGCAAAAGAAAAAAGTTTAAATTTTTAAAAAAAAATTCGAAAAAAGTGTTGACATCTGAGTAAAACTTTGATAAGATAGTATTCGCTGACGCAAACAAAATAAATTTTGCACAGCAGAGAACCTTGATAATTGAACAGTGAAACAACCCTGAAAATTCAAAATAAAAAAGGCAAGAATGGCCTTAACGAATTTTCAGAAACTACAAACTTATGACAAGTTCTCATTAGTGAGAACGGGTAAGATTAGTTTCCTGAAATTCTTTTGAATTATTCATTAACGTTTCGTGAACGAAACACCAAGTAAACAACTCGTACTATGTACGATGCTTACTGAACGGATTAGCCAAGCAAATATCTTGGCAGAATCAAACATTTTAATT
>NZ_JAEB01000014.1:38970-80392 GCF_000518685.1 Eubacterium xylanophilum ATCC 35991 | reverse complement strand
AAGTATGAATAGTGACGGTGGTCGCTGTCATGATAATGCTCGATGCGAGAGTATGTGGGCAAGGTTCAAAACGGAGCTTCTCTACGATAGATATGATACCAAATCTATGACTGTCAAAGAGTTAAAAACAGTTATCTGGAGGTACTTCATGTCCTATTGGAACAACCGAAGGATCTGCTCTGCTAACGGAGGACTCCCTCCTGCAGCTAAACGCAGGAAATACTATGATTCACAGCCCGTTGCGGCATAGTGATAAATTTTCCCAAAGAAATCTGCCAACCAATATTGACAATTTCATATTATAGTCGTTATAAAACAAACTAACTTTATTTGTTAAGCCCCAGTAACTAAGTGTCTCATTGGCATACTGGAAGGCGCGCTTTACAAATGCAGGTCTTGTTGTCTTGCCACCGTAGATAGCAGACCAACCGGAACTTGTTGCATGTAAGTACTCATTCACAACATCCCAGCAATATACAACACTTCCGTATTTGCTACTGTAAACATGATTCATAACAGATTTGATATAGTACTCCATTCTCTGATACATTTGGTTCTGGCTTACATATCCATAATTCTTTGAATATCCTACACGGAAGAACCAATCAGGAGTTTGACTGTGCCATATTAATGTATGTGCCCGAACGCCAAGTCCATTGTTATAACAAATTTGTAATACCTTATCAATTGTGCTAAAATTAAGTTTTGGAAGATAAGAATCCTGGCAATTAGATGGCACGTAATATCCCTGATTTTTTGCCTCTGATTGAGACATAAGATTTGGAGAATATCCAAGAATAGCATCTGGTTTCATCTCATTTTCCAATGTAATACTGTTGTACTGTGTCTTAATGTGATTTAAAGTTGATGAGTTCTGCAACTGAGCTAATGTGACGCAATTACCGCATCTTCCCAGTGCTTTTCCATAAGTTGATAATAATGTATCTGATGCTGCTTTGCTCTCTGGAGCTGTAATTGCGAGCATCGAAAATACCATTATTACACTCATTATCACACCCATAATACGCATGCTTAACGCATGTTTTTTCATTTGACAAAATACCTCCTTTTTATATGTTTTGCCCAATACTTACTTTTTTATAATAGAGTTTTTTGTCAAATTTAACAATGATTAATCTCGCTAGAGTTTTGATATATTCAGCATGGCATTTGACAGATTCTGATTTGTCATGAAATGATCAGCTCCTTCATTTCCTGCTCTACTGCGATTGGATTTTGTGTGTTTAACATTCTATGGTAATACTGTGTGGAAATATTTCTCTGTAGTGCATCCAAGACAGTATCTCAGATTGTGGACTCACTGAGTCCACAATCTGAGGATTCTTGTCTATCTTTCATAATCCCATTCTCCTACTAAAGTATACTCTTTGCTACACTACGACTCTTATCTACCAATGACATGTCAATCTGAGTTTTTATCATATCATTATAGTCCTTTCACTTCTAATCCCACAAAAAAATAGCCCGCCTAAAAGACGGACTATTTTAATAATATTTTTGATATTTTATTTCCAAAACCCTCTTACAGCTTCTGCCAAATCATCTAGATGATCATCAAAGCAGTGATTTGCTCCTCCTATTCCAACTAACTTAGCATTCTTGTAAAGTCTTTCGGCCTCCTCACCAAAAGAATACGGTATTATTTCATCATCCATTCCGTGAACTATATACACCGGTCCATCATATCTAGCTATCTCGTCCTCCACATGAATTGTCTGAGCTACGCGAACATAATCACCTGATATCTCCCAATCATCAGCTATTATCTTCTCTGGGATGTGCCTTGGGTCAATCTGGATTCCCAACAAATTTCCCTGTCTAGTTCCCTCCGGGATATTCCAAGCCGGAGATAATGGAATAATCCCTGCAAAGTAGTCAGGGCACATTCCACCTACTAACATCGTCAGAAGTCCTCCCTGAGAATGCCCACTTAGGTATAATTCAGTGGCAAACTCGAGAGATCCGGCGTACTTTACAGCAGCCAGAGCATTGGTAACCCACTTATATAAAGTGTGGTTATAAAACTCTCCATCACTTTCTCCGTGTCCGTACATTTCCACACGAAGAACAGCGATTCCCACATCATTCATTGCCTTTTGAACTGTGACAATATGATCTTCCTCCATATGTCCGGTAAATCCATGAATCAACACGCAAAGCGGACATTGTTCCACTCCTTCCGGCATATCTAGTTTTGCATGCAGCCTGGTTCCATCACTATCAATAAAGAATTCTTTCATACTACTTCACCTCATCCTTTATTATTAATTATATAAACTCGAAGTCTCTGATTCCCACATTTCCATTACCTCTATATGTGAGATATAATGCCGCTACTCCATCCGGAATATTAACATCCGTTTCATATGACTCCCAAATATCTGTGTATTTTAGTTTCACCTTTCCGAGCACTTCTCCATCCCATGACGTCCTAATCTCGATTTCACCATCTCCATATCCTCTGGCAGAAATCTTCATTTTCTTCACACCCGAATACTCAAAATACTTGAATCCAACAGCAGATCCATCAGTTACATTGGCAACAAAACTGAGTTCTCTATCTCCGTCTCCACCATCTTGCATGACCTTTGGAGCCTTTCCATCACTGACATATTTATCCATTCCAGGTGCCATGAGATTGCAGGCAATATAGGCAGGATAAATCCCCCTAGCTTCCAGTGGACCTCCGTTGAGACCACATGAAGTAATCTCGACCTGCGGAATATTTCCATCTGCATCAAAGCTAATCTTCTCGGCACAGCCCTGCCTGCTGTACCAAGTATCGTTGGTATGTCTGTGGTAGAAGATATACCAATCCTCTCCTATCTGAACTATGCTTCCATGGTTATTGGCCCCCGCTGCACCAGGCATATCTGCCGGCTTGTAAGTATCTATATGAAGATCCGTATTACTTACAATCACGCCTCCGTAGGAAAATGGTCCGAGAGGTGAATCACTCACAGCATAGCAAAGCTCATGCATAACACATGATGAATATACAAAGTAATACTTATCTCCACACTTTCTAATAGATGATGCCTCGAAGAAAGTATGATCCACAAAGTCTCTTATATCATCACACATACATCCTGGAGCAACCAACCTAGGTTCCTCTATGATTGTAAGCATATCTGGTCCAAGTACTGATGCCATAGCACCGGTTCTCGATTTATCTCCGGGGCCACAAAAGCCACTATAGAGATATGTCTTATCCCCTTCTGTGAGCACTGCAGGATCAAACTGAGGTTCATCTCCCTCTCTATCACCAAGCTTTGTTCCATCTTCATAGCGAACATATCCATAGAATTTATATTCACCTGCAGGTGTGTCACATACTGCAACAGATATAACTGAGAGATGATCTAATACATAATATAAGTAATATCTTCCATCCGGTCCAACAGTCACATCAGGAGCATATAAGCACATTGACCCATCTTTATTTGCAGGATCCTCTTCTTTTCTATAAATCACTCCCTCATAACGCCAATTTCCAAGATCATTTATAGGTGCTGAATAACATATATAATCACCCATGCAGAACACTGCACCATTATAATAATCATGGGAGCCGTAGACATAAACCCTATCATTAAATACATATGGTTCCCCGTCTGGGATGTATTCATAATGAAGAAGATACGGATTTACTGCTTGTTTAATTCCCTTTTTAGCAGATATTTTTATGATTATTTCATCAACATTATTTTCAATTTCACAAGCAAGTTCCGCATTAGTAACCCACTGAAGTTCATCGCTATCTGTTGTAATTCTTGCTTCAAATTTATCAGATATTTCTCTCGATATACCATTTATTTCTAGGAATATTTTACAAGATTTCCCCGTATTATCTTCTCCATCGAGGATAAATCTTGCGTCCAAATTTCTTATATTTCCATGTTCAACTTTTTCTACTATTGTAGTTTCATTTTTTATTTTTCCTTTAAAATATTCCGTTGAACTCTCACCACTAACACTTATCAATTCCACATCTTCGCTGTGTCCCTTTAGACTTGTCTTTTTTAATACATTAAGATTAAGGCAGACTATTTTCTCAAAACTTATGCCCGCTGATGGCTTTTCAAACATAATTTCCCTCCAGTTTTTAAACACGGATTTGCCCAGGCTCTCGCAAGGACAAATCCGTGAATTTATCAGTGATTAAATATTCTCTTTGCAAAGTTGTAAAGACTTGCTCTCCAAACTTCCCAGCCGTGAGCTCCTGTAGACTCTTTACCACTTGTTGTAAATCCACCTGTCTCATAGTAAACATGAGGGGTTCCATTCTCTACAAAGTGCTCATGATAGGTACGTGGCCAATCACCTACTATCTCATCGCCAATACCCTTAGTTATAAATACAAGTGTATTATTCTTGTACTGATCTGACAATGCGAATGATTCCTTAGTAAACAATCCACCCTCATTGGTGTAAGGAAGCAAACCAGGAGCTGGCTCAAATGCTCCGATATATGCAACCTGATCTAACATCTTTAATCCAATATTAAGAGCTTCTCTACCACCCATAGAGTAACCAGCAATTGCTGTATTATTTCTATCTGTGAGTGTTGAATAATGTGAATTGATATATGGAATCAAATCAGTCTTAAACTCATAGTAGAAGTTGTCATAATCAGAATATCCATTGCTCTCTCCATTGAGATGTGTAATAATTCTAGGAATTACTACGATCATATCCTTGGCCTGACCCTTAACAATAAGGTTCAAAAGGATAAATGGAATCTTACCTGACAACCAGCTGTTCTCATCATTGTTTCCACCGTGGAAAAGATATAGAACAGGATACTTCTTATCTGTTGAGTAGTTTCTTGGTAAGTAGATATTGCAAGGCTTTTCCTCACCACTAACTGTGGCAGTATAAGTAATAGACTGGAATGTCAATTGCTCATAATCAGGATCATCCAATTCTACTCCCTCAGGTGTTTTGATATAGCTATCAAAATTCTTCATTCCATTAGGGTCGTTGGAATTGTTAAATCCGCCATAATCTTTCTCATCTTGTTCCTGAGAAATATTCCAAGATGGTTCTACTGTAGGCGCCACTGTAGGTTCTACTGTAGGTGCCACTGTAGGCTCTGCTGATGGAGCTACGCTTGGTGCTTCTGTTGTTGCCGCGCTAGCTACTGGCTTTGCTGTCTCAACATTAGTAGCTGGCTTAGTATTATCTGCTGCCTTCTTAGCTGCTGAGATAACTACTTTTACAGTTCCAAGCTTTCTGGTCTTTTTCTTGAGTTTCTCTGAAACTTTTACTTTTGCTGTTCCGGCTTTCTTTGCTGTAACAACACCTTTCTTGCTAACTTTTACTTTCTTATTGTTAGCTTTGAAAATATACTTTGCTTTCTTATTCTTATTCTTGATCTTAATTGTAACTTTCTTTCCAACCTTCACTGAATAAGATTTTTTTGCAAGACTCGCTTTCTTTGCTGCGTCTGCTTGTGTACTTCCGACTCCTGAAAGTACCATCGTTGCTCCCAATGTAAGAGCAATCAAACTTTTTGCTTTTTGGTTCATTTCCAATCCTCCAATCATATTTCATTTAGTGTTATTATTGAACGGGAAAACATCCTTTCCCGTTGCTTGCAAAAAAAATGAGACTACTCCCCTAACGATATAGTCCCAAATAAATAATTCATCTTTATTTTAATATTTTTTTCACTTTATGTCAAGACAATGCCAAGAAAAACATTGAGCATATCCAATGGTTGTGCTATAATTGGTGTGTAGTTTTTCAAATCACAAAAAAAGGAGATCCAATTATGGAATTAATACAAAGTTTTTCTGTAGATCATACACTTATCGTACCCGGTATATTCACAAGCAGAATTGATTATCTCGGTGATTATACTGTTACCACTTATGACATTAGACTAAAGAGGCCCAACAGAGAGCCGGTTATCGATGTCGCTGCAATGCATACACTGGAGCATATAATTGCGACTTACCTGCGCAACGAACCAGATTGGAAGGACGAAGTTGTATACTGGGGACCTATGGGATGTCTTACAGGTTTTTACCTAATACTCAAGGGAAATCGCGAACCACGCGAACTTCATCAACTATTATTGAATGCATTCAAGTCTGTTGAAGATGCCACCGAAGTTCCTGGATCCAATCCGGAAAACTGTGGACACTACCTCATGCACAATCTTGAAATGGCCAAGTGGTATGCTCGTGAATTTGCCGCATACCTTGAAGAAAATGAAAAAAATGCCGCCATCTACGAGTATCCCAAGACAGAACGCCTTGTGACAGATGATGGACAGCATTTCTATGATTCATAATTTAGGAACATTTTTCTTTTTTATGTGAGGCCTTATACGGGTTCTATACAGTTCTATTACATATGATCTAAAGGCTACCAATGCAGTTCCCGCACCTACAATATAGGACAGTTTGTTATCAAATCTAAAGCCCTCCGGAGCAAGGAGGATATAAGTCGCACTTACTGCGGTCATAAATGTTGCGGGAATAGCTGTGATAAGTGAACCATAGCGATACTTGCCTTTTTTGAGCAAGTACGCTGAGGCCATCCACAGTGCTAACATCGCCAGGGTCTGATTACTCCATGAAAAATATCTCCAGATTATCTGAAATCCATCTTTATAGGAGATGGCATACCATGTGAGAAAACCACCAATTGCCAGCAATGGAATAGTAATGAGTAGTCGATTCTTTATATACTTTTGTTCTAATTTGAATGCCTCGCCCAGGATAAGTCTTGCACTTCTAAATGCAGTATCACCTGATGTAATCGGACAGATTACAACGCCGGCAATAGCGAGAAATCCCCCGTATGACCCAAGAACCTCATGGGAAATATCATATACAACATTCGATGCACCACTTTTTAATGCATCATTCAAAAGCTGTGTTGTTCCGTAAAACGACACGCCAGCAGCAGCCCATACAAGAGCTATTACCGCCTCGCAGATCATGGCTCCATAGAATATACTCCTACCCTCTTTTTCTGATTTTATGCACTTTGCAATCACGGGAGACTGCGTAGCATGAAATCCCGAGATTGCACCGCATGCAACTGTGATAAACATATATGGCCACATAGGCGTATTCTCAGGGTGTAAGTCCTTTATTACCAATTCAGGAATGGTATATTTCCCGCCTGAGAGAAGAATTCCTCCCATGACCGCTACAGCCATGACTATGAGCAGAATTCCAAAAACAGGATATATCCTTCCTATCAACTTATCAATAGGCACGAGCGTCGCCACGAGATAATAAATCAATATTACAACGGCCCAAAATGTTCCATTCATCCACGACGGTGTAAGTTTATCTAATAACTCCGCTGGACTTGTGACAAATACCGTTCCACACAGCACAAGCAAGACAACAGAAAATACTCGAATTACTCTTTCTTCAATTTTTCCGAGATATTTTCCTGACATCTCAGCAATAGATGCACCTTTGTGTCTGGAACTAATCATACCATCCATATAATCATGAACAGCACCACCTAGTATCGAACCAAAAACAATCCACAAAAAAACTACCGGTCCGAATACTGCTCCCATCAATGCACCAAATATCGGCCCTGTACCGGCAATATTCAAAAGCTGAATCAGAAACGACTTCCACCTAGGCATAGGCACACAATCAACACCGTCATTTATGGCAATAGCTGGCGTCTGCCTGTCATCCGGACAAAATATCCTCTCTGCCACACGACTGTATAGCAAATAACCTATTACTAAAGTCCCAAAAGCAATAACCAATGAAATCATACTTCCATTCTCCTTTTACATACTTTTGCTGGATAAATTTATTCAGCTCCAATTATCTATAGGATAAAATCATCAAGATTTCTTCTCTCATATACCTCTAAAGCACCACCGCGAGTAGCATTATATATATTAACTCCTCTCTTCATGGCATGTTCTTTGAGAAGTGTATATGCATTGAGAGATCCGTCGAGGAAATATTTTTCATAATCATCTCCCTCGATTCCAAGCTTTCTCATCCTGGCGATAATCTTTTTGGCATCCTTTGCCTTGAGATTATCATCTGTATAATCCTTAATAAAGTGTGTATTTCCGCTAAATGTGGATGTACAATCACATCCAACAAGGTATATTTCCTTAAAGCCCATATATACAGCCATCTCAATCATAAGTGACATAACCGTAGATCCCGATGGAATATAATATGCAAGTGGGCTTGAATGAACTCTATACTTCGCCTTGGCGATATTATATAATATCACAGGATTTTTAGGTTTCTGACGAAAAATATTATAAGTCGTTATATTGGTGAAAAGAGGAATATCACCGATAGCCTCATCAATTTCCTCACTTCGGTACTTCGCACATATTCTATCAATCATAAAATAGTAATCAGGACGCCACTTTGTCTGATCAAAAACTTTAGTAACCAAATTACATCCAAATGTAATTTCACCTTTTTCTTGCAAGCCCTCAAGATCGGATATCTTCAGGCTCGGACCATTTCCAATCAAGAAACATCTCTCGCCCTTGTGCTTATTCTTATATGAGCGAAGAAGCTTGCTATTGTCCGTAACGCACAAACCCATGCGTCTAAATAGTCCGCTCAACTTGATATAGTTGTCTCTAGCCGCCTTTCTGAGAACATTTTTGCAATGAATTGTTCCCTTGTACATGCTATAAAGCGGTCCACAATCCAGACTTATAGTCTTCTCCACAACTCGCTTTGCTGCATTGGCATCGTCAAGATAATTGAATTTTTCTGTAAATGCCTTGTATTTATCGTCATACTTAAAGTTCTCAAACTGATCTCTAATAGCATCCAACAAATCCTTCTGAGTCTTGACAATAGGGCCCGGAAGCTCATCAATATCAAAGTAAAAGTCCCTGACTTCACCCTGATACTCATCCAGGTCATACATATAAAATACCATCGGTCTCTTCAAGTTTCCATAGTCAAACATCGTAGAAGAATAATCAGTAATCATCATATCACTTATAATATACAAATCATTGACATCATCTACCTGAGTCACATCGATAACATTAGTCACGTCGCTTGCCACGTCCTTGAAGCCGATTTGATGATGGGCTCTAAAGAGGAGAATATAATCATCTCCCAATTCCTTCATGAGTTTTCCGAAGTCTAGCTCAGTATTGTACTGGAAACCATCGCCCTTCTTGAACTGATTATCTCTCCAAGTCGGAGTATACAAAATCAGTTTTTTGCCCTCTGGAATGCCGATTTCCTCCTTGATTCGAGCTACATCTTCGTCTGTAAACTTGAAGAGGGCATCATTTCTTGGATAACCTGTTTCTATGATGATATCTTCTTTACCCGACTTATCAAGTCTAAAACATGATATCATCTTCTCTGAGTAGAATCTTGATGGAGATACGAGGTAGTCCATCTTGCGTCCCTTGACATAATACTTCTTGTGCATCTCAGCCAAAGTCTGTCTTGGATCCACCTCATACTCAATGTCATTTCCAAGTTTCTTAAGAGGTGTACCATGCCACGTCTCCACATATACCTGACGTGGACGTGGAATCAAGTAATTCGGAAGGGCCACATTGTTAAACCAATACTTCGCCTTGGCATAGAGAATATATGCAGCTCTTGAATCCTTCTTAACAACTCTTGTATTTCTTCTGACCTTTAGATCTCTATGTGCCTCAACATCTGTCACAATCCAAACATATCTAAACTCCTTGTACTCCTCGGCTGTCATCATATATTCATAGATTGCTCGGAGATTTCCTCCACATCTCTTTCCACTAAATGCCTCAAAAACCACAAGGTGTTCGTTGAGAATTGGATGAGTAATACACTCCTTCCAAAACTTTGCTCTCTTCTTTAAAAATCTCTTGTTCTTCTTTGAAATCAAAGCACACATAATAATCCTCCAAAAATCAATAGGTTATTCTTTCGCAAGGAAATCCCACTGTGCTGTGGGATTTCTGAATATTTTACTTGAATTTTATTTGTCGAAGTGCATCCACTCCATAATCGTCTTTCCAAAATTAGTCTGACTATCTAATTCAAATGCTCTCTTCATGTCATCAATTGTTCTCACCTTGACAACAGCTCCAACAATATTTTTTAGATAATCCACTAGTTCCGGATGACTCTTGTAAAGCTCAATAGTCTTCATAAAATCAGCTCTACCACTTCTAGAACTTCCGAAAACCCTCAGGCCTTTTTCCAAAATCATTCTCGTATTAATAGCTACCGGATTCTCTGAAACACCGAGTATAGATATAGTTCCCTCAGGATTAATATAATCTATAATTTGGTTAATTGCCTTTGGCGCGCCCTCGCCTCCAACGCACTCAAAACCATGGTCAATCTTCAAACTTTCAGGAATCTTATTAACTAAAAATGTATCATCTGCAAATGAAAAATCAGATAATTTATCTCTATTTAATCCAAATACATAGAGCTTTGTATCAGGAAACATTACATGGAAAAATAGTGCCGTAATAAATCCCAGATTTCCATCTCCCCAGATTCCCACTGCATCTCGTCTCTCGTGGGCAATCTTATCAAACCTAGACAGGGCATGAACGCTGACTGATACTATCTCTGTAAATGCAGCCACATGTCTGTCAATATCAGGTGGAAGTCTGAGGATTCTATCTCTTCGAATCTCCACAACATCCTGCATGAACCCATCAAATCCACTGGCTCTAAACTTGGAAGTTCTCCTGTAATTCTCCCCTATTATCTGTCCATCTTCGTTTAATTCCTCGGGTGTGTTGGGGATCATCACAACCAATTCTCCCGGTTTAAACTCTCCCTTCGAATCGTGCAACACTTCACCTATTCCCTCGTGAATAAGGGCCATCGGTAACTTTTCCTTTAATACTTCTTCTCCTCTCGTCCCTTGATAATACCTCTGATCGGCATTACAAATAGACAAGTACGTCGGTCTTACTATCACATTTTCATTTCTCAAATCAATATCTGAGAATTCAATCTCAATTCGTCTCGGTGCCACAAGACGATATACCGCGTTTAACATCTTATTCCTCCGTCTCGTTCTCTACTTTCTCTTTGATCAAGCTCTCTGCTACTCTAAGATCATACGGATAGGTGATTTTGATATTAAATACTTCACCATCCACAATATGAACTTTTTCGCCCTTCATAACGTAGATTTTGGCCGCATCGGTGAGAATCTCCTTCTCCTCTGGGCTCAATCCCTCATATAACTCTCTCAATCTCAGTGCCTTAAATGTTTGCGGTGTTTGTCCCTGATACATCTTCTTTCTTTCCGGAATATCGCTAATTGTCAAGTTGTCATCACTACAAACTATAGTATCTGTAGCTGCCACGGCTGTATCGCATGCGCCATACTTCTTGGCATACTCGATATTCTCCTGCAATATTCTCTGTGTGACAAATGGTCTGACAGAATCATGAGTTACGATAATAGTATCCTCATCTAACTTACCTTCGCCGTCAATGTAAGCTATCGCATTCATGATTGTCTCATTTCTCGTATCTCCACCCTGAAGAACGACCACTCTCTCCTCGTCCTTGATATACTTCTTCACAAGATTCTTAGTATGGCTGATCCACTCTGCCGGACAGAGCACTAAAACCTTCTCAAACTCGCTCTGCATATAAAATTTCTCCAAAGTGTGAATCAGTATAGGCTTGTCTCCAACGAGCAAATACTGCTTAGGCTTTCCTACATTACCCATACGACTACCTACGCCACCTGCTAAAACTACTCCGTATATCATTTGAAATATTCCTCCTTAATACCGGGTTCTATAATCCAGAAAAATATTCTCTGAACCCACATATGATTTCTTCTGCCTTTTCTCTATTATCTCCCTCAACAAGATAATAAATCTTGATCTTCGGCTCCGTGCCGGATGGCCTGATGATAATGCTTATATTGCCCTCCAACTGGAATTCCAGAACGTTGGACTTAGGAAGATCTTCAACTCCCTGACTGTAGTCCTTGGTTCCAACAACCTTTACTCCTGCTATATTCTCCGGAGTATTTTCTCTAAAATCATTCATTATCTTCTTCATTTTCATGACACCCTCGGCGCCAGGAAATGTGATGGATTGCAAATCTTCTTTAAAATAGCCATATCTATTATACAACTCATCTAGGACTTCTAGCAAGTTTTTTCCGATTTTCTTGTAATGTGCAAACATCTCACATATGAGAAGTGCCCCATTCACCGCATCTTTGTCCCTTACATGTGGTCCAGACAAGTAGCCATAACTCTCCTCAAAACCAAATACATATCTGTCAACTTGATTCTTCTCTTCCAGGAATCCGATCTGCTCTCCTATAAACTTAAATCCGGTCAATACCCTTCTAACCTCTGCACCGTACTCCGCTGCAACTTTATCAATCATTCGAGTGGATACGATGGTGGTAATTACTACAGGGTTATCCGGGAGCGAACCATTTTCCCTTCTTATACTACAAATGTAGTTAAAAAGAAGGATTCCCATCTGGTTACCATTTATTAATTCATAGTTTCCCTCTCCGTCCCTGACAGCAATTCCAATTCTGTCAGCATCCGGATCAGTGGCAAGAAGCATATCGCTTCCCACTTCTTCTGCCTTCCTAAGTCCAACTTCCAACGCCTCGCGAATCTCCGGATTCGGATATGGACAAGTCGGAAAATCACCATCCGGCATCTCCTGCTCCGGTGGGATAACTATGTTGGTATATCCATTCTCACGAAGACATCTGGTAACCGGCATTCGACCAGTGCCATTAAGTGGAGTATATACAATTGAGACAGCTTTGTCAATATCCTTTGGATTCAATGCCCTCTCGGAAACAGCATCAATATATGCCCCTATGACATCTTCTTCAATATAATTAATTCTCTCAGACTCGATTCCATCGTCAAAATCAATATTTCTCACATCTTCGAACATATCGAGTTTTTCTATCTCAGCCAGAATCTCCTCTGCCGCCTCTAGAGTTATCTGGCAGCCATCACTGCCATATACCTTATAACCATTATACTGCGCCGGATTATGGCTGGCAGTAATAACGATTCCTCCATCACAACCAAGCTTTCTAACTGCAAAGGAAAGCGCCGGAGTCGGCATGAGTTCTCTATAAATATATACTTTAATATTATTTGCCGCAAACACACTTGCCGCCACTCTGGCAAAAATATCAGACTTATTTCTACTGTCATAGGCAATCGCAACCTTCGGAGAAGAAAAATGTTCCGCAAGATAATTGCTATATCCCTGGGTCGCATGAGCAATAGTATAGATATTCAGCCTATTTGATCCCGCTCCAAGCTCTCCTCGCAGACCACCGGTTCCAAATTCTAAGTCTCTATAGAATCTCTCGTTAATCTCTTCCGAATCCCCTTTTATGGATTCAAGTTCTCTCAAAACTTCCTTATCTGTCACATTTTCAAGCCAATAATTATACTTATTCATATAGTTTTCTCCAATACTTAATTGTATCTGTAATTGTTGTTTCCAAATCATATTCCGGCTTCCACCCCGTCATACTACTGATTTTTCCTATGTCCGCCTCTATAACCGGAACATCCACAGGACGAAGCTTGTTCTCATCTACAACAACCTCTACATCCGCTCCGGATAAGCGAATAATGGCATCAAGAATCTCTCGAATACTTATGGCCTTTCCGGAACCAACATTGTAGGTTTCACCGGCCTTCCCCATGCGTCCCAGATACTCATATGCTCTGACAACGTCCCTAACATCGGTAAAATCTCTCTTTGCCTCCAAGTTTCCAACACGCAAAATAGGTTCTCTAAGCCCCTTTTCAATCTCCACAATCTGCTTGCAAAAATCCGATACCACAAACACTTCACTCTGCCCCGGCCCAATATGGTTAAATGCCCTCACAAGAACGATATCCAACCCATAAGCCTTCGCATATATAGTCCCAAGCATATTCTGACATCCCTTGGTTGCCGCATAAATATTCCCGGGACGAAGGACTGTCTTCTCCGCAATCGGGACTTCCCGGACATCAATAGTGCCATATTCCTCACCCGAGCCAATCAATACTGCCTTCCCCTTGTACTCGGTTTCTCTCATGGCATCCAGAACATTTAGCGCGCCCTTGATATTCACATCAACTGTCAACTGCGGATTCTTCCAAGAGAGCGCCACCGAACTCTGAGCAGCGAGATGAAAAATACAGGAAAATGTTCCGCTCTCCAACAAAGCCTTCACTGAAAGATAATCCAGTATATCTAGATCAGCCACCTCAAATCCCTCAGCATCTATCGCCTCATTCTCCATCTTGGTGACAACAACCTCATATTTATCTTCCAAAAGGCGCCTCGTCAGGTACTTTCCAACGAAGCCGGCACCTCCTATTATCAAAGCCTTCATTGTAATCCTGCCTCTTTTCTAGCTAGCTGCAAATCGTGTTCTGCCATGATTGCACAGAGCTCTTCATAACTTGTTTTCTGCGGATTCCATCCAAGCTTAGTCTTGGCTTTTGTAGGATCACCGAGAAGGTTTACTACATCTGTAGGACGGAACCACTGTGGGTTTACGCTTACGAGAAGCTTTCCCGTCTCCTTATCATAACCCTTTTCATCAAGACCCTCACCGCGCCATTCTATCTCCATGCCATCATTTTTGAATGCGAGCTCGGTAAACTCACGAACTGTGTGTTGCACGCCCGTGGCAATCACATAGTCGTCCGGTTCATCCTGCTGCAAAATAAGCCACATACACTCCACATAATCCTTGGCATATCCCCAATCTCTGAGGGAATCCATATTTCCAAGTTCAAGGTGATCCTGGAGCCCGCATGCAATACGTCCTGCTGCCAGAGTAATCTTACGAGTTACAAAGTTATCTCCCCTGCGCTCTGACTCGTGGTTAAACAGGATTCCATTGCAGGCAAACATTCCATACGCCTCGCGATACTGCCGAATCATCCAATATCCATATTGCTTCGCAACAGCATATGGACTATAAGGGTGAAACGGAGTCTTCTCATCCTGAGGACAAGCCTCGACTTTTCCGTAGAGTTCAGATGTAGATGCCTGATATATTCTACATGTTTTGTCAAGTCCGGCAGTATGCACTGCTTCAAGAATTCTAAGAACTCCCAATGCATCCACATCACCTGTATACTCAGCCGCGTCAAATGAAACTTGAACATGACTCTGAGCTGCCAGGTTATATATCTCATCCGGCTTAACATTTAATACAATTCTAATAATGCTTGAAGAGTCGGACAAATCGCCCTCGTGAATAATTAATTTATCCATAATATGATCGATTCTTTCTGTGGTAGAAACCGATGCTCTTCTGATAATTCCATGTACCTCATATCCCTTCTCCAACAAAAGCTCTGCGAGATATGAGCCATCCTGTCCTGTAATTCCCGTAATTAATGCTTTTTTCATAACATCCTCCTAGATATATTCTCGTCTATTACAAATCTTTAGATTCTCCAAAACCTTCTTAATATCTCCTGCGCTGCTCTTCTTGCAGACAAGTAGAGCATCATCTGTATCAACTATTATCACATCATCAAGGCCCACAGCCGCAATTAACTTATCTGAGCCCTCTATGATAGAATTCTTAGTCTCAACAGTGATAACATTGCCGGATACTGCATTTCCATATTCGTTGGTAGGGCGAATTCTTCCCACTGCCAACCAAGAACCAACATCATCCCAGCCAAATGTTCCCGGAATGACAAATATATTATCCGATTTTTCCATAATTCCATAGTCAATGGACTCCGCCTGCATATTTTCAAATTCTTTCTCTAAAACTATTTCCTGTGAATCGGTTCCAATAGCTTCTCCAATATTACTAAGTCCCTTATACATATCCGGCATATAATCTTCAATTTTCTTGAGTATCGTCGATACTTTCCAGACAAACATTCCACTGTTCCACAAGTATGATTCGTCTTGTAAATAGGCTTGGGCTGTAGCTAAATCAGGTTTCTCCACAAATTGCTCAACCCCATATGCTCTTCCAACATTCTCATCCGGGTCAAACTTTATATAGCCATATCCTGTCTCTGGATATGTCGGAGTAATTCCTATTGTCGTGAGATTCTCACCTTGTTCAGCCAGCTCACATGCGTCTTTCAAAACGCTCAAAAACATGGCATTGTACATAATTAGATGATCCGATGGAAGCACAATCATGAGTGCATCATCATACTTTTTCTTGATATGAACCGCTGCCAGACCAACGCATGGTGCCGTATTTCTTCCTACCGGCTCACACAGAATATTTTCCTCCGGAATCTCCGGTAACTGCTGCATTGCCAGTCCTTTGTAATCTCTATTTGTAACTACGTAAATATCCTCTACATCCACAAGCGGCTTAACTCTATTAATTGTATTCTGAATCATCGTAGTTCCGTCATCAGTCAAACTCAAAAACTGTTTGGGCAAGTTCTTCCTACTCTTAGGCCAAAATCTCTCTCCTCGGCCTCCCGCCATTATCAAAACCGTTATCTTCATAGCACCCTCCTTTGCCAGATATCCTACATTTTCGTCAATAACACTTCGGCATTACCCTCGAGATAATACTCTGCAAATCCAGCCGGCAAAAACCAACTGTCTCCCGCCTTAAAACTATACTTCTTTCCCTTATTCTCCAGGACCCCCTCTCCCTCTATTATTAGCAGCGAGTGAAAGCTCATGGGGTCACACCAAAACTTCATCTTTCCATTCTTTATATTCAATCTCATGACAGAAAAATATTCGCACTCAATAAGTTGCCTGATTTCGCCACCGGGAACATTTATAATATTATTTTCATGTACTTGATTTGGAATAATAGGTGATGTGTCGAGCACCCTTAGAGCTTCTTCTCTGTGCAATTCTCTAGCTCTTCCATACATGTCTCTTCGATTGTAATCAAATATCCTAAAAGTTGTATTGGAACTCTGCTGAATCTCCGCCAATACCACTCCTGCGCCAATAGCATGAATTGTTCCTGGCTTTATATAAAAAACATCGCCCGGATGCACTTCTACTTTATTGAGATATCTTACAATCTCTCCCGTCTCTATGGCCTCCCTCAGTTGTTTCTCACCAAGCTGTTGCTTAAATCCGTAGTAAATATATGCTCTTGGCTTCGCACTGATAATATACCACATCTCAGCCTTGCCCTCTTCGCCTGCCTCAGCATTTGCCAATTCATCCGAAGGATGCACCTGAATAGACAAACTGGATTTGGCATCAATAAACTTTATAAGAAGCGGGAAACGGTCATTTCTGGAATAAGAATAACCCACATACTCTGGGAATTCATCGAAAATCTGATTCAATTTTTTGCCCTTAAATATACCATTTCTTACAGTATTAATACCATCGCTTATGGAACACAACTCCCAACTCTCGGCGATGGTATTACCTCTTACTTCTTTACCGTACATTCTCTCCAACTCATGTCCACCCCATATATAATCCTTTAATACTGAGTCTAATTTAAATGGATACATATATGTTTTAACCTCTAATCCTTGTTGCAGTAAGTTTAATTAGCGTTTTAATATAACTAATAATAAATGGAATCAATCTTCTCTTCGACTCCCCATATATTCTCTTATCGAACTCTATCGGAACTTCACCAATCTTGAGCTTTTTGTTATCCTTGGCAAGTCTTAGTTTTAAGAGCACTTCTTGCAACACGTCATAGTTCTTACAAGTCAACTTGACTTTCTTTAACTGGTGGGTGCGATACATGCGATAATCTGTCGACACATCCTTGGCTTTGATTCCAAGAAACAATCTAAATGTTCCATTCAAAATATGAGACATCACAACAGAACTCTTGGCATCATTGGTCTTACCGCCCTCCACATACCTAGAGCCTATAACTACATCGCATCTATCATCCACAAACTTCTTATAAATCCTTGGAATATACTTTGGATTATGCGAACCATCGCTATCGAGTATCAAAAACTTATCCTTCTTGGCACATCTTATACCAGTCCTGAATGCACCACCAAATCCCGGATACTTCTGATTGACATATCTAGCGCCATACTTCTTGCAAACCTCCGCTGTATTATCAAGAGGCTTTTCTGTATCGACCACGATAATTTCATACTCTTCTCTCGTCTTTCCAAGATTCTCTATAATCTTTGGCAATAGCACTTTTAAATTTTCTTCTTCCTTGTATGCTAGCAAAACAACACTAATTCCCATGTTTCCTCATCTCCCTTTCTGCTCGACTTTTGTTGCTATATCACATTACATTATAACACAAAATTGTAGTTATCCGCAACCCTATCTATCTCTATCTTTTCACATATCCTCTTTATTCTCATCCAATCATGTGTTATACTTAACATATCTGAGAAAATGGAGGATAATACTATGAAACATAATTATTATAAAAGAATCTTGCTGACCCTAGCAGCATTTATACTTAGCACACTCCCATTGTTCTACAACGAACAGAATATTTTCGCACAAAAAAATAGTCCGTCAAGCATAAAGCAATACAAAAAAATCAGAAATGCATTCAAGAAAATACCTGAAACTCTGACTATATACAGCGGATACAAGAAGAAAATCAAGATACAATTACCGTACAAAATCAGATGGTCTTCCGCAAATCGGAATATTTTTACTGTGAATAAAAAGGGGCAAATCAAAGCAAAAAAAGTCGGTCAAACTCAGTTGACAATCTCTGTAAAAAAAGCAAGAAAAACTGTGACCGTCAACGTTTTACCCGGCACTATATCACTAAACCAGGATTCAAAGAAATTATATATAAATAGGACATTTACGCCCAAAATAATATTCAAACATGTTAAAGATAAAAAGCTTAAAATGGTATCTTCTAACCCGGAGGTTGCAAGCGTCAATAAAAGTGGTATGATTACTGCTGTCACCCCGGGATCAGCTACCATAACCTATAAAACCCAAGACGGAGCAATTGCAAGCTGTCTTATCGCTGTAAACAGAGGATATAGACTTGGTTTTGAAAATGAAATAACGACCATGGAAGTCGGGAGCACTACCATGAATCCGGTCAAAAAATCAAGCCAATTCAATGATATCATAAGTTACAAGAGTTCCAACGAGAACGTAGCTGTAGTCACATCCTCAGGAAAAATAATAGCTCTTTCTCCGGGCGTTACCACAATCACAGCCTGTGGATCTCAAGATTCGTGCGTCAGCAAGGTAACTGTCACAAAGAAAATCCTTGCCACGTCAGCAAGTGCGAATACTATAATCAAACAAACAATTCTCCCAAGCACTGCTGCCCACTTTATTGCACATAGGGGATATGTAAATGGCGGTGTGGAAAACACTATAACTGCATTCAAAAATGCGATAATAGCTGGATTCTGGGGCGTAGAAACAGATATTTACTCCACAAAAGACGGTGTATTTGTCCTCAATCACGATGGAAAAGTGTGGACAAATGGGAGAAAAGCACCCTCAAATCTCACAGATAAAGACGAAATTGAAGGTATAATAAATAAACTAACCTATGAACAGGTAGAAAACCTTTCTCACGGAGAGATACCAACTCTAGAATCACTACTCAAACTGGTTGAACCTTGGGATATCACTCCACTTTTGGAAATTAAGAATCTAGTCAGAGGAAACCAGAAAACTCTTGACCGCAACAATGAACAAGAAATAGCATCCCAAGTCCACCGACTTCTCAATCTCATTGACAAGTACAGCATGACTAAACGATGCTACATAACGAGTTTTTCCAGCACGTACCTAGAACATGTACGCGCGCAGAATAAGGATATAAAAATCCAATTTATTACAAACAAAAAGGAAGTTGACCTAGACTATTTAGAGTCCAATAATTTTGGTCTTGACTGGGCAATAGCCTCTTCCAATAAAGAGACAATCAACGAGATTAAGAAACGCAAAATCAATCTATGCCTCTATATTGCTGATACACCCGAGGAGGCCAAAAAAGCAATCGAGCTCGGAGCCGACGCCATCACTTCAAATGTCAAGGTCTTCGAAAAAACCAACTAGGCAAATTCTAAAAGTTTTTTATAAAACTCCGGATACTCTTTGTCGAATCTCACAAACTTACCATCGGATCCGACAAAGCAGTGTTCCGAGTGACCGATACAGCAAATTTCCCCCTGCGCATCAGTCATCTCATATAACAGCTTCAACTTTACACCTTTGCAATTTTCCACTTTTACCTGTATGAAAACTTCGTCGGCGAAAGTGGTTGGTTTCTTGTACTTACAATCCACTGCAACTACAGGAGAGCCAATCCCTTCTTCCTCCATCTTATTATATCCCCATCCTATCTGCTCCAGAAAGTAAACCCTCGCCTCTTCCATCCACCTAATATAATTGGAGTGATGAGTTATTCCCATCTTATCCGTTTCATAATACTGTACTTTATGCTTATATGCTTCCATAATTATCCCATCACTTTCCATTATTTAATATCATTATTTCATCTTCTTCGAATTCCACATTGGACATGTCTCCAAAGACATTTAATAAAACTTTATATCTGCCATTCTTCTCGGAAACCAACTCGCCCCTCATACCAGAAAAGACTCCCGACTTTATCAGAACATTTCCAGGAGGTATCTCCGCTCCCAAGTGCAATCCCTCTAACAAACTCTCCATGTTAAAAGTCAAATGTTCCGATGAACTACCACGACTATTCTTGTGAGAAGCACCACTCTTCGGCGGTTTTTGCACTTTTGGGTTTTCTTCTTCTTGTCCCTTTTCCTCTTCTACCTTCTTCTCTTTCACTTCTGTTTTGTCTTCCTCGTCACCCCACAGCGCCTTCTTCCAAGCCTCAAACTCCTCAGTTGAAACTTTCTTGGCAACTTCTAGCCCTATCTCAACTGGCGTAGGTCGACCAAAGACATCCACATCGATCCAGGCAAGCCGTCTGTGCCTGTCAATTTTCTTAATCATGCCGCGATAATCCTTCAAGGCGCCATTTAATATCACAAGCTCATCTCCCAGGATAAGCCCCTCCGACATTCTTATTGTATAATCTTTATCAACAACCGATCGGATAAATTTTTCCTCATGGGGGTATATGGGCACAGGAGTATCCTCGTGACATATGAGCTTAGTCATTCTAGGAACTTTGGCCAGCTCATCTCTCACCCAACTAATTGGATCTTCCCTCTCTTCCTCACTCAAAGGTTGAACAAATATATATCCCGGGAAAAGATTCCTCTCCTGCACATGCCACTCGCCTTTATATCTTTTTTTGCACTCATAACGCGGAATGAACATTTCCTTGTAACACTCCGGATCCATGTACTTTTTACACAAAAATACAGTCTCCGATTCCTTACCTGTCTCCACCTGTATTACATATAGCAAAACACACACCTCTTTAAATAATTATTTAAACTCTATTCTATAATCCTCAAAATGCTGTTTCAGCATACCAGTTATAAGCTTTTCTCCATTAACTCTGGCCTTGTCAAGAAGTCCCGCCTCTATAGCTTCCTTCTCAGCTTCTACATTCATCTTAGTCGTCTCTTCTCCAAACTCCTTTAGCTTAATCGGATTGAAAGCACTGCTCTTCTCATTATATACTTTAAATGACTTGGGGTCAATTCTGGATCCAAAAGTTTTCACCTGTGGAAGCGTGACCATAACTACCTTTTTCTCCTCGTCAACATCCCACTTTATCTCAGAAAAATCATATCCGGCTTTAATCTCAAAGTCATAGCTAAAAATAACATTGGAGTGGGTGAAAGGCATGTCAAATAGTCCGAAAAAGTCCATCGACTTATCCACACTCTTTACCTTTGTCACCCTTGACTCCTGAGTAGCCAGTTCTCCGATATCCTCAAAGCCAATGGCTATAGTCTTGTCCTGCGTGTTATACTTCTGCCAGATAGTAGTCCCTAGCACACCAATAGCCGCGGCAATCACCGCGACTATTATTATACCTATAAATTTACCATATATCTTCTCTAAAAGTCTACCTAAAATACCCTTTGTTTTCTCTTCCGTATTGTTATTGCCTAACATTAAATGTCTCCTTATTATTTGTTTTTGTCAAAAAAATATGACTGCTCTGCCTGATGAGTATTGGCCATATGCTGATAATATCCTTCGGATATTTTTCTATTCATATGAAAGCTTTTTATCTCTTTTTTCTCATTGGCAAGATATATTTTAAAGTGCTCGCTATTCTGCTTTTCCAATGCCTGAATCTGTATACCCAACTCGGATATCTCTCTAATCAGATCCTGCATTGTCAAAATATCACTTTTATATGCATCTCTATTGGCCTTTATCACTGCCTCCATTCGCTTGAACAGTGAATCGAATCCATTGTCGATCTGAGTAAGTTCATCTATCAGCTTCCCCTTCTCATCGACTATCTCCTGAAACTTATCATAGTCTAGTTCGTCAGCTTTTAGTGCCTTTTCTTGCTCACATGTCAACTCATATATGGACTTTAACACCCTCTTCTTTCTATGCAAAGAATCGGTCATCATACCAACATAAATCGAATCGTTCTTTACCATAAACTGCCTCCTGTCTCAAATGCCTGAACCACTGATGGCATACCACAAACTAGTCCACCTTTTGATTGTTAAGCTGCATCACTTCTTTCCAAGTGTCTCGCATCTCTCTAATCCTACCTAGTCCT
Organism: Eubacterium xylanophilum ATCC 35991; assembly: GCF_000518685.1. Lineage (GTDB taxonomy): Bacteria > Bacillota > Clostridia > Lachnospirales > Lachnospiraceae > Eubacterium_F > Eubacterium_F xylanophilum. The sequence goes on along the minus strand of NZ_JAEB01000014.1, from coordinate 57,778 downwards.
TCTTCTATCATCTCTTTGTCCTTGTGAATATTTCCATCTATAAGACAATTATATATGTATTCGAAGACTCTGTCAAAGTCTTCCCAAACAGGATACTTGTGATCTAGTGTAATTCTGAATTCCAAAATTATATCCTGTGCTCTTTTCAAATTCTCATTACATTTTCCATAATCATTTTTTTCCAATGCTATCAGTGCTATATTACAAAACTTGATTGCACCATCGTACAACATAAGCGTAAGCTCTGCCGGTGATGCTGTTAATATCGCGTTTGTCTTATAAGAATCTGCCATGTTTGTATTCATAATTTTGTCCTCCCTGAAACTCCCCCAAAGAACGGGGTTGTGCAATATACAATCGCCCTGTGGCACTCTCTGCCACAAGGGCGACCGTCATAGTTCAAACCAAACCACCCAATGCCAAATTATCAATTGCCAAACAGTGACGACAAGTTGGTCTGTTGCGCCTGAAGCTTCGCCATTGCCGACTCCATCTTGGAGAACTGTTTGTAATATTTTTCTTCTATTTCCTCCAACCTTGTCTCCCAGTCAGAGATTTCCTTTGTATAATTCTTAAGTTCGTCTTTAATCTTAATATCATTATAGAATGTCAATGCACTACTCACACTGCTCGATGCCATCTTAGAATTCATAGCGCTACTGAGATTTCCGAAGATTCCCGACAATGCTCGCATCGTCGTCTCCGGATCATTTTCCAGCGCCGCTCTAAGCTTGTCTTGGCGATCTCCAAATGTGGCATCATCCTTGTCGCCGTAGATGTGATACTTTCCACCTTCAGTCCAATCATTTGATGTGGTAATTCCAAATGAAGAAAGAGAGTACTTCTGTCCATCCACTTCGAATGTAGATTGCATAGCGCCTTTCATTGCCATAATTATTCCATTAAGTGTGCTGTCTCCCCTGAAAAGTGAGTCCTTAATCTTGTCCTCATAGAGTTTGATTTCGTCCTCCGACATGGCCTTCTTCTCCTCTTTGGACAGTGGCTCATATCCCTTTGCAGAAGATGCAGTATACAACTTATTCATCTCACTGATAATCTCATTATACTGATTCAGGGCAGTTTTAATTGTGTCATAAACTGCACTTACATCATTGCCCACAGTGAACTTAACAGTCTCACCCGGAGCAGTAGTATTATTGAGCGTAATACTCAATCCATTGACAGAAACAGTAGTTGACTCTGAAGTAAGTTCTGCTCCATTGAGCTTGATAATGCTATCGCTAGCACCGATAAATGCCATGCCCTTTGGACCACCTGCTCCGCCGTTAATAACAGCCTTGCCCTCAGCATCTGTAGTGATATCAGCAAGTCCCAATCCTGTAAGTGCAGAGCCTCCAAGAGAATATGATCTCTCTTCGATTGAAGCATAATCACTTACAGCTGATGTAATACTTGACTTGATTGAATCCTCAGTAATGCCTTCCATTCCAGAGAAACCAGATACACTAACTTCTCCGCCTGTCTTGTAGAACTTATCAAGGGCATCCTCACTGAGTCCTGCTCTTATCTCGCTCTCTGACATTCCTGAATATGTAAGAGCTTCAATATCTGTCTTCACTTCACTGTTAGTGCTAACCTCTTTGTTGACAAATGCAACAATATCTGAATCCGCCTTTTCCTTGACTGCCTTGTCAAAATCTTCCTTGACATGTGCAGCGATGTACTCTTCCTTAGTCTGGCCGGTCTCCGCTCTTGCAGCTTCACTCATAGTATCATATCTATAAGCATATATGTCTTTGTTCTGGCCAACTGGATTGCCATCCTTGTCATAGTACCTTCCTCGCAAAGAATCTTCAGCTTCTGACTTTATCCTGTCATAATTATCAGTATAAAGTTTTGCCTTCACATACTTTGTAGCTGCATCCCCTGCTGCTGCATTCTTTGAGTCATAGGATACTTTAGCCAAACCATCAAGAGCTGTATTATATGCATCTGTTCCAACACCGGAACTCTGTAAAGTCTTAATGTATGAATCAACTTTTTTCTTGTCGGAACTATTCATGCTATCGTATCCGATTCCCTCTAGAACCGCATTTCTCTTAGTCAACTCTTCTGAAGTAATTCCCGAAGAAGTAATGGTAAAGGAATTAGACATTCCACTTTCCTTACTACTAAGGAAAAATCTCTTCTGAGTAGTATCAAAATTGGCATTAATTCCTGCACTCTTCAAGCTGTTGACAAAATCACTTATTGTTGTATTTGCAGTTATCTCAATATCAGTTGATTTGGCTGAATCCCCAACTCCTGTTGTAACAGTAATTCTCTTATCAACAAGACTTGGATCAATATCTGCCAACTTTGTGCTTGTAGAATTCACATTCTTAAGCGCAGATCCAGTCAGATACTCCGATGTGGCAATCTGACTTACCTCCATCACATAGCTACCATTAGTAGCTGAGTTAGAGGCTGTCACCGATATCTTACTTGCATCTGATACAGATGCTTTCTTTGCATTATAAGTACTCTGCAGTTTCAACTTGGAAGCCTGCTCAGTGTACAACTTATATAATTTTGAATTCAAATCTGTCCACTTTGTCTGCTTCCATTCCAATTTGGTTTTAGCATTATCGACCTTAGTCTTTTTCAGACTTTGTGCAGACATCAGAGCACCGACTAATGCCTCTGTGTCCAAGCCGGATGCTAATCCTGATAATCTTATCGCCATACTATTTCCTCCGATCCTAGGATATGTCTGTTACACATTGACACTCCTAAATGTTCTTGTTAGCAACTCCTTTTGCACCAAGAGCACGTGTACTTGCACTTGAAGCAAGAATACAAAACCCGCAATCTATCTACGCTCGTCAACTAGGATGCCAGCCATCTCCCACATTTTCTGAAGCATATCAAGGGACTCCTTAGGTGGAATCTCACGAATAACTTTATCTGTTTCAGAGTCAATAACCTTGATAGAAACTCGATGCGTCTTCTCATGGTATGAGTATTCACATCTTGTCTTATCCATCTTTCGATTGGCACTCTTTACAGCATCCTCGATTGTTGCTTCACTAGCTGCACGCTTTTTCTTCTCGTTGTAACCTTCTTGCTTGTCACTTTCTTCCGACTTCTCGACCCTTTTATCCTGCCTATTAAACTTTTGAATCTCACTACTTGTTGAAGTTGCTACTGCTGACTGAGTGGCGACTTCTTTTGCAGAATAATTTGAGTTTCCGCCGGCAATCTTCTCAATTTCCATACTTAACACCTCCATGTGTAGTTATTTGTATTCTTAATTAAAAATACATCTAGAGTCCTCATTTTACTTATCGGCATGTTTTCAGAAATAGTTAACATCTTGAAATAAAATATTCCGACACAATCAGAATATTTTACAAAAAAACCCTCTCCTATAATGGGAGAGGGGACAAATGCTATATTAAATTTATTTCAACAACTGTGAAAGCGCTGCAGGGTCTGCTCCATTAGCTGCTTCTACATTAGCCTGTTGAATCTGAGAATAAATCTCTTTTCTGTAGATAGGTACGCTCTTTGGCGCATCAATTCCTATCTTAATCTGATCACCCTTTACATCCAAGATTGTGATCTCAATGTTGTCATTTATAATAATTGATTCATTGACTTTTCTTGCAAGCGCTAACATAATATCACTCCTTATCTTCTGACTTCAGCTTGTCATATACTTTGTATTTAATCTCATAGTCGTCGTTTTCAACGATAACTTGGGCTCCCTTGCGGGTATCAGAATTAATAATGATTGGTGCCATAAGATTAACTGTCATCTGAGTGATATCAGATGGAACTGTCATAGTGAGAAGAATAACCAAATTTTCTTCTGTCAACTCACCCATTCCCTTTAACAACTCATCCTCAACTACAGGATTGTAATCCGGCTTTACAATTAGCGGATTAATAACAGGGATTGCAAGTCCCGGCTCATCAAGACTCTGAAACCATGATATCGTAGTCTTCTCTTTTTCTGAATCAAAGAGTATGGTATAATTCTTATAATCTTCAAATCCCATAAGTCCACGTTCCATAGTGATAATCTTGTCATCTGTAAGATCAATTTCCCCAAAATATTTTGTCTTTACTAACATGAAACACCTCTCATTTCCTAATCATCGCACTCTTCTCTTGTCGATGATTATAAACCAAACCACCTTGTCTCCTTGTTAACTGTTACACGACATATGATAAATCACAATACTATTTTACTATATTCCAGCGATATTATCAACTTTTTTTGCAATGTTAAAGCCCTAATATTATATGTAATTTAATAGCGAAGAACCGAGTATCTTGGAAGTCGCCTGCAACGATGCCTGATACAGAAGATCTGCCTCGGTATAGTTTACATATGCCTCCTCGAGATCCACTTCTTCGTTCTCGCTCTTGGACTCTTTAGTGTCAATTTCCAATGACTCAAGCTTTGATTCTGTCATCTTCATTCTGGCATATCTGGCTCCGTGATCGGCAACAGCCACATTTAGTGTGTTTTTCGCTTGTTGAAATACCGTTATAGCCTCTGAATATGAGTTTGTCAAAACTGTATTCTGAAGAGTCATCTTGGACTCAATTTGCTTCTTGAGCTCATTTAACTTCTCAAGCGTAGCAGTATCATCCTGATTACAATCAGCGATTCTCTTGTTCACGTTCTGAAGATCCTTCTCAGTAATCTCCAAGTTCTGAATCACCTCATAGATACTATCTACAATTCTATTTACATCCATATCAAATGCATTACATCCCAGTGTATTAACCGTCAGGTTCTGACTGAAATTTATCTGATAATTGATTTCCTGCTCTCTTGTTGCAGAAAAATTCTTCGTCACTCCCGTTTCATTGTCAACCGAAGTACACTCAAAGTAATGTTCCGGTCTAATATCATTTTCCTTAAAATTCGTCTTGGAGTATGAAACATTCAAATCCGAACCGGCTCTCACTGAGTCATATATTCCATCGCCAAATACCAACTCACCGGTTTCTGGAACAAAATATATCTCCCCATCACCCGGTTTATAATGGTCATTGAACTTCGCATCATCTGCTATTTTCTTCACGGTGGCAGTGACGCTTACTTCGTTTCCGTCGGCATCCTTATATGTAACCTGAACATCTGAATCATCACAATCCTGATAAGAAACTCGAATCCTGTGTGATGACAAATACTCAGGTGCATCTGAAGCATATTCATCCGCAGTTTTTGTCTCGTCAAAAGCCGCGCCACCGTATACATATGAAAATGATCTGATGGATTCAACTTCCAAATTTTCAGAAATTGTATATGTAGCATTGCTCTGATTTGCACTAAATAATAGTGGCACATCAGTTCTGTATCCCGTAAAGAGATATCTTCCTGCAAAGTCTGAGTTGGCATTCTGCTGGAATATAAAGTCCGCATTCTGTCTCAACTGCTTTGCAATAGTCTCTCTGTCATCATATGTATTGGTGCCATTTGCTGCCTGTGTAACATAATCAATCATGGTATCCAACACAGTATTCGCCTTCTTCATAGGCTCTTCTGTGGCATCCATCCACCCTTCTGCATCTCGACAATTCGCACGGTACTGCTGGACTTCTACAAGTGTCGTACGAAACTTAAGTGATCTTACGGCAATTGTAGGATCATCTGATGGCTTTTGAATCTTCTTCTGAGAAGAGAACTGTTCAAAATACTTATTGTAAGCCACCTTATTCTTCTGAATATGGAGTTGTGCATTATTTCTCATCATATTGTTAGTAATTCTCATATGGCACCTCCTATACCGCTGTTCCGTTAATCAACTTGTCAAGGACTTCGTTCATAACTGAAAGAACCTTGTACTGATTAAACAGCAAATTCTGGTAAGTGACGAGGTCCTGTGTCTCCTCATCCTCATCTGTTCCAGATATAGATTGTCTCCTTATATCAACCGCGTCGCGAATATTTTTCTGACTTGTTTCCAACGTAATCATCTTTCTGGCATCCACTGCCACATCTGTAGTCATAGCTTGGAGGAATGCATCCGGTGCTCCTCTGAGAAACATCTTGGAATCATCCTTCAGTGCGGATAATCTCTGCAAATTCAAGCTCTCTGACTCTCCCGAATTGGCCATCTGATTAAAGGCAAGCTTGGTAGGGTCGTCAGCAACTTCTTTGGTAATACATACATTTAGAGCTGTCATATAATAATAGCTTCCCTTGTATGTACCGTCTGCGCTCCCAGCCGGCATTGAATCAAAGGCTGCAGGGACCTCCCCCGACTTGTCTGCAAACGTAAAATTCTCACCAGTAGTAGGAATTGTCGCATTAAATACATCAATTCCGCTCTTCCCCGAAGCATCAAATCCCTCCTTGTGGATGTCATTGAATCTCTGAGCATAGGTTCTCGTAAATTCGTTGAGCTGAGCCATATAATACGGAATTCCCTTGAAGTCCACATCCTGTCCTATCGAGACCGTCGCCCCTCTGTCCACGGCGCTTCGCAAACCTCTGGCCTCTTCCAAGGTTGTATTTGCATTCAATACAAAGGAATATGTAAATGTTCCGTCATCCTCCGGCTCCACTGAAAAACTCTCATAGGTATATGTTGAGCTAATTATATTTATTTCCCCTTTTTCCTGAGGAATCGATAATTTTCTTATATCATTAATTGATGCATTATTGATTTTTAAAACCAATTTTCCATCTGAATTCTCCATCAGAGACTCGGCTGTTCCCTTTAAAGCCTCTGTATTATTGCCATCTCTTATCTCGAACAGTGCCTGAAGTTTTCCTCCAAGTGCTGTGCTATATTGATCAAATGGCGTTCCATTTTCTCGGGTCACATTGTAGAGGCCCTTAATATCATTCTGCCCCTTCATGATTTCCGTCTCAGTATAAATCAATTTGTTGGTCTGAATAGTATCTACGAGAATTCCACCGTTTACGTATACTAAGAATTGATTTCCACCAACTCCATCTGCCGGTGGTTTCTCTACCACATCGATGTGACAAAAATCAGACAGCTCATCCAGGAGAACTGCTCTCTGATCTCGAAGATCATTGGCCGTATTTCCGTAGCTCTCAAGTTTATTAATCTGACCTGTGACTGTGGCAATCTTTTCCGCCAGAGCATTTACCTGCTCAACGGCATTCTTTATCTCGATATTGGCCTCTGCCTGCAGACTTTTGAGATTGTTGGCTGAGTCCTGTATAAATTCAGTAAAAGTCTCCGCATAAGTGAGTATCTCCTGGCGACGTGTCATATTTCCGCCGTCTGCAATTGTAGCACTGAGTGTCTTGCACAAATTGTCAAAAGATGTAGTCAAGCCACCTTCTGTCTCATCGGCCGCATATATGTATCTCTCTAATTCGGTGAGATAATATGAACTTGTAGAATATTTGTTATAAGTTGAATTGCTTGCTTCATACTTGGTATCATAGTAATCACTGTGCTGTCTCTCAATATCACTTGCAAAAACTCCGGATCCCTGTACCTTAATCGAGCTGATATTTCTAGTCTGCGCTGTAACATTAACAACCTGCTTTGAATACCCCTTTGTACCTATGTTGGCAAGGTTATGAGCAGCAGTTTGCATGGATGCACTGTAGGCATGTATTCCAGATCTTGCTATATCATATCCGTCAAATGTTCCCATAGCTCTTACCTCCTCTTTTTCTCGTAATTGAAAAATGTTCCTCGAGCATTTACAATCTCTCTATCAAATGTTCCAGCATCTGATCAATAACAGTTATATATCTAGACGATGCATTGTAGCATTGCTGATACTTAAGCAGGCTGGCAAGTTCCTCGTCCGATGAAACTCCCATGATATCCTGTCTCTGATCTTCAACTGCCTTTACTGTAACTTCCTGATTTTCAATAATTCCATTCCATACATTTCCCTGAGTGGCAAATTCACCTATCATCGAATTATAATAATTCGAAAAACTGTAAGTCGCAAGTGATGTGGGATCCAGAGATAATTCTCCACTGTGCCATTCATCCATAAGGCTTTTACAAATATGGCTTACGAATCCATCTACAAAGCCTGTTTTAGGATTGGCATTGAGTGGCAACTTGGATGGGTCTTTCTCAAGTTCTGGGTTGACCTCAATCTGACTTGCTGTATATAGAGTATGGATGTCATTGTAATCCTCCTCATTATACTTGTAAACCTCCATAGTCTGGAGAAGTCCCTCATCATTTATCGCATTAACTGTCACTTTTTCATAGCGATCAACATTTCTTCTCGTAAATAGTTCTATGCCTATACTCTTGTCTGCGTCATCACCTATCGGAGCATTTTCCTCATCTAAAACTTGGATTGTGGATCCATCCTCCAATGTGAGAGTCTTGTTAGGACATAGCTTGTCATTAATAAGAGTTACAACTTCGTGTACCAATTGGTCGAACTGTGCTTCAGTCCTCATAATCACTGAAGGTGCAACTGTAGATGAATAAATACCAACTTCATTGCCATAGTCCTCTAAAGCTCTGTTATATGCAGCCGTATCCAGGTTTCCTGTGGCATCCATAAAATCTGTTCGCTTAGGGCGCTGTGGCATGTCGGTGAAAATTCCCTCACGATTTCCTCTGGCAACCAAAATTCCCTTGAGAGAACCAATGTCTGAGTTATTTTCCGCCGAGTAGTTAAGCTCTCCTCTGATGAAAAAGTCCCCTCCTGATGCTCTAACCGGCTTGAGAAGCCTGGATTCTTCGCTCTCATATGCGGTTGACAACTTGAATTGAGTCTCTGATGAGAGGAGATAATCTCCCTCCGAGAGAATGGAAATCGTTCCATCAATTTCCTCGGTTACATCAAAGTCAATATAAGTTCCAAGCTTATCTAAGAGTATATTTCTCTCATCTCTATAGTCATTGGCATTATTACCTGCCGCTTCGTATTTTCTAATCAATATGTTGGTATCGCGAATCTTTGAAACAATATCATTGATATCCTTGACTTGTGCAAGGACCTCCTGATTCATGTTGTTCTGATAGTTCACCAGTTCCTGTCTGAGGATGCTGGCGCGATCAGCAAATTGTCCCGCCTGAGATACCAACGCACTTCTGTAAACAATATTGTCCGGCTCCTTAGATAAGTTGTCAACTGCCACCCAAAGATCATTGAGGGATTGAACAAATTCTTCGCCCTCCATTTCTCCGAAGAGTTCCTCCAACTCACCTACCGCCGAGTAGTTTGCCTCATAGAAACTCTGCTTACCAACTTGCATTCTATACTGATCATCCAAGAAGCTGTTTCTAATCTGACGGGTGTTTACAATCGTTGTTCCCATTCCAACTTGGATTGGATTTCCATGTGATCCAAATGCATTTTTGTAAAAAGAGTCCGCGATGATTGTCTGCTGTCTCGTGTATCCCTTTGTTGTTGCATTAGCTAAGTTATGTGCAGTTGTATTCAATGAAGTCTGAGCAGATTGTAGACCAGACACTCCTGCATTAAAACTTGTCAATAATCCTGACATCCAGATCACCTCTCTTTCCAAATCTATCTATTTACACAATAGAAGTACACGGTGCTCCGCGCATCTACTGCTTAGCATCAAACATTCCAGCTCCTTCATCAAACATATCAACCTGAGCTGCATTGTTCGAATAATTGCTACTTCCCGAAGACATCCGTGTACTTCTCATTACATTTATATTGTACTCAACCATTTCAAGAGCTTGTGTCAACAAATCTTGATTCTGGGCTGTGAGTTCTTTCATTCTATCAACGGTCCTTCGCATCTTATCATGAATCTCTCTCAGCCTTTTCTGATCCTCTGGTTGCTTATCGAGACTGTCAGCAATCTGTTGAAGATTAATACTTCCCGGTCTCTTTCCCAAAACTGTTGCCATATCAAGGGATACCTGTTCTCTCTTATTTTCTAAGATGCCGATTTCATCAACCATCTTTTGTTCTTCACCGGTTATCCTCTCTAAGGCACGAAGATCGTTGGCAATAACTGCTCTAATCTTATCCTCCTCTATTGGAATTAGGGAGGCATATAACTTCTCTTCTCTTTCAAGAGTGTTAATTAATTCTTCAAGTAAACTCGCCACGAAATACCCTCCTACCAAATCAACGGAACATTATCCTAATAATCTTCCGACTAAATTATCTGCAACATCCTCAATCGGAACGTTATAAGTACCTGACTTCATTCGCTCCACGATGTCATTGACCTTATCCTCTCTGATATCTGAAGCTTCAGATGTAGCCTGCTTGGCAATCTGATAGTCCTTTGCAAATCCAGATAGTGTAAAGCTGTCGCCCTTGCTTACTTGGGATGCTGTATTAGTAGGTGTTACTTTGTTTGGTTTATAAACTTGGTTTACCTGCATATAAGCATCTATTCTCATATCGGGTTCCTCCATTCTGTTTTGAAAATAAAAAACATATCAACTATGTTTCTAAACTATGTATCGGATAAGTTCAAAAAATAATTAATATGTTTTCTAATTTTTTATTTTTTCTGGTCTAAAGCGAGTACAGCTTTTTGTCCTTTGGCAGCTCTCTTGCGGTTTCTGACTTTCTTGGCACTGAGCATCTTGCCGTCGACTTCAAAGGACTCTGCATCCACATCTACTACTGTAGAATATTTGATGCTATCCTGTTTGTCAAGCGTAATCGCTTTAATTCCGCGGCTGGTTTTCTTAAGTTCCTTGACCTCGCCAATAGAGAATCCAAGAGAAAGTCCCTTTTCCGTCAGAATAATAACTTTTTTGTTGGCATCGATAATATCGGAGCCAACTAAAGCCTCAACTGCCACAACTTCATCGTCATCACCATCGAGCTTTGTTGCGCTGATAACCTGCCTATTGGTATCAAACTCTGCACCTGACACCAACTTAATATATCCACTCTTGGTTACAAACATGAGTATACTCTCGAAAAGTTCCTCAAATGGAATATATAACACTGCTTCCTCGTCATTTTCCATCTTGGTAAGCGTGTGAATAAGACTTCCCTTATCTCGCAACTTGCACCTTGGAATCTTGTCTGCTTTGACCTGATGCATATTTCCCTTGTTGGTAAATATACAGATCTTATCGGTGTTCTGCATCCTCATAATGTGAGGGAATTCCTCTCTCGCCTCCTCGGAGGTTCGCAAGAATGCCGCCTCGTCAAGAGACTTAGTATATCCAAATCTATCCATGCAAACATAGATATCTTCGATTTTTACTTCCTCTACATAGGCCTTGGCTACCACATCCTCAAGCGTTGTCCTTCTCTCACGGCCAAACTTCTTCTTGTATTCGCGAAGCTTAGCTTTTATAACCTTATATAGTTCCTTGTTATTTGAGAGAATCTTCTCGTACTCTGCTATCTTGGCAAGCAATTCATCATTCTCCTGATGGAGCTTTAGAATCTCAAGTCCAATCAATCGGCTGAGCTGCATAGCCAATATAGCATCGGCCTGTACTTCAGTAAAATCAAGCTCTGCAGCTTGCTTCTTAGACTCCTTGGACTTAAAATTAATTCCCTCTGTCTCTCCCTTGGTAAGACATGCCTTAACTTGCTTAATTGTAGAGCTTCCTCTGATAATCTCGATAATCAAATCGATGACATCAGTGGCCTTGATAAGTCCTGCCACAACCTCCAGCCTGTTTCTTGCCTTCGCTAACAAGTGCTTATACTCCTTAGTATATAGCTCTTCCTGGAAGAGAATAAACTCCTCGATAAGCCCCTTGAGATTAAAGAGCTTTGGCTGCTGATTGCTAATAGCCAAGAGGTTGACGCCATATGTGTCTTCCATATGAGTCTTCTTGTAAAGACCGTTGAGCAAATTGTCAATATCTCTGTCTTTTTTGACCTCTATTACAATTCGAATACCCTCTTTGGAGGACTCATCTCGAACATCATATATTTCGTCAAAGACCTTGTCTTTCATAAGACTCGACAAGTTCTCAACCAACTTGGTCTTGTTTCCTGAAATTGTATATGGAATCTCGGTAATTACAATATTGGTTCTGCCATAATCACCCTTTTCTATAACAGTGCGGGCGCGAAGCTTAATTCGCCCCTCTCCCTTTTCATAAATCTCCGGAATCTCCGCAGCATTGGTGATGATCCCCCCCGTAGGAAAATCAGGAGCAGGGATGTAATCCATGAGCTTTTGAATCGAGATGCCGGGTCTGTCCATACAAGCAATAACCGCATCGACGACCTCTGATAAATTGTGAGGTGGTATATTGGTGGCCATACCAACTGCAATTCCCGTAGTTCCATTGACAAGGAGATTGGGAATGGTAGCCGGAAGCACCAGCGGCTCCTTCTCACTCTCATCAAAGTTCGGTCCAAAGTCAACGAGTCCCTTTTCAAGGTTCTCGAGCATAGTCATGGCAGCTTCTGACAATCTGGCCTCGGTATATCGCATCGCTGCTGCTCCATCTCCGTCAATAGAGCCAAAGTTTCCATGGCCATCCACCAATGGAGCATTCAAGGAATAATCCTCTGTCATATGAACCAAAGCGTCATAAATAGAACTGTCACCATGTGGATGATACTTACCCATGGTATCTCCCACTATACGAGCACTCTTACGATGTGGCTTGTCCGGAGACAATGACAACTCCTTCATGGCATAGAGAATTCTTCTCTGAACCGGCTTTAAGCCGTCCCTAACATCCGGAACGGCACGTGATACAATTACACTCATAGCGTAATTTCTATATGAAATCTTCATCTCTTCCGAGAAATCTAATTGAATAATGTTCTCATCTGAATGAGCCATGTCTTCCTCCTTCGGTATTACGTAATATCAATCTCCGCATACCTTGCTTCTTCCATAATAAATTCTCGTCTAGGTGGCACATTGCTTCCCATGAGAATTCCCGTAATCTCATCGGCCTCCACTGTATCACTTATTGATACCTGAGCCAAAATACGGCTGTCCGGATCGAGTGTTGTCTCCCAAAGCTGTACATCATCCATCTCTCCCAATCCCTTATATCTCTGAAGGGAATTAATCTTTAACCCCTTCTTTCTAAACTTCTCGAGTTCAAAATCATCAAACAAGTACTCGCTCTTCTTGACCTTTTTCTTCTTCTCATAGTCTTCATAGTCCACCTTGTACAATGGTGGAAGTCCACGATATACCTTACCTTGATATATAAGTTCCGGCATAAACCTATAGAAAAATGTCAGAAGAAGGGTACTTATGTGGGCGCCGTCCACATCCGCATCTGTCAAGATAATAATCTTATCATATCTCAACTTAGTGATATCAAAATCATCTCCTATACCACATCCAAAAGATGCTATCATGGACTTAATCTCGTTGTTGAGTAGTATCTTCTCCAGCGGAGCCTTCTCGACATTGAGAATCTTACCCCTGAGCGGAAGAACCGCCTGAGTTCTTCTGTTGCGAGCTGTCTTAACAGTTCCGCCCGCAGAGTCTCCCTCCACGATATAGATCTCACACTCCTCCGGCTTTCTCGAAGAGCATGCAGCCAGCTTACTCTTGGTATCAACATTCAAGAGTTCTTTCATAACTGATTTTCTGGCCTTATCACTGGCAGTTCTCGCCTTATATGATTTTCTTACATTATCTAAAATAGTCCGCAAGGTCTCGACATTCTTGTCCAAATATCTCTGAACCTCAACGCTAAATACGTCATCCACTGCTGTCTTGGCATCCGTGTTGCCCAGTTTATTCTTGGTCTGACTCTCAAACTGAGGATCCGGATGCTTAATGGAGACAATGGCCACCAGACCATTTCTTATATCCTTGCCGTCATAATTATCTTCGTTGTTCTTAAGATATCCCAATTCCCTCGCATATTGATTCATAACTCTTGTGAGAGCCATCTTGAAACCGGTTACAAGTGTACCACCGTCGGTCACATTGATGCGGTTACAATAGGAATTGATCTGCTCTGTATACTCATCAACATACTGAAATGCCACTTCTACTTCTATATCCCCACTGCTGCCTTCTATATAAATGACATCGTCATGGAGTTTCTTGGTATCTCGATTGATGTAATTGATATAGCTCTTTATACCATCTTCTTCTAGGAAAACTCTCTCCTCACCTGAATTCTCATCAAAGAACGTAATCTTGAGATTCTTGTTGAGGAAGGCTATCTCCTTTAACTTCTTTTTAATAGTCTCAGGCTTAAATGTTGTCGTCTCGAAGATCTCGTCATCTGGATAGAAAGTGACCTTCGTTCCGGTATTGCCCTTGGCACACTTTCCCACAACCGGAAGAAGCCCCTTCTCAAGCTTGACAACCGGTTTACCACCATCTTTGTACTCGTCTCTGTAAACTTTGCCGTCTTTTCTAACTTCGACAATGAGACTCTTGGACAGAGCATTGACAACAGAAGCTCCCACACCGTGAAGACCTCCTGATACCTTATATACTGTATTATTAAACTTTCCGCCTGCGTGTAATATGGTATATACTACTCTCACAGTCGGTATCTTCTTAGTTGGATGTATATCAACCGGAACACCTCGTCCGTTGTCCTCGATTACCACTCCACCATCTTTCTTAAGAGTGATTCCAATCTCAGAACAAAACCCAGCCAGGTGCTCATCTATACCATTATCTAAAATTTCCCATATCAGATGATGAAGACCTCTTGATCCGGTACTTCCTATATACATTCCGGGGCGCTTTCTAACAGCCTCCAATCCCTCTAGTATAACTATCTGACTGCCATCGTACTTATCCATAGATTCCCTCTTTCTCAGGTAATAATCTTTACAATACAAGTGTAATTATAATCGAACATTAGTTTTTTTTCAAGTGTTTTTTTTACAAAAATACTTGCAATGATAAATAATTTAATATATAATATGACAAGACATAAAGAAGAGATAGCACAATTTATCTCTTCTTTATGTATTATGAAACAGGTCGGACTATTTTTACATTGATTTTCCAGAAAGGAACGATTATATGATTAAAAAAGGAATTAAAGTATTATCAAGTTCACTACTCGCAGCTGCTCTTACAATCGGCTCTCTCGGAGTCAGCGCAGGAAGTGCAGATGCAGCCAAAATCTACATCCCAGTAAAGACTAAAAGCACGATAACTATTTTACAGGGCATGAAGCACATTATTAAAGTAAAAAAAGCAAGAAAAAAGGTTAAGTGGAAAATCAGCTCCAAGAAGCGCGCAAAGATTAAAGTCAGCGGCAAGAACAACAGCAAGTGCACTGTTAAAATCAAGAAAAAAGCTAAGACCGGAAAGTTCCGTGTCATTGCAAAGATGGGCAAGAGTAAGCTCATTGTAACTTACAAAGTTAAGAAATTGCCTGACACAAGAACACCTCTTCAGAAGAACAAAGATGCTATGAAGGCAGCTAAGACACCTGCTGCAAAGTTCAATGCATTTAAGAAGATTGTAAATTCAAGCACTGCAGTTAATGAGAACGGTGACAGAATCATCATCGTTAAAAACGCAGATGGTTCTTCAACATATGCTGTATATGAGAATTCTACAAATTCATTTAAGTTTGCATGGGTTAACGGAACAGCTACAACTGTTGCAGAGCAAAAGGCCGTAGAAATCGTAGTTTCTGCCTCAAATCCGACAGTTGGTAATATTACTGTAGCAGAGATCAACAAACTGGGAATTGGGCTTCCTTCAATAGGAGCATGTACCGGAAAAGCTCAGGCAGCACTTTCAGGTATTAAGCCAAATGCATCATATACTTGGACTATGACTTCAACATATGAAGATACATCTTCCAGAAAGATGCTCAATGATATTACTTCTGAAGGATATCAGAAGATCGATTCACTCTTGAGAGCACAGGCAGGAATTACTCTTGCTAGCATTGGCTTTGGGAAGTAATTCTCATGAATAAACAGATTAAGCACAAGATAAAACACAATTCCAATAGATATCTTACTATGATTAAGTGGATGGTTCTGTCACTTGCATTGGGACTTTTTCTGGGACTCATCGGAGTTACCTTCGGAAAATGTATCAAGTTTGTGACAGCCTTCCGACTTGACCACCCTTGGGTATTATATCTATTGCCTATAGGTGCGGTGATGATAGTATATTTATATCATCTTATGCACGATGACAAAGATAGGGGAACCAACTTGGTAATCTCATCCATCCACTCAGATGATGAGATTCCACTTAGGGTTTCCCTGCTTATTTTCTGCTCAACTATATTTTCACACTTTGTGGGGGCTTCTGTAGGACGCGAAGGAGCGGCACTTCAGTTGGGTGGCTCTGTTGGAAGCTATCTTGGAAGACTATTTAAATTCGATTCAACCGACAAGAAAACTCTAATAATGGTGGGCATGTCCGCTGTATTCTCCGCAATGTTTGGAACACCTATCGCCGCTTCATTTTTCTCACTTGAGGTGATAAGTGTGGGAATCATGCACTACTCTGCACTTCTTCCATGCATCATCGCTTCATTTACGGCGAGATTTGTGGCAAACCACCTGGGCTCACCGGCTCCGCAATATGACATCGGAACATTTTCCGGGCTTGAAATCATCACAGTTCTTCAAGTGGCGGGGCTCGCTGCATGCTGTGGATTAATCTCCACCATTTTTTGTATCTCACTGCGAGAGGGCGAGGTATTGGCGAAAAAATATCTTTCCAACAAATATCTCAGAGCATTTATACTTGGATCGACAGTACTTGTCATCACACTTATTCTCGGCAATCAGATGTACAACGGTGCGGGAACCGACTACATCGCAGCTTGTATGGAGGGGAATGACCGAGCACTCGGATTCCTTTTTAAGATTATATTTACCGTTTTGTGTATTGTGGCCGGATACAAGGGCGGTGAAATCGTGCCTTCTTTCTTTATCGGGGCATCCTTTGGATGTTTTCTGGGAAAAATGATCGGCATGGACGCTGGCCTTGCAACGGCGGTAGGAATGGGCGCCGTATTCTGTGGTGTTACCAATTGTCCTGTCACCTCGCTGCTGATATGCCTTGAGCTCTTTGGCTTTACAGGCGGCGCATACTTCTTGCTGGCTTGCGGAATCAGCTATATGGTCTCAGGATACTATGGATTATATACCAGTCAGAAAATTGTCTACTCCAAGTTTAATTCGAACTATATAGATAAAAAGACTCAGTAATTACAAATAAGAAATTATTGACACGAAAATATTTTTAATTTATACTAGACAAGTAAAAACATAACATAGAAAAGGAGATAAAAATGGAAAAGAAAACAATACTTAGTTTGGAACAAGTCAAAGAAATAGAAAAGACATATCCAACACCTTTTCACATCTACGACGAAAAAGCCATCAGAGCCAATGCTCGCGCACTTAAGAATGCATTCTCATGGAACAAGGGTTTTAGAGAGTACTTCGCTGTAAAGGCAACTCCAAATCCTTTTATTCTTAAAATTCTTCAGGAAGAGGGATGCGGCGTTGACTGCTCATCATATACAGAGCTTATGTTGTCTGAGGCCACTGGTTTTAAGGGCACAGATATCATGTTCTCATCCAATGTAACTCCGGAAAAAGAGTACAAGAAAGCATATGAATTAGGTGCATATATCAACCTCGATGACTTTACACATATCGATTTTCTCAATGATTTAACGGGAATTCCGGAGACAATCTGCTGCCGTTATAATCCGGGCGGAGTTTTTGAACTTGGTACGGATATCATGGATAATCCCGGAGATGCCAAGTACGGATTTACGAAGGAACAGCTTATCGAGGGATTCAAAAAATTAAAGGAACTCGGTGCCAAGAACTTTGGTATCCACTCATTTATCGCAAGTAACACAGTAACTAATGAATACTATCCTACACTTGCCGGCATACTCTTCGAGCTTGCAGTTGAGCTCAAGGAAAAAACCGGTGTGAACATCAAGTTCATCAACCTCTCCGGCGGTGTTGGAATTCCATATACACCAGACAAAGAGCCTAATGACATTGCTGTAATCGGCGAAGGCGTGCGCAAGCAGTTCGAGAAGATTCTTGTTCCTGCAGGTTTGGGCGATGTATCTATCTTTACTGAGTTGGGACGTTTCATGCTCGGTCCTTACGGCCAGCTTGTGACAAAGTGCATCCATCAAAAGCACATTTATAAGGAGTACGTCGGCCTCAATACTTGTGCCGTTGACCTTATGCGTCCGGCTATTTACGGCGCTTATCATCATATCACAGTTCTTGGCAAGGAAAATGAGCCATGCGACCACAAGTATGATGTGACTGGTTCACTTTGTGAGAACAATGATAAATTTGCAGTTGATAGAATGCTTCCAGAGATTAATATCGGCGACTATCTTGTAATTCACGATACAGGTGCTCACGGATATGCAATGGGCTACAATTACAATGGTAAGCTCAAGTCCCCAGAACTCCTTCTCAAAGAAGATGGTTCTGTGCAGATGATTCGCCGCGGTGAGACTCCAAAGGATTACTTCGCAACATTTGATTTCTGTGATATTTTGAAAGATATGAAATATTAATTAATGGGGCTGTCGCACTTGTGTGACAGCCCTTTTTAAATTGGGAAACGCATATTGCTGGTCTTACCCTGCGGTCGTAAGACAATTTGGAATCGCATATTGCTGGTCTTACTCCCTACGGTCGTAAGACAATTAACAGGAAAAATTCTTAAGCCAGGGAAGTATGATTCTTGGAAGTTGATTTTTCCGTACTCGTTTTGGAGGTGATGGGTTTGCGTTCAGCATTTTGGGGTAAAAGTACGGCTAGATATCTTGATTATGCAAGTTTTTCCGTACTTACCGGCAATTGAGAATTTTGCGTTCAGAGTTTTTTGGGGGAAGTACGGCTAGATTTCCTGATTTCGTGTTTTTTTCCGTACTCGTCGTGGATTGAGAGGTTTGTGTTTGACGTATTTGGGGGAGAGTACGGCAAGATTTGAGAATTTTGA
>NZ_JAEB01000014.1:24194-38960 GCF_000518685.1 Eubacterium xylanophilum ATCC 35991 | reverse complement strand
ATCTTAAAAGAGCTCGTGACAAGCTTCAGTGCTTGACCTGAGAGTACGGCAAAATTCTAGAATTTTGAATAAATTTCCGTAATATCTTAAAAGAGGTCGTGACAAGCGTTAGTGCATGACCTGAAAGTACGGCAAGATTCTTGGTTACTTGAGATATTGCCGTACTGCCCCACCCCCCCCCGCGAAAAACGATTTTCAAGAAATCATCCGTATGTAGAGGAAACCCCACATTGACGATAAACTCGCTTTTGTGGGGGTTGTTTTTTGTGTATTTATTTCTTTTAACTCAAATATAATTAAAAGTTTTTACATAAATTGACCATCTCAATAGCAGTTGTAGCAGCATCAAATCCCTTGTTGCCAGCCTTAGTTCCGGCTCTCTCGATTGCCTGCTCTATATTATCTGTAGTCACAACACCGAATATTGTTGGAACACCTGTCTCCAATCCTACTGCTGCAACACCTTTGCTCACCTCATTACATACATAATCATAGTGAGTTGTTGATCCCTTTATCACCGCACCAAGGCAGATAACAGCATCGTACTTTCCTGATGCAGCCATCTTCTTAGCTACCAATGGGATTTCAAATGCACCCGGAACCCAAGCAATATCCACGTCTTTTTCTGTGTCAACATCATGTCTCTTGAGCGCATCTTCTGCTCCTCCAACAAGCTTGGAAACGATAAACTCGTTAAATCTCGCTGCAACAATACCTACTTTAATCCCACTTCCTGTGAGTTTTCCTTCTAAAACTTTCATTAGTTCCTCCATTCTGAGAATATTTCTCTTAAAATATATTGTACAAAACTATCTAGTCGACTTTGTCTTCTTTGATATAGTTTGTCATGTGCTGCATCTTTTCCTGCTTTGTCAAGAGATACTTAAAGTCATCTCTCTTAGGCTTGATCTGAATTGGAACGCGCTCCTCAATAGTTATTCCGTAACCACTTAAACCTGCAATCTTGGTTGGATTGTTGGTCATCAACCTGAGCTTCTTAACTCCCAAATCACACAAAATCTGGGCACCAATTCCATACTCTCTGAGGTCTGGTGGAAAACCAAGCTTCACATTGGCCTCCACAGTATCATATCCCTGCTCCTGAAGTTCATAGGCCTTTAACTTATTTATAAGTCCAATTCCTCTTCCCTCCTGCCTCATATAGAGAAGTATTCCTCTTCCCTCTTTGGCAATCATCTTCATGGCACTTTCCAACTGTTCTCCACAATCGCATCTATTGGAGCCAAATACATCTCCTGTCAGACATTCTGAATGAACTCTACAAAGTACCGGCTCACCGTCAGATATATCACCCATGGTCAGCGCTACGTGATGTTCTCCGTTGAGTTTATTAACATATCCCTTGATCTCAAAATCACCATATTTACTTGGGAGCTTTGCGTCTGCTTTTCTCTCCACAAGCATCTCGCTTTCCAATCTCTTGCGAATTATTTCCTCAATGGTGATAACCGTAAAGCCATGTTCCTTGGCAAAATCAAAGAGTTCCGGGGTTCTCATCATAGAACCGTCTTCTCTCATAATCTCGCAACAAAGACCACATTCCTTGAGACCCGCCAACTTCATGAGATCGACAGTTGCCTCCGTATGGCCTGCTCTCTTGAGGACTCCTCCCTCTCTGGCCTCCAGTGGAAACATATGTCCGGGTCTTCTGAAATCCTCAGGCTTTGCATCGTCACTGACTGTGCGAATCGCTGTCAAAGAGCGCTCAAAAGCGGAAATACCGGTTGTAGTATCCACATGATCAATAGAAACCGTAAAGGCTGTAGAATGATTATCTGTATTTACATCAACCATCTGCCCCAAATCAAGCTTATTGCACATTTCACTGCTCATAGGCATACATATAAGCCCCTTTGCCAAGCTTGCCATAATATTGATGTTCTCAGGCGTCGCATGCTCTGCGGCACATATGAGATCACCTTCATTCTCTCTGTCCGGGTCATCAATTACCAGAATCACTTTCCCATCTCTGAGATCTCTGAGGGCATCCTCCACAGTTCCAAGTCTATTATCATCCTGCATATTTATTCTCCTTTATTCTCTATTAAACTTAATAAATATTTATATAAAGCCGTTTTCAGCAAGAAAACTCTCAGTAAGCTTAGTCTCTCCTCCAGTATTGTTCTTCGAATCATCTGCTGAAGCTCCGCCAAGCACAAGTTTTTCGACATATTTTCCTATAATGTCACACTCCAGATTAACCTTGTCTCCAACTTTTCGATCAATCAGATTGGTCTCTCCTTGAGTATGCGGAATCACAGAAACACTAAAGCTAGAATCCGTCACCTCAGCAACTGTGAGACTAATTCCATCTATTGCTATAGATCCTTTTTCTACGATATATCGTAAAATTTTCCGACTGACACTTATCTTGTACCAAATAGCAATCTCATCTCTGTGAATACTCTCGATGGTTCCAACACCATCCACATGTCCGGCTACAATATGGCCGCCAAATCTTCCATTAGCTGCCATAGCTCTCTCGAGATTTACTCGCGTCCCCTTAGTCATATTTCCAAGTGAACTTCTATCCATGGTCTCGGTCATCACATCCGCTGTATACCTGCTACTTCCCATGCTTGTGATAGTCAAACATACGCCATTAACGGCAATGCTATCTCCTGGCTTTGCATCTTCCAAAACCTTGCTGCACTTAATCGTGAGCTGCCCGGAAGTAGCTCCTCTCTTAATATTCTCAATAATACCAATCTCTTCAATAATTCCTGTAAACATCTAATTTAACACCTGTTCCTCAAAGTCTACCAGTCACACAAATATCATTTCCCAAAGTGATTATCTCTGTCTTGTTCAATTCCAAAGCATCCCGCATCAATTGGATACCACATCCCTCAACGGGACTCTTGGCATCACAACCGCCAATAAGCTTAGGCGCAATATATGCATATACTCTATCAACCAGTCTTTCCTTCAAAAATGATCCGTGAATGCTTCCACCGCCCTCTACTAGGACACTGTCTATATTTCTCTCTCCGAGAATATCTAGCAGGCAATCAAGATTAACCTGGTCTTCTCCTTCAATTCTAATACATGTTATACCCTTTTCCTTTAATTTGTCAACTGCTCCAGGATTTTCTTTCGTATATACTACAATTGTAGATATATCTTTGGCAGTCCTTACAAGGTTGCATTCAAGAGGAACTCTAAGCTTGGAATCAAGGATTACTCTTACGGGATTCACTCCTCCATCCAGCCTGCAATTTAGCATTGGATCATCTGCTAAAACTGTATCTATTCCAACCAATATGGCGGAATATTTGTTCCTTAATTGGTGAACATGATTTCTTGCAATCTCACCGGTAATCCACTTGGAATCACCTGTATATGTGGCAATCTTGCCATCTAAAGTCATGGCATATTTCATTGCAACAAATGGTCTATTACTTGTGATATAGTGGAAAAAAATCTCGTTTAACTCAAGGCATTCTCCCTCAAGAACACCTGTCTGAACTTCAATTCCATGTTCTCTAAGTATCTTGACTCCATTCCCGGCAACTTTGGGATTTGGATCCATGGATCCCACATATACTTTTGAGACATTATTTTCAATTATAATATCTGTGCAAGGTGGGGTCTTGCCCTGATGACAACATGGCTCG
The DNA here is from genome assembly GCF_000518685.1 of Eubacterium xylanophilum ATCC 35991. GTDB lineage: Bacteria > Bacillota > Clostridia > Lachnospirales > Lachnospiraceae > Eubacterium_F > Eubacterium_F xylanophilum. Next base: position 35,322 of record NZ_JAEB01000014.1, on the reverse strand, counting down.
AGAGTTACAAAAAGCTCCGCTCCACTGGCATCTTCCTCACACCTCAAGAGAGCATTTCTCTCAGCATGAAACTCACCATATTTCTCATGGCATGCCTTGCTAATTATCCTGTCATCTTTTACCACAACACAGCCAACCATGGGATTTGGAGACGTGTGTCCTTCTGCTGTTCGGGCTATTTCCAAAGCCTCTTGCATATATCTTTCTTCTCTATTCATAATATCTCCTATGGGTATTATGGTGCAACCCAATCACCGTTAATGCCCTGATGTCTCCACTTATCATTTTCCTCGCTATACGAATACACAGGCATGTACTGATAGTCATTATTCTTTTTCAGAGACTTGTAAATATACTTGAGCGGAACCCTATGTCTGTTGTGATTAGGATCTCCGGAGTCCGCCAAAAACACTGTATCATCAGTCTCATTATATAGAAAAATAGTCACATAGTGGCCACTTGTATTCTTCCAATATATCTCACTATCGTCACTGGAGACAACTACGAGAGTTGCCTGACTGGCCTTGACACTTTTTTTGAAACGAGCATAGGTCGTCTTCTTGCGAAGTCTGTTCTCACACCCCGCATATCTCAGCACTTTACTCATCTGTTGCCATGAAATAGCGCATCCACCCGGATAATGAGTTATCTTCTTGCTATATTTATATATATCAATGGGCGATGATGAATAGTATACTCCCTCCGTAGCACTGCTGGAAATAGTCGTATAAATATTCGCCATGCAGCAAAATCCACAACCGAATGCGCCAAACTTGGCACCGTCATGCTCCTCTTGGCTCCACTTTCCGGACCATGCAATTCTCTGTTCCCACGACTTTGGTCCTTGTAAGAAAGAAAACACTTTATCCTCCGGGTCCACTTCCTCAGCGGAAGTCGTATCTACTATAGGTGCACTTGGCGGAGACGCAACAACTGGTGTGGCCGATGGCTCTGCACCTTTTCCCCGTTCCATCTCACTTTTCAATGTGAACGGAATCATTAATACTACCGCTAATAAAATAACAAAAGATATGGTAAAAGCTATTCTAATATACTTGTTATTTTCCATATTTCTCAACCTTTATAGTATATTTCCCCTTCTTAGTTTCTCTAATAATTCCATCATACTGGAATTTACCCATACCTCTTACGCTCACAATATCGCCGTCTCCAAGAGTTCCTGCGTTATTTTCCATCTGACGACCATTTACAAAAATAAGCTTATTTCTAAACATATTTACTGCCGCAGATCTTGACAATTTATAAACTTTGGCTATAATGGCATCAATTCGAGGCGAGGAAACTATATGTTCTTCCGGTATTCTCTCCGGTTCGTATTCCACAGAAAGCTCGTCCTCTACCTTGAGTTTTACATTAGTTCTCCTTATCTTAGTGAGATTATCAAGGATGAACTCAGTAATGTCTCTCAGGCAAAACACATACCAATCCTTGTCACCGATAATAATATCTCCGAGCACCTCTCTCTTGATTCCAAGATTGATGAGGGCTCCCAACACATCTCTATGCCCTAATTTTTCAGAAAACTTCTTGGACAAGGGTTCTATATGGATTATATCTACTGGGAACTTCTCCTCATAGCCAAGATACTCCGGATCTCCAAATCTGACAACACATCTCGAGGCCATCTCATAACCACCATATATATCACTTCGCACAAAATCAATATCATCTTTTATTGAATAGTACTCCGCAACTTCTGCCTCTGACAGAAAAGATGTAAATGTATATTGATTATTATTATATGCCCTATTTGCCAAGTCTATAATTCTCTTATTAAACTCCATTGTATCGCCTTTTAAAACAGCAAATTTACTTGAAGCAAAGCTCCAAGCAAATTGCATATTAGTTATATTATTTTACTTCGATTTTTTCCATTCCACCCATGTATGGTCTGAGGGCTTCCGGAATATTTACCGAACCATCTTCATTGAGGTTGTTCTCAAGAAATGCAATCAACATACGAGGTGGTGCGACAACTGTGTTATTAAGTGTGTGCGCAAAGTACTTTCCGTCCTTGGAATTTACTCTAATCTTAAGTCTTCTCGCTTGAGCATCGCCGAGGTTCGAGCAACTTCCTACCTCGAAGTACTTTTTCTGTCTCGGAGACCAAGCCTCAACATCAATTGACTTAACCTTCAAATCAGCAAGGTCACCTGAACAGCATTCCAAAGTTCTAACAGGAATATCGAGACTTCTAAACAAGTCAACTGTATTCTGCCAAAGCTTATCGAACCACATCATGCTATCCTCTGGTTTACAAACGACGATCATCTCCTGTTTCTCGAACTGGTGAATTCTGTAAACACCGCGCTCCTCGATTCCATGGGCACCCTTCTCCTTTCTAAAGCAAGGAGAGTAACTTGTAAGAGTTTTAGGAAGTTCCTCTTCCGGTAAAATCTTGTCGATAAATTTACCAATCATAGAATGCTCACTTGTTCCGATTAGGTAGAGATCCTCTCCCTCAATCTTGTACATCATGGCATCCATTTCCTCAAAACTCATAACGCCTGTTACTACATTGCTTCTGATCATGAAAGGAGGAACACAATATGTAAATCCTCTGTCAATCATGAAGTCTCTTGCATATGCGATTACTGCTGAGTGAAGTCTGGCAATATCTCCCATCAAGTAGTAGAAACCATTTCCTGCCACATCTCTTGCAGCATCAAGGTCGATCCCGTCGAATTTTTCCATAATATCTGTATGATATGGAATTTCAAAATCAGGCACAACCGGCTCACCGAATTTCTCTATCTCAACATTCTCTTCGTCATTCTTTCCGATTGGAACACTGTCGTCGATAATATTAGGAATTACAAGCATAATCTCGCGAACCTTCTCAGCAAGCTCTGCTTCCTTGGCCTCAAGCTCCTCAAGTCTCTTGGCATTCTTCTCAACTTCCGCCTTCATAGCTTCAGCTTCTTCCTTCTTGCCCTGTGCATAAAGGCCACCAATTTCCTTGGAAATCTTCTTTCTGCTGGCACGGAGTGCATCTGCCTCTCCCTTCGCCTCACGACTCTGCTTGTCGAGCTCTATCACCTCGTCAACTAGAGGTAACTTCTTGTCCTGGAACTTTTTCTTTATGTTCTCTTTTACAATATCAGGATTCTCTCTTAAAAATTTAATATCTAACATCTTTGTTTTTCCTCCAAAAATCTTTATTATTCAAAGCTATCTGCTTCATTTTTTTCTTTATTTTCATCGCCATTAACAGGCATTGCGCTCCCATTTTCCGGGGCACTTGATTCCTTCTGACTGTTATTAGCATTCTTATTTTTTCTGTCAGTCTTGGAATATCTGGTTATATTATATGTTCTTGTTATCTCTCTGTACTCTTGCTTGGTCTCCACATAACAGAGATAGAAATCCTCGTCATCTGCCGCGAAGAAATCCAGCAACTGCACTTCGCCACCTACGCTCTCTTCTTCAACTTCCGTCACAAGAGTTAAGTCTTTGTCTGTCTGGTAGCTGTCAGATCTGTAAATTCCAGCTGGCGAATAGAAGTATAGCGCCCATGTGTTAGGATTTACGGAGTAGAACCAATCCGCATCCATCACCGCTTCATCAATATTATCTCCCATTTCATTCATAACTTCCTTGTCCGGAATGCTAGCTACCTGAAACTTCTTAGTCTCTGGCGAGAGATATATATACTCGCTCTCAAGGAATCCCACTCTCTTTCTCTGTGTCACAAGAACACCTATATTCTCGATAGTCTGGCCACTTTCTCCATCTACAAGTGTTCCCGAGAAAACTCCACTCTCCTCTTTGATGAGAAGAATGTTCCCATCCTCAAAAACATGATAATCAGAGATGATATTCTGATTTCCCGGCTCGTCTCTTCTTCTCTGACCGGCCATGACCAATCCATCTCCCTTGGTATCAAATCCCGGAAGTAAAATCTCATTGACTGTATCCGAGTCCTCTCCCAATTCAAGGATAGAAACATATGGCACAACTTCAGTGAGTTTCTTGCCCTTAGTTTCCTGGTCTTCCTTCATGTAATATGTGAAGACACAGTACAATGTTCCGTTATCCCCTCGTCTAAACTGACTGATTGTGAACTTGGTCCAAGGATACTGCTCCTTTTTGTTATTCATGAACTTACTAAGAGCATTTTCACAGAGTTCTTCATTCTTCCAACTCTTCTTGTTCTCCTTGAGGGTGAACCTGGAGACACTCGCAGTATACTCCTCTCCCTCTCTGTTTACCTTAGCCGAGTAAACAGCGGGATTACCCTGAAGATCTGCAACAAATCCCGAGAAATCATTGCCAGTATAGGTGCCATCATAGCTAAACTCAGCATCTAACGCATCAGGAATCTCTAAGTCTTCCTTCTGATACAGCACTTTTTCTTCCTGCTTTGGCATCTCTATAGGCTCTATCTTCTTCTCTTCTTTCTTAGTGCAAGCCGAAGAAGATATGAGCATAACCCCTACCAAGCACGCACTGAGCACTCTAGTCAGCTTATTTCTATTCTTAATCATCATTCGAATCCCCTTTTTATCATTGGAAAATTATAGAATCATCGATAACTGGATTCTCTTCTTTTCCATGTCCACAGCGAGAACCTTAACCTCAACTACATCACCTACACTCACAACCTCAAGCGGATGCTTGACAAATTTCTTATCTGTGAGCTTAGATACGTGAACGAGTCCGTCTTGGTGCACACCAATATCTACAAATGCGCCAAAATCTATAACATTTCTCACTGTTCCCTTTAATATCATTCCCTCTGTCAAATCCTTCATCTCAAGGACATCTGTCCTAAGTACCGGCTTAGGCAATTCTTCACGAGGGTCTCTACCCGGCTTTTCAAGTTCCTTTATGATATCCTTCAATGTGATTTCGCCAATGCCAAGTTCACTTGCGATCTTGGCCTTATCCTTTGCCAACAACGAGAGGCCTACCAAACCACCTTTGATATCATCCTTGGAATAACCAAGCTTATCTAATAGTTTTTCTGCAGCTTCATATGACTCCGGATGAACACTTGTGCCATCCAGTGGATTGTCACCATCGCTGATTCTCATAAATCCGGCGCACTGCTCAAAAGCCTTAGGACCAAGTTTTGCAACTTTGAGAAGTTGTTTTCTATTCTTAAACTTTCCATTCTCTTCTCTATATGCAACAATATTCTTAGCTATCGGCTTTGAAACACCAGAGACATATTCAAGCAAAGAAGCTGATGCTGTGTTGAGGTCAACTCCTACATTATTAACGCAGTCCTCCACAACTCCGTTAAGCTGGTCTGCCAACTTCTTCTGATTCATATCATGCTGATACTGTCCAACACCAATTGACTTTGGATCAATCTTTACTAACTCCGCCAATGGGTCTTGCAATCTCCTCGCAATAGAAACTGCACTTCTCTGCCCAACATCGAACTTAGGAAACTCCTCTGTGGCAAGCTTACTTGCCGAATATACAGAAGCTCCAGCCTCGTTAGTAATAACATATTGAACAGGCTTGTTGATTTCCTTCAACATATCTACAATTATCATCTCAGACTCTCTTGATGCCGTACCATTTCCGACTGAAATAAGTGAGATGTTGTATTTATCAATCATAGCCTTGACTATCTTCTTCGTCTCCGCAACTTTATTCTGTGGCATAGTTGGATAGACAACAACTGTATCTAACACTTTTCCGGTCTCATCTACAACTGCCAACTTACATCCCGTTCTAAAAGCAGGATCCCAACCCAAGACAACGCGTCCAGCGATTGGTGGTTGCATCAATAATTGAGTCAAGTTCTTGCCAAATACTTTAATGGCTCCATCCTCCGCCTTCTCTGTCAGATCATTTCTAATCTCTCTCTCAATCGAAGGCGCAATAAGTCTGCTATAGCTGTCTTCTATAGCTTCTTTCAAATATTTTGCACTATCCGAATTCTCTTTTTTGATTATTTGTTTTTCAAGATATCTGATTATCCTCTCCTCCGGAGCTTCAATCTTGACTGTAAGAAATTTTTCTTTTTCTCCTCTGTTAATAGCGAGAATCCTATATCCGGCAATCTTCTTTATAGCCTCGTCAAACTCATAGTAGTTCTCATATACTGACTTTTCATCCGGATTCTTCGCAGAGGATACAATCTTACCCTCATCTGCTGTCGCCTTACGAATGTAAAATCTATAATCAGGTTCATCTGCAATCGACTCCGCAATTATATCCTTCGCACCTGCAATAGCATCGTCAATTGTAGCTACAATCTTAGAATCATCATCTGCTTCTATCACAACATAGGCCTTTGCCTCTTCTTCGATAGAGTCCGCCTGTTGCAAAAGAATAATATTAGCAAGACCCTCGAGCCCCTTTTCCTTAGCGATAGTCGCTCTTGTGCGCCTCTTAGGTCTATATGGTCTATACAAATCATCTACGACAACTTGTGTCATAGCATCTTCAATCTGCTTTTTGAGTTCAGGAGTAAGCTTACCCTGCTCCTCGATACTCGCCAAAACTTGTTCTTTCTTCTCCTGAAGATTTCTCAAATATACAAGGCGCTCGTGGAGATTTCTAAGCTGCTCGTCATTCAGCGCTCCATGCTTCTCCTTGCGGTATCTGGCAATAAAAGGTATAGTATTGCCCTCGTCAACCAACTTAACTACTGCTGCTACCTGTGTTTCCTTAATGTTTAGCTCTTCGGCTATCTGTCTATTAATGTTCATGTTTTCCTACCACAGGCGTGTTGTCTCGGATTCGCGCGCCTGCCTCACGAATCACCGGGAAAAATATTCCGCAATTAATTGTTTCTTTATCTCAATTCCTGACTACGTCTAATCTTATTAGCTATTTTATTCTTATACATGATGTCGTCACTTTCATTCATATAGCTTTCAATAGTATCATTAGAAGTCGGAATTCCTATCTTATAACCACAGCTTGCGTAAACAAAATATGGTTTATTGGATTTCTTATTATAGTTTTCAATACTGGCATTAAAGTTATTAATCCACTCTATAACTTCTTCTTCGCCCTGGCACGGGAAGATAACTTCAAACTCATCTCCACCAATTCTTGCGCCAATCTGACCATGATGAGCTGCTTCTCGAATGGCATATCCAACGCTCTTGAGAGCCGAATCACCTTCATGATGTCCGTAGATATCATTTATAGGCTTTAAGCCGTCCATGTCAATTGCCATAACACATATCATAGTTTCAGCTGCTCGCGCCTGAGAAAACTGCATTCTCGCGTACTTCTCAAATCCACGTCTGTTATATAAACCGGTTAATACGTCCTGAACATACATATTCTCTAATTCGTCTATAAGATTATTCATCTTCTTCTGAATTCGCTGGGATTGTATGAAGTTGGCAATTGCTATATTCCATCGTATATTTGCACCCGGATTGTCCTTTGAGTGATCAAAACTCATTGCAGCATATCCAAAGCACATATCCTCATGATGTATAGGTGAAAAATAAAAACATACCGGTTCTTCCTTTACAACATCAGGCGGAAGAAGACTCCTCTTGTCAAACTTGACATCTACTCTTCCTCTATCCTTCCTATCTGTCATATCAACCCACAATCTCATCTTATCCGTGAAACCGTGCATAGTTTTAACATCCTGGTCAAAGTCCTCTCTTAGGCATATATAATAATTGGTAAAATTATCAAAATTATAAATATAAATCTTTACCACATTATGCAAGTCTCTAATATCTTTTGCCTGATTGAGTTCAATTGTGAGGAAACTGATCTGCATCTCAAGATTTTCCTTATAGAGCTCAGTTTTGTGCTCGAGAATTCTTCTTCTCATGGACTCGCGGTTGACACAATCATTACATCCGCAGGATTCATTTATGAGAAGCTTAGTATCCGCATAAAGCGTCTCCACCTCACCATCTTTTTCATGTTCTAATATGAGATTAACTGCCTTATAGGCCATATCTTCAAAATCGACATAAACAGTTGACAATGCCGGCAAAAATGACTGCCCTGAAGGATCTCCGTCATATCCGGTTACAATTACATCTCCCGGAACTTCATATCCTCTTCTGTACAGTTCTTCTATAACTGCAATTGCCATAACGTCATTGGCACATGCAATCGCCCCAGGAATTTTCCCATTGGCAAAGAAATAATCACATGCTTCTTGAGCTTTCCCTCGCCAAAAATCTCCATAGAAGATTCTATCTTCTCCAACCGTAAGCCCGTTGGCTTCCATCGAATTTTTATAACTTTGAGCACGCAACTGCGCATCTTTTCTTTGCTCAGGCCCAGTCATAAAAGCTATATCATCAACATGATGGTGATTAATTAAATGGTCTATTATTCCATCCATAGCATGCAGATCATCTACCAAAACATTGGAAAAATCCGGCACATATTCTCTGAGACTTACCACCGGACACTTTGCCTCTTCCCTTATCTTGCGCAAAACATATGACTTTCCTGCTTCCGATGTAAATGTCTCAAGCGCAACAATAATGCCATCTAGTTCGTCATATGGTGGCAAATCAAATATGGACAACTCTCCTGTCAAATGGTTAGAGCTCTTCCCATATTCGCCGAACGTATTAAAGACAGCTAAATTATACCCCATTTGTTTGGTTCTCTTCTCTAAGGCCTTGCATATCTGAACTTGGAATTCACCATTGAGATTATATAACAACACCCCTATTGTCTTTCTCCCATTCGAATACATACTTAAATCACCTCACACTAAAATCCTTTTTCTTATCTCCGAGACTTTCTCGTCCCCAACGCCTTCTTAACCATTTCTACGAGAATGTCTCTCTTGTTGTCCTCTGGATTGACAACCACATGATCCAACAATTCCCTCAACAGTTCTCCGACTTCCGGTCCCGGCTCCACACCAAGCCCTATGATGTCACCACCCGAAATATCCAATTCAGATATTGACATGGGGTCATCATTAATCATTATCCCTTTGAAAATACACTCTGTGTCATCTAAATGACTTTCCTTCTCTCCTCTGAGATATTCACTCTGAGCTCTGATATCTGCTCGCTGCAACACAAGCAAAAAGCTCATCGCATCCTTGCCCACTTTACTGAAAAACCGCCTTGTTTTCTTCAATCCATCTCTGTATCTATACTCGTGATATCTCACAAGCCTAGAAACCATATCGATAGTTTTATTGTCAAACTTCAATCGCCTCAGAATTTCCTTGGCAAGCTTCTCTCCAACCACATCGTGACCATAAAAATGGTCTATTCCTTTGTCATCCGTGGTCTTGCGGGATGGTTTTCCCACATCATGCAGCAACGCAGCTAAGGACAATATAGTCTCTGTCTTCACGTCACTGTCCATATGCCTATAAGGGCTACAAATCTCATCTTCGGGAAAACACTTATATATTTTCTGAATCTCTTCAACAGCCTTGAGAGAGTGAATCCCCACCGTATAACGATGGTGCGGATTGTTCTGCTCCGTTTCAAGCATGTTCTTAAACTCAGGAAAATGTTCCGTCAAAAGTCCCAATTCACTGGCAACCACCAGTTTATCCGGATTATCCGACAACAACAGCTTAGTAAGCTCTACTCTGACTCTTTCCGCACTGACATTGACAATTGTGTGGGAAAGGCTTCTCATAGCCTCCAAAGTATCCTTCTCTATATCAAATCCAAGCTGTCCTGCAAATCTGACGCCTCGCAACATACGCAACGCATCTTCGTCAAATCGCTCCAAGGGATTGCCAACGCACCTGATGATGCCAAGTTCCAAATCCCTCTCTCCCCCATATAAGTCTATCAAACCTGTCTTGGGATTATATGCCATGGCATTGATAGTAAAATCTCTTCGCTTTAGATCCTCTTCCAGACATGGGGCAAACTCAACCTTGTCAGGATGTCTATGATCGGAATATTTTCCATCCAAGCGGTAGGTCGTTACCTCAAACCCCTCTTTGTCACACATCACGGTAACTGTTCCATGCTCAATCCCCGTGTCTATGGTTCGCTGAAATATTCGCTTCACATCCTCAGGCAGAGCAGATGTGGTTATATCCCAATCTTCGGGTTCTCTGCCAATAATAGCATCTCTAACACACCCTCCGACAACATATCCTTCATATCCTGCTGCCTCAAGTTGCTCCAATATCCAATTGGCTTTCTGTGGAATCTTCACTATCATACCTCGCCTCTGGCTCACATTTACTTCGCGCCATACTCCTCAAAGTAGGCATCAATCTTTGCCTTCATCTCATCATCAATCAAAACTTTTCCAAGGCACTCCTTGTTGTGAAGGCACTCTATAACTTCAGCCATATTTACAATGGCATTGGTCTCAAATCCATAGAGATCCTTGATCTCATCCAAGGCACACTTGTCGCCCTTTCCCTTTTCCATTCTATTGAGGCTGACCATGAGACCTAAAATCTCCACGTCGCCCTGGGCCTTTACAATCGGAATCGTCTCTTCCATGGATTTTCCGGAAGTAGTAACGTCCTCGATGACAACTACTCTGTCTCCATCCTTTATCTTACTTCCAAGCAATATTCCCACATCACCGTGATCCTTGGCTTCTTTTCGATTGGAACAATATCTGATCTCTTTTCCATAAAGCTTGCTAAATGCAATTGCAGTAACGACGCTTAATGGAATACCCTTATATGCAGGTCCAAACAAAACATCAAAGTCGTCTCCATAAGCCGCATGAATCGCCTTGGCATAATACTCTCCAAGTCGTGACAACTGCGACCCAGTCACATAGGCCCCTGCATTCATGAAAAATGGACTTTTTCTTCCGCTCTTCAATGTGAAGTCTCCAAACTTCAATACATCGGACTCTACCATAAACTCTATAAACTCTTTTTTGTACTGTTCCATAATCGATTCTCTCCTTCGGTTTGTCTTGAATTCTCTAGCTTTCGGAACATTTTACCGAAATTCTAGACACACACAATTATTATAACATTTTAAGGGATTTCTAGCAAGTATAAAGAACAATTTTCTTCATTAGCCGTATGTAACGCAGGGCGCAGAAAAAAAGGGGCTGTCGCACTAAGACAGTCTAAAAACAGGAAGAGGCCAACCGACTCCTCTCGGGGCATGCCAAATCCTTCTTTTTCAAATAGGCATGCCCCTCACTCCTTCTCAATCAAGTCTCTCCCCCTCTCGGGGCATGCCAAATC
>NZ_JAEB01000014.1:0-24184 GCF_000518685.1 Eubacterium xylanophilum ATCC 35991 | reverse complement strand
CTTCTCAATCAAGTCTCTCCCCCTCTCGGGGCATGCCAAATCCTTCTTTTTCAAATAGGCATGCCCCTCACTCCTTCTCAATCAAGTCTCTCCCCTTCTCGGGGCATGCCAAATCCTTCTTTTTTCAAATAGGCATGCCCCTCACTCCTCAATTAACAAAGAATAATAATAAAATCTCCCTAATTAGACACGAAAAGGAGCTGAGCACTAACAATTTTATAATTGTTAGTGCGACAGCCCCCATATTGCTGGTCTTACTCCCTACGGTCGTAAGACAATTATCGGAAACGCATATTGCTAGTCTTACTCCCTACGGTCGTAAGACAATTATCGGAAACGCATACTGCTGGTCTTACTCACGTCGTTCGTAAGACAATTATCGGAAACGCATATTGCTAGTCTTACTCCCTACGGTCGTAAGACAATTTAAGCTAATTTTTTAGATTTTACCGCTGAGTATCCACCCCAAATCTTCTTACCGCTGACAGTTGTATAAGCTCTGACCTTGTAGTAATAAGTGACTTTTCGACCTGTTTTCTTTTTAAATGTGAGCTTTGAACCAGATGTCACGGTCTTGAAAGTCGAAAATCCAGTTGACTTTGAAGTCGAGCGATATACTCTATATCCGCTGGCTCCTGTAACTTTTTTGTAGGTGATTTTAACAGCATTTTTGCTGCTCTTCGCAACCTTTAGACCGGTCACCTTAGCGGGAACTGATTTTCCTTCTACAATTGAAGAATATTCGCCATAGTAGTTAATTCCATCGACCTTCCTATAGGCTCTGACCTTATAGTAATACTTGGTACCACATGCTGTCCCCGAATTATTATAAGTGGTTTTATTGCTGACAGTAATATCCTTAATCTTACTAAAACCTGATGTCTTGGATGTAGAGCGGTATATCCTGTATCCCGAGACACTGTCCACCGGATCCCAGGAAAGTCCAATCTTGTTATAAGATTTACTTGTGGTTTTGAGATTCTTCACACCATCCACTTTTATGAGTTTTTCCGCAAACTCAGATTTGTCAACATTTACGATGACCTTAACAATATAGTCAGATCCTATAACTTTATACTCATAAGTGAATGAAGCGGGAACTGACGACAACTTGCTCCAAACAATAGCTTTGTTGGTCTCATCAAGAGCTCCACTTCCGGAGATATTATTTGGTGTAATCGCATTGTCCGGCAACTTGACACCATAATTGGAGCCTATAGTCTGCATTTTGAGGGACACCACACTTCTCAAACAAGAAAAATGTTTCAACGCCGTAAGCTTTGACATATCAAGACCTGCCAATTGATTGCCGTGACAATAAACTGACTCCAATGCAGTCATATTTTCAAATGACAGAGTCGACAGTTCATTGTTGGAGCATTCAAGATATGTTATCTTGGATTTTTCAGGGACTTTCAACTCTTGAAGTTGGTTGTCGCTGCACTTGATAACCTCTAGATTCTCCGCCTTACTTAGATCCAGTGTCTTCAACGCATTTACTCGGCATGAAAATGTCTTAATCCCAGAGTTTTCCGCAATTTCCACATCCAATATATCGTTATAATCTGCATTTACAACTTCTAGGTTAGTTAATTTGGACAAATCAAGAATCTGAATCTGATTATAACCACAATCGAGTTCGTTGATTCCTGTGAAATACTCAATTCCCTTTATATTAACTATATTTTCATTGGATATATTGAGCTTTCCTGTGACACGTCCGAGAGTCTTCTTCATCGAATCGGACATTATAGTGCTATCTTGGACACTTGAATCAAAGTACTTTTTATTGATCAGACTTCTAAAAGTATCATCAGGAATACTTGCTTTAAAAGTTCCCGGTGCAGGTGTAGCAGTCGGTGTTGCCGTCGGCGTAGCACTTGGAATAGACGTCTCTAAGATACCAGTCTCTGTAGACGGAGTGTCGATTGTAATTGTTCCATTTCCCGAAGAGCCCTTGCCCTCGGCGCCTGCATAATCCACCCTTCCCTGTGCAAAACTAGCTACCAAAAGTGCACCAGCTAGTGTAATGGCTATATTTTTTTTCAGCTTAAACATCTATTTTCTCTCCTTTTCGTTCTGTTGCATTTTCGTTACATTTTGTATTGTATAACGACAATTTGTCAATTTCGTGACAAAAAGAAGAATAAATTATGTCGTAAACTGATTTATAATACGCTCCACCACTTGGTGTAACTCCGGTCTAACCACACCAATATCCGCAGGAATTTTATCCAAAATACTACTGTGACACATGGTGCTGACCATTTCTATAACCATGTAATACATGAGGTTTTCATCGCGAAACTTAACACCTTTTCTCTCCGCAAGATCTCCTAAAATCTCAAACGGAGTCTTATTATCAGCATCCGCAATTCGTATTTCCTGAATCAAACCCCAACTTAAGTTTTTGTCAATAAAGCGCAACAAGTCAGGATTTTCGATGAACTTATTAATCAAACCATCAAGAATCTTATGTATACACTCTTGAAATGTGAGCTTAGTTTCATCGCCTATTTCAAGTCTAGCCTCATTGAAAATAGCGACACTATAGCTCTTAATTAGCTCATCTCTAATCTCGCTCTTGTCCTTGAAATAAAGGTAAAATGTTCCTTTGGCCATATTGGCCTTCTTGGTAATATCAAGTACCGTCGTCTCACTTAAACCTTTTTGTGTAAACAGAAGAAATGCCGAATTCATCAAAGCATCCTTCTTTAGTTTCTTCTTTTCTTCAACTCTACCCATGTCCATCATTCCTCGTTCTTTATAGGCGTCGTCTTGATAACAAACTTACACTTTCCTTCCATATCGTTGTCAATTCCTGAAAATGTCTTATAGTCCTTTGACACTTGGGAAATACCTACTAATCTCTCTCTAAACTTTCTTATTTTTTTCATAGCCTTTTCAACTTTACCGGTAATCTTCTTGATTCCAATGTTATTGAACTTAACGATTCCCGCACTCAAATCCTTGGTGCCATCGGCTAGTTTATCTATTCCATCCGCCAGCTTTTCAGAACCGTCATCGACCTGCAAGAGGCCATTATAAAGTGTTCCAGCTCCCTTGTCAAGCTTATTTGCCCCAGTCTCAAGTTTCTTTCCGGATTTCATAATTATAGTGGCATTCTTGACTATAGGCGCTGAATTCTTCTCTAGCGCCTTGGCACCGGATGTCAACTTTTGGTTATTTGATGTAAGGGTTTTGCCTCCCGCAAGGAGCTTTCCCAAACCTCCATCAAGTGAATTGATTCCGGGAGCAAGCTTGTCTGCATATGCTTTATTTAACTCTCCTGCTGCGCTCTTAATCTGTCCGAGCCCGGCAGCTGCCGTCCTGATCTGAGTAGTATCACTTGTCTTCTTCTCCATTTGGCCTAGACCACCCTGAATCTCTGTCACGCCGGCGCTAAGCTTGCTCACTCCATTTTCACCCTTGATTGTTTCTATACCGGACTTCACTTGATCAAGGCCTTTGCCCGAGGTATCCAGCCCATCTGAGATTTGTCCAAGACCAGCTGATGCCTTTCCAAGTCCATCTCCCAGATCTCCAGCTCCCTTGGAAAGTGCCTTAGTTCCCTGGTAAAGCTGTCCTGACTCCTTTGTCCCCTCATCTAAGTTATCCGCTACCTGCTTTGCAGTTGAAACATAAGTCAAAATCTTCTTGTATTCATTCGCTTTACTCTCCTGACCATTAGCCAGTGCCTCTGCATAAAGTCCTTTGAGAGTTTCGATATAATCATCCACTTCGCTATCATATTGTGTGAGCTGTTTTGCGCCTTGATTGAGCTTTCCAACGCTCTCTGTCACGCCTTCGATTCCCTTCTCCAAGCTCTTCGCTCCGGCCTTCAGACCATTTTCTCCGTCAATTCCTTCTTTGACTTGGCTGACAGCCCCCTTGAGCTTTGTATTTCCCTGTTTCAACTCACCAACGCCGTCATTTACGGACTGTAAGCCACCATCAAGTTTGGTAATTCCCTTTGAGAATTCTTCCATTCCTCCCTGAAGAGATACAACACCTCCGTGAAGAGTGTCAATTCCATCGGCAAGTCCGGTCATAGATGATGGATCTAGGGACTTTTGCAATGTTGTCGAGAATTTGTCAAGATTAGTTCCAAACTCTGCCGCACCCTTGGAAAGAGTAGCTGATCCATCCTTAGTTTGACCTATTCCATCTACGAGTTTCTTGGTATTTTTTGCATAGTTTCTGGCTCCTACACCTAGAGTTTTGGCACCCTTAGCATATGTCTTCACGCCATTTAAAAGCTTATTATTTCCGGTAACATACTTATATATTCCATCCTTTAAATCTCCGGTGCCCTTCTTTAGATCTGCGCCACCGTTCTTGAGTTTGGCAATTCCCTCCCTAAAATCTCCAAACTTATCATTAAGCTCCCCAGCACCCTCTTCAACCTTGTCAGCGCCATCTATCAATTTATCCATTGCATCTTCGAGCTCATCGATTTTATCCTCCACATCCTTTATACCCTTGGCCTTCTCTATATCGATATCATTAAATAAATCGTTGGATGCATATGTATATGTCTCAGAAATCTGGAAATCCTTCACATCCGCCTTGATAGTCACTTCGTCGGATAATTTGTCATTAATCTTGTCAATCTTATCATCCACCTTGTCTGAAATACTTCCAAAATTCATACCCAAAATATCAAGAGAATCCCTAACTCCCGGCAGTCCATAGCCAAATACAATCGTATTGTCACCCTCTGACAAAGTCTTGCCGTTATCTATCGTCACATTGGTAAAATGTTCCGACGGCAATATCATTCCGGTTAGCATTAAAAATGGTACGCTAACCGTCTCCTTTTCGCCATCCACTTCTATCTGCTCACTTGTATTATTCTTGTATTTTATATGAATTTCAAGGCTTCCACTCTTGCCCAGAAGCTCATCTGCCTTGACTTCTTTGCCATTTAATTTATAGCTGATCTCCATGCCCACAGGCAGCTTTTCATCTGTTGTTCCTGTATAATATATATCCTTGCCCTTAGCATCCCATGTGATCTTGTCACCGCTGACAGATGACTTTTCATCTCCCTTGATATTCTCTATATTCTTTAGTCTAGATCGGTCAGTTATCTTTCCGGTATAGGTTCCACTCTGAAGCCAATCTGTGACATCAACCTTATTAACCTTTCCCGAATTATCAACTTCAACATAAACACTTTCGCTTTTCTTTATATCCTTTGCGGATTTCACTTTAGGTGCAAACTTTGTTTCGTCCTTACTTGTCGGAACATTTTCCTCCGGCATATCGGCAGCAATACCATACGATGCGCCACTTGCCACCAAACTTGTCGCCACCAAAGATCCCACCATTGCCTTAACTATCTTTTCATTCTTCATAATCTTTCTCCTTTCACATATCAAATTACTCAATTCTACTTTTCCTTGCTAACTATACACTTTTTCATGCCAAACGTTGTTCGAATGATGACCGAATCGAGAAGCCATATGGCAGTCGGCAGTAAAATCATAACTATGACCATACTGATTACAGCACCTCTCGCCAGCAACATACATATCGAACTAATCATATCTATGTTGGAATATAAGCCAACACCACAGGTTACACCGAAGAAACAGCAACCACTTGTGAGAATTGATTTCATACTCATTCTCTGTGCCATTCTTATCGATTCTTCCTTGTTCTTTTCTTGCCTATTCTTCATATAATTACTTGTAAATAATATAGCATAATCCACTGTTGATCCCAGCTGAATAGTACCTATTACCACGCTTGTTACAAACGGAAGTGACGTATGCATAAAGTACGGAACAGCCATATTAATCGAAATAGCAAATTCTATTACAGCTACAAGAATAACCGGCAATGATATGGATTTATAGGTGACCATAATGATTATAAATATGGCCATTATCGACAGAACATTTACCTTGACCAAATCCACATCATTTACATCCTGAAGATCTTTCATCAACGGAGCCTCTCCTATTACAAGCGCATCCTTCTGATGAGCCTTTACTATCTTATCTATCTCAGCAATCTGAGCATTGGACTTATCAATCGCCGGACCATAATCCGAGCTGACAAACATTATCTCATTTTTACCACTTTGTAGACTCTCACGCAACCTAGAAGGCAACATGGTATTGGGAATTCCCGGTCCTATAATAGAATTAATTCCTATTACCGATTTGACTCCGTCAACCTTCTCAATCTTCTGAATCATGTCCTCTTTGGACTTGACATCTAGATTTTTATTATACATGATAACATGTGTTGTCTTCATGTCAAATTCTTCTTCAAGCTTTTTGTTGGCTATTGCACTTGGAATATTATCCGGAAGTGAATGTGCTATATTATAATAAATCTCATAATTATTACTTCCATAAATAGCCGGAACACATATAAGCGCCAAAACTATCACAATTCCCCATCTACACTTGATAATGAGTTTCGACAACTTATCCAATGTCCCCACAAATGGTCTGTGGGTCGTCTTGTCAATCGCCTTGTCGAATACAAGAATAATTGAAGGAAGAATTGTGACGCAACTCAATACTCCTAAAACTACACCCTTCATCATAACGACACCCAAGTTTGCTCCAAGCTGAAATACCATTACCATCAAGGCAGCAAATCCGGCAACTGTCGTCACAGAACTTGATGAAATAGATACAAACGTATTTGATATGGCATGTGCCATCGCCTCTTTGCTATCTCCGCCGCACATTTTCTTCTGCATCTCAAAGCTCTCAAGCAAGAAAATCGAATAATCCATGGTCACCGCCAACTGAAGTATCGCTGCCAACGCCTTGGTAAGATACGAAACATCCGACAACATGAAATTTGATCCCATATTGTATAATATCGTCATTCCAATATTTACCATAAACAACAGGGGAACAATCCATGATTCTGTAAATATCAGCAACAAAACCATCGAGACAATCACAGCAATAATTACATATGCAACAAACTGCTCTTCAACTAATTCCTTAATATCTGTAGTTACTCCTCCCATACCACTCACAAATGCTTGCTTTCCAACAATCTTTCTAATTTCAGTGATTGCATTCATGGTAGCATCAGACGATGTTGTATCATCAAACATGGCAATCATCAACATCGAGTCTCCACTAAACAGAGCATTTTTAAGTCTTTCCGGAATCATCGCCTTTGGAATAGACGCATCAGCATAATCCGTATATGATAATACTTTTTTAACATGCTTTACATTCTCTATATCTTCCTCGAGCTTCTTGGACTCCTCCGCCTTCATATCATTCACGATAATCATCGAGAAAGCTCCCATTCCATACTCATCCACCATGACTTCTTGTCCCTTTACAGTCTCAAGTGTATTGGGAAGATAACTCAAGATATCATAGTTAATCTTGGTCTTGATATAACCAAAAACCGATGGTATTAATAATAAGACACCTAGAATCAAGATTATGACCCTATACTTTACCACCCATTTACCAAACTTAATCATAAATATAACCTCCAAAATCCAACTCTCACAAAATGCTGCTGACTATACTTACATAGTATAAGGGGCTTAAATGCGTGCTATTCGTCACGCCTAACCTTTTATGACTATCAGTCATTTTTTATATAATAACACAAAAATGACCCGCGGTCAATATCTTTTTTTAAATTGGCATGCCCCTGGGCTTACTTGGGAACTTGGATAGCCTCTCTGGGGGCATGCCTATTTTACGTTTCACGTTTTGGCATGCCCCTAAGCTCACTTGGCAACTTGGTTAGTCTCTCTGGGGGCATGCCTATTTTACGTTTCACGTTTTGGCATGCCCCTAAGCTCACTTGGCAACTTGGTTAGTCTCTCTGGGGGCATGCCTATTTTACGTTTCGCGTTTTGGCATGCCCCTGAGCTCGCTTGGGAACTTGGTTAGTCTCTCTGGGGGCATGCCTATTTTACGTTTCACGTTTTGGCATGCCCCCGAACCCGCTTGAGAACTTAGAAAGTCTCTCTGGGGGCATGCCTATTCCTGCTTTCTTCATTTTGGCATGCCCCTGGGCTCACTTGGGAACTAAGCAAGTCGCTCCGCGGGCATGCCAAACCCTGATTTTTCATATAGGCATGCCCCTGATCTCACTTGGGCACTTGGAAACTCTCTCTGGGGGCATGCCAAATCCTGATTTTTCATATAGGCATGCCCCTAAACTCACTTGAGAACTTGGATAGTCTCTCTGCGGGCATGCCAAACCCTGATTTTTCATATAGGCATGCCCCTGATCTCACTTGGGCACTTGAAAGGCCCCCTATCACATGCTGTGACAGGGGGCCATCTTCTCTTTATCTATTATCTATTTTCTCTGGGTACATGTCGTGGTGGGTCATGCGGTCGAATGCCACATCTTCCCACTTTGTCCCTGGCTTGCCGTAGTTGCAATAAGGGTCAATTGAGATGCCGCCGCGGGGTGTGAATTTTCCCCAGACTTCTATGTACTTCGGATCCATTAGCTTTATGAGATCCTTCATGATTATATTGACGCAGTCCTCGTGGAAATCGCCGTGATTTCTGAAGCTGAATAAGTACAGTTTTAGTGATTTACTCTCCACCATCTTCTCAGCCGGTACGTACGAGATCGTGATTGTTGCAAAATCAGGTTGACCTGTTATCGGGCACAGGCTGGTGAATTCAGGACAGTTGAATTTGACAAAGTAGTCATTTCCCGGATGCTTGTTTTCGAAGGTTTCAAGAACTTCCGGATTGTAATCTGATGAGTACTTTACATTATTATTTCCGAGTAATGTTATAGATTCTTCATGTTCTCGCATTTTTACTCCTCCTAGTCCAAATCAATTCCGTTGGCAGCGAACGCTGCCTTTCTATCTATGCAGGTTGCGCATTTTCCGCAGGGTTTGTCTCCTCCCTCGTAACAGCTCCAAGTCAGCTGGTATGGGACTCCAAGCTTTTTGCCAAGAGCGACAATCTCCTTTTTATTCTTGGTGACAAATGGTGCCTCTACGCGGAGTTGCTTACCGCTCCCCTCGAAGATAGCCGTATTCATGGCATTATTGAATTCTACACTACAGTCTGGATAGGCATTTCCGGCTGCGTCATCGTGATGAGCACCATAGAATATAACATTACAATCCTTGGAAAGGGCTATGCTCGCTGCTGAAGCCAAAAACAGGCCATTGCGAAACGGCACATAAGTATCAACAGGGGCGCCATCAGTCTTTTTCAATTGTTCATCATAACTCTCTTTGGGGATTTCCTGGTCTGAGTGTTGCAATAGAGAGCAATCGCTGTAGCTAAACAAGGGCGCCAAATCTATGTATAGATGTTCAACGCCATAGTATTCCGCCAGTTTCTTGGCCGAATTCAGCTCGTTGGCGTGTTTTTGTCCGTAGGACACGGAAAGCGCCACAACATTATCTTTGCCATATTTATCCACAACCATAGCAAGGCAAGTCGTGCTGTCGACTCCGCCGCTGAATAAAACTAACGCTCTGTCTCTCATCTCAAACTCCTTTCGCATCAGGATCCCATATCACCTTGTGAATTTGGATCTGAAGTCTCACATCATTCATTTTGTTATGCTTCATATATTCCACTATTTGCTCTGGCTCAATCGCTCCAAATACGGGGCTCAGATGTACCGAACACTTTTCTGTCAGATTAAACTGGTCTATCAAATACTTGGCTCTATCAAGGTCCTCGATACTGCCGCAAACAAACTTAATCGTATCCTTCTCTTCTAACAATTCTAAGTTCCCCATGTCCATCCGGCTTTCCATCTTGCTGGATGGAAGTTTATAGTCCATAGTCATAGATGGCCGGTTGGGAATATTTAAAAATGGTCCGATGCCGATACTTCCATTGGTCTCAATCTCTACTCGAAGACCTTCCTCCCTTGATAGTTTCTCTAGAAAATCATATATGTCGCTCTGCATGAGCGGCTCGCCTCCGGTGATAGTCACATTCCTGACTCCCGTGTCTTTTATGTTGTCTATTATCTGTTCAGGGGTCATGGCTGTCGAATCTGCATCCGCCTCCAGTGCCCACAAAGTATCACAGTAGCTGCATCTGAGATTACATCCCTTGAAGCGTACGAAAACAGCAAGTTCTCCCGCTCGCTCGCCCTCGCCGTTGATACTTGTAAACATCTCAACAACATCTAACATTTTCTAGTCCTCCCCTGTGTATATGGCACAATTTGCCGGAGTTTCATAAACCGTCACGCGGGCCATATTGTGACCTCGCTCAGACATTCTATCATAAAAATATCTTGCGAATTCTTCCGCTGTCGGTCTAAATGGCAACTCAATCACATCGAATCCCTCTTCCGCCAGCGCCTCCATGGTTTTGGGACGAAGTGTCCCCTTTTCTATTACAAAGTGGTGATCCAGTGAATCCACCAACTCAAACAAATCTTTTTTCAAGTCGCTAAAATCAATCAACATCCCACGAGTTTGACCTTCTTCTGTAAGCTTGTCACCCTTGATTTCTGCGATTACACGCCACCTGTGTCCGTGTATATTGCCACATCTTCCATCGTAACCTGCCAGAAAGTGAGCGCTATCAAAGTATGCTTCTGCACTGATATTGAACATTTATTTCCCCCTTTTCGGAATATTTTCAATGTTTATCACATCTATTAATTTTAACCCAAGATAAATATTCTGTCAATTGATAAAACCCCCTTGACACACTCCCCACCTTACATTATATAATATACATATCAAATAATACAGAAAGAGAAATAATTATGAAAACAAGTGATTTTTACTTTGATTTGCCAAAGGAGCAAATCGCGCAGGACCCTCTCGAGAACAGGAGCGCGTCCAGACTTATGATATTGCACAGAACAACAGGAGAAGTTGAGCACAAGCATTTTTCGGACATTTTGGACTATCTTGAGCCGGGAGACTGCTTGGTTCGCAACAATACCAAAGTTATACCCGCTAGATTGTACGGCGAAAGAGCCGATACAGGAGCGACAATAGAATTACTCCTGCTGAAAAGAAGGCAAGATGATATCTGGGAAACCTTGGTAAAGCCCGGAAAGAAAGCTAGAACCGGGGCCAAGATAACCTTTGGCGAAGGCATTCTCGAGGGCGAAATCATAGATGTGCTAGAGGATGGCAACAGATTGATTCAATTTAATTACGATGGGATTTTTGAGGAGATTTTGGACAAACTGGGACAGATGCCACTTCCGCCTTATATCACTCACAAACTCAAAGACAAGAACCGCTACCAGACTATTTACGCCAAGTACGAGGGTTCTGCTGCGGCACCAACTGCCGGTCTTCATTTTACTGAAGAGCTTTTTGACAAGATAAGGGCCAAGGGCATCAAGGTCGCCAACGTCACGCTTCACGTGGGACTCGGAACATTTCGCCCGGTCAAAGTTGATGATGTGACTAAGCATCACATGCATTCAGAGGAGTATTTTATCAAGCCCGAGGATGCAGCAATAATCAATGAGACCAAGAAAAATGGCGGCAAGATCATCTGTGTTGGAACAACCAGTTGTCGAACGATAGAGTCAGCTTGCGATGAAAACGGCATTCTACAAGCGTCGTCTGGAAGTACCGAGATTTTCATATATCCGGGTTACAAATTCAAGATAATGGATGAGCTGATTACCAATTTTCACCTGCCAGAGTCAACCCTACTGATGCTGGTCTCAGCCCTCGCAGGCAAGGAAAATGTTCTGTCAGCCTATGAGAAAGCAGTAAAAGAAGGTTACAGATTTTTCAGCTTTGGGGATGCCATGATGATTGTTGACTAGTATACTTTAATGGGGGATTTACATGTACAAAGAAAAAAAACTACTTTTCATATATAATCCCAATGCGGGAAAAGGGGTGCTTCGTACCAACCTCTCTTCCATCATCGAGGTTTTTATGAATTCTGATTATGAAGTCACAGTATATGCTACGAGACGCGAGCTTGAAGCTGTGGAAATTGTGCAAAAAATTGGCAAGGATTATGATAGAATTGTTTGTTCCGGGGGAGATGGGACAATGCATGAGATTATCGATGGCGTGATGTCTCTTAATCGGGAGGATCGCCCGGAGTGTAGCTACATTCCCACGGGAACTGTCAATGATTTTGCCAAGGGAGTATATATCCCCAGCAACCTCACTGAGGCGGCAAAGATTGCCATTAATGACAATGTTAACCCAATCGACATCGGAATATTTAACAATAAATACTTTTCTTATGTGGCGGCTTTCGGGGCCTTTACCTCAGTTTCATATGAGACATCCCAGACTGTCAAAAACATCTTCGGCAAGAGCGCATATGTCTTTGATGCCATGAGCAAAATCCCCGATATCAAGCCTATTCACGCTATTATTGAGACAGATAATGATAAGTTCGAAAACGACTTTTTGTTCGGATCAATCAGCAATGCCATAAGCGTTGGCGGATTTAATATATTTAAGAATTCACAGGTATCACTGAGTGATGGCTACCTAGAGGGTGCCTTCCTTGTGAATCCAACCAATGTGGCTGAGTTTCAGAATATGATTACCAGCGCGGCCACTCTCACGGCCAACAACCAGATTATCGGAATTCACAGCCGAAAATTTACCATAACATTTACGGAACCTACGGCCTTTACTCTGGACGGAGAAGACGGTGGCGTGCATACGCAGGTTACCGCCACCACAGCGGGAAAGGCAATTGATTTTGTGTGGGGAAAACCTGAAGATCCAGAGGCCAAACGACTTGTAATTTCCCCGGGAAAATAGTAAAATATTCTTATATGATTTTAGACTACAATCTATGGAGGTGACAACATGGCACTTCAGACTTATGCAGCTATAAACCTAAGTTCAGATTCAATTTCTATGAAGATTTATGAAATATCAAAAACTCATGGAATCAAGGAGCTCGCCCATGTCAGACAGGAGAGTTCTGTCGGTGCGGAGATTTTTAATGACAAGATAATCTCCTACAAAACCATGTCCAGAATTTGCCAGACATTAAAAGACTTTAGAGCGATGATGGCCGAGTTCGATGTAAGTGACTACAATGCCTGTATCACGGATTCAGTGCGAGAGGCGATTAACAGACTCATTCTCATGGATCAAATCAAGATTCAGACAGATTTTAAGTTTAAATCTCTTAGCAATAGTGAGCAAAGATTTCAACAATATAAGGCGATTTTTCTCAAGGAGCCCTTTGTAAATGATTTGATAATCGACGAAACACTGGTGGTGGATTTGGGAGCCGGAACCGTGCAATTTTCGTATTTCAAAGAGGGAAGGCTATGCTTTACCCAAAATCTCAAACTCGGCTTCTACCGAATTCGAGAGCTGATGCTGACCATGCAGGCTGAGATTTTTAATTTTGAGGATATCGTAGACGAGTATATGGACAAAGACCTCACTGAGTTCTATCGAATTTTCCTAGAGGACAAGCAAATCAAAAATATTATTGTCACGGGGCAAAAAGTTCCTGCCATGCGTCAGAGACTGTCAGATTCTATCAGAGACTTCGATGGCCACTTGAGCAGGAAGGCATTTGGAAAACTGCACATTTCTGAACTCAGCAAACCCGACGAGACCAAGATTTCCATCCCTGCATATATTCTTCTCAAAAAGATTGCAAAGCTGACCAAATGTAGCGATATATACCTGTCGGCAGTTGACTTTTGCGACAGTATCGTGGCTGAATATGCCGAAAAAAAGATTAAGCTTTCATACAACCACGACTTTAGCAAAGATATTATATACGCAGCACGTAATACTGCGGAGCGCTATCACACCAATATGGCCCACATAGATAATGTGACGAGTCTTGCAACGGACATCTTCGACGCGATTAAGAAGTTTCATGGCCTTGGAAAACGAGAGCGACTTTTGTTGCAACTAAGCGCCATTCTCCACAGTTGCGGAGCATTTATCAATCTCGCAAAGACCAGGGAGAATTCTTATAAAATCGTCACAAGTACAGAGATAATCGGAATATCTCACCAAGAGAGAATTATGGTTGCAAATATAATTCTCTATAACAAAGAATTTTTCCCGCCCTACAGTGAAATCGGCGACGAGATGACAAGGGACGAATATATAACTGTTGTTAAACTCTGTGCGATACTCAAGTTGGCCAATGTACTCGACAAGAGCAACTCCCAGAAGATTAACAAAGTTACCATGTCTGTAAAAGACAATATTCTGCAGATTAATGCCAAAACTCTGGCAGATATCACTCTCGAAAAGGGCATGTTCCACAGAAAAGCGGACGTGTTCGAAGAAGCATTTGGCATCAGGCCTGTGTTGCGAAAGCGCAGATAGATTAGTAATGAGAAAGGATTGATTGCATTGACAAAATATTACAACAGAGAGCTCAGCTGGCTGGGCTTTAACTATAGAGTTTTATCTGAGGCACAATCAAAGACCGTTCCGCTGATGGAGCGCTTGAAATTCCTCAGCATCACCGCGTCAAATCTGGATGAATTTATCATGATTCGCGTGGCTTCCCTCAAAGATCAGGTTCATGCCAACTATACCAAGAAGGACATGTCGGGTATGACTCCGGAAGAGCAGCTTGCAGCCATCTCAATCGGGGTTCACGAATTTGTTGAAAATCAGTATCATACTTACAACAATTCCTTCATACCTGCACTCAAGCTTCGGGGGCTCAACATAGTCACTAAGCATGAGGATTTAAGTGATGAACAGGCCAACTATGTGGACAACTTTTTCACCAGAGAGGTCTATCCCGTTCTCACGCCTATGGCTGTGGATTCTTCCAGACCATTTCCCCTTATTCGCAACAAAACCCTTAACATTGCTGCGCTCATAAGGGATAAAAAGAACAAAAATACCATTGACTTTGCAACAGTTCAGGTTCCATCTGTTCTTCCGCGAGTTGTGGAAATTCCGTCGGACAATCCAGAGGAAACCACTATCATCCTGCTAGAACAGATAATAGAGAAAAATATTCAGAAACTTTTCCTTAGCTATAAAGTTTTAACTGCTGCTCCATACCGTGTCATGAGAAACGCGGATCTGACCATCGATGAGGACGAGGCTGCGGATCTCTTGATAGAGATAGAAAAACAGATCAAAAAACGTCAGTGGGGAGAAGCCATAAGGCTTGAAACTGAAGCAGGGATGGACAAGAGGCTGCTGAAAATACTGAAAAATGAATTAAAGATTCAGAGCGAAGATATATTCAAGATTTCAGGTCCCCTTGACCTTACTTTCCTCATGAAAGTTTATGGCCTTGAAGGGTTTGATCACCTGAAGGACAAGCCATTTACCCCACAAGTCCCTAGGGATATCCAGCCTGACAAATCTATATTTGATCAGATAAAAGAAAAGGATATATTGCTGCATCATCCATATGAGAGCTTTACACCGGTAGTAAAATTCATCGAAACTGCTGCCAAAGACCCAAGCGTGTTGGCTATCAAGCAGACTCTATACCGAGTAAGTAGCAACTCTCCTATCATTGCCGCTTTGGCTGATGCCGCAGAAAATGGTAAGCAAGTTACAGTTTTGGTCGAGCTCAAAGCGCGTTTCGACGAGGAAAACAATATCGTCTGGGCCAGAAAACTTGAAAAAGCCGGATGCCACGTGCTCTACGGCTTGCTGGGACTCAAGACCCACAGCAAGATAACTCTGGTGGTGCGACGAGAGGACGATGGAATTCGAAGATATGTGCACCTTGGAACCGGAAATTACAACGATTCCACGGCTAAACTATATACAGACATGGGTATGTTCACCTGCAAACGCCTCTACGGCGAGGATGCAACTGCCGTATTTAACATGCTTTCCGGTTACTCAGAGCCTCTCGCATGGAACAAGTTGAGTCTTGCGCCTATCTGGCTCCGAGGCAAGTTTATCTCTCTCATCAATCGCGAGCGAGACAATGCCAAAAAAGGCCATGATGCTCACATCATCGCCAAGATGAACTCCCTCTGTGACCCGGGAATAATTGATGCTCTCTATGATGCATCTGCTGCGGGTGTGAAGATTCAGTTGATTGTCCGAGGCATCTGCTGCCTTAAGCAAGGTGTAAAGGGATTAAGTGAGAATATAGAAGTTCGCTCGATAGTCGGAACATTTTTGGAACACTCTAGAATCTTCTACTTCGAAAACAACGGAAAACCTGAGATTTACATGGGAAGTGCCGACTGGATGCCTAGAAATCTCGACAAACGAGTAGAAATACTTTTCCCTGTAGAAGACGAGGATTTGAAGGGTAGAATCAGAAATATTCTGGACACCCAATTAGCTGATAACAAACAAGCACAGATCTTACAGCCTGACAGCTCCATCGATCCGGAGCACGATAGCCCGGTAAAGATTAACGGCGGAATATATAAAAGACAGTCTCATCGCGGCATAGCCACAGTTGATTCCCAGATGGAATTCTGTGACATGGCCATGAAAAGACTGCTTTAATAACTATATAAGCCCCAAGGCCTCCTTGGCAAGCTTATCTGCAAGGTCATTGTACTTATCACCCGAATGACCTTTGACCTTTTTGAATTTTACATCAAGTTTGTCCTTGATGGAATCATAATATGACTTATATGCAATGGTGCCTGCTTTGTTGGTTTTCCAACGTCCAAGGCACCATTCTTCTATCCCTTTATAATCATAATAAATTTCAAGACTGCCTATACCCTGTTCTATTGCCATCTCCATCGCAAGCTTCGCTCCCATAATCTCACCTGCGACATTCCTCATCTCAGCCAGGTCTTGATTCTCCCCTTTTAGTGATATTTCCTTGGTCTTACCGTTGTAGAAAAACACTATTCCACAACTGTAGTCTCCAGTCAAATCATCATAACTTCCATCTACATAAGCGACTGCAGACTCACCGGTCAAGATGGTTTTCTCAGACTCGTCATCATCATGATTGTCATTTACCATATCTGGGCTTTTCATAGCAAGACCTATATCAAAACCACCACTCTTCATATACTCTTCCGCTTCTTCCAAAAGAGAAAATCCTTTGTACTTTGCACCCGGAAATCCGTCGACCTGAGCCTTACACTCATTCCAAGTCTTATAAATCCCCGGGGTTTTCCCCGCGAGAACGCAGTAATAATTCTTCTTTGCCATCTAATTCCTCCTGAGCTTCTCTACTTCTTGCTCGGTCAGCAGTCTCCATTTTCCGGGCGGAAGGCTTGGATCAAGCTCAATCCCTGCCATACTGACTCTCTTCAAATAAACAACCCTATTATCCACAGCCATAAACATTCTCTTGATCTGATGGAACTTTCCCTCTGTTATAGTGAGAAAACCCGACTTATCGTCGATTTTTTCGTACTTTGCAGGCTTTGTTATATTCTTCTCGCCTATATCCATTCCACTTTCGATTCTCTGTATATCCATATCCTTCGGAATATTTTCAAGTTCCACATAATATGTCTTGGAAATGTGGTTTCTTGGGGAAAGTAACTTGTGACTGAGCTCACCGTCATTGGTCAAGATCAGAAGTCCTTCTGTGTCCTTATCCAGCCTTCCCATGGGAAATATATCGTTTTTGACCATTGGTGCATCGCCTTTAGCACCCATGTAGTTATCTGACGTAATCAAATCTATCACGGTCTCCTCCCTGTCTCTGGTGGCACTTACCACTCCCGCAGGCTTGTGGAGCATTATGAATTGATATTTGTCTTGCTTAAAAATTATCCTCCGGCTTTCTTCTGCCGAAGGACTAATATATACTATGCTTTCATCAATATCTATCTTCTGATCAGGTCCTGTTGCAACATCTGAATCCACCATTACTCGCTTCATCTTAATCAACTTTTTGACCTGAGCTCTAGAAAACTCTGTGTTTTCTGATATAAATTTATCAAGCCTTATTATTTCCATTCTTCATCCTCTCGAACAATACTATCGGATTCTCGACTTTTCCCTCATTGAACCAAGTAAGAATCACAGGCATCACCAAAGCAGCAAGGATTGCATATATTATTATTAGGACAACATCCTTTGGTGTACCATCCAAAAGATTGCTGATAATCAGGTTAATAATCATCAACGTCTCATATATAATCACTCCGACAATATATGACTGCTTAGGCATCTTGTTGGTATAATAATGTCCCATATAAATCGCAATTAAGATGATAAAAATGGTCATCAATATACACTTAATCGTTCCTGATACGAGGCTTCCATTGGTCGTAGTAATGATTGACTGCCTTACTTTCTCATCAATTCCGGTTGCGCCGGCGTTAATCTTGAGTCCCAAGTAAAAGCTGTAAATATACGGGTAAAGCAAGTCGCTGGCAATCTTTCCGAAGGCAAATCCCGTTCCCACTGCAACACTTCTGTACATGGAAACAGCCTTTTGGTTAGTTAGGTAGATACCCCAGAATATCGCCAAGGCCGTTAGACCTGTTGATGCAAGAGTAAGTATAACTTGGAGAGTAACCATAGTTCCGGTATTTTGTTTGAAAAAGCCTATCCTTAGTAACATCGCTCCCACAAACATATAGAACAAGTAGCTCCATAGATAGCCCAATGCTCCATAACAAAAAGCTCCTGGCAATCCGGTTTCAAGATTAGATGATCTCTTATGAATTTGCAAGTATGGGAATGCAATTGCAGCACCTGCAACTATCACGCAAATCACAAGAATTGTCAGTGTTAAAGGTGAAATCATATGGTCCTCCATTTTTCTCTTGGTTATGAACAACTAGCGGACTATTTGTTCAAATAAAAATTCGTAGTCAACATATCAACGCCGTCATTTTCGATGAGCTTGTATGCCGTCTCAATCGTATTAACAGTCCATGTGTTGATTGGCAGATTGGCTTCATGTAGTTTCTTAACCGCATTCGCCGTAAGCAAGTTATATCTCGTATCAAGACCTATTCCTCGCTCGATGCACCATTCAACAGTTTTATCCGGCACATCGATTAGCTTGTTGGTCTCCTCCGCGCCATATACATACTGAACTCTAGACTTATCTACTTTCTCGTTTTCAAGCAAATATTCGATATCATCCTGATGCATACTTATGAAAAATGCTCTGTCATCCAGCTTATAATCAGAGACAATATCCACTATCTCGTCTACTTCTTCTTTGCTATATTTTGCTTTGAGCTCTATAAAAGGATGAGCCTTATCACTTTTGGCTACCACTTCTAAGTATTCTTCTAATGTTGGAATTCGCAAATCCTCATACTTAGAAATATTCTCTCCGGCAATAATTGGCAAACTTCTCAATCTATCAAAATCAAGGCTTGATACCCTGTACTCTTTTCCACATATTCTAGTAAGTGTATCATCATGAATAATGACATACTTATCATCGATTGTCTTCTGGACATCGCACTCTATCCCGAAGAACCCCTTATCTACAGCCATCTGAAAGGCCGGAACAGTATTCTCCGGTGCTTCCGAGCTATATCCTCTATGAGCAATAAGCTTTTGTCCCTTTATCTCCATAATATATGCCTCCATATCAATGTGATTATAGGCTCTTCCATCTGCCGCCCTCACATCAATTCGCGCTTTACCTTCTCCAACTGCCGCAACAACCCCCTCTGGACTTACTACAAATGCCTTGGTATTAGAACTGCTAAATCTAACACCTGTATTGTTGGCATTGCTAGGGGCAACCTTGGCACTGATATGCATAGTATCTCCCACTTTGAGAATACTTGAATTAACATCTTTTGTTATACTAATGCTGCTGGAATATATAAGGCAATTAACCTTACAAGAAGCTACTTTATTTGATCCATCTGTGCTCTTAGCATAGACAGTTGTGCTTCCTTTTTTTTGCGCCTTAATCTCTCCCTTGGAGTTGACGCTCACTATACTGCTATCTTTTGAATAGTATTTTATATTTTTTTTGGTTGCATTTTGTGGACTCGCTACCGCTAACAAAGTCGCACCTGATCCAACCTCAAGCGATAGAGACGGAGTAGTCATCTTAACTCCAGTAACTTTTCTTATTACTTTAACCACGATAGAACCCTTTTTCTTAGTTCCCTTCGCTCTTACTGTTATAGTTGCAGTTCCAACTTTCTTTGCAACTATCGAACCCTTCTTATTAACTTTTACAATACTGCTATGATTGCTTTTCCACTTCAGGTTCTTCTTAATGCTTCCCAAATTTTTTCCCTTAATGCTGGCCTTGGTTTTTTCCTTTAAACCCAGGGTAATAGTTCTCTTACCTTTAGGTGTCACAACGCTCAACACGCGGTCGTTCTTTTTAGCGAACGACCGCGCAGCATTATTTGTATTTGTATACATGAGAATTAATAGAAACATCAATATGATAAAAACCATCTTTACGTTTCTTGTTTTCATATATAAACAAAACCTCTTTTCAAATTAATACAAAATCCTACCAAGATAATGTCTTGATTACTGGATGATAATCAAGCTTGATATACTTCTTCTTGTACTTAACCTTAGAAACAACCTTGATGTAGTAAGTCTTTCTTCTTGAGAATTTCTTGCCCTTGAAGCGAGTAAGTGTACATCCTCTCTTCTTACCACTTACAGTCTTAACCTTCTTGAATCCGGTTTTCTCGCTTGTTGAAACATATACGATATACTTCTTAGCAAGCTGAACTTTGTTCCATGTAGGCTTAAGTGAAGTATATGTCTTAGATCCAAATCTATAGTGTGACTTTCCACCAACTACATTGAATGCGAAATATCTTACTGGAGACCATGCAGAGTAGAACTTCTGATTGTTCTCACCATATACATAATATCTCATCTTGTACTTGTATGTTCCGCCCTTCTTAACTGAGATGTATCCTGTTGAACTAACAAGTCCACCTGCTGAACCAGAGAACGCTTTCTTACCACTCTTGAGATAGTGACCTACGATCTCATATCCATCGCAGCTTGCACCATTAGTGATTCCACGGAACATAATCTTTCCTGTAGAAGAAAGGATATCCTGAATACCAAATGCATTCTTTGCTGGCTTTGATGGTGATGTTACAGCATTGATACCAACATAGCTATAACCACTTGCCGCAATATAACCATTTGAAGCTCTACGAGCTGGCTCAACGTATACTCTTCTCTTCTGACCAGCCGGTACGCCGGTTCTCTTGAAAGAAGTACCTGCAACAGTAGCAATCAAATTGCTAGAATTAATCTCATATACTTTGTAAATGTTCGCTCCCGGAATAGCATTCCAAGAAACAGTATATGAATCTGTTGTTGCAGCTGTCTGTCTCAAGCCAATCATTGCAGTAGTACTAGCTGGCTCTGTTACTGCTTCATAATCAGTCCATCCTGTAGTTGAAGGTGAAACAAGTCTAACTCTCACATAAACAGTTCTACCTGATGCAAGACCACGAATTGTTGTCTGTGTTGCTGCTGTGTTAGTCTCAACAGATGACCAATTCACTTTGTCAGTACTTGCCTGAACAGCAAATCTCTTAGTTCCAATGATTGATGCCACATCATGAGAAATAGTGACATAGTTATTACCCTGTCCCGTCTGACGTACAGTAACTGCTGAAGCAGCATCTGCTGTACTTGGAATTACGATGAATGCAAGAACAAGAACGCTCAATGCAAGCATCAAACTCTGAATTTTCAATTTCATTTTCTTTGTCTCCTTTTTTTTATTAAAATATGATGATATTTCATCATACTCCTCACAAATGCTGAAACCCACTTTTATAATTATAATAATAATACCTATAAAAGTCAACTAAATATATTCTTAAGGAATACTTCGTATCCCTTCTCTGTCTCATAGACGTCGGCCTTGCTGACTATTTCCCATGGCGCATGCATGTTAAGCACTGCCACGCCACAATCGATAACCTGCATTCCGTACAATGCCATGATATAAGCAATTGTACCGCCTCCACCTACATCGACTTTTCCAAGCTCACTGGTTTGGAACATTACTCCATCCTTATCGAGAATAGCTCTGATCTTTGCCATATACTCGGCATTTGCATCATTACTTCCAGATTTTCCTCTCGAACCTGTGAACTTATTAAATACCATTCCTTTGCCAAAAAATGCTGCATTTTTCTTCTCATAGGCAGCTTTAAATGTAGGATCGTATGCTGCAGACACATCTGAAGAAAGCATCCTAGAATTGGCAAAACACTTCTTGAGCGCCAACTCTGACTGAATTCCCATCTTGCTAAGAATCTCAGCCACCATAATCTCAAATGACTTGGACTGCATTCCCGTGGCACCCACACTTCCTATCTCTTCCTTGTCCACTAGCAAACAGCATGTGGTATACTCTGGATTCTCCACAGCAAGCATCGCCTTCAATGAAGTGAATGCACACACTCTGTCATCGTGTCCGTATCCCATAATCATACTCGAGTCAACTCCAGCTTCTCTAGCCTTGCCTGCCGGAACAACCTCAAGTTCTGCCGACAAGAAATCCTCCTCATCAAAGCCATACTTATCCTCTAAAATCTTAAGGACACCCGCTTTGACCTTGTCTTTTTCTTCGTCAGCCAATGGAATACTTCCAAAAAGAATGTCTAGTTCCTCGCCTTCAATCACCTTACTTGCCTTCTTCTCCATCCTCTCTGCTGAAAGGTGAATTAACAAGTCTGTTATACAAAATACCGGATCATTTTCATCTTCTCCGATATTTATATCTATAATACTTCCGTCTTTCTTGGCAACCACGCCGTGTATTGCCAGCGGAATCGTCACCCACTGATACTTCTTGATTCCACCGTAGTAATGTGTGTCAAGATAAGCAAAACCGTCTTCCTCATAAAGTGGATTCTGCTTAATATCCAGTCTTGGTGAATCGATATGTGCCCCGAGGATAGCCATTCCATCCTCCATGGACTTCTCACCGATATTGAAGAGAGCTACCATCTTATTCATCTTAACTGCATATATCTTATCTCCGGATTTGATCTCATCAACCTCCTGAAGATCTCTATATCCGCACTTCTTTGCTGCATCAATTGTCAACTTGACGCACTCTCTCTCCGTCTTTCCAGCCGAGAGAAATTCTCTGTACTCATCGCATATAGCGTCGCACTTTTTCATCTGATCTTCATCATATGTTTCCCATACATTCTTTCTTTCCATCTTGATTCCTCGCTTATATTTATTTCTCTAGCCCTTACCATTTTTTCACTATGTCTTGACAAAAAAATGGCAAAAGTATAAAAAAGTATTAAATAATTAAAATTCCACCAGGACATAGAAGCCCTTTTCATTGTGAATTATGTCCTTTACAACGCCCTTTCTGGTCTCCAGCCTCTCAGAAAAAGGGATGTTAGCAGACATAGCCACCGCAGGAATAATAGTATAATAATACGCACTTGGAAGTACACCTTCCGTCACTTCCACCTCATCACCAATCTCCACGAGACCTTCCCGCTCCATCTTAAATTCCATTTCTCTCATATCTTGTCAGCTCCTCAATCGATTCTGAATCTCATATCTATTCTTAATTCTTAGCTCGTTCAAAATCACTGAATACATATCCTTGTCCTCAATAATAGGAATATCAAGGCTCACCGCCATATTGTTGAGCATATGATCGTCGAAGTCATCTCGGTGCTCAGTCATAATATTGATTTTCTCCTCATAAGTGGTAGCATCGAGAAAATCCAGTAAAATATTCCGCTCCTCGGCTTTCTCCGCAACAACCGTATCTTCGCGTGTAACCGGCACCTGAACCGGAGGGGACACAGGCTTAAATTTACTGTAAAAGTCCTTCTTCTTCATAACTAAAACTTGATAATCTCCCTCAAGCTCCTGGTAACATACAGCCTCCTGCATATCTGGATAAATCTTGCACTCGCTGATTATCTGAACTTTCTTTCTCGATAAAGATATATATACTTCTGCAAACATGTGATTCTCCTTATACAATAATTGATAATTATAAGTTTCAAACATTTGATATTATAACACTTTTTTTTAGATTTGTCCAAACTGATGTTATTATGGCAAAGGGGCTATCGCACTAAGACAGCCTAAAAACAGGAAGAGTCCAACCGACTCGAGACTAGGTGTATGCGCATTGAAGTCTCTCTCTGGTTGGCCTCTTCCCCTCTCGGGGCATGCCAAATCCTCTTTTTTCAAATAGGCATGCCCCTCACTCCTTCTCAATCAAGTCTCTCCCCCTCTCGGGGCATGCCAAATCCTCTTTCTTCAAATAGGCATGCCCCCCACGCCTTATCAATCAAGTCTCTCCCACTCTCGGGGCATGCCAAATCCTTCTTTTTCAAATAGGCATGCCCCTCACGCCTT
>NZ_JAEB01000013.1 GCF_000518685.1 Eubacterium xylanophilum ATCC 35991 | reverse complement strand
CTAGATTTCTTCTTCTCGCCATTCTAGCCGTACTAACCACCAAAACCACCGCATCACCCTCTCCCCCGCCAGCTCTCACGGCCCTTCCTCCCCCGATATAAACTTCATAACAAAATACAAAATGGCAGAACTGGGACACATTTATTTCCTTTGAGAGCCGCATAAATTTTAAAAAGTTAAAATGGCTTTTCAACAGGGCTTAGATAAGTGCGCCTTTTTCTGGAATACATGCTTGTTATCAAAAAAATTAGGATAATTCCCTTGATTTTAGACTAAAAAAGGAGCTGCACACTAACGATTTTTAATCGTTAGTGCGACAGCCCCCAAAAAAAAAGTGTTGACAAAATACATTTGATAAAATATAATATAGTCAAATATAAAATTTCAAAGGAGGACTATGATATGGGATTTTATGATCAAAGTGTAACTGCAGCTTCTGGTGAAGAAGTGTCAATGAAGGATTATGAGGGCAAGGTTGTTCTCGTTGTTAACACGGCAACAGGATGTGGATTCACACCACATTATAAGGACATTGAAGAGATGTATGAGAAGTATCATGACCAGGGATTCGAGGTTATTGACGTGCCTTGTAATCAGTTTGCGGGACAGGCGCCTGAGTCAGACGAGGAGATTCATGAGTTCTGCACTCTTAAGTACAACACTCAGTTCCCTCAGATGAAAAAGTCTGATGTAAATGGAGAGAATGCCATTCCTTTGTTCAAGTATTTGAAGGAGCAGAAGGGCTTTGAAGGATTCGGGAAAGGACCAAAGGCTTTGGCGATGGGAGCTATGCTTTCTAAGATTGACAAAGACTACAAGAATAACTCTGAGATTAAGTGGAACTTTACAAAGTTTGTAATCGACAGAAGTGGTAATGTCGTTGCAAGATTTGAGCCAACAGCTAAGATGAAGGACGTAGATAAGTTTGTAGAAGGGTTACTATAAGTTAAGAGGTGACGAGATTATGGCGCAGGAATATGAACAGCTTTTGTTGAAAAATCAATTATGTTTTCCCCTTTATGCATGCGGACGAAAGATAGTTAGTGCTTACACTCCTTTTCTCAAGCCCCTTGGAATCACGTATACGCAGTATATTGTATTTATGGTGCTTTGGGAAGAGGAGAGTGTAAGAGTTGGGCAGTTGGGAAGCACCCTTCACCTAGACGCGGGAACATTGACTCCGCTCCTAAAAAAACTTGAAAAAGAGGGATATGTTACGAGAAAACGCTCAAAGGAAGATGAGCGTGTCACAGTTGTGAGTATTACAGAAAAGGGAATGGCGCTTAAGGAAAAGTGCAAGGATATCCCGGTTGAGTTGAGTAAACAGGGATCGAAGTTGACAAAAGAGGAAACGGAACATTTATATAAACTATTATATAAGTACTTGGAGGGTTAATGATGCAAGAATTTAAGGGCGTTTTGTTTGACATGGATGGTGTTATATTTGATTCGGAAGTCTGTGTGATTGATTGCTGGAAAGAAGTTGCTAAGAGATATGGTATTCCTTTTATTGAGAAGACGGCAATGGAGTGTATTGGAACCACTAAAAGCAAAAGTCGAGAGATAATGAAGAAGGAATACGGAGAGGATTTTCCATATGATGAATATGCTCAGGAAGCATCACAGATTTATCATGAGAAATATGATGGTGGGCGACTTCCCATGAAAAATGGTGTGAAGAAGTTGTTGGCATCCTTAGAAGAACGCGGGATTCGCATTGCATTGGCTACGTCGACCAGGTATGAAACAGCGGTTAACCAGCTGAGGGATGCGGGAATATTGGACTATTTTGATGAAGTTGTAACGGGAGACTTTGTCGAGAAAAGCAAGCCTGCGCCGGATATTTTTCTTAAAGCATGTGAGCTCATCGAACTCGATGTCAAGGATGTCTATGTTATAGAGGACTCATATAATGGCGTCAGGGCAGCTCATGCAGGAAATATGAGGGTTATTATGGTGCCTGATTTGTTGCCGCCTGATGATGAGATGGAGAGTAAGGCAGAAGTAATTTTAGAAAACCTAGAAGAAGTTAGGCAATATTTGTTATATGTATGACAGAATCCTTGCCAACGGAGAATGAATTATAGTATAATAAAGGTTGAGACAGGGCGTCAGCCCGAGAAGATTATGTTACCTATGGGAAAGGAGAAACAATCATATGGAATTAAAATTTTTCAAGTGTAAAGTATGTGGAAATATCATCGAGAAAATAGCAGACAGCGGGGTGCCTGTGAGTTGTTGTGGACAGCCTATGGAGGAACTCAAAGCTGGGACAAGCGATGGCGCAGTGGAAAAGCATGTACCTGTATGGAAACAGGATGGCAATGATGTCAATGTTGTGGTTGGTGAAGTAGACCATCCAATGGTAGAGGAGCACTTTATCGAGTGGATTGTTGTTCAGACGGATAAGGGTGTTTATAGAAAGAATCTATCTGCCGGGGAAGCACCTGCTGCTGACTTTAAAGTTTGTGATGGTGAAAAGGTTGAAGTGGTTTATGCATATTGTAATTTGCATGGATTGTGGAAAGCTTGATAAATTAAGAGAATAATAGAAAAGGCTAGACCGGGGAAACCTTGTCTAGCCTTTTTGGAAACGCATATTGCTGGTCTTACAAGCTTTGCTTGTAAGACAATTTTTCCTGTAAGACAATTATTGCAAATAAATATTTATTTAATAGTATAGGTTACGTCGTTGACAGTAACGGATGCGATATTATCAACATCTACAATTCTATTAAATATAATGTTTTCATCTCTTGTTCCACCGCAGAGATATGAGTAGTTGGCGATTTCAGAGTCACATTTATGTGTGATGCCAAGATCAGGAGAATCAATATTACGCTCTGATACCGTGTATTTGCTTCCGTCCTTGTAATTGATTTCTACTCTATAAATTCCCTCAGACATGTATTCTGATTCGCCTAAATCTTTGATTCCCGAGCTCTTGCCAAGATTAATTTTCATGGAAATAGCTGATAAATCGATGGAGCTATCTTTGCCATCGCTTAAAGTATGCATAGATGTCTTTGCGGCAAGCGGAATGCTGACAGCGGTATTATTCTTGATATAATCCTTGGAATTATCCTTGCTTAGCACCTTGGCAAGCGGTTTTGTATACTCGGTAATGTTAAGTGTCAGATGCTCTGCATCGAAACTATCCTCGTTAAACTGCATATAATCGTAGCAGTAAAGCTTATCACCAGTGGATTTCTTTAAATCAACGAAAGTTTTTCCGGCGCATTCCAGGAAGTTGTATGAGAAAGTTGCCTTGTCTTCATTGAGCCAAGCACCTTTGGTTTCGTTGTCGAGCTGGCTGTAATTTAAGAAGTCTATGCCACCTTTCTTTTCAAGAGTATATCCAACTATAACTGAGTTTTTGTCCTTAACGGCGGAGTTCACTGTGATAGTTGTTCCGGCTACTTTCTTCACTATTGGCTCAAAGGATAGATTGTCGCCGATATACTTGTCGACAAGTTTTTGATCTGCGGGAACATACTCGACTTTTGGCATTTTGGATTTAGTTGTGGAGACAGTTCCATCATCCTTGATTTTTGCTTCTTCTACAGTTGTAAATGTGTGCGAAGCCACGTTTTGCTTGGTATCGTTACCCCAAAATCCATTGGCAATTTGGTTATTAGCTATAGCATAAACGGCAGCTGGAGTTGCCAAAACAAGGAATGCTGCGGCAGCAACTTTTGCAAAACGGTTTCCAAATAATCTATTTTTTTTCATCATTGCGATAATCTCCTTTTCTTTTCTTTGATTATACTTCTCGGAAAAGACGTGATCTTCAAGGTTTCCCATGTTATCAAAATCTTCTACACTGATTTCCGGGAACGTATATTTATCTGTATTCTTTGTATTATTCATAATCAAATCTCCTTTACTGATTCAATGAACTACTGAGCATTCTTCGGGCACGCTCATATCTCTTTCGTACATTTGCCTCTGTGATTCCCAGTAAACTGGCGGTTTCCTTGGTGCTATACTCGTCGATGACAAGATAGCGGACTATTTTTCTATATTTTTCGGGCAGGCCATCCAGCTTGTCCTCGATTTCTGACAAATCATTATCTGATGACTCGGGGGCAGCAATGGCATGGTCATCTTTCTCTGTAAAAAATAGCAACTTGCTCTCCCTCATTTTCTTATTGTAAATATTTATGGAAGCGTTCCTAATTACAGTGATGATAAATCGCTTGCAATCAGCTGATTCGGGCTCATCAAATTGGATATTTTTCTTTATCAGATTCAAAAATGCATCGTGAACTGCGTCCTCTGCTTTTCCTTCATCGTGGAGAATGCTATAGGCCACATGGTACATTTTTTGCTCATATAGTCTGTAGCAGCTTTCGATAAACTGCTTTTGTTTTTTTGTCATAGTCCTTGGTCCTTTCACCTTTTTAGAATCATATCGTCTTAAGGATATGATGTTTTACACATGTGTTTCACATCTTACACTAATAATAACAAATCTCAGATAGGTTTTGTGACAAAAATTTCAAAAATATGTTATAATGTTGTTATATTGTCGTGAGATTCGGAGTATGGAGGAGGTAAAAGTATTGGTTAAAGTTGAGATGAAATTCAATCCATACATGATGGAGTACAGATTTATATTTAATGGAAATGTTCCGCGGATCAACAGTCAGGTGGAAAAGTATGTTGCAGCTCCCCTCAGCGCGTGGGCGTGCAGGGTGCCAGAAATATTATACAATGAGATGAATGGATATGATTTTGAGCTTGAGTTTATCGGAACTAAGCTTGATTATGATGAGATTGTGGGAGCATTTGCGGCAGAGAATGTGAGAGAGCCAGAGGTGGTCTTTGATCTGAAAAAAGAGATAATTAGCAGAAAAGAAATTGTTGCAAAGATTGCTGAATTGCGAAAGTGGTTGGCTGAAAACCAAGGTAGATATAATGGTTTAGAAGATTCTGATAATGATTTGCTAGACGAGGACTGCACTGTGATTGTAGTAGGTGATAGGGATTTGGGGCAATATAGCTTTGAGGGTATAAAGATTTCACTTGAGTATATAAGTGATTCTGTGGAGTTTGAGAATGTGGATTTGACGGATATTCCGATTGTTGTCGATTGTGCTAGTATGTCATTTGATAAGATGATGGATATTATCACAAGTATTCTTAAGCGTCATGATGTGAAGCAGCGACAAATATTTTTCTTGATGAACGATATTAACAAGGAAACTATACGCGTCCTAGAGGATATCGGAGTAAAAAACCCCAATATAATTAAGCAAATAGATGATAATTTGTTCTGGAAATATATTGAATTCTATCCTATAACATCTTATATAAGAAAGTATATCGATATAATGAGAGCCAAGGTTGAGCGCCTCAGGACAGAATTTGAGGAAGAAATGAAAACAGGTGATTTGCAAAATGAGGTCAATCAAATTGACATGGATGATATTGATAAGCAGATAGAACTAGTAAAGGAAGGCTTGAAGAATATAGAGGAATATAAAAGTCAAAAAATAGAAAATATTACATCTGATTTTTCCTCATGGCAGAAGATATATTCTGAGCTATTAGAGAAAGTATTAGAATGGAAAAGTATGAAATTAAGGATTGTAGGATTCGATGAGGGAGCCAAGATGGCAGAGAATTACAATAATTATTTTCAGCAGAATTATGATGAATTCTACAAGCAATTTGATTGGCTATACTTTGTTTATAAGAAGAGTATATCTGATGAGGGAAGAAGGATATTCCGCGAGGCAACTCCTGATATGATTGAAGATGATTACTCGGAGATAGATGATCAAAAATTTGAGAAAAAGGAGATTCCTGACATATCTGCAGAGCTCCTCGTACTTAAGGACAAGACCTATGAAAAGCCCAAAGAGGGAATCATAGGAACATTTATTAGTGGAATTACAGATACTTTGGAGGAGCCGGATATTGTAGTTGAGTACAACTGCAGAGTATGGCGTCAGACAGTTGAAAAGAAAGTATCTGGAGTAATTACAGAGGAGTATATAAAGCGAATGAAGGCTTTGGAGGATCATAAGGACAACATGACCTCATTCTACGAGAGTAGACTAAACGAGATACTCTCCGAGTTGAAGGAAAAGCAAGAAGGTATTTCAAGTCAGATGACAGATGACCAGAACGCAAGACGTGCAGAAATCTCCTGGTTAACAGATTTTGACGGGAAGCTTAGAGAAATCGAAGGGAGATAATTTATGGAAAAATATAATGATATTGAAGTGTTAGATAATAGTACTCCTGTAATCACCGCAGATGATAGAAATAAGCTCCAAATTGCGGAGGAATTTGTGAGAAAAAAGTATCTCTCAAGACTTGAAGAAATGCGCATTGTACCTGCATTGCGCGTTCTTCCGTTAGAGGATGATATCATAGATAATATTAGATTATATAAAGTTTCAGAGATGGTATATTCCAAAGACGAGATAGTTACAGATAAATTTACAACTGTATTTAATACGCTGTCAACATATAATGCAAGCGTATTTATTATGTTAGATTCCGATGGGGAAAAGACTGATTTTTACATAGGTGTTCGAAATAATGAGACTGATGAAAGGCTGAAGTGCTCTACTGTTTCTCTCGGCGAAACTTTAAAAAATACATTGGTGGGACATTTTCCCGGAACAAGAATATCCGGTGTTGACAGAAGGAAAATAGCAGAGTTATCTGAAAGAATATCTTCCAGAGATAATGTTGCATCAGTAAGTGTTGTGGGTAGTCCTAAGAGTGAAAAGGGACAAAACAATCAGGAATTTGTACAGGGAATAGAAAAACTTGCCCTCTCCATGGAAGGCAGGAGATACATCGGAATTATCATTGCCGAAAATCAAGCTTCCGAAAACATCCAGGAGCTTAGAAACTTTTATCAGCAAATGTATACTAATTGGTCTCCATTCCAGAAAGTGCAGTTCTCGTATAATGAGTCCAGGAGCACATCGAAAAATAAGTCATTCTTTGAAATGAGTGGAAAGCAAAAAGCGTCCATGATAGGAGGATTAGTGGCTTCTGTG
The DNA here is from genome assembly GCF_000518685.1 of Eubacterium xylanophilum ATCC 35991. GTDB lineage: Bacteria > Bacillota > Clostridia > Lachnospirales > Lachnospiraceae > Eubacterium_F > Eubacterium_F xylanophilum. The sequence continues at coordinate 77,379 of NZ_JAEB01000013.1, read as the reverse complement.
GGTGGAATGATTAGCGGCGGATTAGTGGGAAATGCTGCGAAAAGCGTAGGAATAGCTACGGGAACTTTGGCTGGCGGACAGATTGGCGGTCAGATAAGCCAATTCATTACTTCGTTGGCCCCAAGTGAGCAAAAGACTGAATCTAAGTCAACTACAACCAGCACAACAACAGAAAATAAAGCTGTTACCGATGTCTTGCATGTACTTGATGAAATGATTCAGAAAACAAGAGAATATGACAGCTATGGCATGTGGAATGTTGCGGGATACTTTGCCTCGGATGACATGACATCAGCCGAGATGGCAGCCAGCAATTATAGGGCCTTGATGAACGGCGATAAGTCGGGAAGAGAAGTGTCGGCAGTTAATTCATGGAGGAAAAATAGTCCGGATATAATTGGCAAATATGAAGATTTGACATCTAGTTTATCGAGATTTATTCATCCATTGTTTTGCTACGGAGAAAACTATGATAATCAAGTATTGTTAGATGCAACTACATCTATAAGCGGCAAGGATCTAGGACTTCACCTAGGACTTCCGAGAGTTACGGTGTCGGGGTTGCCGGTGATAGAACATGCCGAGTTTGGCAAGGAAGTGACTGTCTACCATACAGTTTTCTCTGATGAATCTCAGGGACCGGAGAATAGAATGACTTTGGGAAAAGTATTTGACCTTGGAAGAACCACTAACAAGCCGGTAGAGCTGAAGAATAATAGCCTAAATATGCATACATTTATCACCGGATCAACTGGTTCAGGTAAGAGCAATACAGTCTATCAGATGCTCTGTGAACTCCATCAGGACCGTATACCGTTTCTTGTAATAGAACCTGCAAAGGGCGAGTATAAGGATGTCTTCGGGAACTGGAAAGATGTAAATGTGTTCTCAACAAATCCCAATGTTGCAGAGCTCATCAATCTCAATCCATTCCGCTTTCCGGATTCAATCCATGTTCTTGAGCACGTGGATGGTTTGGTTGAAATATTCAGCGCATGCTGGCCAATGTACGATGCTATGCCATCTTTTTTCAAGGATGCAATGCTAAAATCTTATGAAACAGTTGGATGGGATCTTGGATCTTCAACCTTTGACGGCGATGAGATTGAGTATCCTGATTTCGAAGTATTGGCAGAGCAGTTGGATGAGCTGATAGAGAATTCTGATTATGCATCGGATATTAAGTCGAATTATAGAGGGGCCTTGATCACGAGAGTAAAGTCTCTGACAGTTGGACTTAATAAATTTATATTTACATCAGAGCAAACACCTTATAGCAGAATATTTGACCAGAACTGTATCCTTGATATTAGCAGGGTGAAATCAATCGAAACCAAGGCATTGATTATGGGTATGATGGTCTATATTTTAAATGAATATAGAGCAGACCAAAAGGAAACAAATAACAATGGATTAAAGCATGTGACAGTCCTCGAAGAGGCGCATAATCTGCTCAAAAATACAGATAAAACTGAGTCGGATCTCGTGGGTAAATCTGTGGAAATGCTCACTCAGACTATCGCCGAGATAAGAACATACGGAGAGGGCTTTATAATTGTGGATCAGTCGCCATCCTCGGTTGACATCTCTGCAATTAAAAACACCAACACCAAGATAGTTCTTCGCACGCCGGAGGCAGGGGATAGAGAGGCCGTTGGTCGTTCTATGGGGCTTACAGCTAACCAAGTTAACGAGATAGCCAAGCTCCCAAGTGGAGTAGCTGTTGTATACCAAAATGATTGGGTAACACCGGTGCTTACAAGGGTTGCCAAAGCTCCGGTGGAGGAAGAGAGATATGTGAATGATAAGGTGGAGAGAATCGTGCCTGTGAAAGTGGCAAGAAACCAAGTCATAAAGGCGATAATGGAACCATGGTTCCCTGGAGAAAAACTCCAATTTGTTGATTTGGTAGCAGCTCTTGATTGCTTAAATGTATCTCGAGAACATCGCAAGTATTTGTCGACAATGATATATACATATGAAAAACATAATGGGCATATGGTATGGGACGAGAATTCACTGGGATTACTGAAAAAACTTTTGATGGATATAATGGATATCACTGATAGTATATTGATGGATATAATTGGAAAGAATAATCCAGATAATCTGAGGAAATTAGTGAAATCAAAGATAAAGAACTTTTCTCAAGGTGATATTGAGGAGATATGTTATATTCTTACTAAGGAGGAGTGAGATATTGAAAGAATTAAAGAATTTACCCGCTTGGGAACGCCTATTCAAACGAATAGTTTGGGAACAGTTAGGAGATTTATCAGATAAAAGAATTTTAGATTTCGGAAGTGGCGAGGGAATTACTGCAGACCATTTTGCGGAAAAGAATGATGTAGTAGCTGTGGAGCCATGGGATGAAATGTTAAAGGATGCATGGCAAAACCATGAGTATAAGCAGATTGTGGGAGATGTTACGGCTCTTAAGGAGTTTCCTGAGGGAGAGTTTGATGTTATAATATGCCATAATGTCTTGGAGTATATCGATGATAAAGCAACAGTTTTGGCGGAACTTCAGCGCGTATTAAAGCCGGGAGGTTTTATATCAATAGTAAAACATAACAGGGCTGGACGGGTGATGCAGATGGCTGTACTGCTCGATGATTTCGACAAGGCATTGGGGCTTCTTGATGGAGAGAATTCTAGTGCATCTAAGTTTGGAGCAATTAGATATTATGAGGATTGTCAAGTTGAAGAGTGGTGCGATGAGCTGACAGTCGAAAAAACTCTTGGAATACGAGCTTTCTGGGATTTACAGCAGAATCAGGAAAAGCACACGGATGAAGATTGGCAGTCAAAAATGGCTGAATTAGAAATGCGAGTGTCGGATTTGGAGCCATATAAGAGCATTGCATTTTTTCATCATTTAATACTGAGAAAATGCTTATAGAATACGGCACCACACCGTTATAGAACACTTAGAAGAAAGTATGAGGGATTAATATGAATAGAAGTTTAAAATCAGATGTTATGTCTACTAAAATGGTAAGGAATTTTATGCCATCATGTATGATTTATGCTCTTGTGCAATCTATGACATTTTTGGTTGATACGATTCTTGCCGGACACTTTTTGGGGAAAGATGCAGTGGCTGCATGTGCTATGGGATTACCAGGTATAGGTATGATGTTAGCTGTAACGTCTATGGTTTTGCAGGGAGGGTATTTGAAACTTATCCAATGCTTGGGAAAGAGCGATGTGGACAGTTATAACAGAATATTTTCCATTACGCTTAGCCTGACTATTATTATAGATCTTATCTTTCTCGCACTGTGTCTTTTTGGAACCAATATCGTAGTAATTATTGGTGGTGGAGCAAAGGCAACGGCTGAGGCAGCAGCGCTTGGAAATCTATATGTGCGAACGGCTTCTTTGATGGTTATCTTTTTTGCGGTGGGATCCGTGTTCCAACTTGTGAGTGCTACATTTGGATATCAGACCGATCGCATGTTCAGTAGCATCACTAATATTACAGTAAATGTTGTGGTTTCCATAGTGGCTATTCTATTTCTCGCTGACAATTACAAGATTGCCGGATTGGGAATTGGATCGGCTGCCGGTGCATTTGCGCAAATGGTCCTCGCGTTTGTGATGATGAAGCGAAGACGTATTAGTGTGAAATTTCGGATTTATGCACTTAATAAAAGAAATATAATAGATGGACTTGATTGTCTGAGAAGGGGAGTGCCGGCATCAATAGACACTGTTCTTGACAGCGCATGTAGTTCTGTTATAAATAATATAATTCTGTCTGTGTTTGCGGATGGAACTGCCGTATTGGCGCTATTTGCCATGATAAAAACTATCAATACAATAGCAAAACCGGTAGGACGTGGTGGGCTATATGCCAGTGAACCGCTTATCGGTATTCTTCATGGCGAGCGTGATAATGCGGGGATTTGCAGAACATTTAAAACCACAATTAAGTGGGGTGTGATATTTGGTGCAGGCGTTGCAGCATTGCTCATAGCACTTCAATATCCGATTCTGAGTTTTTACAAGTTAGCGGGAAATGTGGATGCGCACATCGGACTTACACTGGTGGCTATAAGTACGATGGTTCTTGTTGTGCCGTTTGCATTTAATTCAGTATATGAATCGACAAACCATCTGATGTTATCGCTGGTGGTATCGGTAATTCCTGACAGTATTTTATATCCGATATTTGTAGCCGTACTTACTAGAGTGATAGGGGTAACAGGAATATGGATTGCTATCAGTTTTTCATTTATTCCATTCTTTATTGTGTACTATACTATTTTTGCAATTATAAATAAAAAGCCTATTGTTCCACTGCAGAGGTTGTTGGCTTTAAAGAAATATGCTAATCTCGATACGGCATTAGAGATTAGCATTCCGATAGAGTCGGAGAGCGTGTCGTTTGTATCAGTAAAATTGCAGAAGTACTTTAATGAGCACAATTCTTCCACCAAAATAGCATATATAAGTGCTCTTTGCATGGAAGAAATTGCTGCGGACTATATTGCATATAGGAAGAAGAATGGTGATATAAATGATAAATCTTATATGGATATAAAAGCATTTAAAGATGATGATAAGATTGAAATTATATTGAGAAACTATGATGAGCCATATGATCCTCTTCTTGTTGAAATAAACGAGAGAGAGGATGAATATTCGAAGATAGGTATTGTCATGGCTCAGAAGATAGCCTCGGATATCAGATACAGTTATGCATATCATCTTAATGTGGTATCTGTAACAATTCCACTGGCAGGGTGATTGTAAATGCCAGAAATCATCCGCGAGAACAATATATTAATAGCAAGAAAGGGGACAACAAATGAAGATATTGCACTGTGCAGATTTGCACTTGGATTCTAAGATGAATTCAAACTTGGACAGAGATAAAGCCAAAGAAAGAAGACTGGAACTATTGAATACTTTTAAGAGGATGGTTGATTATGCTTCTGACTGTGGGATAGGCGTTATATTGATTGCCGGAGATATGTTTGACACGAAGAATATATCGGCAACAACCCGAAATGAAGTGCTTCGAATATTTGAAAATTACAAAGATATCAATTTCTATTATCTTAAGGGAAACCACGATAATGATAATTTCTTGGCGGGGATAGAGAGTCTGCCTGAGAATCTATATATGTTTGATGAAGAGTGGAGAGAGTATGAGGAGTTAGATGGGAGAGTTGTGATTTCAGGGATTGAATTAAGCCGTGAGAATTCTTCCAAAATCTATAATTCACTTGTATTAGATGCCTCAAAGTTTAATATTGTTATGCTTCATGGCCAAGAAGCAGAGAGCGATTTGGGAGATAAGACAGAGGTAATTAATCTGAGAGAACTTCGCAATAAGGGGATTGATTATCTCGCACTGGGTCATGTTCACAAACCTAAGATTCAGGAGCTTGATCCAAGAGCGAAGTATTGTTATCCTGGGTGCCTCGAGGGAAGAGGATTCGATGAGTGCGGTCCCCATGGATTTGTGGTGCTGGATATTGATGAGAATACAATGCAGTATTCAACAGAATTTGCCGACTTTGCCACGAGAAGATTATATGAAGTAGGCGTAGACGTCACGGGATGTAATAATTCTTGGGAAATGATAGAGAGGGCAAGATCGAGTGTCAGACACTGCGAATGTAAGGCATCTGATTTAGTTAAAATAGTGCTAGAGGGTGCGGTTGATGTAGAGTGCGAGAAGAATTTGGATTATATTGAGAAGAATTTTGAAGATGATTTTTATTATGTAAAAGTCAAGGATGAAACAACTATTAGCATTAGTGCTGATGATTATAGATTTGACGAATCCTTAAAGGGAGAATTTGTGAGAAGTGTGCTAGAGGATGACAATATTTCAGAAGAGGATAAGAGAGTTGTTATCAGATATGGATTGCAAGTTCTTGCCGGAGAGGAGGTTATGTGATGAGATTAATATCTTGCCATGTTGAAAACTTTGGAAAACTAAGTGATTTTAGCATGGATTTTACAACCGGAGCAAATGTGATATACGAGGAAAATGGGTGGGGAAAAACAACACTTGCCGCATTTATAAGAGCTATGTTTTATGGCTTTTCAGGAGAGCGTAAAAGAAAAGGTTTGGTCAATGAACGGGAACGATTTAGACCTTGGCAGGGTGGAGTTTATGGTGGACAAATTGTATTTGAAATTCATGGGAATAAGTATCAAATCAATAGAAATTTTGGCAAAACAAATAAAGAAGATATATTTGAATTAAGAGATTGTAATACAAATCTTATTTCAAAAGATTATACAAGTAATATAGGTGAAGAAATATTTAAAATCAATAAGGAGTCCTTTGAGCGGACTATTTTTATTGGGCAAAGTGATTCTCGCACTGAGGCAACGGGAGATATTAATGCCAAGATTGGAAATCTCACTGATGATACCAATGACATTAATAGCTATGAAGAAGCTGATAAAAGGTTTAATGATATCTTGAATTCTCTGGCACCGGGGAGAAAGACAGGGTCAATAAATAGGAGAAAAGAAGAGATAACAAAGTACGAACGATTAGTCAGAGAAGGGGAAGATATTCCGGAAACAATTGATAGGATTTGCGAATTGATCGAGGGTGAAGAGAAGAAAATTGCCCAGATTAAGAAAAGACAGAATGAGCTTAATCTACTTCAGAAGCAAGTGGGAGATAATCAAGTTGCCCTGTCAAAGGTGGAAGAGAGAGAGCATCTGAGACAGGAAATGGAGGGCCGCTGCAAGGAGTATGAAGGCGTCTGTGCGGTGTTTCCCCAGGGGGTTCCGGATGAGGATGCCTTGAATAAGCAGATAAAGAATGCGGAGAAAATGTCCGAGTACCGTGCCCTGCAGCAGTCCTATCCTTGGACAGAAGATGACAAGAGGGAGTTTGTAAAGCTTGGAGAAGATTTTCCAGAGGGGCTCCCGAAAAGTGAGGAGTTAAGCCAAAAACTTGAAGTTGCAAGGAAGTATGATGAGTTGACGAGGCGTCAGATGGCTAACATGAGAGGACAGCAGAGCGTGGGAAAGAAAAGTCTCTCGCCGGTGTTGATTATAGGAGTTGTTCTTGCTATAATGGGGATAGCGTTGACATTCGCGGATATGCTACCGGGAATTATCGCGATTGTCGCCGGAATAATATTTATAATTATTGGCGCTCTGAGTGGTAGAAGGTCAGATCAGGAACAAGTGGAGGAGGATTCACATGAAACTGATAAAATGTTCCGTGACTTGACAAGGTATCTCGCCAAGTATGGCATTGAGTCGGATGAAGCCAGTCTTCGGGATGATCTATATTCTCTAAAAGAAAAAAGTGATAGATTGCAGGAACTGTATAATAGAGGACGAAAACATAATGAGTATGCAAGGGCATGCCATGCCTTGCAAGATGAGATTATTCTCTTTCTGTCTGAGCTGGGATTAGAGCCGGAGGCTAACATAAAGGCACAGCTCCATGGAATAAGAGATAATATAATTAATTATCGCAATGCCAGGAATAATTATGAAGTGGCAAAGAATAAATACGAATCCTTCGATGTCGGGAATGGGCTTGAGATATCTAATCTTCCAAGCTTTGATGTTATCTCGGAAGAATTAAATCAGACTGTCGATGAAGTGACAGCATGCAGAAATAATATTCTTGATTACAATAGAAGGTTGGATGAACTACAGGAGCGAGCAGACGAGTTTGAGGAGAACAAGGTGATTTTGCAGCAACTCAGAGAAGAGCAGCTGGAAGAAGAAGCTAAATTCTCATATATTTCTCTTGCCAGAGAGAAGATGACACAGGCCAAAGAGAAGATTACTGCCAGGTATTCCGGGCCTATTTTAGAGCGTTTTTTGGAGTACTATAAGGTGCTTACCGGGCGAGAGGATGGAAGATTTCACCTGGACGCCAATATCAAGTTAGGGGTGGATATGCTCGGACAGCAGCGGCAGGTGGAAAATCTAAGCGATGGAACGAGAGATCTGATGAATATTTGCCTTCGTTTTTCGCTTGTAGATGTAATGTATGAGAATGAGGCGCCGGTGCTTATTCTTGATGATCCTTTTGCGCTATTTGACGATGAGAAGCTATCTAAGGCGAATCGACTAATCGAATATTTGGAAAATAAATATCAAATATTATATTTTACATGTAGTAGCGCAAGAAGTAATGTAAAATAAACATGATAATAGTATAATTATTTCAATCAGAAATTATCAAGAGAGGAGTTATTACAGTGGGTAAAATTGCAATTATAGATACAGAGACAAATTGGGATGACGAGGTGATGTCAATAGGAATTGCCTTGGCGGATGATTATGACTATGAATTAAAGGATTCAAAGTACTTTATCATTGATCCCTGTTACAAGGCAGGTGGGATGTTTGGAGACCGATTAGAGGTCAAGCCTAAGGGCATGAATGTTATCTGCTCAAGGCGAGAGGCTATCGAGGCTATATATAAATGGCTTGTTTTCAATGATGTGGATTCTTTCTTTGCCTACAATGCACCGTTTGACAAGAATCATCTCCCGGAATTCGGGAAGTTCAAGTGGTATGATATTATGAGGGTTGCCGCCTACAAGCAGCACAATCCCAAGATATCAGATGAGCATGAGTCTCACAATGCTCTCCGCGATGCGCTGGATGAGCTAAAAATAATGGAGATGCTCGGACTTGAAATCGAGGAGTACGAGATAGCTAGGATTTAGAGAAAAGGATGAGCATGTTTAGGCCCCAAAATATGGATGGAAATGCTGTTTTTTTATGGATGATTGTCACAATATGTCGATGATTTTTTCTGCTTGACAAATAGACATAAAATTGGTACAATAATTATATCAATTTGAACAGAATTTGTGGATGCAGAACCACTAGGAACATAAATTTGATTGTTTTGAAAATAATCATATTTCATCTTAGAAAGTATGAAACGGGATTACAGGCAATCACTTGTTGCTTGAATAAAAAAATTTTTTAAGATTATTTCCTTCCAAAACCTGAGGCTACATGTTCATGTAGGTTCAGGTTTTTTCTGCGCTCATATTGAAAACACAAGGAATTGGAGAGGTAGTATGAAATACAGAGGATTGGCAGTTGCACTTTTTGTTGCCTTTTTTATTTTGAGAATCCCCTTATCTCAGATAAATGTTCCGCTTTTTGAAACTGAGGGAGTGGTCCAAGCTGAAGAGTATACAGAGTCCCAGAAGGCTCAGGCCAAGGCATGGTTGTCCGCCCACGGGTATTCACCGACAAGAGCGGGTGCTTCTCAGGCTTACTCTGATTATCTGAGTGGCAAGTTGAAGCTCAGCGCTTCTGAAGAGGCAAGACTGGGGCTTCAGTCAAGCCATACAGAAGAGAAGGGGGAAAAAAAGCATACTAAAGCCAAATCAAAGAAGAAAAAAGTAAGGGAGACAGCCACCCCACCAGAGACAGTTGCCCCATCGGAGACAGCTGCCCCATCGGAGACACCCAAAAAGGCGAATGTAAAATCAGAAACCATGACGCCGGTAGATGACAAGAAATCGACAAAGAAGACTATGTCAAGTGAAGGGACAGAGAAAAAGGAAGCCCCAAGAACAACTGATGGGCCAACACCGGAAGCGACAATAGAAGCTATCACGACTCCCTCCCCGGTTACAGTTGATAATGGGGAAAATGGGACGATAAGTTACTTGATAGCAATAGGCGCAGGAGTAGGAATTGCAGGTGTGTTAATTGCGGTAGTTCGTAGGCGCCGCAAATAGTGGAGAATAACCATGAATATAGAAAAGATAGTTATGTTTAAGCGTGGGATAGAGACGCTTTCGTATTTTTCCGAACAGATGGGGAAACGCTTTGAAAAGTTGGGATATCAAGTGTTTTACTTCGATTTATGCAAGGAATATGAGTCCATGTCTGAGCTCATATGGTTTTGCCAGGAGGGCGATACTGTTGTAGTGAGTTTTAACTTTGACGGTTGTTCCGGGGAGGAGTGCTTTGTGGATAGCGAAGGCACATCCTTTTTTACGGCTAGACATATCCCGTTTATCAATATAGTGGTGGATCATCCCTTCTATTATCACAAGTTTAAGCCGCTTTTGCCGGAGAATTATATACAGATTTCAATCGACAGGGAACACGAGGCATATATGAGACGTTTTTTCCCCGAGATAAGGCGCGGACCATTTTTGCCCCTTGGAGGGACCTGCATATGGGAGTCTAAGAAAAATATTCCGACATGGGATGAGAGAATATTTGACATCGTATTCACAGGAAATTATAATCCGCCGGAGATATTCAATGAGGCGATTCACAGACATGGCGAAGAGTATTCTAGGTTCTATTATGATATAATTGATGATTTCAAGGCACATCCTTGGAAGTCCATGGATGCCACTATAGAGGAGCATATTCGAAGAGATGCGGTAGATGTCACAGAGGATGGTATCAAAGATACGATGCCCAACATGATATTTATTGATCTCTACGTGAGACATTGGTTTAGAGGAGAAGTCGTAAAAACGCTGGCAGATGCGGGGCTCAAGGTGTGCTGCTTTGGAACCGGATGGGAGAAGGTGGATACGAAGAAACCTGAAAATCTTGTGAAGGGCAACCTACTTGATTCCTATGGGTGTCTCAGGCAGATAAGCCAAGGGAAAATCTCCCTCAATGTGATGCCATGGTTCAAGGCTGGAGCCCATGATAGAGTATTTAACTCCATGTGCAATGGAGCGGTTTGCCTGACTGATAGCTCGAGATATCTAGATGAGATTATGATCGAGGGAAAACACTATATGAAATACGAATTATGGGAACTTGACAAACTCCCTGATATAGCCGGAAGTATATTAAATAATAGAGATAAGTGGGAGGAGATAAGTGAAGCAGGATACGAGTTTGCGATGGGAGAACACACGTGGAGCCATCGCGCTGATGCAATAGATTGTTTTATTAGAGAGGAATTGTGATGAAGAAATATAACTTTTATGGATGGGAAACTGCGGATGTCAAGGATGCCAGTGGCATGGACCCAAGAGAGTATTATGACATATTGTCGAGGGTATGGAGCCGTGAGACGTGTACGCCTAGGCTCAGAGACTCTTGGAGTCCAGAGAATATCACGGTCGGCCAGTGCGCCATTACTGCATTTCTCCTTCAGGATTACTTTGGCGGAGATGTTTATGGGGTCCTTCGCCCCGGCGGCAATTATCACTGTTTTAACGTTGTTGACGGATGTGTCTTTGACTTGACCAGCGAGCAGTTCGGAGATGAGAAGTTAGACTATAGTCTCACAGCGAAGCAGAGTAGGGCGGAACATTTTAAAAGAGAAGAAAAGAAGGAGAGATATGAGAATTTGCGCGAGCTTTTTGAGGCGTCTAGGGATGAGATGCTTGCCTGGCAAGAACAAGAAGTAACGCATATTGTAAATGATAAGTGGATTGATTTTAGAAAGGCGGATTATCGATTCCCGGATGGCACGATCAAAGGACCATTTTATAGCTATACCAAGAAGGATTACGTGGTTGTGGTGGCCACTGATGAAGAGGGGAAGCTGCTCTGTGTCAAGCAGTTTCGTCATGGCATTGGCCAGGTCACAACGGAGCTACCCGCCGGGGGGATTGAGAAGGAAGATGATGCACTTGGTGCTGCCAAGAGAGAACTTTTGGAGGAGACCGGGTACGAGTCCGAGGAGTGGAAGCAACTTCTCAAGGTGGCATCTCAGCCGACTCTGTCTGATAATTATGCATACATATTTTCTGCAGAAAATTGCAAGCATACATCGGAGCAAAGTCTCGATGAAACCGAATTTCTCGGAGTAGAAAAATATTCCGTCGATCAGGTACACTCACTAATTAAAGAAGGAAAGTTCCAGCAACCTGTTCATATCATGGCATTGCTTTTAAAAGAGCACACTATATGACATATTTATGCCATAAAAAAGCCTGTATATGACATATTTATGACTTGAAAGTTCACTATAATTCTTAATGAATGTGAATTAAAATAACAAATTCAACGAGAGGAGAATTATAATATGAAAAAAAAGAATCTAATTACAGCTGCAACTATGCTAGTTGCAACGGCGCTGATTGCTTTGCCGGGAGTTGCACATGCGGAGAAGAGCTATACTGAAAATGATATTACCTATGATATCAGAAATGGAAAAGCAGTGCTTACAGGTTCGAAGCTGAAAGGCGATACCTTAAATATTCCACGTGAAGTGAATGGATATCAGGTGGTTGGAATAGAGTCATATGCTCTAGATCATTCTAAGTATTCTACAATTACAATTCCTAATACTGTTACTAAAATAGGCTATAGCGCCTTTAGTGACAGTGACAAGCTGACATCTATTACCATTCCTAATTCTGTAAAGAAGATAGACACATATGCTTTTAGTGGATGTGGAAGATTGAAGTCGGTGAAGTTGAGTGATAAACTTAAGACAATAGAAAGCGGAATATTTTCAAATTGTCTTAAATTGAAGAGTATATCCTTACCGGCGAATGTCACATTCATTGGTTATAACGCATTTAGAAATTGCTATAAACTTGAGAAAGTAAGTATGGGTAACAAAATCAGTGAGATTGACAGCTCTGCATTTGAAAATGCCAAATCTCTCAAATCAATAGTTATTCCATCGAGTGTTGTGCGAGTTAGAGACTGGGCTTTCAGTGATTGTGAAGGGCTTAAAAAGGTTGTATTTAAGGGGACCAAAACGAGACTTAAGAAATCTATATTCTATGGATGTAAATCTCTCGAGAACGTGAAACTTCCTAAGAAACTCACCAATATACCGGAGCAGACATTTAAGAATAGTGGACTCAAGAAGTTCAAATTGCCTTCGAATGTTTCTATTATCAAGGCGAGTGCTTTTGCAGGATGCAAGAGACTTAAAACTGTCAAGATGAATAGTAAGATATATGCAATTGGCGATTCTGCTTTTGCAGGTAGTACCCTCAAAAGTTTAAAACTCAACAAACGCATGCAATATATCGGAAATAGTGCTTTCAAAGGTACCAATATCAAGCATGTATCCTTGCCCGGAAAGGTTTCATATATCGGTAATAAAGTCTTTGGAAATTGTACAAAGATGCATTCCATCTCGATTCCGTCCAGTGTGAAGGGAATCAACCCGGGGGCATTCAACAATTGCGAGAAACTGAGAGCAATTAATGTTGCGGCCGGTAACAACAACTACAGTTCACAGGCCGGTGTGCTCTACAATAAGAATAAGACAAAGCTTATTCAGTATCCGTTGAATAAGAAGAGCGCAAGCTTTACAGTGCCATCAAGCGTAACAAGTATCAGAGATTATGCCTTTGCAAATAATGCAAATGTCAAAAATGTTACAATTAATTCGGGAAAGATTGGATATTGTTCATTTTATAACATGCCAAAACTTTCTCGTGTGACCGTGGGAAGTGGCGTCAAGAAGATTAGCGCATATGCTTTTTCAGATTGCGAATCCCTCAAGACTGCTAATTTGTCAGATGGAATTAATAAGATTGGAAAAGGAGCATTTGCCAATACTGATTTGCGTGTGTTCCACATACCTTCTTCCCTCAATAAGTTTGATATTTCTGCTCTCAGAGGATGCAACAAAATCAGAGAATTCCAGGGAGGAAGCTCAAAGTTTAAAGTTGAAAATGGTCTGCTCTACAATGGGGCGATGACAAAGCTTATTCGCTTCCCATCCAAGAAGAAGATGGCGGTATATGAGGTTCCAAATTCAGTTACAGCATTTGGAGGACGCGCTATTCACGGAGTTAGCTCCCTTAGAAAGATTTCCTTTGGAAATAAAATCAAGAAGCTTCCATATGCTTGTATATCAAGTTGTCCAAACCTCAAATCTGTGGTTTTCTCAACAGGCACAAAGCTTAAAAATGGATCTTCAGCAATTACAAGTTGTACACACCTTGCTGTGATTGTAGGTAAGAATAACTATACATTTAAGGCTATGGCAAGAAATGCCGAGGCTACATTAATTACACTGTAAATAGAAAGGAAAATATGAACAGTAAATATTTATCCCGAACACCCGTGATGATACTCCTTGCGATGTTTTGCTGTGTGTTGTGGGGATCTGCATTTCCCTGTATCAAGATAGGATATAGGTTATTTGAAATAAATAGTAACGACATATATTCCAGAGTATTATTTGCCGGCTGTCGCTTTGCGATAGCTGGCTTTATGGTTATTGTCATAGAGAGCATTCGAGAAAAGCGATTTGTGGCTCCGAGCCATCCGCGCATGATTATCACTCTCAGTGCTTATCAAACCATAATTCAGTATTTCTTTTTCTATTCCGGATTAGTAAATACGACAGGCGTCAAGTCTGCAATCATAACCGGTGCCGGAACATTTTTAACTTTATTTGTCTGTGGCCTGGGCTTCAAGCAGGAAAAACTTAACGCCAAAAAGATAGTGGGTACTGCTATCGGTTTTCTGGGGATAATAATTGTAAATACCGACGGACTAAATCCCGACTTTTCCCTAAATGGCGAAGGTTTCCTGCTGGTAGCAGCCCTGTCCTCCGCCTTTGCCTCCGGCTTTATTAAAAAATATTCCGCCGACGCAAGCGTGGTAATGCTAAGTGGTTACCAGTTTTTCTTCGGCGGAATAATTATGGCTATAGTGGGTTGGGTCTTCGGTGGCAGACTGAGTTTTTCGGGGCTTTCTAGCGGTGTTCTTCTCGCTTATATGGGATTTATCTCTGCCGCGGCATATACGATTTGGGGCTTGTTATTGAAGTACAATGATGTTTCGAAAGTGTCCACATGTAAATTTATGAATCCGCTCTTTGGCGCACTCTTATCTTTTGTTTTTCTGGAGGAGTCGGGAGAGATTGACTGGAGAATATTTGTCTCACTGGCCCTAGTATGCGTAGGAGTGCTGATAGTCAACCTCAAAAATACACCCGCGACCAAATAAGCTCTTGCAAATGAATTTGCATTATGATACTATAACTACATATCTTATTTTAAAGTTTTTAAGGAGGAAAGATTGATGAAACCAATTAAAGAAGGAAAAGTCAGAGAAATCTACGATGCAGGCGAGTGCCTTGTGATGGTGGCTACAGATCGTATCAGCTGCTATGACGTAATTCTCAAGAACATTATCAAGAAGAAAGGAACAGTTCTTACACAGATGTCAAAGTTTTGGTTTGACATGACAGAGGATATCGTTCCCAATCATATGGTTTCAACAGATGTTAATGAAATGCCTGAGTTTTTCAGACAGCCACAGTTCGATGGCAATAGCATGATGTGCAAGAAGCTCAAGATGCTTCCAATAGAGTGTATCGTACGCGGATATATCACAGGAAGTGGTTGGGCAAGTTACCAGAAAGATGGAACAGTTTGCGGAATCAAGCTTCCAGAGGGACTCAAGGAATCAGATAAGTTGCCTGAGCCAATCTACACTCCATCAACAAAAGCTGAGATAGGTGATCACGATGAGAATATTTCTTTTGAGAGAAGCGTTGAAGTATTAGAGAAAGAATTCCCTGGAAAAGGTCAGGAATACGCCGAGAAACTCCGTGATTACACTCTCGAATTATATAAAAAATGTTCCGCTTATGCTGAGAAAAAAGGCATCATTATCGCGGACACAAAGTTTGAATTTGGTTTAAATGAAAATGGTGAAATCGTAATCGGAGACGAGATGCTTACACCTGACAGCTCACGTTTTTGGCCAGTAGAGGGCTACGAGCCGGGACACGGCCAGCCATCTTTCGATAAGCAGTTCGCAAGAGATTGGCTCACAGCCAACAAAGGTCAGCATGACTGGGAACTTCCAGAAGAAATTGCACAGAAAACAATTGACAAGTATCTCGAAGGTTATGAGATGATTGTAGGAGAAAAGTTAGCCTAATGGATAATAATCGTATAGATCAGAATAGGATTTATGTTGCGATTGATTTGAAGTCTTTTTACGCATCCGTAGAATGCGTGGAAAGAGGACTCGATCCGCTGACGACTAATCTAGTCGTCGCCGATAACTCAAGAACAGATAAGACTATATGTCTTGCAGTTACTCCTTCCTTAAAGGCCTATGGCCTTTCTGGAAGGAGTAGGCTTTTTGAGGTAAATCATAAGTTGGAGTCTGTGGAGGCTCGCACAGGGGAAAAGGTAGAATTCATCATAGCCAAGCCACGAATGGCTCTCTATATGAAATATTCAACAGATATTTATAATATATATATGGATTACATAAGCTTCGAGGACATCTGTGTATACAGTGTTGACGAAGTTTTTATTGATGTGACTGATTATCTAAAATTCTACAAAATGAGCGCAAGAGAACTAACGAGAAAGATGATACAAGAAGTCAAGACGAGAACAGGAATCACTGCAACTGCGGGAATAGGAACAAACATATATCTCGCCAAAGTAGCCATGGATATCGTTGCCAAACATATCCCCGCTGATGAGGATGGAGTGCGCATTGCCGAATTAGATGAGCTCAGCTATCGCAAGAATCTGTGGGAACACGAACCCATAACAGACTTTTGGCGCATCGGCCCCGGCATAGCAAGACGGCTCAAAGCAAATGGAATAAAATGCATGGGCGACCTAGCCTTGATGTCGCTTCATAATCCTGATTGGCTATACAAACAGTTTGGAGTGGATGCAGAAATCCTAATGGATCACGCCTGGGGCTACGAACCATGCACGATGAAACATATCAAGAATTATAAACCCAAATCAAAGTGCCACGGCGCAGGTCAAGTCCTCATGGAACCCTATACAGCTGAAAAAGCCAAGATAGTAACTCGCGAAATGGCAGAACTCCTCGTCCTCGACATGGTGGACAAAGGACTCGCAACAAGCTCCGTAACACTCCTCATAGGCTATGACCGCATCAATGTAGACAGCGGAAATTATGATGGTCCAGTAGTTGTGGATCACTACGGCCGAACAGTTCCAAAGTCGGCGCATGGATCCGAAAATCTAGGCACAGACACATCATCAACGGAAAAGATAGTCGATGCATTTATGAACATATTTGATAGGATTGTAAATAAAGACTTATTAATCCGCCGAATCACTGTAAATGCAAACAATATAGTAGAAACAAGATACGAGCAAATAGACATGTTTACTGACACTGTGAAACTCGATAAAGAGAAGAAATTACAAAAAGCAATGCTTGATATAAAGAAAAAATACGGCAAAAATGCCATCCTAAAGGGCACCAACCTACAGGAAGGCGCAACTGCCATGGAACGCAACCGCCAGATAGGTGGCCACAAAGCATAGAAAAGGAGAAACTAGTAATGGGAAAGTACGATGATATTCTTCTGACCTCCTGGCCACGTGACGACGGCCATACCAAGATGGCCCTAGAGGAACGAGCCAAAATCTTTGGTGCCTTCATGGCACTGAAAGGCTTCGAGGAGAAGCTAGAGAGAGAGGACGAGACAAGAGTCCACTTTTTCGAAGACAATATGTATGAAATTGACTATAGTGATCCAGATTAGGGGGCATGCTTTGGCATGCCCCTTGGTGGTGCGGGGTATAGGAGCTGATGGCCTGTAGGGGGGGGACGGGGCATGCCAAAATGCGAAACGTAAAATAGGCATGCCCCCGAGGACGGTCAAGATGGCCCGGAGGGGGTAACGGGGCATGCCAAAATGAAGAAAGTGAGAATTGGCATGCCCGCGGAGCGACTTGCTTAGTTCCCAAGTGGGTTCAGGGGCATGCCAAAACGCGAAACGTAAAATAGGCATGCCCCCGAGAGCAGTTGAGATGGCCCGGAGGGGTTGACGGGGCATGCCAAAATTGAAAAAGTGGGAATTGGCATGCCCCCGAAGTCAAGATGGTCTGGAGGGGTTGACGGGGCATGCCAAAAAGCGAAACGTAAAATAGGCATGCCCCCGAGGGAGGTCAAGATGGTCTGGAGGAGGTAACGGGGCATGCCAAAACGCGAAACGTAAAATAGGCATGCCCCCGAGAGCAGTTGAGATGGCCCGGAGGGGTTGACGGGGCATGCCAAAATTGAAAAAGTGGGAATTGGCATGCCCCCGAAGTCAAGATGGTCTGGAGGGGTTGACGGGGCATGCCAAAAAGCGAAACGTAAAATAGGCATGCCCCCGAGGGAGGTCAAGATGGTCTGGAGGAGGTAACGGGGCATGCCAAAACGCGAAACGTAAAATAGGCATGCCCCCTTGGGCGGTCAAGCTGGCCCGGAGGAGGTGACGGGGCATGCCAAAATGCGAAATGTAAAATAGGCATGCCCCCGAGGGAGGAAAAGATGGTCTGGAGGAGGTGACGGGGCATGCCAAAACGCGAAACGTAAAATAGGCATGCCCCCTTGGGCGGTCAAGCTGGCCCGGAGGAGGTGACGGGGCATGCCAAAATGCGAAATGTAAAATAGGCATGCCCCCGAGGGAGGAAAAGATGGTCTGGAGGAGGTGACGGGGCATGCCAAAACGCGAAACGTAAAATAGGCATGCCCCCGAGGACGGTCAAGCTGGCCTGGAGGGGTTAACGGGGCATGCCAAAACGCGAAATGTAAAATAGGCATGCCCCCGAGGGCGGTCAAGATGGCCCGGAGGGGTTAACGGGGCATGCCAAAACGCGAAACGTAAAATAGGCATGCCCCCGAGCCACATTTTAACAAGAAATTTTAGTAAATTATTTCGTGAGACTTGCAGCCATCAGTATTATATGATATAATACCACCACAGTATTAAAATATAAGATATAATAGGAGGTAGGAATTGAATAATATGAAAAAAAGAGAAGTGTTTTTGCAGAAGATTCTTCAAAGAGACAACGTTGGAATTGATGCGACAATAGAGGATTATAACAGTATAATTTCAAAGCTTGACAAGATTCTACAAGGCAAACGGCAGGATGTTGAGGGAGCACCGAAAGGTAAGATCAAGATTAATCCTCACAAAAATGGATATCAATATTATTTCAAGGAGAACTCAGGATCGAGTTGGAAATATATGTCTAAGAAAGATGATTTGATAATCAAAGAGCTTTTGCAAAAACGCTATGACAATAGGGTGGTTAGGGAGTTAGAGAGTTTGATAAGATATTTAAAAGTAAGTAGGAATAATATTAATTCGCTCAAGAGTATACAAAGTGCATATTCAAATTTACCTGATGAAGCAAAAAAACTAATCACCCCCCTAGATATTTCAGATGAAGATTATAAAGAACTTTGGTTAGAAGAGGTTTCGAAAAAGACATCCACGAATTCGTACCCTATAGACACGGATTTCTATACGGATAATGGAGAGCTAGTGAGGTCAAAGTCGGAGTTAAATATCGCCAATTTGCTAAAAAAACATGGGCTGTTGTACAAATATGAATTGCCTGTTAAGCTTGATAATTATGGAACGATTTATCCTGATTTTACTGTTCTTGATGTTAAGAGGAGAAGAGTGTATTATTGGGAGCACAGGGGGCTTATGGATGATGCGATGTATGCTGAAAAGGCTGTAAAGAGATTAAGGGACTATGAGAAAAATGGTATTTTCCTGGGAGAACAATTGATAATAACGGAGGAAACATCGGGGCTTCCTTTGGGGACCAGGACTATTGAAGATATAATTAAGCATTATTTTTATTAGATAAATAATCCGCTAATTTAGAAAAATCCAAGTATGGAGATTTGCTAAATCAGCGGTTTTTTGTTTGTATTATTATGCCCACTCTTTTAATACTTCACCGATTGGGTCTGTAATAATTAGATTTGCATGGGCATTTCTGCTGGTCTTGTCGCGGTTGATAAGAATGAGTTTGTCGCCGCGATAGTAGTCAATTAATCCGGCGGCAGGGTAGACTGCCAGGCTGGTTCCGCCGATGATCAGGACGTCGGCGTTGCTGATATAGTTAACGGCCTTGTCGAGGACATATGAGTCGAGTCCTTCTTCGTATAAAACCACGTCAGGTTTGATTGTGCCTCCGCAGGAGCAAGTTGGGATGCCCTCAGAGTGAGTGATTTCATCGAGGGGGTAGAATTTGTGACAAGACATACAGTAGTTTCGAAGGACGGAGCCGTGTAATTCCAATACTTCTTTGCTGCCTGCCTTTTGGTGCAATCCGTCGATGTTCTGGGTGATGACTGCTTTGCACTTGCCGGCTTTTTCCAGGTTTGCAAGGGCTTTGTGGGCATTATTGGGTTCAGCGTCTTCGAAAATCATCTTGTTGCGGTAGAATCTATAGAATTCTTCCGTGTTTCTGATGAAAAATGAATGGCTGAGAATTGTCTCTGGCGGAAAGTCGTATTCTTGATTATACAAGCCATCGACACTTCTGAAATCGGGAATTTTACTTTCTGTTGATACTCCGGCGCCCCCAAAAAATACGATATTATCGCTTTCGTTTATATACTTTCTCAAAAGCTCTTTTTCGTTCATAAGTAAATCCTCCTGTGTGATTTATTTTCATACAAATTCCTAACAATATTCTAACACTCTTGATATCAAATAGCAAGAGATGAAGCTTAGATGTGAATCAACCATTAAAAAGATTTGCTTTAAATAAGTTTTTTTGATATAATTAATCTGTTGTTGTTTATAACCGAATGACTGTGTTAACAGGTGCACAGAATGTATTTTGTTTTTATGAATACTAGGTACACCTACCTGTAGAATGGTATGTAAAATGGGAAATTATTCAATATCGTGCTGCGCGTCAGCTGATCTGAACAGAGAATTTTTAGAGGAAATAGATGTTAGATATATTTATTTCCATTTTGATTTGGGTGGTAAGCATTATTATGATGATATGTGGCAGTCTATGAAACCACAGGAGATGTATGATAGGATGCTGGACGGCGAGGATTGTCGCACGTCTCAGATAAATGCAACCGAGTACGAGGAGTTTTTTGAAGAGGTTCTCAAGGAAGGCAAGGATGTCATCCACATTTGCTTGGCGGGTGGATTGTCAGGAACTGTTAATTCGGCGAGGATTGCAGCAAATGAGCTGGAGGAGAGATATCCGGATAATAAGATTTATATTGTGGATTCTGTCAGTGCATCCAGTGGTTTTGGCCTTTTGGTTGCCAAGGCGGCTGAGTTAAGAGATGCAGGGATGGGTGCAGAAGAGCTATATAATTGGTTAGAGGAGCACAAGTACAATATTCAGAACTGGTTTATATCAACTGACCTCACTTTCCTCATCAAGGGGGGAAGAGTCACTAAGACAGCGGGGTTTGTGGGTTCTGCTCTCAAGATTTGTCCACTTCTTCATATTGACAAGGATGGAAAGCTCATTCCTATGGAGAAGATAAGGACCACTAAAAAGTGTATTAAGAGAATTATAGAGATTATGAAGGAACGCGCTGAGGGAGGCGAGGATTACTCTGACTTATGTTATATTTCACAGGCGGAGTCGGAGGAGTTGGCTCAGTATACGATTGAACAAATTAAGCAGGCATTTCCGAAGTGTGAGCCTAAGATGTTTACCATAGGGGCAACGATAGGTGTTCATACGGGGCCTGGTACGCTGGCAGTATTCTTCTTCGGAAACGATCGTCGAGAAGAGTAGCGCGGGGAGAATATAAGCCGCTTTATGAGGCGATGGAAAATACAAAACAGGAGATAGATTATGAAGGTTGCAATTTTAACAGATACAAATAGCGGAATAGATATAAAGAACGCTGAGAAGATGGGAATCTATATCTTGCCGATGCCGCTTATGATCGAGGAGAGAGAGTATCTAGAGGGGGTTGACATCAACCATACCAAGCTTTTCGAGGCTTTGGCGGTAAAAAAAGATGTACATACTTCTCAACCATCTCCCGGAGCCATTATGGATATGGTTGAAAAGATCAAGGGAGATGGATTTGATCAGATAGTTTATATTCCTATGTCAAGTGGTTTGAGTACATCCTGTGCGACGGCGACTGCATTGGCGGACGATTTTCCCGGGGAATTGTTTGTGGTGGACAACCACAGAATATCTATAACGATGGTAGATGCAGTTTTGGATGCTAAGTATTTGGCAGAACAAGGTGAAAATGGTCAGCAAATCAAGGAATATCTTGAAAAGACCGCTTATGATTCGAGCATTTATATTTCTGTTGACAACTTGTATTATTTGAAGAAAGGCGGAAGGGTGACACCAGCCGGTGCCGCCATAGCTGCGATTATGAATATTAAGCCGGTTCTCACTATTCAGGGTGGCAAGTTGGATGCATTTTCAAAGGCAAGGAGTATGAAACTTTGCCGCAAGAGAATGATAGAGGCCATCAAGAGTGACAGGGAGAAGAGGTTTGGAGAGTATAGTGCTGAGCGCCTCAGTATAGGTGTTGCCGGGGCATTTGACAAGGAAGAAGATGCTAGGGAATGGTACGAGTGCGTCAGGGAAGCCTTTCCGGAACATGATGTGTTTTATGCACCGCTGTCTTGTAGTGTGGCATGCCATGTAGGCATGAATGCAATTGGCATGGGAATCACTGTCAAGCTACCAAGGCCGGCGGGAGATAATATTTTTTAAATCAAAGGAGGATGCTAATTATGGGTAGCATGAAAAAGTTTGTCGCAGAGTTTATAGGAACTATGGTTCTTGTGACTCTGGGATGTGGAGTTGCAGTGGCAACAGGTTGTGAAGGCAATGATGGAATCGTTGCAACGGCGCTGGCATTTGGTCTGGTTATCGTTGCTATGGCATATTCCATTGGAAATGTTTCGGGATGCCATATCAATCCGGCGGTTTCTACAGCCATGTTGATTCTCAAGAAAATCAGTGTATCAGAGTTTTGTGGTTATGTTATTAGCCAGATTCTCGGTGCGACAGTAGGTTCACTCATTGTGGGATTGTTCTTCGGAAACTTCAAATCACTGGGTGGAAATGCTGTTCAGGATGCTATCACATGCAATTACACAACACCTCAGGTTGTTGCGCTTTTAGTTGAGATGGTTCTCACATTTGTATTTGTTTTGGCGATTGTGGGTGTAACATCGAAGCCGGAGTTCGGTTCAGTTGCCGGAATAGTTATCGGACTTGCACTTGTGCTTGTTCATCTTTTGGGAATTAGATTGACCGGAACAAGCGTAAATCCTGCTCGTTCACTTGGACCAGCGATCATCCAGGCTATTAATGGAGAGACAACATCTCTGACTCAGGTATGGATATTTATTGTTGGACCAATAGTTGGTGGAAGTCTTGCAGCGGGTGTTTACAGCTATATTTCATCTGAAGATAAATAATGAATTTAATGGGTGATAAGCTCTAATAATGTGGCGCATGATCTCCGAAGGGAGGTCGTGCGTTTGTCAAATTGTGAGGAATTTAAATTGAGAAATAAGTGGATTCTTAGAGCCAAAGAAGCGGATATTGAGGCGATTAGCAGGAAGTATAATATATCGCCGGTGGTTGCAAGGTGTATGGTGAATCGTGGAGTTCTGACAGAAGAAGAACAAGATTCTTTTATGAATGGAACACTCGATAGTCTGTCATCGCCTTGGCTTTTTGCCGACATGGATAAGGCTATTGATATTATAATTGAGGCCAAGGAGCGATATTCTGATGATTTGAAAATTGCGGTGGGATCAGATTATGATTGTGACGGAATATTTTCCGCTTTTATATTAAAAAAAGGTTTTGAAAAGGCCGGGATTGAAAACAAGATTTTTACGCCGGATAGGATATCAGAAGGATATGGTTTGAATACCAGGATTGTGGACGATGCGGTGGAGTTTGGTGCGCAGGTGCTCATCACTTGTGACAATGGAATTGCTGCCAATGAAGCGGTAGAATATGCCAAGGGAAAGGGGTTAATGGTGATAGTTACGGATCACCATGAGGTGCAAGAGTGTCTTCCTGTGGCAGATGCAGTGGTTGATCCCAAGAGAGAGGATTGCAACTATCCGTTTAAAGGGCTATGCGGCGCAGGCGTCACATATCAATTGGTGGGCGCTTTGTATGAAAAACTTGGTATTGGTAGGCAGGCGCAGCAGGAACTCATAGAATATGCTGCGATTGCCACCGTGGCAGATGTAATGGAATTAATAGGCGAGAATAGAATTCTTGTAAAGCACGGTTTGAAAAAGCTTCCTCACACGGAAAATGTAGGAATTAGGGCATTGATTCGCGCTCAGGGAATAGATAATAGAGAGATCAAGGCATATCATATCGGTTTCGTCATTGGACCGTGTTTTAACGCGGCTGGGCGAATTGACACAGTTCAGAAGTCGTTTGAGCTATTGTCTGAAGAGGATGAAGATAAGGCGAATCAGATGGCTGGAGAGCTTAAGGACATCAATGACAAGAGAAAGAGCATGACAGAAGAGGCCACTGATCTGGCATATGAAATAATGGAGAGTCAGGGATTGGTGGAAGACGATGTTCATGTTGTCTATATTCCCGGATGTCATGAAAGCCTGGTGGGAATCGTGGCGGGGAGAATCAAGGAACGTTTTCATCATCCTGTCATCGTATTCACAGATGCTGAAGATGACCTTGTAAAGGGGTCTGGAAGGTCTATCGAGCAATATCATATGTTTGAGAAGCTCATGGAGTGCAAGGATATCATGGTCAGATTCGGAGGACACAAGATGGCGGCGGGAATGACCATCAAAAAGGCGGATTTGGGAGAACTCAAAGCTAGACTAAATGCGAATTCCGGCCTCGTCGAGGATGACTTCGTTCCCGTATTGGAGATTGATTATCCACTTCCGGTTCAGTATATTACGGAGAAAATGATTGAGGAGCTAGATATATTGGAGCCATTTGGAACCGGCAATCCCAAGCCGGTATTTGCTGAGCAGCATTTTAAGGTATTACGGGCAGCAGTTCGAGGTGCCTCGAGAAATGTTCTGTCCCTCAGAGTGGCGAACGCATCGGGAAAATCAGTGGATGCAGTTTACTTCGGAAATATCACAGAATTTGAGGAATTTATCAAAGAGGAGTGGGGAGAATCAGAGTTGCATGCCTTATATGAGGGCAAGATCAACAATGTGGATCTGGGATTGGCTTTTTATCCGGACATCAATGAGTTTAGAGGAGTCAAAAATATTCAGCTGATTATACAAGATTTTTGTCGTGTTCGCAGGTGACTTGAGGAAGTAGAAAAAGGAGGCGTGATGCATGATAGAGATTAGTTTGTGCATGATTGTAAAAAATGAGGAAAATGTTCTGGCAAGATGTCTTGATACCATTGCTGACCTCATGGATGAGATTATTATTGTGGACACGGGATCCACTGATAAGACCAAGGAAATTGCCGCTAGATATACAGATAAAATCTATGATTTTGAATGGATTGATGACTTTAGCGCGGCGAGGAATTATTCGTTTTCCAAAGCGACCAAAGATTATATCTATTGTGCGGATGCTGACGAGGTATTAGATGAGGTGAATCGTCGGAGATTTAGGCAGTTGAAGGAGCTTTTGTTGCCTGAGATAGAGATAGTGCAAATGCGCTATTGTAACCAACTTGATAAGGGGACTGTATATAATTTTGATGCCGAATATCGTCCAAAGTTATATAAGCGAAAACGCGATTTGGTGTGGATTGAACCGATTCATGAGATGATTAGGCTTGACCCGGTGGTTTACGACAGCGATATTGATATTATGCATATGCCGGAAGAAAACCATAATAGCAGGGATTTTCGTGTATTTCAAAAGTATATCAATAAAGGAAATGGTCTGTCAAAACGACTACATCACATGTATGCCATGGAGCTTCTGATGGCGGAGGATGACGAGGCGATTCTCGAAGCCGAGGAATATTTTACACAAATTGTAAATGATCCGAATAGAGATATAGAACAGGTGAAGGAGGCAGCCTGCATCGTGGCGAGAGCGGCAAGAATTAGGGATGATGCCGGAACTATACTGAAGATGTGCTTAAAGGATCTGTTGTCAGAGGGTTCATCTGAGATGTGTTATGAACTTGGAGAATATTTCTACGGAAAAGGGGATTACAACGAGGCCGCTTTGTGGTATTATAATGCTATGAATGAAACTCAGAATATATGCAATATTCACACGTCAACGGATTGGGCGGAAGAGAGATATAATATGTGCGCGGAGAAGCTCCGTTAGAGAAAGGAAATACGGATGGAAAGAGTAATAAATGAGATAGAAAAAGTGATAAAGGGCAAGAGAAATGTTATCGAAAAGGTGCTTTGTACTATGCTTGCCGGTGGACATGTGCTCTTGGAGGATATTCCGGGAGTGGGAAAGACCACTTTGGCAGTGGCACTTGCCAAGGTTATGGGTATGTCCTATAGACGTATGCAGTTTACCCCGGATGTGTTGCCAAGTGATGTAGTGGGATTTTCTATGTTCAATAGTCAGACCAAAGAGTTTGAGTACAGACCGGGGGCAATATTTGCAAATCTTTTCCTGGCAGATGAGATTAATAGAACTTCGCCTAAGACGCAGTCTGCGCTACTTGAGGCGATGGAGGAACACAAGGTGACAGTTGACGGCAAGACTTATATTTTGCCGAGTCCATTTACTGTTATAGCTACTGAGAATCCGGTGGGATCAGCGGGAACACAGATGTTGCCGGAGTCACAGCTCGATAGATTTATGGTATGTCTTTCTATGGGATATCCAAGTCACGCAGATGCTGTGAACATCCTAAAAAATGACGGCTCCAAATCTGTGTCAAAAGTGACGGAAGTTATGGATGAAGTTCGCTGGAAAGAATTGATCCAAAAGGCGGAAAACTGCCATGTAACTGAGGAAATATACGATTATATTATTCGTCTGACTGAGGCTACGCGAAATCACAATTATATTATACTTGGAGCAAGTCCGAGAGCGAGTATCGCGCTTCTGAGAATGTCGAGAGCGATGGCTGTAATGAGAGGTAGAGATTTTGTGGTTCCTGAGGATATAGAGGAAGTCTATTATGATGTTTGGAGACATAGAATTAAGCTTTCACCAAAGGCCAAGGCTCAGGGAATCGATGTAAATGAATGTATGATGCAGATATTTAATTCAACAAGATAGGGGGAGGTCAGAGTGAGAAAACTCAGA
This sequence comes from Eubacterium xylanophilum ATCC 35991, assembly GCF_000518685.1. Lineage (GTDB taxonomy): Bacteria > Bacillota > Clostridia > Lachnospirales > Lachnospiraceae > Eubacterium_F > Eubacterium_F xylanophilum. Next base: position 50,464 of record NZ_JAEB01000013.1, on the reverse strand, counting down.
GCAATTGAATATATGATATTACTCGGGATAGATCTCGCTCTGTGTTGGTTTTTTGCGGGATACTTTTTCTTTATATTGGCATTTGCCATGGTGGCTGTTGTACTTGTGTCGCTTTTTGCGCTCAATGTCACCAGCGGACATGTTGATGTTTATATCAAAAGTCCCGTTGAGAAGGTGGGCAAGGGCACGGAGCTCTACATAGAGATTGGAGTCACCAACAAATCCATATTTCCTGTTATCGATGCGATCATGAGGCTTCGAGTGGGAAATCCCTTTGTGGGGGAGTTGGAGAAGATAGAGATGGAGGTGCCAATTCCGGCCTCTAGGACCATGCGAGTCAAACTTCCGATCAAATCCCAATATGCAGGCGAGTTTGAGATTCACATAGATTCTATCGAGATGCACGACTTGCTTGGGCTTAGAAAACGAGTAATTAAGTTTGATAAGGAGCATGAGGTCTTTATCTATCCCCTTGAAAACAAGGAATTTCACTGGGATAAAAGTGCCTATGAAGTGGGATTTGAGGAGGCCAGCGAGAGTAAACTCCGAGGAAGCGATTTTTCTGATGTAAGTCAGGTCAGAGAATATGTCCAGGGAGATCCAATTAAAAATATTCATTGGAAATTATCTGCCAAAAAGGATGAACTCATGGTAAAGGAGCGCCTTCAGAGTTCATCCCAGAAGATGATTATCATATTTGAAGTTTTGGAAAAAAGAGCGGAACTCGTGGATGAGGCGCTCGATAATATGTATACCCTCGGGAGAAATGGAATTCGCAACCAAGTTCCCGTGGAATTATGGTGGTGGGATAAAAGGCATAAGGAGATTGCTTTTGGAAGTGCCCAAAGCTTTGACGAGTGGGACCGCCTGATGAATAGAATTCTCCACTCAGGATCAGAGTTTGGCTATGTCAGGGATCAGTTTGAAAATAGAAATCTTAACCAAGGCTTTATCTTGGTTAGTGACAATGGAATTGAGATAATATCAAGTAATTAGGAGGAAAGGCATGAGCACATTTACCCTCTTTAAAAAGAAAAAAGAACCTAGAACTCTCGAGCTCGCTCAGGGAGTCTATGTCTCATGCCCTGAACCGGCGGAAAAACAGAATGAATTCTTGATTTGCATGCCCAAAGGAATTATAGTTTTTCTCATAGTAATAGGATCTATGTGTGGGTTTACAACCTCGATTAATGTTCGAATTGACGAGTGGATTTTTGTTCTGGTTATGGCCTTGGGGTCTCTCTTTTTCAGTGGCCTTTATGTTCTCAAAAAGCCGTGGATGCGCGATGTGGGATACATCGGATTCTTCATCGTATATGTTTTTTTGATTTTTCAGCTCAAAGATTATGTGAACAGTGGATTTGCTGCAATTATCAATACAGTCAGGCACCTGGGAGAAACATATTTAGGGCTTGATACAACAGCGGATTTTGAAGAAAAAATCGCCAACAGGTCACTGGCGATGCTACTTTGCATGATTTTTATCGGACTATTTGTCGTGATATTACTTAATATTTTTGTTTCTAATTACATGTCTATTTTTTGGCCAATGATAATAGCCATTCCGCTTCAGATAATTCCTCAGATTTTTCGCCAAGAGGGTGAGGTTATCTACACTATCTGCCTGGCGGCAGGTTTTATGGGAATATGGATTTTCAAAAATTCCAGGCACTTTTTATATGACAAGGAAAAACACAAGTACTATGTTTTTAAGAAAAATGGTCTGAAAGTCGGGAAAAGTAAGAAAGTTAATCCTAGATTTAACTATTCTCAAAATGACAGAGTGTACCATGGTGTGGCAATGATAATACTCTTTAGCGTGATAGTTCTCACAGCACTTAGCTTTGTCATCACAGCTCCAATGGTTAAGGGAGTTATCGGTATTAATTCCTACAAGGAGAGGATGGAGAAGAGATTAGCAGAGTACTTTAGCTATGGCCGTGGAGGATATAGCGATACGGGAATGTCTGGTGGATTTCTATATAGTGCAGGAGGTTTGAAACCAAGACATGAAACGGCACTTCACTTGACTATGGCACCATATACCAGAAAGCCAATATATCTCAAGGCTTATACAGGGCTAATATATACACCTGAGAAGTGGCTCGGAGGGAGCGATTTGGTACAGAATCTCACCGAGTATGACACTCTTTACTGGATTGAGATGATGCAGATACAGGCCAAGAATATGAAGAAAAAGTTTGAGAAGTCGAAAAATCCTGTTGCAGATAAGCTTGCCAAGGCGAGAATGGATATAAAGTTAAATGGTTCTGAGGAGGAAGAATACTCATTTGTTCCATATTTTACCTACTTTAGCAAGGATGATTTGCTTGGGCCACTTCCAAGTCTGGAGCGAAATTTTGATGAGGGATACGAGGATCTCCCGGATAAGGAGTACAATAAAAAGTTCAAGACTGAATTGGCACGCCAAAACTATTGGACAGATGAAAAAGGTAAGTCCAAGACTCGTAAGTTCACCTATTATCCTAATCTAACTAACGAGATTAAGCTTCCTAAGGAGATGATGTCCAAGTATTATTATAATGTCAGAAACTCAGAACACTTGATAGCGGCATTGGATGAGACTATCAGAGATGCGGGACTTAGAAAAACCGATCCAAATGTAATCGAAAAGCTTGATAAATATTTTGAAGATAATTTTACCTATAGCTATAATGCGGGTGATCCACCGACGGGGTGGGACTTTACGGAGTACTTTCTCACTCAGAACAAAAGGGGAGTGTGTACTCACTTCGCCACAGCTACTACTCTGATTCTGAGGCGTTTGGGAATTCCTTGTAGGTTTGTATCAGGCTATGTTGTGACATATCCTGATGTATTGAGGGGCAAGAATAGGCCCGATCTCAAGTATGAGGATTACTATCAGGGATATTCGGAGCTTCAGCAATCTATAGTTAAAGATGTAAATGTTGAGTATGCCAATGCTCATGCCTGGGTTGAAGTATATCAGGAGGGAAAGGGATGGATTGTGGTTGATACCACACCACCTAATCTAGAAGCATCCGAGAGCAGTGTGGACAGTGGCTTTTGGAGAGGACTTCAGAGCATATGGGGCGGAACTTCCGGCGTGTCCCTTGACGGAATCAGTGGTGGAATATTTGTAGTTGGAAATACCTTGAAGTATGTGGTATTCGCGATATTGTTTGGCTGGATTGTGAGAGCCGCCTGGAAGCACTTTAAACCAAAGTATATCAGATGGAGAGGATGGCATACCGGGGATACCAAGATTGACTTGGTGAGATATTATCAAGTCAGATGTGAGAAAAATGAAAAGTATATTCGCGGATTGGACAATGTTTCCACGCCTGTTGAGAGCATACGTCTCATGGCCAGTGTTAAGAAAGATATTAGTGAAGATGAGCTGAGTGCTTTTATAAGGGATTTCGAAAAGGCATGTTATAGTGGAGCCCAGTTAAGTGGAAGTGAAGCTAAGAGAATGAGAAAAAAACTAGATAAGTTCACAAAAACAACATTGTTTTATGTTATAAAATCATTTATGAGGACAACTTAGATGGAGGGAAAGTAGTATGAATGATAACAAACAAGATAATAATAAGAAAAACAATAAAGTCAACATAATTATCTGTGTTGCGGCGGCATTGCTGGCATTGCTGGTTATTGTATTTCTTAATTCGGAGTTGCAAAAGAGGACCAACAAGGAAATCAGCTACTCGCAGTTTATCGAGATGCTGAAGGAGGGTAAGGTTCAGAGTGTAGAATTTGACTCCAATGTAATATACATTGAGCCTAGGGCAGAACAGTCACAGAATACCATGTTCAAGGTGACTTATTATACTGGTTATATTCAGGACACAGCCCTTGTTCAGGATATGCTGAATGAGTACAATGTGGATTTTAAGGCCAAAATCGAGGATTCAAGCTCTGCAGTTATACAGTTTTTGATGGCTTATGTTCTACCATTCGCCATTATGTGGATAATTCTCTGGTTCCTTTTCAGAAATGTTTCCAAATCCGGCGGTGGCATCATGGGAGTTGGAAAGTCCAATGCCAAGATGTACGTAGAGAAGGAGACAGGTGTCACATTTAAGGATGTGGCGGGGGTTGAAGAGGCCAAGGAATCTATAACCGAACTTGTTGACTTTCTGAAGAATCCAGATAGATATAAGAAGATAGGTGCTCGTCTTCCTAAGGGAGCGCTCTTAGTAGGACCTCCCGGTACAGGTAAGACTTTGTTGGCAAAGGCCCTAGCAGGCGAAGCTAACGTACCATTTTTCTCCCTATCCGGTTCGGATTTTGTGGAAATGTTCGTCGGCGTTGGAGCTTCTCGTGTGCGTGATCTCTTTAAGCAGGCACAGCAGATGGCACCGTGTATAATCTTTATTGACGAGATTGATGCCATCGGTAAAAGTCGTGATAGTCAGTACGGCGGTGGAAATGATGAGCGTGAGCAGACTTTGAATCAGCTCTTGTCTGAGATGGATGGATTTGATTCATCCAAGGGAATCATCATTCTCGGCGCTACAAATAGACCGGAAGTTCTTGACAAGGCGCTTCTTCGTCCGGGACGTTTTGACAGACGAATTATCGTTGAACGCCCTGATCTCAAGGGAAGAATCGCTGTTTTGAAGGTTCATTCTCATGACGTTTTGATGGATGATACAGTTGATCTTGAGGCGATTGCCCTTGCTACCAGTGGTGCTGTTGGTGCAGATCTTGCCAATATGGTAAATGAAGCTGCTATTATGGCAGTTAAGGATGGAAGAAATGTAGTCGGACAGAAAGATTTGTTCGAGGCAGTTGAGGTTGTATTTGCCGGAAAAGAGAAAAAAGATCGAATCCTCGGTGATGAGGAGAAGAAGATTGTGGCCTATCATGAGGTTGGACATGCTCTTGTAACAACTCTTCTAAAGAAGGCGGAACCGGTGCAGAAAATCACTATTGTACCTAGAACCATGGGGGCACTCGGATATGTTATGCAGGTTCCGGAAGAGGAGAAGTACCTGAGAACCAGAGAGGAACTTATCTCCAAGATTACCACTTTGTACGGTGGAAGGGCAGCGGAGAAGATTATCTTTGGTGACGTGACAACCGGCGCTTCGAATGATATTGAGCAGGCAACCAAGATTGCAAGAGCTATGGTGACTCAGTATGGTATGAGTGAGAAGTTTGGATTGATCGGACTTGAGACAGTTACAAGCCGATATCTGGATGGACGTGCCGTGAGCAATTGCGGTGATCAGACGGAGAGTGAGATAGATAAAGAAGTTATGGATATTCTCCAGGATTGCTATGACAAGGCTTATAAGCTTGTAGAAGAAAATGTGGAAGCGCTTCACAAGATTGCAGCACACCTGGTTGAGAAAGAAACAATTACCGGTAAGGAATTTGTATCTATATTCGAAGAAGCTACTGGTATAACACTGGATAAAAAGAAAGACGAGGAATAATGGCATATGAATTACTCGTGCTCGACATTGACGGCACACTTATGAGAACCGATAAGACGATTTCCGAGAGGACAATTGATAGAATCGTTGAAATCCAGAATGATGGCATCAAGGTTGCCATCGCTTCCGGTCGCTCTACTGAGGGAATCATGTCTACAGCCAGAAGAATTGGTTTGACGGATTTTGGAGGATTTATTATATCATATAATGGCGCCAAAATCAGTAATGCCGCCACGGGCGAAGTGATTTATGATATTTGTCTTCCCGACAAAATCGTGAGTGAAATCTATGATTTTTCCAAGAAAATGGGCACCGGGATTATGTCTTATCACAATGGTAATATCATTACCGAAAATGAAGAAGATCCCTATGTAGTAATAGATTCCATAGGATCGGAGATAGGGATAACAAAGCTTGAGAACTTTGGACAACAAGTCAAGTATCCGGTCAATAAGTGTCTTTTGACGGGAGATCCGTCAATGATGGAGGACGTGGAGAAAGCCGGGGCCAAGGAGTTTGAGGGTCGTTTGAGTGTATATCGCTCTGAGGATTTTTATGTGGAGATGATGCCTTTGGGCATCGATAAGGCCTATGGTTTGTCAAGGCTTTTGGATCGTTTGGGACTTTCCAGAAGTCAGATGATTTGTTGTGGAGACGGTTTTAATGATATCTCCATGATAAAATATGCCGGTCTCGGTGTTGCTATGGATAATGCAAGTGATGAGGTGAAGAAATTTGCCAACTATATCGCGCCGCACTGCGACGAAGACGGAGTTGTGGACGTGATTGATAGATATGTGGTGATATGATGTTTGATATTCAAGAAGAATTGAAGAAAATTCCTGATAAGCCCGGCGTGTATCTAATGCATGACCGGGATGATCACGTTATATACGTTGGAAAAGCTGTAGTTCTCAAAAACCGCGTCAGACAGTACTTCCAAAAGAGCAGAAATGTCTCTACTAAAATCGAGAAGATGATTCAACAGATTGCCTGGTTTGAGTACATCGTCACAGACAGCGAACTTGAGGCACTCGTATTGGAGTGCAATCTGATCAAAGAATATAATCCCAAGTACAATACCATGCTGAAGGACGGGAAAGGCTATCCTTTTCTCAAGGCCACTGTAACTGAAGATTTTCCAAGACTTATGTTGGCAAGGCAGATGAAGAGAGATGGAGCTAAGTACTTTGGACCATTTACAAGTGGTGCTGCTATACGAGACACGATAGAACTAACCAATAAACTTTTTTCTCTCAGGAGTTGCAAGAAAAATCTTCCGCGGGATATAGGCAAAGACCGTCCATGTCTCTACTATGAGATGGGACAGTGTAAAGCGCCTTGCCAAGGCTATATATCCTCTGCTGACTATAAGGTGAATTTTGACAAAGCTCTTAAGTTTCTCGGAGGCGATACCAAAGAGGTTTTGGCAGAGCTCCAGACCAAGATGATGGATTTGTCTGCGGAGATGAAGTTTGAGGAGGCAGCTCTTTACAGAGATTTGATTAATAGTGTAACTCGCGTCACTGAGAGGCAGAAGATTACCTCGAGTGATGAGGGCGAGAGGGATATTATCGCCATAGCAACCAATGAGGACGATGCGGTTGTTCAGGTATTCTTTATCCGTGGAGGTAGACTTATCGGACGTGAGCACTATTTTCTCACGGGAGTTTCTGATGAGTCAGAGAGTCATATTCTCGGAGCATTTATCAAACAAATGTATGCCGGAACACCGTATATACCAAAGGAAATATGGGCGGAGACAGAACCCGATGATATGGAGTTTTTGGCGGATTGGCTCGAAGTGAAAAGGGGAGGAAAAGTCCAGTTCAAACAACCAAAGCGTGGGCAGAAGGGCAAACTCCTTGATTTGGCAAAGCGCAATGCCACGATGATTTTGACACAGGACAAGGAGAGATTGGCTGCAGATAGAGCTAGGACGATAGGTGCAGTGGAGGAAATCGAGGGAATTCTCGGCATCGATAATATAATACGAATTGAGTCCTATGATATTTCCAATATTAATGGCTTTGAGACGGTGGGTTCCATGGTTGTTTTTGAAAATGGTCGGCCCAAAAAGAACAACTACAGAAAATTTAGGATTAAATCTGTGACTGGACCCGATGACTATCATTCTATGGAAGAACTTTTGACAAGGCGCTTTACACATGGAATGCGAGAGGGATTATCAGAAAATGATGCATTTAAACAGTTCCCAAGTATTATATTTATGGATGGTGGAAAGGGACAGGTTAACGTTTGTAAGATGGTTCTTGACAGTCTCGGTATCAATATTCCGGTTTGTGGAATGGTCAAGGATGATAGGCACAGAACCAGAGGTTTGTACTTTGAGAATGTAGAGCTTCCAATTGATACACACAGTCAGGGATTTCGCCTGATAACCAGGATACAAGATGAAACTCATCGATTTGCCATAGAATATCACAAGCAGATTAGAGGAAAGAAGCAAGTTCACTCTGTTTTAGATGATATCCCTGGAATTGGAGCAGTTAGACGTAAGGCGCTCATGAGAAATTTTGAGTCCATCGAGGCAATTAAGTCAGCGTCAATAGAAGAGTTGAAGCAAATTCCGGAGATTAATGAGGCTGCAGCGAAGGCAATATGTCAGTTCTTTGGAAGTGAGTAAATAAAGTTTTCGGAACATTTTTCTCGGATTAATAGTATGTTCATTTCCTTTACAAAGTATGCTAAATAATGTATAATAGTAGTATATATTGTGGGCACATGTTAAAAGGATAAGAGGAAGAATGTATGGAAAAGAGTAATAGAAAAAGATTTGCGTGCTTGGTTGGGCAAGCCGATGAGAGTTATCAGAGACATTTTTTAGAAGGTTTCTTGACACAGACATTCGGAGCAGATGTGGATGTCTGTGTATTTTCTATGTACAGAAAGTATCAAGACTCAGAGATAAGAGAAAAGGGAGATTCGAATATTTTTAATTTGGTGAACTATTCTATTTTTGATGGAATAGTTTTTCTTAAAGATAGCATTCAAACTATAAACGTGGCCGATGCGCTAGAAGAAAAAATACGAGAGAATTATGATGGCCCAGTGATTGTTATTGAGGGAGAAAGTGATGTCTATAAGTGCATAGGGACTGATGGATATTATGGAATGAAGATTGTTGTCGATCACATGATTGAGGTGCACGGCTATAAGGAAATTGGATTTCTCTCCGGGAAAAAGTGGCATCCTCATTCCAAACAGAGATTGCAGGCGTTTAGAGATTCTATGGAAGCCCACGGCCTTGAGGTAGATGAAAAGTGGATTCACCATGGAGATTTTTGGTATACAAGTGGGGAACAGTATATAGATATCATGCTTGCTAAAAATGGAAGACTTCCCGAGGCGATTATATGCGCCTGTGATCAGATGGCTGTTGGATTGTGTGATTCATTAGTAAAGCATGGATATAGAATTCCAGAGGATATCGCTGTTGCAGGTTATGATTCGACTGAGGAGGGACAAAATTCTCCGAAGTCTATTACATCAGCGCTGGCGCCGGCGAGAGAGTGCGGAGAATATGCTGCCAACTTTCTATTAAAGTCAGAGGAAGAGAGAAATAAATATGAGTTTTGTGCAAAACCAGGCTTGGTTGTGGGGGAGAGCTGTGGGTGCAAAGAGAGTACAATTCCTGAGATTTCAACGAGAAGGGAAGAATGGTCCACGGATATTTCTGAGACTGCATATAATTCTGTAAATGATACTTTCCAGGAGAATCTCTGTAATCATACAACTCTAAGAGGCTTTCTGGATACGGTATATTCTTATGCATATCAGATAAAAGGAGCTGAAAGTTTTAACTTATTGCTCTGTGCTCCTTGGAACTATATGGAAGATGATTATGAGATAACGGTAGGAAACCACGGATATACAGAAGAGATTATACATGCAATCAGATATAATTCGGATAATAGAGATGGCATATCCAGTCTTAGTGATATATTTTGCGTCAAGGAAATATTACCAGATATATACCTTCCACGCAAGAAGCCGCTTGTATATTATTTCACTCCTTTGTTCTGCGGAATTCAGTGCTATGGCTATGCCTCTGTTGCGTATGACAATCCGAGAAGCTATGATGATGTCTATCGACTTTGGGTTACAGATGTTGCTGTTGGACTAGAGTGCTTGCGCAAAGAACTGGTAATTAGAAATATTCAGAAAAAGATGGAAGCTTTATTTAATAGCAAATATTCTATCACAGATATTCGTTACGAGATGCTTTCAAATGATGAAAAGAATGAATATGAATTAGTTAATGAAATTATAGATAATAACATGTTCAGATATGATTTTCAACCAATTGTCAGTGCTAAAACAGGTGAAATATTCTCTTATGAGGCACTTATGAGACCAACTACAGAGCTAAATATTTCACCTATAAAGATAATCAAGTTCGCCAGTATGCAAGGCAGATTGTCGGAAGTGGAATACAGAACATTTTTAAATGTTCTGAAAATTGTGGATGAAAATAAAGATGTTTTTAGCAAAACAAAGATGTTTGTAAATAGCATACCGGGAATTTTGGTTAACCAAGAACAATTTGAAGAAATTGATGCTATATCACGAAGAAATGCAAATTCAATTGTCGTGGAGCTTACTGAGGAATCCGAATTAGAGGATCAAGCATTTAATGATATGAAAGCTCATTTTGATGAGATAGGTGTAGAAATAGCATTAGATGATTATGGAACCGGTTACTCGAATGTTGGAAATCTGCTACGATATATGCCTAATTATGTAAAGATAGACCGATATCTGTTGACGGATATTCAGAACTATCCAAACAAGCAATATTTTGTAAAGGAGACGATAGATTTTTGCCATGATAATGGAATAGTAGCGCTCGCCGAAGGAGTGGAAAATTCTGATGAGCTTAGGACAGTAATTCACCTGGGAGCGGATTTGATTCAAGGATATTATACAGCAAAACCATCATCAAAGTTTATTGAGAGTATTGATTCTGATGTAAAAGAAGAGATTATACATTATTACAATGAGAAGCAGACGGGCTCCATTAAGAAAGTCTATGAAAGTGGAAAGACAGGAAGGGTTTCACTTAGAAGTCTTATTAGTGGAAGCTTTACTGACATATTGGTGGGCGACGAAAATGTTGTTTATAAGGATATAATAATTGCAGGTGCTCCTGGTCTTGTAAGTAATATGCACTTAAAATGTAAGGCAGGTTATCAGGGAAGAATTACTCTCGAAAATGTAATATTCTCTGATCAAATAGGTAAACCTTGTATGGAAATAGGTGAAAACTGTGATGTTATTCTCGTGCTAAGAGGAGAAAATATTATGGATAATACCGGAATATATGTACCGGAATCATCCAAGTTGACTATCGAAGGCAAGGGAGATCTGTGTATAAGAGTGAAAGAAGAATTAACAGAAGGATATTCTTCAAGGGGCACGATTATATACAATCAGTCGGGGCGCATGTGGATAGAGAGGAAATAATGATTAAAGCAGTTTTATTTGATTTAGATGGAACAATTATTGACACAGAAAAATATTATCGAAGATGTTGGCCGCTTGCAGCGGCCCATTTTGGGTACAAAATGACAGACGAAGGGGCATTGTCGCTGAGATCTCTTGGCAGACCATTTGCCCCTATTAAATTGGCTGAACTATTGGGTGATGAAAATATAGATTATTATGCAATTAGAGATTACAGAAAAGAGATTATGGAAAAAATGATCGAAGAAGAGGGGATAGCTGTCAAGCCCGGTGCTGTAGAGCTTCTGACTTTTTTGCGAGAAAATGGGATCCAGGCAGCAGTTGTTACGGCGTCAGATATAGAGAGAACGGAGCGATACTTGGGAATGGTAGGTCTTACAGAATACTTTGATAGGTTTATATCGGCGACAATGGTTAAAGAAGGAAAGCCAAGTCCAGACGTCTATGCGTATGCCTGTAGAGAACTTGGATTAAATCCGGATATGTGTCTAGCAGTAGAGGATTCCCCCAATGGAATTAGCAGTGCAAAGTCTGCAGGATGTAAGGTGGTAATGGTGCCTGATCAGGCGGAACCGGATGAAGAGACAATGGAAAAATTAGATGCTAAAGTGAGTAGTTTAGATAAGATAATTGAGATTATAGAACGAAGTAAGTACTAAAATCAAATGTTGCACGACGACAGCCTCATATAAAGAAATAGGAATATTTGCTCCCCCAAAAAAATAATTGACATATAGACATTAAATGTGTTACAATGAACATTGTCCGGACAAATAAAGACACAATGAGGAGATTATAATGAAAAAACAAGTATTAATAGGAATGTTAGTAGCAACTCTAGTTCTGAGCGATGGAATTGGGGCATATGCTTATAGTATGGAAGGAAAATCAAGTAACTCACCTCGTGTTAATGTAGAAACTGCAAACAGTGATTTGATGGATAATCATAATAGTATCCCAGAAAATGTTGAAATTAAAAAAGCTTTGGTTGAAACTCAATATAGTGAAACAGCAAAAACTGAAACTGTAAGTGTAGAGACTGCAAATGTGGAGTCTGTGCCTGTGGAGAGTGCTTCTGTGGAGAAGAAAAAACACAAATATGATGCTAAGAAGAGTGATTCTGATGCTCGAAGGGATCGGAGTGGAGCAGCTGGAATTAAAGATATCATTATAGAGACCCTAGATGGAGCCAAGAAAGATGCAAAGAATAAGCATAAGGATTGCTATAGTAAGAGTGTGCTAAAGTGTGAGAAATCTACAAAGTGGATTCTGAATACTAGAAATATTAAACAAAGCTATTGTAATTTAATATATAGTATAGATCAAAAACTAGATTATATTCCGAGCGGGACATGTGTTCAGGTTGCTGGTGCTAGTATGACTGAATATTTTACAAGAAAAGGGTTTTCTAAGACATACGAGGGAGCAAAGTATATATATGCTTTTTCTGAAATGCTTTTAAGAACAATGATGGACAACCAGATTACATTTGTGAAAGGAAAAAATGGTGTAGAAAGTTCGGGTACACATCCTCATTACTTTCCATATATGTATGAATATTTTTACCTGAGACATAATAAAAAAACAAAAGGGTACTTATGGGATCATGACTATGAGAGTGTCAAAAATCTCAATAAACTTTCAAGACCGGTGCATGGTACGTTTTACGCCCCAAATAAAGATGGTCATTCTATGGTAATAAATGGGGCTTATGAGATAACTATAGAATATAAAGAAAAGAAGAAAGATAAATCAAAGACCAAAACATATGTATATTATACGGTTAATGATGGATATAAGGATTCGACTAAAGGAGATGGTAGGGTGCAGTATGTTCAACGAAAGTATTGTGGAAATATTACAACATTAAGTTATAGGAGAGAGACATGAAGAGAGTAATAATTATTTCAGTTATTTTGATATTTATGGTGGCAGGATCATTTGTTCTTTTCCAAAAAAATCATAACCCGGATAAACAAGTAGCAAGTGGATTGACAGGTTATGTGGGAGAAAAAGAGAAAAAATCGGAAAAAAAAGCATCAAAACCATGGATAGAAACACAGTCAGTGGAAGGTGAATATGATGGAGATTGTTCTGATAGAATTGATGTAAGTCGTTGGGACAAAAAGGGCAGCTTGGATGTATTAAAAGTGAAATTTGAAGGGGAACCGGGAGGCTTTTATGATCCCAAGGGCTCTGTTAGACAGTTTAAATCGCTCATGTCTGTGCAGGATGTGATTAAGGCCAATAAAAACAATTATGTTGGTAGTATAAAACTTCCGGAAGGAGGAGAAGGTGCACTCTTCTTTAAAGATAATAATTATTATATCTTAGAATATAATGATAGAGATGTTGTCTTCGGTGAAACATCATATAGCATCTTTAATTTAAACGCATTAGTAAACTTGGAAAACCAAAGATTTGTTGTGTTTCAGATGCCTACTAGATGGGAGTTCTATGACAAGATTGTAGAACTTTTTAAAGAAAATAAACGTGATGCTTTAGAATATATATACAAGTATAGTTTTGAAGAGTTGGTCGAATTTTATAAGAGAATAGACAGGAAATACTGTTCTATAGACGAGGAAAACCAGATAATACGAATTGCTGGACGAAATCTCAGTACCCACAAAATTATCAAGGATTTTGCTACTATAGATTATAAGAATCACAGAGTAATAACCAAGGAAAGTCGAGGAAGAAAGGCTTACTGGGAGTCGGATAAAGTATACATAAAATAGGAGTGCATATAGCTAACAGCCATGATTGTATATGTGGCTGTTAGCTTGTATCTCAAATTATCTCGTGTTTATGTAAAAAGAATAATTAGGGAGACAGATATGAAAAAAACAATTTTATTCGCGGTATTAGCTGTTATACTAATAATAGGTGCATTTATTATTTTTCAGAAAGCACATAGTCCTGAACAACAAGAAGGTAAAAATTCAGTTAATTACATTGATGAGAATGGGGAAAATGTTGGAGAAAGAACAAAGAGTCCGCAGATAGAAACGTTATCAATTGAAGGCGAGTATACTAAAGAGTGTAAAGATGACGTCTATGTTGATAAATGGGAGAAGAATAAAGAAATCAGTGTTTTAAAACTTAATCTAAAGGGGGAAGTTGGCGGATACTACGATCCGTCGGGAGATGTATGTGAGTTTTCATCATTGCTGACAGGTGAGGAAATTGTCCAGGCGAATAAAGACTATTATGTTGGGACAATGGTTCTAGATAACGGAGACAAAGGCCATCTTTTTTTCAAAGACAATAATAATTACATATTAGAATATGGTGATAAAGACATTTTGTCTGGAGAAACGTTTTGCCGCATATATAACATGAATGCAAGAGTAGACTTGGAAAATGGTCAATGGGTTATATTTCAGATGCCGGTAAGGATGAATTTTGAAGTCGATATTGTAAAGGCATATAAGAAATATAAACGTGATTTTTATGAAGATCTGTATCATTTTAGTTTTGTTGATCTGGTAGAATTCTATAAGAGAATAGACAAGAAATACTGTTCTATAGATGAAGAAAACCAAGTAATACGAATTGCTGGACGAAATCTCAGTACTCATAAAATCACCAAAGATTATGCCACGATAGATTACAAGAATCATAGAGTAATAACCAAGGAAAGTCGAGGAAGAAAGGCATATTGGGAGTCGGATAAGGTGTATATAAAGTAAAGTGAATTGTGTAAAAAGCCACGCTTTGAAGTGACTCATCAAAGTGTGGCTTTATGAGACTGAATCTGGACGAGTGTACGGAAGTGGAGAATTCTCACAATTAGTGCAAGTAAAGTGTTAAAAGAACACGTTTACAACGACACGCCTATGTAAAGATATAATAAAATGACTCTCAAACAATAAATATTTGACGCTCGAGGGGGAATGTGTTACAATGAACACTGTTTGGACAAAAATAAGATAATAAAGGAGAAAATGATGAAAAAACAAGCATTGGTAGGAATGTTAATAGCAACTCTAGTTCTGAGTGATGGAATTGGAGTATATGCTTATGGTATGGAAGGAAAGTCGAGTAATTCACTTAGTGTTAATGTAGAAACTGCAAATAGTGATTTGTTGGATAATTATAATAACATCTCGGAAAATGTGTCATTAGGTGATATACAATGTGAAACTGTGACAATTGAAAAAGCGGCGGTTGACTCTCCGTGTAATGAAACAGCTTATTCTGAATCAGCTATAGTTGAAACTTGTTCTAGAGAGTATAATTGTTTGAAAGTTGATACGAACCTTGAGGTGTCAGAAAATGGTGTTAAACATTCGAAACGATACGGAAGCGAGGGATTTGACAGTATAATACTTGAGACACTAGATGATGCTAAAAAAAATGCATTAGGAAAGCATAAGAATTGCTACAAGAAGAGTATTTTGAGTACGATAAAAAGTACAAAATGGATTTTAAATACGAGAAATGTACGACAGACATATTGCAATAGAATATATTATTTAGAGTATGGTGATCAGGTTGGGATGATTCCATCAGGTACATGTGTACAAGTGACCGGTTCAATAATGGCGGAATATTATACAAGAAAAGGTTTTGCTAAAACATACGAAGGTGCAAAGTATATAAATGCCTTTAAGGAAATGCTTTATATTACATTTTTCGACAATCAGATTCATTTTAAGAAATTGGGTAATGGTGAAGTATGGAGTAGTGGGACAGAAGATTATTATGTTCCGACAATGTATGAGAAGTTTTATCAACGACATAATAATAAAACAAGAGGTTTTAGAGAAACAGATGTAGATAATTTATATAGTTTTATAAAGAACACAATCAGCTTTTCTAGACCAGTTCACGGAGGGTTTGTTGCACCAGATAAGAGCGCGCATGCCATGTCAATTTGCGGAGCTTATGAAATAACAGTTGAGTATAAAGAAAAGAAAAAGGGTAAAGCAAAAACTAAAAAATATGTATATTTAGTTGTTAATGATGGTGCTAAGGATTGTGATGATGGAAACAAAAGAGTCCAGTATATACAGAAGAAATACCTAGACGGGATAGTAACGCTGAGTTAATGGAGGAATTGGAATTGAAAAAAAAGATAATTATTGGTGTATCATCTCTATTTATAGTTGGTTTATTGTTTTTGGGTATTAAGTGCTTATTCTATGAAAGTGATGATACTAGTGAAAGAGTTAGAAACATGAATGCGAAATATGTTGATTCGTTGATAGAAACTTTTTCTATTGAAGGAGAATATAGAGGCAATATGCCCGACTATGTTGAAGCAGATGCATGGAATGAAGGTAAAAATGTGAATGTGATAAAGGTAAAGCTTGAGGGAGAAAAAAGCGGAGTGTATGAACCAGGAGCGTCTATACATTATTTTTCAACAAGAATGACACCAGATGAGCTTCTTAAGGCAAATAAGGATATATTTGTTGGTAAGCTGAAGACGGTTTTTAATAAAACGGGTTGTAACCTTTTGTTCAAGAATAATAATTACTATGAGCTTACATCAACATCTGACAAAGCAATAACTCATTGCTCCTTGAGATGTATTAATAGTTCTGCAGTTTATAATAAAGATGAAACTGTTGTATTTCAGATGCCAGGTGAGAATTATTTCGATGTTAAAATTGTTGATAGTTATAAGGAAAACAAAGTGGACTTGCTTGAAGGTATATACTTTTATCAATTCAAAGACTTGAAGGAATTTTATAAAAGATTTGATAAGAAATACTGCTCAATAGACGAGGAAAACCAGATAATACGAATTGCTGGACGAAATCTCAGTACCCACAAAATTATCAAGGATTTTGCTACTATAGATTATAAAAATCACAGAGTAATAACCAAGGAAAGTCGAGGAAGAAAGGCTTACTGGGAGTCGGATAAAGTATATATAAAATAGAGTTGAATATATATAAACGCCACACTGAGAAGTGTGGCGTTTTATATAGTTGAATCGCATACTGCTGGTCTTACTCCCTGTGGTCGTAAGACATTTATTTCCTAAATGCAGGATAATCGTATGAGTAAATAGCTGTTTTAGCATAGCAGTTACTAAAAAGCATCATTCGCTGTGCTATTTGCTCCGAATACCATGGGCCAGTTGCGTACTGGTGGCTCAAGTTTGATGGATTAAATCTAAACTTGAAAATTGTATTTTGAGCAGGCTTAGCTTGGAAATAATTGGTCTTGATGAATTTTGCTGCTCCGTAAATAGCTTTATTTATAGTGGTCCAGCCGTTGTAGTATGCATATGAAGTGGCACCTGTTCTAGGATCACTGTCATAGGCCTTGATTCCGTAAAGGTTATATACCTTTTTGGATTTTTTGATTTTCTTTGTGATAAATTTTCCGCCTGATCTAGCATAGCTAGGCAATGCAACCCTTGTAATCTTATTTCCGCGTGACAAACCACTAGTTCCATATCCGGACTCTATAAATGTCTGAGAAGCAAAGTACATTGGGTCAATTCCGACTTTCTTTGCTGCGGCTAACATTACTTTTCCTTTGTTATATAAAACGCTGTAAGAAGGCTTGTGGCCGTTGTTTTCACAAGCGTTTCGTATATAATAGTTAAAGGTTGATATGAATTTCTTCTCATTTACTGCTCTGTACGTATCAAGTCTCAGGAACTGGAAACCGTAAGAAGTATCTTTTCTATAATTGAGAAGTCTCTTGTACTCCTTCAGTGAAGCACGTCCTGCACGTGCCTTCTGTATCTTGGCATATTGGTTAAGTGTCCACCTGTACTTGGTAAATGTATTGGTACCGCTGTAGTTAAGTACCGGTTTTGACAATTGAGCAACACCAAGGTCTTCATCCCACAAATAATTGATTCCCAATGCCTTGATAATGGCCTTAAATGGGACAAGGATAGTCTTTACTCCAGACTTTTTGTAGGTTACCCTTGTTGGTGCCACCTTCAGCTTTGTCTTTTTCTGGTTAACTGTAATGTATGGTTTGTTGAGGTGCATAATTACAAACTTATTGTTCTTTGAAATCTTGATTTTCTTCAGTTTTTTGTGATACTTATAACTTCCCTCGATACCCTGATCGGCAAATGTCTCTTTTAAGGGAACCATCAATACACCGTTAATCTTAATTGCGGGAGTCTTCTTGAGCTTAACATTTTTGTTTTCATAGACAACTTGAATCGTCTCCCCTTCATAGACATGCTCAGTAGAGCCGATGCTGTATTTTACTTTTTTAGTGTTTCCGCCACCAGCTGAGCTAACGCTGGGTGCAGGTGTCTCATCTTCGTTGTTTGCAGAAACTAGCGACACTGCTTGCACATTTTCTGCGGGCACAGACGGAAATGCTGTGATCGCAACTGCAAAAGCTACGGCAGATGCGAACATTTTTCTTGAAAAATAGTTAAACATGTTAATGTTCCTCTCCTCTTTATCTCAAAATATTCCAATGATCAACTTACATAATAATCCAAGAATGTGTCATAAAAGTGAACATTTTGATGAAAGTTTTTTTGAAAATGGTCATATGCTAGACAAATCCTCGGAATATGGTATAATGTACTAGGGAGTGGGGCAAGGGATGGAAGTGATTATAAGGAGGATATTTATGGAAGAACAGATTAAGAAGGTTGGAAGACGCATGTCTATTTACATGGCAGTGGTGCTAAGTTTCTCGCTTTCCCTGATAGGTATGGTTTCTGCGGGAAAATTTACAGTAGTTGGTTTTTTAATCAGCTTTTTGATCAGCACAGTGATTAGTATCATTATTGGCATGATTGTTCCTATGAAGAAGCTGAACGATTCAGTTGCGATAAAATCTAAGATTAAGAGTAAATTAGGACAGCGATTGCTGATTACACTCGTATCCGATTGCATATTTACACCGGTGATGACTTTGGCGATGGTGGGATTAGCTCACAGAATGGCAGTGAGCCAGGGGGCAACAATTCCATTTTTACCGATGTTTTTGAAGTCGCTGCTTATTAGCATGTTGGCAGGATACGTTATTATATTTATAGTGACCCCATTGTGTTTTAAGTTTGCAATGCGTGGCATACCAACTGAGGGTCCTAAGCCCAACATAAATGAACAACCAAGGAGGAATAATTAACAATGAAAAAGAGAGTAGCAGTTATTTTTGGAGGAGTATCATCTGAACATGAGGTTTCTGTGGTATCAGCGACCAATATTATTAAGGGTTTTAATAAAGATAAGTACGATGTATTTTTGGTGGGAATTACCAAAGATGGAAGATGGCTTTTGGTAGATAGTGTCGCTGATCTTGAATCAGGAAAATGGTCCGACAGCCAGAAAAAAGCAATCTTGTCTCCTGACAGAAGTGACGCGGGCTTTATTATAGAAGAAGATGGTCAATATAGACTGGAGAAGATCGATGTAATCTTTCCGGTATTGCATGGTCTGTACGGAGAAGATGGAACTATCCAGGGACTTTTTGAGATGTCAGGACTTCCATATGTTGGATGTGGGGTTCTCAGCTCTGCAGCTGGAATGGATAAGCTCTCAACTAAACTCTATGTAGAGAGACTTGGAATTAGACAGGCCAAGTTTGTCTTTGATATTAGAAAAGATATGTCAGGCCTTGAAGAGACTACTGAGAGAGTCGAGAGAAAACTTGGTTATCCTGTTTTTGTTAAGCCATCAAGTGCTGGTTCTTCTTGTGGCGTAAGCAAGGCGAGAAATCGCGAAGAACTTGCCGAGGCAATCGAACTTGCCAAGAAGCATGACACTCGAGTTCTCATAGAAGAAGCGATTAATGGACGAGAGATTGAATGTGGAGTGCTTGGAAATGAAGAAGTTATTGCATCGAATGTAGGCGAAGTAATAGCTGCTGCAGAATTTTATGACTACGAAGCTAAGTATAATAACAGTGAATCTAAGACTGTGATTAACCCTGATACACTTGCGGATGAAGTCAAAGATGAGATAAGAAAAGACGCTGTAAAAATCTTTAAGGCAATTGCCGGAGCCGGGCTTTCAAGGGTTGATTTCTTTGTTGAAGATGGAACTAATGAAGTTATATTTAATGAGATTAATACCCTTCCTGGCTTTACTAATATTAGTATGTATCCAATGCTCTTAAACGACTCTGGTTACGGAATTGAGGACTTGTTAGATAAGCTTGTGGAGCTTGCTTATAATAGATAAGTCAGATGAAAGGTTAAATAGGATATTATAATGAAAAAAGAGGCGAAGATTACTGTAAATACACGAAATAGCAACATGGGTAATAGCGACTTCAGCGTGGTTTCTTTCGGGAGTCTGGAAGAGATAGATGATTGTATACTTATAGAATACGAAGATGTGAGTCCGAATGAGACACACGAAACAATGATTAAGAATACCATCAAGATTGCACCGGGTCAGGTGGATATAATTAAGGACGATGCTGAAGGGACTCACATGATATTTATTATGGGCGAGAATACTGTTTCATACTACTCTACACCATATGGTATTTTGGAGTTTTCAGTTCATACAACCAAGATTTCTATCAAGAAAAACGGGGATGAATTAAGGCTTTTATTGTGCTATGGTATTCAGATTGAATCTGATATTTTATCAAAGGTTAGAATCGACTTAAAGGTCAAGGAGGTTAATAATGTCAAAGCTTAGATTTACTAAAATGCATGGAACAGGAAATGATTACGTTTACGTTGATCTTTTTAAGGAGAAGTTAGAAGATCCTGCCAAAGCATCAATTATTGTCAGTGATCGCCATTTTGGAGTGGGATCAGATGGCCTTATCTGCATCGCTCCATCGGATGTGGCTGACTGCAGAATGATCATGTTTAACGCAGATGGATCAGAGGGCGCCATGTGTGGAAATGGTGTTCGATGTGTTGCTAAGTATGCATATGACCATGGAATTGCGACAAAAGAGAATATCAAAGTAGAAACCCTCAGCGGTATCAAGGATATAGATGTCACAGTTGAAAATGGCAAGGTGGCTTATGCAACCGTCAATATGGGAAAGGCTATTTTAAATGGTCCGGATATCCCAACAACATATAAAGATGAAGTAGTAGTAGACAAAAAAATAGAAGTTTTGGGAAAAGAATACGAAGTTACATGTGTATCTATGGGAAATCCACATTGCGTTATTTTTACAGAAAATATCGACGATTTGGACCTTGAAAAGATCGGACCATTTTTCGAGAATTACGAGGCATTCCCTAATCGAATTAACACAGAATTTGTGGAAGTTATCGATGAAAATACACTTAAGATGCGCGTGTGGGAGCGCGGTTCCGGTGAGACTATCTCATGTGGAACAGGAACTTGTGCAACAGTAGTTGCGGCTGTATTAAAAGGATTTTGCAAGCGTGATTCAGAAGTTGAAGTTCAGATACGAGGCGGAAGCTTATTTGATACATATCTCTCAAGTGGAGAGGTTATTATGCGAGGGCCTGCAACAGAGGTTTTTACCGGAGAAATAGAGATAGATTAAATTGTATTTCATATAAAAAAGGATTCCTAAAAAGGAATCCTTATATTTACCAAGTGGATCAAGTGGAATCGCATTTTGCTGGTCTTACTCCCTGCGGTCGTAAGACATTAAACGAAACGCATACTGCTGGTCTTACTCCCTGCGGTCGTAAGACATTACTCAAAGTAATTGATTTGCATAGCTGCTTTAACTTCTGATAAAGTATTAGCTGCAACTTCTCTTGCTTTGATGCTTCCCTCTTTGAGGATTTCCATAACTGCCGGAATATCCTTGGCAAGTTCTTCGCGGCGGAGGCGGATAGGATCCAACTCTTCCATGAGAACTGCATAGAGGAACTTCTTAACTTTGACATCGCCCAAACCGCCTTTGGTATAGTGCTCCTTGAGCTCTGCCAAGCAGCTATAATCTGGGAGATGATTTGCAAAGTGTTCGTCATTGCAGAAGGCGTCGAGATATGTGAATACGGTATTGCCCTCGAGCTTACCTGGATCCTCGATTCTTATGTGATCAGGATCAGTGTACATACTCATTACTTTCTTGCGAATATCCTCAGGTGAATCTGAGAGATATATGCAGTTTCCGAGAGACTTACTCATCTTTGCCTTGCCATCGATACCAGGGAGTCTCATACAAGCCTGATTGTCAGGAAGGAGAACATTTGGCTCCACTAAGACTTCGTCATATGTAGAGTTGAAACTTCTAACAATCTCGCGAGTTTGCTCAATCATAGGAAGCTGATCTTCACCAACTGGAACTGTTGTTGCCTTGAAGGCAGTGATGTCAGCAGCCTGGCTTATAGGATAAGTAAAGAAACCTACAGGGATGCTTGTGTTAAAACCACGCATGCTTATCTCTGACTTAACAGTAGGGTTTCTCTTGAGCCTTGACAAAGTAACAAGGTTCATATAATAAAATGTAAGTTCAGTAAGTTCAGATATGTAGGACTGAACGAACAAAGTAGACTTACTTGGATCTAGTCCGCAAGACATGTAGTCGAGCGCGACTTCTGAAATATTCTTTCTAACTTTTTCCGGATTATCGAAATTGTCTGTCAACGCTTGGGCGTCAGCAATCATGATGTAGATTTCATCGTATTCTCCGGAGTTCTGTAATTCGACACGTCTTTTTAGTGATCCTACATAATGGCCGACATGAAGTCTTCCGGTAGGACGGTCGCCTGTTAGTATAATCTTTTTCATTTAGATTGTACATCCTTTCGATTATGATTTTCACAATCTTAATTGTAAGATTTTTTTGAGTAATTGTCAACTATTAATAGAAACATATATTAAGGAGGTTATCTATGATAAAGGAAATCAAAAATTTGTTGCCCAGAATTGCTTGTACTGTATTGGGAACAGCACTGTTAGTGGCATGTGGGGCAAACGGTGGACAAGATGGCAATCAGAGCAATAATCAAACTGGTGTCAACAACACCGAAACAAGTAGCAGTGAATCTAAGGAAGGGGCAGAAGGAAAGGTGGATGTAAAGAACGCTGAGACGCTGAAGGACGCCTATGCCAATGACTTTACAGTTGGTGTATCTATAGTAATGAGCGACATCAACAATGATGAGACGATGAAATTTTTGTCGGAACATTTTAACTCTTTTACTATGGGAAACGAGATGAAACCGGAAAACTTGCTTGACTACGAGAAGACGGAAAAAAGTCCGAACAGACTTCCGGTGATTCGCAAAGAGGGTCTTAAGAAAATCTTGAACACAGCTAGACATCTGGGAGTTAAGATGCGTGGGCATACTTTGCTTTGGCACAATCAGACTCCGGATTGGTTCTTCTCTAAGGATTATGAACCAAGTGAGGGCTTTGCCACCAAGGAAGAGATGAACAAGAGACTTGAGGCTTATATCAAGGGCGTAATGGAAGCTTGTGAGGAGATATATCCGGGCGGTATCTATGCTTGGGATGTTGTCAATGAAGCCATGGAAGATGGTGGCGGACCAAGAAAGAAAGACAGCAACTGGTATAAGATTTATGGCGATGACAGCTATATCACCAGTGCATTTACATATGCGAGAAAGTATGCAAATCCCAAGGCAAAGCTTTTCTACAATGACTACAACGAGTACCAGGGACCAAAGAGAAACAGCATTATTGCCAAGTTGAAGGAGCTCAGAAAGAAGAATTTGGTTGACGGAATGGGATTCCAAAGCCATTGGGAGCTGGGATATCCAACTGCTTTTGATATTGAGGAAAATATCAAGGAATACAGCCAAATTGAGGGACTTGAACTTCAGTTTACGGAGATAGATATGCATACAACAGATAATTCTGATGCCACCCTTGAGGAGCAGGCTCAGCAGTACAAGGAGATTTTTGAGGTTATTCTCAAGGCTAAGAGAGAGGATCATGCCAATATAACCAATGTAACATTCTGGGGATATACGGACGAGGATTCTTGGTTGACACCATTTAAGGGCGAGACAAGTTATCCACTTCTCTTCCAGAATTATACAGAGAAAAAACCTTGCTATTACAGCATCTTGGAGGCTGCTAAGGAGTGAAAATAGTCTGAAATCGACAAAAAACTTTTTTTAGTGTCTTGTCAGCTGTAAAGTTTTGTGTTAAGATACTATTTAACACGGTATAAATGTCATGGAACATTTTCATGTGTCATGATACAGTGAGTAGACAAGATCAAGGAAAGAGGTTGTCGGTTTATGAGAGAAATCATAGAACGTATAGAAGAACTCAAAAAAGAAAAAAATGCAGTTATTTTGGCTCATTATTATGTAAGAGATGAGGTACAGGAGATTGCTGACTATGTCGGCGACTCCTTCTACCTCAGTAAGGTTGCTACAAAGGTAGATGCGGATATTATCGTATTTTGCGGAGTATCATTTATGGGAGAAAGTGCTAAGATTCTCAATCCCGATAAGATGGTATTGATGCCGGATAGTACCGCAGACTGCCCTATGGCTCATATGGCAGACGTTGACAAGATAGAGGCTGTTCGCAGTCAGTATGATGATCTTGCAGTTGTCTGCTATATTAATTCTACATCAGAGCTGAAGATGCATTCCGATATATGTGTAACATCCAGCAATGCAATGAAGATTGTGGAGAGATTGCCGCAGAAGAACATTTTCTTCATTCCGGATGAAAACCTTGGAAGATATATTGCGAGTAAGGTTCCGGAGAAGAATTTTATATTCAATGACGGCTTTTGTCACGTTCACTCAGAGCTCAGACTGGATGAGGTAAAAAGAGGCTTGGAGGCACATCCCGAGGCCAAGTTTGTAGTACATCCAGAGTGCAAGATGGAAGTGCTGGAATTGGCTGATTTTATAGGAAGTACCGCCGAGCTTATTGATTTTGTGACTGAAGATGATTCAAAAGAGTTTATTGTTGGAACGGAGATGGGCGTGCTTTATGAGATGAAGCAGAAGAATCCAAACAAAAAGTTTTACTCTGCTGCGGCAGTTCAGATCTGTCCTAATATGAAGAAGATTTCCCTTGAGAAGATAGCAGATTGTCTCGCCAATGAGACCAATCAGGTAGAAGTTTCAGCAGAGAAGAGGGAACAGGCGAGTAAACCACTTAATGCCATGTTGGAATTGGCTAAGTAGAGAATGGGTAAACCCAAAAGGAAGAATAGCATGATTAATAAGACTGATGTGTTGATAATCGGAAGTGGTGTCGCTGGTTTATTTGCCGCACTTCACCTTCCGTCAGACAAGCAAATTACTATAATCACCAAGAACAGTATAGAAGAGAGTGATTCTTTTCTGGCTCAGGGTGGTATATGTGTGCTCAGATCTGAAGATGATTATGATAGTTATTATGAAGATACTATGAGGGCAGGACATCATGAAAATCGCAAGGAATCTGTGGATATCATGATTAAGACGTCGAGACATATTATTGATGAGTTGATTGACTGTGGCGTGGAATTCGAAAGTGAAAATGGCGAATACCTCTATACCCGCGAGGGTGGTCACAGTAAGCATAGGATTATGTTCCACAAGGACATAACAGGCAAAGAGATAACCAGCAAGGTACTAAGAGTTGTCCAGTCCAAGAAAAATATTCAGATAATCGAAAATACAACCATGATCGACGTTATCATGAGAGATGGCACCTGCTATGGTGCGGTGATTCGCGACAAGGATGATCATGTGCAAAATATTTTCGCAGATTATACTGTGATGGCAAGTGGTGGAATTGGTGGTCTTTATAAGCACTCCACCAATTTTAGACAGCTGACGGGTGATGCCATCGCTATTGCCCTGAAAAATGGCATAAAACTTGAAAACATCAATTATATACAGATTCATCCCACAACTCTGTATTCGGAGAAGCCGGGAAGAAGATTTTTGATTTCTGAGTCAGTCAGGGGTGAGGGGGCGATTCTTCTCAACAAAGACGGAGAGCGCTTCGTGGATGAGCTGTTGCCTCGTGATTTGTTGACTCAGAAGGTATATGAGCAGATGGAGAAAGATGGACTGCCATATGTGCGTCTCAGCATGGCTGGGATAGATGAGCAAGAAATCAAAGGCCATTTTCCGAATATTTATGAAAAATGTTTGGAGGAGGGGTACGATGTCACGAAGGATCCAATACCTGTAGTACCTGCCCAACATTATTTCATGGGGGGAATTTGGGTTGATTCTGACAGCAAGACATCTGTTGACAGATTATATGCCATAGGCGAGACGAGCTGTAATGGTGTTCACGGCGCCAACAGACTTGCAAGTAATTCTCTGTTAGAGAGTCTTGTCTTTGCTGAGAGAGCGGCCAACAAGATAACGGAGACATATACAGAGGTCAGTGAGGATGCTCCGGAGGTGGACTTGACGGCCTACGGCGACAAGAAGAAACTTGAAAAAGAGTACAAAGATATGATTTTACAGGAGATAGAAAGGATTAATAGCCATGATGAATAGTATAGATATGAAACTCAATGCAGATCACTTGATTATGCAGGCACTGCAGGAAGATATTACAAGTGAAGATGTGAGCACCAATTCCATAATGAGAGACAAGGTTGAAGGTGAAGTTCAGCTTATCTGTAAACAAGATGGAATCATCGCCGGTCTTGAGGTTTTTGCCAGAGTTTTTGAACTTTTGGATGACAGCACTGTAATTGATTTTCAGTGCAAGGACGGAGATGCAGTGAAAAATGGTCAGCTAATGGCTACAGTTCGCGGAGATATTCGCGTGCTTTTGTCAGGCGAGAGAGTTGCCCTTAATTTCCTTCAGAGAATGAGTGGAATTGCCACATATACAAATTCAATAGCGAAATTCCTTGAGGGGACCGGAACAAAGCTTCTGGATACCAGAAAGACAACACCTAACATGAGGCTTTTCGAGAAGTACTCTGTAAAGGTTGGCGGTGGCTATAATCACAGATATAATCTTTCCGATGGAATTCTCTTGAAAGACAATCACATCGGGGCAGCAGGCGGAATAACCAAGGCAATTGAGATGGCCAAGGAGTATGCACCATTTGTCCGCAAGATTGAGATAGAGGTTGAAAATCTTGATATGGTCAGAGAAGCTGTAGAGGCGGGAGCCGATATCATCATGCTAGACAATATGTCGGTTGAAGATATGGAAGAGGCTATTAAGATTATAGATGGACGCGCTGAGACGGAGTGCTCAGGCAATGTTACCAGAGAGAATATTGAAAAATTGGCTGGAATAGGAGTAGATTATATATCAAGTGGAGCTCTTACACATTCAGCGCCTATAATGGATATTTCTCTCAAGAATTTGCATCCAATTGAGTAACAGTAGTTTTATTAAAGTGTAGGAAGGAAGGCTTACGTCCATGAGTAAGGATAGACAAAATAGAATTTTACAGATTCTTAGAACTAGTAGTTCGCCTGTCTCAGGAACCAAATTGGCAAGAGAGTGCGATGTGAGTCGTCAGGTAATAGTTCAGGATATTGCGGTTTTACGAGCAGCCAATGTTGATATTATATCTACTAATAGAGGGTATATTATTCAGCATGAGGGGAAAGCTGTGCGAACATTTAAAATGTGTAATACGGATGACCAAACAGAAGATGCTCTTAAGACTATCGTATATTATGGTGGCGTGGTGGAAAATGATTACGTTAATCACAAAGTATATGGAAGAGTGGAAGTGGAGCTCAATATTCGCTCTAATCGCGATGTTACAGAATTTATCGAGAGAATTAAGAGCGGAAAATCAACACCGCTTAAGAATATAACATCAGATTATCACTATCATACAGTATCTGCAGAGTCAGAGGAGATTCTCGACCTAATAGAGGAAGCGTTGCTGAAGAAGAATTATTTGATAATAAAAAAGTAATGTTGCACTTTGGGTGCTAGACATAAGGAAGGGCGAAACCAATTCAGTTTCGCCCTTGAAAGAGGAGTTTTATGAAAAAATATCAAATAAATAAAGCAACACAGCATTGCTGCATGCAGTCATAAGCTAATTAAATCTAAGTATTTTTCTTATTGTCTATGAGTATACAAGTCAATTGTGACGAAACTGTGTTTAATTTTGTTTTTATTTGTGAACTTTTTGTAAAGTTTTCATTACTAAAGAAAAATTCTTGAAGTGGAGGAAACAAGAATGAAGACATTTATTAAGTATGCAAGGCCGTATATCAAGTACTTTATTCTCGGCCCGTTGTTCATGCTGGTCGAGATTGTAGGCGATGTTTTCATGCCCAAGCTTATGTCATTGATAATCAATGAGGGAGTTCAAGCCGGTCGTGGAAGCAAGTATATTATCCTTATGGGAATTCTTATGGTGCTGGTGGCCTTTCTCATGATGTTAGGAGGCGTTATGGCGGCTTACTTTGCCGTCAAGGCAGCAGTGAATTTTGCAGGAGATCTGCGTCGAGATACCTTTAAGAAGATTCAGACATTTTCTTTTTCAAATATCGAAAAATTCTCGACGGGATCGCTGGTTACAAGGCTTACCAATGATATTACCAATGTTCAAAATATCATAGTGATGTTACTTAGAATCTGCCTGAGAGCACCGGGACTTCTAATAGGTGGCCTGATCATGGCCATATCTATCAATGCGAGATTAGCTATTGTACTCGGAGTAGTTATTCCTATCTTGGTTGTGGCTCTAGTAACAGTAGTTAGAGTAGCTTTTCCTAGGTTTGAAAAAATGCAGGAGAAGTTGGATTCTCTCAACTCAAGAATTCAGGAAAATATCACAAACGTGCGAGTGGTAAAGTCTTTTGTTCGCGATGATTTTGAGAAAGAGACATTCAATGAAGCCAACGAAACCTTGGTAAATAGAACTCTTGCCGCTATGAATGTTGTCATTCTGACACTTCCTATCATGACATTTGCCATGAATATTGCAACTATGGCAGTGCTCTGGTTTGGAGGTAATCAGGTTATGAATGGCGAGATGAAAGTAGGAGATCTCACGGCATTTACCACCTATATTGTTCAGATACTCATGTCACTTATGATTCTGGGAATGATTTTTATCCAGGGCTCTCGTTCACTTGCCTCGGCAAAGCGAATCAACGAGGTTCTTACATCCAAGGTTGATCTGAATGATGACAATTCCAGCGAAAAGGACAAAGTGGTTTCTCGCGGTGAAATTGAGTTCAGAGATGTTTGCTTTAGATATTACAAGAAGCATAAGAATAATGTTCTCAAGAATATTTCATTCAAGGCATATCCGGGTGAAACTGTGGGAATCATCGGTTCTACAGGATCCGGAAAAACTAGCCTTGTTCAGTTGATTCCAAGACTTTACGATGTGGATTCTGGGGAAGTTTTGGTAGACGGAACAAATGTCAAGGAGTACTCAATAGAAAATCTGAGGAATGGAGTGGGTATGGTGCTCCAGAAAAATACTCTGTTCTCGGGAAGTATCATGGAAAACCTGAGATGGGGCGATAAAGATGCCACTGATGAAGAAGTATATGAGATGGCTAGATATGCTCAAGCTGATAAGTTTGTAAAGGACTTTACTGATGGTTATGACATGGAATTAGGTCAGGGAGGAGTAAATGTCTCCGGAGGACAAAAACAGAGACTTTGTATAGCCAGAGCGCTTCTAAGAAAGCCTAAAATACTCATATTAGATGACAGTACAAGCGCCGTAGATACGGCCACAGAGGCGGAGATAAGGAAGGCTTTTGACTCTGAATTAAAGGAGACAACAAAGTTGATAATCGCTCAGAGAATTTCCTCTGTTGAAAATGCAGATCGAATCATCGTCATGGATGAGGGGGCGATAGTCGGAATTGGAAATCACAAGGAGCTTCTGAAAACTTGTGAAGAGTACAAGGAGATTTACTATTCACAGAAGGATAAAGATGAGGAGGTGTCAGCATGAGTCCAGCACCGGGAAAAGGCCCGGGTATGGGGCCCGGAAGGGGAAGAGGTCTAGTCAAGGGAGGAAAACCCAAGAACTCCAAAGAGACTATAAAGAGACTTTTGTCATACCTTGGTAAAGACAAGATTAAAGTTATAATTGCTATTATTTGTGCGATAGTGACGAGTTTATCGGGACTTTTGGGAGCTTATATGCTATCACCTGTTATAGATAAAGTGACGGAAGTTGTGAAAAAAATCAACCAAAATCCTTCTGACAAGGAAGCTATAATTGCCGGTGGCGTAAAGTATCTTGTGGGAGCTTTGGGATTGATGGCTATTATATATGGTTCAGGTATTTTAGCTACATATATCCAGCAAAAAATCATGATAAAAGTTTCCCAGAGGGCGTTGAAGACGATTCGTAAGGAGCTCTTCGATCACATCCAAACTCTCCCGGTAAGATTCTTTGATACCAATCCTACGGGAGATGTTATGAGCCGTTTTACCAACGATGTTGATTCGGTGGGAGAGATGCTCAATAACACAGTAGTACAGTTGGTTTCGGGTGTTATCACAATTATCGGAACACTCATAATGATGATATATCTTAACTATATTCTTGCAATATTGACAGTTATTATCATACCGGTTATGCTGAAAGCTCTGAGTTTTCTTGCTTCTAAGAGTTCTAAGTATTACAGGGAGCAGCAAAATGCTCTGGGAAAGTTGAATGGATACATAGAGGAAACTGTAACAGGACAGAAGGTTGTCAAAGTTTTCTGTCATGAACAACAGGCGATTGAGTCGTTTAATGAGCTGAATGAAGATCTCAAAGGCAAGCAGATACATGCTCAGTTCTTCGGCGGAATAATGGGTCCTGTAATGGGAAATCTCGGTCAGGTTAACTATGCCCTCACATCATGTGTGGGTGGTGTACTCTGCGTGTTAGGCAAGCTCACAGTGGGAAATCTAAGCGTGTTTGTCAACTATTCCAGACAATTTTCCAGACCGCTAAACGAGGTTTCAATGCAGGTAAATACCATATTTTCAGCGCTTGCAGGAGCAGAGCGAGTGTTTAAAGTCATGGATGAAGAGCCTGAGACTTCAGATGTTGAAGGAGCAATATCTGCAAAGGAAATCAAGGGAGAAGTGATTATGAAGGATGTATCCTTTGGATATAGTCCGGATAAGACTATCCTTAAGAATATCAATCTCTACGCTCATGCAGGGCAAAAAGTGGCATTTGTCGGATCAACCGGAGCCGGCAAAACTACTATAACCAACCTTCTCAATAGATTTTATGATATTGAAGAGGGGGAGATTACTGTTGACGGGCGAGATATCAAGGATTACAAGATGTCTGAGTTGAGGGCGAGCATAGCTATGGTTCTCCAAGACACGCATCTTTTTACGGGTACAGTAAGGGAAAATATTCGCTACGGAAGACCTGATGCAACTGATGAAGAAGTAGAGCAGGCGGCTAGAACTGCCAGTGCACATTCGTTTATTATGAGATTGGAGGATGGCTATGATACCATGCTTGAGGGAGATGGAGTCAACCTCAGCCAGGGACAGCGCCAGCTTCTCAATATTGCTCGTGCAGCTATTTCTAAAGCGCCGATTCTCGTACTTGACGAGGCGACAAGTTCTGTTGATACCAGAACGGAGATGCACATAGATCACGGCATGGAACGACTTATGAAAGACAGAACAACATTTGTAATTGCTCATCGTCTTTCAACTGTTAGAAATGCAGATTGTATCATGGTATTGGAGCAAGGCGAAATAATAGAGAGAGGCACTCATAAACAGCTGTTAGAGGAAAAGGGACGATACTATCAGCTCTATACGGGAGCCATAGAATTAGCCTAGAAATTCCGTTAAAAACTTAACAATCTTTTTTTTGAAAAATTCCTTGTAATATCGCTGAAATTTGGTATTATAGAATAGTGGATAGAAAAATACTATAATGTAATCCAAGGAGGAAGCATATGTTTGGATTTGGTGAAATGATTAACATATTGAAAAAGGATCCTAAGAAGATTGTTTTTACAGAGGGTGCGGATCCAAGAATTCTCGAGGCTTCATCTCGACTCTTGGCAAGTACATTCCTCACACCGATTTTGATTGGAAATCCGGATGAGGTCAATGAGGCAGCAGAGGAGAGTGGATTCAATATTAGAGGAGCACAGATTATCGATCCTAATAACTATGACAGGATTGATGAGATGGTCGATCTTCTATGTGAGATTCGAAAGAGTAAGGGAATGACTCCTGAAAAGGCTAGAAAAGTAGTGAGTCAGGCCAATTACTTTGGAACCATGCTAGTTAAGATGGGTATTGCAGATGCATTACTCGGAGGAGCGACATACTCGACAGCTGATACTGTCAGACCGGCGCTCCAGATTATAAAGACAAAGCCGGAAAACTCTATTGTGTCATCTGTATTTATCTTGGTTCGTCCATCTGCTACAGGTGCTAATGAGGTTTTGGCAATGGCAGATTGTGCTATTAATATTAGCCCAAGTGAAGATGAGTTGGCGGAGATTGCCGTGGAAGCAGCCAAATGTGCGAAAGTGTTTGGTATTGATCCTAAAGTGGCATTCTTAAGCTATTCTACATTCGGTTCCGGGTCAGGCGAGAGTGTAGATAAGATGAGAAATGCAGCGGCAAAGGCCAAAAAGTTAAACCCTGATCTCCCGGTTGAGGGAGAGCTTCAGTTTGACGCGGCAGTGGCACCACGTGTGGCGAAGACAAAGTGCCCACAGTCCGAAGTGGCTGGCTATGCCAACACATTTATATTTCCTGACATCAATGCCGGTAACATCGGCTACAAGATGGCGCAGAGACTCGGACAGTTTGATGCATATGGTCCTATATTGCTCGGACTCAATGCACCAATCAATGACTTGTCCAGAGGATGTAATGCTTTGGAAGTATATTCTATGGCTATTATTACAGCTGCTCTTGCATAAGAGTGAAAGAAAGATTATTGAGAGCCCTGGTTAGTAGGATAGCCAGGGCCTTTTTTGGAGTAAGACAATTTCGGAATCGCATATTGCTGGTCTTACTCACGTCGTTCGTAAGACAATTTAGGAAAGAGGTTTGGATTGATTATGAAAAAGTATACAGTAAATGGAATGAGTTGTGCGGCCTGCGTCGCCAACGTTGAGAAGAGTGTTAAGAAGGTCTCGGGCGTAAGTGAAGTTTCTGTAAATCTTTTGAGTAAATCCATGAGAGTTGAGGGAGAGGTATCAGATGATGAGATAATCAGTGCCGTGGAAAAGGCAGGTTATAGTGCAGAAGTCTTTGGTGCCGGTCAATCAGAGGCCACATCAACCTCCTCAGCGTCTCCGGTTCCGTCGGATGATGACAAAGAGTACAGGGAAAAGAAGAAAAGTCTCATATACTCCATAATTTTTTCTCTGATACTTATGTACTTTTCCATGGGACATTCCATGTTTGGTTTGCCACTGCCGGGAAATCTTGGGGACAATCACATATTTATTGCCATAATCCAGATGTTTTTGGCTTTTGTGGTTATGACAATCAACAGAAGCTTTTTTATCAGAGGATTTAAGGGTTTGATCAAGTTGATGCCCAATATGGATTCTCTGGTAGCTTTGGGAGCTTCTGCGGCATTCGTGTACAGTTTTGCTGCGTTGTATCGCATGACAGAGATGATGCATGCAAGCGAACACGATCTCTACTTTGAGTCCTCGGCCATGATTCTTACGCTCATAAGCGTGGGAAAACTCTTGGAGACAAGATCCAAGGGAAAAACAAGCGATGCCATAAGGGGACTCATGAAGTTGACTCCTGACACCACAAGAATAGTTGAGAATGATATAGAGAAAAATATTCCGACAAAGAGTGTAACCACGGGGATGGTTATCGCAATCAGGCCAGGAGAAAGCATACCTGTGGATGCAAAAATAGTCAGTGGAAATTGTGCGATAGATGAATCTGCCCTTACCGGAGAGAGCATCCCGGTAGACAAAGGTATTGGGGATCGGGTATCAGCCGGTACTATCAACAAAGATGGATATATTAGATGTGAAGTTACAGGAGTTGGGGCAGAGACGACGCTAGCGCAGATTATTCGCTTGGTAAGTGAGGCAGCGGAGACCAAGGCACCTATTGCCAAAATCGCCGACAAGGTGGCAGGTGTATTTGTGCCGATAGTTATATTGATTGCCCTGGTGACGTTTGTGATTTGGATTGCAGTGGGTGAGACCTTGGGTTACTCACTAGCCAGAGCTGTATCCGTACTCGTGATTAGCTGTCCATGTGCCCTGGGGCTTGCTACTCCGGTGGCGATTATGGTGGGAAATGGTGTTGGAGCGAAGAAGGGAATCTTGTTTAAGACAGCCGCTGTACTTGAAGAAATCGGAAAAGCTGATACAGTTGTACTTGATAAAACAGGAACCATTACTCTTGGAGATCCGAGAGTGACTTCTGTGTTTGAGGCCCATGAGGATCTGGGCGAGATGGCCTATATCTTGGAGAAAAAAAGTGAGCATCCACTCGCGAGAGCAGTTGAAATTTATCATGAAGATAAAGTTAAATCTCGATTTGACGTCAAAGAATTTGCTGTGCTTGCAGGACGTGGTGTCACGGCTGTTGCAGTTTCGGAGAGTGGAGAAGAAACGCATGTTTTCGGCGGGAAAAAAGACTACATTAGACAATTAGATCGGAACATTTTCACCTGGATAAAAGATGAAGAAATCTTGCAGAAGATTGATTCGGATTATGAAAAAGTTACCGACACTGGAAGCACACCTTTGTTTTTTGCAAGCAGTGAGTATTATCTTGGATGCCTAGGTGTGGCGGATGTGATAAAACCGGATAGTGAGGCGGCTATACGGGAAATCAAGGACCTTGGGGTGGATGTGGTTATGATCACTGGCGATAATGTGAAAACGGCAAGATATATTGGTAAACAGGTTGGAGTTGACAATATAATAGCTGATGTGTTGCCTGACGGCAAGGAAAGTGAGATTGTAAAACTTCAGCAAAACGGTAAAGTTATAATGGTGGGGGATGGAATTAATGATGCACCGGCTTTGACAAGGGCTGATGTGGGAATTGCTATAGGAGCGGGATCGGATATTGCCATAGATGCTGCTGATATAGTCATAATGAATAATTCGTTGCGAGATGTATCGGAGGCAATAAAGCTTAGTAGGAGTGTTTTGAGAAATATAAAGCAAAACCTGTTTTGGGCATTTTTCTATAATGTTATCGGTATTCCGTTGGCGGCAGGAGCATTTGTCTGGGCATTTGGCTTGACTTTAAATCCTATGATAGGTGCTGCAGCTATGGGATTATCCAGCTTTTTTGTTGTAAGCAATGCTTTGCGATTAAATCTTAAGGAGGATAAGAAGAAAATGAACAAGAAAACAATTAAAGTTGAAGGTATGATGTGTGAACACTGTGAGAACAGAGTGAAGAAGACTCTTGAGGCGATTGATGGAATAGAGGCTGTTACGGCGGACCACAAGAAGAATACGGTTGTAATGGAGATGTCGAAAGATGTAGATGAGTCAGTGATAAAGGCGGCTATAGAGGATCAAGACTACAAATTCATTGGTTAGTTTTCGGTTGATTTGGTTGAATCTACAGGGGTGCCCGATAAACCGGCAAGATAGTTGTAAAGAAGCTTTTGATCGTAGGCGTCAAGTCTGCGGTATAGAGATAGGATGTCGGCTTCTGTGCTATCTATGGTATCGGGTACTCTTTTTTTAGTTTCGATTTCGTAAAAAAACTCCCACAAATCAAGATTGAGAGTGTAACATACTTTTTTTAAAACATATATAGTAGGACAAGATTCACGTCTAAACATATTGGTAATAGTGGAATATGGGACCTGTGACTCATTGGATAATCGGTATAAGCTCCATCCTTTCTCATTTAACAATTCAGTTAAGTGATTCAATAGTAATTCATTTAAATCGAACATATAACACCTCTTCTAAAAAATATTATCTTTTAAAGATATGCAATATATGCACAGTTATATTTTACCTAATATATCAAAAAAGTGTTAGAACGAATATGGGTACTAAAACCAACCGATATAGTATACAATTGTATACTATATCAATATGTGAACCAAAAAAAAGGGGGCTGTCGCACTAAGACAGTCTAAAACAGGAAGAGTCCAACCGACTCGAGACGCAATGCATGCGCATTGAAGTCTCTCTCTGATTGGCCTCTTCCTGTTTTTTTTCGGAATCGCATAGCGCTGGTCTTACTCACGTCGTTCGTAAGACAATTATTATACTTGTCTAGTGCTGCCAATGTTCTTGCAGAAAGTAAATTCAAAATCCTCAAAATTGCTTTTTGATAAGGCTTGTATTAGTGCGCATATTTTTAGATTTGATGCGAATTAACAGTCAAGTCTTTTCCCCTCTCGGGGCATGCCAAATCTTCTTTTTTCAAATAGGCATGCCCCTCACGCCATATCAATCAAGTTTTTTCCCTCTCGGGGCATGCCAAATCTTCTTTTTTCAAATAGGCATGCCCCTCACGCCATATCAATCAAGTTTCTCCCCATCTCGGGGATACCAAAAAGGAGCTGAGCACTAACAATATTTTAATTGTTAGTGCGACAGCCCCGCTTAGAATAGGAAACGCATATTGCTGGTCTTACTCCCTACGGTCGTAAGACAATTTTTGGAAACGCATTTTGCTGGTCTTACTCACGTTGTTCGTAAGACAATTACTTATCTGCAAGAATCTTGTCGATGCTTACAAGTTTTGTGCAGAGAACAAAGATCTCTGTTGCCTGAGCCATCTGCTCAGCAGTTGGATAAGAAGGTGCAATTCGGATGTTGGAATCCTCCGGATCATTCTTATATGGGAATGTAGCGCCTGCACCTGTAAGTGTAACACCGGCTTCCTTGCACTTTTGAACGATTGCCTTTGCACATCCTGAAAGGGCATCGAAGGAAATAAAGTATCCGCCGTTAGGATTTGTCCACTTTCCAATTCCTGCATCTGACAACTCTCTGTCAAGAATCTCCAGTGTTGCTTCAAATTTTGGCCTCATCTCAGCCGCATGCTGCATCATCTTCTTCTTGAGACCTTCAGCATCCTTAAAGTAACGAACATGTCTCAGCTGGTTGATCTTATCATGGCTGATGATCTGAATATTCATCTGCTTGCGCGCCTCGTCGAGATTTGCGATAGAAGAAGCCATAACAGATATTCCGCCGCCAGGAAAGCTGACTTTAGAAGTTGAAGTGAATTCAAAAACCATGTTTGGATTTCCTGCTTTTTCACACTCGCTTAGAATGTCAAGGATTTCGTCGTGCTTATCCTCGTAAAGGTGGTGCATAACATAAGCATTATCCCAGAACAGTCTGAAGTCCTTAGCAGCCGGCTTGAGATTTGCGAAACGCTTAACAACCTCGTCGCTGTAAGAGATTCCGGTTGGGTTTGCATACTTAGGCACGCACCAAATACCCTTAATAGCCTCATCTGTGCTAACGAGCTTTTCAATCATATCCATATCCGGTCCATCTTCCTTCATAGGAACAGGAATCATCTCAATTCCAAAATGTTCCGTAATGGCGAAGTGACGGTCATATCCGGGAACAGGACATAAGAACTTAACTTTATCTAATTTACACCAAGGTGTATTACCAAGAAGTCCATGTGAATATGCGCGAGAAACTGTATCATACATAATTGTAAGACTTGCATTACCGAATATAATCACATGGTCAGGTGTTGTATCAAGAACATCTGCCATAAGCTTTTTGGCTTCAGGAATTCCGTCCAATCCACCATAATTGCGGCAATCCAAACCGTTTTCAGCGTGCATATCTGACTTGGAATTTAATACATCAAACATATCCATACTTATGTTGAGCTGAGCTGTGCTTGGCTTTCCACGTGACATATCTAGCTGAAGACCAAGTGCTTTCATCTCCTCGTATTTTTTCTCCAAATCCTTTTTTAGAGCTTCCAATTCTTCTTTGGACATTTCCAAATAACTACTCATATCGTCGCACCACACGGGTGCTTCCTCCTTTCAGGGTACCTCTTAATAACATCTCAGTTATCTTCTATATTATTGTATGTCAGCACAAAAACTGTCACACACTTTTCTATTATACATCTTTTTTTAGTTTTTTCAAGATTTTTTTGTATTTTATTTAAATATAATTAAAAATGCAATGTAATTACTTTAAAATCATTATTGACATGGCTGTTACTTCTAAAATATAATTAAATATGAGACAAAGTCTTGTGAATTAGCATAGAGAGGTAATGATTGAGATGAAAATTGTATTTATGGAAGCCGATACTTACGGCGATGATATAGATTTAACGAAGTTTAGCCAATTGGGGGAAGTGGAAATCTATCCCGAGACAGACCCTGAGAAAAATCCCCACAGAATCAAGGATGCAGACGTTGTAGTTGTAAACAAAACTCTTATGAATGAGCCGACGCTAAAGTTAGCCTCTAATCTGAAGTTGATTGCTGTTGCAGCGACAGGCACCAACAATGTGGACTTTGACTATGTCAACAAGCGAGGTATTAAAGTATGCAATGTAGGAGGTTACTCTACCATGAGCGTGGCTCAGCATACCTTCGCACTTGCCTTGTATCTCTACGAGAAACTACCATACTATGACAATTTTGTTAAATCAGGAAAATATTCCGCCACGGATCTCTTCACTCACATGGGAAGAACTTTTCATGAATTGGATGGTAAGGTTTGGGGGATTTTTGGACTGGGGGCAATAGGAAAAAAGGTGGCTGAGATTGCCGGAACATTTGGCTGCCATATCATATACACGTCCTCAACAGGAAAGAATACATCCGGGGAGTATGAGTGCGTTGACTTTGATACACTGTTAGCTCAATCGGATATTCTCTCCATACACGCTCCACTTCATGAAAAAGATAAATCAATATTTAACTACTCGGCATTTAGCAAGATGAAGCGCGATGCCTTGTTGATTAACGTGGCTCGCGGACCAATAGTGAATCAGGCAGATTTGGCTAAAGCCCTTGACGATGGTCTGATTGCCGGAGCGGGGATAGATGTGTTTGACACGGAGCCAATAGCAAGTGATGATCCGCTCTTGCGAATCAAGGATAGTTCGAAGTTGATTATGACTCCGCATATCGCATGGGCGACGGTGGAAGCAAGGACCAGATGTTTGGAAGAGGTATATAATAATATAAGCACGTGGAAGAAGGAAAATGGGGTAAGCTGAATGAAAATGAAAAAAACCATGTTTGTAATAGCCGTTTTTACTTTGGCAATTCTGAGCACACTCTACAGAAGTAGAACCGATGTAAATGCGAGTACTACAAATAGAGAATGGAAAAAGAATAATAATAAATATGGAAGTGCCAAACAGCTAAAAAGTAAATCAGCATTTATCATTTTGTATGTCAATGACAAGGATAGCTCCTGGACTGAGAAGAGAAAGAGTGACATGAAGAAAAAGCTCAGGCATTCAATAGAATTTATTAAAAAAAGCGCCAAGGAGTACGGAGCGTCGCCGGAGCTTATCGCTGATGTCTACGATGGGAAAGAGTATTCGGATTTGAGTTATAATATCAAGTCTGACATTTCATTTACAGACAAAGAGAATGACACGGACAAAATGTATAAAAAAGTTAAATCATATATTAACAAGCACGTGAAACTGCGAAAAATCAGAAATAAATACAAGACAGACAGCATTGGTTTCCTGGTTTTGCTAAATAAAAGTGGGGTGTGCCATACGCATGTTCATGTGGCTTCAAATGGCAAGAAAGACTTTTATGAGTGCTCCATGCTCTTTGACAAGTATGACTCCAGGCAAGAAGGGGCATCTACATATGCTCATGAAATGCTGCATCTTTTCGGAGCGAGAGATTTGTACACAGTTTCCTATGGAGATGGGATAACAAAGCGCTTTATCAAATATGTAAAAAAGCATTTTCCAAGGGAAATCATGTTGACAACACTTTCAAAGGGGAAAGTGCAGTTAAAGTACAAGATTACCAATAAGGTGAGTCGCATTACCGCATTTTTCCTCGGATGGAAGAAGAATATCCCTGAAAAAGACAGGTTTTATCTCTATGCACCAAAGCCGAGAGGAACTTGGGATATGTCAGTTTAAAAATATTTCTTGACATCCACAGAAAATTTATATATTATAAGAAGTGATAAATGCATTGAAGAAGAGGAGTACTTTCTGTAACCCATGAGGCGAGATTGCCGTAGAGAGAACTTTCACCGGCTGAAAGAAGTTCTGGTAGTGCAGATTGGAAGGTAGCTTTGGAGCAGGGTTCTTGAAGTTTTCATGGTAGGGAATCTCGGATAATCCCCGTTAAAGGATAATGAGGAACATATGTATATATGTTTGAATTAAGGTGGTACCACGTGAGTTCACGTCCTTATAGGCTTGACAAGGCGAGGTGCCAGAGGAATTGAGTATTTCATCCCAGGTATCTCACCTGGGATTTATTATTTGAAACTAATTTTAAAGGAGGGCGCCGTCTGGCGCGAGAACATTATGAAGAAAGAATTGGGAAAAACCTATGATCCAAAGGATATTGAAGACAGATTATATCAGAAGTGGATCGACAAGAAGTACTTCCACGCAGAGGTAAGAGAGGATAAAAAACCATATACAATAGTTATTCCTCCACCAAATATCACAGGACAGCTCCACATGGGACATGCCCTTGATAATACTTTGCAGGATATTTTAATTAGATTTAAGAGAATGCAGGGCTTTGAAACTCTCTGGCTTCCGGGAACAGACCATGCATCTATTGCCACAGAGGCAAAAGTTGTTGAGGCTCTGAAGGAAGAGGGGCTCAGCAAAGATGAGATTGGCCGTGAGAAGTTCCTAGAGCGCACATGGGCTTGGAAGGAACAGTACGGCGGAAGAATCGTAGAACAGCTTAAGAAGATGGGTTCATCCTGCGACTGGGATAGAGAGCGTTTCACCATGGATGAGGGGTGTAATAAGGCTGTAAAAAAGGTATTTGTAAATCTGTACAACAAGGGTCTTATCTATAGAGGTGAGAGAATCATCAATTGGTGTCCACATTGTTTGACATCAATCTCAGATGCAGAGGTAGAGTATGAAGATCAGAAGGGACATTTCTGGCATCTTCGTTATCCGTTGGCTGATGGAAGCGGATATATCAATCTCGCTACAACTCGTCCTGAGACATTGTTAGGTGATACAGCGGTGGCTGTAAATCCAAATGACGAGAGATACAAAGACATGGTAGGTAAGGAACTCATCCTTCCTATAGTTCACAGAAAGAT
This sequence comes from Eubacterium xylanophilum ATCC 35991, assembly GCF_000518685.1. GTDB lineage: Bacteria > Bacillota > Clostridia > Lachnospirales > Lachnospiraceae > Eubacterium_F > Eubacterium_F xylanophilum. The sequence continues at coordinate 9,520 of NZ_JAEB01000013.1, read as the reverse complement.
ACCTATTGTTGCCGACGACTACGTTGATATGGAGTTTGGAACGGGTGTTGTTAAGATTACACCTGCGCATGACCCTAACGATTTTGAAGTAGGTCTTCGCCACAATCTGCCGGTGATAAATGTCATGACAGATGATGCCAAGATTGTAGATGATTATGAAAAATACGCCGGCATGGATAGATACGAGGCCCGCAAAGCTATCCTCGTAGATCTTGAGGCAGAGGGCGCACTTATCAAGACAGAGGATCATGATCACAACGTAGGAACATGTTATAGATGTGGAACGACAGTTGAGCCACGCGTAAGTAAGCAGTGGTTCGTTAAGATGAAGCCTCTTGCAGGCCCAGCTATTGACGCAGTTAAAAATGGCGAGACAAGATTTGTGCCGGACCATTTTAATAAAACATATTTCCACTGGTTGGAGAACATCAGAGATTGGTGTATCTCCAGACAGCTCTGGTGGGGACATCAGATTCCGGCCTTTTACTGCGATGACTGCGGAGAGGTTGTTGTAACAACAGATAATGAAGCAGTTTGTCCGAAGTGCGGCAAGAAGATGCGCCAGGACCCAGATACCCTTGATACATGGTTCAGTTCAGCATTGTGGCCATTTTCAACACTCGGCTGGCCTGACGAGACAGAGGAGATGAAGTATTTCTATCCAACAAGCACACTTGTTACGGGTTATGATATCATCCCATTCTGGGTAATGCGTATGATGTTTAGTGGAATTGAGCACACTGGTCAGGTTCCATTTGATACCGTGCTCATTCATGGACTCGTGCGCGATTCTCAGGGACGCAAGATGAGTAAGTCGCTTGGAAACGGTATTGATCCTCTCGAGGTCATCGACAAGTACGGCGCAGACGCATTGAGATTGACTCTTGTAACGGGAAATGCTCCTGGAAATGACATGCGTTTCTATTGGGAGCGTGTGGAAGCCAGCAGAAACTTTGCCAATAAGGTATGGAATGCGTCAAGATTCATCATGATGAATTTTGCGCAGAACGAAGATATAGATTATGAAAATGTTCCGCAAGCAGACCTCACTCAGGCTGACAAGTGGATCATCGGAAAATTTAACAAGCTTGCCAAGGATGTAACGGCTCATCTTGAGTCATTCGACCTTGGAATTGCAGTTCAAAAGGTATATGATTTCATCTGGGAAGAGTTCTGTGACTGGTATATCGAGATGGTTAAACCTAGATTATATAATGAGGCTGATACTACAAAGGCTGCAGCATTGTATACTTTGAAGACGGTTCTCACTAAGGCGTTGAAGCTTCTCCATCCATTTATGCCATTTATCACAGATGAGATTTACTGCACATTGATGGATAACGATGAGGATTCAATCATGGTATCTGATTGGCCGGTATTCTCTGAGGAAATTGAGAAGGATTTCGCAGAAGATATGGCTGCGGTTGAGAGAATCAAAGAAGCTGTTAAGGGAATTAGAAATATCCGCGGTGAGATGAATGTTCCGCCTAGCAAGAAGGCATCTGTAATTGTTGTCAGCGAAGACAACGAAGTATGCGAGATTTTTGAGAAGAATCGCGTGTTCTTTGCAACGCTCGGTCTTGCCAGTGAGGTTAAAATTCAAGCTGATATGACTGGTGTTGATGCCAATGCAGTTTCTGTAGTTATCGATAAGGGAACAATCTACATGCCTTTTGAGGAATTGGTAGATGTAGAGAAAGAAATTGAGCGTCTCAAGAAGGATGAAAAGAAGTTAGAAGGAGAACTTAAGCGTTCTGAGGGAATGCTTGGAAATCCTAACTTTGTAAATAAAGCTCCTGCCAAGAAGATTGAGGAGGAGAAAGCTAAACTTGAGAAATACAAGAGTATGATGGCTCAGGTTAAAGAGAGACTTGCTCAGTTACAAGGTTAATCGAGGTGTCGAATATGATAGATTACGAAAAGGAACTTGAAAAGTACGAATTCAGCCATGAGGTTGAGCAGGTTGAAGAGGTAGTAAACCAGACCAGCCTCACTGATATGACGGATATTGTGAGAGAACTCTTATTTGAATCTCGCGGTCAATAGTACTAGAAGTGCAGAGTGCTCCTCTGCAGAATGGAGAAGATAATGAGATGTCCAAGATGCGATGCAGAACTGACAAATAATGTCAAAGTTTGTCGGTTCTGCGGTCAGGATTTAGAGATAATCCAACACATCAATAGAATATCGAATGCCTATTATAATATGGGTTTGGAAAAAGCTCAGGTGAGAGACTTGTCCGGAGCTGCTATTGTGTTGCGCAAGAGTCTAGAATACAACAAGACCAATACCAAGGCGCGAAATCTGCTTGGATTAGTATATTATGAACTTGGTGAGATTGTTGCCGCTTTGGCAGAGTGGATTATTAGTTGCCACTTTGAACCAAACAACAATCGAGCTAGGTACTATATAGATGAAGCGCAAGACAATAAAACCGCTTTCAACAACTATAAGTTGGCTATTAAAAAGTACAATTCAGCCCTCAAAGCGATGAAAGAGGGAAATACTGATTTGGCAATAATCCAACTTAAAAAGGTTGTAAGTCTCAATCCTAAGTTTGTTCGTGGTGCACAATTGCTTGCACTTGCGCATATGATTAATCATGATTTTGTTAGAGCTGTCAAGGTTTTGAAGAAGATTCATAAGGTGGACTTCAATAATACAACAACTCTGAGATATATGCAGGAAATAGGCGCAAGATTTAGCGACAATAATAAAATACAAGAGAGTACAATCAAGAGCTTTCAACAAAGAGCTAGACAGGAGGCCAGAGAGTCAGGCCAAATTATCGAAAATGATGTTGATCAGAACAAGCGACTGACACCGGTATTTTATATTGTTGGAGGAATAATAGCCGGACTTATTGTTGCATTTGTATTGATTAGGCCGACTCTGTCAGGAAATAAACTAACACAGAATTCTGAGTCTCTCTATGAGAGTAACCAACAACTGTCTGTTATGGAGGCTAAAGCTTCATCCTATGAAAAAGAAGTTTCTGAACTCAATAAAAAAGTCGAGAAGCTTCAGGCTGAGATAGACAAGGGAGAGCTTAAGAATTATGAGATCGTCAAGCGAGACGAGGCCCTTTTACAGGCTATGAAGTACTATGAGGACGGCGAGCTCTTACTTGCTGCCGGTGCAGTTAGCCAGTATAAAGCTTCTGATTACTCTGCCGGTGCAGAGAGAGAACTTTATCAAAAAGTTTCCAAGAAACTGACTTCGGATGATGTAAGCACTTTGGTCTCCGAGGGACGCTCCAAGTTTAATTCAAGTAATTATGATGGAGCTAAGATTTGTCTTCAACAGGCACTTTTAATTGATAAAAATAATCTGGATGCTTTGTATTTCATGGGACGTGTATACCAGATGAAGAACAATTATAAGAAAGCCAAGGAGTATTATGATAAGGTAATTAAAGTGGGACCAAATACAAGTCAGTTCAATAATTCCAAAGAGCGTTTGGGTGAAATGGGGTACCAATAGACAAATAACATAATTTAATAGTTTTGTGTACAAAATGGCCTTCAAGAGCAAGAGTTGAAGAACTGATTCTTGAAGGTCATTTTGGTAGATGATAAAAATTTAGGAGACTAGAAGATGAGTAAATTAGTATTAATTCCATTATCAATAGTAGCAGTTGTCGCAGCTTTGTTCTGTATAAATAATTTTACTTCAGAAAAAAGCTCGGATACAACTTATGTAAATGAAAAAAGTGCGATAGAGACAGAAAGTCTTGAAAACAAAGAGTACAAGGATTCTGTTGAAATCTATGATATAAAACATCAAAAGAAAATTAAAGTATGTTCTGTGGATATGGATGGGAAACCTTCGTATTTCGCTCCACGAAGAAGTGATCAGGGAGTCGATTTTTCGACAAAACTTTCTTTAAAAGAAATTGCTGAAAGTAATATTAAAGGATATGTCGGAGAATATAGACGTGTAGTGAAAGGCAATAAGCGAAGAAATGACGGCATAGTATTTTGTGTTGAAGATAATTGTTTTTGTATAGAAAAGGTTGCCAGTGGTGGATACACATGTAGGTCGCTTTATTCGGAATACGAATACAAAGATGGCTTTGTAAAAGTTGTTACACCAATGGATTATGAACTGAATTGGGTTGGTATGTATCCGTTCTTGGGATTAGAAATGGATGCTTTAATGTGGATAGATTTATATTCAACAGAAGAATTGCTTGACTTCTATGGCAGATTGTCATCTGATGTTTGCGAGGTGGATAAGGATAATGCGACTGTGATGTTGAATGGATATTATTTCCATGGTGATAAAGTTGATGTACTAAAGGATGTTGCAATAGTAGATTGTAAAAATAAACGCGTATATGTTAAGATTTCCGAAAACAAATTCAATGTTTTTGAGAAAAAAGCGCACTATACGCTCGAGAACCCATCTAATAAACCTATGAATGATGATTCTTTAAAGGTTATGAAAACAGGAAAGAAGAGTATCTGGTGTAAAGAATTCAAGATGGGAACAGATGGAATGTGGGAATGTGAGGATAAGAAATTTGGAGTTATGACAACAGTGACTCATGTGGACCCCAAAGATCCTCTAGATCATGCTAAAAAACCACAATTTATACTGCTGGCGAAAGACTATTCTGTCAAGCCGTCTTATGAGGAATGTGAGAAAAAGTTTAAAACTGGTGATTTGTCAGAGGACTATGTAGTTGTTTCTAAGGATGTTACGAAGTATGAGTAGGGTTACAACTCCCCCCAATGCAGCCCTGCCATAGTGACGGCAGCTTTATAGAAGCTTCCTCCGTAAAAAAATCAAAAAACCCCTTGACAGATATAACCTACTATGGTATCATATATTTTGCGTGTGAAATGCAAATGTGGGTTTAGCTCAGCTGGATAGAGCGTTTGGCTACGGACCAAAAGGTCGGGGGTTCGAATCCTCTAACCCACGTAGAGAAGTCTTACATTTTGTAAGGCTTCTTTTTTTTGATATTGCTGCCTAAAATCCTTGCCTTTTGTGGCATTTTAATAAGAAACGAGGTAATTGACATGTGGATAGCAGATCAGTGGAAAGATTATGAAGTCATTGATACGTCTTCAAATGAAAAGTTGGAGAGATGGGGGGATTATATATTAGTTCGTCCAGATCCTCAAGTAATCTGGGACACTCCTCATGATGCGAGAGAGTGGAAGAAGAAGAATGCCCACTATCATAGAAGTAATAAAGGTGGTGGACAATGGGAGTTTTTTGACTTGCCGGAGCAGTGGACTATTGGATATAAGGATCTAAGGTTCAATCTAAAACCTTTTAATTTTAAGCATACCGGACTTTTCCCGGAACAAGCAGTAAACTGGGATTGGGCTATGAATCTTATCAAGAATAGTAATCGAGAGATAAAGGTTTTAAATCTTTTTGCCTATACAGGAGGGGCGACAGTTGCCTGTGCGAAAGCTGGGGCTAAGGTAACTCATGTGGATGCGGCCAAGGGAATGGTTACGTGGGCCAAGGAAAATGCTCAGGCCTCGGGACTCGGAGATGCGCCGATAAGATATCTCGTAGATGATTGTGTAAAGTTTGTCGAGCGCGAGATAAGACGCGGAAATCACTATGATGGAATTATCATGGATCCGCCTTCATATGGAAGAGGACCGAAAGGAGAGATTTGGAAGATTGAAGAGAGAATCTATCCGTTTATCCAGTTATGTAGTAAGGTTTTGAGCAAAGATCCACTATTCTTTTTGGTAAATTCATATACCACAGGATTGCAACCAGCCGTATTAACATATATGCTTGAAACTGTTTTGGGTGAGAAGACAAAATTCGGTGGAAAAATCTGTTCGGATGAGATTGGACTTCCGGTTTCGCGAAATGGTCTTGTGTTGCCTTGTGGAGCATCTGGAAGATGTGAGTTTTGATTGAAAATTACCCCGAATATGTGTGACAATTCAAAACAGAACAAAGGTTTGCAGACAATAGTAGAATGATTTTTGTCAAAAGTTATTGACAGAAAAAGGCCTTATTTTTTATTTATAATGAGTTATAAACAGAGTTATTGACAGTATTGACAAAATAATTAGACTAATGTAGCAAAGAAAAGGACTGATTGACAATTGGGTGAGTTGTATGACAACTTGACAACTTAGGGGTAATTCTACTGCTGAAGAAAGCAAAAATCTACAAGAGTAGAAAGTGAAGGTTTTTAAAAGATTTTTGATAAAAGTCAAGCCGTGTTTTGCGAACAACATACGTGGATTTTTTCGAATAAAAGCTTGATGATTAATGGGATTTGTTATATAATATAGATACAGGATGACAGACATTCATCTTGAATATTATGGGCAAAGGAGCTGATCATCATGAATTTAGTAATAAGCGGCAAAAACTTAGACATTACAGAGGGTTTGCGTTCAGCAGTTGAGGAGAAGATAAGCAAACTGGAGAGGTATTTTACAGAAAGTACAGAAGTACATGTAACTCTTAGTACTGAGAAGAATCGCCAGAAGATTGAGGTTACAATCCCTATGAAGGGAAGCATTATAAGAGCAGAGGAAGTTAGCTCAGACATGTATGTATCTATTGATCTTGTAGAGGAGGTTATCGAGAGACAGTTACGCAAGTACAAGAACAAGCTTATCGATAAGGCGCAGAATGCAGCACAGCTTAGCCGTGCATTTATCGAAGAGGATGATTATGATGAGGAGCAGATTTCCATCATACGTTCTAAGAAGTTCGCTATCAAGCCTATGGATGCTGAAGAAGCATGCGTACAGATGGAACTTTTGGGACACGATTTCTTCGTATTTAGGAATGCAGATACCGATGAGGTGAACGTGGTATATAAGAGACAGAACAATACATATGGTTTGATTGAACCTGAGTTCTAAGTGGCTTATACTAATGTGTTTGGTATTTGATGATTTAATTAAATATTGAATATGTAAGGCTGTTACATCGATGGATGTGGCAGCCTTTTTCTAGATAAATCAAAATTTAATCTACATATATCATATAAGATTAGCGGGAAATATAGTAAAATTAGGATGTAGTAGTATGATAAAGCCCTGAAGATATTCAATTTATATTGGAGGTTTTTGATCATGAAAAAAAATGTAATTGGAATGATGGTTGCCGGAGCTGTGGTTCTCAGTACAATCGGTACTACGACGACAGTGGATGCGGCCAAAAAGGTAAAACTTTCCAAGAAAAGCGTGACTTTGAAAGTTAAGAAAAGTGTCACACTAAAGGTTAAGAATGCAAAGAAAAGTGCAAAGGTAAGCTGGAAGACATCTTCTAAGAAGGTTGTAAAGATAGCTAAAAAGGGGAAATTCAAAGCCAAAGTCACAGCTAAGAAAGCGGGAAGTGCCAAGATTACATGTACGGTAAAATCTGGTAAAACTAAGAAAAAACTTACATGTAAGATCAAAGTAACAGCGGCAAAAGCTCCGGCTTCGACTGAAGCGAGCCAGACAACGCAAGCGCCGAACGCAGCAACAAGTCCGGTAGAAACTTCGCCTGTGTCAACACCGAGTGAAGCTCCAACGGCGACTCCGACGGTAGAGCCTACACCAACTCCAACGCCATTTGTTCCTTCTGTTTATGAGGGTGCGGGATTTGAGAATGGAGTTGCAACATTTGACAAGGAAAGCGATATTGCAGTTTCTAATACTGGAAGTGCAGCTGTCGAGTCAGTTCCCGGACGATCAGGAAATGCCATTGCCCTAACTGAGAGGAAGCAGTCATGGTGGGGAGGCGGAAGCACACTGGTTGTTGATTTGACTGAGGGAATTCAAAAAGGTGGAACATACAAGTTCACAGCATATATACAGCTTTTGGGAAGCATGGATGAGTATGTAACCATGAAGGTTCGCTTGGACAACAGCGGTACAGTTGATCTCGTTGAAAAGTTTGATGTTGAGGCAGAGGCAGGTCTGTGGACAAAGCTTGAGGGTGAAGTGAGAATTCCAAAGGCGGTTAATACGATTGGAATTGAGTTTGCGACACCTGAGAATGTAGAGGATGACTTTGCAATCGATGATTTGAGCGTAGAGATGGTTGGACCTGTAACAGATGATGAGAAGTTGCCAAGTTTGGCAGAGACATACAAGGATTTGTTCCCGCACTTCGGAACTTGTGTCAGCTTTGGGGGAAGAAGACAACTTCGTGAGCCAAACTCGCTTAATTTTGTAAAGAGTCAGTTCAATAGTATCACACTTGAGAATGAACTCAAACCAAGTTCGGTATTGGCCAACCAGCGAATTAGCGTGGAAGAGGCCAAGAATCAGGGATATATTATTCCTGATGGATACGAAGAGAAAAATGTTCCTGTAATCAATTTCGGAACAATTGACGAGGCGTTGCAGGTTTTGAAGGACAATAACTTGCAGATGCGTGGTCATACGATGATGTGGCATCAGCAGACACCATCTTGGTTCTTTGGAGAGAATTATGGCAATCAAAAGCCAACCACTCCAGATCTAATGAACAAGAGACTTGAGTTTTACATAGTAAATGTCATGACACACATTATGGAGAAGGAAAAGGCTCTGGGATGCCAACCTGGAGATTTGGTATATACATGGGATGTATCCAATGAGTACCTTCATTCTGATGATGATCCGGACCAGATTAGTTGGAAAGATGTTTACGGAAACCTCAGAGATAAGCCGGTTTACATCAAGACAGGTTTTGAAATTGCATACAATGTGTTGAAGAAGTATGGTGTGGAGAACAAGATTACACTTTGCATCAACGATTATAATACATATGATGAAGTAAATGAGTACATTGCTTTGGCCAACTACATTAATGATGGAGAAGAGGCTAAGATCTGTGGAGGTTTGGGAATGCAGTCACATGTTGACGTAGACAGACCTACAGTGAAAAAATTCCTCGATGCGGTTGAGGCGTTCGTTGCCACAGGACTTGAAGTTCAGATTACAGAGCTTGATGTTACAATCAATTATGCCAAGAAATCAGGTGGCTTCAAGGATGCTGATCAGGCTGCATATGTGGCTGAGATGATGAAGGGGCTTATAAATATTCAGAACACCCGAGACAAGAATACTACCAAGGGAATCACCGGTATAACTTGCTGGGGATTGTATGATTCAGTATCTTGGAGAAGTGCCAATAATCCACTGTTCTTCAAATACTACAGTGTTCCAAAGCAGTCATTCTTCGAGATGATCAATGCTGTGAAGTAATGAAATTATAATTTCAGAGAAAAATAGTCGGCGTCCGAGTTGGGCGTCGACTTTTTGGGTTGTATAGCAATAAAAATAAACCACCGGCTATGCCGGTGTGACCCGCATAAGCTTCAGCTTCAAGAAAAAACTCCTATGTTATAATAGAAATGGTTCGCCAACCATACTATCAATAACATAGGAGGGATCCAATAATGGATATGAATAGTTTAGCACATACAAAGTGGGAATGTAAATACCATATTGTATTTGCCCCAAAGTTTCGTAGAAAAGTAATCTATGGAAAAATACGAGCTGATGTAGGAAACATACTTAGTATGTTATGCAAAAGAAAGGGA
>NZ_JAEB01000012.1 GCF_000518685.1 Eubacterium xylanophilum ATCC 35991 | reverse complement strand
GCCAGCTCTCACGGCCCTTCCTCCCCCGATATAAACTTCATAACAAAATACAAAATGGCAGAACTGGGACACATTTATTTCCTTTGAGAGCCGCATAAATTTTAAAAAGTTAAAATGGCTTTTCAACAGGGCTTAGATAAGTGCGCCTTTTTCTGGAATACATGCTTGTTATCAAAAAAATTAGGATAATTCCCTTGATTTTAGACTAAAAAAGGAGCTGCACACTAACGATTTTTAATCGTTAATGCGACAGCCCCCATAAAAAATCATTTAATTCACTACTCTCTAGTGAAGAACACTCTCAAGCAGTTGTACAAGTGAATGTGCCATGACCACATGTCATGTTTTCCATCCGGAATTACCACGAAGTCATAATTCTCTCTAGGAGTCAATACATCGCTCTTTTCGAGAACCTTATTCATTACATTCAAATGTTCCTCATATGCCATGTCCTCTGTACCATTTCCGCAGTAGAGATAACCAAGGGCATAACCTTTTTCTTCGCCATCCTTGATGGTCTTGATAATCTTGTCGGCCTCTTCGTCAGCATTTCCTCCAGGACCTGTACATCCTGAATATGGTCCAAACCATCCGAACAAGTCATAGTTTCCATAGAATGCAGCGCGGTATGTCGTCATTGATCCCATTGACAAACCGGCAAATGCACGGTGTAATCTTGTCTTGATAAGATTCTCCTCAGATACATCGCCATTGGCATATGTTCTGTAGTGACTCTCGATATATGGGACAAGATCTTTTCTGAGCTCATACTTAAACTGAGCTGGAAGGTCCATCTGATTTATCTGTGGAGCCTCATCCGGTCTATAGAAAGTTGGTGTTACAATAATGAGTGGCTCGATGATTCCCTGCTGAATCATATTGTCAATCATCTTTCTATTTCCGGCATAATCTCCGCCACCAAGCCAAGTATTCTCACTCTCTCCGCCTCCATGCATGAGATATAATACATTGTATTTCTTATCTGGATTTTCATCATATCCATAAGGCAAGTAAATTAATGCCTCTTTCTCCATAATGACGGAATTTCCTTCATCATATGTCTGAGCATCGTATGTAATATACTTAACCTTACCTTTCTGTGTAGCTTCAGCAGCCTTATCATTGTACTGCTCAGGAATTGCCGTCGCAAAATCAACGATAACCGGTGTTGAAATTGGTGCAGGTACCTTTGTTGGCGCTACTGTAGGCGCAGCTGTTGCCTCTGCCGTTGGAACTCCAGTAGCTTCTGCTGTTGCTGTAGCAGCTGTAGCTGTAGCCTCCGCCGGTGCGCTGGTACTTGGAACCTCTGGCTTAACTTCCTCAGTTTTTTTATTTTCACTACCGCCTTTAACAGTAACCTTACACTTGAGAACTGTCTTCTTGCCCTTCTTCTTAGCTGTACATACCACTGTTGTCTTACCTGCCTTTACTCCCTTAATAACAAAGGCATTTTTTCCCTTTTTCTTTACTGTGGCAACTCTTTTTTTCATTGATTTCACAGTAATCTTATACCCCTTTGCATTCTTTACTGTAACTTTCTTAGTCTTTCCTGCTTTCACAGTCACTGACTTAGTTGAAAGTTTAACTTTGGCTTTTGCCGAAATTCCCCCTGTCGGCACAATTGCCTGTGATACCAAGGCTGTCGCAATCAACAGACCCATACACTTTTTGAACTGCTTTTTCTTAAAAATATTCTGTTTCACAGTTACACCTCCTCGAAATTCTATAAATATTATAATACAATCAAAGAGATGTTTATATGATTATTCGGGCATAATACTTGACTTTTCATGAATTGACCATGAGTTTGTACTGTTTTTTCGCGACTTTATTTTGATTTTTTGCGAACAACGACGATATTTGTCTTACGAGCGACGTGAGTAAGACCAGCAGAATGCGTTTATTGTCTTACGAACGACGTGAGTAAGACCAGCAATATGCGTTTCCAAAAAAAAATAAAAAGGATGCAAGACACCTAAGCATCTTACATCCATATTAGCATTTAAAATATTCTCTAAGTTATTAGAACTTACCTGCTGTTGCAGCCTCTTCGATTGATACAGCTGTTGCAACAGTCATACCTACCATTGGGTTATTACCTGCACCGATAAGTCCCATCATCTCTACGTGAGCTGGTACTGAAGATGATCCAGCGAACTGAGCATCACTGTGCATACGTCCCATAGTATCTGTCATACCATATGAAGCTGGGCCAGCTGCCATGTTGTCTGGGTGAAGTGTACGTCCTGTACCACCACCTGATGCAACTGAGAAGTACTTCTTACCTGCCTCGACTCTTTCCTTCTTATATGTACCTGCTACCGGATGCTGGAATCTTGTAGGGTTAGTTGAGTTACCTGTGATAGATACGTCAACGTTCTCCTTCCACATGATTGCAACACCTTCCTGTACATCGTTAGCGCCATAGCAGTTAACCTTTGCACGTGGAGAGTCAGCGTCCTTTGAATAGCATTTTCTAAATACTTCTTCAACCTTGCCTGTATAGTAATCATACTTAGTCTCAACATATGTGAAACCATTAATTCTTGAGATGATCTGAGCAGCGTCTTTTCCAAGACCATTAAGGATAACTCTAAGAGGCTTTTTACGTACTTTGTTAGCCTTCTCAGCGATACCGATAGCTCCTTCAGCTGCTGCGAATGACTCATGTCCTGCAAGGAATGCAAAACACTCTGTATCCTCTTCCAAAAGCATCTTTCCAAGGTTACCATGTCCAAGACCTACTTTACGTCTGTCTGCAACTGATCCAGGAATACAAAATGCCTGAAGACCAATACCGATAGCTGCAGCTGCATCTGCTGCCTTTGTGCATCCTTTTTTAATTGCAATAGCAGCACCTACGATGTAAGCCCACTTTGCATTCTCAAAACAGATTGGCTGGATTCCCTCGATGAGGTTATAAATATCAAGTCCAGCAGCTTCTGTAATCTCTTTACATTCTTCAATAGACGAGATGCCATACTCCTTGAGACAAGCAAGAATCTGAGGCTCTCTTCTTTCATATGATTCAAATAATGCCATAATTATATTCCTCCAATCCTTACTCGTGTCTAGGGTCGATAAGTCTTGCAGCATCTGCTACACGACCATACTGTCCTGAAGCCTTCTCAAGAGCTGTGTTTGCATCATCACCAGCTTTGATAAAGTCCATCATCTTACCAAAGTTTACATACTTGTATCCGATAATCTCATCATCCTCATCAAGAGCGATATCTGTGATATAACCGTCTGTGAGCTCGAGATATCTTGGTCCCTTTTCAAGAGTACCATATGTTGTTCCGACCATAGAACGTGCACCTTTACCAAGGTCCTCAAGACCTGCACCAATCTGAAGTCCACCCTCAGAAAATGCACTCTGAGTTCTTCCGTAAACAATCTGAAGGAATAACTCTCTCATAGCAGTGTTGATAGCATCACATACTAAGTCAGTATTGAGTGCTTCCATAACAGTCAAACCTGGAAGAATCTCTGATGCCATAGCTGCTGAATGTGTCATACCTGAACATCCAATTGTCTCAACCAATGCTTCTTGAATAATACCATCCTTAACGTTAAGGGATAGCTTACAGCCTCCCTGCTGAGGTGCACACCAACCTATACCGTGTGTATAGCCTGATATATCCTCAACTTTTTTTGCCTGCACCCAATTTGCTTCTTCCGGAATTGGAGCAGCACCATGATGTACACCCTGATGCACAGGGCACATGTTATTAACTTCTGTTGAGTAAATCATATAGTCCTCCTTTTATATAATATTATCTTATATGATTATTTAACAAATCAATCTTACCACATATGCTTAATTTTATCAAGCAGAATAATTATGATTTTACCTATTCAGCCACATCTCTCCAACTTCAGCCTTGGATGAAATATAGCCACCTGTAATCTCCGCTGACTTTTTGACGCTGCCATCCTCTCTTTGAGCAAACATTGATATATGGTTGTTTTCTGTGAGGAAATCACTGTTTAGTTTCACAGTTCCATCATTAAAGTCAACCGGTGTGCTGCTATCCGAGTAGAGCACATACTCCCATGCCTTCTTATTCTCTCCAAAGTTACCGGCCGCTCCTGATTCTGAATTATACGGAACTCTGTCATACCTTGTAAAGCACAGGCTTGTGAGCGGCGACTTAAAGTAGTCCTTAGGTTTTGGTGACAGATTCTTCCTAGCATCCGAACCCGTCTTCTTGTTGAAATCATTAACGGCATCAGTCGTTGTATAATACATATAAATCGGCGGACCATTGGTGCCTGCATTCAAGTCTGTACCTGACATGTCATCGTCCTTGGTAAGCTTGACAACCGGCATATAGTACATATTGTAACGCTCCGTCTGAATTCCCTCCGGATGATACGGTTCGCCCACTGTACATACAATATCATATACTGCTTCCTTAAGCTGTTCTTCTTTGCTCTCACCTGTATCATCTTTCAAAGTATATCCTCTGTATCCAAAGTATATATAGTCTCCTCCCTTTTTCTTAGAGTCAAACATAGTATCCTTATCTGTAAGGCTGGCACCCTCATTCAGATTCATGTCCAAAAACTCTGTACATCCCTGCTCAAGTAACTGAAGCAGTGCCTCTTTCTTAGTTTTTCCATTAGCGGTATAAATCTTGTTGAAATATGCATTATCATCCTTTTCGAAGCTAGCATGGATAAACATAGGCATCTTGCTCTCTCCATAAGGCTTTGCTCTCTCCTTGATACTCTTCCTACCATCTTTGGAAGTCTCTGTCTTATCGAGTTTATCAACGCACAGACACGTAGCCTGCTTAGAATTAAATACATTGTCGTCAACAGTTATCTCCGTGATCGGGTGTCCCGGTGACACTCCCTGGTTTGTTGTATAGTACAGATAATACTTTTCTTCTGTCCACTTAAATGAAAGTCTATAGTCATCGTCCTTACAATCCATACCTCTCATCTCAATTGGTGTGCTAGGACTCGCACAATAGTAATCAGCTCCATCAACCTGAATCCTCTGTGGAACATTTTTTTCCTTGGACTTGTAAAGGATAAGTCCCTTTACCGCCTCATCAGGATCATCAGTTCTCTCCACTCCAATGTAGGATGCGGGACGGTCAACATAATCAGCGGAATATTTTCCTGATCTATGATTTCCATCTTCCTTGAGGTCATAATGCGGAGGTCCCCATGGCAATCTCTTAATATCGACATTATTGTATAGTTTCTTTTCATACCAACCACCTGTTGAGTCTATGTATTTTCTGCCATTAAACTCATCTACGCCTTTCACGGTTGTTCCATACCAAGTTCTTCCGGGCGTCAAAGCCACATTTGCCGGGATTACCTCATCCACTGTTTGACGAGTCGCATCTACTAGAGCATTGGTATCAACCATCTTGGCTATAGCCTGATTGGTATCATAGTCTTCTTCCGCTTCGGAATTCTTAAAGGCATATGTTCCGACAAACACCTTAGAAATGTACTTTTTCTTCAGTGCCGGTCTTCTGAGATATATATAGCAAGGAGATGCGGCATCATAGTGATCATTGTCATCGTTTGTCCACTCTGGATATGCTATATTAAACGGCTCTGTCTCAAATGGTCTCTTCATCTCCTGTATAGAATTAAAGTCTCCTGTTGCATCAATATCCGACAGAGTTTTTTCACCGCTAATACCGGTGGAAATAATGCCTTTTTTGTTCTCAGCAACATGGCTGTTTCCCGTGATAATTACATCATCAAGGGTGATTTTTTCCATGCTTTCTGTTGGACCACAGACATAGAGTCCTGTTGCAATAAATGGCATTTTCTCCTGGGAATAAGCATATCCTCCGGGTCTATACGATGTATAACCCTGCGGAACCTGTTTGTTGGTTCCTAACAAACCATTTGGCGCCATATAAGCATTTTCCGGTCCAATTCCCCTTGTAACCCATGAACACTTTGTTGTTGTGCGCTGGCTAATAACTGTAGCAGCACCATATCCGACATTCACAGTCTTATTGGAATCTGAAGTTGCAATAGGTTTTGAAATAGTATATGGCAATTCACTGGAAAATATTGTACCCTGAAAGGCTTTAACATCTGTTATTGCCCTGTAAGGGTTGTAACTCCATGAATAACCTATGTTGAGATACTTTTGATTACTCTCAACCACATAACCCTTATAATTAAAGGAACTTGCTAGATTTCCACCTCTGATAACGGTATTAGGAGTCTTCTTCATTCTATCCGTGAGATCCGAATACTTGGCTAATACCTCTCCAACCTTGGCTCCGGTGCTCTCTGAGTCCGTTCCAAATGTAAAGAATACCGCAGACAAATACTTCTTTCCTGATGTATATTTGACCTCAGGTTCATAGTAGAGATACCTAGCCGGACACTCCCAGCTATTATCTTTACTAGTCTGATAACATGTATATCGATATCCTGCATTTCCCAACCTACCTGCTTCCCAGTCATCGGTATCAGAGTCCCTAGTGGAAGCAAAGTTATATGGAACGCCACTAAATGTGGTCACAGGAATCCATCCATTATTGACATATTCTCCATCCTTATGACTATCCACAAGGTGAAGTCCCCCAAACTCTATAGGGGTTCCGGCCTTTTCATTCGTTGTAAACCACAGACCATCTAGATCTTCCGGATACTCCTTGTCCTCAGTTTTACTATCTGCCTTGTATCCAAGGTTTCCTGCACATGCATAGGTTACCTCTCCAAAGACAACCTCTTGCTTGGTCTCAGGCGTAAATGTGGCAACTCGAATATCCTTTATAGCTTTTTTCGGATCGGTCGTGGTCTTAAATCCAAGATAGGTATATGCCCACTCTTCATGTCTTGAATAATCTTTTCTTGCATTGTTGGCAAGATTGTAATCCCATACCTTAAAGCCTTTCTTTACAGTAATCTTGGCCTTCGCTCTCTCCTCAGTGTCTGCCGACTTAATTATTATGTCTGAGTAATAAGTCTTCTTGGTATTCTTGCCATCGCCCTCGACAGTACCTGCCTCTCCTCCGGATGAATCCTGATCGTTTAGAACGGATTTTTCCGTGCGATAGTGAACAAATACTCCGCCTTTTTCATCCTTTTTCATTAGCGCATTGCAGTTTCCAGGAGTTATCTCGCCAAAGGCATTTACGCTCTCATATCCCTTTATCATATTTCCGCCATCGCCGTATTTGATGAGAAATGGGCTCTTGCCATCTTTAATGACAAGCGGAGTTCCCACATTGGTATCCTTGCTGTAAAACATAAGATTCCATCCTCTGAATCCCATACGACCATTTACATCGCTTATTCCCGCTTCGCCGTGATAATTCTCCATCTTATCCTCAGATTCACTGCCGGTTTTTCCCCGGTACTTCTCTGACGGACTATTTTCCGATCCCACACCTTTATAATACGTCAGATATTCTCCGTGTTCTCCCTCTGCACAATCTGCCGCATAAGCTGGTGCATCATTGTAGTCGTAATCCTTGTTTTCCTTGATATACTTTTCTATTTCCTTAATTACCCATACCACAATAAGTGATATAATAAGAATTGCAAGTATTATCCAACCCACCGGCCCTGATGCGGAAGACAGAGCGCCTATCTTACCTGCAATCGCTCCAATAGTCGTGGCACAACAAGTGAGACCGCAAGCTGCTGCAATTGCACATATAGCCGCAGGTATCGCCGCAAATACATAGGTAACCCAAGTAAATTGGAGTATAATCAATAAACAGGAAACTATTCCAAGTGCAAGATTAACCCACTTCATAATATCCTCGACTTTCTCACCTAAGGTGGAGTTGTCATAATCGTCGAGAAGCTGTTGTGCCGCGTTCTTTCTCACGGCATCAGATGTGTAGGCAACTTTCTTGTCCTTGATTTCTTCGTTGTTATTCATCCATACAGAGTAGGACTCTCTTCCCACTAACTTCTTGATATTCTCTGCTGCCTCTGATATCTTCTCCTCGGCCTCTTCACTGGCCTCATTCTCGCCCGCATTTGAAATAATTGAATTCAATCCTCCAAGACAAGCCATTCTTCTCTGGGCATAAGTCATTGAGTCCAAAATCGGATATAATTTGGTCAAGTCCACGTCCCCGCTTGTCTTGTAACCGATTTCAAGTAAATATTCCGCAAGAGTGTCATCTTCGGTTGCTTGGTATTTATCCAACTCTTCATATATTCCAAGATAAACTAAACCCTGCTCATTTTTATCTAATTTTTCCTGATTATCAAGTACCTGTTCATCTGTTTTCCCCTTGAGCTTTTCGAGTTCATCAGTATACTGACCCTCATCAAAACTTGCCATGGCATTGTCATAACCTGTAGCAAACTCCTGGAGTTTCTTGTGAAAAGCCTTGGCATCGTCGCCATACTCCCTAAACAATTCATCATAATCATCTTCAGTAGTGGCATCTTCGAGATCCTCCCAAACCGGGCTATCCTTGACTTTCTCAGCCCAAGACATGGTCACTACTTCTCTCTTCTTGGCATCATATTCGTTTTTGTAAGTTGCAAGTCCGGCTGAGAGATATCCGATAATAGCACTTGTAGTTCCGGAACTTGCTCTGGTAACTACTTTCGCATAGAAGTTCCAATCAGCTTTGCCTGATACAATATAATCTCCCAACTTCATATTATTAGCTTCAGGTACCTCTATGAGATTAAGTCCCTCATATGCCTCCTTGGCCTTAGGTGAGCCGGCTTTGTAATTTGAGACAAACTCCTGAGAAGCTGCCTCAATCGTATCTATAATTGCGGCATTACTGCTCTCATACTCTTTTTGCAATGCTGCATAATCCTTGAGCTGATATCCCGAGTTCATGGAGAGGAGTTTAATGCTTGTTATGGCATCCTCTTTGTTGTCAGTCTCCTTATATCCCATAACCACGTGGTTTTTTCCGGTTCCCTCATTAAGATCTCCTTCAACAGGGGTAAATCCGCTCTCTATGCACTTATTCTTAGCCGCTTCTAAACTATCCAGTGCGTAAAATAGTCTGACATCACTCACATATGTAGTTCTTGCCTCTTCTGCAGCATGAGCTACAACCGGGCCGTACTCTCTGAGACTCCAACTCACAAGAATACTCAGGATAAGAACACTTGATGTTATTATTCTCATAAGTCTTACACTTGTTTTATGTCCATTCCACATCATAGCTCATCCCCTTTCTTTTCTTGACGCATTGTCTTTCGCCTTGTGTATATACCTATACCCGCAGCCATAATAATTCCAATACCACCAATGAGCATTATAATACTCAATTCTCCAAGACCGAAAATAGACGATGTAAATACCATGTCAGCATCTACTCCCTCAACCTTTTTGGCTTTAATATTACCGGCATGTGGATGAAAATACTTCATCTCATAAACACTGATCTTTTTGGAGAGTAGAATGCTCTTGTTGCTTGTAGAACCTATACCTATCCAAGATCCCTTGACAAGTCCTCCACTGTTTACTCTGGCAGTGGTTGATGTGCCGTCTTCCAATGCCAAATCACAACAATTGCTGTCCTTCTCTGATTTATTGTCCTTAATAACAACAACTCCCTTGACATTAATATCATATCTTGAATCGACAAATACTCCTCCGCCATATCCACCAGCCTTGTTGTCCTTTACTTCAACATTTGATAGAACACATCCATCATCAAATACGCAAATAGCACCTCCGTCTTCCTTGGCTTCATTGTCCCTAAAAGAACACCTGTCAAACATTACTGCTCCGCCGTGTTCCGGGTTGTCTCTCATGAAAAATGCTCCTCCGTCTTCGTTTGAAATATTATTGACGAAATTACAATCTGAAGCATAGAAAAGTGTGCCGTCATACTTGGCAATATCCAGTGCGATATATATAGCACCACCTCGATTTGTGGCTTTATTTCCTGAAAAAACCATTTTCTTCAGACTTACTTGTCCTCTGTTGCAGTAGATTCCTCCGCCGTAATCCTCTGAAAAACAATTGTCAATAGTTCCTCCTCGAAGCTCCAACTTTCCATCTCCCAGATATATTCCACCGCCATTGCAGTCATCCGCACTATCTAGTGTTCGGCAATTGTATATTCTTCCACCTGTCATCTTAAAACTTGTATTCTTACTTCCGGTGTCCAGATATACGCCACCGCCATCCTCATCCGTGATGCAATCATATATAGTTCCACCCTTCATTATTAGGTGACCGTCTGTCTTGACTGTAACTCCACCTCCATAGTTCGAACTTGCACCACCGGTGATAACTCCTCCCTTAACTCCATCATACCCCTTTATCTTTGGATTAGAGTCCTCTATTGTGAGAGTCGCGCCACTTTCCACGCATATAACTCCACCATTCTTTTCATACTTATATCCTCTCTCCCTCTTTATGTAATGTCCATTTAGATCAATAGTGACTTGCTTATTTTTTCCAAGTACTATCTCTTTGTCAGAAGAATAGTCCGATCCCATTGTGAGCACGGCATCAAAATCACTTTCCTGCGCCTTCTTAAAAGCTTGGGTAAATTGCCCGTAGGTCTCAGTAGACTTCAGCTTGCCGTCTTTGTATAATTCAACTACCATGCTGGTATTTTGCTTTACTTTGTCCGGGTCCTTTACTATAGTTATCTCAGATTTATTCTTGTCATCACTTACAATATATTCTTCTTTGTCATAGAAAAAGTAAACACTGGCCTCGACTGAATTACATTGTCCATATCCATCTGAGATTTCCTTTCTCATCTCCTCAAGCAAAATTCCGATGCGAGATCCCTTTTTCAAAGGGTCAGAGTATCTGGCTTTTCTCGTCCTCTCATTCTTAGATGTCCAAGTCCAGAATCTAAGTTTCTCCATCTCAGCCGGCATGAAGAGGTTATTTTCATTTTTCTCATTTCCATCCTTTGTATTATTCTTTACCTTTGTCAAGCCTCCAAGGAAAGTGACATGGCCATCTCCGCCGTAAATTCCACCTCCGTTGTTGGTCACGTCGTTCCCCCAGATTGTACAAGATCCCAGATACAACTCGGATTCCTGGGAGAGATATATGCCGCCACCATACTTTGCAGCATTATTCATTACTTGCACACCATTGTCTAGCGTGAGCTCCGCTTTTTCTTCGAGAAATATTCCGCCGCCTTTGCCATCATTGGCTCCGCCGGTGATTAGTCCCGGTTTCTTGCTTG
The DNA here is from genome assembly GCF_000518685.1 of Eubacterium xylanophilum ATCC 35991. Lineage (GTDB taxonomy): Bacteria > Bacillota > Clostridia > Lachnospirales > Lachnospiraceae > Eubacterium_F > Eubacterium_F xylanophilum. The sequence continues at coordinate 100,898 of NZ_JAEB01000012.1, read as the reverse complement.
TATCGACAATATTCAATATACCCTCTGTATCGATCCGTATTACATATCCGTCATCCGCCTTATTCTTAGCTGATAATCCTCTGTCAATTGTATGCCCCGCCAAGTCTAACTTGATATTTTGACCGGTTCCAACACTTAGGGCCTCTTCTCCAGCTTCCGCCTTGATATCTTCTTCTAGTTTAATAATATACTCTTCCCCATCATCCGGAGCTTCATCTATCTCAGCCTGAATCTCACCCCAAGGCGTCAACTCCTCTTCCGTCTCAGAATCAACTTGGGCAACTATCGAAATAGGATATGCGGTAGTGGCGAAGAGCATGAGTGCCAATACAATTGCCCAAAGTCTATATGTTGATTTAAGGTATCTTTTCCAGTCCATAGGCACTACCTCCTCTTTCTGACAGCAATCGTGCTTCCGAAAAATACTATGACCGCTCCAACTAAAAGAGCTGCTCCAAACCAAATTCCCATTGTTCCATCCGAGAACAGTGAAGCAGTAACACTGTTTCCTCTTTCATCCACCCACTGAGCATATAGCTTAACAACTTCTCCTTGGGTTGAGGATAGATTTTTTACTACCTGCTCATCATCATATGATTTTCCTCGTCCGTTTTTGTCTGTATTCCAGCCAGCGAATTTATATCCAGCATTACTAGTAAATGTATTTCTCGTCAATACAACTTCTTGGTTATAATACGCAGGTTGCTTTGACATATTTCCGCTCACATCGGATTTTTTCTTTACATTTGACTCAAATTGTATTTTGTATTTTATAGGCTTTGTCTCAAAAGTCACAACAATATCCTGAGATATAAATGTAAAGTTATACTTGTCTTCGTCTTCCATTTCTTCTATCATACATGACCCATTGGTTGTCAGTCTATCTAGCTTATATCCCTTCCCTAAGTCAGGTTTTTTAAAGTCTATAGTGTCATTTTGATGGCCTTTCTTTTCTATTACAGTCTTATATCCATCTTCCTCATTTCCAACTCTCACCTTCATGTTGAGAACTGTGGTAAATCTCACCATAATTGGAATTTCATACCATGGATAAACATTACTTCCCGTCTTAAAACTAATCTTATATACACTGTTGTGAATTTCTTTGGTCTTGGATGTATGGAATGACCATTTTAGACCATTGTCATTGAGGCTCTTGAATGTATCTTCATCCGGGAATGAAACATTTTTGATCTTGACATTATCCTTACTTGCAGCCTTGAATGTCACACCATACTGGTCAACCATTGTGAGAGATACCTTATCACTATCCGGATCAAGTGGATCAATAACTCTTTTTTGGTCTATATCTACCTCCTCCGGATATGGATATTTATCTCCACCTATTGTAATCCAGTTGTCAGCCTCTCCCTTCTTCGCTGTATTTCCCCATAGCTTTCTGCGAATATGGGTCTTGCCACAATTAACTCCATTTATCCAAATTATTACATCAGCTTCCCAAACTCTCAGTATTCCACCGCCTCCAAAGTTGGCATATACATTAATCTTTGATGGGAATGTATCACCGCAGTCTATTTCTCCGGAATCATAGTTTATATCGCCCTTATTGCTTGGTTCATGGTCAATATAACCCTTAATATCAGATGTACTATGTATCACCTTTGATTCTCCCAAACCATTGGTCTTCTTACCGTAAATCTCAACATGAGCGTCGTCCCAATCGTCAGCATCATCAGTTACAGAAATCTGAACCTTGATCTTATATCCTTTTGCTGACTCTACGGCTCTCTTAATTACCTCTACTTCAGTTAATTCATCATCCAATTTGACCTTGTGGTCTCTTGTATCATAGTAAAAATATTCGTATATCGGTTTACTATTATAATCGCCATAATCTTTGGTAATTGTCTTATTGGTAAAGTTTTCATAGATAGTTATACCTATCATCGACTTTTCTTCTATCTTGCCTTTCACTCGAATCTTAGGCACTTTATCAAATGCAAGGTTGCTGTTATTGCTCTCCCCATTTGATGCTTTAATTGTTTTATTGAGGTTAACAATAGTCTTTCCACCTTCTAGAATCACTTCACCTTCATTACCTATAACATATACACCGGCTCCCTTTAAAGAACTTGTATTTTCTTGAATCTCTACGCTCTTTAATCTGAGTTTGGCATTTTCTACTTTAATAGCTCCGGAATTCTCCTCTGCTGAATTTAGACGAATAATACTATCTTCTATTATAGTTTCAGCTGCCGCATAAATTGCACCGGCAGAAACTTTACTTGTATTATTTTCCATGGTCACGTCTTTAATCTCTGTAGGCTTGGACCAAGAATCTATGAATAATGCTCCACCGAAATATTCTGATCGATTGTAAGAAAATTCTATATTCTTTATTACACTTTTATCCAGTTTACCTTTGCTGCCTTGAATATACATACCACCGCCTTCGTCTGCCGTATTATATGTAATCTTATTCTTTCCTGAAAAAACAAATTTGCTATTACCATCATAACTTCTGTTTATTATTCCACCACCATTTTTCGTGGCACTATTATGTGTAAATACACAGCTTTCAACCGTCATCTCTCCTGTATTTGCTATTCCGCCACCCTCCTCTGCCGTATTATATGACACTCTGGTATTTTCAATATTTAGTTCTCCATAATTGAGTATTCCACCACCACTATTATCTTCTACTACTCCGTTCTTTGTGATTTCAGAGTCCTTTATATCTAGCGCTCCATCGTTATATAGAGCTCCACCTACGCCGGAATAATTGTTTTTGATAGTACAATTATTGATCTCACATGATGAATCTGAACCAATATATATTGCGCCACCTTTGTTAGTTCTTGCCTTGTCATCAAGTTGAGGTTTCCCATCCTTGCTTACGTTGTTTTCCATCAAATTCACATCATCGAGAGTAACCTTTCCTTCATCAATAAATATTGCTCCACCTCTTTTACCATAACAATTCTTTATTGATCCACCGCTCATCACAAATTTGGCCCCATTTCTAACAGAGACACCGCCACCTGTCGTGGATTTTCCTCCCAGAATAGCGCCGTCTTTGCCGTCACTGGTATCATTTATAATCAACTTAGAACCATTGTCAACTTCAAAAACACTTCCGTCAACATCTATCTCACTGAGACCTGTTCTCTCTATTTCATAGCCATTCAAATCAATAGTATGAGTGCGCCCGTCGTCTATTATAATTGGCTCTGACACTGACACATAATCAGTAAGCTTTATATCATCCTGAGTCTTTATAATATCCATAAAATCTTTGTTTGTAATAACATTAAGTGGACCATCATATGTTTCAAGATATACTAACAATCTCGAACTAACATCTACTATTTTCTGAACCTTGAAATTGTTTTTTCTAAATTTATGCGGAACACTTATCTTTGCATTTTTCTTTGTCTCCAATACAGAATCTCTATTATTTACATAAACAAAATACATACTCTTGGTATTTCCTGTCATCAATATTGTGTCTTTTTCTATAATATCATCTACTTTAAGATCCTCTAATACCGCCGTAGATTGGGCATAATATGTTACCGCAGAGGCCTCTCCGGGATTAACAAATACACCTATAAATAGTCCGAGAGAACTCTGCCATAAAAACATAAGAGCTGTAACAAAGGCAACTATCCTTCTTTCCATACGAATCACCTCACACAATCCAAACCGATTGTTGACATCGATTATCCTTTAATCCTCAGTCTGATACTTCTTTCTTCTCATCATAAGTCCTACAAATAGACCACCTATTATGAATCCAATTCCACCACCTAGAGCAACTGATCCTGCTGAGAATACAGAGCCCGCTCCTGTCAGTTGTTTCACCGTCTTTTGCTCAGTTTTAAAGAATACTTTAATTGATGGTGCATTGTCAGCAAAAATATACGCCTTTTTATTTAAATCACATGCTGCATCACTTCCAAACTCATGTATACCTATCGTATATCCCGATGGAAGATTCTTATCATTCTTCTTATAGAGAAGCGAATCCGCAAGAATTGGTGTGCCCTTTTCATACTTAACAGCATATAATGCCAGCCACTCTCTTCCTATATCACCCTTCAAGTCAGCCGTGTCACCCATGGCCTTGAAATTTTTCTTCGTAATACTTGAATCACCTTCTGTTCGATTACATTTTACTGCTCTATAGTAAGCTGTCTGGTTCTTAATAACTATTGTATCCCCTTTATCATCCTTAGTCGTAATATCTGCCATATCAACCATGAATTTTGGAATTGGAATATACTCTGTATCATAGTACGCCTGAGCATCAAGAATAGTCATTACTGTGGATACTACAGTCAAAATAAATGTCACTACAGCCAATCCGGCTGACAAATATTTTGTGAAATTACTTGGGGTATTTACAGAAACATTCGCACCTGTCTTTTGTGCATTTTGCATTTCTTTTACCCTATCATCAATATAAGTGTACTTTGTATACCAGCTTTGTCCACCATTGGCTAGAGGTGTATCAGTGTATTTAAGAAACGCAGCTTTTCTAGCACTAATCAATTTATCCATATTATTCCATATACTGCTATAACTGCGAACACATTTTGGAATAACTTTTAACATTGCCTCTCTTACAATAACAGTTGTAACAGTTGCTATTGCACAGGCCCCGGTTGCAGCCCATAAAATAATTTGCAGAGTCCCCGGCTTATAATCATCCGGTTCCTTTTGACTTGCTGCTGCCTTTGCTCTCAATGTGTCACTTGTAAGAGCCACTCCACCTTTGGTATATATTTCTCGGTCCACGCCCTCATATACAGAGGCTGTTTTCAAATCCTCTGCAGTTTCCAAAACGTCTTTGTAAGTGTTTTCATCTGTCAATGCAATAGCTATTAAATCTTCTATTGCGAGGAAATCTAGTCCTGCAATCTGTCCGGCAGTCAAAGCTTCTACCATTGGATAAAGCTTTCTTATATTGCTGGTACCTGATACTTCTTTGTAATCCTGACTGAAGAAGTCAAGTAATGTTCCATCATCATACTTTACAGTATTTAAGTATGTACATATTCCTACTACCTGCATCTGATTCATCTGTTTTGTTGTCTCTGCACTTGCGTCTGCTATTTCTTCGATTTTTTCCTCATCTAAAGTATCACCCATGTTCTCTATATTTTCAACCATCTCGGTAGTTTCTTCCACACTGTCCTCCATATCATCTGCATAATCTTCATATGATTCAATATTCTTGTGGAAAGAATTCCATTTCTTCAAAAGTCCCGCCGCCGTGTCATAATACTTTTTGTCCATGGCCTGCATAACATCTGCACGGGTCGTTAATTTGGGATTTTCTTCTTTGACTTTATCCTTAAGATCTTCAAGAGAAGTCTCCTTCATTCTATCAATCCATGTATCATTGGAGGAGTCTGTTGCTTTAGAGAGAAGAGTTTCAATAGAAATAGTCGCATTTCCATTTGCCTGCATCAAAAGAGTCAAGATATCTGCATGGTTTTTCTTCTCCTTATCGGAAAGGGCATTATATGCCTTATCACCAAGCTCATACTTGGTTTTATTGAGAAGCAAATCTCCGATTGGTTGCCCACCGGTATCATCATCTGTCAATTTATTAAGAAGCATTCTGACATGATTTGCTCGCTTATAATTCTTAGATTTTTTTGATTTTTTATAATTAGCACGATATTCTTCCAAAGTTGCAATAAATCTATCAACAAATGGCTTAATTTGTGAATCCATCTGCTGTTCCATAAGCATATTATACTCTTCGATAGAATAACCACCATTCATATTCATAACTGCAAGATCAGTGATTGCCTCTGTTGCTTTATTTGTAATCTTATAGCCGAGATATACTATTTTTTCGGTAGCACCTCTCTTCAATACACTCTTTGTTCCTGCTTCAGTATTCAAGTCTGCATAATTGCCGGACTCATCCCTTAGAATGATATATCCCTGTTCCTCAAGTTCCTTTTTTGCCTCTCTCTCTGTATCACCCATTCCAATCTTAACCTCACTGAGGTAGTTTGGTGTTTTTTTCGCAGCTGTTACCTCTTGAGAACTTCCAATCTTCCTTGGTGCAAAATCAGCCAATGGCGTAATGCTTAGAATAAGCATCGCCATAAATCCTGCAATAATCCTTTTCCATACTCTTTCCATAGCAATCTCCTCCGTCCTTATATTGATTATATTAATAATTCTCCAAAGCATATATATATACTTCAGCCCAACTGTACTGATTCATAAATTCTCCTCTATAAGTATCCGCATGCTCTTCTTTTCCGGCAAGATAATGATAGTAATCACAATCCACCATAGAAGTATTAATGGCATAGGAATTATGACCATGTACAAACAACTCCTTTAGACCTTGCTTTTCGAGATCTTTTTTTAAGGATTGGACTATTTTCTTAAAGTACTCATATCCTTTCTTGGTATCTGAATCTTCAAACAGGTTTGCACATATCTCCGCTCTGGAAGCACTCGTTCCCTTCAAACAAACCAGATATGCTATGAGCTCTTTTCCCTTCTGTCTGGAAAATGATATCGGCTTCCCATTGTGGTAAATCTCAAAGTTTCCAAAGCAAGTGACACTTACAACTTCTCTATCACTTTTTATCGGAACTCTCAAATTATCAAGGGCCTCCTTCAACTCATCATCCAGAACCGGCTTAGTCAGATAGCCACTGACAAAGAGTTTGAGAGCCGGAAGCGCATATTCATTATATGCGGTAACCATAATTATATTTATGTCCGGTCGCAGTTTTTTAAGCGTCTTTGTCAGATCCAAGCCCGATTTTCCCGGCATATTGATATCAAGAAAAGCGATATCTATCTCATTATCCTCGGTAACTTTTACTGCTTCATCGTAATTCTGAGCAAAAAAGTATGTTCCACCGGGACTTACGCGATCAAGAGCATCTTTTAAATCCTCTCGCATAATCTTCTCGTCATCAGTAATCAGTATGTTCATAGCTTCCTCCGTATGAAAAATTATTTGGACTTAACCACCTTTTTGCGTTTCAATGCCAATCCTGCAAATAGTCCGCCCGCAATCACTCCAAATCCTATTCCCATGGTAAACATTCCGCCTGAGAATACAGATCCTGTTTCAGCAGGTTTCTTTGAATCTTTTTCTGCTTCCTGTTTGAAGTAGACCTTGATGACAGGTGGATCTTCTACAAATAAATATCCCTTCTTGTTGAGATCACATGCTGCATCATTTCCGAATTCATGAATTCCGGTCTTATACCCACTTGGAAGTTTACTATCTCCTTTTTTGTACAAAAGAGAATCTGCCAGAATCGGAGCACCTTTAACATTCTTCACTGTGTAGAGCGAAAGCCATTCTCTTCCAATATCTCCCTTTAAATCATTATGATCTCCCATTATCTCGAAGTTCTTTTTGGTGGTGCCAGAATCGCCAGCAGTTCGGTTGCATTTGACAACTTTATAATACGCGGTCGGATTCTTGACCATCACTTCCTCACCCTTATCATTTTTAGTTTTGATATCACTCTCATCTACTATATAATTTGGTATAGATATATACTCCGTATCATAATACTCCATTGCTTCCTTAATTGTCATAATAGTTGAAACCACAGTCATAATAACTGCTATAACTGCAAAGCCAATAGCCAATTTTTTTGCCATTGAACCAGTGACATTCGTTGGCTTCGGATTAGTTCCCGCAGCTTCAAGTTCATCGAGTCTCTGTTGTATTTTTGTGGCAGTCTTAATATATTCTTCAGTATTGAGTCCCCCCCAGTGTCCTTTAAAAAAATCAATTTGCTTATTTAAATTCTTTAGAGTATCCTTTAGCATATCTGCTTGATCCCAATAACATATATATGCCTTTGGTATATCCTTTACCGCAGTAGGAATGTTAAAAGCTTTAGTCATAGCTTTTGACACAATTTTGGATGCTATGGAAGCCCCTGCAAAGCATGCAGATGATATCCATAAAACTGTTGTCAATGTGCTAAGTTTAAAGCTCTTAGGGTCAGTTTCTCTTTCACGCGCCCTTTCCCTCAAGGCATCGCTTGTAAGTGCAACTCCTCCCTTTTCATATATAGCTCTGTCAACACTCTCATATATAGATGTACTTTTTACATCACTTGACATCTCTTGAACATCTTTATATGAATTCTCATCCGATATCGCCAACTGAACCAAATCCATAATTGACACAAAGTCAAGACCGGCGATCTGTCCGGGAGAAAGAGCTTCTACCATCGGATATAGTTTTCTGATATTACTCTTTCCCGAAAAATTACTCTTATCTTGCATGAAGAAATCAAACAAACTCTCATCTTCATACTTGACACTATTCAGATAAACACCGACTGCTACAGTACCTAAACCTCTAAGACCATCTGTAGTTTCCTCATGAACATCTAACAATTCATCAACTTCACTTTCTGTCGCCTTCGTGATGTCCATATCCTCAACTTCTTCTGTTCTCTCAGTAATATCTTCGGTAGTATCATTTATATTTTCTGCTATTTCTTCGTAGTTCTTTATTTCTGACTGGAAAACTTCCCACTTTTTCAATATAGCAGTCGCTGTGTCATGATACTTTCTATCAAGAGCACTATTGACATCAGCTTGGGTCGTCGCGCTCTTATCCTCACTCTTCACTTGATCCTTTAAGTCACTTAATCTAATCTCCCTAAAACGATCTATCCAATTATCTTTTGTTGATGTATCCGATGCCTTGGTCAACAAAGTTTCCATCGTAAGAGTCGCCTTACCGTTGCCCTGCATAAGAATTGTCAGTATATCTGCATGCTTAGCTTTCTCTGTATCAGAAAGTTTATTGTACTCTTCATCTCCCATCTCATACTTAGTCTTATTGAGGAGAAGATCACCTATTGGCTGTCCACCTGTGTCATCGTCTGTCATCTTATTCAGCAATTTTCTCATATAATTGGCGCGAATATAATTCTTCGTGCTCTTAGGTTTTTTGTAATTCTTGCGATACTCTTCCAATGTAGCTTGAAACCTATCTACAAATGGCTTAATCTGTGATTTCATCTGCTGATCCATAAGAGCATTGTAATCCTCTATAGAATATCCACCATTCATATTCATAACAGCCATATCTGTAATTGCATCATCAACACTGGCTGTAGTTTTGTATCCCAAATATACAATCTTCTTAGAAGCCCCTCTCTTCAGTATATTGTCATTGCCGGCTCCCTCATTAAGATCAGCCTTCTTTCCCGACTCATCTTTCAGAATAGTATATCCATTTTCTTCTAATTCCTTTGATGCCTCTTTCTCCGTATCACCCATGCCAATCATAATCTGGCTCAGGTACTTGCCGGATTTATTGTCTTCCGAAGCAGCATTTGCAGCACTCGCCCCCTTCGGAACAAATCCCGTAACTGAAGTAATGCAAGAAATTATTAATACCATCATAACTGCAATTAATCTTTTAAAATCCTTTTTCATGGACTACACCTCCATACTGACAAAATATCCCCTTTATAAATACTCCAATTTGATTATAGCATAATAAAGGGGACAAAAAGGGGACAATCATGCCCCCTCTGTATTCAATTTTTCTTTCTTTCTCTTTATCAACAAATATACAAGGAACGGAATATATGTAGCCATTGGAAGGAAGAATCCGCAGTACTTAAGATCCATCGATTGCACTAACATGTTAAATATTCCGTGATATATAATCGCAGTTATCAAAAGTGCAAATGTTCCGGGAACTGACAACTTCCTCCTGATACTTATATAACTTAATCCATATCCGATAGCTGCTGTACATATACCATGCATCAACGCCGTAGAGAAACCTCTAATCACAGCCCATCCCAGCGAAACATTTTCCACATTTTGAATGAGGATAAATGTATTCTCAAACAGCGCAAATCCTATTCCCAAGGCAAAGGAGATTGATAAAAGCTTCTTTCTCGACTTTGAAAACAAGAATACATAATACAAGACCGGCAAAGCTTTGACTATTTCCTCTGTAATCGGTGTGATTGTCGTTGTTACAAACAGCATATCTCTGTCAAAGAATTTTAACAATATTCCATTGATTTCTGATACAAACAATGCCGCCATGATACCTATGATCAGATAAATCATAATATCTCTAGATGACTTCTGAACCAAAGGAGTGCATACAATAAGCGGAATGCATATACAAATAAACAGTATATAAATCATATTCTCCATATCATGCTTCCTCCTTTTTCTTAGTTTTTCCAAAATCCAGTCCCCTAATTGTAAGTACCATCATCGCTAATACGAAAATACCTATTAAAATACCACTTATTAGTATCAGAACTTCATTTTCTCGACTCAAAGCGTAGAACTCCAATACGGAGGCAACCATATATATAAGTGCCGTGGTATTATAAGGTCTTAGCTTTCTTACAACTCCGAAGTCAACATCCGGAATAATAAGATGCTTGAGATGATAATAGGAACTAAATGCCACAAATACACTAAGCACCCCTCCCTGAACTTTCCATAACATCGGAGTATTTCCGATAAGGAACAGAAAAGCATACAGCAATATCGCCACTGCAGGGGCCGCCAGTGCCATCAGTCTGTACTTCTTATACTCGTCATTTCCATCATCTACTAGAGAATCAAGGGTTCCATAGTTTGAAGAGAAGAAGAACAAAAGACTTCCCATAGTTCCAAGTACACCTAATTGAAATGTTTGATAAATATTTCCGCCTGTCAAAAGCCTTACTATGTTGAACAAACGTCCAAAGACAATGCATAGCATTGCAAGAACTATCATTTTACCATATAGCGCCTTCTTGGGTTTTAAAAAAGTGATTGCACCGTAGATAAAACTTATAAAGGCAAAAGTAAATACTATTATGTTTGTCATCGTGACCAAATTCATTGCACTACCTCCTCTATTCTGGAATGATTATTTTAATACTTGTGCCTGTGTCTGGCTTACTGTCTATAACAAGTTCTCCGTTACACATAACCTCTATTCTCTTTCTCGTGTTACTTATGCCAACGTGTCCGGATTCGTCATTTTGAGCTTCGCTGACATTAAATCCCACTCCGTTATCACTAATAACAACGATATGATTTCCATTTATTTTCTCTGTTTTTATAACTATCTTGGCATCTTCCACCTGCCCATCACACAAGCCGTGGTGCAGAGCATTTTCAGTCAATGTCTGAATGGAAAAAGGTGGGATGCTAAAATCCTCATCTTTAATCGAAAACTCTATATCAATCTTTTCATTAAATCTCTTCTTCTGAATATTTAAATAATGCTTTACGAGATCTATCTCATTTGCCACATCAGTACATTGACTGTGTCCCATAAAGTCCGTTGTCTTTCGCATACATACAGAAAAATCATCTATGCTCTTAACCGCCTCCTGGGGATTGGTTCGACAAAGATATCTGATCAAGGCAAGACTGTTAAATATAAAATGCGGTTGCATCTGTTGATTGATTATCCTCAGTTTTTCATCATTAAGATCCTTCTCCAAATTCACCATATAATCTGAATAATTAATCTCATATGCAAAAAACATAATCATAACTGATATAACAATGGCAATGTTAGTATAGAATTTACCGTCATCATAAAGCAACATTATCATTGATAACATCGGTAACAGAAGAAATGATATGATTGCAACTTTTTCTATATTCGCCAAATATCTAATATATACTATTACAACACTTAAAGTCATCAAAAGACCGACAAATATAACCGCTGCCGGCACAAAAAAGAATGCCAACCCTATATACTCGCCGTCTTCCCCTAAAAAGTAAATATATGGGCTAACTTCATTGATAATCAAAAGTATGATTCCTAATACAAATAGTCCCCACTCAACTGTGCTCCAGTATATCCTTGTCCCATCGGTTCTAACACAGATAATATGAGATACATATTCTGCAACTAACGGAATGATAAGCATTCCCATAAAATTATTACTAAAGTGAATAATTCGCAATATATTATAGTCACTTTCTGTCATTTCCGTGGCAAATACCAATAGTATTTCAGAAGACATGAGGATAACACAACATAATATAACCCAGATAAGTCCCTTGGCACCTTTCTGGTCGCTTCTTCTCGTAATAAATACAGCAACAGCTGCTATTATGCAAAAAAAACATCCCCATAACTCAACAGATATACGCAAATACTGTTCTGCTGTCATATATATCTCTCCTTATTCACTTGTAAGTATGTCTTGAAATGCTTTTCTAAAGGAAGTTATATTCTCTCCATTCTCTTCCCCGTGAATTGCAAAGCAAATCTCGTCAAAACATTTTCCATAGCCTTCGTCAACAATAATGCTTCTAAAGTACTCGGCAACATTTTCTGCCTTGTTTCCAAAGGCACCACATCCCCATGCACCTAAAACTAGATTCTTATATCCATGGCTCGCAGCAGCACATAACAGTATTCTTATTCTTCTCAGAAAAATCTTCTTGATATTATCTTCGCGCATAAAAACTGCTGCTCCATACCGATTTGGCGCAGGCGCAGTTATAACTGACATTATTGTTGGTTTTTTTACTAATTGGAATTTCTCATCTCTGAATACAATGACATTAGGAGATATGAGCATATAATCAGACTCTTCTCGACTAATATGTGTATTGTTATAGCGATACATGGTCGCCGCTTTTTTAGAACTTATAGATGCATACAAAGTACTACACTTGCACAATGACTCTTCTTGGGCATTGGCCCCCAACATGAAACCTCCACCCGCTTTATGTGCATTGGCAAAATTCATTACCAGTGGGTTGTCGAACTCTCTTCCCGCTTGAAAAGAATCCGCATTGACAACGCTAATCTTATAAGCTTTATCCTCATAGCTTGCCAAATCAACACCACATAGTTTTTCTCCGTCTTCGGGTGTAATCACGGTCACCTCTTCAAAATCCACATCGGGAAAATTAATCTCTTCCCCATCTAGATTATATCTTTTTTCTTTGATAATCTTAAGTGTTTCTCTCGTTACCTCAATACTATTCATACATTTTCTCCTTAATAAAAATCCTTTTTCATTATTGGTCGCCCCACATGATATGGCATTTACTGAGGAACTATTATTCCTCCAAAATATTCAGGCTTGCCATCAATATTGCTTAAGATAAACCCCCTTGTGCTGAGCATCACATATGTGCCATCCGATCTTAATGCCCTGTAGTTCATAGCTCTGACACCTTCATCTTTGTTTAATACCAAATCAACTAATTCATTGTACTGTTCCAAGTCATCTGGATGAATATGCTTTCTCCATATACTATCTGCGCGGTACATATATTCGGACTCAATATTGAAGTCATCAACCAATGCAAGTGACCATCGCGAATAATCATATCGCATATCATTTAAAAAGACATATCCTCCATCAGATACTGTAACCAGCGCGCCGAATAAGCTATCTAATTTTCTTTTCCTCTCATCGGGAATAGGTGGATCATACCTTTCTGTATTAACCAATCCATCTTTATAACGAACGGATTTGAGTTCACTTTTGTTGTCATACATCATCTGATCAGCTCGCTCATGTACTGCTTTAAATGATGAATCTATATCTGGATTAAATACGGACATTCCACATGCAATAACAGGACCGGTGCGAGATTGCTTGTTGGCCCTAGATTCTTTTTTCAATTGTTTTAACAAAGAATCTCTGTTGTCATAATCTCCTCCACTGATAATTACAACAAATTCATCACCACCAATACGGAAAACGGGACTGTGTTTAAAGATTTCACAGATTATCCTACTCGTTCGCTGTATTATCTCATCTCCGTAATTATGACCTCTTGTATCATTAATGAGTTTTAGTTCATTGACATCGCACATTACCACGCCAAAAGGAGCAACATTTTCCCCCGATTCAATCTTACTATCTATAGTTGATACCATTTCTCTAAAGGCGTTCTTATTGCGAATCCCAGTCAAATCATCAAGTCTTGCCATACGCCGTGCCGACTGAAGAACTCGGTCTTGTGCTTTTTTCTCTCTTATCTCTTCTTCGATGTTTTCTACACAAATAATCATGTGCTTGCGATCATCGCTCAAAAGCCCCATATGACGTACATGTATACTCTTAGAGTCATCAATCAATCTATATACAATCGAGTATGTTTCATTCTTCTTGAGATGATTAATTAAGTTTTCTCTGTTATGAAGCTTTAATACATTCTCTACATCATCAGGATGTATGAAAGTTGGGGCATAGATGTTAAAGTCCTCAAAGAAATCCTTCCCCTCATTCGGGAAAGAAATTCTAGTGAAAACTTTTCTCCTAACACATACACTATATGCTCCTGTCGTGATGTCAATATAGTTAAGACAGTCAAATCTCTTCGCAAGAGCGACTCCAATCTCGCTAAATTCTAACTGTTTAAATTCCATACTTTTCTCCAATCTTTGCCGTAACTGATAATCCCTTACTGCACTTCATAAGTGCAAATCCTTTTCTTATTATTTTACCACAAAAAGAGGAGTTTCTTCAACACTTTCTTGTTTTAAAAAAGGAGATGTCGCACTAAGACAGTCTAAAAACAGGAAGAGTCCAACCGACTCGAGACGCAATGCATGCGCATTGAAGTCTCTCTCTGGTTGGCCTCTTCCTGTTTTATTATACTTGTCAAGTCTCTCCCCCTCTCGGGGCATGCCAAATCCTTCTTTTTCAAATAGGCATGCCTTTATATCATCCCAATTAACCGAACGTTTACCTTTAAATTTTATATCATTAATGATAACAATATTATCAAATCATCTTAAATTCCTCAATATAATTCTCAGAAGAAATGGGTTTTTTCCAAGTAAAATCTTATGATTCCAAAGGGTTACCCGTTTCTTTTTATTTATATGGTCTTGCCATCCCCATTCCATTGTAAGAATAAAACCCCGAAAGTGCTATCGGTGCAACAGCCGGAATTGCTATGTAGGCGCTGACTGTCACACCCATATATCCGAATATGAGCTGCCTTGCCGTAAGCCCCATGACACCGTCTCTTTGTAGCGGTCTATATCTTTGTTTACTTCTATTTCCATATAATCCTCCGCATTTTGTCGAATTATCTGTCTAAAAGACAGATATTGAATTGACATTGCAATGCAATAGATATATAATTTAATTAGAATTAAGCGAAAGGAGTTGATACTATGTCTGCTGCAACCAAAGAATCAACTACTACTACCTTTAGTGTCCGTATGGATAAGGACATCAAATCACAATGTGAAACTATGTATGGAGAGCTGGGCATCAACCTTACAACTGCAATCAATGTTTTTCTCCGCCAGTCGCTGCGTGCCGGTGGATTTCCATTTGATGTAAGACTTGATAAGCCTAATCAGGAAACCATCGCTGCCATGATGGAAGCAAACAGCCTCGCCCACAATCCGAATATAAAAAAATATTCCGATGTGGAAGAAGCACTTGCGGAGCTTAAGCGATGAAAGAACAAAAGTACAGTATTGTCTGGTCCACGCAGTTCAAAAAAGACTACAAACGTTCCATGAAGCGGCATCTTGACATCGCTCTTCTTGATGATATAATTCGTATCCCTCTTTTTTATTGCTATACAAAAAAACGGGCAGCCACGCCGAAACGCAGCTACCCACCATACTCTTAATCATCCACACCCATGCTTTGGCGTTTACTTGGTGTTCTCACCTCGGGAGGCTTTTCTTCGCGCTCCTCCACCTTGGCAAGAGGCCTATACTCTGCAAGCTTGGCTAGCAGTTTCTTTGCCTTTTCGAGTCCTCCGGCAGTTCTTTTACTTCCTGTAGTCCTTAACATCCCTGTCAGAATTTCCTTTCTTAAATCCACATCTTACTCTCGCAGCTCCATCGTTTGTCGTAATTCGTTTCACTCAGCATGTTCTGGTATATGGGTTCAAGAAATACTGCCAGTCTGTCCAGCACATCATCAAACAATAATCCAGATTCTTTCGCCGGTTCAAAAGCCTTCCACTGGGTATTCAATGCATTATTGTTCTTAAAATCTTCAATTTCCGTAAAAACATCATCCTGCAATTCTCTTTTCCGATGATCTAAAGTACTTTTAACCGCTTCGATAAGGATCTCTCCTTCAAAATCAAATATCCCAGACAGATAATAAATGTCATAGAAATCCTTCATCCTACTTGTTCCGGCCATCCTCTGAAGAATTGCATCAAATTTCTCTGCAATAGTGCTTTCTAACGAATATGTATACACTTCCGGAGAAACAAAATCCGGCAATCTTGTAATAATCATCCTTTTTATCGGATCAGGAACGATCACATCATCAATACCAACATCAATGGAGAACGGAATCCTCACCTTTCCTATGCTTCCCATAAAAGAAGTTTTTACACCTGGATATTTTTTATCTACTGAGATAGTTTCCGTCCCCAGAACCTCTATCGTTATGAAATCATTGCCGGTACTTATATTGCAGATATCTCTCATGGTATGCTTGATATTCTCCAAGCTTCCGTGCAGATTCTTTATCAGAAAATCAATGTCCCTCGTCGGTCTTGAATCAAATTCAGTCAGTGTATAGATAAACATCCCACCTTTTAAGATCAGATTATCTGCATACTGGGAAAGTGATAGTTTTCTCAGAAATTCTTCCTGAGCAAAAAGCTGAAGAACCCTCTGAAATGGAATCCCTTCTTCCTTTGACTGATTCTTTAATCTCGTCAGTACCGATGCCGCCATGTTCTTTACAGCCATACTCCAAGCACCTCCCTTACCTTTTTTTCCACGTGAAGTAGTTTTGCGTACTTCATAAGTCGTGCCTCCACCTTCTTAGGATCCTGAACATATCGCTGGATAGCCACATTGAAAACCTCTCCATCAACTTTGTTTCTATGAAGAAGGAGATCACAAATCGTTCTTTCCCTGTCATATATCTTTACAGGCTTACCATCAATCTCCGCTTCTTCTATCCCTACCTTATATCGTTCACTACGAATAAAATGTGGTTTTACAATAGGATAATCAATATAGAATCTTGTTCTTGTGCTCTTATTATCCACTGCCAGATGCCACGCCGCCGGGGTCCTATCCGTATAGCCATAGTAATCCAGTGCACTCTCCATACAAATTACTCCATCCGGAAAGAGTGTCGTAATAGCGGGAATGTCCGAAAAGGAATCTTCCCCTGAATATTGATAGTAACCACGTCTAACCTGCTCTATCTCGCCCTCTTCCAGAAGACGCTGGATTTTCTTATAATAAAAGCCTTCTTTTTTTAGCTCCGCGGTTCTCATTAGACCACCATGCCTATCAAAAACCATTTTAAGACTTTCGCTCATGTTATCACCCTCATTTTATTATAATATACAACTTTTTAATGGTTATTGTATAGTTTGATAAATCAAGTATATCTCCTGTCGAGAAAAATGTCAAGAAAAAAAGGCCCGCAGGGAAAGAATCTCCTGCTCGTTTCCAAAAAAAGCGAGTATGAGTTCTTTTCCTAAGTGGAAATTCTATAAACTCATACTCGCTTGTATTCGATTGAATATTTGCTACAAATTTGCTACAAAACCGAGTTTCATGATTGCTGAAGCCCTTGATTTTACGGCATTTTATTTATCCAACTGTTTCAGTGTCGGGAAGAGTAGTACGTCCCTTATCGCTGGCTGATCACACATCAGCATACATAGTCTGTCGATTCCGTAACCAATTCCACCTGTTGGTGGCATACCGAGCTCGAGAGCATACATAAAGTCTTCATCTGTCCTATTGGCCTCTTCATTACCCTGCGCCAAAAGCTCCTCCTGGGCTTTAAAACGCTCGCGCTGGTCAATAGGATCATTTAACTCTGAATATGCGTTACACATCTCCCAGCCGTTCATAAACATCTCGAAACGCTCAACATACTCTGGATTATCAGGTTTCTTCTTAGTAAGTGGAGAAATCTCAATAGGATGATCCATGACAAATGTTGGCTGGATAAGGTGCTCCTCAACGAACTCCTCGAAGAACAAGTTGAGAATATCGCCCTTCTTGTGAGTTTTGTCAAACTCAACGCCCTTCTCTTTGGCGATTGCCTGAGCTTCCTCAAGTGTCTTTATCTCATTAAAGTCAACACCAGCATATTTCTTAACAGCGTCAACCATAGTAATTCTCTCGAATGGCTTGCCGAGATCCATCTCTGTTCCCTGGAAGGTAATTGTAGTTGTTCCCAATACTTCCTGGGCAATGTAGCGGAACATTTCCTCTGTCAAGTCCATCATGCCATGATAATCTGTGAAGGCCTGATAGAGCTCCATGAGTGTGAACTCAGGATTGTGACGAGTGTCAAGTCCTTCGTTACGGAATACTCGGCCTATCTCGTATACTTTCTCCATTCCGCCTACAATAAGTCTCTTGAGGTAAAGCTCAAGTGATATTCTAAGCTTCAAATCCTCGTCGAGAGCATTAAAGTGAGTTTCAAATGGACGAGCTGCCGCACCACCTGCATTGGAGACAAGCATAGGTGTCTCAACTTCCATAAATCCCTTGTTGTCAAGGAATTTTCTGATAGTGCTGATAATCTTAGATCTCTTGATAAATGCATTCTTAACATCGTCATTCATGATAAGATCTACATATCTCTGACGATATCTCATATCTGTATCTGTGAGTCCATGGAACTTCTCAGGCAAGATTTGCAAACTCTTAGATATAAGCACAACCTCACTTGCATGGATTGAAATCTCACCGGTCTTAGTCTTAAATACCTCACCTGTGACTGTAAGAAGGTCACCCACATCGTATTTTTTGAAGTCCTTATATGAATCTTCTCCTATGCTATCCCTTGCAACATAAGCCTGGATGCTTCCCTTGAGATCCTTAATATTGCAAAATGACGCCTTACCCATAACACGCTTGAACATCATACGACCGGCAACCGTAACAACTTTGCCCTCTAACTCATCATAGTTTTCCTTTATATCTACTGAGTGATGTGTCACATCACACTTAGTTATCTCATATGGATTCTTTCCTGCATCTAAAAGGTTTTGAAGCTTCTCCCTTCTCACTTTTAGCAATTGGTTCATATCTTCTGCCATTTTCTCCTCCTTAAGCCTTTCTTACATCCGTAATTTTATATTTGAGAACTCCAGCCGGTGTCTCCACTGTAACTGTCTGTCCTTTTTTACATCCAATAAGAGCCTTACCTACCGGTGACTCGTTAGAGATTTTTCCCTTAAGGCTGTTTGCTTCTGTAGAACCAACTATCTGATAATCCAAATCCTCTTTGAATTCCATATCTCTAATCGTTACATAACTTCCAATATTGATCTTACTTCCATCGATCTCGTCATTAATAACGACCTCAGCATTCTTAAGAATCTTCTCAATTTCTTCAATTCTGTGCTCGATGTCACGCTGTTCTTCCTTGGCAGCATCGTACTCGGCATTCTCTGATAAGTCTCCCTGCTCTCTAGCTTCCTTAATCTTATCAGCAACTTCCTTACGCTTAACTACCTTGAGTTCTTCCAACTCGTTTTCAAGTGAGCGCAAACCATCTTCTGTCAAAATATTCTTCTTTACCTCAGCCATATTTAACCTCCATAAATCTCTACAATCCACTGACTCGGATTCGTACCGAGTCAGTGGATGCATTCTCTATATTCTCAATCTAATATTATATAGTAGTATTCAGTTATTGTCAAATCTTATTTCACTGTCAAAGTTCCCGTTGCACTCGAACTAGTCACGGAACTTCCGCTCACGGCACTTCCTGATGCAGCTTGATTTGATGAATCTTTGTTGGAATTCGATGTTCCCACTGCAGATTCATCGGAGTCATCCTCTTCCTTGTCTCCTCCGTCATCTACAGGATCATCCTGTGTATCATCATCCTCGCAATTAGAGAACAAGGTCTTAGGGTTCTTGATTCTGACCACATTTCCCTCTGCATCTTCAACAGGCTTGCCCTCATCATCTAGCTTATCAACGTAGAGGTCATTGCTTCCGTCCGCATACTTGGTGAGAAATCTCTTGTAACACATTTCACCTACAGTATTGTTTCTCATATCCGCCTGATTCTTTTCGGAAACAGATGATATGGTGTCGGCATATCCTGCATTTATCGCCCCTTGAGTCACCGCTGTAGTGAGCTCGAGAATTCTAATCGCGTAATTCTTCTTCTTGGCACCTGTTCTGTCAAACTTATTTCCTGTAATTGTAGGATTTACAATTCCCTTACACAAGATACATGTATAGTTATAACCCTTGTTATCTTCGAGAGCCTGAACTCCCTTGATATCATTGTTTTTGATGACAGGATCCTTCCAATTGAGGATTCTTATGGCCGCATTATATGTCTTGTTGACGGAACATTTTTCTATGGTAACATTCTCGTGGTACACTTGCTTCTTCTTATCTGCAGTTGTCACAGAGTAAGTATGGCTTCCCACAGCTGTTCCCATGTTGACGAACTCGCATCCCTTGATATTTACGGTATCGCATGCTGTTCTATCATGGGTTGACCACTCATAATTGAATCCGTTGTTGTTGGAATCCGTGGTATCTATATTGATTGCCTCTTTGTGACTCTTGTTGTTATATATCTTAAAATCCTTGAACATGCAATTTTCCACCGTTACATTTTGAGAAGAATTGAGCTCTATAAAGTGGGAGCCGTACTCATTCAGGAAATTGATATTCTTGATAATCACATTCTTGGCATGTCCCATAACGATTCCCATGGCATTGGTCACGCTGGCACAATTTAGTGTCGCTGTTCCCTGACCCACAATCGTCACGTTCTGTGATCCGTTGTATCCACTCACAGTTGACTTGGTTGCCGACTTAGATGGTGGCACGATGACTATAAGTGCCTTGTTCGTAGCTATGTTAGTATTCGTCGCCTTAACTTTCTTAATCACAACTCCGTCTGACAAGACAAGCTTGACATTCGAAGGAATGCAAACTGAATGACTGAGCACATACTCGCCCGCCTTAAGCGTGATAGTTCCACCTCCAACGTCCTCGAGTTGCTCCATATAAGACCTCAGCATATAATAGGTCTTCATCTGACCGCCGTTGGCCGTATAACTGTCGCAATTGGTATAATGCTCATAATAAGGCTTACTTGTCGGCGTCAATGTAAATGAATTCTCTGTTTTATTTTCAAAGTATATTCTAGTCTTTGTTCCATTGTTGTAAGGAATGTACATATGAGTCAAGTCGGAAACCTTATTGTTTATAAGAAGCCCCTTGCACTCGGCATTCATGGAGTTATTAACCGACGATACTCTTCCGAATCCCGCGCAATACTTACAATTCTTTATAGTATTGGAGTATACCCTGACATTCTTTGCCGAGTACATATAAATAGCATAACTCGTCTTTTTATCATCTGTCCTCGCAATAGTATTGGAGAAAATAAGCGCACCATTAAACTTAGTTCCCACAATCGCACGGCCGGAGATGTTGGTAAACTTATTTCCGCTTATCTCCATTCCATATGCATATGAAGTATTAACAGCCGCCTTGTTCGATATCCCCTCTTGCAAACCATTGAATTTACTGTTCTTGACTTTCACGTTTTTACATGGAAATGTTCCGACGCCGTCAATAGATACTGCCGCCTTATAAGTAGGCTTGGAAAGCGTCTTACTGCCCTCACTAAAATTGCACTTCTGGATAGTGACATTGCTACTTCCCTCGACTCTTACATATGCGCCTCCATATCTACCCTTAAACTTAAGTCCGGAGATTTCTATATTGTTGGAGTTTTTTATCTGGATTGCCGAATATCCCTTCTTATTACCCAAATCGATGATTGAATTGTTGGTTGAAATAATCTTTGATTTATTGATTCCCTTATATTCAGTCGCACCGCTCTTGGTGAAGCTAAAAAGAACTTTACTAACTTTGAGTTTGGACTTTCCAACCGAAGTCGTCTTAACTATCTTTGCTCCTTTGTTGAGCCTGATGGTCACCTTGGAAGGCACTTTAATAGCAGTCGGAATCTTGTATGTTCCCTTTTTGAGAACCAGCGTTCCACCTTTTTTCCCTTTTTTTATCTTATTGAGATATGAATTTATAGTCAGATAGTTCTTAGTCTTGGAATTATAGACTTCCTTGTCTCTAAGCTTTTTTTCACATGGCTTGGTAGATGGCTTAATCGAATACTTCTTCGCCGCCATCGCCTGATCGCTTGACATTGCTCCAGCCATTACTGTACATGTTGCAAGTGTTAATAATATAGCTGTTCTCTTCTTCACGATTCCTCTTTCCTCCTAAACAAAACGTATTGTATTCCCAAATCACAAATGGGAATTCCACTATTCCTTACCAAACATATATTATACCATGATTGTGACATTTATATGTCTTATGAAAAAAATTGCGTCCAAATAGAAAAAAGAAGATTTGGTATGCCCGCGGAGCGACTTGCTTAGTTCCCAAGCGGGTTCTATTATTTCTTGTTTTTTTGCCGTACTTACACCCTAATCTCCCGGTACACGCTTGCCCCATCTTTCTTCTCGGTACGTTCTTCTATACTTGTCTTGCTCTGGGGGCAACGTACGGATAGATTTCTTTTTTCTTGCTTTGTTTCCGTACTTTTCTTTTCCTCGTAAACCTCGTCCTCTGTTTTAGATGCGGATTACGGCTAGATTCTCTTATTTCTTGTTTTTTGCCGTACTTTTCTTTTTTCTCGTGGATCCCGTCCTCTGTTTTGTGTGCAAATTACGGCTAGAATCTAATATTTCTTGTTTTTTTGCCGTACCCACACCCCAACCCCTTAGTACACGCTTCCACCTCTTTCCTCTCAGTACGGCTAGATTTTCATATTCTCCTTTTTTTGCCGTACTCACGCCCCAATTCCCTGGTACACGCTTCCACCTCTTTCCTCTCGGTACGGCTAGATTTTCATATTATTCTTTTTTTGCCGTACTCACGCTCCAATTCCCTGGTACACGCTTCCACCTCTTTCCTCTCGGTACGGCTAGATTTTCATATTATTCTTTTTTTGCCGTACTTACACCCTAATCTCCCGTTACACGCCCCCCATCTTCCCCCTCGGTACGTTCTTCTATACTTGTCTTGCTCTGGGGGGCAACGTACGGATAGATTTCTTGCTTTTTTTTCGTACTTTTCTTTTTCTCATGAGCCTTCTGCCTGAATACTTCGATTCATACGATATCTCAGGTTTTTCGAAGCCTGAGATTTTATTTTTTGGAGGAATGTCAGCACTAGATAAGTACAACAAAACAGGAAGAGGCCAACCAGAGAGAGACTTCAATGCGCATGCATTGCGTCTCGAATCGGTTGGACTCTTCCTGTTTTTAGACTGTCTTAGTGCGACAGCCCCCAGACTTTCAAATCAAAATCAGAGTTTGCTCTTGTTGGGATATTTATCTTTTATGAGTGTGAGCATCTTCTCATTAGGCTCAAAGTAGATAAGAATCTTGGCATCTTTGCCTTCAATCTTAGTTGCGATTCCATATCTGATCACATCTTTTCTCCTAGAAGAGTAGTCTCTCACCTCGAGATGTCTGTATCCGTCAAGTGCCGGTGATTTCTCCGGCGCGATGATATCCGCGTCATCGAGATCGATTCTCAGATTGCTCTTTCTCTTGTCCTGTCCCAGGATAGCATCAAAGTCAATCTGCCCGTCACAGTATACATACTCCCATGTCACGTTGAAGCGTGGCCAATACCAACCCAAGAGAGCTGCTGCTCCCACTCCAAGGGCAATCATAATTCCATTTCTACTCAACATCGCTATCAACAAAAGGATGACGAGCACAACTATGAGAACCACCTTGAGAGCATTGATATATGGCGGATTATTTCTCTTTACACTAAACTCTGCATATGCTTGTTCCATTACATCATTCCCATTCCAGGAGCTCCGCCAGCTGGCATTGCTGGAAGGTCCTCTTTGATATTTGCTACAACAGACTCTGTAGTTAACAATGTTGAAGCAACACTGTTAGCGTTCTGCAATGCACTTCTTGTTACCTTAGCTGGGTCAAGGATACCATTTTCTACCATGTCAACATACTCCTCTGTAAGAGCGTTGAATCCTGTACCAACCTTGCTCTCGCGAACCTTATCAGTGATAACTGATCCCTCAAGACCAGCATTCTCAGCGATTCTGCGAAGTGGAGCTTCAAGAGCTTTGAGAATGATATTAGCTCCTGTCTTCTCATCTCCCTCGAGTTTGGCGGCAAGCTTAGCAACTTCCTTAGAAGCGTGAATATATGCTGAACCACCACCTGAGATGATTCCCTCTTCTACAGCTGCTCTTGTAGCTGCAAGGGCATCTTCCATTCTGAGTTTTGCCTCCTGCATCTCTGTCTCAGTAGCAGCACCAACTCTGATAACTGCAACGCCGCCGGCGAGCTTAGCAAGTCTCTCCTGTAATTTTTCTCTGTCGAAGTCAGAAGTAGTCTCTTCAATCTGTGTGCGGATCTGTGAAACTCTAGCTTCAATCTCGGCCTTATCTCCCTCACCGTCAACGATGATTGTATTCTCTTTCTGAACTTTAACTGACTTAGCTCTACCGAGCTGAGAAATTGTTGTATCCTTGAGCTCAAGACCGAGTTCCTCAGTGATAACTTCACCACCTGTGAGGATTGCGATATCCTTGAGCATTTCTTTTCTTCTATCACCATATCCTGGAGCCTTAACAGCAACAACTTTAAATGTTCCGCGCAATTTGTTGAGTACCAATGTACTAAGTGCTTCACCCTCAACATCCTCAGCGATGATAAGGAGCTCAGCGCTAGACTGTACAACCTCTTCCAAAAGTGGGAGAATCTCCTGAATATTTGAAATCTTCTTATCTGTGATAAGAACATATGGATTAGTGAGGTTTGCTTCCATCTTGTCCATATCTGTTGCAAGATAAGCTGATACATAACCTCTGTCGAACTGCATACCCTCTACAAGGTCAAGCTCTGTCTTCATAGTCTTAGACTCTTCGATTGTGATAACACCATCGTTTGAAACCTTTTCCATGGCCTCAGCAACCATCTTACCAACTTCCTCGTCACCAGCAGATATAGCGGCAACCTTGGCAATCTGATCTTTGCCCTTAAGTGTCTCACTCATTTCTTTGATAGACTCAACAGCAGCATCTGTAGCTTTCTTCATTCCTTTTCTAAGGATGATTGGATTAGCTCCTGCTGCCAAGTTCTTCATTCCCTCATTGATCATAGCCTGTGCAAGTACAGTAGCTGTAGTTGTTCCGTCTCCGGCAACATCATTAGTCTTTGTTGCTACTTCCTTGACGAGCTGAGCACCCATGTTCTCGAATGCATCCTCAAGCTCAACTTCCTTGGCAATAGTCACACCATCGTTAGTGATAAGTGGTGCACCATATGATTTATCCAAAACAACGTTTCTTCCCTTTGGTCCAAGTGTTACTCTAACTGTATCAGCAAGCTTATTAACACCAGCCTCAAGAGCTGTTCTCGCCTCTACTCCAAACTTAATTTCCTTTGCCATAATAAAAGCCTCCTAGTTTTCCTATATTATTCAACAATTGCCACAATATCATTCTGGCGTACTACGATATACTCGTCTCCGTCAAGTTTTACCTCTGTTCCGGCGTATCTAGAATAGATTACCTTGTCTCCTACTTTTACTTCCATAGGAACTTTCTCTCCATCTACAACTCCGCCTGGTCCAACAGCGATAACCTCTGCCTGCTGTGGCTTCTCCTGAGCCTGTCCCGGAAGAACAATTCCTGACTTTGTAGTCTCCTCAGCCTCTAACTGCTTAAGAACAACTCTGTCTCCTAATGGTTTCAACTTCATTTTATCTTCCTCCTTTAATAGTTAATCATTCACTTTGATTTGTTAGCACTCAATGTTCCCGAGTGCTAATTACTCCTATATAATAATAATTAATGGATTATATTGCAACCGTGTGAATCTCCACATTATCTCTTGTTTTCTTCTTATATCTTCTCTTTTTTCTGTTTTTCTCTCTTTTTTGTAATATTTGAAATTTCTTGTTCAAATTACCTAAAAATGTTTACTGTAACCCGATGTTTTGTTATCATTATATATGACACAGAAAAATGTTCGCACAAACCAAAGGAGTAAAATATGAAAGAACAACTTTATACCATTCCGGTTAATGATATATTTGACAAAAAAGACTGTGAATGCGTTGTCTGCGCCATGCGTAAAAAACTAGAGGATGATGCCGTCGCCTTCGCCATGGGCCCAAGTTATATGGAAGATGACATCCGCCTTACCACCGACAAAATCGGTTTCTGCAGACCTCATATGCAGATGATGTATGACTTTGAGAACAGGCTCGGACTTGCTCTCATCATGGACACACATATGAAAAAGATGATTGAAGAAATCGAAAAGTTGCAGAAAAAAGGACGTAAGACCGGTGGCGGACTATTTTCCAAGAGCACTGAAAGCCAGGTCTATGAGTTTACCAAAAAGATTAACAATTCCTGCTATATCTGCGACAGAATCAAGCATACTTTTGAGAGATATATCGCAACAGTATTTTACCTCTATGAGAATGACAGCGCATTTCCGAGAAAGCTCAATGAATGCAAGGGGCTTTGTCTCGAGCATTACGGCATGCTTTATGAGAAGGCCGCTGAGAGTTTACACGGAAACACTTTAGAGGAGTTCACTCGCGCCATTGACAGAGTTTTCATCGAGAACTACAAGCGCGTAGAGGAAGACTTGTCCTGGTTCATCGACAAGTTTGACTATAGAAACAAAGAAAAACCGTGGAAGACATCAAAGGATGCCGTTCCACGGGCTATGACAAAAGTTAATGGAATTGTTCCACCCCAAAGTGATCAGGAGTGATTTATCTCTTTCCTGATACGATTCTTGAGTACGGTTATTCGCTCTCTGAGTCTCTTGTTTCCAATATGTTTCTTGAGAAGCGAATTAACCCACCTCATGGATTTCTCATATTCTCCGATTTTCCTATATAATTCTGCAATCAAATATCCAAGAGTGGCTTCGTCCATGCCACAAATCGGAAAATTTTCCTTATCATAGGCTTCATCAAAACCAACAACTGCATTTTGAATAGCTTCTTTCTCTCTATCGCGAAGTTCTCCAATCTCCATCTTGACTTTGACGACTTCTTCGAAATTGATATCCTTCGCATTTTCTACATCCAAGAGTTCCTCAAGACTTTTCTCCAGATTTTCTCTCTTGCTGCGAAACATCCAAGCCAACTTTAGGCAAGTATAGGCTTTTTCACTGAGTTTTCCCTTTTTGAGAATTGAATAATACAAAGCAAGTTTGTAGCGCATTATAGCATCGTCAATGGAGTATGTGGCATTCTCATTCTCGACGCCATGGCTCTCCATGCTCTGCTCCTTGATAAAACTTCTCTGCTTAGAAGTTATGCCGGCAAAAAATCTAGAAAGCGACGTATATCCGCAGTGAGGACATGACCATACATCGTACTTTCCCATGTCAAACTCTCTGTAGATAGGCCTTAGATCTGAATCAGAATCGATGATTTTCAATCTGCCGGTCTTTACAACTCTCGAAGTGAATTTCTTGAAGCAGACTGCACACTCAATCTCCTTATCAAACAAGAATTCCTCTTCGTCTATCTCTTCCTTATTATCGACAATCTCACTTTGTTCTTCCGGTGACACTTTGTTTTCCTCATAAATGTCAACTTTGTCATCTACTTTGATTCCAAGTGCATCCAATCCTTCAAATAGCTTACTCATACTCTATCCTCATCTGGTATTATTTCTTATCAGGTCTATATGAACTCTTCATAGAAACAATTCTGTTAAATACCATGTGGTCTGGCTTTGAGTCTTTGGTATCAAGACAGAAGTAACCAGTTCTCATAAATTGATACTTATCTCCAGGCGCTCCCTCTGCAAGGCAAGGCTCTACATAACACTTGTCTAGCACAGTAAGGGAATTAGGATTAATATTCATGCTTCCATCCTCATTATAAACGCCTTTTTCCTCATCAATGAGATTCTCATATAATCTCACTTCTGCTTCCTTGGCTGTTGTCGCCTCTACCCAGTGAATAGTTCCCTTGACCTTGCGTCCGGTAAAGCCGGAACCACTCTTGGTCTCAGGATCATATGTACAATACACTTCTGTGACATTGCCATTCTCATCTGTCTTGTAATCAGTACATGTCACAAAGTAGGCACTCATAAGGCGTACCTCGTTGCCCGGATATAATCTAAAATACTTGCGAGGAGGATCAATCATGAAATCTCCCCTCTCAATGTAAAGTTCCCTGGAAAATGGAACTTTTCTCGTACCCATATCCGGATTCTCCTGATTGTTTGGCACATCAAGCTCCTCAACCTGTCCCTCAGGATAGTTGGTGATGATGAGCTTGATAGGATCCAAAACAGCCATAACTCTAGGCTTAACCATCTTAAGGTCCTCACGAATACAATACTCAAGCATAGCATAATCAGATGTTGAATTGCTCTTTGACACACCTGAAAGTTCCATAAACATTCTGATAGATGAAGCAGTAAAGCCCCTTCTTCTGAGAGCCGCAATAGACACAAGACGTGGGTCATCCCATCCATCTACAACTCCGTCTTCTACAAGCTTCTTGATGTAACGCTTTCCGGTTACAACATTTTTGAGATAAAGCTTTGCAAACTCGATCTGCCTTGGTGGATTCTCAAATTCACACTCCTTAACCACCCAATCATAAAGTGGTCTGTGATCCTCGAACTCAAGCGTACAGATGGAGTGACTGATTCCCTCAACTGCATCCTCGATTGGATGAGCAAAATCATACATAGGATAAATACACCACTTATCCCCTGTATTGTGATGGCTGATATGAGCGATTCTGTAGATAATAGGATCTCTCATATTGATATTAGGACTTGACATATCAATCTTAGCACGAAGAACTTTGGCTCCATCCTCGAACTCTCCGTCCTTCATTCTGGTAAACAAATCCAAGTTTTCTTCTATACTTCTATCTCTGTACGGACTATTTTTCCCTGGTTCTGTGAGGGTACCTCTGTACTCTCTGATTTCGTCAGGTGTCAAGTCGCACACATAGGCTTTTCCCTTCTTAATAAGCTTAACAGCACACTCGTACATCTTGTCAAAGTATGCCGAAGCATAGTATACAGGTGGCTTCTCCCCACCGATAATCCACTGAACATCCTCGAGAATTGAGTCTACAAACTCTTCCTTCTCCTTTGTCGGATTAGTATCATCGAATCTAAGGTTAAATATTCCGTTATACTTTTTTGCAAGTCCTTGATTCAAGATGATAGACTTTGCGTGTCCTATATGCAAGTATCCGTTAGGTTCCGGTGGAAAACGAGTCATAATATCACTATATCTTCCACTTTCCAAATCTTTATCAATCTCCTGTTCGATAAAGTTCTTGGATACTACTTCTGTTTCTTCATTATCTAAATTTTCATTATTTGTTACTTCTGCCATTGTATTTCCTCCTGAAAAGTTAACTTCCACACCATTATACCCCAATGGCGCCAAGTTTGCAATGAAGTTTTTTATTTATTCGGATTAACTCTTCCAGTATATATTCTTGAGTTAGTATACTTGATATAATCGCTCTGCTCTGAGCCATCTATCGGATTACCATCCTGCGTCTCAAGCATAGATACTGTAAGTTTTACCTCGTAGTTGGCATATTTTCTTGATGAACCTTCGAACTCATCTGTTTGGCCGGTATATACTTTGAAATCAATCGGAATCTCGTATACACCGGACTTGAGATCAAAGGCTGATTTGTTAAACACATAGGTCCACTTCTTAGAGTTACTCAGTGTAAGACTGGATACCGGACTTGTTTTTCCACTGACATTTAAGCTTTGGAGAAATTCGCCCAAAACCTTCTTCTCGGAATAGCCATCATCATTGGAAAGCATCTCTATCTCACACTTGATAAAATTGGCTTTTGCCGCAGAAGACTGGAAATGTGTAATATTATAAGATCCAAGCGAGGTGATCGGAACCGGATTCTCATCGAGCTCCTTGGCATTGATTCCCAACTGTCCATAATCACCTATCTCACTATCCGCATATGCATTATAATTAAGTTCAGCAGTCTCCGCACCATCATAATAGTAGTAATGATTATCCTCTGACTTTTTGCTAACCTCACTGTATGCAGTCTTGGTATTATCGGAGGCAATGTTGGAATATCCCACTATCGAAGTTCCCACGCCATCCTCCGGACCAGGCAAAAACTGCTTCTTCAAATCATCTTCCGTAAATGTGAGTTCCACATCGGCAGATATGGTTACAACTCCCTGAGCGAGCTTAATTCTAAGCTGCTCATTGTTTCTAAATTCGATGTAGTTAGGAGTAACTATTCCCGCCTCATCCGCATTAGTTGCAGCCTTGCCATTAATGGTATAAGATGTCGGAACAGCCTTCTTTATAGCCTCAATTCCTCTAGTCTTATTGCCGCCCTGATGCTTATCTAAACTCAACATCAAACTCTGGAATATAGATATCGAACTAATCTGTGTCAGATATGTATTAACTATATTCTCAGACTCCTCTGTTATACCTATAGTGGCACTGAGATTAGTCCTAAGCACATAATCATCACCCGCTGCATGAGCTAGCGTACTCATGTTGAGCTCCGTATCCGGAGTCACCGTCAAGGTATTGTCATAGATATAACCCGTTACAAAGTGAGAATCCTGATGTATATCAGATACTCTCGAAGGATATGGTGTACTTCCCATGGTCTCCGGACAAGTTATATCATAATGGTAAACAGCCTTACTGCCGGACTCATAATTGGCAGTTGTAAATATGGTGAGGAAGTATCTCTCCGTCAGATTGTCACTGGCATCAATATCTATCTCATATTTATCTGATGCAGGTATACTGCTGTCCGTAGGATGAGCTGTAGTATCAATCATCCTGAACTTCACTCCGTCATTCGCCCCGCCGCTATTGTCTTTTACTGTTGCCGTTCCACCGTAATCTGATACTTTGACAAATGTTCCGCTGGTGCTCTTGCTCGCCGTAACTGTCATCATATCATTGAATTTCTTCGGCTCAAAAGCATTTCCATTAATATCCTTGAACTTTTGTAAGTCAAGCTCCCAAATGTCAGAAGTGCCCTTCTTCTTAAATGATGTCTCATCTAACTTATCAAGGTAATATGATTTTCCGCTGTCATTTACATCAATCAAAACCATCTTGGTCTTGCAATCATATACAGAATTTCCACTCTCTATACCCGCCTTTTCTCCTCCAAGCACAAGAGAACTGTTAGAGAAATTGAGCTTTTTACTGTAATTATCTAAGAGGGAATCCCCTGATTGTGCTGCTACCGCCCAGTCTGATCCCGTTCTATTATATGAGTATGCAAACTCGGCAGTGAGCGGTGTTCCAAGATTTTCAAGAATTGTATTTTCCCTGATATCCGTCACAGGAATTGTATCTACATAATTAGTTCCGGATGCCAGATTAATTCTAAAATCATACTCCAAGAGTTTTTTGACATATACAGGCACATAGAGGTGATAAGCCACTTTACTAGGTGTAGATGGATCTTTGAACTGTACATCGATCAGAGAGAACTGTGGCGTCTCTGATGCAGTATCTGTGTCGCTTGAATTCATAGAGAAGAATCCATCTCCCTTATTCTTCAAACAACTGGAATTACCATCTATCGTGAGGGTAGATCCATCTGCTGAGTATGTACACTTACTTAACTTTACCTCAAATACATTGCTATTATTGGTCTGGAAATCCATATCTGTATTGGTCAATAATCTCAGATAATTATTTATAAGCTCAGTAACATTTGGTGGATACAAATCATCAACTATTAGAACAGGAAAATCCTTATCTGCCACAACACTACTTCCCGCTTCCTCGGAAAATGTTGAGAGTTTTCTTGTTATAGTCGAATAAGCTGACTCATAATCATCTATATTATCCTTAGCATATAAGTAGTATCCCGGTTTCTCTGAATTAATATCGCTATTAATCCTTGATAATACCTTGGTGGTATTACCACTTCCAGCCTTTTGTACCTCGCTCATACCATCTGAAGTCAAGAAATACTTATTGGTCTCATCTAGTTTATCTCCATATGGGAGCGTAGATGTAACATATGGATTATTATCTGTAACTGCTCCTCCTGCCGTTGCCAATACGTTATTGGTACTATTTACATTAGAAAATGTTTGGCTCCTAGTATCTTCATCCAAAGCATCTCCTCTGTAATCGGCAAATACTACATATCCACCTGTACCATAAGTACCTCCACCGCCAATGGTATTTTGAACCATTGCACTGTTTTCTCTGGTATCAATGCGGGAGAAACCTGCTAACTTGATTACATTGTTAGTTGCATCTTTGACTCCTCCACAAATACTACCCACGTTATTGCCATTTCCGTTCAATGTAATATTTCTTTCAAGTACATTGTATCCATATAACTGTTTTGAATTCGAACTGCCAGTGTAAGTCATATATCCTATTAAACCTCCGGCATATCCCTGATTACTAGTAGTGGATGTGGCTGTAATTGTATTCTTTGATACATTTACATTCTTGGTAATCAATTTATTCTTTCCATCTGCGTCTTGTTCATGCCCCCATAATCCTACAATTCCACCGGCATATTTCTTTCCACTTATTGTATAACCGTTAACCTCACTTTCAGATATTGTAATATCCTTTACATCTCTCTTTGCCGCTCCTACAAATCCGCCAGAAGCCTCATCGGTACTTTCTATTATTCCATCAAGGTTCTCTCTACAGAAAACTCTAACATTAGATATTTTAGATTCTTTTTTAGTTGACGTAGTTGACGCTATATATCCTATCAAACCACCAACTGTATAACTAGAGCTAACCGACTGATTGTATATCTTACAATTATCTATATTAAAACTTCCCTTGTTTATTATGCCAATAAGACCACCTGTATTTAGCGGTGCGTGCTCGCTTTTAACAAAAGTCAATTCATCCTGATTTTCAGTACCAACAATAACATTCTTTATCGTTGTACCTTCACTGTTTCCTCTGCAATTTCCTATAAAACCTCCAACACCATAGTGATAATCTTTACCTGTTGTTCTTTCTTTGCACTCACTTACCACCTGTTTAATACTGTAGGTTGCATTTCCATTATCAATCTTTATCGTTCCATCGAAAGATCTACCTATCATTCCCCCAGCATTTGCTGCCCCATGGACATTGATGCCATATGAAGGATTCTTCTTTGTATTTTCAATTGTTGTATCATATGTAGTATTTTTTGGTGGATATACAAATCCAATTAATCCACCAGAATACCTTATACCTTTTATATTTATATCCTGCAAAGCTACACTATCTATGTATTGATTGTTTTTAGACACACCTATTAGTCCACCAACACTTATCATCTTTTTCAT
The DNA here is from genome assembly GCF_000518685.1 of Eubacterium xylanophilum ATCC 35991. Classification (GTDB taxonomy): domain Bacteria; phylum Bacillota; class Clostridia; order Lachnospirales; family Lachnospiraceae; genus Eubacterium_F; species Eubacterium_F xylanophilum. Next base: position 67,581 of record NZ_JAEB01000012.1, on the reverse strand, counting down.
GTCAACATTTGCTCCGTCAGCTGGATCAGATGCTGTATCATTAGTTGCCGCATAATATATTTCATCACCTGTTTTACTGTCTATACAATTTGCTTTTACGCTTCCGGTAAGAATAAAATCATAAAATCCTTTCGATGATGAATTTGTAGTTCCACTCTGAATATTTATTAGTCCTAAGCCCACATCATCTGAGTGCTCGTAATTTTCAAAATCATACGACTTGGGATCTTTATCTCTACCCTTAACATAATATGTATAGCTTGTATTCTGAGCCACCTTTGCACCTTTTCCGTCAAACTTTGTCACTTTTAACACATGATCTGATGTAATAAAACTTCCAATTCCCTTAAATCCATCCGGCAAATCATAGTTAGCTCCGCTTTCCAATTCGACAGTACAATCCTTCTTTGATATCTGCTTTGCATAATAATTGCCATTCACTGCATTGGTATAGTTTGCAACCAAATAAGGAACATAATTTGCAACAGTTGAAGTCGAACTGGTGTCTTTGGTTGAATCCACATAATCTCCATATGTCTCTTCTAACCCGTCATCGCCTATCTTCTTATATTCTGATCTTCTGGTAGTCTGATCACTGTTAAAGTATCCGGTTTTAGTACCAATACTGGTTGTATTAGTTGTATTAGTCAGAATGCCCATTCCTGCATTCACTATCAATGACAACAAAAACATCGACTGTGAGTCTGGAATGCTAATGGCAAATCCACTGCTTACAGATAATTTGTCATCTTCTGTTAGTGATGAATACTTCTTAATATCCACAATTGGATAGTGCTTTTTACCATTCTTCAGAGTAGCATCCTCTTCTCTTGGATTATACTTGGTAGTCTCATTGACAGCAAATCCATGAATAACTCTTCCGACAAACGGATTGACATATAGCCACAGGTTGTTGTCTCCTTCAGCCATGTTCTGTGTATGCACTGACTGGTTGTAGGATGTGATATTTGGATTAGAACCTCCCTTTACAGCTGTAACATTTTTACTCTCCAAACCACTTAGCCCTGAAAGCATATTCTTAAATATTACACCGCCCTGAAGCACTACACCCACATAACCTCCCACAGGTTCAAACTGAGCACACGCTCCCCTGGTTTTAATCACTGAATCGCCATAGTTTACCTGAACATTGTCAATTATATTATCTCCACCCAAGACATGGCTGATAACTGCACCGTATGCGCCATTATCGCCGGCTGATGTATTGTAATCATATGTTCCCGTCGCATCTTTCAAAGTAATATCGGCATCCACATTAATTGTCAAATCCCTTACAACACTTCCTCTACTGCGTACAACCAAAGGATTAGCTGTTTTGTTGGTGATTGTAGTTTCATTTCCCTCAATAACTCCCCTAAATGAGTAACTACTATCTGCCGCATTGCTACCAAAGCCCAAAAAACCACTGTTTGCTTCCAAAACAATCTCACTGGTTCCCGCCGGTATCTCATAGTATGCCCTTGAAAGATACTTTCTCATATTCTCTTCAGTAATTGATACACTATCATCACCTGACTTATAGAAGTTTCCTGTTCCTGGAGCATGGACATAAGTAGTATGCCCGGACTTGTCATCACACCATGTATCACTAGGAAGAGCGTCTATCACGTCACCATTAAAATTCGATGCACTTTGGAGCCACTTTGAAATCGTTACCAAGTCATTGGCATTAGTTATGATATATGGATCATTATAAGTTCCACATCCATATATTCTCTCAGCCGCCTGGTGGTTTACCTGCAACTGATGCTTATTTCCTGTTTCATCTTTTATCTGCTGCTTTGTACTGCTCTGCTTCACATAAGGCAAAAACTTGGAGAAATCATATGGCTCACTCTGAGAAGCGCTGGTCGGGCTTGTATATTTCAATTCCGTATCAGAAGCAGTTTTAATATACCAATGTTCCTCTCCTATATATTGGTCTCTACCCGATGTATGATTGTCCGGCTTGTCAGATCCATCAGAAGAGCCATCCCAAAGCTCAAGACCATAGGTTACATTGTGATTCCCTGTTCCCCAGTCATCATCATAGGTATATGTATATGTTCCTGAAGATCCGGCTGTATATTGCAACTGCTCTAATAATGTGGATCTGGTAAATATTGACTTTGTGGTATTATATACCGACTCCGCAATACCAGACGGATCATTTTCGCTACTTCTTGCATCGAGCTTAATTCCTGCAAATGTCACATTAATATACTGATTGTTCGTACTATCTCCGGCATTTCCAATTAAGCTTGTAGCAGCTTCTATAGTATTATTTCCATCTTTGTACTTATTACTCGTTGACACATTAGAGATTTTCAGCGTTACAAAATTATTCACTTTATTTATCAACAGCGGAGCATACGAACTAGACTTAGATGCAAAGTTGTGTACTCGAATTCCATCTAAGTTTATGCTTCCACTGAGTGATGATATATTGGTTATTCCCGAAGACGCTGAGGACGAACCGGATACAGTTCCATATACAAGTGCACCTGTTCCATTAGTCCCCGTAGCTCCTATATTACCCTGGAGAGTCAACTCTCCGATATTTACATTCCTGCTAACATTGTAAAATACTCCGTTATGCATCATATAATGCTGAGATTCTTCAAGTGAACTCCAAGCATTGCTGCTCTCATCTTCACACTTTTCAAACTCTTCATTGTAGAATTTAAATGTTCCTGCTATAGTCACATCAGAACTATAATTAATTGGATACCAGCTGTATCCCTTCATGTCATAATTAAGATTAGTTATATTGTTTTCAAATGGATCGGCAAAGTAATACTTTAAGTTTTTACTTGCATAAGTATATACTCCCCAACTCATGAGTTTCTTCTGTGGAGTGTCAAGGTCAGATGCCGTATCACTGGTTACTGTGTCGAGATTATAGTAATATCTCGCATTTTTATTTCTTGTCTTACCTTGCTCAGTTCTAGCCACATAGCTAAGGCTGTCTTCTGCCGTATCTTCCATCCTCAGTCCGGCTGTATATACGGATACAATGGCATTTCCATTGTTCATAATATCGCTTGAAGATGCTGCTGTATATGCCACAAGTTCATCAAATTGCTTATTATCAACTGATTTTGATACATCTGTTCCATCTGCAAAGCTCAGCTTGTAATCACTATCTGCAGTCAGCTTCAGATATATACCATTATTTCCTGATTTTCCCGTATTTACAATCACTCCAACTGAAGAAGCATTTTTAGCATCGATCTTAATTCCTCTCAGATCAAGACTCTCTATATCCCAACATCCGGTAGCTTTGTAAACTAAACCAGTAACAGCTCCCGTTCCGGATGTTAATTCTACCGTCGGGGTTCCGGTTGCACTGACATTCTTCACATCTACATCTGTCAACTCCCACTGATATCCAAGTAGGCCACCCATATTCGTATTAGTTTTCCCCTGGATTTTTATCCCGTTGAGAGAAACATTATCAAGAGTGAGCTTTCTTTTGTTCTTGCTTGATGGATTATCATATCCTGCAATATCAGAGACAAGTCCCGATAATCGACTTTCAGCTTTATCTTTATCTTTATCTACTGTACTCTTTATGGTTCCCTTTAATGTAATATCCTTAAAATCCCAAGATACTGTCGCATCGGCTTTATGTTCAATCTTTCCTATAACTCCACCAAAACATGTGCTTGCATTAGAATTCGCGCCACTTATCTCTCCATCGGCGATGCAATCAGAGATTTTAATATTATTTATATTCACAGTACAAGAACCTACATATCTTCCCACCATTATTGCCGAGCCACCATCTACGGTTATAGCAAGATCACTCGTTGTATCCACATCTGAAATCTCAAGGTATCCTGTAGCCTCTGCCGCAAGCGCACCAACATACATTTTATCAGTTTTAGCCTTGACTAAGATACTTCCTCCAAGTGATAAGCCACTAGCTACTTTTTTATCACCTGAATTATTTATTATTCCAAAAAGACCAGTGAGTTTATGCCTATATACCGGATTTCCTCCCACATTCTTTGTGTCAAATACAATCTTACACTTTGCAGAAGCCGTGGCTGACACAACACCCTTGTACTCAACCAACTTACTTCCATTATCTCTTGTTATTCCTCTGAGACCAGTTCCCTCTAGATTGATAGTTGCACCACTTTTAAACTTGATATTAGCATTTTCAGCTATATTGGTTCCGGATAAAACCTTGTTTTTTCCATCGCCACCAATTTCTATCTGGAAGAGAATTGAAGCCTTGGCATAATCCTCTACTGTTTCAATATTCTCCTTGTCAACCTCACCAATAGTTATGGCATGTTCGTTCTCGGTAAATACAACATCCTTGATCAATTTGTCGCCAAATACCATCACATCTCCGTAACTTCCGATATTATCCACTTCAAGCCCTGATTTCTTGGTATATACAAAGTCCTCATCCGCATATACAAGGGCATTGTCTCTGCTTCCAACGATGCAACCACTATTATCGTTTGGAGTCGAGTACTTAAGATTGATATTTCCTCCCATTCCCAGTACACCGTGGTTGAGATTTCCCACTATTCCACCGCCGCCAAATGTTCCGATTCCATTGTCAGCCGTGCCTATATTCACTCCATCCACATATAGATATCCATAATTGGTGGCACCAACAACACCACCAAAAGTCTCAACTCCTTCTGCTAAGTTGGTTGCTTTATTCAGCTTGAAATTCTTGGCATTTACATAGGATGTCCCCTGTATATAACCTATGCATCCACCATAGTTTTTCACTCCATCATCTTTATTCACTACCGCAGATAAACTATTGATTCTTAGTGTATTCTTCAAATCCTTGGCGGAATATTTTCCTATAAGACCTCCGAGATTATCCGCCTTTTCACCGGAGTAATTGCATGTAATCTCATCATGAGCATTGTCCTTGGATTTGATGATTATCTCGCCACCTGTGAGCTCCGTCTCCTCATCATTTTCTATTCTCTTCTGCTTATTCTCAAGCACACCAAAAAGACCGCCTACTGACCCGCCGGCCTTATTTAAAACTAGAGACGCCTGGATATCATACTTATCCACATCGAATACACTCTTGAAGACTCCATCATTTTCATCTTCCTCGTGAAATGGTCTGTAATAACCGAACACGCCACCTACATTTTGTCCCGTGATAGTCTGCCCAATGACAAATGCAGGGTCTGCTCCATCGTCTTTTTCTTCATTTATCTTAACGGTTCCGCCGTCATTATATCCGACTATTCCACCGGCATATCCATCCTTCTCTGAAGTTATCTCGACTCCATCCCCCTGTGGATGCTTATTCTTGGCTATATTGACAGTAAGTTTTGAACCATCTGCCATAGAACCAACAAATCCGCCTACATTTCCGCTCTTGGTTGTAATCTTAAAATCTTTATTGCTTCCCGTGTAGTCGGCCTCCAAAGTGGATTTAGGCCCCATCTTTCCACACACAAGACCTGTGTCACCAGTTCCTGATATCTGAGTTTTTCTATCTCCATCAACAGAATTATTCTCAATCTTGATCTTCACATTGGCAGATGCATCAATCTCATCGATAATACCACCAATGGAATATATGTAATTAAAACTATTTTTATTAAATGGTTCCAGGGTGATATCCCAATCAGATTTTGTATCAGAATCCCCATCGCTCAGAACCTTCTTGGCAAAAACCGGAGCCATGATGTTGTTATCAGTTCTGGTCAGGGTGATATTTTTGCTATTTCCCGTGTTTTTCTCTGTTATAGATACGTCCTCATATACGTATCCGAAAAAAGGACAATCTAAGTTAAATATAGAAGTGGACGTCTGTCCAAATACTATATCTCCCCTAAATGGTTTCTCCTTTGTTCCAATACTCTCAAATCCCTCAAACTCGCCTGTTGTCGTTCCTTCACCGAAGTTAATTTCTATGAGGTCATTTTGATGACCGTCAAATTCATAATATGCCTGAGAATACCAGATAAGATTTCTCTTTGATGTGATCTTGATAAGATTTCTTCCGTCAACCACTTCATCAACCGGATAGTCACCTACGTCGTACTTTGTCGCAGACTTTACAACCCTGCCCTCGTTGCTGGCTTTCCATAGGCGCACTGACACAGGCTCTGCTGTAAATAGCAGCGCAAAAGCAAGAGCTAAGCTGATAGCCCTTTTCTTGATATCCTTGACGGAATATTTTCTATTTTCTCTTCTGTTTTCCTTAATCCTTTTTCTCATCATAGTCTACCTCGATTCTGTATTGCTTCTCTGTCCGGTATTTCTATCCTCTCTTAATCATTCTCCTTGAATACTATTATCTTTTTAAAATCGCTCCAAGTCATGCCGGAGATGGCTGTCTTAGCAGCTTTATTCTTGATATAAAACTGAAAATCATATCTACCTGCATTATCAGCTGATGACAGACTGGATAATTCTATCGTCCTGAAGTTTCCATCATCGCTATAATTGGAGCTGTCATTCACATCAATCGAGAACAACTCCTCTATCTCATCCTTGTTTAACTCTATCAAATCTTTTCTCCACTTGAGAGTTCCTGATGAAGCTCCACTACCTGTTATACTATAGTTAAATCCCTCGTACTTACTTAGCGGAATATTTTCATCATCATTAATACTTCCCATCCATCCTTTGCCCAGTATGATTGTCTGGCTTTCAGCATTGAACATTGCCGCAATCGCCCCCGGAAGATCATGATACTCACTGCCGGGTGTGGCCGTCACCTTGACCGCAATATCCTTGCCTACACTAGAATTGGGCAAAACCAACTTGTATTTATTCTCTGTTCCTATGTTTTTCTGAGCTTTGATTACCTCGTTAAATGTTCCGCTTATACTGTCTTTGCTAATCTTTACAAGCAAAGTCTCACTCACAGTCTGATCCGCATTTTTGGTGATTTTATATATCTCCACCTCATCATTTCCGATCAAATTCTCCACCTGTGAACTTGTAAGTGCCGTCCCCTCAGTATTTGTAAATACCATATCTAAGGTATAATTAATGTCGGATTTGTAGTACTTTGTTGGATTTTTATGATTATAATTCCATATACTAATCTCTATCTCCGGATCATCAGTGGAATCCACCGGCACTGTCTGAGTTTTGAGCATAATAGTTCCCGTCGAGAGGTAATTTGATGTAAATCTGTTGGCCAAATCCTTATCTGTGGCAACGACTCTCTTCACGATATTGTGCTCATTGCTATATCTGGCATATACCACCATAGAACACAAAGCTGTGGCTGCAAGAACAAGCCATACCATTATCCAATTTTTCTTGATTTTTGATAAAAGCCTCTTCAAAAGCCACACCTCCTATCTCTTACTGTGCACCACTGTATGCCATAATATATACAATATCCGTCTCTTTGTTATTGGATATTGTCACACCATCCCATGACACATCGATGATAAATGTTCTGAAAAATGCTTCATCGTGGTCAAGAAGATTGTCCACACTTTGAATATCCCTACACTGCCAATACAAAGCTTCTTCATAGTTCTTGAGAATGTCATAAGTTCCTCCTTCATTTCCATAGGATTCCTCATGATACTTGTCAGAAGCAGTTCTTCCATCCCCTGATTTATTGAGATATGCCCCCTGGTATCCCCCCGTATTGTCGGCTGACCCAGACTGCAAGCTACTTCCCTTCACTATGTATAGCTTTTCACCTTTTGTAACACTTGTCCTAGTTAGACCAGGAATCACTATCCCGTCAAGATTGCAAGTCACAGTATACGTAACATACTCCGTATTTTTGTTAGCCGCATACTGTATCGCATCATCTTCACTTGTAAACACCTTGCCCTCATATACCTCATACTTAAACGGATTGTTGGTTGTATGAGCCAACTGAAGAGTAAACTTACTTACGTACTCTCCCGCCACACAAAATGGAAAAAGCTTATTAGTAATCGGCGTTTCCACACCATTTACTGACTTTGTGGCTTCCACATCTATTCCGGACATATCAATATTTTTGACTGCCTCTACATTGGCTGATGTTATATATAGCAAGTCCGGCGACTTGATTGCCTCAAGCTCCGCCAACTTCCTCTGATTGGCAAACCAAGCCAGTATAGGAATCATAACCAGTATTCCTAACGTAACCAAGGATGCTGCGCACAATTGAATCTTCTTTGACAAGGGCATCTCCTTGATTCGTCTTCTCAAGCTGACTTTTGCCTTTTTCTGTTGTTTATTCACAAAGCACCCTCCCTTCACGACGCAGGACCTATATCTGAATCCATCTCAATTAAGATATAAGCCAGATTATCACCTATCAGGAAATCCGCATCATCATAAGCTCCCGATAATGCAGTCATCGCATCATTATCATCAAGATTATCCATATTCGATGAAATCTCCGAAGCCGACAATCCCGAGAACACATTGTTATCCGGATCCTTTAGGTACTGTTTCATCTTGTTTCTATCAGTGCTATTATCATCACTAAAAATCATGTTATCGCTATAACCGGAATTGGAATTTCCCACCAACGAAGCAAATGTATTTGCCCATTTCCAATAAATTGTAACAGGATAAGCCTGACCTGCAACAACATTCTTATTCTCGGACTCAAGTAAATCCTCAAAGCTCACCTGATCATGCCCCAAAAAGCCGGAATATTTTCCATTGGAAAACTTCTTAAAAAACAAAATATGGCCATTTACATGACCAACAGCTCTCTTCTTCTTAGCAATCAACTCCGCTGTCAGTTCATTGGCGCCACTTGGCTCTAAGGAATCATTGATCTCATAAAGTTTCTTGAGCTGTGGCGGATTCTGATTGTCATATGTCGCATGATAACCCCTTATGGAAAAGTCAAAGTGTAGATTCAACCTTCCCGAAACCTTCGGTATTACAGAGAAACTCAACTGCCCTGAAGAGTCTGGCTCAAGACTTCCATTACTCCCCGAGCTCTTTCTCCACTTAATACTCATGTTGTTTGTATCCGTGCGATAGATATCCACCAGATTGTCATCTCCATCTCTCTGCTGAACACCTGACGTAAACTCAGTCTCACTCTCCTCACCATCTATCAAACTATAAATACCTGAATTCTCTACTTTAGTCCCCTCAACTTGCAATTCATAGAAGGTATCTCCCGCCTGCATATCCATATTGCCAGTCGCTTCTTTGCTCATAGAAAACCAAGCAATAGCAGCAAGAATGAGCATAACTCCCGCAAGTGACACCAACAGGGCAATCTTAACAATTGACTTTTTCCTGCTGTTGGTTGGGGTTTCCTGATTTTCAGAGTTTTCTGGGTTTTCTGGGTTTTCTGGGTTTACCATTTTCTCTGAATTGTCCAGTGTTTGGTTTTCCCTGTAATCGGACATATGCTCACCTCACTTTCATACTTTTCTTCATACACTCCATCCCCAAAATGCACATACGCACCCATAATTTTATCGGCATATTGTCAATATTACTTAATATTATACCACATTTTTCAAGTATTTTTAATATATGGGGTGAATTTTTGATGAGAAGTTTTTTGATGGTTTCTTTGCTCCGCGGTCTGGGTGGGAATCACGGATGGATTGGCTGTTTGGGCCAATTCATCCGTGTTCTGAAGCCTCTTCGCTCCGCGCCCCCAACAAATAATACGGATGAATTGGCTTTTCTAACCAATTCATCCGTATTCAAATCTTATCCTATGTACTTCTTAGCTTGTGCTGCTGTGAGCTTTGCTTTAGTCCATTTACCATAGACTTTTTCGCCGTCGACAAGCTTATATGCTCTTACTTTGACTTTGATTCCCTTGTTGTCTTGGAAGTAAACTGTTGCGCTAGGTTTCTTCAAATTCTTCTTTACTGAATCCTTCTTGTTTGATGGCCAGAAAAGGAAGAATTTTGCCTGATAACCTTTGGCTCCCTTTACTTTCTTCCAAGAAGCTTTGATTCCAACGGCATCAGAATCCTTTTTGGATGGTTTACTCCACTTGATTTTTCCGGGTTTTCCAATTGTTTTTGATGAAAATGGTGAGTTGATGGAGATTACCTTGAGTTCTTTGTTGACTTCTCCAATCCATATTTCGCCATTTCCCATCATGATTCCGCGCCAGTTACTAAACATTTTCTTGCAGTCTTCTTTTCCGATTTCCTGGAAGAATTGTTCCTCCAAATCAGAATTCTTCATTTTCTTGATGAATGCTTTCTTGTTTTTGATTTTCTGATCGTAGATTTTGATTGGGTAAGAAATCTTATCTGCTAATGTCTTCCAATCATCGTTCATCACTGCCTTTTTAACTTCCTTGGCAAATGACTCAACTTCCTTTGTTGACTTGTCTGTGCAAACAGAATAAGCTGACTTTGCAGCCTGTGATATGTTAGCACCAAAACCTCCTACTGTTCCTACTCCGAGTGCAAGTGCGAGCACTCCTGCCATAAGGCATGACTTTGTTTTTCTCATAGTATATTCCTCCTTAATAATTCATCTGGACTTGGGTTCAAATCCTTAATCATTATAGCACACCCCCCAACTTTGTCCATAACAGAACTGTTAAGAATTGTTGCATTTGTATTTAAATTATATTAAAAATTGTCTTACAAGCAAAGCTTGTAAGACCAGCGATATGCGTTTCCGATAAAAATCTCAGGCTTCGAAAAACCTGAGATATCGTATGAATCGAAGTATTCAGGCAGAAGGCTCACTCAAGTCTCTCCCCCCCTCTCGGGGCATGCCAAAACCTCTTTTTTCAAATAGGCATGCCCCTCACGCCGTATCAATCAAGTCTCTCCCCATCTCGGGGCATGCCAAATCATCTTTTTTCAAATAGGCATGCCCCTCACGCCGTATCAATCAAGTCTTTTCCCATCTCGGGGCATGCCAAAACCTCTTTTTTCAAATAGGCATGCCCCTCACGCCGTATCAATCAAGTCTCTCCCCGTCTCGGGGCATGCCAAATCATCTTTCTTCAAATAGGCATGCCCCTTACGCCGTATCAATCAAGTCTTTTCCCCTCTCGGGGCATGCCAAATCCTTCTTTTTCAAATAGGCATGCCCCTCACGCCGTATCACTCAAGTCTCTCCCCATCTCGGGGCATGCCAAATCCTCTTTCTTCAAATAGGCATGCCCCTCACGCCGTATCAATCAAGTCTCTCCCCATCTCGGGGCATGCCAAATCTTCTTTTTTCAAATAGGCATGCCCCTCACGCTCAATTAACAAAGAATAATAATAAAATCTCTCTAATTTGGACACAAAAAGGAGCTGTCGCACTAACAATTTTTTAATTGTTAGTGCGACAGCCCCCAGCGCTATGCGTTTATTATCTTACTCCCTGCGGTCGTAAGACAATTATTTAAACTGATGTCCTGCGATCTTAAACTTAGGACAAGATAATGTTCCGTTGAAATAATGGAATCTGCTGAAGTTTACTCTCTTTCCGGCATACTTGATATTTCTCTGACCCTCGAGAACTTCCTGGGCAGCCTTAAGAGAATTTCTTCTCTGACCTCTTGAGTACATTCCCTTCTCCATTCTCTTAAGCTCTCTCTGGAACTTGCCCTGACTTACAGGTCCAAACTGGTGAGGTTGCTTAATAACTGAGAGGATCTTGTTAGGGAATGAACGAGACTTTACTCTGTTCATGATAACGCATCCTACTGCAAGCTTTCCTGCATATGGTTCAATGCCGGCTTCACAATAAATAATTGCTGCCATGTACTTTAAGTCATTAGTTGTATACCTTCTCTTTGCTGCTGAACTATCTGTTGTCTTAACACACATCGCCAACATCATTACAATTGCCAAAGAACAAACCACCCTGATTATTTTCTTAGTAAACATGTTAATCAATAATCTCCTTTAATCTTGCAATGTCACACAAAATATTGTGTTTTTGTTAAATATATGCGCAACATTTTGAATATTTTTTGTTACAATTTGTAACATTTATGTAATAATTATAACATGTTTGTAAAATTTGTCAAGGCTTTTTTGGAAAAAAAATTATATAACAATCACCCTGCATGCGATTACAGGGTGATTTGCGCTATATTATTGAATTGTATTTAATATTTTACATATTTTTGTACGCCGGAGACATACTTCTGAGTCTGTTAATAATTTCTTTCAATTTGTTACAAACTTTTTTCGCGTCTTCCAGAGAAATGTTCTCATCAAGGGTCATTCTGACAGAGCCCTTGGCCATCTCCTCCGAAAGGCCTATAGCCTGCAAAACATGAGATGGCTCCACGGCACCAGAGGTACATGCAGAACCACTGGAGGCACATATTCCCTCCATGTCAAGCATTATTAGAAGGGATTCACCCTCGATGAAGTTAAAGCTCATGTTGATATTGTTGGGAAGTCTCTTCTCTCTGTGGCCGTTCAATGTACAATGGTCTACGTCCGCGAGAATATCATCAATTATATAATCTCTGACCTTTCGAGTCTTCTCTGCATTTTCCGCCATATGGCTTGTTGCAATTCTCACGGCCTCGCCGAGGCCAACGATTGCCGGAACATTTTCCGTGCCCGGGCGTCTATTTCTTTCCTGCGCTCCTCCGTGCATAAAGGACTTGATGTTAATGCCGTTTCTTGCATAGAGTATTCCCACGCCCTTGGGGCCGCCGAATTTGTGGCCGCTGGCGCTGAGAAGGTCTATGTTCATGGTTTCCACATCGATTGGAACGTGGCCAAAGGCCTGAACTGCATCCGTGTGAAATACGATATCTCTTTCTCTTGCCAGGGCGCCAATCTCAGCTATGGGCTGAATTGTTCCAATCTCATTGTTGGCAAACATTACCGATATGAGGATTGTATCGGGTCTGATGGCGCTCTCCAACTTTGAAATGTCCAGAATTCCACTCTCATCCACGTCTAGGTAAGTAACCTCAAAACCACGTTGCTTTTCTAAGTATTGGCATGTGTGAAGTACAGCATGATGCTCTATCTTGGTGGTTATGATATGCTTCCCCTTGGAGGCATAGTTTTCGGCGATTGCCACAAGCGCCCAGTTGTCCGACTCCGTTCCGCCAGACGTAAAGTATATGTCTCTCATGTCAGCATTTAAGGCCTTTGCAACTATCTGTCTGCTGTCATTAATGGCTTTTTTGTTCCTAGCAGCAAAATCATAGATGGCCGATGGATTGCCAAAATTCTCCGTAAAGTACGGCAACATCTTCTCCACTACCTCCGGCTTAGTTCGAGTGGTAGCGGCATTGTCAAGATAAATTAAATCATTCATTTTTTCATTTCCCTCAAAATCTCTCTTCTTCTCTCCTGGGCCAACAATTTCTCGCTGTGAACCAGATATGATTCACTTGGATGCTCCGCCAAAAACATTACAAGCTTTGGAATCATGGTGATTTCCGTCACGAATAGGACCATTTCTTCCTCATCGCCGAATGCACTTTCCACAAAGGAGAATGCATTTTCAAGCGAAGCAGACAAATATTCCGCGGATTCAAGCTGATCATATAATGTTGTCAACCCATCCACCAAAAGCTCTACTACTGTTATTTTCTCATCGAATCCCGCTCTAGTCAAGCGCTCATATATCTGACTGTTTACTGTTCCGGCAAAAATATCTCCGATAGGATACTCTTCTCTGTACTTATGGAAAAGGTCGAGATATGCGTAGAAGTCCTCCGCCACATCCTCATGAGCTATATATTCTCTGAGAATGTCGGTGGTGATCTTAAAGCCCTTCTCCTCGTATAGCGTAAGCAAGTTGCTGAGATCCTCCCAACCTCTGGCAGTAACGTATTTCATGCCATCAACGTCAGCTTCTATCCTATAAAAATTCTTCGGATACAATTCAAGATATCCCAGGATTGCCCTATGAATCCCAACTTCTCTGGCATATTCCTTCCACACGCGGTAATCGGCCTGTACATCTATCTGGCGAACGCGGTCAAGGGTAACCACGTCAAATTCTCTGACAGATTTGTTATATTCCACCGGATTTCCCGCAGCTACAATAATCCATCCCTCGGGTACATCTTGATTGCCAAAGCGCTTACACTGAAGGAACTGCAACATAGTTGGGGCGAGGGTTTCTGACACACAGTTGATCTCATCTATAAATAGAATTCCCTCTTTCTTTCCGGTCTCCCGCATCTGCCTGTAGACACTGGCTATGATTTCGCTCATTGTATACTCGGTGACGGAATATTTTTCTCCTTCAAACTCCTCCTCCTTGATAAATGGCAGGCCCACGGCGCTTTGTCTGGTATGATGGGTGATGGTATACGAAACCAGCCCCACCTGACACTCCTCAGCAATCTGCTCTATAATCTGAGTTTTCCCCACTCCGGGAGGTCCTATCATGAGAATCGGACGCTGCCTGACTCTGGGAATTCGATAATTTCCCTCTTTGTCCCTCTCAAGGTAAACTTTTATAGTATTGATTATTTCTTCTTTTGCATCTCTAATATTCATAACTTAAATCCTCTCTTATGGCCCATGCAGGTACCTTATCTTCATCGTACTCGTCCATAAACAAAAATGCAGTCTTAAACGAAGGTTTTCTACTAGGGTAGACTCCCTTCCCATCCGTAAAATACAACAGACCACACAAATCCTCAAACTCTCCTGCTTCCTCTAGTTTCGCCACATATTCGAACACCGGACGAAAATCAGTATTGCCTCCGCCCTTGATCTCGAAGTTGTCAAATATTCCGTCTATATCTCTCACCGATGTGATGATACTATCCGACTGAACCTTCTCGTCTGCCTGTATTATGTGGATTCTAAAGTTTCTAAAGTAGTTGCTCTCATCAGACAGTAGTGTGAAAGTCTCCTTGAGGAAGTTTCTGATCAATTCTCCACTTGTAGAATAACTTGTATCCACCGCTATAATCACGTCTTTTATCTTCTTAACTTCTCTGGTCTCCATGGGTTCTATAAGTGGCATGTTCCCATAAATTGACAGTCCATAAGTATAGTATCCCATGTCAAATTCATCCATATCTATCCCCATCTCTTCGCGCATTACCGTGAACTGCCTGAGAAAATCCCTGTAGTTTCTTCTTCCTCTGGCAACTCTTATCTGCTTGGCAAGAAGACTCTCTTCATCCTCCTCATCTTGGCTTCCTTTTCGCTTCTCTTCCATCTGAGTTTGCCTGCCCATATTGCTCCACTGCTGCTGTAGAACAAACTGTTTGTCGTCCATTTCTTCCGGTTTTGGCCACATTCCGTGATCATCTGCAAAGAATTCCAAGTGAAGCTCCCGTAGCCTTGGCAATGGCAATCTATCTATGTAGCTATATATCGCGGGAGCAGATACGGGAATATCCTCTCTTTTCAACTCCGCATAAAAGTTTTGTCGCAAAAGTCCGAGAATCCTACTTACGCTTGGCTTATTCATGTGATCGATAGTATACTCCACCGCAATGTCGCAGGCAACCATCCACTTAAACCTATCTCTGGTCCCTGCTATCCAAAGGTGCGAAAAAAGGCAATGAAGAACTGTATGGAGGTACAACCTGTTCAAATACCTGGGATTCTTCTCGAAAACTCTCATGAGTTGTTCGGAGCTATAGTACATGTTCTCCCCATTGGTTGCCATGGTTCCAAGGTTCTCGCCTCTCTTGTACTCAAGGGCTGACAGAGCTATTGTCATAAATCTAAAGTCCATAAACAATTCATCTCTGACATATCTGAGAATCTTGTCACAAACTCCCATCTCCCACCTAATATCATCTGTCTGATGAATATTCTCCTCTGTAAACTCTATTTTTTTCTTCTTGACATTATTCTTACTGACCTTCTTTTTACTAGGTTCTACTCCTGTCGTAGCAGGAATAATGGCCAGCAAATTTCTTATTCCCTGTATCCACTTTGATCTGGAAAATACTCTTATGACCTCTTGCAAATTTTCCTCAGTCAACAAACCATCTCGCATCATCTCATCTAGAACCGTCATATTCTGATGTTTTATCATAAGTTCGCTCATTTGGGAAATATGCGCCAGAAGAATCTCTCTATAATTCTTTTTATGGCTTGGGGCCAAGTTAGCTGGATTAGATAGCCTCAAAAAGGCGATTTTGCAGAGAGTCCCTATGCTCTCCACATCTGCTCCCTTTGAAAAAACCTCATCATATCTGTCAACCTGGAATACTTCTCCCGCGAAACACTGTCTCGCGCGAAAGCCCTCTCCCTCTACATTCAACTCAAATATATGGGCGGGACCAATCAACTCATATTGTTCAGAATACTCTGGGAAGTGAACTGCTCCGTCATCAAAGAATACATCCATAGCCTGACTCCTCTGAGCTAGTATTCCCCGAAGTCCTGATGGTTTACCAAGCACTCCTCTAATCTTAATTGTCTTGAAGCAGCGACAGTTCATAAATGCATCGCTTCCGATGTCGATTTCTTCGCTTCCAAACTCTATACTGATAAGTTTTCTACATTGGTAGAAGCATAAATCCCCGATACTTTTTAATGATGTGGGAAGTATGATTTCCTGAAGATAGTCTCCGCCGGCAGATTTGATTTTCCCTGAAGAAAGCGTTTCATCGAATTCTACTTTCGTAGAACTTCTCGAAATCTCGCTATTTACCTCTGCAATTTTGACAAATTCCTCGTCGCCGGAATATTTACACTTTTCAGAAAAACAATAGGGAGCAAGACCCACTACTTTTTTCCCCTCGATTCTTTCTGCTATAGCAAGACTTGGACTATCGTGCCAAACTCGCAAGACAGTTATTCCATCATCATCTTCTCTGTACCAATACCACATTTTACTCCTCCGCCTTTAGCGAATTGACATAGTCCGTCGGATTGTCGCAATCCATCAAACCACTCATGACTGCCAGTCCGTACGCACCTGTCCCTCTGATAAGCTTGGCATTTTCAGGGCCTATCCCTCCCAGGGCAAAGACAGGCATATCCGCCTCATCGCAGACATCACTCAAGAACTCAAGTCCCCTTGGCTCCAGTCCCTTCTTGCAATCTGTAGCAAATACATGGCCGGCCAAAACATATCTCGCACCAAGCTTGTCTGCAAGCTTCACCTCTTCCACTGAGTGAACCGAAGTTCCTATCATGTCAAAGAAATCCTTGTCGCAGGCATCCATTCTCTCAAGTAGCGAAAGAGGCATGTGAATATTCCTACATCCAAGCTCCTTTGCCACATTATAAAAAGTATGAAGAATGCAGGTAATCCCACATTCTTCACATATCTTAAGTACCTCTGTGGCATACATAAGATACTCTGACTCCGATAGATCCTTCTCTCTCAGAATCACAGCATCTACTCCACTCAAGGCAACTTTTCTTATTCGAATTTTAAAGTCTTCTTTACACAATCTTCGATTGGTAATACTCAAAATCTTAAACATACAGGTAATCATTCAGCACCGGCTGCAATCCCTCATCTGACATGTCTTTGTACATCTGTCCAAAGCTTCTGTTGTCACAGATTTCAAACTGCTCATCACCCTCAGCTGATTCGCTCTCCTTTCCTGTATACTTGCTCTCATGGTCTCCTATTCCTGTAGACACTCCGGCGCTAATCTTAGTAGCTGCAATCTTCACGATCCCATTGCGGAACTCTTCGCTCTCCCTGGAGGAAACCGTGATTCCACAGAATGGCAAGAAAATTCTATATGCACAGAGAATCTGGCAAAGCTCTTTCTCGTGAACATCCAGCGGATTGATAGTATCATTGTTGATAATCGGTCTGAGTCTTGGGCAAGACAATGATAGCTCGGCAGCCGGATATTTTCTCTGAAGATAATACATATGAAGGGCGCTGGCAAGGGCATCCTTCCTGAAGTCAGACAGACCCAGCAACGCTGAGCCGGCTACTCCTCTCATCCCTGCCATAAGTGCTCTCTCCTGGGCCTCGAATCTATATGGGAATACTCGCTTATGTCCCATAAGATGCAATTCCTCATATCTATCACTGTTATATGTCTCCTGGAAAACTGTGACATAGTCAACGCCACATTCATGTAGATAGCGATAGTCTTCAGTATTGACCGGATAGATTTCCACTCCTACCATTCTGAAGTACTTGCGGGCAATCTTACAAGCCTCTCCAATGTACTTAATATCACTCCATGCCTTGCTCTCACCGGTCAAGATAAGTATTTCCTCCATACCACTGTCGGCGATAACTTGCATCTCGTGCTCTATTTGCTCCATATCAAGCTTTACACGTCTAATCTTGTTATAGCAGTTAAATCCGCAATATACACAATAATTCTCGCAGTAATTGGCGATATAAAGAGGTGTAAAAAGATATACTGTATTTCCAAAGTGCTTCTGTGTCTCAAGTCTAGCTTTCTCAGCCATTTTCTCGAGGAATGGCGCTGCCGCCGGAGACAAAAGTGCCTTAAAGTCCTCCACAGAACAAGTGTCATGTGCCAATGCTCTGCTGACATCTCTTGCCGTATATGAATTATAGTCATAGGACTCCATCTCACTCAAAACTTTGTCCATAATATCTGATTTGATATGCTCCATGCCCTCCATATATTCCATATGGTTGGTTCTGGATGACGGATCATTTTCCAAAGAATGCTTCTTCTTAAGTGCGGATTCAGATAATTCGTCTGAATCGATAAAATACTGATTGTCCTGATTACTCAAAGTTTTCACTTTCCTCTCTTATTAATCTCTCAAAAAT
The DNA here is from genome assembly GCF_000518685.1 of Eubacterium xylanophilum ATCC 35991. GTDB lineage: Bacteria > Bacillota > Clostridia > Lachnospirales > Lachnospiraceae > Eubacterium_F > Eubacterium_F xylanophilum. Next base: position 48,990 of record NZ_JAEB01000012.1, on the reverse strand, counting down.
CCTGTTAATGTATCGCTAGGAGCCGCCCCTCTTGTGAGAACTCTTCCAAGACCTGCCTTGTAAGCCTGTCTTCCTGCGATAATCGCCTGTCTAAAGGCATCTGCCATTACCGGAAGGTCTCCCGCTGTGGCGAGAGCTGTGTTCGCCATAACAGCCGCACATCCCATCTCCATAGCCTCACATGCCTGTGACGGACTTCCGATTCCAGCGTCAACGATAATTGGAAGATCAATCTCATCGATGAGAATCTGGATGAAATCTTTGGTGGCAAGTCCCTTGTTAGATCCAATAGGAGAAGCAAGTGGCATAATACATGCTGCGCCGGCATTTACAAGGTCTCTTGCAACATTTAAGTCAGGATACATATAAGGCATAACAACAAAACCTTCTTGGGCGAGAATCTCTGTCGCCTTGATAGTCTCCTGATTATCTGGAAGGAGATACTTGGTATCTCTCATAATCTCAATTTTTACAAAATCTCCACATCCAAGCTCCCTAGCCAATCTAGCTATTCGGATAGCCTCATCGGCATTTCTGGCTCCCGATGTGTTGGGCAATAGAGTTACATTCTTTGGAATATAATCGAGAATGTTCTCATCATCCTTAGAATTTGTCCTTCTAACTGCCAAAGTGATGATCTCAGCACCTGCGTACTTTACTGCAGCTTCTATCAGTTTCAAAGAGTACTTTCCCGAACCAAGAATAAATCTTGAAGAAAACTCATGTCCTGCTAATACAAACTTATCATCATTAATATTGCTCATCTTGTTAACCTCTTTTCTTTGGTTTATATACTATATCCATCAGAATCTGCGATATATCCGCAAAATATTCCTACAAGAATCAACCCCCACCGACGAATTGAACAACTTCTACATTATCCTCGTCCTTTAAGAGGGTTGCTTCGTAATCAGCTTTAGAGACGATCTCGTAGTTGACCTCAACTGCAACTTTTTCTCTCTTATAATTCATCTTCTCGAGCATGTCGGCAATAGTCAAGCCAGCATAATCATGAATTTCTCCGTTAATCTTAACCATCTGCTCACTTCCTTTGATTTTACTTGAGTTTTTGGGGGTAAACCCACGCTTGATTACTCTACAATCACTCGTAAAATTTTACCATATCTGCAAATTTTTTTCAAGTTTTAAAAAAAAAGTGTTGACAAGTTTCCTTGTCAATGATAATATAGTGTCATAGCAAATGACAATTATCCTTGTCATTTTGACATGAATGATTGTCAAGCGATGATTAGTTATTTTTTCCGGAAATATCAAATAACTTATAACAAGAAAAGGAGGATATCATATGCCATTGATAAACCACCTAAAAGAGTACCGAGCTAGACTTGGTATTAACCAAGCAGAAATGGGGAAGCTAGTAGGAACCAGTCGGCAGACCATTTCTCAGATTGAAAGAGGAGACTACTCTCCTTCAGTGACATTGGCACTTAAGATTGCAAAGCAGTGCGAAGTCAGAGTAGAAGATGTTTTTGAATATACGGAGGAATAATTTTATGAATAAGAAAAAAAGTATTACAATTAAATTTTTTGTTACAGTGTTGCTTTCAACAATTCTTGGTGGAATCGTAGGTGTTATCACCATGCGAATCCAGCGCGGACATAAGCTTGACTTTTCGACCATTTTCAATGGATTTAAGTTTATTGCACCATATTTGTTGATAGCATACACAGTTATCGCCTTTATATGCGCACTATACATTCTGTCCAGGGCACGTTCCATGGCTAAAACAGTTGATCCCGAAGACTATGATTCCATCGATATCATAATGGAAAAACTTGAGAAGATCCTCAGTATCACCAACTTTACTATGATCATCTCATTCTTCCTTTTCACAGCTACTTCTCATGGAGCTACATTGGTTAAGAGCAACTTTCCATTGTTTATAGCTTCGATGGTCGCTTTCGTATTCACTCTTACCTGGATTGTGGTACTCCAATCAAAAGCTGTTAATATTATCAAGCAGTTTAATGAAGAAAAGGAAGGCGAAGTTCTCGACCTAAAATTCAAGGATGTCTGGATTAAAAGCTGTGATGAAGCCGAAAAATATCAGATCTACAAGGCTGGATATCACGCATTCTCAGAGGCAAATATCGTATGTATCATACTCTGGATTATAGCACATATGTCATGCATGGCTCAGGGAGCTAACTTTATGTCAGCTGTATTTGTCTTTATAATCTGGGCAACACTTAATATATCCTATATAATTCATAGCAAGGATAAAATCGAAGTTGAGTGATAAATGTCTTACGACTGGAAGGAGTAAGACCAGCGATATGCGATTCCTCTATATACGGATGAAAAACTCATTTTTCATCCGTATTTATTTCCCATTTTGGCATGCCCCTTCTCTCTCCCAGGATCTCCTCATTCCACTTTCGGGGCATGCCTATTCTATATTCCACTTTTTGGCATGCCCCTTCTCTCTCCCAGGATCTCCTCATTCCACTTTCGGGGCATGCCTATTTTATATTTCCTATTTTGGCATGCCCCTTCTCTCTCCCGGAGTCTCCTCATTCCGCTTTCGGGGCATGCCTATTTTATATTCCCCATTTTGGCATGCCCCTTCTCTCTCCCAAGATCTCCTCATTCCACTTTCGGGGCATGCCTATTTTATATTCCCCTTTTTGGCATGCCCCTTCTCTCTCCCAGGATCTCCTCATTCCACTTTCGGGGCATGCCTATTTTATATTTCCCTTTTTGGCATGTCCCTTCTCTCTCCCAGGACCTCATCATTCCACTTTCGGGGCATGCCTATTTTATATTTCCCTTTTTGGCATGCCCCTTCTCTCTCCCAGGATCTCCTCATTCCACTTTCGGGGCATGCCTATTTTATATTTCCCTTTTTGGCATGCCCCTTCTCTCTCCCGGGATCTCCTCATTCCACTTTCGGGGCATGCCTATTCTATATTTTACCCTCCTCCGACTCAAGAATTCTTCTCATAAACTGTCTTACGACCGCAGGGAGCAAGACCAGCAACATGCGTTTCCTTAAAGAAATAGCGTCTCCAAGATGGATATTCACCATCTAACGGGGACGCCCTTTTCATGTATTATTTAGTAACCCATAGAATTCAATATCATGTCTATAACTTTGGCATTCTTCACAGAGAACTCAGGAGTGATATATGCATCCTCTCCCTCATTTGTAACTCTGTTCATCTGCTCAACTTCCAACTTATAGTTATTTCCGACGCTGACCTTCTCAGTTCTTCTCACGCCGTTGGTTTCCACTGTGAATTCAAGTTCTCCGGCCTGATTGTACTCCACATCTGAGAAAACCTTTCCCTTGGTTCCATGGATAAATAATCTGTCAAATCTCGCATAACCATCCACTTTGTCTATTCCAAGGTTCATTCCGACATTGAAGGAAGCGGTCGTTCCGTTGTCAAATCGCATAAGACCCGCCGTATTGGTGTCCACGCCTCCGTCTGAAAACTCAGCAATTCCCTTGGCGTCTACCACATTGGCATCAATAAGAGATAGAATCATAGTCGTGCAGTAGCATCCCAGGTCATACATGGCACCGCCACCGTACTCTTTCTTGTTCCTGATGTCATCCGCATATCCCTGAGTGAGAAAAGCCGTCTCAATGTACTTTATATCGCCCAACTCTCCGGAAGATACAATCTTCTTAAGCGCCTTTATATAAGGGCTGTGAAGATATGCATATGCCTCCATCAAAACCACACCATGCTCCTTCGCAAGAGCATACATCTCCTCTACTTCCGCTGCATTCATTCCAATAGGCTTTTCGCACAGAACATTTTTTCCTGCGAGAATCGCTTTTTCTACCCATTCCTTGTGAATATGGTTCGGCAATGGAATATAGACCACCTGAACATTTTCATCCTCAAGAAGCTTATCATATCCCACATATCCTACTTTGATGCCAAATCTCTCTTTATACCTCTCAACTTTTTCGGCATTTCTGCCGGCGATGGCATAGATCTCGCACCCTTCAGCCTCTAGCATTCCCGGGATTGTCCCCCAATCAGCCACATTTGCAGTTCCTAAAATTCCCCATTTTGTCTTCATACCTCATATCCCCTTATAAATTTATTTGATAGCAAGCTTCAAAAGCTGCTTATCCTACTTATATCTTGCCGCGAGTTTTTCAAACTCAAGAGTTCCACCGAACAGATCAAGTGCACTTCCCACAGTAAAATCAAGTTTTCCATCAGACAGTCTGTCAATCTCCTCAATGTCCTCATAACTTCCAATTCCACCCGCATATGTAATTGGAAGAGAAATATTCTCAGACAATAGGCTTACCAATTCTCCGTCTATACCGCTTTTGGAGCCCTCTACACCCACAGCATGAACCAAAAACTCAGAACAGCTGTCAGCCAACTCTTCCATAAGTTCCCTATCCAGAGGTTGCTCGGTAAACTTCTGCCACCTATCCGTGACTATATAGTACTTGTCATCTCTCTTCTTACAACTGAGATCCAGTACCAGATGCTCCTTTCCTACAGCTGATATCATCTCATGTAATCTGTCGCGGTAAATCTTTCCATCGACAAAAACATAAGAAGTCACTATGACATGGCTCGCACCATAATCTATAAATCGCTCTGCATTAGAAGAATTGATTCCGCCGCCAATCTGCAAGCCCCCACTAAACTCCTCGAGGGCACCTCTGGCCTGCTCTACATCCTTATCGTAGTACTCGCTCCCAACCGGATTGAGTATGATAGCATGGCCACCTATAAGCCCACGCTCCTTATATAACCTTGCATAATCGGCGCCCTGTAGCTCCGACACATAGTTGTCAAGCGCCACATCACCCTCATCCTTGAGCGAGCCGCCCACAATCTGCTTTACTTTTCCATTATGTATATCAATACACGGTCTAAACTTCACAAGTCTTCCTCCTCTATTCCATCTCCTCCACAAACATCCCCGTCAATTTGCTTACATTAAAACGCTCTGTAAATCCCTCGCATTTGCACAAAAAAGTATAGAAAATATGCCAACCATTCCCCGATAGCGACTCATAGTTCCCCTGCCCCTTTGCCAGAATTATATCCGACTCAAGAAAAATATTCCGCGCCTCACTATCAAGCTTTGAATAGACAACACCGGGGATTGCAGCTCCATTTGTAACAAGTTTAGCTACATTCTGAATTCCCACATAATTGGCATCCTCCAAGGTTGCATCATTTTGAATCTCGGCTCCACGCACCATTACATATACTTCTAAATGCGGAAACTGCTTTTGGAGTTCCTCCACAAAAAGCTTATCCAGTACAATCTCTCCACAGTTATCAGCCACTAGCAAAAAACTTTTACCCCGTTGGCACTGCTCTAGAAATGACTCATATACACTCTGCTCATCATCGCGCATAGCTATATCACTGAAAAGCTCCAAAAAGGTCTCATCATCAATATCATCCTGCGCGGCAAAGTCGATATAGTTTCCAATCCTCGATAGAACAAGAGCAGTTTTAAGGGGATCTTCTGATTGAAGAATCTTCTCCCTTAATCTAGCTTCCATCTCTAGGACCATATTGTTGTACTTTTTCTTTTCCTCACATAAACTTTTAACCGCACCAAAATATCGCTCGTACACCTTATTGAACTTATAAACCATATAAGGCGCTGAATCACTATCTGTGCGGTTATCAATTATCTTCTTTATTTCAGCTAAGTACTCTCCATGATAAGAAGCCCTCTTGGCTTGCTTATCATAGAGACACTTAACACATTTTTCTGATATCTTCAAGTTAACTCTCCCGGTAATTAATTAGATTCCAAGAATATCTCTGACTGTCTTCTCCATCTCTGACTTGTCGCAGACAATGTCATGAAGGATGTCAGCAGAGCGAATCTCCTCAATTGCATTAGGAACTTTAACACCTGAAAGCTTGTTGAGCTCATCTACCAACTCGAAGTCTCCCATAGAATCATACTTCTTGTCGATTGAGTTCATAACGCTTCTGGTAAATTTATATGGACTTGCTGTTGATGCAATAACCGTAGGAATGTCCTTATCAGCTGCACACTTAGCATATACTGCACTGGCTACAGCTGTATGAGTGTCCATGATATAACCTGTCTTGTCATAGATTTCCTTGATTCTATCATGTGTCTCATCTTCAGTTGCATAACCGCCTACAAAGTCACTAAGCTTAGCTTTCATATCATCAGTGATTGTATACTCACCCTCATTAACCAATGCATCCATGAGTTCTTTGGTCTTAGCAGCATCCTCTCCTGCGATGAGGTAAATAAGTCTCTCAAGGTTGCTTGAGATGAGGATATCCATTGAAGGAGAAGTTGTGAGAATAAAATCTCTCTTTCTATCATACTTTCCGGTCTCGAAGAAGTCAAAGAGAACTTTGTTCTCATTTGATGCGCAGTAGAGAGTCTCGATAGGAAGTCCCATGTTCTTAGCATAGTAAGCTGCAAGAATATTTCCAAAGTTTCCTGTAGGAACAACAACCTGAATCTTGTCTCCTACCTGAATCTTTCCTTCCTTTACAAGCTGTCCATATGCATATACATAGTAAACAACCTGTGGGATGAGACGTCCAATATTGATAGAGTTCGCTGAAGAGAACTGATATCCCTTGGCATCCATCTCTGCTGCAAGTTCCTTGGAATTAAACATCATCTTAACGCCTGTCTGAGCGTCATCAAAATTACCGATGATACCTACAACTTTAGTATTGGCACCCTTCTGTGTGAGCATCTGCTTCTCCTGAATTGGGCTAACTCCATTCTTAGGATAGAATACAATGATACTTGTTCCCTCAACATCTGCAAAGCCAGCCAATGCAGCTTTTCCTGTATCTCCGGATGTTGCTGTGAGGATAACGATCTCATTCTTAACTCCGTTCTTCTTTGCTGATGTAGTCATAAGATATGGCAAGATTGAGAGCGCCATGTCCTTAAATGCAATAGTTTTTCCGTGGAACAACTCAAGATAATATGCTCCATCTTTCTCTACAAGTGGTGCAATCACATCTGTGTCAAACTTTTCATCGTATGCACCATTAATACAATATTTTAACTCCTCCTCTGTAAAATCGGAGAAGAATAATTTCATAATCTCATATGCAGTTTCCTTGTAGCCAAGCTTTGATAACTCCTCCAAACTCTTGTCGAGCTGTGGAATGCTCTCTGGCACAAACAAACCTCCGTCATCTGCAAGTCCCTTGAGAATCGCCTCAGACGCTGTTACCTTAGTTCCTTCACTTCTTGTACTCTTGTAAAGTGTTGCCATCTTTGACACCTTTCCTTTCTTATATTCATAATTATCTAGTTTATCACGAAAACACAAGGTTGTAAAGTGTGATAACCAAATAAAAAATTACAAATTGCGGATTTTAAAATCTCTCTCTGCCTCGCGCTTAACATCCTTCTTGGCAATATCCGCGCGTTTATCATAGAGTTTCTTTCCTTTTGCCAACCCTATCTCCACCTTTACCAAACTTCCCTTAAAGTATACCTGCAACGGAACAATGGTAAAACCTTTTTGGGCCATTTTTCCAACAAGCTTTCTTATCTCCGACTTGTGAAGTAAGAGTTTTCGCACTCTCAGTGGATCTTTGTTAAAAATATTTCCCTTTTCATAGGGGCTGACATGCATCCCATAGATAAACACCTCGCCATCCTGAATTCGCACAAAAGACTCCTTGATACTACATCTCCCCATGCGAATGGACTTGACTTCTGTTCCTGAGAGCTCAATCCCCGCCTCGTACTTTTCTTCTATAAAATAGTCATGCCAAGCTTTCTTGTTGTTGGCAATTAACTTCGTGCTTTCCTTTGCCATTATATAACCTCATCTCTCGCAGTTTTCACATACAAAATCTGCATCCTTAATGTCTTACGACCTTAGGGAGTAAGACCAGCAGTATGCGATTCCTTTATCACGAATTTGCATAGACATATCAATTATAGCGAAAATGTTCCGTAAAGTCAACAATATGCACGCCAGAGAGCAAGAAAAAAAGCTGTAATCACCCTGGTTAGCAATAGGTGGTAAACAGCTTTTCATCATTTCACAAGCATTGCTTTCATCCTGCTCGACCTGCGGATAATCTAATTCTACCCAACAAGCCTTTCTCTTTTTTTCTATTTTCTTTTGGCTCACCAAGACTCTCGTCTGCTGCCACGAGAGACTTACTGATCCATTTGCCCCTGAAATACCTATACATGCATACAATCGATGTAAAGAACCAGGTAGCTACCGTTGTACCCCATACAGCCCAATATCCGAGAAATGCCAAGTGCATGAACAACTGAGAGAACAGAACGCGACATATAACCTCTGTAACTCCATTGATCATCGAAAATGCTGTGTCACCACATCCATTTAACAGAGCTCTTGGCATATATATCATTCCCAAGAAAATGTAGAAAAGGCTGGTGAATTTGAGAGCTCCATATCCAATGTCCACAACACTTTGTTCACTGACAAATATCGATGTAATCTTTGAACCAAGGATGTACATAAAAGGAATTAGTATAATACTAAATATGACTGCAACAACAACGGATTGCCAGAACCCTTTCTTAACACGTTCAACCTTGGCAGCACCGATGTTTTGGCCTGAGAATACTGTCAACGCCGAAGCAATTGACGAAAATCCCATCTGTACAATCATCTCTACTCTACTAGTTATAGTATTGGCAGCTATAACATCTTCCCCATAAGTGTTAACCACACCCTGTAATGCCATACAGGATATAGCAATCATCGAAGACTGAAGTGAGAGTGGCACACCGAGCTTGAAACATCTGACGATAAGAAGCTTATTAGGCTTCATCTCCTCTTTGCTCAAGCGAAAATAGTCGACTTTTTTTAATGCATATATCACACATGTGACAGCTGAAATTATTTGCGCTACGACAGTCGCGAGCGCAACCCCTAAAATTCCCATGTGAAGTAGTATCACAAAAAATAAATCAAGTGAGACATTGACAATACTTGACAGTATCAAAAAGCACAAAGGCGTCCTGGAGTCACCCAAAGCCCTGAGTATAGAGGCAACTCCATTGTAGATTGCAATGGCCAAAATTCCCGCACAAGTTGTTCTTGCGTATAGAACCGAATCTGCCAATATGCTCTCAGGCGTGCCAAGAAGAATAAGAATATACTTTGCCAATGCTATGGCAAGCAAGGAGACAATGAGTGAGGAAGCACACAAAACATACACGGAATTTGCAATAGTTAAGCGAACATTTTTGTCATCCTTTGCTCCAAAGTATTGCGAAACAATAACTCCTATTCCAATTGACAATCCAGAACTAAGAGCAAAAAACAGAAAATTCATAGATCCACACGCACCAACTGCAGCCAGTGCATCCTTTCCTACGTACTTTCCGACAACAATAGAATCAACCATGTTGTATAACTGCTGGAAAATATTACCAATCAATAACGGTATTGTAAATACCAAAATATGACGTATAGGTGTTCCGCTTGTCATATCTACAACTTTTGATTTATTCATATCGTTACCACTCTCCATTCATTCTTTCAATATTGATTTTACATTATCCAAAAAAAGAAGCTAATCAATTTTTGTCTAAAACTGCCCATTTTTTGTTCTATTAAGCACAAGATAAAAAAACTTTAAAAAAATAACTTTTCTGATAATACACGATATTTACGCACTTTTCAATGTATTATCTTGTCATGATTAAAAAATTTTTTTGTATTTTCTTGTTTTTTTCTTCACAAGTGTCAAAATATGGGATATAATGGATATGTGAGAAAATAGTCCGAGTCGGAATATTTTCCCAAAAAATATGTAATTCAAGGGGGTATATTATGAAAAAATCAGATACGCAGGAGATACTCAACCTATCCGAGGACATAAATACTATAAATCAGGATAATTATCCGGATAAGTATCCCGCGCATTGGCACAATCACATAGAAATTCTACTGGGATATGGCGAGGGAGATGGTCATAATCAGATAAATATTCACGGAACGACCTATTCTCTAAACAAAGGAGATTTGCTATTCATCTGGCCCGGAGACCTGCACGAAATCGTGGCGAATCCGAACAAAGAGATTATCGCACTCCAGGTTTATCCAGGTCTTATAACAGAACAAAAGGACTTCTCATCCCGATATAATCACATGAAGGATATACACTATATCTCCCACAACATGAGCAATACATCCGAGCACTGTTCGCGCATGATAAGTTATATCATGGAAATATTCAATTATGCCCGAGTTGGCAACGAGTTTAGTTCTATCTATAAAACCATCTCGCTTTTCAATTTCTTTATTAGCTTTTCCATGCTTCTAAAGAACAATTATTGGAGTATGCCAACTCAAACAAATAATTTCTCCAAGCAAACAATCGATGCGATAAACGATGCAGTGCGATATATAGCTGATAATTGCAAGCGAGATATCTCGCTCAACGAAGTGGCAGACTACTGTGGATTTAGTCCCAGCTACTTCTCAAAAACATTCAAAAAAGTAACTAACTACAAATATATCGATTACTTGAATCTGCAGCGAGTTAAGCTCGCAGGGCAACTTCTGGCGGATTTTGATAATTCCATCACAGATATCGCCTTTTCATCGGGATTCAAAAGCTTGTCCAGTTTCAATAGAGTTTTCAGAGAACTCAAGGGATGCACCCCAAGAGATTATAGGAAATTACATACGTAATGGGGCTGTCGCACTAAGACAGTCTAAAAACAGGAAGAGTCCAACCTACTCGAGACGCAATGCATGCGCATTGAAGTCTCTCTCTGGTTGACCTCTTCCTGTTTTATTATACTTATCTAGTGCTGACATTCCTCCAAAAAAATAATTGTCTTACAAGCAAAGCTTGTAAGACCAGCAATATGCGTTTATTGTCTTACGAACGACGTGAGTAAGACATTAGCAGGATATGCAATTTAGAAGTATCTGACAAAAGGTGCTGCCAATGTTCTTGCAGAAAGTACTGAGGGGGAAGATGGGGAGCGTGTAACGGGAGATTAGGGTGTAAGTACGGCAAAAAAAGAATAATATGAAAATCTAGCCGTACCGAGAGGAAAGAGGTGGAAGCGTGTACCAGGGAATTGGAGCGTGAGTACGGCAAAAAAAGAATAATATGAAAATCTAGCCGTACCGAGAGGAAAGAGGTGGAAGCGTGTACCAGGGGGTTGGGGCGTGGGTACGGCAAAAAACAAGAAATATTAGATTCTAGCCGTAATTTGCACACAAAACAGAGGACGGGATCCACGAGAAAAAAGTCAAGTACGGCAAAAAAACAAGAAATAAGAGAATCTAGCCGTAATCCGCATCTAAAACAGAAGACGAGAAAAAGAAAAGTACGGAAAAAAAGCAAGAAAAAAGAAATCTATCCGTACGTTTCCCCCCAGAGCAAGACAAGTATAGAAGAACGTACCGAGAAGAAAAAGGAGCTGAACACTAACAATTTTTTAATTGTTAGTGCGACAGCCCCCCAGCAGTATGCGTTTATTGTCTTACGAACGACGTGAGTAAGACCAGCAATATGCGTTTCCTTATTGTCTTACTCTTCTATTGTAAAATCAATTGTTCTGAGTGCAAGATTAACATCTGCCACGCGAATCGTGACGCTCTGGCCAAGGTTGTACTCCTTACCGGAATATTTTCCCACAACTCTGTACTCATTTTCAATGCAAGAATATACATCATCGCGAAGATCAGATAGTCTAATCATTCCCTCCACAGTATTTTCCAACTCCACGTAGATTCCCCAAGATGTAATGCCGCTAATCTTACCTTCAAAAGTCTCACCGATTCTTCCAAGCATATACTCAGCTTTCTTAAGCTTAATCACCTCTCGCTCTGCTTCCTCTGCACGGCGTTCCAGACGGCTTGACTCGCTGGCAACATTTTCTAGGATTTTTTCATAGTGTTTGAACCTCTTGTCAGCCATGGATGTTCCTATGTTCTCCTTCAGAATCCTGTGAATCTGCAAATCCGGATATCTCCTGATCGGCGATGTAAAATGACAATAATATTTCATGGCAAGCCCAAAGTGGCCATCACAATTTACTGAGTACTCCGCTCCCTTCATAGATCGAAGAGCAAGTCTATCCAGAAATCCTCTGTGCTCCGACCCCTCAAGCGATTCCAAAAACTTCTGCAGCGTCTTGGAGTAAATCTTGTCATCCGCTATTCGAAGCTTATATGAAAACTTTGCTGCTATATTGCTAAGTTCCTTGATTTTCTCAAGATCCGGCTCCGCGTGTACTCTGTAAACAAATGGGATTTCACGCCAGAAGGACTCCTCTGCAACAGCCTGATTTGCCGCCAACATAAATTCCTCGATAATATCATTGGCCTCATTCTTGGGATAAGGTATTATATCAATTGTTTTTCCTCTATCATCTAATATCACCTTGGATTCAGTGCTATCAAATTCTATAGAACCCTGCTTGATTCGCCTTTTTTTCAGCATTCTGGCCAGCTGTTGCATGTCAAAAAACATCTGCACAAAGCCGCCGTATTGCTTCTTATACTCAGGCGGAACATTTTCCTGGTTTTCCGCTCCTATAATATCACCTACGACAGAATAACTCATTCTATGATCCACGTTTATGATACACTCTTCTATCTTGCTGGAGAGCATCTTGCCATCTTTATCAAACTTCATCAAGCAGCTGAGAGTGAACCTGTCAACACCTGCATTTAGAGAACAAATTCCGTTAGACAATTTCTCCGGCAGCATCGGGATTACTCTGTCTGCAAGATAGACACTTGTCCCCCTCTTTAGCGCCTCCTTGTCGATTTGGGAGCCCTCTTTTACATAATATGTCACATCGGCTATGTGAACTCCCAGCTCAAATCCGTCCTCCGTTTTCACAAGAGTTATGGCATCATCCAGATCCTTAGCGTCCTCGCCATCTATGGTCACCGTCATATAGGAGCGATAATCTGTCCTCCCCGCCATGCCCTTTTCGTCTATAGAATCAGGAACCTCATGGGTCTGTCTCACCACTTCATCAGGAAAATCTTCCGGAATTCCATAGCTCCTAACCACAGATAGAATATCCACACCGGGTTTCCCGGGCTTCCCCAAGACCTCTACTATTTCTCCCTCGGGATGCTTGTTCCCATCTCCAAAATCAGTCACTCGAAGCACGACTTTCTCGCCATTTCTGGCTCCCATGGTCTTCGATTTGGGAATATAGAAATCAGTCATCAGCTTGTCTCTGTCCGGAATTACGAATCCAAAGTTTTGATTTTTTTCAAATACACCAACTACAGTTTCATTGGCTCTCTCCACAACTTCTACAATCTTTCCCTCGGCTTTGCTCTTATTGTTGCGCTTGCTTTTGAAAATCTGAACTCTGACAGTATCGCCATCCAACGCACTCCCTATGTACTTCTCCGGTATATATATATCTTCATCACGGCCCTCAAGGCCCACAAAACCGAAGCCCCTAGCGGTTCCCATAAATGTTCCGATGTGTTTTTTCTCCGCAATAGGAAGGTATCTCCCCTTAGAATCCATGGAAATCTTACCTTGTCTCTCCAAATCATCTAGGATATCGTGGAGCTGCCCCCTCTCGTTTTTGGGCACGCAAAAAAATGCAGCCAACTCTCTCGCCCGCATCGGTCTGTAATCTTTGTCTTTTATGAATTCATATAATATGTCACTGCGATCTTTCGCCATTATCATTCTCCTATTTCCAAAAAAAACCCCTGACTCTAATTAGAAGTCAGAGGTTATACTTTCTAAATTATTGTCATTGACTATGCCATATACTTGCACAATACCAATGATCCAATGATATACAATGCACCGAGAACGGTTGTAATTCTTACAAGCTTTCCTTCTGCGGAACGTCCCTTGTTCTTGCTCCAATATGTGTCAGCTGAACCTGTCACAGCTCCGAGACCAGAAGACTTTCCTTCCTGCATCAATACAACAATAACAATTGCAATTGAAACAACAATGTAAGCAACCTCAATGATTGTCTTTACCATAGTACTCATGTCTTGTTTTCCTCCTAATCTAATATTATCGATTATCTAATTATTTCCTCTTCTTCATCAATGAAGCAGGAACCTTGATTCCATCATTTTCTGAACTTGCTGCGCTTGGACGGCTAATGCCGATTCCGTTGCCGCTTGGTCTAGAAGCACCTACTGATGGAGCTGGTGATGAGCTAGCAGGACTTGGTGCTACGCTTGAAGTAGCAGGGCGATGTGTAGGTGCACTCGCAGTCTCTGTTCTCATGCTTGAACCAAATGTTGGTGCTGTTCTATTGGCAGATCCACCACTGAGGAATGATGGTCTCTCATACTGCTTTGGACGAGCCACATTGATATTGGATGGTGAACTAAAGTCAAGTGTAGGTGCCTGTGCTCTTCCCATAGAAGGCTTAAACACATTTCCTCTCTTAACCTGCTCTGTCTCCTTGATACCTGTGGCAACAACAGTAACAACAACCTCTTCTGATTCCTCGCCTTCGATTCTGGCACCGAAGATGATATTGGCATCTTCGCCGAGACGATCTCCAACATATGTGATTGCATCGTTAACCTCAAGCATACCAAGATCTCCGGAAATACCAATAATAACATCAGTAGCTCCGTCAATACTAGTCTCAAGCAATGGACTTGAGATAGCAGCCTGAACCGCATCGATACACTTATTCTCTCCACGTCCGCTTCCAACGCCGATATGTGCAATACCCTTATCGCGCATAACTGTCTCAACATCGGCAAAGTCGAGGTTGATAAGAGCTGGAAGGTTAATCAAATCCGTGATTCCCTGTACTGACTGCTGAAGAATTGAGTCGGCCATAGCAAATGCATCATCCATTCTTGTATGTCTGTCGCAATTTGCGAGCAACTTGTCATTCTGAACAACAATCAATGTATCAATATTCTTCTTAATCTCATCTATTCCGGCATCTGCATTCTTCTTTCTAGTCATTCCCTCAAATGTAAATGGTCTTGTAACGACACCTACTGTAAGAGCTCCACACTCTTTGGAAATTCTTGCAATAACAGGAGCTGCTCCTGTACCTGTTCCACCACCCATTCCACAAGTGATGAATACCATATCATAATCCTGAACAAGTTTTTCAATCTCTTCATGATTCTCTTCTGCTGCTTTTGCTCCAACTTCAGGCTTTGCACCTGCACCCAATCCCTTAGTAAGTTTCTCACCAATCTGGATATTCTCTGGGGCTTTGCAACGCTGCAAATGCTGCTTGTCTGTGTTAATGCATACAAAATCTACACCCTGCACACCTTCATCGACCATACGATTGACAGCATTATTGCCTGCTCCACCTACTCCTACAACCAAAATCTTTGCGGCATACTGTGATCCCGCATTGCTTACTTCAATACTCACGATAAATCCTCCTTGGTAATATATATCGCATAATTGCACACCTTTTATAGATACATTATAGTAGAATTATTCAATAATAATTTATGCATATATACTATATAATACTTTTTTTTTACAAAAATATCAAGTCAATTTTATAATTTTTTTTATTTTGACTGATTTTTATTCTTTCTTCTAAGGCTCACATCGTCATTATACTTGTAATTTGTCATGTCAATCGAGCCACTGAGTTTGTTTTTCTCGATTTTCTTCAAAATCTCAGAGAGAGCAGAAATCTGCGTGTCATAGTCATCTTTCTTGCCGAGCTTAATATCCGTCTCCCCGCAATATAGTGTTGCATTGTCCATGGAATCAAACTCCACTCTGTCCCAATGAACGTCATATGCCTCAAAAAGCTCTGCCAGGTTCATAATCTGTCCCAGCTGACTGGCATTTTTCATCTGAACCTTCTCATATAGTGAAAATGTTGTCTCCGCCTCAGTCTCAAAAACCGGTATTCCCTCTTCCTCTACATCTGAACTTCTGAGAACAATCCCCGCTCTGTCAAAGTATATATACTGAGACATATATCTTATACCAGCCACAATCTTTTTCTCATTCAACGTAATCTTAATCGTACCACGGTCGGGAAATGTCATCTCGTAACTGTCCACATACGGAAGCTTTGGTGAGAGACCCAAGAGAAATCTCATTCTGGCTGTCAGAACATTTTTCTCTATCACTGAATTACATACTTCCTTGGCAACTACCTCGTCTGAAAAGAATGTATTGCCCTCAACCTGGATTGTTTTTACCTCAAACAGAAATCCCAAAATAAGTATTACCACCGCAAGGGAACCCACTGTAATGAGAATCGTCTTTAATTTTCGACTCATACCGATCCCCTCCTATTCTACAAATACTCGGCGTCTGGATATTCCCAAAACAATTCCTATCTCCGCCATCAATATAGATACACTGGTTCCTCCATAGCTTATAAACGGAAGCGGCACACCTGTTGACGGCATACTGTTGGTCACAACCGCTACATTCATCAGAACCTGAACTGCAATATGGATAAATACTCCTGCGCAGATTAATCCACTGAACATATCAGGAGCAGTTACAGCCGTATTGTATATTCTCCAAAGAAGAATAATAAACATGAACAATACCACTGCAGCACCGATTATTCCAAGTTCCTCGCAGACAACTGCAAAGATCATATCATTATAAGGCTCCGGAATATTGTGGAGCTTTTGGATTCCATTGCCGATTCCGGCTCCCTTTAATCCACCTGATGCCACTGCATAGAGACCTTGCAAAATCTGAAAACCGCTTTGGCTTGGCTTAAGTCCATTGCCTATTGCAATCCAGTCCTTAACTCTCTGTCCTCTAAATCCCGTGGCCATCTTGGTTAGTACCACTACAACTCCTGTGGCACCCAAAAGTGTCAGGCCTATCCACATGGATTTCTTCTTTGCTGCGATTATGCACATGCCCATTACTATCACGCAAAGCACGATAGCCGTACTAACATTTTCAAGGGCAACAAGAATAATAGGTGGGCCTGAAATAAAGCCGACATAAAGGAGCTTGTGCCTCTCATATGGCCATCTGTACTTACTTTGCCAGAACGTGGCAAGCATGAGAATCAGCGCGATTTTAGTGAACTCTGACGGCTGAATTGTGATCAATCCTCCGATTGAAAGCCATCTCTTCGCACCATTTACCTCCATTCCCACAAAGAGTACCATCGTCTGCATAATAAGCGTTATAAAATAATAAATCGTAACAACTCTAAATTTGAACTTATGAAGAAAAAACTTATAATTCAGAGTAGTTGTAACAAGCATCAAGCCGATACCCATCACTATACCAAGCCCTTGCTTTTTTAAAAAATATAGCGGATCGTTGCCATATCTTCTGGAATTTTGTGTAATATATGAACTTGAGCTAAATATCATCAGCAATCCAAAGACAATAAGGCATACGACAACAAGCAAAAGACTGTAATCAAAAGTACTGTCCTTTACTCTTGTCTTCACTTTATCGCCCAATCTACTTGATCTGATATTTTCAGCCAAATCAATCACCTCTGTTTTCTTACTAATTCCTTAAAGATATTTCCCCTCTGCTCATATGAATCAAACATATCCCAACTAGCACATGCTGGGGAAAGTAGTACCGCATCGCCACTTACAGCGATTTCCTCGGCTCTGGCTACTGCGTCCTCAAGACTGTCTACAAATTCATAATCTGTAAATCCGAGCTTCTTGGCGGTCTCAGCGATTCGCTCTCTCGTCTCACCCATAAGCAAAAGTTTCTTGACCTTTCCATCAAAACTCTCAATCCAAGCATCAAACTCACCGCCCTTGTCATATCCTCCTCCTATGAGTACCGTTGGACGATCCATGGACTGAATACCCTTGATTGCGGCATCCGGATTGGTTCCCTTGGAGTCATTGTAGTAATCTACACCATCTACAGTTTCCACAAATTCAACTCTGTGTTCAACCGGAGAAAAATTCTTCACAACTTCCACCGCCAAGTCCATAGGCACGCCAAGCTTCTTTACTATCAACAGCGCAGCCATGATATTCTCAGCATTGTGATCGCCGGGGAGCTTTGTATCTCTCTGATCTAAGAGTCTCTTCTTGGTAATTCCATCTACTATGAATCCCTCTTCGTCCTTGTACATGCCCTTCTCAATCACTCTGGAGCTGCTGAAAAACTGGATTTTAGTAATAATCTTTGACAAGTTTTTACGGAGCAATTCATCCTCATAATTGATTACACACAGATCCTTAGGTCCTTGATTGCTGGCCACGGATAATTTGGCTGCAATATAGTTTTCCATGGTCTTGTGTCTGTTCAAATGGTCCGGTGTTATATTGAGAATTGCACTAACTTTAGGCTTAAATGTCTTCATAGTTTCAAGCTGGAAACTACTGATTTCCGCCACTGTAATTGAATCCTCAGATGTCTTCAAAACCTCTTTGGTATAAGGATTTCCGATATTTCCAACCACATAGGTCTTAGGATTATAGGCCTTGCAAATCTCTCCAACGAGAGTTGTTGTAGTGGTTTTTCCATTGGTTCCGGTTATCGCAACAACTGTTCCCTTCTCCCACAAATATGCAAGTTCAATCTCTCCGATAATTTCCGTGCCATTTTCCCTCAGAAAATCGGCAATAGGTATATCGAGTGGAACTCCGGGACTAAATACTGCAATCTCGAATTTCTTGAAAATATTCCTATCAAAATCACCGAGGTATACATCCACATCATCTACTTTTACCTCTAGCGACTCATTTCCGTCATACAAAGATATATCAGCGCCCATCTCCTTGAGCAATTCATATGCTGCATATCCGCTTTTTCCAAGTCCTACAACGAGGACTTTCTTTCCCTTTAAATCCATAATAATACTACTCCTTGATATTATCTATCTCATCTATTTTAAGGCAATTAAGCCCAAAATGCAAAGAATAACTGTAATAATTGTAAACATGGAAACAACCTGTGTCTCCTTAAATCCACTCAACTCGAAGTGGTGGTGAATTGGTGCCATCTTAAATATTCTCTTGCCGTGGGTCAACTTAAAGTATCCAACCTGCAAAATAACTGACAACACCTCTATCAAATATATCATACCTACTATCACAATGAAAAGAGGCAATTTTAACATAATTGCAATACCTGCTACATATCCACCCAATGCAAGTGATCCTGTGTCACCCATAAATACCTTGGCGGGATGCGTATTATAGAGCAAAAATCCCATCAATGCACCCATAACAGCACCATTAATCGGAGCAATCTCC
This sequence comes from Eubacterium xylanophilum ATCC 35991, assembly GCF_000518685.1. GTDB lineage: Bacteria > Bacillota > Clostridia > Lachnospirales > Lachnospiraceae > Eubacterium_F > Eubacterium_F xylanophilum. The sequence continues at coordinate 29,830 of NZ_JAEB01000012.1, read as the reverse complement.
GGCCAAAGCTTCATAGAAGCCACTAAGAAAAATCCTGCCACTATAATTGTCACGCTTGATGCAAGTCCATCAAGTCCATCTGTGAAGTTAGTTCCATTAACTGTTCCCAGAACAACGAATAAAACAAATATTATGAAAAGCCATGTTGGCATAGTAATCATCATACCGTCTGTGAAAGGAATTCTAATTTCAGATCCAAGATCGGCAACTTTATAATAATATACTATAAATGCCAATGTGACAATAAGCTGTCCGAACATTTTCTGCATTGGCTTAAAGCCCTCAGACTGCTTCTTAACCACTTTCAAGTAATCATCTATAAAACCGATTATTCCAAATCCGACTGTCATAAAAGCCACAGGAATAATTGCAGGATATTTCCATGCAAAGACAATACTCGTCAGCACGATTCCCGCCAGGAAGATGATTCCTCCCATAGTCGGGGTTCCGGCCTTCTTTAGATGTGATTCCGGTCCGTCATCTCGCACGAACTGTCCAAACTTGAGCTTTACCAAGAAAGGTATCACCATTGGGGCTATAATTGCAGTCAAGCCAAAAGAAAGTACTATTGGCATCCATATTGAAAAATCGATCATTATTGTTTCCTCCAGTTTTTATATTTATATTCTATATTAGCATATTATTCATCGCCACTCTGATTAGCTTCGTCCTGATTATCGTTATCGCCACTTTGATTGACTTCGTCCTGTTTGGTATCTTCAGGAGCACTTGTCTCCTTAGGTCCAACCTTGTCAGATGCGTAAAGTCCTATAAACGGAAGAATCTTCTTCATAATCTTCGATGCAAATTCCGTAGCATATGTACTATGAGCCTGATCCTCCACATGAGGCCTATCTATAATTACATAGATAACTGCTTCCGGTTTGTCAGCTGGGACACATCCCAAGAACGAAACAAGATACTTTCCTCTTACAGTTCCATGTCTGTCATGCATCTGGGCTGTACCGGTCTTACCTCCAACCTCATAGCCAACTACACCTGCCGGTTTTGCCGTTCCAACTTCCACTGTTGACTTGAGATATTTTCTAAGTTTTCTGCTTGTGGACTCGGAAACAGTCTTTCTGATAAGCTCTGCCTCCCTGCCTTCAACCTTGACGCCGCTCTCGTTCTGAATTTCCTTTACAACATGTGGTTGGTAATAGTTTCCACCATTAACCACAGAAGAAAAAGCAGCTGCCATCTGCACCATAGTCACAGTCTGTGTCTGACCAAAACTACTTGTAGCCAACTCCACCGGTCCAAACCTCTCTAGGCTGTGGCAGTATCCGGATGCCTCTCCAGGCACATCCACACCGGTCATCTCTCCAAAGCCAAAGATGTTGGTATACTTGTGGAACTTCTTAACTCCAAGTTTTTGTACAATCTGCATCATAGCGCAGTTACAAGATTCATTCAAACTCTTTTCAAGGGAGACAACTCCATGACCGCTTCTGTTAGCACAGTGAATCTGTTGATTGGCAATGGTCATTGATCCCGGGCAATTATAGTAATTCGAAGGGCTGCATGCTCCCTCTTCCAGCCCAGCCGCTACAGTAAATGGCTTAAATGTCGATCCCGGCTCATAAGACGTGGATACGCAGTAGTTTTGCCACATCCTCATAATCGCAGCAGATTTTTCTTTCTTTTTCATCTTGGAGAGTTCCTCCTTGGAATAAGTCATCTCCATATTCTGCGGATTATTGAGATCGAATTTATTCTGAGATGCCATGGCAAGAATCTCTCCATTATTGGGATTCATCACCATTACAGCAATATTCTCTGCGCCGAGACTCTTGTTCTTCTTCTGAATCATATCTTCTATAACGCGTTGAACATTGGCATCTATTGTCAACACAACAGAGTTTCCATTGGTCGCCTTTTTCACCGTTTGCTGATAATTCATGTCGGCATCAAAGTAACCATACTCTCTTCCCGTTGTACCTGTTAATTGACTATTACAAGATCCTTCTATTCCATATGTTCCACTGTCTTCAGCCGAAGTGAAACCAACAATATTGCAGGCGATTGTATCCAAAGGATACTGTCTTACAAATGTCTCTTCAAACCAAACTCCCGGGATATTGTCCGACTCACCCATTGACTCCTTGAATAGCTCCACCTTGTCCGTCGGAATATTTTTGAGAGAATCAATCTTTTGATACATTGAATCCGGATACTTGGTCATAACTGCCTCAAGCTCCGTGACATCCGCTCCAAAAATCATGGCAATTTTGTTAAATACCATCGTCTTGTGCTCCGGATCCTCCCCCAAGGTTCTAGGTTCCAAAACAAGATTAAATTTTCTGATACTCTGAGCCAATATGGTTCCGTTGCGATCCATGATGGCTCCTCGCCTATAATTGAGAACTTTGTTGTAATAAGATTGCTGCGAAAGAACTTGCTTCTTATAATCATCTCCGTGAACACGATTAATATAGATAATTCTGGCAACCATACCGATTGATGCCAATAAAAACACAACAAGGCCAACAAAAAGGGAAATCTTCATCCCTCTCGTCAGCTTCATTCTAGTCACACTTTTCTTTCTTCTATATCTTCTATCCATACGGTAATCCCTATCCATGTTATATGAACCCTTCTATCACATATTTATCCATACACTCAATTTTCCCACCCTGAGCCATGCTACAAGGTGGGAAAATTCTAATGCTTATTGATATTATCTATTATGGACTTTGACCTTGGTGCTCTTCTTGCTCTCATAGCTCATGATCTGTTCGCTACTTGCATTCTGCATTCCGAGCTCCTTGGTCGCTTTCTTGTATACTGCTCCTAAATCCACAGAATCTTCCAAGTTCTGTGCCGCGTTAGAATTCTCCTTTTCTAATTCTATCACTTCACTCTGTAGGTTTGCAACACTTTCTGCCTTAATTGTTTCATTTGTTTTCATATTTATTGTACAAAATATCAGAGAAGCAGCAGCTGCAATGGTGAAAACCACAACAATAACGGCAATCGGATCGATCTTTCTCTTAATAATTGGACGGGTAGATGGCCTCTTCCCTGGCTCATACTCACGCCGTCTTTCTGGCACTGCTTGATTATTAACCAATCTTCTGGCCGTGCTTCCATCAACATATATAGTTGTGTTTCTCGCCATACTCAACTTCCTCCTTAGCTTTTTCCAATCCATACTCAACTTTTTTCAAAAATCCTCAACTTCGCACTTTTTGACCTAGGATTAACTTCCATCTCCTCGTCGCTCGGCAAAATCGGTTTTCTGGTAACCACTTTGCCAAGAGGTCTCTTCCCACACACGCATACCGGAAAATCAGGTGGACATGTACAAGGGTTTTCCCATGTCCTAAACTGTTTTTTAACAATCCTGTCCTCAAGGGAGTGAAATGTTATGATACAAAGTCTGCCTCCGGGATTTAACGCCGATACCATATCATCAAGAGAATTCTGAAGAACTTCCAATTCTCTGTTAAGTTCTATTCTTATCGCCTGAAATGTGCGTTTTGCAGGATGCCCTTTGGAGTTTCTCGCCTTAGCCGGCATAGAATTCTTGATAATCTCCACCAACTCAAAAGTTGTCTCTATAGGGCTCTGCTCTCTTGCCTTTACAATATTTCTTGCAATATTCTTCGCAAAACGCTCTTCGCCATAGGTCTTTATGACTTCATATAATGTACGCTCATCGTAAGTATTTACAATAGTGCGGGCAGTTAGCTGCTGGTCTTGGTCCATTCTCATATCGAGTGGCGCATCCATTCGATACGAAAAACCTCTGTCACTGGTATCAAGTTGATACGAAGACACGCCCAGATCCAGCAGAATCCCGTCCACTCCGTCAATCCCAAGGTCGGTTAGGACTGACTTGATATATGTATAATTACTTTTCACAATGCGCGTTTTACCGCCAAATTCACTTAGTCTCTCTGTGGACTTTGCAATTGCCGTTGCATCTTGGTCGATACCAACAAATGTTCCGCGGTCCGACAATTTCTTGCATACCTCGTACGCATGACCGGCACCTCCGAGTGTACCATCGACGTATATTCCGTCTTCTTTGATTGCCAATCCCTCTATGCACTCATCCAAGAGTACTGATACATGATTGAATTCCATCGTTCATCGTCTCCTCTACAAAGAAATGCCCAATTCTGAAAGATCTTCGATAGCCTCATCGATGTCACTTCCATTTTCAGCACATTCTCTCTCCCAAGCATCCTTACTCCATATTTCAAACTTGGTCATCATGCCGACAAACACAACCTCTTTCTCCATTGAGGCAAATTCTCTCAACATATTAGGAATCAGCACACGTCCCTGCTTATCAATATCGCACTCAGCAGCTCCTGCCATAAAGTATCTCTTGGTTCTACGACCATTTTTATTATTAGGCAGCTGATTAAGCTCTACCAGGAACTTATTCCACTCTTCTGTGGGGAAACCATAAAGACATCCATCAACACCTTTGGTCACAACAAAAGAATCTCCCAACTCAGCTCTAAGCTTCGCAGGAACGATTACGCGACCCTTTGTATCAAAACTGTGTTGATATGTACTCATGAACATAATACATTTACCCCACTTCAATCCACATTGTTACTATAATCTACCACATTCCCCCACCTCACAATATAAATTTTATAATAACTCGCGAAGAAATGCAAGTGTTTTTTTTCAAAAAAACGGGGCAAAAATCCCCATTTTACTAGGTTCTACAATGTGCGTACAACCACATCTAGGACAAAATAAGCACAAAAAAAACACAAAGCACAATATCTTGTGCTTTGCATTTCGTTCACGCATATTGCAAAAAAATTATTTTTGTTTATTCACCACATCGCTCCACCCTTTTTATTCAGTCTCCACCGGAAGCTTTTTCCTGCTAAAAATCACCCACATAACTATGCCGGCAACAATCAATACCCCCGATAAAACCTGGGATACAGCAATTCCTGTGGATCCAATCTGAAGTTGATCAGTTCGAAGTCCCTCAATCCACACTCTGCCGAGAGCATAACCAATTAAGTATAGCAAGAAAATCTGACCGTGGAATTTTTTTCTCTTGGTAAATACCAGTAGTAGTATCAGTACCCCTAGATTCCACAATGATTCATACAAAAAGGTGGGATGAACTTGAAAATAACTCACTCCATCTACAGTTTCCATATGTTGGCGCATCAAGTCTGTAACAGTATCCGTGTTAACTTGGTCATATCTCAGACGCATCGCAAGGATATTATCCGTATACTCTCCAAAGGCTTCCCTATTAAAGAAGTTTCCGAATCTTCCGATAATCTGACCTAATATCAAGCCAACAACACCGGTATCCAGCAAAAGTTTAAGATTATACTTCTTCACTTTAGAAAATATAATCGCCGTGATTATTGCCCCTATAACGCCTCCGTATATGGCTAAACCACCTTGTCTGACATTAAAAATATCAATAATATTGTCCTTGTAACTATCCCAGCTGAATACCACATAGTATACTCTCGCTCCTATCAGCGAGACTATAATGGCAATCATAGCAAAATCCGTATACAACTCCGGATTCTGATTTGTTCTCTTGGCCACGCGAGTTGCTATTGCAAGTCCTGCAATCATCCCCAGGGCAATTATTATACCGTAAAATGCGATGTGAAACCCAAAGATTTCAAACCCCTTGGGAAGATTACTTATAGTAATTCCAAGATGTGGAAATGAAATGTCGCCCATAATGCTCCTCTCTTACACATTGAAAAGGAATTCGATTACATCTCCGTCCTTAACTACATATTCCTTACCCTCAGAACGAACAAGTCCCTTCTCCTTAGCACCGCTCTTACCACCATTGGCAACAATATCATCATATGAAACAACCTCAGCTCGGATAAATCCTCGCTCGAAGTCCGTATGAATCTTTCCTGCCGCCTGTGGAGCCTTGGTTCCATTGGTAATTGTCCACGCCTTCGTCTCCATCTCACCTGTTGTGAGATAACTTATAAGACCAAGGAGTTTATAACTAGCTCTGATAAGCTTCTCAAGACCCGACTCTGACAATCCCAAGTCGTCGAGGAACATTTTCTTCTCTTCATCATCAAGCTCTGCAATCTCCTGCTCGATCTGAGCGCAGATTACAAATACTTCTGATTTTTCTGCCTCTGCAAATTCTCTGACCTTGGCAACCTGTGCATTGTTTACTCCATCGTCTGCAAGATCATCTTCTGCCACGTTGGCAGCATATATAACCGGCTTCGCAGTGAGCAGATTATACTCACTAAACCAACCTTCTTCGTCTTCATTGTTTAACTCAAAGTTCTTGGCAAGATGTTCCTCCTCGAGGAATGTCTTCAATCTCTCTATAAACTGAACTTCGCCAAGTGCCTTCTTATCTGACTTCGCAGCCTTAACTGCCTTGGCATGTCTTCTATCTAAGATTTCGATATCAGAGAAAATCAACTCGAGATTAATTGTCTCGATATCGCGAAGTGGATCAATACTTCCGTCTACATGGACAATATTGCTGTCCTCAAAGCATCTAACTACGTGGACTATGGCATCAACCTCACGAATATTGGAGAGAAACTGATTTCCTAGTCCCTCACCTTTAGAAGCCCCCTTAACAAGTCCTGCAATATCTACGAACTCGATTACTGCGGGCACGATTTTACCAGAATTATGCATTTTGGCCAAGACATCCAGTCTCTCATCTGGCACAGGCACAACTCCCACATTGGGATCAATTGTACAGAACGGATAGTTAGCTGACTCCGCTCCGGCCTTGGTCAACGAATTAAATAGTGTACTTTTACCTACATTTGGCAATCCTACGATTCCTAGTTTCATTATGTCATCTCCTTAGATTATTCTTTTATCTTTTATTAATTATACTCTTAAAGCTATCCATATTTGCCACTATGTCGCCTTTGAATATCTTGGTTCCGGCAACTATGACATTGGCGCCTGAATCGAGAACCTCATCTAGGTTGTCAACACCAACTCCACCATCTACCTCAATATCAACTTCATGGCCAATCTCTTCTGCATAACTTCTAATAGTTTTTATCTTTTCGAACATTTCTTTTCTCATTTTCTGTCCACCAAATCCAGGCTCTACTGTCATAACGAGAATCATGTCCACTTTTTCCATATATGGCAAAACGACACTCACGTCTGTCATAGGCTTAATAGCTATTCCAACTTTTTTGTTAAAGCTTTTAATCTCATCAATTGTCGCATCCAAATCGTCACATGCTTCATAATGAACAGTAAGTCCATCAGCTCCCGCCTCCACAAAATCCCTTATATATCTAATAGGGTCATGAACCATCAAATGGACATCAAAAAAAGTATCTACGCATTTTCTAATTCCTTCAACTACCGTTATTCCAAAGGAAATATTGGGAACAAACATCCCATCCATAATATCAATATGAATATAATCTGCTCCTGCTCTCTTTACAGCCTCCAACTCTTCACCAAGTTTTGAAATGTCCGCCGCCAATATCGACGGTGCTAGCTTGTATGTCATATAATTACCTCTTGCCTTCCTTATAGACTTTTTTTCTAAATACCACATAGACTATTTATATCTGTTCTTTTCCCATTCCTTAAGCTCATCAAAAATCTGCATATAGTTGTTATACCTCACTTCTGATATAGCTCCTTTACTTAGCATCTCTTTGACCTTGCAATTCGGCTCATGGGTGTGAGTACATCCAAGAAATCTGCACTCACCAATGTACTCGGAGAATTCTTCATAATATCCAGCCAACTCCTCCTTGTCGATTTCCGGAACCTTTAAGGAACTGAAACCGGGAGTGTCAAAAAGATATGTATTTCCTCCGACAAAAAACAACTCAGAGTGTCTTGTAGTATGCTTTCCTCGCCCTATTTTTTCGCTTATATCGCCTGTATTAGAAATATTCCTTGAAAATATTCCGTTGATAATACTAGATTTTCCTACACCTGATGGTCCGGCAACAACCGTAGTCTTATCTTCAAGGATCTCCCTTATATTCTCTATTCCGATGCCATTTTTGGCACTGGCATATATAATCTTCTTTCCGCTTTTCCCGTAGATGGCAGCAATCTCATCCTTGTATTTCTCGCTAACCAAATCTTCTTTGTTAAAGCATATCACTGTCGGAACATTTTCCTGGTCCATCCAAAGAAGAAACCTGTCCAGAAGGTTAAAGTTTGGCTTTGGATTTTCCATTGCAAATATTATCATGGCCTGATCCACATTGGCGACTTCCGGCCTGATCAACCTATTGGTTCGTGGGAGAATCTCTTCGATGTTGCCAAGCTTTTTTTCGTAGTCTACAATATTTATCTTTACATTGTCTCCCACGAGTGGCTTTTCCTTCTTCTTGCGAAAAACGCCCTTGGCCTTGCATTCATAGATATCTTCGATTCCGTCTTTCGAGGTATTGATGTAATAGAAACCACCTACACCTTTGACTATCTTACCCTTAATCATCAGTTGGCAACCTTCTTAAAGCTTATTGAATACGAGGCAACATTCTCGCCATCCTTGTAAACAACAATCTTACCTGTATTGGCATTAGCTCCCTCCACATCACTGATTGTATATGGGAAACTGTTGTAGCTAAGAGTTGCTTTTCTTACTACCTTATCCGATGCACCGGACTGTGTGAGCACAAACTCAAACTTAGCAGATGGATCCGTCTCATATTCAAATGGATTATCGATAGTCACGCTACCTACATATGAGTAAGTGGTCTCTTCACCAAGACTGATTGTAACATCCACTTGGGTTCCCTCTTCCACCTGTTTTCCGGAAGCTACACTCTGAACACAAACGCGGTTCTTAGGAGTAGTCGATGAGTAATTCTGAGACTCGCTTCCATAGACAAGACCTGCTGCCTTCAAAGCCGCCTTAGCTTTACTCCTTCTCATTCCTACGATATTTGGAACGGTTGTAACCTTAACCTCTTCGCCCTTACTTGCAAAGAGAGTGATTGTTGCACCCTTATTCACTTTCTTTCCTGCTGCAGGCTTTGTATATGCCACTCTTCCGACAGGAACGCTACTGTATACGTCGTCTCCCTGCTTTACAGTAAATCCCTTCTGTTGAAGGTCATTCATAGCATCTCCCACAGTGCTTCTAGATACATCCGGCACACTAATCTGCTCAACGCCTGTACTAATCACAAGCTCTACAGAATCACCCGGCTTTACAATTGATCCTGCTGCCGGATTAGTTCTTATGACATTATCCTTCTCAACAGTATCAGACGCCTCTTCCACGAGCGTATACTTGAGTTCCATATTGCCAAGTTCTACAACTACCTTGTCCTTTAACTCATTCGAAAAGTCCGGAAGGGCCTCTCCTTGCTGCTGTGCCGCCTGAGTTGGAGTCGCAGAAGTCGCAGGATCTTGTGGTGTCGCCGGTGAGCTTCCGCCCCAAAGTCCTATAAATAGTCCGAGAATATATATCACAATTCCGCCGATAACCAGTGCTGCTGCGATACTTCCCCCGACAACTGCGCGGTTTAGCATCTTCTGGTTGTCATCCACATCTTCCGGCTCATTTTCAGCAACCTTAACCGGACTTCCAATATTGTTTCTAGAAGCCTCACGAATGGTCTTAACTTCTTCTCTTGACATATACTTAGTAGCTTCATCGTCGTATAAGCCACCGATAATGCCGTATTCTCCGGATGGATCTTGCATAAACATCTTTAAATCTGCGATGAGATCTGCTGCAGACAAGTATCTAAGTTCCGGCTTTTTCTGCATACACTTGGCAACGATATTACTTAGTCCCCTAGGGATTGTAGCATCGATAGCTGCAAGCGGCGCCACATCCTCCTGAACATGGGCCAATGCAATAGCTACTGCAGTTTCTCCGTTGAATGGAAGTGTTCCGCTGAGCATCTCATACATTGTAACACCCAGTGAATAGATATCGCTCTTCTCATCGCTATATCCACCTCTCGCCTGCTCCGGAGATATGTAGTGTACTGACCCCATAGCATTAGCTGTAATTGTATTGGAACTTGCCGACTTAGCTATACCAAAATCGGTAACTTTTGCTGTTCCATCCCTCGCAATCAAAATATTCTGAGGCTTTATATCTCTGTGAATTATATTATTTCTATGGGCTGCATCAAGTCCGTTGGCAATCTGAAGTGCGATTCCAACTGCCTCCTTGATGGTGAGCTTTCCCTTCTCTTCTATGTACTTTTTCAAGGTGATTCCGTCAATCAACTCCATGACGAAATAGTACATCCCTCTCTCCTCGCCTACATCAAAAATGCTGACTACATTGGGATGAGATAACACGGCAACGGCCTGTGCTTCGCCCTTGAATTTTGTGACAAATTTAGTGTCCTCGCTGTAGTCATTTTTGAGGATTTTGATTGCCACATATCTATTAAGCCTATGACATTTGGCTTTGTAAACATCTGCCATACCGCCACTTCCGACTTTTTCCAAAATCTCATAGCGATCTGCAATAATGGTTCCTGCTTCTATCAACACGGTTTCCTCCTTAATTTCGCTTCCTTAACTATTCCATAATAAGAAATAACCTGTAATATAATCTTCTACTATATTTTAACTAATATAACACTTATATTGTCTTTTCCACCTGATGAATTTGCTGCATTCACGAGCTTCTTGCCCGCTTCTTCCATATTATCAATATTCTCACTTATAATCCGTTCTATCTCCGTATCCTCGAGCATATTGGTAAGTCCATCTGAACACAACAAAAGCACGTTCCCCTGATTCACTTCAACTTCAAAGCAATCTGCTTTGACCTTTGAAGTAGTTCCAAGAGCTCGTGTAATAATATTCTTATTCGGATGAGTTCTCATATCTTCTTTTTGAATCTTTCCAGACTGAACCATCTCTTCTACAAGGGAATGATCGACTGTAATCTGTCTAAATCCCTCACCATACAAATAGAGTCTGGAGTCTCCAACGTTGACAATATAGGCAGTATCACCTATAACAACCGCCGCAACTACCGTTGTTCCCATGCCCTGCAAGTGCTCATCTGTACTTGATTTCTCAAAAATACTGGCATTTGCCACTTCCACAGCTTCATTGAACAATCCTATCGGCGTAGTCTTGGCACTTTGTTTGATTTGAGATACAAAACTCTCGACACATAATCTAGAAGCTGTATCTCCAGCTCTGTGACCACCCATTCCGTCAGCCACAATAAACAGATTGGGAAACTCCCCTATTTGTTCTCCGGAACAAAATACAAAATCCTGATTAGAATTTCTGACAAGCCCCACATCTGTCATCGAAAAACACTGCACTTATGTGACCTCCTTATCGTTAGCAAAACCCGCTCTAATGCGCGCTTTGTTCGAGATGTGTGTTGCGAAGCTGACCGCATGCGGCATCTATGTCGCCACCCATCTCTCTTCTAATAGTAACATTTATTTTATTTTTTTCAAGTATTATTTTAAAATCTTCTATGTTTTCTTCTTTTGCACGACGGCATTTTCTCTCTTTGACCTCATTGAGTGGGATGAGGTTAATATGACAACCCATGCCCTTGCATCGTCTCGCAAGCTCCAGAGCATTATCCTTACTGTCATTTACTCCGTCGATAACCGTATACTCAAATGTCACTCTTCGTCCCGTTACATCCTTGTATTCGCGACATGCCTCAAAAATCTCATCCATGCTATACTTATTCGCCACAGGCATGGTCTGTCTGCGAATCTCGTCATTGGGTGCATGAAGGCTTATTGCCAGAGTTATTTGCAACTTTTCCTGCATAAGCTTTCTAATCCCCTCAACAATTCCGCATGTGGATACTGTGATATTTCTCTGGCTCAAATGGTACCCATCTTCGTCATTGATAATCCTTATAAATCTGAGCAAGTTGTCATAGTTATCCATCGGCTCGCCCATTCCCATGACAATGACATTGGATACTCGTTCCCCTGTCTCTTCATTGATCTTATATATCTGAGACAGCATCTCACCTGCCGTAAGACTTCGTTCCAACCCCAACAAAGTTGAGGCACAAAATGTGCATCCCATGCGACATCCTACCTGAGAAGATATACAAACACTATTACCGTATTTGTACTTCATGAGCACACTCTCGATAAACTTTCCATCTTCTAGCTCAAACAAGTACTTTGCCGTATCTCCATTCTTAGATACTTGCTTTCTGACTATTTTCACATTGGCTATATAGTATTCTTCTTTTAACCTATCCCTAAATTTACCGGGAAGATTTTTCATATCATCTAAATTCTCTACTCGGTTGTGATGCAACCACTTGTATAGTTGCTTGCCCCTAAAACCCTTCTCACCGAGTTTCTCGGCAACCTCTATACACTCTTCCATTGTCAAACTCTTAAGGTCTCGGAGCTCCATCTTTACACCTTCCTAAACTTAGCTACGAAAAATCCATCGCCTCTGTGTATCCCCGGCAACATCGTTAGCATGCCCTTTCCGGTCATCTTGTTGACCAATTTCTCCGGCAGATACTCGTCTAGGCTGACGGGTTCTAGACCCAATTCCTCTTCTATCCACCGAGCATTATCTTCGTTCTCTGCGGGATTGATAGTACAAGTACTATAGATAAATGTTCCGCCGGGTTTTAACACCCCAACCGAAGAACGAACTATCTGCCTCTGATATTCTATTAACTCCTGACATCTCTCTACTGCATGGTACTTGATCTCAGGCTTTTTTCCTATAACTCCTATTCCTGAACATGGCACATCACATATTACTATGTCCGCCATCTCAGTTTGATCGGGATGATCTACCAAAGCATCTCTCACCGCGGTTTTTACATTGGAAATTCCAAGTCTCTTAATCCCTGATTCAATCAGTCTGACCTTTTCATCCGTCTTATCCCCGGCATATACAATCCCATTAGGTCCCACAAGGTCCGCCATTTGAAATGTCTTCCCTCCCGGGCTGGCACAGACATCCATAACTATGCAATCTCTGCCCTTGGCTCCCGCAACCATAACAGGTAGTGAAGCGCTTTCATCCTGAACGGTAAAATACCCCTCAGCAAACCCCGGCAGTTTTTCCACGCTCTGGGATTCAATCAAAAACATATTGGGATTATACTCGCTATCTATCGTCTCAATCCCATTCGCTTCAAAGAGTTCTCTGACCTTTGAAACAGTAGCATTCTTTGTAAATGCTCTGAGGCTAATCTGCTTATCATCATAAAATGATGCCATAATCTTCTTTGCAGTCTTCTTACCATAGCTGTCAATCAACAGCTTCACCAGGTTTTCCGGAGTTGAATAAAGGAATGATAGTTTCTTTACAACATCCCTTATGCTCTTTGAAATCTCCTCTCTTACCTCTTCAATATCAGCTCTGGCAATATTTCTAAGAATTCCATTGACAACAGGCACATACTTCTCGCATACCTTCTTGGCCAAATTGCACATCTCGTTGCAGGTGGCAGATTCAGGTACCGAATCCATATATATAATCTCATATGCCCCCATCCTCAAAATGGTCCGAAGATTATCATCCATATCAGCTATATTCTTACTCGCAAAGTGATCAATTATATGATCTAATTCTATAGCTCTCTCTACTGTTCCATAGACGAGTCTCTTTACAAATCGCTCATCAGAATTATACCTTATATTATCACCTTTTTCAAGAGTATTATATACCGATTCAAAAGCTTGCTTCCTCAATATTATTTCCTCTCATAAAATCAGCTGTTTTCATTCGCTTTTTTCCCTCCAGCTGAACCTCGAGAATCTGCAAGATTCCCTGCCCCGTCTGGATTCCAAAACTCTCCTTGTCAACTCTGACTACTTCGCCTATATTTCCAACGCTCTCCACATCAGAAACCCTGGCTTCCCATATCTTGAGCATCTTTTTGCCAAAATATGTATAGGCACTTGGCCAAGAATTGAGGCCTCTTATAAGTCTCTCAATCTCTACAGCTGATTTGCTAAAATCTATCTTTCCCAAATCCTTCGTGAGCATCTTGGCATATGTGCTCTCTTCATCATTTTGCTTGACAGGTGTTATCTCTCCTTTTTCGAGTCCCTCTATGGTCTTTATAAGGAGCGGTCCTCCCATCTTAGACAAATCATCAAACAAGCTCTCGCCAGTCTCCTCACCTGTGAGTTCTATCTCCTCAGTGAGCAATATATCTCCTGTGTCAAGTCCCTCATTCATCTGCATGGTAGTTATTCCCGTCTTTGCATCTCCTGCTATAATTGACCACTGAATAGGTGCAGCTCCTCTCCACCTAGGAAGTAAAGACGCGTGAACATTTACACATCCATACTCGGGCATATCTAGAATCTCTTTGCTCAAAATCTGTCCGAATGCCACAACTACGATCAAATCACACGGAATTCCCCTCAAGACTTCCACAAACTCAGGCGCCTTAACTTTTTCAGGTGTATAGACCTGAATTCCATGCTCTAGGGCCAATTCCTTGACGGGGGTGAATGTCAGCTTACCACTTCTTCCCCTGGCTTTATCCGGCTGTGTGACAACCGCTGTAACCTGGTGTTTCCCAGACTCTATCAATTCTCGCAAGACGGGAACGGCGAAGTCCGGAGTACCCATGAATATTATATTCATTATTCTTCCTCCATCATGTCTTCCACATCCACAAGCTCGCCTTCGACTTTGTCAACATAAAGCTGTCCATCAAGGTGCTCTATCTCGTGAATAAGTGCTCTTGCAAGCAGTTCTTCGCCCTCAATCTCATACTCCTGTCCGTCGAGATCGGTAGCTCTTACCTTTACATAATTTGGTCTTTTGACAATTCCGGCTTTTCCTGGAACACTCAAGCATCCCTCAGAGCCCTCTTGCTCTCCGGATGTCTCTAAGATTTCAGGGTTAATAAGAACTATTGGTTGATCTTGTTCCTCCGAAACATCGATAACTGCAATTCTCTTGAGAATTCCAACCTGAGGTGCCGCAAGTCCCACGCCCTCAGCGTCTCTCATAGTCTCAAACATGTCATTGACCAAAGTTTCAATCTTCGGAGTTATCTCCTTAACCTCTTTACATTTCTTTGTGAGAATCTCATCTCCATAAATTCTAATTTGTCTTAATGCCATATCTTTCTCTCCAAATCTTTACTTGATTTCAAATTGTATCCTTACAGGGAGGCGACTCCCCTCAACCTCTTTTTGAATATCCTCCTTTAATCCGATTAGCCTTTCCTGCTCTTCAGACTTCAAGTACATATCCATAACATATTTATCATTTCTCTTGGTTATCAAATCCAGGTTGGGACCAATCAACTTGATTCCCTCGTAATTCTTATTTATCCAACCCGCAAGTTTGCTACACAGTTTCTCCACATAACTCTTGCTATTTCCGCTTATATTTATCATCAAGAGATACTGATAAGGCGGATAACTCATCAGGTTTCTGTATGCCAGCTCATTTTCATAGAAAATGCTCGGATCCTGTGCTTTCACGCTCTTAATGACATAATTGTCGGGTGAATATGTCTGAATGATTACCTCTCCCTCTTTGTCACCACGGCCTGCTCTTCCACTGGCCTGATGAAGCAGTTGAAATGTTCGCTCCATACTTTGATAGTCATTGTCGAACATACTCATGTCAGCCGCCAAAGCTGCGACAAGAGTAACACCAGGAAAATCATGTCCCTTGACAATCATCTGGGTCCCAATCAATATATCAGCCCGCCCTGCTCTAAACTCTTCGATAATACGCTCATGTCCCCGCTTTCCGGCAGTAGTATCCGCATCCATGCGCATTATCCTTGCATTGGGCAGCCTCTTTTGCAACATCTCCTCGACTTTCTGTGTTCCCATTCCAAATGTTCCAATATAGGGTTTTCCGCACTTGGGACATTTCTCCGGCATAGGAACGGTATCGCCACAGTAGTGACACATCAGTTTTCTTATTCTACCGCTGTAGTCCTTGTGGGCCTTCAAAGATATATCACAATGTGAACATTGTATCACATTTCCGCAATTTCTACAAGAAACAAAACTTGCATATCCCCTTCTATTCAAAAAAAGTATAGTTTGTTCGCCTTTATTGAGCCTGTCACATATCTTTTCCTGCAATAATTCGCTGAGAATCGATCTGTTCCCCGAGCGGAACTCCTCTCGCAAATCCACCACACTAACCGAAGGCAACTTGGCATTTCCCGCCCTTTTATCCAACCTATAAGTCTTGTAAATACCCTTCTGCATTTTGAGATATGCCTTCACACTTGGCGTCGCCGATCCAAAAACAACACTAGCCCCTGTCATTTCCGCCCTGAATAACGCCACCTCATCGGAATGATACTTGGGACTTCTGTCACTTATATATCCGCCATCATGTTCCTCATCCATAACTATTAGTCCCAGATCAGAAAATGGTGTGAACAGCGCTGAACGTGGGCCGATCATGATATCGAGCTCACCTCTTTGAGCTCTGTCATACTGATCATATCTCTCTCCCTCTGATAACTTTGAGTGAAGAACAGATACCCGGTCTCCAAATACATTTTTAAATCTCGCAACCGTCTGAAATGTAAGGGAAATCTCCGGTATCAGGACAATCACTTGCTTGCCCTGTGCAACAACATCCTTAATTATATTTATATAGACTTCTGTCTTTCCGCTTCCGGTTATTCCATAAATATAATACGGTCTTCTTACGCCGGACATATACTCTTTTTTAAAATCATCAACTATGAATTGTTGTTCTGTATTTAATACCTTCTCACCGGCAGAGTTGTCGACATTATCCGAAACAACATTTCTGTATTTTCTCTCCCTGTCCACATTTATAACACCATCTTTTACCAGTGCATCAATAGTGGATTTAGAAATATTTAGTTCATGCTTTGCATCCCTGGACGTTACAACTTCGTTGTCACAGATTGCCTCTAAAAGCCTTTCCTTTGCCTTGTGATTCTTTCTCCTATATTCACTGAGTCTTGCTCTCGCCTCTTCCTCATCCACCCTCAGGGTCAGGAATACTTCTTCTAGATTTTTAATCTTTTTCTTGACGGGAATAACTGTCTTAAGGGCCTCATTCATAGTTGTCCCGTAGCGATCCCTGATAAATCCCGCCAACTGTATCGACTGGGACTTTATGGATACTAGATTTTTCTCTACTTTTACAATTTCCTTAATCTTAGACGGATCGAAGGATGGCTCTGCCGAAATATTAACCACATATCCCTGTCTAAGCTTTTTATTACGACCAAAAGGGACACTCACGGGTGTCCCTAGTTTAACTTGTTCTCTTAGGATCTCTGGAATCCTATATTGAAATGTTCTGTCGAGTGCTTCTGCACTAATATCAATTATCACATCTGCGAACATTCCTTACATCCTTTCAATTGCAAATCATATCTACGACCTTATCCATTTGCATTCCCCTGGAGCCCTTGACAAGAATCACATCTCCGGCTTTGGCATAGTCCTTTAGATACTTAGCAACGCTGTCGTGATCGTCAAAACTCTCTGTCGGAATATCACTTTCCTCGGAAATCTGTTTGCAGATATACTTTGCCATATCGCCATAAGTCACCACAAGGTCCAGTCGCTTACCTTCTCTGGCAAGTCCAGCAATAAAGCTTCCCATCCCTCTGTGGAGCTCCTCTGATTGCTCTCCCAACTCCAGAACGTCTGCCAATACCGCTATTCTTCTTCCCTCACCCGGATAATCAAACAGCATCTTTACATTGCTATTCACAGAATCAGGACTTGCATTATATGTATCATCTACGACTCTGATGCCATCAACTTCTTTGACAACACCACGCATATCATAGCTCTTATATTCGCTCAATGCTTCTGCCGCTTTTGTCGGATCCACTCCATACTGTTCTGCCAGGGCCATTGCCACTAGAGCATTGTTAATATTATGACTTCCCAAAACAGAGAGAGTTACTTTAACTTTACTCTTTCCATTGTAGACAAAACTCTGAGAATTCTCACCAACCTCTATGTCACTGGCATATATATCAAGAGATTCATCTTCGCCATAATATATGGTTTTTATGTCATTTTCGCATATGTCGTACGGAACATTTTCCTTGGTCAAAGGTATCATATCACCGTTTCCACATATGTAAAAATATTCCGTCAGATATTTCACAATATTGCCCTTTTCCTTGGCAATATTTGCCCTGCTTCCCAGGTTTCCAATGTGGGAAACACCGACGTTGGTTAGCACTGCCGTCTGGGGACGAGCAATATCGACAATTCTAGCCATCTCGCCCGGAAGACTCATTCCCATCTCAATTACAGCTATCTCTGTTTCATCGTCTATTCCAAAAAGTGTGATTGGAAGCCCTATCTGACCATTGCTGTTGCCCGCTGTTTTGTGAACTTTATATCCAGCCCCAAGCGCAGCGCTGATCATCTCTTTGGTTGTGGTTTTTCCAACACTTCCCGTAACTCCTATGACGGGAATGTCAAATTGCTTTCTATAGTAACCTGCCAAATCCTGCATAGCAGCTAAAGTGTCCTCAACCAATATATAGTTTCCATCAGACAACTGGATATCCTTGTTAGAGGTAAATGTAGCCACAGCCCCTGCTTTCATAACATCCGGGATAAACTTGTGAGCATCCACTCGCTCTCCGATAATCGGAACAAACAATGTTCCCTCTCCGACTTCCCTTGAATCAAATACAACATTTGTAATCTCATCAGATGGATTTCCCTTGAGAAGTGTACCGGAAGTGGCTTCTATCACCTCTTCTATAGTCATCGCTTTCATATATACTCTCCTACTTTGCAGCTATAACATCTTGCATATCAAATCTTCCGGATGTCTTTCCAGCCATGAATTTGGCTGCTGCAACTGCACCCTTGGCAAATACGGCCTTACTATATGCAGTATGAGAGAATGTGATTACTTCATCCGTGCCGGCAAAGATAACATCGTGGTCACCTACGATTGTTCCACCCCTGACTGCACTCAATCCAATCTCATTATCAGGTCTCTTCTCTCTTCTCTGAGATCTGTCATATACGTAGTCGTATTTATTATCAGCGGCCTCATTTACAGCATCTGCCAAAGCGAGAGCTGTTCCGGATGGGGCATCAAGCTTAAGTCTGTGATGCTTTTCAACAATCTCAATATCGAATCCCTCGGGAGAGAACACCTTTGTGGCCTCTTTCAAAAGATTAATAAGTGTATTAATTCCAAGAGACATATTAGCTGACTTAAGGATTGCAACTTCATCAACTGATGACTCTATGAGCTTTAATTGCTCATCGGAGTATCCGGTTGTACAAAGTACGATAGGTATTTTCTTATCCTTACAGTAATCGAGCAAATCATTCAATATTACCGGTGTTGAAAAATCGATGATAGCATCTGCCTCAACATCACAATCCTTTATACTTGAAAACACTGGATAATCTTTGCTTCCATCGTCATTAATATCAACTCCGGCAACAATCTGTGACTCACTGTCCTCACTGACTATCTTGGTAATCATATTTCCCATAGCGCCATTGCAGCCGCTCATAATAATTCTCTTCATTAGTTTTCCTCCTGTAAGAAACAATCTCTAGATGAGTTTTACATCCTTCATAGCCTTCTCAAGCTTTGCAGCATTAACGTCTTCCATCTCTGTAAGTGGTGCTCTGAGGCTTCCCACGTTCATTCCCATAAGGTTCATGGCCTTCTTCACAGGAATTGGATTGACCTCACAGAACAAACCTCTGATAAGATCACAATACTTGAGCTGAAGGTCAGCTGCCTTTTCTGTATCCTTGTCGAAGTAAGCCTGAGTCATATCATGTGTCTCCTGTGGCAAAATGTTCGAAAGAACTGAGATAACGCCCTTTCCACCGAGTGAAAGAATTGGCACAATCTGATCGTCGTTTCCTGAGTAAAGATCCACCTGAACTCCTCTCTTCTTAGCTAGTCCAAGTACATCTGCAACTTCTGAGAGATCTCCTGTCGCATCCTTAACACCAACGATATTTGACACTTCTTCACAGAGAGAAACTACTGTCTCTGGCATAATCTTAACTCCTGTTCGTCCAGGAATATTGTACATAATAATTGGAACATTTACCGCCTCAGCAATAGCCTTATAGTGAGCCTTAAGTCCATTCTGTGTGCACTTGTTGTAATATGGTGTCACAACGAGCAATGCATCTGCACCAGCCTCAACTGCCTTGACAGACAAGTCTATAGCTGACTGTGTACAGTTAGAACCTGTTCCTGCGACAACAGGGATTCTCTTGTCTGCAACCTCACAACAATACCTGATGCACTCAATGTGCTCTTCGTCGCTGAGAGTTGAAGCCTCTCCTGTTGTTCCGCAAATAATGATAGCATCTGTAGAATTCTTGATATGGAACTCCACCAACTCTGCCAACTTCTCATAATTGACACTTCCATCTTGATTCATAGGGGTAACCAAAGCTACACCTGCTCCTGTAAATACTGACATAAAAATTCTCCTTTCAGTTTGGAATATCACTTCCATAAAAAAAAGTATTCCTTCATGGAATACTCTTAGTCTAATCAATATAATCAACGTAGCACTCCATCAAAAGCTGATGACAGTCATATGTCTCTTAAACATATGCCCAGGCCCACATGCACAGAAACATGCGTCCTTCGGCAGTCTTCCCTTTCACAAACACATAAACCGTGTTCTGTCACGTATTGATTGTTACTGATGAATAACTGCGCCTCTACAATCTATGAACTTATAAACTACTGTAACACTTAACCCAAAAACTGTCAACCGTTTTTTTTAAATTATCAGAACATTTTTTATTTTGAAGAAAAATTTCTTCACAAATTAACAGATTCATACTATAATTAAAGTAGTGAACAATACTACACTAAAGGGGGAACTTGACTATGTTGCGAACAGTCAAAACAAAATATGGAGAATTACGTGGAATTAGAGGAAATAACGCAAGGATAACCGCATTTAAGGGTATACCATTCGCTGCTCCACCAATCGGCGAGAACCGTTGGCGGGCTCCAAAGCCCTGTGAGTGCTGGGAAGGAATTAGAGATGCTTACTGCTATGCTCCTATCCCAATGCAGGACGTGCCGGGTATCGGCGACGATATATACTGTAGAGAGTGGCATGTGGATTCAGAAATCCCCGTCAGTGAAGATTGTCTCTATCTCAACGTCTGGACACCTGCAAAAAAAGCTGACGAGAAGCTTCCGGTGGTTGTTTGGTACTTTGGCGGTGCTTTCCAGTGGGGATACACCAGCGAGATGGAATTTGACGGCGAGATGCTCGCCAGGCGTAGAATCGTAGTTGTCACAGTTAGTTATAGAATAGCAGTTATGGGATTTTTGGCTCATCCTGAGTTGAGCGCGGAGGCCCCTGATGCCCCTTCTAACTTCGGACTTCTAGATCAAAAAGCGGGACTAGATTGGGTAATTGAAAACATCGCCTCCTTCGGCGGTGATCCCGATAATATATGTATTGCAGGTCAGTCAGCAGGTGGTGCCAGTACAATGCAACAGCTCACCACTCACTTAAACGCCGGAAAAGTCAAGAGCGCAGCTATCTTCAGCGGCTTAATTATGCCTACCAAGCCAGAAGAGGATATATTTACACCTATCTCACTAACCGAAGCTGAGAAACTGGGTGAGGCCTTCTTTGATTTTCTTGGAGTATCAAGTTTAGAAGAAGCCCGCAGATTACCCGCCGAATTCATACGCGATAAGTACGGAGAATTCTCACTAAATCATCCTCGAATGTTTCCAATTGACGACGGAGTTAATTACATTGGCAATCCCCTTGATCGTTTGGTGTGCGGTGAAGCAAATCCTGTCCCTATTATCACAGGATTCACCAAAGATGAATTTATAGAAGGAGATACCAATATAGTTGAAAACTCTGTTCGATATGCCGTCGAGGAGATTTTGAAAAATAATCCGAAGCGTTCACTCTATACATATGGGTTTAAACCTCATATACCTGGCTTTGACAATCCAGGATGTTTTCACTCAGTTGACTTGTGGTTTTGGTTTGAAACCCTGGCTATGTGCTGGAGGCCATTCACCGGTCATCACTATGATTTGGCCAATACTATGTCCAGCTACTTTGTCAATTTTATTAAAACCGGTAATCCAAACGGAAAAGATTTTCGTGAGAATGACCTTCCACAATGGAAAACAAGCGATATGAATAATCCTAATTTTACAATCTTTTCATAGACCACTAAAGGGGGATGCTTTTGCAAAGCTTCTGCAAGAAAGCATTAATTGTATCATGAAAGCGGAATCCGCTGAACAATTGAAGGCTGAACCTTATGAGCGGAATGGAGAACCATTCAAGACGTTTGTGTTTGACAATTATTGTAGAAGTGAAGCTGCGCTAATCACATCAATGGCAGAGATGGTTGTAAATGGCGTTTCAACACGGAAAGTTGCAAAAGTTATGGAAACATTATGTGACAAATCTTTTTCAAAATCTACTGTATCTGAGGCCTGTAAGGAGTTAGATCAGAAGGTTAATGAATTTAGAAATCGTCCTTTAGATTGTGAATACCCATTTATAACAGTGGATGCAACATATTTTAAAGTTCGAGAGAACTCGAGAATTGTATCAAAGGCACTAATGATTGCATATGCAGTATCAAGTTCCGGAGTAAGAGAAATAATCGGTTTTGATGTGTATAAAAATGAAAGTAAAAGTACTTGGGATGGTGAGATTTTTTAATTTACACCAAGAAAAGGACTTGACTCGGAAAACTTTGCATGGATAGCACGAAAGGCAAGGGTATTACCGCGTCCTCCATGTTTAGCGACGCAGGCTCACCTACCGTATTGGTTTTTGCTGCAGGGAATAAGAAAATCTCAACCACCAGTATGGTTACCGGGTCAGAAGATTATTGATTAATTCTTCTTTTAATTTGTTTGATTCAAGCGCATGATATTACACGGCAAATGGCATGGCTACCAATGAATCTCGGACAGAATTGTCAATTATTCATTGGTGCCAATCCACATTGCCACAACTATTATCCTATTGCATCTTGGCAATACAATTTTGCTACATATTTCTTCTCGTTCAACCGGAACTTCAACCGCCACAAGCTTTCCTTTATGTATCATACCATCGGGATTTAACGGATAAAATTTCCCTGATACAAGAACTTCCTCGCCATTTAGCGGTTCTTGGGTCCAGTCGGAAAAAGCGATAGTCTTACTTTCACTTTTCTCTCCGTAATAAATTCTAATGAAATCAATTTGAGATTCATATGTACCATAACCCATTATTACAATTTTATTTATTTTTTTATCAATAACATACTCCTGTCCATTCATAGGCATGCAGTCATTTAAAGAATCCAAAGCAGGAACACAATACTTGTCCTCTCCAATACTTATCTCTTTGCCATAAGGAATATGAATACTTGTCTTATAATCTCTTCCACTTACAAAGTGAGTCTTCTCAGTATATTTTATTGGAACGCTATACATCTTGTATTTGCTGTCTGTTATAGATTTTTGAGTTATATTATTCTGTGGTATATACCCTTCTATCCCAATAATCATATTCTTGAGATAAATCTCTTTTTCTGCAGCAATATCCATTTTTTTTACAATTATTCTTGTAAGCAATTCTATATCATTTTTACTTAAACATCGCTCCGAATAAAGCCCAAAAATTTTAACAATATATATTTTTATCTCTTCATATATCCTTACTATACTATTATTTAACTCAACAATTTCTTTATTCCACTGCATTTTATTGTCATATTTTTTCAAGAAAACATCAAATTGCATATGCATACTGTACCATTTTTGAACTAGACCGTAAATCGGAACTCTCCAAATATAAGTTTCTGATTTGAATTCTGTCCCGGGATCAAAATTGTGAGAAATTAATTTTGTTAGCTTCTTTATCGTCTTCGGTTTAAATGATTTTTTAGTCTGGGCTATTACCGTTTCTTTATCAATCTTTTTTAATTTAACTTTTTTACATTTTTGTAAGACTACAATCTGCTTCAAGCCTTGCTCAGCATCTTCCCATTTAATGCGTGCATTATCTCTTTTAGGAAGAGAATCCGCGCAAATGAGTCCTTCTTCGTCAATTCCGGTCAAAACTAAAAAGTGCAAGCTCCCTGCAGATGTTCCATATGTTTTTTGCCAAGGACAGTAATTTGAACGAATTCCGAGTATAAGCCTGCCATATTGATCAAAAGCTCTTTCCACGTTTTTTCTCACTAACCCACTTTCAAAGACAAGAGGTTTGAATTCATATCCGAATATCTCTTCTACATTTTTTATTAGGACTTTGTCGTCATAAACAGCCCCGTCACCGATCGGGATCTTTTTTTTATAGCTAATCTGCAGACTATTATAGAACAATATTTCATATTCACTTAAATGGAATTTACATACATCTAACATCGCGTTTTCTATACAGTCCATTCCTTTTACAATAATCAATGATACACCCCCTGCCTAATCTGAATCAATTTATATGGAATATTTACAGTCTTTTGGATTTTTTTTGCCACATGCTTGACTAAGTCAACATCTGGTTTCTCTTTTGTGCAAATGCACAATTTTCCACTTTCAATTCGCACTTGATAATCGACTTTAAATTCATCTTCTAAAACAAGCATCTCTCTAAGCTCTTTAACATCTAGCCGTTTACCGTTTACCTTACTTATTTTAGATTTTCTGGAGTCTAGGAACAGGTAACCATCTTTGTCAATCCATCCATAGTCACCAGTTCTTAGTACCCCCTTCAAATCATCTTCTCTGTACATATCTCTATAATCATGTGCATATCCCATCATAACATTTTGGCCCTTGTATATAATCTCTCCTTCTTGCGATAGTTCAACTCTTCCATTTCCTATGGGTTTACCAACTGAGCCCAGCTTATCATTAAGCTTGTCGAAATCTAATACCGTCATCCTTGCCGTTGCCTCGGTCTGTCCATACATGACATAAAACTGATATCCTTTAATCTCACACAAGTCTGACCAGTGCCGCAATAATTCAATCTGCATTGCAGCACCCGCTTGAGTAAATTTTCTAATATTTTTATATTTAGAGAAATCTATTTTCATGCATTGTATGATCTCATAACAAAAAGGAACACCTGAAAAAGTATTCACTCTACTTCTATCTACGAGTTTCCAAAAGCTCTTACTCATTATATTTTTCTCTGTTAAAACTACAGTTCCTCCCGCATACAAGTGCGTTTGGAGCACAGATAAACCGTACGTGTAATTTAACTTCAGATAGGCTATAGCTATATCATTTGAGCTTATATCAAGAGCTTTGCATATATCTGTCGTATTTGTCATAAGAGCACTTTTACTAATCCTAACAAATTTACTATTGCCAGTTGTGCCTGACGTACTTAATAATAGAGCAAGATTTTCATTGAATTTAATTTTCTCAGTTTGAATGTTACACAGAACATAATCATCATTAGAATAAACCACTGAGTAATCTCTTTTTATTTCTTCAGCACGATCACTTGGCATCCAAATATAATTTGATTTATATCTAAGCACAATATTTAATACTGAATCTCCATCCAACTCATCTGATACAAGGATAGGAATACTATTATTATATAAGCATGCAAAATATGCACAAACTGTGGAAATATTATTGCGGCACACAATAGCAACCACACTTTTGCGCTGGATAATAGCGCTAAACTGACAAATTAATGAATCAAATTCCCTGTACGTCACATCCCGACGATCTTCTTCAATTATTGCAATTTTATTCCCAAATCTGTGAAATTGCCAAAAATCTCTCATATAACTCCAACTCCCTAACCTAAAAAATACATCATTCTAATCTTTTGCTTCTCAGATACTCTGTAACTATCAGCCCGGTCACTGTCTTTAAGTTTTTTTATAGAACGAACGTCTCGATATCCGAGAGTTTTACAAATATCGATGTCGTTACACATGCATCTGTCCAGTTCATCTGTTACAATATGCTTGCTTTTGCAAATCAATTCCCTTTTTGTGATTCCAAAAGCACTCTTAAGTGCCCTATTAATGGTTTTCTCAGTGTACGGAATGTTTTTAAATGAATAATCTATACTGCCATCACGGTAATCTAATTCTCTAATTTTACTAAATTCCTTGATAGTAAAAAAGAGCGCCCGATTTCTATTTTTTAGGGATATGATATATCCCAGTAAGAGTATTAAATCAAATTGAATCCGATCAACCTCTTCTCGTGAGTTGCTAAATACTAAACGATCCAGTATCTCAAGTTCTAATTCCATCTCACTTTCAAACAAACCAAGTGTATTATTTGAAATATATAATGGTTTACTTAAAAAAGATATGAGATTATTATTTCCAATCTTATCTAAAAGTAGCCTCACATAATTAACACTTATATTAATTGTATACCGTTCATATATTTGGTCTTGCTCTAGTCCGAGAATTCCATGACTCACGCAAGAAGGGATCACACAGATACACGGAGTAGTAAAGTTATACTTATCCTCTCCTATTAAAACGTCACCTTCCCCGCGAATTATAAATAGCAATTCAATCGTATTATGCTTATGAAGTTCATGGTCCCCATTTGTAACTGACTTCTTATGCAAACATAAAAAATCGTGTACATAATCTCTTTCAATTATGTTTTCTTTCATCTTCTCCCCTCTTCAATTACACTTCCATCATATATGTTCTCGCAAAAATTTATAAAATCCTTTAAAGTAGAATGATTAGTAATTCCATAACCTGCATCCTCATAACTGATTTTATATTTATCCTCTAGGTAGGTCATAAGGTTTACGGCATCTACGGAATCAAAACCCAAATCGTCATAAATATCTTTATTTAACAAATCACTTGGGTCACATAAACACTCTCGCTTTTCGCTATATATCTCAATAATTTTGTCAATTATATCTTCATTCATTTTGCTAATATTTCCTTTCAAATATACACATTTTCCCTGTTTTAGCGCAAGGAACAATGCGGTCACATGTTTTTACTGTGATCTGGCACGATCCAAAATCCTTCTCAACCGTATCAATAATAAATTGATCAACTTCAGTCTTAAGTTTTTCGTCCATAACCAAATAATATACATAGTTTCTATTATTTAGTTCAACTACCTTGAATTGCTTTATATCAAAACCATGCTCATTGACCAATCGTGCCATTGGCTTAAACAATGTATAAATACTTCTCTCTCCCATCAACAATAAGCTTATCATTCACCCTGCCATATGACAATTCCAGGATCGAACCTCTTCTTCCACATGAACAAGTTTTGGAAACCAATCGTCCATGATCTCCGGTTTTGTATCTAATAAATGGCATACTTCTGTTGGTTAAAGATGTAACACAAATTTCTCCCTCTCCTTCTCTGTGTGTTTTCCCATGTTTATCAACAACTTCAACTATAACGTTACTGTCCATAACATGCATCTTCCCACATTCGCATGAGCATGCGATAGAATTTACCTCCATTGTGCCATACTGATCCATCACTTGACATCCAAAAAAATCCTCAATTTCTCTTTTCTCCGGAACGGAAAGCATCTCACCTGTACACTCGATATACTTTATCGACTTGGGCGGCTTTAATCCCTTCTCCTTCCAAGCGCTAATTATAATTTGAATAATAGATGGTTGTACTATCATCCAAACAGGCGAAAAAGAACTAATTAAATTATGTATACGTGATGAACTTTCTAAAGTTACACTCTCCTTATATATTGCAATTTGAGTTTCAGAAACCTTTTCAAATATAGCTTTTTCACTATTACAACTGCGTGAAGAAGCACGGAAAAAGCACATACGCTCAGGAGGAGCAATGTCAAATCTTTGTTTTCTAACAGCCCATAACGAACTCAATGACCTTCTAGCATCTCCGTAGCTCCATGTCACTTGTAAGCACTCTCCGGTAGTTCCGGATGTATAAACTTCGTGCAGAGTTCCATTAAGATTCTTCGCTATTGCCGGAGGATATATGATTCTATCCTGGTTATTGACGATATCTGTCTTATCTAAGATAGGTAAATCGTCCCATAATTCCTCGATATTTTGTTCTGTAATTCTCATGTTCCGAGACAAATCCTGGTACAATTCAATGCTATTGTAACATTCTGAAAAAAACCGTTTTTGGTCTTGGTTTAATTGCATCACTCTTCCTCCCATTCAACTTAATATATTAAATATTATATATTCTTTTCTGACAACTGTAAAGAAAATATATTCCTTCTTACTTCCGTTTAATTACTTTAACTTTTGACCACTTCCCGTTAGCTGATATTCTATCAACCTTTAGCTTTCCTCTGACTTTGACATAATACTTCTTTTTCTTGTTTAATTTCTTTATAGTATACTTGGTCTTCGTCAATTTAATCTTCTTGGTCTTTTTCTTTGTAAACTTCTTAGACGTCGAATACCAAAGGTCATATGAGGTAGAATCGTCTGTCTTCTTCCACTGAATAACCGATTTGCTTTTCGATCTTTTGGCTGATACGATACTTGGTTTTTTTATCTTGTATTTGATAACTCCACCATTAGACACAGATTGTGATTTCCCACCAATTTGATTTGGATATTCTGTGTCAACTGTCTCAACTCCAACTTTATCTTGTTCGTTTAGATACTCTATTTTATATTTTTCATACTCATTGGTCTCAATATTTTTTTTTCTAAATCGCGAAGTTTTCCAATCAGCTTTGGATATGTCTAAATATATAGCCGGTCTTATCCCAAACATAACATTTCTAACAGTCAATGTATTCCCTTCTTGCGTTTTCCAATAACCTACATACACTCCAGGTGCAATAGTATCCTCCACTGTACTGTATGCAACTTTTCTTCCTTCGGATTGAATCCATAGATTTGTTATCCACCAAACATAAGGATCCATTCCAGGATATTTCCTCAGAGCATAATTTGTTGCTTTTATTGCGTAACCTTCAAATATTCCTGATAAATATACTGTGCTAAGATCCTGTTTTCTATATTCATCTTGTAAGACTTGCTTTAGCATACTTCTCTCGCGTGCATTAAAAGCATCAAAGAGGAACTTGTTATTAAGCCATTGCCTACAAAAAGATGTGGCCCAAGTAGAGTTTCCACTCCAGGTATCATCATAAACCATATATTCAAGTATTTTGGCCGATTGAAGAAACGCCACATTATTCTTTACTCCTTTTAGTTCCCATTCTATAGGTTCTTTTTTACCTGCATCCGTTTGCCAATAGTTTCCAAAATAAACATGAGTTATTTCTTTATCTCCTTGTTGTAAAGAAGCATCTACCTTGCTATGATTCAAGAATAATGTACACAGCAAAAATGTGATCATTATTATAATTTTTTTGTACATGTTTTCACCTACTTTCCAATAAAATGACATGTTGTCATAATCCATGATTCGTATATTTTTGACGAACTATAATTGATAAATCTATCTTTAAATGTATAGTCTGTATGATAGTCTCCATCGTTCCAATGTCCTGTTTTTGACCATCCATCGTTAATCAAAAGATAACCACTCATATTCAAACCCGTATCAAACTGTTTGCTTGCATAATCATACTGCCTGTATCCAAGAACGAGCACTTGATGACCGACATCCTGATTGGCATAATAATAGTCTCCAGGAGGCAAATCCAACAAAAACGGGTCTTTTTCCACGTCTATTTGTCTTTTTATAAAATCCCACTGATACATAAGAGCTTCTGTTGTATTCAATTTCTTTTTATTCTTTTTCTTAAAGTCTTCATAATAATACTTGTACATTACTACATTTTCTTTCTTCATACCTTTAAGATAATCATATATTAATTTACGATTATCAATAAACTCCATTCCATTATCTTTTTGCTGTTTGATTCTCTTGAAAAAATCTATCAAGGTATCATAAGGCGATTTGTTCTTTAACAACGTTCCTTGTCTCATTCTCATAT
>NZ_JAEB01000011.1 GCF_000518685.1 Eubacterium xylanophilum ATCC 35991 | reverse complement strand
GGTTCCGTAGTTTCAAGTACGAGGAAGCATATCTCACAGAGTATGCTAATCTCAAAGAAGCGAGAGAAGCCATCGGAAGATATATCTACACCTATAACTTTGAACGATGCCATCAGGCAATCGACAATAAACGTCCTGCTGAGGTATACTATCCGGCAATGCTTTTGGATGCAGCCAGAGCAGCCGCATAATATAAATCCGGGGAGAAACAACACGGTGTTCTCCCACTTAACCAGTCAACATATCAGTTCATTATAAAAATATTAAATTTTTGTCTTGACAACTGAGCCATTATACCCTTTGCAGGTGCAGACGGATATCATAGTAAGACTCTCGCTTATTCTATCTGGCATATTTTCCGAATCGAGGATATTGTGGCACATGAAATGATCGAGGGTGACAGTCAGGTGCTTTTTGACGGAGATTACCTGAAACGTACCGGTTCACCGATTATTACCACAGGCAACGAACTTCAGGGGAATGAGATTGCTGAGTTTTCAAAGCAATTGAATATCAATGAACTATACCTGTATGCGAAGGATGTGAAAGAATCCACGGATAAGATTCTTAATGGGCTGTCATATAAAGAGTCAAAACAAAGATATGGTGACGATGTGAAGGAAAAGCTGATCCTCAGTAAATGTGTCAGCGAGGACGAGAATGCGTTTTGGCTGATAGATTACTGGTGCGGAAAGGATTTAAAGGGGCTGATCCAGATGCCGTTCAGTCGTCACTGGATTATGCATATTGAGGCGATGCGTCGTATCAAGAATAAACTATGCAAGATTGCCAGGAAAGGCGTTGATCCGGTTGCTTATTGTGGTTTTTCCTGTAATCACTGCTTTTTGGCTGAGTGGTGCGGATCATGCAGAACAGAGTATAATACTTGCTCTTTTGCTACCTGTTCTGAGAACAGAATATGTCCGAATGTGAAGTGTTGTAGGGGGAAGGGCATAGACGGTTGTTATGCATGTGATGATTTGGAAACCTGTGAAAAAGGGTTCTATATTCCTTCAAATGACGGTGCGAATGCAGCCAAAGCACAGGCTCTGTATATCAGGAAGCATGGAAAAAAGGAATTCCTAAAGACGAATGACAGACTGCATGAAAAGTATGATTTTCAGAAAACCCAGGAGATCCTCGGACAGGATTACAAAGAGGGGTTGAGAATTCTGGAGGAAGTATAAAGTATTAGCATTTTGACCGTATATTCCGGCGAATCAGATTTAAATTCCGCATTGATTATGATGCTATAGACGGTGGCAAGGTGTTGCTCAATCGTATAATAGTCGAGACGGTAGTATTAATGTCTAAAATAGGGGATTAGGAGCTCTGAAAACTTGCATAAATAGGGCATTTGTGATTCTGTGATATTCAAGTTGGGTACTCAGTCAGGCTTTAAATTAGTCTGTGAGAACTTATCCAAAGGTCAAAATGTGATAGGGTTGAGTAGTCCATTTAGATGTCAAAATTAAAAAAATGAGTAGATAAGTTCACATGTACTAGCAACGGTTGAGTATGTGTGAAAAAGCATGAAAATGTGAAAGCTTTTAGGGAACATCGACGGCTAAATAATAGAATATAAAGGTGGTTATGGCCTTTGGAAAGCGGGGAAATACGCCATTTCTTTATCGATAGTTATCTGGAGATAAGGAGGTGGCGTTTTTTGATGAAGTTATGATGGAGCAAGACGGCCTGTATACTAGTATACAGTAAAGCATAATTCCTTGACAGGAATTATGCTTTACTGTGAAATAAACTCTACAAAATCTTAAGAAAAGAGGAGGACGTCATAGATGAAGAGAGTATTATCTATTATTTTAATGTTGATGTTGGTAGTATGTACTTGTTTAAATGGTACAGAAAGAGTAGATGCCAGTGTAGTAACGGAAGATGGAAAATTTGAGTATGAAGTCATAGAAGATGAAGGTGAGGTACATATAACTAAATATTTAGATCGTCAAGCAACAAGTGTTGTAATCCCATCAGAAATTGCGGGAAAACCAGTGACATGGATAGATGATTATGCATTGGAGGACTGTGCGAATCTAACAAGTATAGATATTCCAAACAGTGTGAGAATCATAGGGAGTAGCGCATTTAAGGGATGTAAAAGTTTAATGAGTATAGAAATTCCGAACAGTGTGATGACCATAAGTTATTTTGCATTTCACGATTGTAGTGGGCTAACTAATATAACTATCCCAAGCAGTGTGACGAGTATACTTGGCAATGTATTTAGAGGTTGTGATGGCTTAACGAGCATAAAAGTGGATAAGGATAATCCCCAATTTGACAGCAGAGATAATTGTAATGCCATTATTGAGACGGAAACTAATAGATTAGTTAGCGGATGTAAAACAACTGTAATCCCAAGCAGTGTAACAAGTATACGTGCAGCTGCATTTGCAGACTGTAATGGGCTAACTGATATAACTATCCCAAGCGGTGTGACGAGTATAGATGGCAATGTATTTTATGGTTGTGATAATCTAACTAGCATAAAAGTGGATAAAGATAATCCCAAATTTGATAGCAGAGATAATTGTAATGCCATAATTGCGACAGAAACTAATGAATTAATTAGCGGATGTAAAACAACTGTAATCTCAAGCAGTGTAACAAGTATAGGTATAAATGCATTTGCAGGCTGTAGTGGGCTAACTAATATAACTATCCCAAGTAGTGTAACAAGTATAGGTGCAGGAGCATTTGCAGAATGTAGTGGGCTAACTAATATAACTATCCCAAGCAGTGTGACGAGTATAGCTGGCAATGTATTTAGTGGTTGTGATGGCTTAACGAGCATAAAAGTGGATAAGGATAATCCCAAATTTGATAGCAGAGATAATTGTAATGCCATAATTGCGACAGAAACTAATGAATTGATTAGCGGATGTAAAACAACTGTAATCCCAAGCAGTGTAACAAGTATAGGTATAAATGCATTTGCAGGCTGTAGTGGGCTAACTAATATAATTATCCCAAGCAGTGTAAAAAGTATAGGTAATCAAGCATTTGCAGACTGTAGTGGGCTAACTGATATAAATATTCCCAATAGTGTGACAAGCATAGGTGTACTTGCGTTCCGAAGTTGTGTTAAATTAAAGAGTATAATAATCCCGGACAGTGTGACAAGCATACGTGATGGTGCATTTCATGACTGTGAAAGCCTAACTAGTTTAGTAATTCCTAAAAGCGTGACAAGCATAGGTTATGATATAATTAGTAGATGTAATAATCTAACTACTATTTATATAACCAAGGGTTCAGCTATTGATAAATATATAAAAGATAATAAGATAACAAAAGAAGTACGTGATATCGAAGAATTAAAAGCAAAGCCAGTACCTAAGGCACAAATTGCTCCAGCGGGAAAGGTTGAACCGAAAGCCCAGACCATCTCTGTTGCAAAGATTAAGTCTTACAAGGCCAAGAAGCTTAAGAAGAAAAAAGTTTCTTTTAGCCTTAAAGCTAAGTCATCAGGTGATGGCAAACTGACTTACTCAGTTAAAAAGACGAGTAAAAAGATTAGAAAATACATCAAGGTTTCAAAGAGCGGAAAGGTAACTTTGAAGAAGAAAGCTAAAAAGGGAACGTACAAGATTCTCATAACAGCTGCACAGACAAGTAATTACAAAAAAGCAACTAAGCTTGTGCAGATCAAAGTTAAATAGGACAGAGCAAGGCTCCCACACTACTAATATTGTAGTAGGGGAGCTTTTTCCTTACCGCTAATTCCCATATGAAATCCTCCATTCAAAAAGGCACTCGCATCACTGCAAGTGCCTCATTATTGGAAACGCAAATTGCAATAAGTGTTCAAGCATTAAAAAGATCTTATCTCCCTAGCCATCGAAAATGGTATTATTTCTCCAGGATTTGTTCCTTGATATGCCTTTTCCTCATGCATGTAATCTACGATTTCTTGTGCCTTATAATTTTTAAACTTCCTTATCACAGCATCCAAAATAGATTTATCCTTATCGCTTAATACACTATAATCCATGCCCTTACTTGGATAAATATGAAGCATGGAATCATAGTTGATGCTTACTTCCTCACGAACATTCAGGTTTTCAAGATTCATGAGGCTATAATGCCCAATCGGAAGCGCACCCATTTCATTATGGCGATAAACCAATCCGGTAATTGCAACTCCATTCTCTTTATAAGATAAAGCGTCAGCGTACCAAAGCATTTTCATCAACTTAACCTTGAAAAGATTTGATACCTCCTCAGCTATATAGGAAATAGCGGCCTCAAGCTTATCTATATCCAACAAAACAAATCCATTTGAATCAGAGGGTTCTTCAAAACTTGCATACTCACCTTCAAACGCTTGTCGTGTCAGGTATTCTTTTCCATATGAATTTAACTTCTCCACGATTTTTGATCTTACTTCAAGTCTTTTAGGACCAGAAAATTTACCCGCATTTTTCTTCAAAAAATCCAAGGCTTGCAGCGGATTATCTTTTATCAAACGCAACATAGTATCATATGCCTCATCTTGAATCGCCTTACTCTCATAACGAGAAATTGTAGCTTCTCCCCATCCAAGTAATCTTGCCAAGTCTACTTGAGACAATCCATAGCTTTCTCTTATTGCCACGATTTCATCAGAAGTAAGTAATCCATGTTTAACACGATATGCATTCCTAGCGTTGAGAAGATTTTCATTTGTCATAGAGCCAGTTTCAAATTCATTTTCCTCAACATCCGCATTTACACAAAAATAATACCTCTCTTCATAGGTTACCTTATCCCCTTTCAGAGTAATCGTTGCAAAGCGTTTTCTTTCTTCCACTTCATGTGTTTTGTCGCACAAAGGACAATCCATATGAATCTTTCTAATTAATGTACACGCCTCCATAGTTTGCCTCCTTTCCTTTCTGTTTACGCATATGGGAATTTCATAGGATCCCTTGCGTAATGGAATGACACGCATAATACGCGTCGCTTCTGATCTCCCTTAATCTTTAATTTCACATAAACAAGCTTTCTGTTAATGTCTTTTCCGAAAACAAACAATAATGGTGGATTTAAATCATCTTTGTCAATCTTTGTCTCGGAATACTCGGAAACTGTTAGCTCTTTAAGTCTCTCAACCACATCCCATGTATCATAATCAAGATCCAATAGTGTATATGGTGTAGAGTGTTCTTCATCATTGGGCTTTTTCTTTTTTATCAGCGTAAAATCAGAATCTATATTAAAATCCTCTTTTCCCAGAAGCTCTTTCAATTCTTCCAGGAAAGCGATGACTTCTCTTTTTTTCGATTGCGTACTAAGAAAAATCTCAATCACCTCCCTCGATATATTCGCTATCAATTGATAGTATACACATCAATTGATAGTTTGTCAAGAGTCCTCTTTCGATTTCGCCTTCGTTATCTTTGTACTGGTATAATAAATTTGCAACACTCTGTTTGGATGGTATATAATATTATTATCCAAAGGAGGATGTTACGCTATGGACATTGGGAAATAAAAGAATAACGAGGTGAATTTAATGCTTCTACGTGGAATGGAAGAAAATGAAAAAGATATACTGAGAGACTTTCTGTATGAGGCGATATTCATACCAGAGGGTGTGAAGCCACCGGACAGATCGATTATAGAACAACCGGAGCTCAGAATATATTATGAGGATTTTGGAACAGGCAGAGCGGATCACTGTATTGTCGCGGATGATAACGGCAAAGTGATCGGAGCGGTCTGGACACGGATCATGAATGATTACGGTCATGTAGACGATGAAACACCGTCCTTTGCGATATCGCTCTATAAAGAATACAGGGGACAGGGTATCGGAACACGTATGATGAATGAGATGCTTGCACTGCTCAAAGAGAAGGGGTATAAGCAAGCGTCTCTTGCTGTGCAGAAAGCGAATTACGCTGTACGGATGTATGAGAAGGTCGGATTCAAGACTGTGGACGAGAATGCCGAAGAATATATTATGGTGTGTGAATTATGAAGAGAATTATTGTGATCGGAAGTCCCGGAGCAGGCAAAAGCACCTTTGCACGACAGCTAAGGGATATAACGGGACTTCCGTTGTATTATCTTGATATGATATGGCATTTGCCGGACAGGACAACCATTACCAAGGATGAGTTCGATCAGAAACTAATGGATATCCTGAAGACGGATACCTGGATTATAGATGGTAATTATGGAAGAACGATAGAGATGCGTGTCAAATCCTGCGATACAGTTTTTCTTCTAGATTACCCATTGGAGGTATGCCTTGCCGGAGCCAAAGCCCGTGTAGGAAAAAAGAGAGAAGAGATACCCTGGGTAGAAGAAGAGCTTGATGAAGAATTTCGGCAGTGGATCATCGATTTTCCTGAAACAAAGCTTCCCCAGATATATGGATTGCTGGAACAGTATGGTGCAGGAAAAGAAATCCATATTTTCCGGATAGGTTCGCCTATTTACCTGGGAGATATTACCAGTCAAGTTCATGCTCTTATTGAAAGGTTGCATTTTTGTGCTCTGTCCTATGATAATTACTCGAACTATTTTACGGGGAAGGTCAATGTTGGGAGTGAAACTTTCGAATGGGAGGAAATAAGATGCTCAAAGAGGATAATGATTACAGTTTTGAGGCTGTGCCCAAGTCGGACAGAAAAAGCTTTGGACCGATGTTTTTTATAATGCTTGGATTTACCTTCTTTTCCTCTAGCATGTCGGTAGGTGCGACCCTTGGAAATGGTCTGGATTTCAGAGGATTTTTGATAAGTGTGCTAGTAGGAAGTGCCATTCTATCTGTATATACAGGTTTTTTGGCATACATAGGATGCAACACCGGATTGTCATTTGATCAATTGGGACAACGGTGCTATGGGAAGAAGGGGTCGCTATTCACATCAGCGGTAATATGCATTACGCAGATAGGATGGTTTGGGGTAGGCGTTGCCATGCTTTCTGACAGTATTGCACAAGTTCTTGGCGTCAATCGAATTGTAATATTGACTATTGCAGGATTATGTATGACGGCATCAGCTTACTTTGGAATAAAGGGAATGGAGATAATAAGCTACATTTCTGTGCCTCTGATTGCAATTTTGGGAGTTTGGTCCATGACAAATGCAATTAATTCCGTTGGCGGACTATCAATAATTTTTTCAAGAAGTAAGGATAGTATTTCGCTTGTGAGTGGGATGTCGCTTGTAATAGGAGCATTTATAAGCGGTGGCACAACTACGCCTAACTTTGCGCGGTTTGCGAAAAGCAGTAGAATTGCTGTATTTACAACGGTACAAGCATTCTTTTTTGGAAATATTCTCATGTTTTCCTTTGGTGCGGTCGGTGGAGCATTTACGGGGAAGGACGATATTTTTTATGTTATGATGGCACAGGGCCTAATTATTCCGGCTTTAGCTGTGCTGGGAGCAAATGTATGGACAACAAATGATAATACGCTCTACAGTGCAGGACTTGGCCTTTCAAACATTACAGGAGTGCGCAAAAAACCTCTTGTTATTGTGGCGGGAGTTATTGGCACAGTGGCATCTATATTTATCTATAATTATTTTGTGCAGTGGCTGGTTATATTAAACTGTATTTTGCCTCCGATTGGAGCAGTTATCATAACGGACTATTTTACTGGCAAGAAACGGAGAGAAAAGGAAGAGGAGGTTTATTCCGGTATAAAGTGGGGGAGCATAATAAGTGTGGTTGCCGGTGCGCTAACCGGAATATTTGTCAAATGGGGAATTGCCGCCATTAATTCGATCGTGATAAGTACAGCGGTATATTGTTTTTTTTATTTGAAATTTAGGGATTCAGATAGTATAATAAAGGTATGAGCCATGAGATAAGAACTCCTATGAGGGGCTAGTGCGTTCCATCTATTAAATCTAATAAATGATATTCTTGATGTAAGTCGATTTGAATCCGGAAATATGATAATAAAAAATGAGAGATTTTCCCTGCGAAAGGAGAAAAAGTATGATTACGTTAGAGGATTTACGCCTTTTTGGCGCCGATATAGACAAGGGACTTGCCGTATGTATGGGAAATGAGGAGCTCTATCTGAGACTGGTAAATACTGTGCCGTCAGAAGAGAGATTCGAGGAGCTTTCAGATGCCATAGAGGCTGAAAATCTCGATGCAGCATTTGAGGCGGCGCATGCACTGAAAGGTGTATTGGGGAACTTGTCATTGACACCATTGGTTGAAAAAGTGTCGGAAATAACCGAATTACTGCGAAGCAGAAAGGATGCTGATTACAAAAAATTGGTAGATGAGTTGCTTAGAGCAAGAGATGATTTGTCAGAATTATGCAAGTAAAGTATGAATGAGGAATGATAGATATGGGGTTTTTTAAATTTAGATCGCCTTGGACAAAGAGGAGAAGAGACAAGATTATATTTACCGCAATTGTGGGTGTATTAATAGTGGCTTCCATATTGATAATAGGCACGATATGGACTGGAAGAAGTGCAAGCACAGATGCTAATAAGGCAGTTAGAAATGTAAGTCTGCTTTATTTGGATGAGCTTGCCGGCAGACGAGAGCAGGTTGTTGCCCAGACTCTGGAGGGGCATTCGAATGACCTAGACACAGCTGTTGGACTGTTGGAGAAAGAAGACCTCTCTTCTGTGGAGAGACTCCAGGCATATCAAGCGAGAATGAAGCAGTTATATAGTCTAGAAAAATTTGCCTTCGTGGATGAACATGGTGTTATCTATACGTCTCGCGGAACCAGAAAAGATATTGAGTCTTATGACTTTGACTATAAGACTATCTCAGGACGGGATATTTCAGTTAAGAATTCTGAAAATGGGGACAGTAAAATCATTATAGCTGCTCCTGTGGACCGACTTAATCTATGTGGAAATACGTTTGTAGCTTGTTTTATGGAAATGGATATGGACCATTTTCTCAGTGAGATTTCACTCCAGACAAGTAGCAATAATACAACTTTTTGCAATATATATAAGTCAGATGGAATGTCATTTACAGGCCTGGTTTTAGGTGGTTTGTCCGCTGAAGACAACTTGTTAAAATCAATGAACAATGCTAAGTTTGACAAAGAATATAATTATAAAATGTTCCGCGAGCAGTTTACCAATAATAAAAATGGCATCGTTTCGTTCACATATAATGGCATTCAGGAAACACTCAGTTATACGCCTATACACGGGACGGATTGGATGCTAACCTATCTCATACGCGAAAGTGTGATAAGTGATCAGATCGATAATATTTCTGATGGAATAATAAGGAGAAGCTTTATATTATCTCTTATTATAGCAGCTGTATTGCTTGTGATTGCGATATATCTTGTGTTCCAGACGAGAAATACTGTAAAACTTATTTCTGAGAGAGAAACCTCGGAAATGCTGCAGCAAGAGCTTGAGGAGAGGATTGCACTTCAGGATGAACTGTTGGAGCAAGAGCAGATGAGTCGAAGACAGGACAATATGATAACTGCGCTGGCATCGGATTATCGAAGTGTGTATTATATTAATCTTGATACGAGACGAGGTATATGCTACAGAAGCGATGACAGTGATGAGGATGGAATTCTTGATAATGAAGAGGGCTTCGACTATTTGGAGAAACTGAGAAAATATGCCGAAAAATATGTTACTGAAGAATACAGAGAAGCCTTCCTAAAGTTTACTGATCCGGACGAAATTAGGAAAAGTCTTGACAAAAACCGGATAATTTCTATTAGATATCTTGTCAGAAGAGGCGGAGAAGAATCTTATGAGATGCTCAGAATGGCTGGTGTGAGAAAACCGGATGAACGAGAGGACCATATCGTACATGCTATAGGAGCGGGATTTACGGATATTGATGCTGAAATGAGAGAATCTCTGGCCAAGAATCAGGCGCTTTCAGATGCATTAGAGACGGCTGAGGAGGCAAGCAGAGCTAAGACAGTATTTTTGTCCAATATGAGTCATGAGATAAGGACGCCGATGAATGCGATTATCGGACTTGATTCACTTGCTCTTAGGAATCAAGAATTGCCTGAGGAGACAAGAGAATATCTCGACAAAATCGGAGAGAGTGCAAGACACCTTCTGGGATTGATTAATGATATTTTAGATATGAGTAGAATCGAGTCGGGAAGAATGGTACTCCGAAATGAGGAATTTTCTTTCCGATCCATGCTCGAGCAGATCAATACTATGGTCATGTCCCAGTGTAGTGAGAAGGGGCTCAAGTACGAGTGTAGTGTGATGGGCGGAGTTGCCGACTTCTATATCGGAGATGATATGAAGCTTAAGCAGGTTATAATCAATATTATAAGCAATGCTATTAAATTCACTGATGCCCCCGGAAGTGTAACGCTCAAGGTGGATCGAACAAATGTATTTGAGGGGCGAAGTACTCTTAGATTTGTAATAAAGGATACCGGAATCGGAATTGAGGAGGCCTTTATCCCTAAGATATTTGAGCCATTTACCCAGGAGGACAACAGTCGAAATAACAAGTACGGAAGTACAGGCTTGGGGATGGCCATCACCAAGAACATTGTTGACTTGATGAATGGCACTATTTCTGTCGAGTCCAAGAAAGGTGAGGGCACGGAGTTTACTGTGGTAGTCACTCTAAATAATTGCGATTATTCCAATGTTGACAGCAGTTTTATCAACTTGAAGGACCTTCGCATTCTTGTAGTAGATGATGAAGAAGTGGCAGCAGAACACGCCAGACTTGTACTTGATGAGGCGGGGATCAAATCAGATATAGCTTTGTCAGGGGAAGAAGCACTTAACATGATCGAAGTAGCGCATACCAAACAGGAACATTATGGTTTGGTTCTGTTGGATTGGAAGATGCCGGAGATGGATGGCCTCGAGGTCGCAAGGAGAATAAGGGAGCGCTATGACAGCGAAACGACAGTTATAATTCTCACTTCATTTAATTGGGATGAAATAATAGATGAGGCACTTCACGCCGGTGTAGACAGTTTTCTTGCCAAACCATTGTTCGCATCGAACGTTTTGGATGAATTTGAGCGGATAGCCCGCAAGAATAATTCTGCGGGAATCAGAAAAAAACATTCAGCAGAACTCAGGGGAAGAAGAATACTTCTCGCCGAGGACATGGAAATAAATGCGGAAATCATGAAAGAAGTTCTGGCTATAAAAGAGCTTATAACTGAAACTGCAAGTAATGGTAAGATTGCCCTTGATATGTTTAATAATAGCGAAGAATACTACTATGATGCAATCCTGATGGACGTGCGAATGCCGGAGATGGACGGACTTGAGGCGACTGTGGCAATCAGAGAATTAGATAGAAAAGATGCGAAAAATGTTCCGATAATAGCATTGACTGCCAATGCATTTGATGAGGATGTTCAGAGATCGCTGCAGGTGGGAATGAATGCACATCTTTCAAAACCGGTCGAACCGGAGAGATTATACGGATGTCTTGAAGAGTTGATAGGACTCAGAGATGAGGTCGGAAAGGAGGAGCGATGAGCGATATACTAAAAAATGTCAGAGCAAAGCGCAAGGTACTTGTAGTAGAGGACGAACGGATAAATCGTGAGATTCTGGGAAACCTCTTGATGAGTGACTATGATGTGATATATGCCGAAAACGGGCAGCAGGCATTGAATGTTCTGGATGAAACTGCAGAAACCATCTCGCTTATATTGCTAGACCTTATGATGCCGGTCATGAGCGGTGAAGAGATGCTTGGGATATGTAAATCGGACCCTAGATTTTCACGAATACCTGTAATTATAATGACCCAAGAAGAAGATGCAGAGGTTGCAAGTATACGCGCGGGAGCGGACGATTTTATCACGAAACCATACAATGTACCGGAAGTTATATTGGCAAGATGTGAGAGAATAATTGATCTTTACGAAAAGAAAAGATTAATTGACTCGGCGGAAACAGATCCTCTCACAGGTTTGTATACGAGAGATTTTTTCTTTGAATACATCAAGCAACTTGAAAAGTACAACGATGAGAAGATGGACGCCATTGTTATGGACATAGAACATTTTCACTTGATAAATGAGATTTATGGACGACGCGAGGGCGACAATATCCTGAAAAAGATTGCGACTATGATTATGGCGGAATTAGGTGATGGGTATGGGATTGCCAGCAGATGTACGGCTGACATCTTTTATATATTTCATTCCTGTACGTCTGATTACTGTACTCTTGCGGAGCGGATTCTCGCGGAGTTAGAGAAAGTGTCTTTTGAGAATGCCAAGATAAGACTTCGCATCGGCGTAAATAAAAATGTGGACAGAGCTGATCCACCGGAACAGTGGTTTGATCATGCCAAACTAGCTTGCGATGGTCTTCGCGGAGATTATACAAGTCAGATAGCATATTATGACAGAGAGGCGCACGATAGGCAATTGTACCATGAGAGGTTGATAAGGGACATGGAGAGTTCCATAGAAAACAAGGATTTTGTTGTATATTATCAACCCAAGTATGCCATTGATGGAGAGGAACCGGTTCTTCGAAGTGCAGAAGCGCTTATAAGGTGGAATCACCCTGAATTGGGCATGATTAGTCCGGGAGACTTTATACCGTTGTTCGAGGAAAATGGTCTCATACAAAAGCTCGACCGATATGTGTGGGAAGAGGCAGCAACTCAGATAGCACAGTGGAAAGAAAGACTGGGAGTTAGATTGCCTGTCTCAGTAAATGTGTCAAGAATAGATATTTTTGCCCCTGATCTAGAAGCCAAGTTATTAAATATTTTAGAAAAAAATAGTCTGACAACCAGTGACTTGTTGCTTGAGATAACTGAAAGTGCATATTGTGACAGTGCTGATCGCCTAATTGAGGTGGTTAACAGCTTGAGAAACATAGGGTTCAAGATTGAGATGGATGATTTTGGATCCGGATACTCGTCGCTAAATATGCTTACGACTATTTCCGTAGATGTCCTTAAAATGGACATGGAATTTGTGCGAAATATGCTAAAGGATGAGAAGAGTTTGAAGCTTTGCGAATTAGTGATGGATATATCAAGATTTCTTGGAGTTCCCGTAGTTGCAGAGGGAGTGGAGGAAAAAGCCCAATATGACAGGTTGAAGAGTATGGGGTGTCAGATTATTCAGGGTTACTATTTTTCCAAGCCCCTTCCGGCGCAGCAATTCGAAGAAATGTTTTAATGAATAGAAATTTGTGGGGGATATTTTAAATGTGATAGAATAGCAAAAACTATGTACAACACGCAAAGAATGTCATATAATATATATACAGTGGGAAGTAGGAAAAGTATAAGTAAGAAGGATTATAGGTGAAGTATGGAAAAAACATATGATAATCTCACTGGGTTGCCAAGCATGTCATATTTCTATGAATTAGCGGAAGCAGAGATTAATCACCTTTTGGCTAAAGGAGATACTCCTGCGATTGTGTTTTTTGATATCACAGGTATGAAACAGTATAATCATAAGCATGGTTTCAGATTGGGGGATGAACTGCTTATTGCTCTCGCTTCGATACTCATAGAACAGTTTGGGAATGAGAATTGTAGTCGTTTTATACAGGACCATTTTGTGGTAGTGACGAACAGTAAAGACGTTGAAGATAAAGTAGAACGTCTTTTTTCAGCATGGAAAAAAAGGGCTAAGATGGGTGTCTTGCCACTTAGAGTGGGTGTATATGTTGTGGATTCCGCTAATACAGATGTCGTTGTGGCATGTGATAATGCCAAAGTTGCCTGTGATTTGCTGAGAAATACATATACATCAGATATTAGATATTATAACAAGGAACTTGAGCAGGATTTGGAGAAAAAAGAGTATATTATATCCCATCTTGATCAAGCTATTGCCAATAAGTGGATAAATGTTTACTATCAACCAATCGTCAGAGCAATCAATGGACGGGTGTGTGAGGAAGAAGCCCTTTCAAGGTGGATAGATCCAGAAAGAGGTTTTTTCTCTCCGGCGGATTTTATCGATATACTTGAGGAGGCACATCTTATATACAAGCTTGATTTGTATGTGGTTGATCAGGTAATAGAGAAGATTAAAACAATCAAATCACTTGGACTAGATCCGGTAACACACTCGGTAAATCTGTCAAGAACGGATTTTAACGATTGTGATATTGTAGGTGAGATATGTGCGCGAATGGATGCAGCTGAGCTTGATCACAGCTTGCTAACTATAGAAATTACTGAGAGTATAATTGCTTCGGATTTTGAATATATGAAGTTACAGGTAAATCGTTTCAGAGAACTGGGATTCAAAGTTTGGATGGACGATTTTGGAAGCGGATATTCATCTCTTGATGTACTCCATGATTTGGAGTTTGATCTAATCAAGTTTGATATGAGTTTTCTTCACAAGTTTGGTGATGGAATTAATGGAAAAATAATACTGTCTAATC
Organism: Eubacterium xylanophilum ATCC 35991; assembly: GCF_000518685.1. Classification (GTDB taxonomy): domain Bacteria; phylum Bacillota; class Clostridia; order Lachnospirales; family Lachnospiraceae; genus Eubacterium_F; species Eubacterium_F xylanophilum. The sequence continues at coordinate 104,373 of NZ_JAEB01000011.1, read as the reverse complement.
TTGTGAGAATGGCAACCGATCTTGGCATCGATACAGTATGTGAAGGTGTTGAAACTGAGGAGCATGAGGCTTTCTTACAGGATATCGGCTGCATTAAGCTTCAAGGATATTATTATACCAAGCCATTGCCACTTGAAAATGTGGTTGATAGATATATTCATTGTGAGCATAATGGTGTGCATATTGATTTTGAATCCACCGCGGAGATGCCATATTTTGAGAATCTCAGTAAGATTAATTTGTATGATCTCAGTTGGGCGCTCGAAACAGAAGACAGAGAATTTGATCGCTTTTATAACTCTATACCTATGGTGGTAATGGAGCTTACAGATGATTCTGTACGTATCGCAAGATGTAATGCGTCTTATCTTGAATTTTCTCGGAGAACATTTCCTAGAAATGTGGGAAAAGAATTTGAGAGATTTGATACTATTCCGGAACAGCATAGAGGAAGCTTTTTGGCCTATCTGATTGAATGTGCCAATACCGGGAAGCGATTATTTGTGGATGAGGCGTTCCCTAATGGGACAACAGTTCATACATTTATGAGAAGAATAGCAATAAATCCTGTAACTGGGATAAGAGCAGTAGCTATAGCTGTTTTATCCGTTACATCGGATGGCAATGAAATGGTTTGAGACATCTTGCCAATGCAGACCATATCGTCGTACTCAAAGACGGCAAGGTGGCTGAAGAGGGAAGTCCAAAACATTTGGCTAAGCGAGATAGCATATACAGCAGAATGACAAGACAGCAGATGGTATCTCAGAGCTGGAGTATGTAAATAAATCCTTATCATGAAAAAGAACCATATCAATATTATTGAGATATGGTTCTTTTTGTGTTAAGATATGTATAAAAGGTATGATTTTGGCAGTTACTGCACTAGTTTATTATGGGATTGGTATGAAAAAGGAGATAGGGGATTATGGATAGAGCATCAATATATATTCCCTACGTGATCACAGAAGTTTTTTGCATTCTGTTCTCAGTGGGTATAATTATAAAAGCCAATAAAAATGTTGGTACAGATACGCAGATGAGACATTTTAGGGGAATGGCTCTGTATTATATACTGTATTTACTATGTGATGGTATATGGGCGCTTGGAGAGGGCGGCTTGATTCCATTTAATGTGACCGGCAATATTATCACAAGCACCATGGGGCTTGTGGCGGTATCTCTCCTAATTCTTGGGTGGTGTGTTTTTGTCATATATAGAATTGGACAAGAGAATACCGAGAAGATGAAGATGCTAATAAGAATACACTATATCGTTGCGGCGGTTGACATTATGATTATTGTGTCTTCGGCATTTACCAATTTTATTTTTTATATTGACGAAAATGGATTCTATAAAACTACGGATTGGTATACACTTCACCTTGCGTTAGTCTTTTTGCAGCTTTTTGGAAGTGGTGTCCACTCCTATGTTCAGAGCTTTTCGGATAAGGAAGTAAAGATTAAGAAAGAGTACAGATTGCCACTTTTCTTCATCATATTTCCTGCGATTGCCGCAGTTTTGGAGGGGATGATTCCACTTACACCTATTGTACCTCTTGGAACATTTTTGGCGATTTTATTTTCTTTTCTCGAGATTCAGAACAGCGAGATATACACAGATGCGCTTACGGGGCTCAACAATCGACGGAGAATGGAGATTTTTTTGCAGGATGCAATTCATACGGCCACAGAGGAAAAGCCGTTTAGTCTTTATATGATAGATGTTAATGATTTTAAGCAGGTAAATGACAAGTTTGGCCACCTCGTTGGAGATAGAGCACTTCAGCTTGTTGCCGATGCCATTAGAAATGTGTCGGATAAAAACAGAGGTTTTTGCGCCAGATATGGAGGAGATGAATTTGTCCTGATTTTGCGGGAAAAGACGGATCTTCAGAATGTTTTGCAGGAGGAAGTAGACAGCCTGAGGGAGCGATGTGCAGATCTGATACCGCAGATATCTATTTGCTATGGATGTGCGATTTGTACATCGGGAGGTATGACAGCAGCAGGGCTTATAGCTCTGGCAGATGAGAAACTTTATATTCAAAAAGAAATCTATCACAGGAACCGTGGATAATAACAAATTAATAATATTTTAGCAAAGCTTTCAGATGAAGGCTTTGTTTTTTTGTGGGTGTTGATCTCCCTGCTTGCCGTACTTTCAGGTCAAGCACTAACGCTTGTCACGACCTCTTTTAAGATATTACGGAAATAAATTCAAAATTCTAGAATTTTGCCGTACTATCAGGTCAAGCACTGAAGCTTGTCACGACCTCTTTTAAGATATTACGGAAAAATTCTCAAAATTCTCAAATCTAGCCGTACTCTCCCCCAAATACGTCAAACACAAACATCTCAATCCACGACGAGTACGGAAAAAAACACGAAATCAGGAAATCTAGCCGTAATTCCCCCAAAAAACGCTGAACGCAAAATTCTCAATTGCCGGTAAGTACGGAAAAACTCGCATAATCAAGATATCTAGCCGTACTTTTACCCCAAAATGCTGAACGCTAACTCATCACCTCCAAACGAGACCAGCAACATGCGTTTCCTGTTAAATGTCTTACGACCGCAGGGAGTAAGACCAGCGACATGCGTTTCCTGTAAACGCCCGTGTAGAGCCTGTTTAAACACTGCAATAAGTTTTATTTATAACAAACAATAAATACTATGAATTATACAAGAATGAGGTGTATATGTTATCGTGGTAAATGTCAATAATGTTTAAAGCGAAAACTATGATATGCAAGGAGGAAACCATGAAAAGAGGCATAAACACGCGATGTCTTCACTTAGAAGACGAAGAGATTAAGAATTACGGGGCTATAAGCTTTCCGATTTATCAAACAGCAACATATGCACACCCGGGAGTGGGCCAGAGTACCGGATATGATTATAGCAGGCTCCAAAATCCCACCAGAGAGCAACTTGAGAAGGTGGTAGCAGGGCTTGAAGGCGGCAAGGACGCTCTGGCACTGTCGTCAGGGATGGCGGCAATCTCACTTTTGATGGAGACCTTTAACCCCGGAGATCATTTTATAGTGGAGACAGATCTCTATGGGGGCACTATCAGACTATTTGACAATGTCTCTGCGAAAAACGGTTATGAGTTTACCCAATTAAAATGTTCCGAGGATGACATAGAGGGGGCAATAAGGGACAACACCAAGGCAATTTACCTTGAAACACCGACTAATCCAATGATGAATATAGCAGATATAACAAAAATATCTGAGATAGCCAAAAAGCACAATCTAGTTCTGATTGTAGACAATACATTTTTGTCGCCTTATTTTCAGAATCCTTTGGATTTGGGAGCAGATGTGGTGGTTCACAGTGGCACCAAATTCTTGGGAGGACATAATGACACACTTGCAGGATTTGTTGTTTCGAATAATGAGGAGATAATCGAGAAACTAAGATTTATGGCAATGACAACGGGCTCGGGACTGTCACCTTTTGACAGCTGGCTTATACTGAGGGGAATTAAGACTTTGGGACTTCGCATGGAGCAATCCCAGTCCAATGCTCTAAAGATGGCGGAGTGGCTTACAAAACAGGATATAGTTACCAAGGTATATTATCCGGGTTTGCCTAATCACAAGGGACATGACATAATCAAGCGCCAAGCAAGAGGATTTGGCTCTATGATAACCTTCGACTTGCAGACGGAGGAGCAGGCTCTGGAGATTCTGGAGAGGGTTAGACTTATTAAGTTTGCCGAGAGTTTGGGCGGTGTCGAAACTCTTCTGACTTATCCGGTCACTCAGACTCACGCAGATGTTCCGGAGGAGTTGCGCCAGAAGAATGGAATAACTTCCAGAACCCTCAGACTCTCTATGGGAGTTGAGGATATCGAGGATTTGCTTGGAGAATTGGAGAGCATCTTCAGTGCTATTAGTGGGAGGGAGTGATTGCATGGCAGAGAGAAATCTTGATTTTGATGAAGTGGTTGAGAGAAGGGGAACAGATTGCCTTAAATATGATTTTGCCAGGGTGAGAGGATTGCCTGAAGACGTGTTACCACTCTGGGTAGCTGACATGGATTTTAAGACCACTTCCTACGTAGAAGACGCGGTAATTGAGAGAGCAAAGCATGGAATATACGGTTATAGTGAAGTGAAATCAGAGTACTTTGCAGCTCTGGAAAATTGGATGAAAAAGCATCATGACTGGAAAATCAAGCCCTCTTGGCTGGTTAAGACTCCCGGTGTTGTATTTGCGTTAGCTATGGCTGTCAAGGCTTTTACAGAAGAGGGCGATTACGTGCTTATCCAGCAACCTGTGTATTATCCTTTCTCGGAAGTTATCGAGGATAACAAGAGAAAAGTTGTAAGTAATGACTTGTATCTGGGAGAGGACAATAAGTATCATATCGACTTCCGGGATTTTGAGGAGAAGATAGTTAGGTACAATGTCGGACTATTTATCTTGTGTAACCCTCACAACCCCTCCGGAAGAGTGTTTACGGAGGAGGAACTGACAAAACTTGGTGATATTTGCCTCAAACACGGCGTCCTTGTGGTAAGTGATGAAATCCACCACGATTTTGTATTTGAGGGAAAACATACGGTATTTGCCAAGGTGAAGAAGGAATTTGAGGATATATCGATTATTTGCACAGCGCCAAGTAAGACATTTAATCTAGCGAGTATGCTCATATCGAACATTTTTATTCCCAATCTGGAAATCAGAAAGAAAATCAAAAAGCAGATTGATGCAGTTGGAATCAGCCAGCTGAGTGTTTTGGGTTTGGTTTCAGTAAAGGCCGCCTATGAACATGGGGAAGAGTGGTACCGGAAGATGATGGAATACATTCGCGGGAACATAGAATATGTCAAGGAATATGTGAGGGAAAATATTCCGGGAGTGAGAGTGATTCACGGAGAGGGTACTTACCTCATGTGGCTTGACTTTAGAGATACGGGAATAGATCCGGAGGAGCTGGAGAGAAGATTAATATATGATGCCAAGTTGTGGCTTGACAGTGGCAAGATATTTGGAAAGACCGGGGAGGGATTCCATAGAATAAACGTGGCTACGAGCAGGAAAATTCTAGAAGAATGCATGGAAAGGCTGAAGAAAATAGTGTGATAAGTAACAGTTATCACAGACGATAAGACTTCCGAAATTTTCAAGTTCAACAGGATGTGATAAGATTTAAATCAATCAAACGGCAATGTGATTAGCCGAGAAAAAGAAAACGTATTCAAACAATAAGGAGGATGAAATTATGAGTGAAATTAGAGAAAGTGCATTGGAGTTAATTGGAAAGACACCTATTTTGAAATTAAATGGGTATTCAAAGAAAAGAGAAATTACAGAGGCTACTGTATTGGCAAAGCTTGAGTATCTCAATCCAGCCGGATCTGTCAAAGATCGTATCGCATTGGCAATGATTGAAGACGCGGAGAACAGTGGAATTTTGAAGCCTGGTGCGACAATCATCGAGCCAACAAGTGGTAATACAGGAATCGGACTTGCAGCTGTGGCAGCTGCCAAGGGATACAAAGCAATCCTTACATTGCCTGACACGATGAGTGTTGAGAGAAGAAATCTTCTCAAGGCTTATGGCGCAGAATTGGTACTGACTGAGGGTGCCAAGGGAATGAAGGGAGCTATTGCCAAGGCAGAAGAGCTCAAAAATGAGATAGAGGGATCAGTGATCCTCGGACAGTTTGTCAATGCGGCAAATCCTAAGGTACACAGAGAGACCACAGGCCCAGAGATTTGGGAGCAGACAGACGGAAAGGTTGATTTCTTCGTTGCAGGAGTGGGAACCGGCGGAACTATTACAGGAGTCGGCGAGTACTTGAAGAGTCAGAATCCGGATGTGAAGATTGTGGCTGTGGAGCCTGCATCAAGCGCAGTGCTATCAACAGGAAAGCCTGGAGCCCATAAGATTCAGGGAATCGGAGCAGGATTTGTGCCGGATGTATTGAATACAGATGTTTATGATGAAATCATAACAATCGAGAATGAGGACGCATTTGCAGAGGGCAAGGCTTTTGCCGTTTCAGAGGGAATCCTTGTTGGAATCTCATCCGGAGCAGCGTTGAAGGCAGCAGAGATTCTTGCCAAGAGACCTGAGAACAAGGGCAAGACTATCGTAGCTCTTCTTCCTGACTCAGGAGACAGATATTTGTCAACACCACTTTTTAATTCATAATCTGGATTAATGCGAATTAAGGATGGTGTGGTACTTATGAGCAATACATACAAAGATTTGCAGAATTCCCATCCCTGTTTTGGCGGTCAGAAGAACAACGCGGGCCGAATCCACCTTCCGGTGAGTCCGGGCTGTAACATAGCTTGTAGGTTTTGCGACAGGCAGGTAAATGATGTAGAAGAGCGTCCCGGAGTGACTTCAAAGGTATTAAAGCCGGAGGAGTGCGAAGATATTCTAACCAAGGCGTTGGAGATTTGTCCGGATATTAAAGTTGCAGGAATAGCCGGACCGGGAGACACGCTTGCCTCGGACAATGCGCTTAATACTTTTAAAATAGTCCGCGAGAAGTTTCCGGACCTCATAAAGTGCATGAGCACTAACGGGCTTTTACTTGACGAGAGAGCAGATGAGATAATAGATATTGGAATAGACTCTCTGACTGTCACTGTAAATGCCGTTGATCCGGAGATAGAGGAAAAGCTCAATGCTTTCATAATCTATCACGGCAAGAAAATCGAGGGTGTGGAGGCAGCAAAGATTCTCATAGAGAATCAGTTGGCCGGCATCAGGAAGATAGCTTCTGCAGGAATTACTATCAAAGTAAATACTGTGTTGGTGCCGGAGATAAACGGTGATCATATCGAGGAGATAGCAAAGACAGTAAAAGAAGCGGGAGCCACCATATATAATATCATTCCGCTGATTCCACAGCATGAGTTGAAGGATATAACTCCTCCGACATGTGCTCAGATTGACGGGGCGAGAACCAAGGCATCTAAGTATATAGATGTGTTTAGACACTGTCAGCGTTGTAGGGCAGATGCAGTTGGAGTTCCTGGAAAGTCAGAATTTGGCGATCAAATCTATCAGAGAAGATTGAATATCAAGGAGACATTTTCTCATGGATAATTATAGAGTTGCGGTGGCATCCAGCGATGGAATAGTAGTCAATGATCATTTTGGCAAGGCGAAAGGCTTTTACATTTATCAGGTGAGCGAAGACGAGCGGAATATTTTTCTTGAGAAGAGAGAGATGACTCCCGTGTGTGATCAGGGAGATCACGATGAGAGACGACTCAGAGAAAACCTGGAGAAGCTCGAGGATTGCCGGTATTTGCTAGTCAGTCGCATAGGCAATGGAGCGGCGGCTATGGCAGAGAGCATGGGAATTGAAAGTTACGAGATTCCTGGGATGATTCAGGAATCCATAGAGAAGTTGATTAAATATATAAAAATACAGAGGTTATTTGAATAGAGAGGACAGAGAACAATGGGTGAATTAAGACAGATAGCAATTTATGGCAAAGGAGGAATCGGAAAGTCAACAACTACACAGAACTTGACTGCAGGATTGGTAGAGCACGGCAAGAAAGTAATGGTGGTTGGTTGTGATCCAAAGGCGGATTCAACAAGACTCTTACTCGGTGGATTGGCGCAGAAGACAGTGTTAGATACCATCAGAGAAGAGGGTGAAGACGTAGAACTTGACCAGATTTTGAAAGAGGGATACGGCGGAACCAGATGTGTGGAGTCAGGTGGACCTGAGCCGGGTGTGGGATGTGCAGGTAGAGGAATTATCACTTCTATCGGACTTTTGGAAAATCTGGGTGCATATACAGATGACCTTGATTATGTATTCTATGACGTACTCGGTGACGTTGTTTGCGGCGGATTTGCGATGCCTATTCGTGAGGGTAAGGCAAAGGAAATCTATATTGTGGCAAGTGGAGAGATGATGGCTCTTTATGCGGCAAATAATATTTCCAAGGGTATTCGCAAGTATGCCAGAAGTGGCGGTGTAAGGCTTGGTGGAATTATCTGTAACAGTAGAAATGTAGACCGTGAATTGGATTTGTTGCGAGCATTTTCAAAGGAACTTGGAACTAAGCTTATCTACTTTGTGCCAAGAGACAACATCGTTCAGAGAGCGGAAATCAATAAGAAGACGGTTATCGAGTACAATCCTGAGTCAAATCAGGCTCAGGAGTATAGAAACCTTGCTGAGGCAGTTATAAAGAATGAGGACTTTGCCATTCCAACTCCTATGACTCAGGAGAGACTTGAGGAGATCCTCTTGGAGTTCGGATTGATGGATATGGCTGACGATTATCAGATTTAGAGGAGAGGAGAACACTATGGCTTCAAAATTAGATCAGACAGAGGTTTCCATCCGTGAGAATCGATTGAAATCTATCATATATTATGACGGCAAGGCAAGTGATCTGGCTAACGCTTCAGAGGATGAGTTTTTCTGTAAGGAGAGAAGTTACAGTCAGTGTAGTGACTGTGCACAGATGACAGCCAGCACGATTACATTTTTCATAAGAGATGCTGCGGTTGTTGTGCATTCCCCTATGGGATGTTTTGCCAATACACCACTAAATAATACTCAGTTTCGCAATTCGGCCTTGGAGCGTGGCGAGGAGCCGGACAAGGTGAGAGTTCTCTGTAGTAATATAACTGAAAAAGATACAGTATACGGTGGAGTTAAGAAGCTCAAGGAAGCAATTAATGAAGCAAATACTCGCTTTAATCCTTCGGCAATATTTATACACTCTTCGTGTGCCGCCGGAATCGTGGGTGATGACATAGAGGGAACGGCTCTAGAAGCTGAAGATGAGTTGGGTATACCGGTTATACCTGTATACTGCGAGGGATTCAAGTCTAAGATATGGTCTTCAGGTTTTGATGCTGCATACCATGGAATTCTCAAGAAGCTTGTGAGACACCAAGAGAAAATTGAGAAGAAGAAGGATTTGGTGAATATTTTCAACTTCCTTGGAAGCGATACTTTTACACCGCTTCTCGGTAAACTTGGGCTTAGGCCTAACTACTTGGTTCCATTAGCCGATGTAGAAAAGCTTAAGCGCATGCCTGAGGCAGCTTGTTCTTCACATATTTGTGAGACTTTGGGCACATATGTTACAAGTGTCCTTGAAGAAGATTTTGGTGTGCCAAAAGTCAAGAGCCCGGCCCCATTTGGCCTGGAGTGGACTGACAATTGGCTCAGAGAAGTGGCAAGTTATACAGGAAAAGAAGATATAGTAGAGCAGGTAATAAAGGAAGAGCATGAGAGAATTAGCGAGGATCTTGAATCCTTGAGAAGAGATCTTGCAGGGAAGAAAGTATACATTTTTGCGGGTGACTCATATGCGCACAACGTGGGCAGTGTCGTTAAGGATCTTGGAATGGAGATTGCCGGAGTAACTACTCTTCACCACGATATGAAGAATGATTTGGAGTCCGTAACGGAGGACACTTTGAAAGCTTTGGTGGAGAAGACAGGAGATATAGAGAATTTCTCTGTTTGTAACAAACAGCCTTATCAGGTATTGAAAATACTTGAGAAAGCTAAGCCGGATGTAATGATCGTTCGTCATATGAACATGACAATTCTCGGCGGAAAGCTGGGAATCCCAAGCCTGTTAGAAGGCGAGACCAATATCAGTGCCGGATATGATGGTGTCATAACCACAGGAAAACGAATCAAAGCGCTATTGGAGACAAGAGGAATCCTTCAGACATTGGCTGAGTACAACGAATTTCCATACTCTAAGTGGTGGAAAGAACAAGAAAATCCATTTTACTTTGAAAGGGGAAATAAGAAATGAGTCATCTAATAGAACAAGCAAAATACACGTGTGCACTTGGTTCGGTTCAGACTGTGTTGGCAATTCCCAAGGGAATTCCGATTGTACATGCAGGTCCGGGATGTGCTTCAAGACAGTTCTCTTTTGCGGGCACCGGAGCAGGTTATCAAGGTGAGGGATATGCAGGAGGCGGACAGATTTCCTGCACGAATACCACTCAGACTGAGGTTATTTTTGGCGGAGAGAAAAAGCTTAGGGCAAACGTCGAGGGAACGCTAAAGGTAATCGATGGTGACTTGTATGTGATACAAGCCGGATGTAGTGCCGGCATCATCGGAGATGATGTAAAGCAGGTTGCCTGTGAATTTGCCGATGAAGGTTATCCGGTAGTCGGCGTAGATACTTCAGGATTTAAAGGAAACAACTACCTGGGACATGAATTGGTAGTTGATGCCATAATAGATCAATATATATCCTTTGAGGTTCCAAATGCCAAGGTAAAGAAGGGATTGGTAAACGTATTTAGCGTTGTGCCTTTCCAGGACGCATATTGGCGAGGTGACCTTGAGGAAATCAAGAGATTACTAGAGGGAATAGGATTGGAAGTAAATATTCTCTACGGCTCCGGAAGCAAGGGCTTTAAGGAGGAGTGGATGAATATTCCGAACGCCGAATTCAATTTGGTAATAGGCCCTTGGGTAGGACTATCTGCGGCAAAGAAATTGGAAAAACTCTACAAGACACCATTTTTGCACTATCCAATCTTGCCTGTGGGACTCAAGGAGACATCTAGATTCCTCCGAAAAGTTGCAGATTTTGCCAAGCTGGAAGAAGATGTTGTAGAGAGATTTATCCAGAGAGAAGAAAAGAGGTTCAAGGAGTACTTCGTTTCCTTCGGAGATCTGGTATCAGACTTTGGTTGTTACCTCCCTTACCATGTATATACTGTCGCAGACAGTGCATACGGTTTGGGAGTTAGTAAATACTTGGTGGAGGAGCTTGGCTTCACACCAAAGGGATTCTATGATATAGACTCCCCTGATCAGAAGAATCAAGCTTATATCAAGGAACTTCTAAATGAAATCGACGAGAGATATGATGGAATCGTGAAGTTTGAAGGGGATAACAGAGTTATACAGGATGATATAAGAGAGAAACTGGAAGAGAGTGGAGTGAGATCAGTTATTCTCGGAAGCTCATGGGATAAGGAGTTGGCTAGGGAGAACAATGACAGTATCCTAGTTCCACTGAGTCTACCTATTACGGAGAGAGTTATCCTAAACAAATCCTATGTGGGATATAACGGGGCATTAACTTTGCTAGAGGACCTCTATAGCGGACTATTTAGCGATGGAATGATTACCAATACCACTCACGCGGATCATTGATATTAAGGAGGAGCTAATGAGCGCAGTCAGAGTAGCAGCAGCGACGACCGACGGAAGTAAGGTTGATACCCATTTCGGCCAAGCTAAGAGAGTATTTATCTATGATATTGATTTGGAAGATGGAACATTTCACAAGGTCGAAGAAAGGGTTTTGAACATAGCCCAGTCGGAGGACCGCGGAACATTTTCCTGCGAAAAAAGTGATAGAAAATGCTCTGACAGAGGTGACAATGGTTGCATAGGTCATGACAGCGAAAAACTGGATGCAGTGGGTAGAGAGCTCTCCGATTGTCAGTATTTTCTCGTAAGCAAGATAGGACCCAAGCCACAGAAAATACTGCTTCGATATGAGGTAAATGCTCTTGAAACTGACTTTTCGGTGGAGGATGCTCTGAGGCGCTTAGCGAACTTTTTAATTAAATAAAATAAGAAAAGGAAGGTAAACAAATATGAAGAAAAAAACGATTGTATCATTGTTGTTGGTAGCTGTGCTCGCAATAGGAGCAACAGGATGTACTAAGAAAACAGAGACCAGTGAAGCCGGAAAAAAGGCCGAGGACAACGGCAAAAAGGTGGTAAATGTTGCATATCAGAACAATGCATTCCCACTTGCATATGAAGATGAATCAGGTAACCTTACCGGTTATGAGATAGAAGTTATGAAGATATTGGACGAGAAGTTGGAAGATTATGAATTTAAGTTTATCAACGCGGGAACTCAGGAAGCGGAGTATACAGGACTTACTACAGGTAAGTTTGATATTGTATTGTCTAATGCTTTCTACACAGATGAGAGAGACAAGGCATATAATTTGCCTAAAAACCCAATCGGTGCGTCACTAGTTGGTTTGGTTCTTCCAAAGGATAACAAGGATGTCAAGGGATTTGATGACGTGGCTAAGAAAAAGCTTTCACTGGCTCCAATCCTTGCCGGTGATGGTCTCTACTATGTGGTTTATAAGTACAATCAGGAACACCAGGGAGCAGAGATCAAGCTTGATGCAACGGATGATGCCAATGCATTCATGAACTCAATAGGCTGGGTGGCAGATGGAAGATATGATACTGCAGTTTGGCCTAAGAACTACTATGAGCAGATCGTAACAGACAAGAAGGGCGATCTTCATGATTTCGATGCGAAAGTGAAATTTGTAGAATGCCGTTCAGTGCATACATATCCTGTAATCAAGAAAGACTTAACTGAGCTTGCTGAGGCTGTAGACAAGGGACTTGGCGAGATCAAGGAAACAGGAAAGATGAATGAATTGTCTAAGCAGTTCTATGGTTATGACGCATTTGCATATGATTCATCTAACTAATTGACATAAGGTGGTGTTAATGTGAGACCTTTCCGATGGGATATTTTAGCAGAATTTTATGTAAAGATTCTTCCTTATATTTTTGTGACATTCGAATACGTGATTCTGTCTGTATTATTTGGAACCATTATCGGAGGTTTTATCGCAGCAGGACGCCTTTCGTCTAACAAGATAGCTGGTTTTTTCGCTAGTTTGTATATTACTGTTATGCGGTGTGTTCCCTCTATCGTGCTACTCTTCCTAGTTTATTATGGAGTGCCGATGGTGTTGGAGCAGAAGTTTGGCATACTCATGGAGGCCGAGGAAGTGATTGTATATGTGGTCATCACTTTTTCGCTTCTCCTCGGGGCGTCCATATCGGAAATCCTGAGAACGGCCTATCTGTCGGTTCCAAAGGGACAGTACGAGGCCGCCCTTATGGTAGGTCTCTCACCGCTAAAAGCCTTTTTGAGGATTGTGGCGCCTCAGACGTTGAAAGTCGCAGTGCCCAACTATGGCAATATCTTTATCTTTATGATGAAAGAAGGAGCCCTTGCATATACCATTGGAATGCATGATGTTTTTGGAAGAGCCTTTTACTTAAATGGTCTTAAAACCAATGTATTCACACTGGAAACATATGTGGCATTGGCTCTTATCTATTGGCCATGTACCATGCTCCTGGAGCTTTTATTCCACAGAGTTGAGAAAAGACTGAAGGGGGTGAGGGCAAATGCTTGATTTTGAAAAAATGAAGGAAGCATTCCCGGAGTTGATAAAGTTTCTTCCGGTAACTATTCAGCTGACTTTGGGAACCCTAGCAATAGCCCTTCCGGTCTCAGTTTTGTTTTCCCTTATATTGCTCGGGAAGAGGAAGGTTCCCAAGGCGATAGTGAGATTTATCTTGTCAATAATTAGGGGAACGCCCGTATTGTTGCAGCTTTTTGTTATCTATGCGGCGCTTCCGTTTTTGATAGAGAACATATCGAGTAGATTAAAACTCAATGTGGATGTTTATTCCATTGATAACAAATGGTATGCCTACTTTGCGCTATCCCTGTCTGCAGTAGCTTTTTTGACGGAAGCTTTTCGATCGGCAATTGCATCGGTGGACAGAGGACAAAGTGAAGCTGGTTATATGGTGGGACTTTCGAATCGCCAGGTATTTAGGCGAATAGTTTTGCCTCAAGCTATGGTAATAGCGGTTCCGGTGTGCGGAAATATAGTAGTTGATGTGATTAAGACAACGTCTCTTGCATTCACTATTTCTGTTACAGAGGTGATGGGAGAGGCCAAGATTCTCGGTGGTATGAACACCAGATACCTAGATATGTTTTTTGATGTATTCATAATCTATCTTGTGTTTATAGGATTGGTTGAATATATGATGAAACTATTAGAAAAAAGGCTTGTCAGATATCGCACGAGGGAGGAAAAATGATAAAGGTAAATAATGTAAAAAAGTCATTTGGAAAACTTGAAGTCTTGCGCGATGTCTCCATAGAGGTCAACAAGGGGGATGTTGTGGTAATCCTGGGTCCAAGTGGATCGGGCAAAACCACGCTTCTTCGCTGCATGAGTTTTTTGGAGAAAGCTGACAAAGGCGTATTAGACATGGGGGATAAGACCTATGACTTAAAGAAATCAAGTAAGAGAGAAATCCACGAACTCCGCAAGAGAATGGGCTTCGTGTTTCAAAATTACAATTTGTTTGTAAATAAAACAGTATTGGAAAATGTTCTGGAAGGACTCCATACTGCAAGGAAGATCCCGAAGAAGGAAGCTGAGGAAAAAGCCCTTAAGGTCCTTGATCTGGTGGGCATGTTAGACAAAAAAGACAGCTATCCTCACTCTCTTTCAGGAGGACAGCAACAGAGGGTAGGTATCGCCAGAGCGATAGCTATAAATCCTGAAATAATCCTTTTTGACGAGCCAACATCGGCCCTTGATCCTGAACTTGTAGGAGAGGTGCTCGATGTCATAAGAAAAGTTGCCAAGAAGGGAATTACCATGATAATCGTCACGCATGAGATGCAATTTGCCAAGGAAATAGCTAATAAAGTTGTATTCATGGACGATGGTTATGTGGTAGAAGAGGGATCTGCCAAAGAGATATTCACTCATCCGAGGGAGCAGAGAACCAAAGAGTTCTTGAGAAGAGTACTCCCAATGGAGCAGAGTGATATGTATATGATATAAGTTAATCACTCTTATTGTTTGTTTTGTTTTGAGCCAAGTGATCAATTTCGATTGCTTGGCTTTTTATTGGAAACGCATATTGCTGGTCTTACAAGCTTTGCTTGTAAGACAATTATATGGAAACGCATATTGCTGGTCTTACAAGCTTTGCTTGTAAGACAATTATAATATTGAGAGAAAGGGAATTTTACTGTATAATAGAATATGAGAAGGACTATAAAATTATTTGCAAATAAAACAATATTATACGGGAGAAATGCTTATGGGATATGGAACAAATATTGACAGAAGAAGCATATTGAATTGCTCACTGTGCAAGGATGCACCGTGTGGAAAAGCCTGTTCAAAGTTGCCAATTGACAGGATTTTGCGGGGAGTTTGGTTCGATAATAGCAGGGGTGTGTCGGCGGAATTGCCTGATCAGAATCCTTGCGTCAATTGCTCGGCTCCGTGCGAGGAGACATGTATCAGAGCCGGAGAGGTTAAGATTCAAAGGACTATTTTAAAACTTTATGATGAAGTGCGTCCGGGACTGGCGTTACCAATGCCGGCGGACAGTGCCCGATTACAGGCGGATTTTTGCGGAATTCCTCTTGAGAATCCTTTTTTATTATCTTCATCTGTTGTTGCAAGCAACTATGATATGTGTGCCAGGGCATTTGAGGCTGGGTGGGCCGGTGCGTCTTTTAAGACTATTTGCTCTTTTGACATTCATGAGGCCTCACCTAGATTTTCGGCTGTCTACGGAAGTAGCGGAGAGATGGTTGGATTTAAGAATATAGAACAGCTTTCAGATCATAGTGTCGAAGAAAATATGGAAATATTCAGACGTCTGAAGAAGGCATATCCAAACAAGTTTATATTGGCATCCATTATGGGAAGCACAGAAGAGGAATGGGGAGAATTAGCTGGTTTGTGCCAGGAAAATGGTGCGGATGCAATCGAGCTCAATTTTTCCTGCCCCAACATGATGGAAGAGGGATTTGGGTCGGATATAGGACAGATTCCTGAACTTGTTGAGAAATATACGAGGGTAGCTAAGAAGGGGTGCAGTATACCGGTGTTAGCTAAGCTTACCCCTAACGTGGCATCCATGATTCCGGCGGCAGAGGCTGCCAAGAGAGGTGGAGCAGATGGAATAGCTGCAATTAATACGATAAAGAGTATAACCGGAGTGAATCTGCATACATTTGTATCGGCTCCTTCTGTCAGAGGAAAGTCGGCAGTCGGAGGTTATAGTGGAAATGCGGTAAAGCCGATTGCCCTCAAATTTATTGCAGAAATTGCCCAAAAGCCGGAACTCTCAGATCTCTACATAAGCGGTATGGGGGGAATAGAGACATGGAAAGATGCCATGGAATTTATCCTTCTTGGATCTGGTTCCGTTCAGGTGACAACGGCGGTTATGCAGTATGGATATAGAATTATAGATGATCTTATCAGCGGAATGAATTATTATCTCGCATCTATGGGATTTGATAATGTAAAAGAAGCCATTGGACTAGGGCTTGACGATGTCAGCAATACCACAGATGGCTTGGAGAGAGACACGATATTATTCCCCAAATTTCAGTACGATAAATGCATAGGTTGCGGTCGATGTGCCATTTCATGTAGCGACGGTGGACACTCTGCCATCAGTTTTGGAGAGGACAGAAAACCAGTGTTAAATGGGAAAAAATGTGTGGGATGTCATCTATGCGTGTTAGTGTGCCCGGAGAAGGCCATCATGCCTGCACGGAAGAGAATTCATACCACTTAGTGCCAAAATCTTACCACTTAGGTTTTTGCTATTTACATTTATGTGAACTTCTAGTATTATGAGAAAAAATGCAAGGAAGGGGAAACGGATGAAAATCAGAATTAATCTGGATGAAACCCTGGAAGAAGATGAAGTGGTGATTAATTGCAGGAATATAGATCCACAGATTCTAGCTATTCAGAAAAAGGTTTCAGATATCATCGGTCGAGGACAGAACTTTGTTTTGTACAAAGATGACAAAGAGTTCTACGTCCCATTGGACCAAATACTGTTTTTTGAGACAAGTTCCGACGGTATTAGTGCACATACCGGGGACAATATGTTTCAAACCAAATATCGCTTGTATGAGCTAGAAGAAATGTTGCCGGGAAACTTTATCCGCGTATCAAAATCTACGATACTCAATACGAGCAAGATTTATTCTCTGACCAAGAATATTACATCCACCAGTGTTGTCCAGTTTGACAACTCTGTCAAGGAAGTATATGTGTCCAGATCCTACTACAAAGCATTGAAAATCAAATTAGAAGAGAGGTATTCATATGAAAGATAGTAATTCTATATTTATCGGTGCGCTGTTCCTTGTGGCAGCAGTGCTTATAGTTCTAAATGCAATGGGTTACACAATGGGCATTGGCCCGACTGCGATAGTTCTATCGGTTGTGTTGGCCGCATGCCTTATCAAGAGCTTAGTTAAGCTCAGTTTCGGTGGAGTTCTTTTCTCATCAGCATTCTTGCTCATAATCTACTCTCAGCCACTTGGGATACCGGAAAAGCTGGTTCCATGGCCTATCATACTTGTCGCTGCATTCGGAACAATAGGCCTGAACTTGATTTTTCGCAAAAGCATAAACAGGAGTAAGTATAAGGCAAGAGCCAAGGAGTTCAGAGAATCACACGGCAATGTATTCGTCGAGAACATAGCATCATCCGACGGGGATTACGTATATGAGAAGAACACATTCGGCGGATCCACTAGATATATCAAGTCTCAGAACCTGATACATGCTGACATCTCCAACAGTTTTGGAGAGATGAAAGTTTACTTTGATGGAGCTAATATTACATCGGAGTTTGCCACTATATCCGTGAATAACAGCTTCGGCGAGACCATACTTTACATCCCAAGAAAATGGGAGATAGAAAATCGCGTTGTCGGCAGCTTTGGAAGCATTGATGCCAATACATATAGTGCAGACGAGAAAGTTGCAACGGTTATAATCGAGGGAAATGTAAGTTTTGGGGAACTTAAGATAATTTATATATAAAAGAGGACTTCGGGATTTTAACGGAAGGGGTATATAATGGAAAAACTATTAATGCAGATTAATGAATACTTTGTGGGACAAAAGGACATAGCGGAAAATGTTCTGATATGTTTGCTTGCAGGTGGTCATGTCCTACTGGAAGATGTGCCGGGGGTGGGTAAAACCACCCTGGCAAGGATTATCGCCAATTCTATGGATTGTGATTTTGGGCGTATACAGTTTACACCGGACACTTTGCCGGGGGATGTTATCGGCACTTCTGTTTACAATGCCAAGACAGGAGAATTTTCTTATAGAGAAGGCGCTGTTATGCATCAGATTCTGCTGGCAGATGAGATCAACAGAACCTCGCCCAAAACTCAAGCGAGCTTGTTAGAAACCATGTCTGAGGGGAAAGTGACAGTGGATGGCCGAACCTATGGACTTCCACAACCTTTTATGGTTATTGCAACGCAGAATCCGGTGGAGTTTCTGGGGACTTATCCGTTGCCGGAAGCCCAGATGGACCGCTTTATGATGCGACTGTCATTGGGCTATCCCGAGGCATCTGAAGAGTGGCGCTTAGCTAAGAATTTCATATCGGGAAAGACTGTAGATACGGTAAAGAGTGTCTGCACTTCAGAAGATGTTATCAAGATTAAGGGGGAAGTGGAGAAGGTTTCCCTCAGCGACAACATGATCAAATACATTCAGGATATTGTAAGACTAACAAGAGAGGAAAAACGCTTTGTTCTCGGAGCAAGTCCAAGGGCAATGCTTGCGCTTATTAGAACTTCTCAGGCCAAGGCATATCTGTCGGGAAGAGATTTTGTGAAGCCGGATGATGTGAAGGCAGTTGCGATAAATGTTCTTCACCATCGTCTGACACTTCTTCCTGAGGCAAAGATTCACGGGGATGATGTGGATCGATTGCTAAAAGAACTTATGGTTCAGGCTACGATTCCATTTGAGTAATTAGAATCGAGGGGTATATGAGACGTAATCGAATAATACTAGCCATATTGTGGATTTTATCCTTAGTGGGGATTAGCTTTTTTGGCGGTCCCATAAGCTATGGATTTTTTGCGTTGTTTACATTTGTGCCGGTTGTTTGTTTTGCCTACCTTCTGTACGTATATTCTTTTTTTCACATTTATCAGGAAATTGACAAAAAGTATCTTGTGGCCGGGCAGGTCACACCTTTTCGCTTTATACTAATCAATGAATTTTACTTTGCATTTGTCAGCATTCGCGTCAAATTCTACTCTTCTTTTTCAACCATTACAGGATTGGATGATGATGTAGAGTATGAGTTTTTACCTAAAACGGGAATCGAGGAGGAGACCAAACTCACCTGCAAGTACAGAGGCGAGTACGAGGTGGGAATCAAGACTGTAGAGCTCCAGGATTTCCTTCACCTATTCTCCATATCATATCGCAATAGAGAGCCCAAAACGGTGGTGGTTAGACCGGCTAAAATCGAATTGGAAAACCTTGCGGCAATTGATGTACCGCAACTGGTCTCTGCCAATACCGGCCTAAATCCCGTAGATAAGGATGTATTACTTCGAAAGTATGAACCCGGAGACGACCTTAGAATGGTCAATTGGAAGGCCACAGCCAGAACAGGTGAGATGCTAATTCACAATAGAATTAGCGATGAGAAGGAGGGCGTGGGAATTCTCATTGGAACCGAGCGCTGTTCAGATGACCCCATGATTTACCTCCCGGTGGAGAACAAGATGTTAGAGGCAGCAGTGGCGCTTGGCATGTTATTTTCGAAGAAAAATATTCCGATTCAATCATATCATGTATCAGCAACCAAGTTAGAGGAGACTCGCATATACGGTTTGGGGCAGTTTGACAGGTTTTATGAAAATATGTCTCTTGTGTCATTTCGCGAAGATTTTTCAGAGGGATACTTGTTTGAAGAAACCTGCAAGCGACCGGATTTGTTCAAGTGTCGGAGCATTTTTCTTATAATAAGAGAATGGACTGAACAGGTGCATAATTTCGTGAGAATTCTCCACGAAAACAACGTTTTTTCCGTGGTTTATTTGGTGAGAGACGATGTCCCTGACAACTTGCCAGACGAGCGAATCCCCGGCGTGGAAATCCGCCGCATCGGGACAGAAGCGGACTTGACGGAGGTGATGTGATGACGGGATTTCTCTATGAATTACTCTATATGCTTCCGCTGTCGATGCTATTTGTGGGGATTGTGCAGATGGAGCTGCCAAGCGCCGGAAAGGGAGTTGCGTCTTACATCTGCGCACTTGTGGTCCTGGGAATCTGCGTCCTCGTCAAACACGGCAAAAACAGATTGAGGTTTCTGGCGCCGCTAGCTTTGATAGTTGCGGGAAGTGTGGCTCTCGTTGTCACACCCCCCGAAAAATGGCAGAGTTTACTCGGTAGCAGCCAGTGGATTTTGGCAGCGGTTGGTATGGCTGTCCTGGGATTTGTCATAGGTTGGATTATGATAAATAGTCGGCCCGTGAGAAGAACCTCATTTGTGCTAATTCTTGCAGGTCTCATCTTGGTTATGGCAAGTGAGGGGGACTATGATTTGCCTAAGATTGGGGTGGATATAGCACTATTCTTGATGCTTATTATCGTGGCAGATGAAGTGCAGCATTACTGGAAAAAGAGTGGATATACGGACATTCGAGGACATATGGTAACTATTTCTCCCTTTATAGTTGGCCTTGTATTAATCGTGTTTTTGCTACCTGCACCGAAGGAAGCCTACGACTGGAAATTTGTCATCCAAATATACGATAGAATTGGAGAAACCATAAGAATGGTGGATCGCATGCTTGATACATCGGGAGATGAATACGAGGGAAAAGTTGGATTTTCTGAAGAGGGAACACTGTGGGGGAATCTGACTCACAGTGACAATGTAGTCATGACGCTGTCTGGCGACGAGCGCTTGGGACCGGCATTATATCTTCGCGGTAGAACGATGGATAGTTTTGACGGTAAAAATTGGACCGGTAGCTATAGTGAAAAAAATAGGGATAATCTCCTAGATACTCTAGAAACAATCTGCGCTGTGGACAGCTATGATCCGGAAAATGAAGTTGATTATCTGCGTCGCGTGAAATTTCAGATAAGATACGAAGACTTTAGGACTAAGTACTTTTTTGCACCCGCAAAGTCTGCATTTTCCCCTAATAGCATCGGAGATGAGAACTATGAACAGCGGGGAGGAAACTTGGTGGCAAATAAGATTCTAGATGACGAACTGGAGTACAGTGTGCCGTACTACCGAATGAATCTGAGCAATGAAGTTTTCAAGAAATTCCTCCGCCAAGCCAAGGGGGCAAATGCGAAAAACTGGGAAGAAATGATGTCAAGAATAGACATTCAAAATATAGTTCTGGACTGGTCGGATGGAACGGGAAAGAGAAATCTGGGTACATCCTTTGATGCATATCAACGCTACAAAGAGACCATTAATCGGCGCTTTCTGCCGGAGACTAAGCTCTCAGACAGAGTGGAAAATATCCTTGCGGAGAAGACGAGTGAAGCTAAGACATCATATGATAAGTTGGCGGCAATAGAGTCATTCTTGAGTGGCTTTGAATATACAGAGACACCGGGGAAAATGCCGGAATATGTAAATTCACCGGAAGCATTTTTGGACTATTTTATCTTAGAACAAAAGAAGGGATATTGTAATTACTTTGCCACTGCATTTGTGCTGATGGCACGAGCTGAGGGGATTCCTGCGAGATTTGTTCAGGGATTTTTGGTGGCAGAGGACTGGAATGATAAGGTGGAAGTTAGTTCAGATATGGCTCATGCATGGCCGGAGGCCTATATCGACGGCATAGGATGGATTCCCTTTGAGCCGACGCCCGGTCGTGATTTTAAGGATTCCTGGAGCACAATCAAGGAGACTAGAGATGCACATACCGGTATCAAGAAAAATTATGCTCTTGAGCAAGAACTCGAGCATGAGGCGGAAGAAAACAGGGAAGAGCCGGATAGCGATGTGCAGAATATAGATGTGATGGGCAAGGTAATATTTGCGCTCCTAATCTTGGGGGCCGTAGTCTTGTTTGCCCTCATCTTCCTGGGAGTAGACAGATTAATTACAGAAATCAGTTTCAGACGCATGAATGAAGAGTCAAGATTTAGGCTAATATGTTATAGAAACTTTTACGTGCTCCGCCTACTAGGTTTCAGGCTAGAACAAGGGGAGACTCTGGAAGAATTCTACAATAGAGCAAGCCGAAATGGCATAGGCGGAATCGATTATATCAAGCAATGTGAGCTTGTGGCCTATGCCTCCAAGTCCGTAGATACGTCTATGCTAATGGAGGCCGTAGATAATCAGCTGGCTCTGATGGAGTATCTGAAAAAGGACAAGGGCAAGCTATACCTCTGGTACAAGTATAGAGTGTTTCGTATGAGAAATTAAATCAACTGTTAAAGCTGTCGACAAGTTCCTGAAGCTCCAGAAATCGCTCAAGCTTTTCTTCTGCTTCTCTGTCGACGGCTTCTTTTTCCTTGGTATATTCCACGAGTTTTGAATAGTCAGTGGCGGATTCGGCAATAAGTATGTCGAGCTCAGCACTTCTCGCCTCAAGCTTTTCAATCTCATCTTCTATGGAATCATATTCTCGCTGTTCGTTGAAGGACAGCTTTGTTTTTTTCTTAGGTGCTTGATTATAGGCCTTTCCATTGTCGCTCGGTGCTGACTTGGCCACCTTGCTCGTCGGAATATTTTCCTGTTTTTTGCGACGCGCAAGATAATCAGAGTAACCTCCCTCAGACTGCACCAAAACTGGCTCTCCGCCCACACTTTCGAAGGAAAATATTC
The DNA here is from genome assembly GCF_000518685.1 of Eubacterium xylanophilum ATCC 35991. Lineage (GTDB taxonomy): Bacteria > Bacillota > Clostridia > Lachnospirales > Lachnospiraceae > Eubacterium_F > Eubacterium_F xylanophilum. The sequence goes on along the minus strand of NZ_JAEB01000011.1, from coordinate 81,883 downwards.
TCGTGACGACGCGGTCAAGAAAATATCTGTCGTGGGAAACGGTGATGATAATCCCGGCGAAATCGTCTAGGTAGTCCTCGAGAATTCTTAGGGTTTGTATGTCGAGGTCGTTGGTTGGCTCGTCTAGAATTATCACGTTTGGAGCGGACATAAGTACTTTCAGAAGGTAGAGTCTTCTCTTCTCGCCACCGGAAAGCTTGGCAATCGGCGCATACTTGAGATCCCCCTCGAATAAGAAGCGCTCACACATGTTGGAAGCAGAGACAAGTCCTTCAGATGTGTGAATGAATTCGGCGGTATCCTTGATATAGTCGATGACACGACTGCTCTCATCAAGCGCTTCATTTTCCTGACTAAAGTACCCTATTTTGATAGTTTGACCGATCTCTATATTGCCGGAATCCAGTGAAACTTGCCCCATGATGCACTTCATAAGCGTTGATTTGCCACAGCCGTTTGGGCCGATAATCCCCACTCGGTCTAATTTGTTGAAAGTATACGTAAAGTTCTTAAATATACTTCTCCCATCATAACTCTTAGAAATTCCATCGAGAATAATTGTCTTGTTGCCCATTCTGGAGGGAAGAGAACTGAGTGTAACCTGTCTCTCCTCCTCGGGACGCTCCCTGTTATTAAGCGCCTCAAACCTCTGTATATGAGCCTTTTGCTTTGTAGAACGGGCTCTTGCTCCTCGTAACATCCAAGCCAAATCCTTCTTGTAAAGAGTGGCTGCTTTCCTTTCGGCAGCAAGCTCATAATCAAGTCTCTGTTGCTTTAACTCCAGAAATCCCGAATAATTGGCCTCATAACGGTATGCACTGCCCTTGTCCAGCTCCACAATCTGATTCGTAACTTCATCAAGAAAATACCTGTCATGGGTAACCATGAGAATTGCCCCTTTAAAACGCTGAAGATAGTCCTCCAACCACTCAATCATCTCCGAATCAAGATGGTTGGTCGGCTCATCCAATATGAGAAGATCCGCTGGCATCATGATAGCCCCTACCAGCGCAGCTCTCTTTTTCTGCCCACCTGAAAGTATGGCTGGATTACACTCTGGATCCTCAATCCCCATCTTCGCTAGATTCGCCTTAATCTCTCCCATTTTATCCCAGTTATCGCCCCCGGAAAAAATACTCTGCGTGATATTCTCAAGCACAGTTTTGTCATCATCAAACACGGGATTCTGCGGAAGATAAGAAATTCTCACACTATTTCCTTTGACAATTTCTCCCTCATCTGCGGTAATAGTTCCTGCTACAATTCCCAGTAGCGTGGACTTTCCCGTACCGTTGGTACCCACTACACCTATCTTGTCAGAATCATCAATTCCAATACTGACTCCGCTCAAAACGGTCTTGGACATATATGTTTTTGATATATTTTCAATATTTAAGATGTTCATAATTTACCTCAAATCTTTGTTTTTAGGGATGTGTTGCTGGTCTTGCTCCCTGTGGTCGTAAGACTATTATATTGTAAACTGGGGAATATTACAAGGGAGGGGAAGAGAGAAAAAGAAGGATTTGGCATGCCCCGAGAAGGGGATAGACTTGATTGATAAGGATTGAGAGGCATGCCTATTTGAAAAAAGAAGATTTGGCATGCCCCGAGAAGGGGATAGACTTGATTGATAAGGATTGAGGGGCATGCCTATTTGAAAAAAGAAGATTTGGCATGCCCCGAGAGGGGAAAAGACTTGATTGATAAGGGTTGAGGGGCATGCCTATTTGAAAAAGAAGGATTTGGCATGCCCCGAGAAGGGGAGAGACTTGATTGATAAGGATTGAGGGGCATGCCTATTTGAAAAAGAAGGATTTGGCATGCCCCGAGAAGGGGATAGACTTGATTGATAAGGGTTGAGGGGCATGCCTATTTGAAAAAGAAGAATTTGGCATGCCCCGAGAAGGGGAGAGACTTGATTGATAAGGATTGAGGGGCATGCCTATTTGAAAAAAGAGGGTTTGGCATGCCCCGAGAGGGGAAAAGACTTGTTCGAGAAAGAGTGAGGGATACAAGAAACATCCGCATATAGGGGAATCGCATATCGCTGATCTTACTCCCTATGGTCGTAAGACAATAAACGCATGTTGCTGGTCTTACTCCCTATGGTCGTAAGACATTGCTGCAGAAGTAATGATCAGTAGTTTGATAGCAATAGTATATACCTGCATTCAAGCAAGAATAGAAAGGTCTGCAGCCTAGGTTGAGATGTAGTTGCTTTTGTGTTAGAATAAATCTGTGGGCGTTGGCGGTGATATATTTATAATTTATTAAAAAAGAATTGACTGTAAACGGAGGTAAGAATAATGGAATTTAATACAGAGATTTTTGGACAATATGACAAGAAATGGGCGCTTCTCACAGCAGGAAATGAGAAGAGTTTTAATACAATGACAATCAGTTGGGGTGGCCTAGGCACAATTTGGAACAAGCCGGTGGCTACAGTGTATGTCAGAGAGTCTCGTTATACGCATGAATTCATGGATAATAATGACTATTTTACTATCAGCTTCTTCCCAGAACAATATAAGAAGGAGTTGGGGGTACTTGGTTCAAAGTCGGGAAGAGACATGGACAAGATGAATGAATCAGGATTCACAGCCCAAAAGGTTGGTGAGTCCATGGGATTTAAGGAAGCTGAGGTTACTCTGGTGTGTAAGAAGCTTTTTATGCAACGCCTGGATGAAGCCAATATGCCAAAGGAAATAGTTGATGCAATGTATGCAGACCATGACCATCATGATATGTATATTGGCGAGGTTGTAGATGTGATTCATTAAGGGGAATCGCATTCTGCTGGTCTTACTCCTTCCAGTCGTAAGACATTAAGAGGAAACGCATGAGGTGATTTTATGGGGATTATAAAAGCGACAACCGCGTCTGTCAGTGGTTTGGCGGCGGATCAATGGAAAGAATTCTTCTATTGTGAATCCATTCCGGCCGACACAATCATGGTGCGAGGAGAGAAGAGGGTTTCGTCGGACTCGTCAAACACAGCGCAATCTGATGTGATTACAGATGGCTCAACTATTGCGGTGGCTGATGGACAGGCGGCCATAGTCGTCAGCAGTGGCAAGGTTATATCAATATTTGCAGAGCCCGGAGAGCATGTTTTTTCAAGTGGTGTGTCGCCAAGTATTGTGGGTGGATCATCGCTAAAATCCCTTCTCAAAGAAGTCGGACGTAGAATCTCGTATGGAGGAGATGCGCCTGCAGTTGTACAGAGAGTATATTATTTTAACACCAAGGAAATTCCGGGGAATGCCTTTGGAACCGATGTAGGCATTCCATTTAGGATTAAGGATGAAAAGAACAATCTGGATATCGACTGCTCCTTGATTATATCTGGCGTGTTTTCATTTAGAGTGTGCAATCCGGAGCGAATCTATAAGCTTATGATTGGAAATGTTGAAAGAAAATATTCCGTCGCCTATCTGATAAATCATGTAAAAGCAGAGGTTACAAGTGAGATAGTTGCGGCTGTCGGAACATTTTCCGGTGAAGGAATGAGGCCATCTTCTATAGGCGGACGTCTTCCGGAGATAGAGAGAAAAGTCGTTGAGAAAGCCAGTGAAAAGCTCCGTGAGAACCGCGGGATTGAGCTTGTTTCGCTTGCGTTTGAGGTGTTCCGGATTACGGAGAAGGATTCGGGAATTGTCAGAAATATTCAGAGGGATGCAGCTCTAAAGGCGGATCCGGCGCTGGCAGGTGCGACTGTTGTTGGTGGCTTTGCGGACGCTATGAAGGAGTTGGGGGAGAATTGATGTAGGAGAAAAAATAGCCAACTCAAGGAATGATAATCGGCCAACTCAAGGAATAAAAATCAGCCAACTCACGGAATAATATTCGGCCAACTCAAGGAAAAATATTGACAATTGGCGGGAAATGGGGTAATCTTATTGGTGAAAGGTGGTGGCTGAATTGAAAGAATATAGAGCACGAATAGTAGATGATATTCTAAAGGACAAGCTTGAAGCGAAAGGAGCTGTTGTCATAGAAGGACCCAAATGGTGTGGAAAAACTACAACAGCACTCCAGGTCTCAAACAGCACACTTAGAATGGATGAGCCATCGAAGAGAGATTCCAACATAGAAATGGCTGATGTTGCTCCGCACCAGTTGCTACTAGGGAATACACCGCGTCTTATTGATGAGTGGCAGATTGCACCAAAACTATGGGACGCGATAAGATACGAAATAGATACAAGAGGGGATGAGGGACAATTCATTCTTACTGGTTCAGCAGTGCCTATAGAATCTAAGGAAATCAAACATTCAGGGACTGGAAGATTCTCATGGATGATGATGCGACCAATGTCACTTTATGAATCTGGAGAATCAACCGGTGAAGTAAGCCTAGGAGAGATATTTAATGCTCCTAAAAAGATAAGTGGTTCTAATAGTTTGGATATTAATAATTTGGCATTTTTGATCGCTAGAGGTGGATGGCCAAGGGCTATCGGAATGCGTGAAAAACCTGCTCTTATGCAATCATATGATTACTATGATGCGGTTGTAAAATCTGATATAAATCGAGCAGATGGAGTTAATAAGAATCCAGAGAGAGTAAAGAGATTGATGAAATCATTTGCGAGGAATCAGGGAGCACAAGTACCGAATACCACTTTTAGAGATGATATCAGAATTAATGATGTGGATTCTTTAAGTGTAGATACTGTTGGATCATATATTAATGCTCTAAAAAAAATATTCGTTGTGGAAGATATGCAAGCGTGGAATCCTAATCTGAGGTCTAAAACGGCAATACGTACGTCCGATACACGTTATTTTGTTGATCCGTCCATTGCAGTAGCAGCACTGGGAATTGGACCTAATGATTTATGTGAAGATTTAACTACAATGGGATTGATGTTTGAGTCTCTTTGCGTTAGAGATTTGCGTGTTTATTCAGAGTATCATGGTGGCGAGGTTTTTCACTACAGAGATAAAAATGGTCTTGAGTGCGATACAGTAATACATCTAAGAAATGGGAAATATGGTTTTGCCGAGATAAAGTTGGGTGGTAGTAAGCTTATAGAAGAGGGTGTAAAAAACCTTAAAGCTTTAAAAGCTAAGATAGATACAGACAAGATGCGTGAACCATCATTTATGATGATTGTTGTGGGAGTGGGTGATTATGCATATCGAAGGGAAGACGGTATATATATTGTGCCAATAGGATGTTTAAGGGAGTAGAGTTGCCTCTACTCCCTATCTCATTGCTGTTAGGTTCTATATTTATTGGAAACGCATATCGCTGGTCTTACTCACTGTGGTCGTAAGACATTAATAGGAAACGCATATCGCTGGTCTTACTCACGTCGTTCGTAAGACAATTATTCCGCAGCCTTTACCAATGAATCATCATCTTTGTTATTCGATGCTGCTAATGCTTTATCACTTTTTTTTACAAAGAAAACTGACATACAGAGTGCAATCAAGTATAGTGCGATTGTCGCGTAAAGTACATACTGGTATCCGGTAGGATTTATTACAACCTCATCGCCGTGAAGAGTTCCCTTGATTGGTGTGCCAAACTTACTTACAATCCATGTTGCCAGCTGGTTTCCGCTGAGTCCTGCAAACGCCCAAGCTGAGAGGGTGATTCCGTGAATTGCACTGATATTTCCCATTCCATAGTGGTCTGAGAGAAGAGTAGGTACATTGGAAAATCCTCCGCCGTATCCGGCATTTACCATGAAAATCAAAGCCAACACAAGGACAACAAGTAGCATATTTTGTATGCTTATATCTGTGAAGCCCGCAGTTGATAGTGCGGCATTCTTAATTCCGCTGGTTACGATGACAAGGCCTGTAAGGGCGATTGAAATCGTGAAGATGAGCTTGTAAATAGTATTTCTGTCTTTCAAACTATCTGCCCAAGCCGAGAATCCCAGTCGTCCTGCTGCATTGAATATTGCAGAGAATGTCGAGATGATTCCCGCGAAAGCCGCGAGACCAACGCATTTGACGATCATTTTCTCCTGGGAAATGAGGGCGAGTCCGCATGTGATGTTGATATAGAACATTACCCATATGCCGATGTAGTTTGCCCATCCCTTGGTCTTGATTGTTGCAAGTATGCTCTGGCTTTTGTCTGTATTGGTAGGCTCAACCCATCCGTCAGGCTTCTTGAGAAGAAGATGCCCCACAAACATCATAATGAAATATACACCCGCGAGGATGTAGAACATAGTACTTGTTCCAACTTTTGGCTGAAGCCACTCCATAACCGGGCTGGCAATAGCCTTTGCACCACCAAATCCAGCAACCGCCAGACCTGTAGCAAGTCCTTTGCGTTCCTTAAACCACAACATAAGTGTTTTGACAGGAGATAAATATCCCGTTCCGAGTCCGATTCCCATGATCAATCCATAGCAAACATATATGCCGACCAGAGCAAGCACTGAGTGGGTGTGGTTTGAACCATAGTAGATAAAGAATCCGGTTCCGGCCATCCCTACAGCAAAGCAGATTGTTGCAATCAATGAGGAAAGGTGTATGTTTTTCTCCACGATTTTTCCAAGAAATGCAGCTGACATTCCGAGGAAAAAGATTGCAAAGCTAAATGCCCACTCAACAGCGGGTTTGCCCCAACCAATATCCGCTGAAATCGCTTCGCTAAAGAGGGACCAACAGTAAACTGTTCCAATACTAAAGTGCAATAGTAATGCTGGGATAGCTGCGCGAATCCACTTGTTGGCGCGCCATCCTGTGCTTTTTTGATTATTATTCATCATATCACTCCATTGTTTTTATGCCCTGAGGGCGTGTTTTTCTAAACCATTTTATTATAAACGAAAACAGCATTTGATTCAATAGACAAGAACAAATATTTTCTCCCCAATGACGATTTGACTCATATGGACTTCCTCGTCACAGCTGAGTCTTTGGTTGTATTATAGCCCAATTTGTGGTAAAATAAATGTGTTGGTATTGGCAAATATTCCTAAGAATTTAATCCCAACATTGAAGGATGTGAGAAAGGAGTTTACAGTATGGCACTGGATAATAAGCTTAATATAGCAAATTCGGCAGAGCTTGCTCGTGAAGAGGAACGCATAAGCAAGAAAAAAGCAATCGAATTATTTGAATCCGGTTTCATGGACAGCTTGACTCCCGGAACATTTGACTCTTTGGCGCAAATCCACAAGTTTTTATTTGATGAAATCTATGATTTTGCAGGTGAGATAAGAAAGGTTAATATTGCAAAGGGTAACTTCAGATTTACTCCCGTAATGTACTTAAAACCCGCACTAGAAAATGTAGAAAAGATGCCGCAGTCTTCTTTCGATGAAATAGTCGAAAAATACGTGGAGATGAACGTTGCTCACCCCTTCCGAGAAGGAAATGGTCGTAGCACTAGGATTTGGTTAGATAATATTTTTAAAAATGAGCTCGGCATGGTTGTGGACTGGAGTAAGATAGAGAAAGAAGACTACCTTCTTGCTATGGAGCGGAGCCCTGTTCGAGATATAGAGATAAAGCACCTTCTGAAGGAAGCTTTGACTGACAAGGTGGGGGATAGGGAAGTCTATATGAAGGGAATTGACTATAGTTACTATTATGAGGGGTATGTAACTTATAGGAGTAGTGAGATGAAGTGAGGTTGTGAATATGCTTAAAATATCAGCTATTAATTCTCCATATTAACATTAAAATATTCTGCCCGTGGGCATTGTGTTTAAAACTCTTACATTATACACGATAACACGCGTTATTTCAAGACTTGTTTAGAAGAAACAATTAGACGCGGCTAACATCTTTACATCAGGGGAAATTCATTGTAAAATGTTATTATAAGAAAAAAGATAAAGGATGTTAGTGAATAACATCAGGAAAATCACATGAAAAGGGAGAAAAAGTATGGAGATTACAGGTTACGCGCATTTTAACGACATTGCAGAGGTGAATGGATATTATTATTATTCTGAAACTTTTTTCAACGGACTATTTAGAGTGAAAATAGGGGAACGCAATGCAGAATTCTTGGGCTTTTTCCCAGAAGAAGATTCAAAGCAGCCCGACCTTCATCGGAAGATTGTGAAGATAGGGGCAAAATTGTATTTCATTCCTATGGTGGCATGGGGGATTTCTGTATACGATACTGAAACAGGTTCATTTCAATATATCAGGATACAATCTAATACAAATCAGATTCCACACTATTCAGAACTAATAAAAGTAAATAATGAGTTCATACTTTTTCCGGAGCGAAAACATGCTGATTTCTTAAAGGTTGACTTTGACGATAATTCGCTGAAAAGATGCGATTGGCTCAACGATGTAGTAAAGAAAAGGATAATGCAAGTTGCCAACGATGACTACATATTGGCGCCTTTTTGCGCTGTTGAACATAAAGGAATGATATACTGCGCTGTCAAAGATACTAATATTATTATGAAAATCGATAAAAAGAAAAAAGAATACCAAGAAATCAAGGCTCCATATGATGTGAGTTTAAAGGGAATTAATATTATTCAGGATCGTTTGGTTTGCACGCTAAAGGAAAATGCCCTTATAAGGTATGATTTGAGAAAAAAAATATGGAATATTGAGAAATTTAATACTCCATGCAAAAATAAAGTATATCCATATTTGACGGTTGCTTCCTATGAAGAAAAAGAGCTTGTGATTTCGGGAAGAGAGGACAAACTTATTCGCCCGGATTTGGATGATTGCGAAGTTGTCCTTCCTAAGGAGCTTGCCAGGGATGCTGAGGGAACGCTTCTCTTTCGTGGGTTTAAGCTACAAGAGAACAAAATTCACTTATTTCCAAGAGGTTCGCGAGGGGTGCTAACCTATGATTTTGATTCGAAAAATTGTGATTATAATGAGATAAAATATGACAAAGAATGTATTAGAATACATATGAAAAAAAGTGATTGCCTTTTGTCTAACGGCGATATAATGGTGGAAAATGATGCATATAAACTAAGCGATTACATTGATTTTATAAAAGTAAAAAAACAAAATAATATAGGAGTGATGACATGAAGTACATAATTATTCAAGCGGGAGGAAAGGGTACGCGCCTCCGACATTTAACAAGAAATAAGCCCAAAGCCCTTGTACCAGTGGATAATCTTCCTATGATATTCCACCTTTTTAGAAAGTATCCAGATAAAAGATTTATAATTATTGGAGATTACAAAAAGGATGTTTTAAGAAAATATCTCGCCGAATTTGCGACGGTAAAGTATAAAGTGGTAGACGCGGAAGGAACTGGAACTTGTTCTGGAGTTTCCAATGCTCTTGAAATGGTGCCTGAGGGGGAACCATTCATGCTAATTTGGTCCGATTTAGTTCTTCCGGAAGGCTTCTGGCTTCCAGAGGAGTACTCTAGCGACAGCAAAAAACCAATCGAATATGATTACGTTGGCCTTTCCGGAACATTTCCTTGTAGATGGAAGTTTGAGAATGGAAAATTTTCTGAGGAGAGGTCAGTGGAAAATGGCGTTGCTGGTTTCTTTTTATTTAAAAACAAGGATTTTCTAAAAAATGTTCCGCAAAGTGGGGAGCTTGTAAGATGGTTTGCCGAGAATAATCAGCATTTTAAGACGGTAGATATGTCTGGAACTAGGGAGTTTGGAGTTCTAGAGGAATATGATAAGCTTGAGCAAATCAAGACTAGACCATTTAACAGGATAACAGTTGATGGTGATGTTTTGACCAAGGAGGCACTAGATGAGCAGGGACGCAAGCTCGCTGTGAGGGAGTGCGCTTGGTATGATAAGGTGAAAAATCTCGGCATTGAGGGGATTCCTAAAATATACGAGACTAATCCCCTTAAGATGGAAAATATAAAGGGAAAGAATATTTATGATTGCAACCTAGGAACAGATGACAAGAGAAAAATTCTTGAGTCGTTGGTGGGGACACTGAAAGATCTTCATGGCAGAGATACGATATTAGCTGATCCCTTTAGCATGCATGAGGCGTACTATAACAAGACTATGCAGCGATTGTCCAAGATTCAGAATCTCGTGCCATATGCAATGGAAAAGAGTATTAAGATTAATGACAGATTATGTCGAAATATATTCTATCACACTGATGAACTGGAGAGAAAGCTTAACCAAATTAAAACGAAGGTGTTTACACTGATACATGGCGACTGCACTTTTTCAAATCTGATGATTAGAGATAGTGGAGAACCTGTATTAATAGATCCCAGGGGATATTTTGGTTTTACAGAGTTGTATGGAGATGAGAGATATGATTGGGCGAAACTTTATTATTCGGTTGTTGGGAATTATGATAAATTCAATTTAAAGCAGTTCGACCTCGTTATAGGCGGACACTCCTGCGAGGGGGGAGAGCTAACCAAAGATTTGGAAAGCGGTGAAATTCGACTGAAAATTGAGTCAAATGGTTGGGAGAATTTGGAGAAAGATTTCTTTGAACTGACAGGTGCCGACGAGAGCGAGATTAAGTTGTTGCATGCAATTATATGGCTTTCTCTGACGACTTATGCTTGGCAAGATTATGATTCGATATGCGGCGCATTTTACAATGGACTGTATTATCTGGAGGAAGTGCTATGATAACATATTTTGAAAAACAATTAAAGGAATTCGAGCATTCCATCCACTCGATGGATATGGAAGTTTTTGAGAAATGGCTTGATGAAGGTGTTGAAACAATAAAAAAAGGAAATAAGATAATAGTTTCAGGACTCGGGAAAAATGTTCCGGTGTGCGAGAAATTTGTCGGGTCCATGCAGTCAATAGGGCTTGATGCATACTACTTGAATACCAACTCTGCTGTTCACGGCGACATGGGAGTTGTGAAAGATGGAGATATGGTGGTAATCCTCAGTAAATCCGGAGAAACAGAAGAGTCTATCTACTTATCTCACTTGCTAGATGACAGGAAGATTAACAAATGGCTGTTGTCATTTGAAGAAGATAGCACCCTCAATCGAGAGATAGAAAAATCCATAATTCTCAATCTGGTTCACGAGGGAGATATGTGGAATATCATGCCTAACAATTCCACAACTATAAATCTAATTGTATTACAGGGATTTGCCATGCAGATAGCGGCAAAAATGAATATAAAACTTGAAGATTTTAAGAGAAATCATCCAGGAGGAAATATAGGCAAGATTCTAAAAGAATCTAAGAAATATTACGCTGTAGGTGGAACGGAGGAAAGCCCGTGAAGATTGCTGTTTGCATACCGACATACGAAAAAAGAATATCTGTAGTTGAGAAAATTCTTGAAAGAGAAAAAAACATAATTAATATGGCAGACACGGAATTTTTCTTGTATTATTCAGGAGAAGTCACAGAAGAAATAGAGAATTTAAAAGATACATATAGTGTCAATTTAGAATGCATGGAACTTGGTATGGAATCGAATATCAAGTTTTTTGAGATATATAAGCAGATGGAAAATAGCGATTTTGACTATGTGTGGATTATACACGATCATACTTATTTTGACGAAGAATCATACTTGAAAATTTCTGAGGCATTAGAGAATAATTACGATTTTATAGTTGTTAATAGTCAGGCATCCATAGATAGAATTAGCGAAATAGCTACTGCGGAGGAACTGTGTGAAGGACACATTTGGCGGTTAAATTCAATTGGAAATTGCATTGTGAAGCGCGGAACATTTCTCTGGGGTATTGATTGGAAAATGATGGAGGAAAAGTATCTGACTCCAGATTCCATAAGCTATTCCCACGTTGGGCTATATTTTGAGAGACTCTCGCAGCTGCATAATCCGAGGATGGGGCTAATTGAAATATCCCGGGATAGATTTATAGATATTTTAAGGAATGAAAAGTACAGTTGGTACCCTGAAACTGTGCGAATATGCGCGGAAAGCTGGGTTAGTGTCATAGATAAGATTCCAAGTTGCTATGGAGAAAAGTTTGATTTGTATAAGAAGCAGGATCAGTTCTTTTTGTCAAAGTGCAACTTGGCACGTCTCAGAAGAGATGGATTTTACAATACTGACATATATAATAAATACAAAAAAGGACTTGAATTAATGTCGCCTGTTTCCTTGGAAGAGCTTTACGATTTAGCTACGCTTGGCTTTGAAGAATTGAAGACAACCTGTTTTGGTGATTTGATAGACAAGGCAAATAAATGCAAATCAGAAAATAAAAGGATATATATTTATGGAGCTGGGCGACATGCCGCGGAAACTGCGGAGTTAATCGGAGATTTTTCACTGGATTTTGATGGATTTATCGTGTCGGATAAAGAAGGAAATCCAGAAAATCTGGCAGGGAAAAAAGTGATGGAGGCTCGGAAGTGCTTGGATGAGGAGGGCCTGCTGATATTAGTTGCAGTTCAAAGTTCTAGTTATGATGCTGTTTTACAACATATCAATAAGTGTTCGGGCGGAAGAAATATGATTATATATAATGTTTATAAGTGAGGTTTTATGGAAAAGGATAACATTTTTAGTCTAATTGAAGACATAAAAACAAAAGAAAATACAGCAAGAAAAACCATTATATATGGTGCGGGTGGAGTTGCATCCTGTTTAATTATGTTTTTTGAAAGATATGATATTAGAGTTGATGCCTGTTGTGTGACGGAAAAAAATCCCGATCAAAATGAATTTATGGGGTATCCAATTATAGAGTGGAAGGATGTAGAGAAAGAAGATTTTGTGATTCTCGCTGTAAATAAGGAAAATGCTGCGAGTATATTGAATAATGTGATTGATGAGGAATATAGAGCAAATGTCGTGTACGATGAGGCTATTATTCAGTATGCGGATTGGGATAATACCACATATTTGGCTGGTGAAGTGGAGGATGATGGAAAGTATATATTACGGGTTTGTGATATAGAATTAAAAAAGGATTTTAAGTATGTGTGTTGCCCGTGTTCCATAGGCGACACCCTCTATGTATGCTCACTTCTCAATGCTTATAAAAAGAGCAATAATAAGAAAATATGCGTCATAGCTAAGAAATTTCACGAGGAATTAGTGAAAATGTTTGACGGAATTGACGATGTGATAATATCTAACCAGGCAGTTAGTTGTTTAGAAAAATATTCCGTGACCCGTAAAGTATGGGAGCGAGAGAATTATCTTTACGGGTATTTTCACAAGGATGTTTTTGACCAACTAGATAAATCACATTATAATTCAATAGAAGGTAATATGGTAGAAAAATACAAACATATTGTGCTTGGAATTCCCGGAGAGTCGGAAATGTCAAGACCGGGAATACCTACTATACAAGGATATGAAAATGTAGCTATTATTGCACCTTATGCTCAAACTGAAGAGATGTTGCCTGGGGAGTTTTGGGATAGATTAGTTTGGGAGTTGAAAGACATTGGTTTAGAGGTATTAACTAATGTCAAAGATTCTTCGGAAAAGGAAGTAGGGGGAACAGCGAGATTTTCGGGGAGCTTATCCGAACTGGCCCAAGTGGGGAGGTCGTGTAAATGCGTGATTTCCCTCAGAAGTGGGATTTGCGATTTGCTTGCTTTGGTTGATTCTAATATAATTATAATTAACAATAAATATGAATTAAAAGACGAGTGGAGTGTTTCTTCAATTAATCAGAGACATAACTGCAGGGAACTCCAGTATTGTGATGATAATGAAGTGTTAGTTAATCAAGTAATTGAAATAATAAAGGAGTTGTGAAAATTTGAAAAGACTTGCAGTAATTATACCGACATATAATAGTAGTGAAATGATAAAAGAATTGTTTCTGCGCTCATTGGGCGTATTTGAAAAGTTTAGTTGGGATGTGTTTGTCTATGATTCAAGTGAAGATGACAAAACACTGGAGCTTTTTAATCAATTTAAAGAAAAGTATAATAATATGGAATATATAAGAATTAATTCTGAGGTACAGTCCAATGAAAAAGTTTTTCGCGCTTTTCTAGATATAAAGAATAAAAAAGCATATGAATACATGTGGATCTGTCCGGATTACATTCATTTGAAGGAGGGTGGGGCACAAAAATTAGAGAAAAGAATGACAGAAGGATTCGATTATATTGTTCTAAATTACAGACATAACTACGAAATTTGCGATAAGGTTTACAATGACTGTAACGAGTTGTTTCATGACTTGGGATGGCATATAACGGCATATATGGCATCTGTTATTAGAGTGGAGTCTTTTGTAAATGATGAAGACTTGGAGATGTTGAGGGAAAAATATCTTAAAAACAAGTGTAAGTATCACTCTCATTTTGGTCTTGTGTTTGAACAAATAGTGAAGTTGGATAATTTTAGGGCAGTTCATATACCCTTTGAGTCTTATGATATGTCTGCATCAAGTATTCGAAAAACTAACATCTGGAGAAATGATACATTTTATATATGGGCTGAATGTTGGCCAGCGACAGTTAGAAAATTACCTCCAGTATATACAGAAAAGGAATCGGTAATACGGGACTTGGGAGTGAAGTCCGGAATATTTTCAAAAGATAATTTCATGAGTATGAGGATTGAAAATATTTATAATAGACAAATATTTGAAAAGTATTATGAGGAGTGGCCAAATCTAACGGATCTAAGGGTGGGTTATTTGAAAAAACTAAGCAATTTACCTCCTGAAAAGGTTGAGAAAAAACTCCGGGAGCCGAAGGATGTAAAACAGGTCAAAAAAAAGCTTAAAAAGTTTTCGGGAAATTATGACATTTTATACATATATGGATGCGGTGCAGTTGCGAGCAAATACTCCGAGTACTTAGGTCAAATGGGAATTAAATACGAGGGTTTTATTGTATCTGATTCCAGTAAAGAAAAGGAAAGTTTTATGTGTCATGATGTAATACAAATTAATGAACGAATAATAAATAATAAAGATATCGGCATAATTCTAGGCTTAAACTCATATAATACAAAGGAAGTTTTAGAAAGCCTTGAAGGGAGAATAGATAAAAAAAGGATTTTTTGGAGGTGATTCTTATAAAGTTTATAGTTTTTGGCGTAGGTCTAGCGAGTGATTATATACTTGAGTGGATTGGCTGGGCGAATGTTGAGTGTTTTTGTGATAATTTCAAGTATGGCGGAACACACCGGGGGAAGAAAATAATAAGTTTTGATGAATTGCTTAAATACAATTTGGAAGAATTTATTGTTGTAGTTGCTGCCTATAACAGAGCATCTGAGATAGAGCGCCAATTGGATGATGCAGGTATTACTAGATACTTTTCATACACGGGAGATATTCGGGAGTTATATAGGGTATATCCTTGGTTTTATTACAACAAAAAAGCAGAACATGTTTCCTATGGAAGATCATTAGAGGCATATGATTTGTCAAAATATTCCAATATAGGTATCATTGGGTACAATGAGTACATACCGTATTTGCTATCCGATATTTTTTTGAACTCGGGAAAATTTAATGTAAATAAAGTGATATGTACACATTGTGAGTTAGAAGAGTTTTCGTGCATTGGCGTTCCAGTTGTGAATTCCACAAAGATTGAAAAAGAAGATTTTGACTGTATAATTATTAACGATACAAAAATAACAGATGAGTGCGTTAGACTAGTAAACTGTAATTCCTGGGAGAAAATAATAGATATATATGATGTTGATAGGCTTGAGCCAAAGCTTTCTTGCCCTAATATGAGAAAATATAAAGATATCCATAAGGGTAAGCGAATCTGGATTGTTGGTCTTGGTTCATCCTTAGACATTAGTGATCTTAACAAATTGCATGATAATCATGAAATATGTATTTCATCTAATAAGGTGCATAAATTGTACTCCATGACAGATTGGAGACCTGATTATGTTGGGTTGACTGATTATTTGCTGATAAAAAACAGTTTGGAGGAAATCTATAAAAATAATATTGGTAGATTGCTGGTTGCCGATTTGTATCATAGTTTTGACATTGATTATGATGACAGATTTGAATATTTTCATTTGTATAGAGGAGGAAGAAAACAGCCACGAGGGTATAAGCTTGATTTTTCTACGGATTTAGAACAAATGACTTACGGCGGATATAAGACTGTTACTTACGATTTTTGTATGCAATTTGCACGATATTTGGGAGCTTCGGAGATTATTATGATAGGGTGTGATTACAATTATGAGAAAGACCAAAATCATATGGTAAAAGACTATTATAGTGATGCTGAATTAGAGAAATTGAACAAGCAGAACCATGACGTCCAAAGTATTGTTGAGTTTTTTAATGAAGTTGACAAATACTCTAGAGAAAATGGTTTCAGAATTTATAATGCAACAAGAGGTGGGATGATTGAAGCCTTTGAGAGGGTGGATTTTGATTCAATCATTGGATCCTGATTATTTGAATCATTGTTTAATCGAGTCACAGGATAATAACGAGGAGTAAATCAATGACGATGGAAGAAAAGTTTAGTAGTATAATAGATGAAAATAACAAAGTTGTTATAGATAGCCAGGGAATAATATCTGAAGAGCTTGCAGATTTATTTAGACTGTATGAGTTTTCGGACAAAGTAATTCTGATGGAACATATTAATTATCCTGGCATTGATAATTATGTAAAAACAGGAGTTATTTCTAAGGAAGAAATGATAAGATCGTTGGAGATAAGGTTTTGATGTTCAGGAGGGATGATTATGACATTTTTATTTCCGTTTCAAGCAATAAAAAAGGGGAGTAGCATTGTTCTTTATGGAATCGGAGTAATGGGACGAGACTTCTATTATCAGAATATTGCTACAAATTATTGTAATATAATTGGTTGGACTGATACTAATTTGATTGAATCGGGTGATAAAAAGCAATATCCCTTTTGTGGGAAAGAACAGCTTGAAAAACTAGATTATGACTGTATTTTAGTTGCGGTAGAATCGCCGGCCCTAGCATGGGAAACAATAATTCCGTATTTAATTAGCTTGGGCATTGATGAAAAAAAGATTGTTTATCAAGCATCAATTCCAGCGTATCCAGAAATGCAAGAAAATTATTATAACGTGTGGAGTATCGAAGAAAAACAGAAGACAAAACTTATTGATGAAAGTGGAGAAATCTGTAATCGTGACGTGTGTACGGGGTGTATGGCATGTGTTGACGAGTGTCAGCATGATGCAATAGAGATTTATGAAGATGAATATGGATTTAAGTATCCTAGAATAATAAAAGACAAATGCCTACATTGTGGTCGGTGTGAAAAAGTATGCCTCCAAAATCCCAAGAATAATAGGGGGTTGCAAGCTATAAAAAAATCAGATAATGAATTGATTTATGCAATTGCGCCGGAAAAATACGAGAGAATTGGAAGTTCGGGTGGCATTTTCCCGCTCATTGCAACACAGGTTCTTGATAGAGGTGGTATTGTTTATGGCGCTGAATTTGATCAAGATTTTAACTTGTTACACATAGGTATTGAGAAAACTGAGCAGCTTGAGCCTTTGTGTCGCTCGAAGTATACGCAAAGCGATGCAAGTGGTGTGTACAAGAAGATAAAGGATTATCTTGCTTCAGGACGAGAGGTTCTTTTTTGTGGAACTCCGTGCCAAGTTGCCGCCTTAGATCGTTCAATAAAGGGAGAACAGAGGGAGAAATTAATAACAATAGATTTGTTTTGTCACGGCGTGTTATCTAACAGAATGTTGCGAGACTGCATTAGTGATTACGAGAATTTAAGCGAGGTTGAAACTGTTAGATTTCGTGATAAATCTGATGGTTGGAGAGCAAGCGTGGATTATATATTAGTGAAAAATAATAATGGAGAATATAAAAAAATTGGAAAAGAGTATATGCATGCATTTTTGAAAAATTGGGCTCTTAGACCAAGCTGCTATCAGTGTGGATACCGCTCACATTCGAGAGTGGGAGATTTATCTCTTGGGGATGGATGGTCGTCGCTGAATGAGCCCAATCGAGCTAAAAGCATTATCTCCATAAATACAAAAAAAGGAAAAGCTCTGATTGAAGAAAATTCAAATGAATTGGAAATTAAATCTGCAGAGGGATATGCAATAGGCATGAATTCAACTAGGATGTTTCCAGTTTCAGACGGAGATAGGGAATATTTTAGAGATTTATATAAAGTGGGGAATAAGAGCTTTAAAGAAATTGTAAATAAAGTGATTGCAAACCACTATGATGTTGCTATAGTAGGCGGATATCATTGGAGTAATTACGGAGATGAAATAACATATTATGCACTTTATGCCTTGCTGAAATCTTGGGGATATGATGTATTGATGGTAAACTGGAGCACGGAATCGCAATGGTGGACGCGCAGAAAACCTCTCTTGTTTAATAAATGTCCATATCCTTTATATTCCTTAAATCCTACAACTCACAATGATTGTGAATTACAAAGGTTGAACGATCAGGTCGATTGTTTCGTTGTTGGAAGCGGGATATATTTTCACCCTCAAATAATAGACAAGACCAATCATTTAACATTGCTTGAATGGGTGGATAAAGACAAACCCAAAATCGGATATTCTATTGCATGGGGAATTGAAAATCTTGATGATTGGAAGTGCGAGACACACAGACAGAGAGCGGCGTTGTCGACATTCCAAGCACTTGGAGTAAGAGAGAAAAGTGGTCATAGAATAGCAACAGACATAATGAATATTGATGATGTTAAATTGGTGGTTGACCCAGTGTTTTTAGCGCCTCAAGATGCGTTTGATAGAATTATAACTAAGGAGAAGCCGGCGTCAAAATATAATTATGCTTACATATTGGACAATATGAATCCAGAAGTTAGATTAATCTTGGAGGAGCTGACAAACTACACATCACTTCCGAACAAGATTGTTACAAGATATGGAAGACATAATGAATATTCTGATTGGAAAAATGTTTTGCCTGACGTAAAGTTAGAAGAGTGGTTTAGCCATTTTATAAATTCAGAATACATTGTTACGGATTCTTTTCATGGCATGTGTTTATGTATTAGATATCATAAGCAGTTCAGTGTTTATATTGGCAGCAAAGAATGGGCACAAACCCGAATACTTGGCCTTTTGAAGGAACTTGACCTTTCTGACAGAGTCGTCGAAAGTTTTGATGATATCAAAAATAATATAGAGAAACCTATAGACTATAAAAGAGTAGATAAGATAATAAAAAAACTGGTGGAAAGCTCCAAAAGTTGGCTAAGAAATGAAATAATCAAGGCGTTAAAAGTATAAAACTATGCTTTACATAACAACATATTAGTTATATAATCAAGGTGGTGTCAAAACTAATTGAGGGTCTGTAGATGTGTTAAAGAAAGCACTACCTATTAGCTTTAAGAGTGGATTCGATGGATTTTATAGTAATAAAAGAGAGGTAGCAGATGAATAAGCAGCAAAGCGAGCTCATGAGGGAAAATTTCATAAAGAACATTTCAAGTATTTCAGGCAAAGAAGTATATGTTTTTGGACATTGCGAAGCATCCCTGAGTTTGATAGATTTGCTGTACGAAAATGGGATAAAACCGCACGGTATACTTGATAATAATTCCCAAAAAGCTGGTATTATGTATAACGGCGTTAAGGTGATAAAGCCTGAAGTGGTTTTGAAAAAAGATAGAGGAGTTGTTGTTTTAGTAGTATCGAGATTCTATGAAGCAATGAAAAAGCAATTGAGAGATCTTGGTTTCAATGGAGATATAATTAAACTATTGAATTATAACAAGTTTTCTGAGTACTCACTAGATGAGAAGGTAATCGAAAGGATGAAAAAACAAATTGAAGATGGAAAAGAAACTTTGAGAATGTTGAAAGATAAGTATCTAGGCTCGTTTTTTGTATTTTGTCCGTTTGATGCTCTTGGTGATATTTATTTATGTAATTCTTATTTACCTTCATTTCAGAAGAAAACTGAAAAAGATAATTGCATAATTGTAGTTCCGAGCGAAGGATGTGCTAAAATTGTAGAATTGTTTGGAAACCGATATGAAGTGATGAGCCAGGATAAACTCGATGATGCAGTTCAGGCAGCTATATATACTAAGGATAAAGACACATTCATTGCCCACCACGATCGTCCATATGTCATTAATCTTCATAGAGCATTGTACATAAAGAAGATTTCCCTTGAGCAAATCTATTGTTGCGGTGTTTTTGGACTTCCAAAAGACACCAAACCAGTTGAACCGACGAATTGGAGAACGTGGAAGAATTTGAATGAGATTCAGGTGGGACGAGCTGTGATAATAGCTCCATACGCTAAATCAGTAATTCCAATAAAAGATGAAATCTGGACTAGAATAGTTAGGATATATAAGAAAAGAGGTTTTCAAGTATTTACCAATACTGCGCCCGGTGAGGAGCCATTGCGTGGAACCGAAGCCCTTGTTGCGCAACTTGATGAGATGAAGTCAATAGTCGAACGCGCCGGAACATTTATCGGAATCAGAAGCGGCCTTTGTGATGTCTTACGAACCGCAAATTGTAGGAAGATTGCATTGTATCCTGATTACAATTACTGTGATACAAAGTGGAAGGCAATCGACATATATTGGCTTGATGAATTTGAAAATATAGAAGTAAAGGATGATGTGGAATGGGAAATGATAAAGTGATACAGAGCGGTTCCAGTGAGAGTTTATTGGTTCTATCGACTCTTCCCAAAACATGGATTTTTGACTTGGATGGTACATTGCTCAAACACAATGGATACAAAATTGATGGAAAGGATACGATTCTTGAGGGTGCCAGGGAAGCTATTGATGCTATTTCAGAAGAGGATTATATATTGATCATGACATCGAGAACCAATGAATATAGAGAAACTACAATCAAGTTTCTTGAGGATAACAATATTCGTTATAACAATATAATATTTAATGTGCCAATGGGTGAAAGGATTGTGGTAAATGATAGAAAACCGTCTGGAATCGATATGGCGATCTCGATTAATATAGACAGAGATAGTCTAAAATTACCGCATATGAAATGTGAACTATAAAATATTTAATTTGTTTAAGCGTAAATTTGGCAAGTTTTTCATAAACTTGCCAAATTTGCATTTTGTCTTGGCAAAATCCGATTTTCCTTGGCAGAAAATCGCATCAACTTGACAGAAAAACTATTTTATGCTAAAATATTGGCAAATTTAAGGTGGAGGTTGTCAAATGAGAGAAGAAGAACTTGTTGATCTTATTAGAAAAGTGCAAAGGCGACAGTCAGAATTTCAGAATACTGAGCTTAAGGCAGCGAGTGTTGATTTTCCAAAGAGAATCTATGATACGCTGTCTTCTTTTTCTAATCAGGATGATGGGGGCGTTATTATTTTTGGCATTTCTGAGCGGGATGGCTATGAAGTTACGGGAGTTTATGATGTTGAAAATGCTCAAAAAAAGGCAATGGAAGCATGCGAACAGATGGAACCGAGTGTTCGCGCTATTTTTACCAGTGCCGAAGTAGATGGTAAGATAGTGCTTGCAGCAGAGATACCTTCAGTAGAATATTGGTTGAGACCTGTTTTTTATAAGGGAGTTGGAAGATTGAAGGGGTCTTATGTGCGTGTTGGTGACGCGGACGAGCCGATGAGTGAATATGAGATTTATAGTTATGAAGCTTTTCGAAGAAGGACAAGGGAAGATTTGCGAGTAGTTCCAGAGTGTGGGATGGATATGCTTGACCAAAACAGGATAAAGCAGTGTCTTGATGCTGCAAAGCGAAATCGTGTGAGATTAAAAAGTTTGCCTGATGAACAGATTATGGAACTGCTTGGAATGACTGTAAATAAGGTGCCTACTTTGGCTAGTGTGCTTACGTTTGCTGTATATCCTCAAGCGTGGTTCCCGCAATTGAGTATAATAGCAGTTTCTTTACCAGGGACTAAGATGGGAGAAACTGATGAGGATGGGGCTAGATTTATCGACAATTTGCGAATAACGGGAACGATATCTGATATGCTTGACGAGGCAACGAGTTTTGTTAAGAAAAATATGAGAACCAAGACTATAATAGATAATAACGGCAAGCGAAGAGATAAAGACGAATATCCGATAATTGCTGTAAGAGAAGCTATATTAAATGCTCTGATACATAGAGACTACAGCTTGCTTACGGAAAGCTCGCCTATAACAATTGAAATGTATAGAAATCGTATGGAAATTGTAAGCAAAGGTGGTTTATATGGTGGCGGATCGGTAAATTTGCTTGGAGAGGGGAGACCAGAAACAAGAAATACGACACTGATTAATCTTTTAGAGCTGATTGATGTAACAGAAAATAGATATTCGGGAATACCGACTATGCGCCGAGAAATGGAAAGAGCAAATCTTCCGTCTCCGCAGTTCAAGGAAGGTCGAGGGGAATTTCGGGTTATTTTTTGGAACGGAAATGAAAACCTTGGAAATGATGTAGATAAGAGTGATATTCTCAGTGCAGTTATGCGATTTTGTTCTGTGCCTAGAAGTAGAGACGAACTTGCTGCATTCTGTCAAAGGTCAAGATATACTACAATGTCAACTATAGTGCAGCCTCTGATTAATCAAGGGAAACTTATGGAGACTATTCCTGAAAAACCTAAAAGTAAAAATCAGAGATATGTGGCACGAGATTTCTATGCATAAGCTATAGGAGAAAAAATGAAAAGAATAATTATCATAGCAGCAATTGCAATTTCGCTTATATGGATTGCTGTTTCTTATGTGCAGGAATGCGTACTTAAGAGGTGTGCTGTAGATGGATGTGACAGATTTCGCGTGCCATTTACGATTTATTGCCCGGAACATCAGGGGTATTATGATCTAGAATTTGAGGAAGATCCGAGTAAGTTGCCACCTATGTTTGAGGACCCGACTCCGACGCCAAGTGGCAAGGAATCGCCCAAGCCAACGGATAGGCCGAAGGCAGGTGCTGCCAATGGCAATGCAGACAGATATGCCAAGCCATATAGACACGGCAGATCGGATAAGTATAGTGGCTCGGGTAAGTCCGGGAAAAAGAACAAGTCAGGCAAGAAAGTATATAATGATTTGGACAGTGATCCGGCGGATTATGACAATCCGGAAGACTATGCTGATGATGCATGGGGAAGCGATTTTGAGGATTGGGATGACGCCTATGATTACTGGGAAGACTATTAAACAAATGTTGAATTAAGGAGAAAACGAACGATGTTATATATCATGCGACATGGTGAGACAGATTGGAACAAGGAGAGAAAGTTGCAGGGCAGGACAGATGTGGCACTCAACGAAAAGGGACGGGAAATGGCGAGAGAGGCCAGGGAACGCTATAAAGATGTAAAGTTTGATATTTGCTTTTGCTCGCCACTTGTGAGAGCTAGGGAAACGGCGGAGATTCTCCTGGAGGGAACCGGCGTCCCAATTGTATTTGATAAGCGACTTTTGGAGATGAAATTTGGAATTTACGAGGGAGTAAATGGGGGATATGATGATCCGGAATGCCCGGTAAATGTCCTATTTAGAAGTCCGGAAAAGTATAAAACACCCGTAGAGGGTGGGGAGAGCTTAGATGAGCTATTTGCCAGAACCGGAGAATTTTTGCGAGAAGAGGTGGAGCCACGAATTGCGAAGAATGAAAATGTTCTGATAGTCGCTCACGGCGCTCTCAATTGTAGCATAATATGTCAGGTCAAGGACATTCCCGTCGAGGATTTCTGGAGCTGCGGCATAGAGAATTGCAAATTGAAAAGACTTGTTTAGATGCACGTAAAGTCAATAGATATAGCCGATTTGTCAATTCGAGTTATTGAAAAATATCAGTCCTCGTGATAAAATATTTATTGAAGGTATTGTGGGTTATAAGTACGAATAACCACATAAAATAAAAACTTGTGCGCGGGTGAACAAGTAGCGCATGAACTTCAATTAGCAGGAGGACTATATGATGAAGAAAACTAAGTTTTTGTCAGGTGTACTGGCAATTGCACTGGCGGCGTCATCCCTGGGTGTGGTAATGACAGATACCAGTGCAGAAGCGGCTGCAAAGCCAAAGTTGAGCGCGACCAAAAAGACAATTAACAAGGGCAAGAGCTTCAAATTGACCGTCAAAAAAGTGTCAGGAATCAAGGCTATTTCCAAGGTAAAATGGTCCGCTAATAAAAAGTCTATTGTATCTATTAAAAAATCAGGAAAAACTGCTGCGAAGATAATCGGTAAAGCGGCAGGAAAGGCCAAGGTAACAGCTAAAGTTACATTTAAAAACAAGAAAGGCAAGAAGTCTACCAAGAAGCTTGTCTGCAAAGTGACAGTTAAGGCGGCATCGGCAAAGAAAAATGTTCAGCCTGCAGCGCCTACAGCAGCACCGGCCGCACAGACTCAGGCGTCAAGCACAGCTGCAACATCAAGCGAGACAAAGGCTCCAGTGGAGACGGCAACACCAGAGCCAACACCGGAACCAACCAAGAATCCATATTATTATGACAAGGGATACTTTGCAACTTACGATGGAAGCAAGTCAGAAACCGGCAAAGATAATCTGTATATAAACTATGTAATGGCTGATTCAAAAGAAAAGAACAAACAGGCATCAGTTATTACCAATCTTCGCTTCAAGATTGACACAGAGGAGTCTTTTGAGATGGGAATCTATGTGAACACATGGGGCGAGAAGGTGACTGACACCAAAGAGAGAGTTTGTGACGCAGCTAAACTCGGCGAGGCAGCACGCGTCGGAACATTTTCAACGAACGGAACGAAAGGCCAGAGTGTGGATGTAGCTCTCAGTGGTGCAGCTCTCGAGGCTATTGACAATGAGCGAATCACTTTTGCCTTCTATGCCGACCCGGCGAAGGTTGACAAAGACAAGCAAAAGTATATTCTTCATGATATGCAGGCCATCTATGAAGAAGATGATGAGAACGTTTATCCTGTTAGCCTTTCATATAACACAGTTGGATGTACAAGCGATGCTGCGGGAATTTACTCAACAAGACAGAAGGATTCCTCAGATATAATTGATGACAAGTATCAGTCACTTGCATCTCTCACAGAGGCTAAGGGCTACAAGTTTGGAACATGCGTATCCTACAATCAGATCAAAAATGATACTCAATTCAAAAACTTGCTCAAGAAGCACTGCGACAGTATCACGGCATCTAATGAGTTTAAGGCTTATTCACTCCTCGATCAGGAGGCTTGTAAGGCGTCACCAGATGGCATGCCAACGGGAATGAAGTATCAGCAGGCAGATGAGATTTGCGAGTGGGCCAAGGAAAATGGTCTGCAGATTCGTGGCCACGCCCTTGTATGGGATCAGAGCATGCTCCAGTGGTTCTTCAACAAAGACTATGAGGACAACATCGTAGAGAATGGAAAAGTTATTAACCGTGTAGATAAGGAAACTATGACTAAGAGATTGCAGTCATATATTGAGCAGGTTATCATGCACTTCCAGACCAAGTATCCAGGGGTTCTCTACTGCTGGGATGTTGTAAATGAGGGCTTGACCGACGAGCAGAACGGATCGGGCGGTGACAAGGAGCACTATTATATTAGAACAACAAGAGATGGCACAGCGAACCCATTCTACGAGGTTCTCGGCTATGAATATATCAAGATTGCCTTTGAGGCAGCTAGGGATACACTCGATAAGAACAATATCCAGGGAATTGACCTTGTATACAATGATTACAATGTATTCCAGACTTACAATGACAAGAGAAACCGTGTAATCAACCTTGTCAAGTATCTCAACGAGGAGAGAAAACTCGTTGACACAGTTGGAATGCAGGGTTATCTAGGATATGGAAACCAGAAAAATTGCCTTAAGAAGGATCTTATATCAGGAGTGAAGGACACAATCGTTGCCCTCCAAAAGGCGGGAGTCAAGGTGCAGCTCACAGAGATGGCCATGAGAAACTTCACCAATACAGACGAATGCCAGGAGAATCATGCAGAATTTGCCAAGAACATGTTCTCAATGCTCGCTGACATTAATGAGACAACAGACGGAGCATTTACGAGCATGTCACTCTGGGCATTCTTCGACGATCCAACCTTGAATTACAAGGACGATACTTACGAGTACGACATCTACACACCATACAGTGGATTATTTGATGAAACATATGCAGCCAAGGGCTCATTCTTCTCGATTTATGAAGCCTTCGGTGGAGTTGTCAAGTAGTATCCGGAAAAATGTTCCGCTAGGGACGAAAAAAGTATTGTAAATATTCAATAAAAAATATATGCCCCTTTTGTGCGAAATCTCCGAAAAGTGCGAGAAATCAGTACATTAGGGGTTTTTTTTCAAAAAACTTCTTGACATATACAAAAATCCATTGTATGCTTAAAGTGGCGACAATTGCAGGATTTATGAGATGAAAGGAGTCTAGTCTTGTGAATGCATTAAATGAATTGTCCGTCAAGAGAAACTATTACAATGAACAGTTTGTTAGTGGAGACGGACAGATCGTGAGAAAAGAATTAATTCACGGACACCGAGTTCAAGGTGGAAGTTTCCTTAATATGGTTCAGATTATGAAGGAAGCCAAGGAAGCGGGCCAGACTGATGACAAGTCAGCAGCCAATGCGAATCCTAGTGCCGTTCTTTCCCTTGGAAAAGCCGCTAATTCAAGTGCAGTCGGTAGCACCGTGATGGCAAGAGATGACGCAAGGAATCTGTTGTCAACCGCAGAGGAAGTAGCCTATGCTATTTCTGGTTTGCGCAATACAAACGGAATATTGACTAATGTTGTGAAAAATTTTGCCAAGGCATACAATAATATTATTGTTCGCAATGGTGTTTCTTCAGTTGTTTCTATTTCTCATAACATGTCTTGGATGTCAGGGCTTGTCGAGGGTAATAAACCACAGCTCAACAATATTGGAGTGAGTGTTAAGGAGAACAAAACTCTTTCAGTTAATGAAGATAAGCTAGCCGATGCAGATATCGAAGATGTGAAGGAACTGTTCAGCGAGGGATCAGACTTCTATAGCAAACTTCGAGAGAGAGCTATGGCTGTCGAGAATATTGCCAATAACAGTATTAATAATTATCTTAATTTGAATATTTCATAAACCCATTAGAGGTGCTTTGATGAGAGCCCGATGATGGGTTTATTTTTTTGCGCAAAAAACCCACTAGCTTGGAATATCCATTCTAGTGGGTTTGTATTCTTTCTATATTGTCATCCTGTGCGGATTATTTTACAACAACTTTCTTAGCTGCTGAGTATGCGCTGTAGAGCTTCTTGCCGTTGGCTTTTACATTGTAAGCTCTTACCTTGATGAAGAACTTGCCCTTCTTGAGCTTCTTAACAGCCTTGTTTTTCTTGACATTCTTGAAAGTCTTGTAAGCTTTCTTAGCTTTCTTTGAGTATACAACTTGGTATCCCTTAGCTTTAGCTTTCTTCCAAGAAACAGTAACTTTCTTGCCCTTAACCTTTACCTTTACCTTGGCTGGCTTAGCAGGTTTTTTGACAGCTGATTTCTTGTCTGAAGTCTTTGGAGCAGCTGTCTCTGCAGGTTTTTTTACATTGACAGTTAAAACTGAAGGAGCAAATACAACTTTTGCAACGCCGTCTGCGTTGACGATTTCCTTATTTGCTACAGCGTAGAGTGAATAATCTCCTGCAACTCCGTTTGTGAAAGCTGCAATGTCCTTACCACTAAGAGTGAATTCATCGTTATTAAGAGTAGCACTAACATTTGCCTTCTTGTCGCCCTTCTGGATTACAAATGTAACATCATTTGTCTTATAATCAGACTTGACAATGTTGAAGCTGGCATCATAGCCTTCTTCGTACATTTTAGCCTTTACATCAGCACCTTCTTCGATTTTGAAGTTGTTCTCTGTGAATGCTCCGAAGTTAGTATATGTGGATTTATCAGCATCATATGTTCCTTGGCGGAAGATAGTTACAACGTCGCCGTCCTTGAGTGGAGCTTCGTTGAGGTTGTAACCGTATCCGGTTGTTGGGTTATTAGGAGCAACATTGTTAATTTTGAAACTCCAGTAATCAAATGCCTTAAGAGTCTTCTGTCCAACTACTACAGATGGATTTCCATAAGAGAAAGCATTTCCAAAGTCGAAGCTTGTTTTAGGATTCTTAGCAACATAGTCATTCTCATATTTCATAAGTGCGTGAGCTGCAACAGTTCCCTCAGCAGTTACAACTGGTGTAGTTGTAGTCTCTGTTGATCCTGTGTCTGCGCTTGGAGTTGTAACAGTAAACTTCTTGTTGAGCTCTGCCACATCAGCATCACTGAGTTCAACTGACTCGTTTGCTACGAGTGCACCATCATATTCCATAATGTTGAGTGTCACTTTGATTGCTTTTTTTGCAGTTTCTGCGGCATTAGTACTTGCTGGTGTTGCAGCGAGTGATAGACTCATCGCAAAAGCAAGAATAAATGCTGTGATCTTGTTTGTTTTCATTATTATTCCTCACTTTCAATAATTTTTTTACAATTAGAAATTATACTATATTCTATGGAAAAAAGCAAGGGGCATGCCAAAACAAGAAATTTGAAATAGGCATGCCCCGGTACATTTAATTGAATTCAACTTGCATAATTACCTTCCCATCCTCGTATTTGGCTTCAATCTTGCCGCCGTGGAGATCGACGATTTCCTTGGCGATGCATAGCCCGAGGCCGTATCCATTGGCGCGAGTTCTTGCTTCGTCTACGCGGTAGAATCGATCGAAGAGATGAGAGATTGAGTCGTGGGGAATTGGAGGGGAAGTATTGCAGACGGTTAGCAGGGTTGATGACCCTTTTTTCTTTAGAATAACTTCTATATTTCCCTCGGGAGGAGTATATTTGCATGCGTTATCAAGGAAAATCCCCATGAGTTGTTCGAGTTTGGTGGAATCTCCCTGAATCTTGATGTCTTCTGGGATGTCAGTTTGGATTGTGACATCATTTTCGTAGGCGATTGCCTCAAAGGTTAGAGAAGAGTCGGCGCAGATTTCGGACAAATCAACGGTGGAGAGGTTTAGGGCGGTTTTGTGGGCATCGGACCTAGAGAGGAAGAGGAGATCTGCTACGAGTTTACTCATGTGTTCGGCTTCTTCTCTTATATATGCGAGATTTTTTGAATGTTCGTCGATGGTATCCCGGCGGTTATCTCTGAGAATTGAGGCGTTTGCAAGGATTACTGTGAGAGGTGTTTTGAGTTCGTGAGATGCATCAGCCACGAAATTTCGCTGGCGAATGATGCTCTCCTCGATTGGTCTGATAATCCATTTGCTGAGGAAGTAGGCGAGAATATAGAAGATTATCATGGCCAAGATTCCCGAGATTCCAAAGCCTAAGCAGAGGGATTTGAAGTACTCATTGTCATCGGTATTATCATAAAAGGCATAATCTTTTCCGCCGAATCCCTCCATTGCCATGTAGGTGAGAGGGAAATCAGGGATTTTGCCGTAGCGTTCCTTATTGTGAAGGACATACTGAGAAATCTTTACGATCTCGTCATCGGAAAATGTTCCCTCTTTGGACTCGGAGTGCATCAATTCATCGCCGCGAAAGGAGAGAGTCAATGCGATTTTGTCGGAAAAATGCCTGGGATGTCCGGGGAATGGTGGAGTTTTCGATGTGGAAATTGCATTGGCGAGGGTTTCACGGCACATTTTTTCCTGAGTTTTTAGTGTGCTAATGCACATGAAGGCAAAGACTCCCAAAAGAGTAGCAGTCGTAATTATCATAAATATTAATATGAATTTTTTCTGAAAACTTTTTATCATATGCACATCCCCTTTTATAAGTAAAATATTCCGCAATTATTCACCAGAGCGGTCAAGGCAATAGCCGATTTTGCGGATGGTGCTGATTTTGACATTGCTCTTAATAAATGTGAGTTTTTTTCGTAAAAATGATATATAAACTTCTATGTTATTATCCCCAACATCTGAGTCGATTTCCCAAATGTTGGATATGAGATCTTCCTTGGATGAGATTTTGGATGGATTCATGAGGAGAATCTTCATGATTTCAAATTCCTTGGAAGTTAGACGCACTGATTTTCCTGCGAATTCAAGCTTTGCGCTGTCAAGGTAGAGGATCAATCCATTGAATTCGAGAGTATTCATCACGACTTCGCCTTTTCGCCTGGTGAGAGCGCGTATTCTTGCGAATAGTTCTTCAGGGACAAATGGTTTAGTCAGATAATCATCAGCGCCTGAGTCTAATCCTTTGACCTTGTCATTCCACTGACTTTTGGCAGTGAGCATGAGGACGGGAGTGCCCTTTTTCTGGGCGCGCATCTGTGATACGATTTCAAAACCATTTTTTCCTGGCAACATTACGTCTAGGATTATCAAATCGTAGTAGTCGCTTAGACAGTAATCAAGGCCGTCGTTGCCATTATCTACCAAATCTGCAGTATAATTTGCACTTGTAATTAAATCAAGAAGCGTATCTCCAAGTCTTGGGTCGTCTTCGACAATTAAAATTTTCATAGGCATATTCCCCCCTGGCGGAACATTTTTCTTTTAAATATATATTAACATAAAAACCTTAATTTGTTCTTAAATTATTGCAAATATTCCGCAAAAAGTGTATTATAGACATAACCCTAAATTCCTAGTAACTTTAACAAATGCAATAAGAGAGGTAAAGTTTATGGATAATTTTAATTTTTACAGTCCAACGGAGTTTGTGTTCGGGCGTGGTCGCGAAAATGAGTGCGGAGAGTGTGTTAAGAGATATGGTGGAAGCAAGGTGCTTGTTCACTATGGTTCACAGTCTGCAGTTAAGTCAGGTTTGATTGATAGAGTGAGGAAATCCCTGGCGGCTAGCGACATTGAGTTTGTGGAGCTCGGCGGAGTTCAGCCTAATCCACGTGATACTTTGATTTATAAGGGTATTGAGATTTGTAAAAAAGAGGGCGTTGATTTTATATTGTCTGTTGGTGGTGGTTCCTGTATCGATTCATCAAAGGCTATTGCTATCGGAACGCTATATGATGGCGATTTCTGGGATTTCTACGGAACAGGCAAACCGGTTGAGAAGGCTCTTCCAATCGGAACAATTCTTACCATTGCAGCGGCAGGTAGTGAGGGATCTGGCGCATCTGTGGTAACGAAAGAAGAGGGAATGCTTAAGAGAGATGTTGGATCAGATAAGATTAGACCGCGTTTTTCTATCCTAAATCCAGAGCTCACAACGACGCTTCCACCTTATCAGACGGCATGTGGCGCAACTGATATTATGGCGCATATTTTTGAGAGATATTTCACCAATACAAAGGAAGTGGAAGTTACAGATAGACTCTGCGAGGGATTGCTTTTGACGATGATTAAGGAGACACCTAGAGTTATGAAGGAGCCGGATAACTACGAGGCTCGTGCCAATATCATGTGGGCCGGAACGGTTGCGCACAATGACATCGTGGGTGTTGGAAGAAGTCAGGATTGGAGCAGCCATGTTATTGAGCATGAGTTGTCAGGACTTTATGACTGCGCACATGGCGCAGGATTGGCTGTTGTGATGCCAGCGTGGATGGAGTTTGCATATAAGCATGACGTCATGAGATTTGCTCAGGTTGCAACAAGAGTCTGGGGATGCGAGATGAACTTTGCCGATCCTGAGGTGACGGCCCTGGAGGGAATCGCATGTTTCAGAAGATTTCTCAAGAGTATCGGCATGCCAATTAACTTTGAGGAGCTTGATGCCAAGGAAGAGGATATCCCTATTTTGGTAGAAAAATTGGGACTTGGCGACGGCAAGAAGCCTGGATTTGTTGATTTGTCATCAGCTGATGTGGCAGAGATTTTGCACATTGCAGCTAATGCAACAATCTAATATGTAAAATATTCAGAAAGAAGGAATTCGATGAGTTTACTTGGTAATATTTTGTGGTTGATATGCGGAGGATTTTGCAGCGGACTGTCTTGGTTGATTGCGGGTGTGCTTTGCTGTATTACTATTGTGGGAATACCTATTGGAATGCAGTGCTTTAAGTTTGCAGCACTTGGCTTTTGCCCTTTTGGAAAAGATGTTGAGTACGGAAATGGCACAGTGTCAGTCCTAGCCAATATTGTTTGGCTAATTGTAATTGGAATTCCGATGGCAATTGGTCACGCGACTGCAGGATTGTGCCTATGCATAACAATTATTGGAATTCCTTTTGGATTGCAGTTTTTCAAACTTGCAAAGTTGTCATTGATGCCATTTGGTGCGGAAATCGTGTATTTGTAATTAAAAAAGATAGAGAGCCCCAACTTGTGGAAACGAGACGGGGCTTATTTCAACTTGTCATTTTTTAGGAAAGTAGGTGTGTTATATGAGAAAAATTAAATTTATATTATATTTTCTTTCTACAATTGTAGTGTCGAGTTTGTTCGGCATGCATGAAGAATGTAATGCTGCCGTTGAGTGGGGCGGAAAGAGTATTAGTAAAATAAGCTTTGGTAGTTTTTGGCAAAAAGACAATATGACAAAGGAGCCAATTGTGTGGGATATATGCTCTTTAGATGGTAATGTTGCATGTCTAACTACAAAAAATTGCCTTCATTATATGACATTTTCTGATACATGGGCAAAAAAAACAACTTGGAAAAACTCGACATGTAGAAAATGGCTTAATGAATATTTCTATAAAAATGCTTTTTCTACAAAAGAGCGAGAGTCGATGATTCCTATTAAAAAGAATTTATTCGATTACACGGAAACCAATGACAATGTGTGCCTTCCTGTATTTGCTACGAACATTTCTCAAACGAGTGAATTCGCGCAAAATGTGGTAGAAAAATACAATCTAAAAGAAAGGTTTACGTACTGGGCACTTATGATGAAAGGAAAAGGTGATACTATTCTCGAACACAAAATAACAACTGCTCTTTCATACCCAGGAGAGCCTATTGGGTATGTCAAGGAAGAAAAGGGAAGCGATGTTATAATCAAAAATAGATACTTTGCAATAAGACCAACGATTTATGTTGACTTGTCGAAAGGGGGATGGAATATTGTAGAATATTTCGACAGAGAAAAGGGAAATTGGATTACGTATCCGGATTCTCGTGATGCTACGAAGACAGAAGCCTCATCTTCTGAAGGAGGGCGTATAATCAGGCCTGAGAACTTACATGTAATTAAACCCCAATACAAGAGCTTCAACATAAAAAAGATTTCAATTAAGAATTCTAAGAAACGGGCAAATAAAGTGAGATTGAAATGGAAAAAAACTGGAGATGCTACTAGTTATAATCTTTGGTATTCCACCTCAAAGAAGTTTTCAAAAAGCAAAACTAAGAAACTAAAGATTACTAAGACAAGTTGTGTGATTAAGCTCAAAAAAAGCAAAAAGTATTATGTCAAAGCTCGTGGTGTGCTGAAGGTGGACAAGATTACAGCGCATGGAAAATGGTCCAAGATAAAAACTATATAAAATTTTTAAGGATGATATTTTGATAAGAGGAATCGCATTTTTATGGTCTTACAAGCAAAGCTTGTAAGACCATAAAAAAAGTATTGATTTTTTTCTCAAAAAGTGATATAGTAGTACATGGTTAGTGATAGCTAACAAGAAGTAGATGAGGCTAATAAAATATTCTAGGAGGTTTGTAATGTCAGAAGAACTGCTTGTTAAGCACTGTTCTCCCACACTCGCTGGCTTGAAAACCGGCAATTTGTTCAGTTGCGAGTTTGAAACTGAAGAAGAGCTCCGTGAGACTGTGAGAAGATGGAATCAGACATTGGGGAATAAAGGATTGAGATGTATTCCTATGAAGATGAGCAGAGACAGGGTGCTTATATATGTATACAGAATTTCAAAGCTATCATATGATCTTGAAGATGATATGGCATCAAAGCTTTTAGAGAAATGTGGCTATGAAGTTGACAAACCGGAAAGGTGTGTGGTTCATCTAAAAAATCGTCTAATAAATTCTGCCGAGTTTCCCCATGAAATTGGACTATTTTTGGGGTATCCACCAGAGGATGTATATGGCTTTATAAAGAATAAGGCTGCTAATTGTAAGTGTGTTGGGTGTTGGAAAGTTTATGGAGATGTAAAAAATGCAAAATCAACTTTTGATAAATACAGAAAATGCACAGACATATATTGTGAGCAATGGACTAGTGGAAAATCCCTTGATAAGTTGGTTGTTGCCGGATAAATATTATCGTAAAGACAGACAGAATATTTGTCTAAAAATATAGAAAGAATGAGGTATTGATTATGAGTAAAGTTGCAGTTGTATATTGGAGTGGAACAGGTAACACTGAAGCTATGGCAAATGCCGTTGTTGACGGAGCTAAAGCAAAGGGAGCTGAGGTTGATGTATTTGGACCTGAGTTTACGGCAGATAAGGTTGCACAGTATGATGGGATAGCATTTGGATGCCCGGCAATGGGAGCTGAGGTCCTCGAAGAGGTAGAGTTTGATCCAATGTTTACATCTGTTGAATCATCACTTGGTGGCAAGAAGATTGCTTTGTTTGGTTCATACGGCTGGGGCGATGGCCAGTGGATGCGTGATTGGGAGGAGCGCTGCAATGCGGCGGGAGCTACACTTGTTGTAGATAGTGTGATGGCTAACGACGCTCCTGATGATAGTGCTATTGCTGCATGCGAGGCGCTTGGAGGAGCATTAGCATAAAGTTTTTCCTTGATATAATATTATTAACGAAAGAGGAGACCGAGTGGGTCTCCTCTTTGCTTGAAATAAGAAATATGGTATAATGCTTGTGGGGGTATAAACTATATAAAACTTTTAAGGAGATTATTATGAAAAAAGTAAGTAAAATTATGGGCAATATCTTATTTGCTGCCAGTGTTTGTGGACTTGTTGCATTTTCAGATA
This sequence comes from Eubacterium xylanophilum ATCC 35991, assembly GCF_000518685.1. GTDB lineage: Bacteria > Bacillota > Clostridia > Lachnospirales > Lachnospiraceae > Eubacterium_F > Eubacterium_F xylanophilum. The sequence goes on along the minus strand of NZ_JAEB01000011.1, from coordinate 47,240 downwards.
ATGCAATAATTAGTGCTAAGGGAGCAGATGAGGTGTTAGTTACTCTCGATGGAGACGTTGGAGAGAAGAAGATTGACAAGATCACTAAGGGATTGGCCGATGGTTATGAGATCATCAGCGGAAAATTTGACATTAACAACAAGCTTCCGAAGAAAAAGCGGGAGAGGTTAAAGAAGTATCTAAAAAAGAAAGATTACAAGACTATTGTTGCAGTTGATGTCAAGAATAAAATTGGTTTGATGGATGCCATGGACAGGATTGAGGACAAGAGTGGTGTTGAGTCGGTAGATTGCAATTTTTCCACTACTGAGGTTGAGTCTATCGATCTAGATGATACTTTTGTGGGTAAACAGACATACCTATCTAATATAAATGTAGAACCTGCTTGGAAAGACATAAAAAACTCACGCCTCGATACCCAATACGTGGCTGTCATAGATTCAGGATTGCAAGTCAAAAATCCTGATTTTGCGGGAATGTATCTTGATGATTATTCTGTTGATATTAGAAGTGAAGTGGATGGTGGTTATGAAAAATTATCCGCTCAAAGTAAACCTGATGAGATGGGACATGGAACCCATGTGGCAGGAATTATTGCAGCAAAAGCGAATAATAGAATAGGAACTGCTGGAGTTGCTACAGGAGGAAGTAATGATGTATGCAAATTGATGGCTATCAAAGCGGTACACATATATGACGATCCTAAGCGTGGAATGACAATGAAGGTTTTTGAAGATGCGGATGTCGTTAAGGCGATTCAATATGCAGTTGCAAATGGAGCAGATGTTATAAATATGAGTATTGCCGGAAGAAGTCACAGTGATGCAGTTCAAACAGCTATTAATAATGCCTACGAGGCTGGGGTATTAGTAGTTGCGGCTAAGGGAAATGCTTCGCTTGATACAACTGATTTTCCGTATTATCCATCCGATTATGAAAATGTGATTTCTGTTTCAGCTACAGATTCAGCCAACAAACTTGCTGGATTTTCAAATTATGGAAATGTGGATATTGCAGCGCCGGGAGATTCAATAGAAAGTTCGTCGAATACAACTAATTCTGCGGGATTAATGACTATGTCAGGAACGTCCATGGCAACGCCGATGGTAACTGCTACAATAGCAATGATGAAGAGTCTAGGAATTACGAGTAACTCCAAGTGTGAGAAGATTTTATATAATACTGCTCAAAATATTGGAAGCAGTTTGTATTATGGACATGGACTTTTGGATGCTGGTTATGCGGTGCAAAAGGCAAATTATGAATGTCTGACCAATTTGAAGGATCCTGCGCCTTCGGCATACGCTGTTTGGACTAAAAATTATTGTGAAATGTTGATTACATTAAGGTTCAATAGGTACGCAGACGGATACAGAATATATGTATCCGGGGGAGATCCGGTTATGAATTTTAAATGCTGCAAAACGATTAAAAGAAAAAGTATGAGTGCTGCTGGTGTATCTACTAGGATAAATTGCCTGAGTCTTCCACAGCCTATAAGGAACAGGTGGTGTGTAAAGGTTAGGCCGTTTATTTATAGTGATTATGGAAGCGATAAAATAGACGGTGAGAAGATAGCGAACGGACCATTTTCACAGTACACGTATGTGACAGTTCCGAAAAAGAACTAAAACAGGAAGAGGCCAACCAGAGAGAGACTTCAATGCGCATACACCTCGTCTCGAGTCGGTTGGACTCTTCCTGTTTTTAGACTGCCTTAGTGTGACAGCCCCAATTATTTTTTAAAGAACTGCTGAAGCCATTCTCTAACTTGCTCTTCATCATTTGGATCAATGTACTTATATGAATCCAAATTCTCAGGCGTTACCTGTGACCAATCGATGGTTGAAGCAAAGACGCAGATCAACACAAGTCCAATTGCGAATGAAATACCACTTATAACAAGTCCAACAATACCAAGACTTTTGCCTTTTCCGGTTCCTTTAATAGTTGCGATTATACCTAGAATTAAACCTATAATAGCAAGTAGAAGGTTCAATCCGTAGCAACAGCAACATAGAATGGAAACAACTCCAAGGACGATACTGGCGATTGCCATGCCCTTGAGATGGTCTTCTTCTTCGTTGTTATTGTTAGTATAAACCGGCTGATTGTATGGCATTTGTCCGTTGTTATACTGATCATTTTGATTATAGGGTTGGTTTAGAGTGTATGAACCATTTTGAGGTTGATCAACATCTCTAAAATTCGAGTTATTATTTTGATTATAGGGTTGGTTATTGCCTGGGTTTGCCCCTTGATTGTAATCATTATTTGGGGTATTATTATCCATTGTAATATCTCCTTTCTCTTAAATTCCTACAATATTTCTCAAATAATTAAGTTTAAACATTATATCTTCACCTGTATTGTCATCCAGGGCATCAGGCACCTTTGGAACTTCCGGCATAGGCGTAGGTGACGCTTGACTCGGAAATTCCTTGCCCGGCAGGGCGTTGAGGTAATCTGATCCCGCAGATGAATACAGAAAAATATAGACGATTGCAACGGAAATTCCAATCAGAATTCCGACACTTCCCGTCACGATGCCCGCATAAGCGAGCTCGCGACGTTTGCGGAGTGGGCTTTTCAGCGCAAATACTCCGACGATAATGGCAATTGTACCATTTATAATACTAAAATACCAAGTACAAGCAGTCAGAATTGAAATTATTCCGAACACCAGGGAGAGTACGGCATTTGTGTTATTCTTATTTTCCATACATTATCCTCCTGTTGCGAGGCGGTGGTTAATCCTGAACCTCAACCTGACGAATTTCCTTTGTCTCGATTTCCTTCAAGATATCCTGTAAAAATGTTCCGAGAGGCTTCTGGCCTTCATCGCCGCAGAAACGGCTGCGCACGGAAACTACGCCTTCCTCTTCTTCCTTCTGACCTACAATGAGCATGTAAGGCACTCTCTTAAGTCTTGCCTCACGAATCTTGAATCCAATTTTCTCAGATCGGTTGTCAACTGTTACGTCGATGCCGTTCTTGTAGAGTTCCTCATATACTTTTTGCGCATAGTCGGAATATTTTTCTGAGATAGGAAGGACTCTAACCTGCTCAGGACAAAGCCATGTTGGGAAAAGTCCTGAATACTTCTCGATAAGCCAAGCGAGTGTTCTCTCGTAGCATCCAATAGATGTACGATGGATGATGTAAGGGCGCTGTTTGTCGCCGTTTTCATCGATATAATACATGTCAAATTTCTCGGCAATAAGAGCATCCCACTGAATTGTAATCATTGTATCTTCCTTGCCATAAACATTTTTGGCATTGATATCAACCTTTGGTCCATAGAATGCGGCCTCTCCCACATCCTCTGTGAATGGAATATTTAACTCGTTGAGAATCTGACGGATGCTTCCCTCTGTCTCCTCCCAAACTTCTGCAGAACCTTCATACTTGTCTGAGTTTTCAGGATCCCACTTTGAGAGATGATAAGTTACATCTTCCTCAAGACCGAGAGTCTGAAGGCAATACTGTGCAAGTGCGATACAGTCCTTGAACTCAGAAACCATCTGGTCTGGGCGAACGATGAGGTGTCCCTCTGAAATCGTAAACTGGCGAACTCGTGTAAGTCCGTGCATCTCTCCTGAATCCTCATTTCTGAAGAGCGTAGAAGTCTCACCATATCGGCAAGGCAAATCTCTGTAGGACTTGCGACTGGCCTTATAGACATAGTACTGGAATGGACATGTCATAGGGCGAAGTGCAAATACTTCCTTGTCTTTCTCCTCGTCGCCAAGGACAAACATTCCGTCCTTGTAGTGATCCCAGTGTCCTGAAATCTTATAGAGATCTGATTTGGCCATAAGTGGTGTCTGTGTTCTCACATAGCCACGACGATCTTCCTCGTCCTCAATCCATCTCTTGAGTTTGTTCATGATTTTAACGCCATTTGGCATTATGAGTGGGAGACCCTGTCCAATTACATCGACAGTTGTGAAAATCTCCATCTCTCGACCAAGTTTATTGTGGTCGCGCTTCTTAATGTCCTCAAGGTGCTCGAGGTAGGCATCGAGGTCAGCTTTTTTTGTATAAGCTGTTCCATAGATACGTGTGAGCATCTTGTTTTTCTCGCTTCCGCGCCAGTATGCGCCTGAAGAAGAAATGAGCTTAACAGCCTTGAGTGGCTTTGTGCTCATAAGGTGAGGACCTGCACAGAGGTCGATGAATTCACCCTGCTGATAGAATGAAATCTCGGCATCCTCAGGGAGATCATTAATCAACTCAACCTTGTAAGGCTCCTGACGTTCCTCCATAAGCTTGATGGCCTCATCTCTTGAGAGAGTAAAGCGCTCAATAGGAAATCCCTCCTTGATAACTTTCTTGATTTCCTTCTCGATATTGTCGAGTGCTTCTCTGTCGAGAGACTCCATATCAAAATCATAATAGAATCCATCTTCAATAGAAGGTCCGATGGCACACTTGGCATCCGGATAAAGTCTCTTAATAGCCTGTGCCAAAACGTGTGAAGCAGTATGTCTATACGCTCTACGACCACCTTCACTGTCAAATGTAAGTATATTTAATTCATGTTCTCCGTCTACTACTGTTCTGAGGTCCACTACCTCTCCGTCAAGTTCTGCTGCACAGGCAACACGTGCAAGTCCTTCGCTAATATCCTTGGCGATATCAATAATGGACATTGCTGATTCGTACTCTTTGCTTGAACCGTCTTTAAGTACTACTTTCATTAATAATCACTTTCCTTTCGTATTGTATTTCCCAATAAAAAAATCCCTATAAACACTTAGTGTTCATAGGGACGGTAATAATCATATTCCGCGGTTCCACCCTAATTGGCATTAGATAATAGCACCAAAAGCACTTGATATCAATACCCGGCTTCATTAGCTGTAACGTTGCAAACGGCCCGGATTGGGGGCACTCAGAGGTAGTCTTCGCATGCTTCCGTATGAGAACGCTTCCAGCACTTGCGCTCCTCTCTGGCATCTTCCACATGTTACTCGTCTCGTCATCGTGTTAGGGTAAATTATAGACTCTTTTTCTTGGGATGTCAAGGGGTAGGGGGAAGAAAATTGTCTATTTCACGGACCATTTTCTATCGGAAGAATTATAATAAAGTGGATAGATGACACCATCAACCATCACCACTCTAGCTTCGTATTCCAATGAGTCGAAATTGTATAGTATTGTTGTCTTCACTATCTTGTAATCTGGTTTCTCAAACTGCTTAGCCGCCGCGCTTATGGAAGTTCGCGGGAAAATAGGATAAAGTGGATTTTTGTAAAAGACTATTCCCGGTGCGATAGCAAGGGCGATTCCTGCAATGGCGAGGAGTGGTTTTAATATCTTTGTATCAAGTCCCTTGACGACCTTCCTGAGAATTAGTCCACCCGCCGCACCGATAAATGTGAATACAACAATTATTATTCCAAGATTTAAAAATGTAGATAAGTCAGATGCATTGTTTGCGATGAATTGTGGTTCTTTCTCAAAATTGAGATATGTAGCAGACATAATCAATCCAAGTACTGTGGGAATAAAAAAGTACTTGCCAACAATCAAAGCGGTCAATAGCCCTATAATAGGCATAATCACTATTACTTGCGGGATGTCATAACTAACAAATAATTGTATAAATTCCCACAATGCAACCAAACTTGCCACCACTATGGCAAGGCTTTTTAGAAGAAAATAGAATTTTTTTTGTTTATTACTATCAGTCATCAGTAACCTCCTTGGGATAGTATCTAGTTAATGATACAACAAAAGTAAGGAAAAGGCAAGTTTGGAGGGGGAATGGGGCCCTCTAAAAACTTAATGAACTCTCTTCACAATTTTGCCACATTTATATAATATAATATTCAATGGTGATTTGTCGCAAATGCGAAAACGCCGACAAATAGGGAATTTCGAGAAGAAATGAGGTTAAAGAAGATATGGAACATCTAGACATGCTAGAGTACAAGAGTGTGCATATTTTGAGAGAGGCATACAGTGAATTAGGTAATTTGTGTATGTTGTGGTCGATAGGTAAGGATAGCACGGTTTTGTTATGGCTTGCGAGAAAAGCTTTTTTTGGGCATGTGCCAATTCCATTGGTTCATGTAGATACACATTATAAGATTCCAGAGATGACAGAGTATAGGGATAGATTGGCTGCGGAGTGGAATCTTGACATGATTTATGGAGAGAATACTGAAGCTCTGGAGAAAAAGCAGACTTTCCCAGATGGCAATGCTACCCATATCGAGTGTTGTAGAGCACTTAAGACGGAAGCTTTGACTAATACACTTAATGCGTCTTGGCCTAGATATAGATTTAACCATAGCAAGGGAATTTACGAGAAGGATGTCAACATTGAGCCGTATACTGGTGTAATTGTTGGAGTTCGCGCTGATGAGGAGGGTAGCCGCTCTAAGGAGAGGTATTTTTCACCGCGTGATAAGAACAATGACTGGGATGTGGGAGACCAGCCACCTGAGTTTTGGAATCAGTATAAGACCGATTGGGCGCCGGGGACGCATGTGCGAGTTCACCCATTGCTCGATTGGACGGAGCTAGATATATGGGAGTATATCAAGCGTGAAAATATTCCGGTAGTTCCGCTTTACTTTGATCAGGGGAACGGAAAGAGGTATCGCTCGCTGGGGTGTGCCCCATGTACGGGAACGGTAGATTCTACAGCGAAAAATGTTGATGATATTATAGAAGAATTGAAGACTGGAAAATTTGCCAATATTGCTGAGCGATCAGGTAGAGCTCAGGACAAAGAGGGTGGCGGAGGACTTGAGGAACTCAGAAAGGAAGGGTATATGTAATGAAGAAAGAAGATATGAACATAGTTATCGTTGGTCACGTTGATCACGGTAAGAGTACCCTTATGGGACGTCTTCTCGCAGATACTGATTCCCTTCCACAGGGTAAGTTAGAGCAGGTTAAGGAGACATGTCGACGCAATTCGAAGCCGTTTGAGTATGCATTTTTGTTGGATGCCCTGAAGGACGAGCAGTCTCAGGGAATAACGATAGACACGGCGAGGTGCTTTTTTAAGACAGAGAAGAGAGATTATATTATTCTTGATGCGCCGGGGCACATAGAATTCTTGAAAAACATGATTACGGGAGCGGCCAGAGCTAGTGCGGCACTGCTCATGATAGATGCCAAGGAAGGTGTTCAGGAGAATTCAAGGAGACACGCATATATGCTGTCAATGCTTGGGATCAAGCAGATTGCAGTTGTAATCAACAAGATGGATTTGGTGGACTATTCTCAGGAGGTATTTGAGAAGGTCAAGGCAGAGTATCTCGAGTTTTTAAAGCAGATAAATATTCAGCCAAAGTTTGTGCTCCCCGTAAGTGCATTTCAGGGTGAGAATATCGTAAAACCAAGTGATAAGATGCCTTGGTATGACGGAATGGACATTCTCCAAGTGCTTGACGGGTTTGAGTGTGAGGAAGAAAAGGACAAGCAGGCATTTAGAATGCCGGTTCAGGATGTCTATAAATTCACGAAAAACGGCGATGACAGAAGAATTGTCGCCGGTACCATAGAGTCGGGAACAATTAGGCCCGGGGATGAAGTTGTATTCTATCCATCGGGAAAGAAAAGCCACATTAAGACGATAGAGACATTTAATGCCCCACCTATTTTAGAAGGTAAGCCTGGAATGGCTATCGGATTTACCATTAAGGAGCAGATTTATATTACCCGCGGTGAGATTATGGCAATCAAGGGTGAGATGGAGCCTAAGAGTTCGTCGAGGATAGCGGCCAATGTATTTTGGCTTGGTAAGAAGCCTTTGGCGCCAGGTAAGAATTATTTCTTAAAAATAGGCGGCGAGAAGGTTCGCATGGAGATTGAAGAGATTAAGGGAGTTATTAATTCTTCGAATCTCTCGTCAGAGGGCGATTTTTCTGTGATTGAGAAAAACGAAGTCGGTGAGGTTGTCATTAAGACAGAGAAGCCTATTGCATTTGACCTTGTGGAGGAGAATGCAGCTACGAGTAGATTTGTAATTGTCGATGAGTACGAGATTGCCGGCGGTGGAATTATCACGGAATCACTTGTGGATGACGAGGCGGATATCCGCACATCTACAAGACTTCGTAATTATAAGTGGGAAACCGGAGAGGTTGATTCCGAGACGAGAATTGACCATTATGCCCAGAGACCTAGACTCATACTTCTTACAGGTGAAAAGAATACCGGCAAGAAGGAGCTGGCAAAGGCCCTTGAAAAAGTGCTGATTGACAAGGGAAGATACGTCTATTATATGGGTATCGGTTCATACCTATACGGAGTCGGAGCAGACACCAAGAAGCCTGGAAAGGAAGACCACAAGGAGCAGATAAGAAGATTTGGTGAGGTTGCCAATCTTATGCTTGATGCGGGAATGATTCTGATTGTTACAGGTACTAATATGACTGAAAGTGACAGGAGAATTATAAAGACTGTAATCCAAGGTGATATGGATGTTTATTGGGTAGGCGATGAATATACCACTGATATAAGGGCTGATCATCAGCTCCCGGATAGTGAGTTTGATTATAATAAGAACATTGCATATATTATAGAGCAGCTTAGAAAGTCAAACACAATTTTTTATTAGTAAGGTGACAAAATGCAAAGCAATAAAAACAATGAAAATATTGTCTGGCACAGTGGAAAGGTTTCAGAGGAGGACAGACAGAGAGTTCTGGGGCAAAAGGGAAAGGTCCTGTGGTTCACGGGTTTGTCGGGCTCTGGAAAATCCACTATTGCCGTCGAAGTGGAGAAGATGCTCAATGAGCAGGGAAAGGCAGTCTACCTGCTGGACGGAGACAATATTAGGTGTGGGATAAACTCAGATCTTGGTTTTTCTGACGAGGATCGCAATGAAAATATTCGCAGAATTGCTGAGATTGCAGCATTGTTTCGCGATGCGGGCATGATTGTGCTGGTCTCATTTATCTCACCATTTAGAAAAATGAGGCAATTTGCAAGGGAGCGAGCTGGTGAAGGTAACTTTGTGGAGATATATGTAAATACAGACTTTGAGACATGTATGGAGCGTGATCCCAAGGGGCTTTACAAGAAAAATATAGCAAATTTTACCGGTAAGGATTCCTCCTATGAGGCACCAGAGAATCCGGAAATTGTGTTGGATACCGTGAAGTACAGCGCTGAGGAATGCGCAGGTCAGGTCATTGATTACATATTTAATAGCTGAGGTGACTAATGAGCGATTTTTCTAAAAAAGTAATAAGCAAGATAAACAAGAAAAAACGTGAGTTTCTTGAAAATAGTCTGGCATCCAAGAAGAAAGTTCTCCATGTTGGTGGCGGAACGGTAGTGATTAGGCCCAAGGAATGGGTTGAACACGGAGCCAAGGAGTATCTCGGACTATTTTCTAGGCAAAACACATCTAAGATAAAGGGCAATATCAAGGAAGTCTTGATGTTATCTAGGACTTCGCAGTGCAAAGATTGGTTTTTGGAGCTTGAGCTCAGAAGTGAGAAGTGGACGTTTAACAAGATGTTGGCGGTTGTGAACCCGTACGGGGAATCGCCTCTGTCGGCAGTCGTGCTTTTTACAACCATGATGGAATATGGCGTTAGAGTTACGGTTAAGGGCGATATTCCTGAGACGGATATTGTATCGGAGTATCCTCGAACCAAGATGCATAGAATCCCCGTTTTGGGATTGTATGCCGGCCGTACTACAGATGTAGTAATTGAAATCCTTGATGACAATGGCGATGTCTGTGACAGTCGCAGGATTCCGCTTGAGACTCCTCCTCTTCCTGAGGACTTAGAAAATGTGATTGTTGCGAAGAAAATCAACAAGGAGTCGGCTTTTCAGAACATCCTGATATCCGGCGGTGTTGATATCAAGCCATGTGCCTTTGATAGGGAAGGAAAGATTAGATTCTATCTGAGCCGCAAACCAAAGGGTTACGGAATATTTCCGCTGTCTAAGGGCAGGTTCCTATTTATGGAGCAGGATATTTCTGCACCGACATTTACCAATCCACACTCGGTTCAGATGTATGATATGGACTATTTGGGGCGCGTCGGTAAGACTTATTTTGTAAAGAATGGGGCGCATCACACCGTGGAGGAAAAAACCAAGGATGGAAATATTCTGACGGCGGGAAATAGTCTGGAGGCAGATGAGCACTCGGAGGATCTGGTGCTTGAGCTGAATAGGGAGACGGCAGAAATCGTCCACAAGATTAAGGTCGGCGAGCTTTTTGATGATAAGTATCAAGATATGAAGGATTGGGCGCATATAAATTCAGCTTCCTACGATGAGGAGCAGGATTCTATGCTGGTGTCCATGAGAAATATTCACTCTGTTGCCAAGTTTGATTGGAGCGAGGACGAGATCAAGTGGATTATGGCAGATCCTAGGTTTTGGGAAGGCACCAAGATGACGGAAAAACTGCTAAAGCCAATCGGAGAAGTGCCGTGGTTTTATCAGCAGCACGCTGTGTTCGATGTGCCTATTGTGGAAAATCCGCCGAAAAATCATAGATATATAATGGTATTTGATAACCATTGGCACAAGAGGCGTAAGGTGAAGTTCTTTGATAAGGACAAGAACAGCTACGTTAGCTTCTATGACGTGGACGAGAAGGAACTGACTGTGAAGCTTTACAAGCGAATTAAGATTCCTAAGTCGAAGATCAGATCCAATGCTATTTTCGATGAGAAATCCAGACATCTCTATTCTATGGCGGGATACCTTGTCCCGGAGATAGATGGAAATCTCGGCGTGATTCAGGAGTTCGAATTCGACTCCGAGAAAAAACTTGCCGAGTACTATGTCAAACCTGGATTTTTCAGGGCACATGAGTTCCAACCGGACATGGTGTCCATGTCAAAGCCGCTTGTGAAGAATACAGACTATCTTCTCGGAGATTTGAAGAGACCAGAAAAATTATCCGAGGAACAAGCTGGGAATATTGATTTTAACAAATGCAAGTCTGGAAAACCGTCTGGAGATGTGTTTATGCGTCTCGCAGAAGATGTGCTTTATGTCCATGAGTCGGACCATTTGATACAAAAAGTATACTTCGTCGAGAAGGGCGGAGATGTCTATGAGGTCGACTATGATGATACACATCAGACAATGAAGACTTTTGAAAAAGCTCAATATTCAGTAATAATGTGGCTTGACAAATTGCCTGAAGGGCAGTATGATATTTATTTGAAGTCACATGGTGAGCTTTATAATAACAGACGCAAAATTACAAAACTTGATTAATACTGTTAAATGTAATAGCAGGGCCTGTGTAGCAAACGCACAGGCCTTGTTCTGTAGTTGTATGTTTGCCAATATGAAATGAGTGGTGATATATGAAAGAAAAAACTCACAAATGGAGCAAAGCGTTGTTAGGAGCGCTTGGCTTGGCTGCATTTTCATTCTTCGTTGCATCTCCAAGCAGTATGGTAGAGGCAAGGGTTGCAGTTGCGAGCAATGCGGATGTAGTGGTGGACCGAGATAATTTTGAGGTCCGTGCTAACGGTAATTCTATTATTTTAGAACAGGGAGACGATGAGTATAGTTTCCATATTTATAAGGATGTGGATTCTGATGGAAAAATCGACTCGGACGATGAGCAGATTACTTGGAAACATGAAGTAGAATATAATCTGCAAACTGGAGAACCAATTTATATTGACGATCCTAATTTCGACCAAAGTAATATGTATAACATTTATGGCTTATACGAGCAGACTTCATCAAAGCCAATCAGAATTACTGTAGAAAGTGGAAAGTTTAATAGTATTACAGGTTTACACGATAGTGCTATTAGTTCCAATGCAGGAACTGCACAGAGTGCATGTGCAATTACTGTTAATAGTCCATCGAAAGATACTACCAAGCTCAAACAAACCGTGGTTGGAAGTGTTTGTGCTGCTGATCAGAGTTCTTCAATCTCAGGAAACTGGGCAAGAGGTGTGGATTTGAATGTTCCAGTACCTAATGCCACTTTAACAAGTGTAATTGGTTTGAAAAACGGATCTAGTGTAACTCTTAATGGTGAGACCGGAACAGGAGTATACTTTTATTGCAAATCAAAAGCAACAGGTTCTATATCTGCTGTGAAAGGCGGAACTGTGTCTGTTCCAAAGTCACAGGCAGTTAGATATATTGCCAATTTTTCAGAGGGTTCAGGTTCGGCTGTTAGTGGAAATGTAGCAGCTATTGACGGAAATATAAGCGCTCCAGATAGCATTACAGGAGCTGTTGATATAACGGTCAGTACAGCAACGTTAACTAATGACAAGATTACGACACCACTTGCCTTTGTATCGGGCGCCAATATAACTGGTAATGTTACGATAGATACCAATAATGTAGTAACTACCGTTAAAGGTTTGAGTTTTGTCAAGGATTCCAACATCACAGGGGATTATTCTGTTGATATTGTAGGACAACTTGATATTGCGGAGAACTTTTACTTTGCGTATACAGAATTAGATAATAAAAAAATCGATGGAATTGTGTCACTTGATAAGAATGCAAGTGGTGTATTATCTGTGGCAGGAAATTGTGAGTTTATCAGTGGCTACAATGTGACTGGAAGTGTTTCGTCATTTATGGAGAGAATAACTCTTTCCGGATCATCTTCCAAACTCTGCGTTGCTAAGAATTCAACACTTTCAGATGGACTTACCTTGGGACTTACAACATTGAATTTCTCAGGCTCAAGTTCTCAGGCAAATATTCTCTCAGGCGGAAGCCTTGCAGGAAATCTCAATGCTACGTTTACAAATTCAGTTATCAAGAAAATGGGATATCTTGCCAATAATGCAGTTGTAACCGGAGCAGATGACTCTATAATTAAGTATGATAATGCAGATGTTTCTGCGTTGAATTCATCAAGCGGAACATTTTCAGGAAACCTTAAAGTGAGCACTACAAGTACGGATTCATCAGATAATTCGGAAATCAAAGAAGCGGTAACTGGACTCGATATCGATGGTGACTTGACGATTGAGTGTGACTCACATACAAGATTTTTGTCCGGAGGTGCATGTGTTGCGAAGAACAATACTGTGTCAGGCGACTTGAATATTACTCTGGATGGAGCTAGAGGTAGAAGTACATTTCCATTAACTGTATCACAGGGAAATCACGTTGGAGGTTCTGTCGTTGATAGTATTTCTGGAGTTGGCGGAATATCAACATTTACCGGAAGTATAAATGATGTGGTAACAGGAAATCTTTCTGTAGCTTCAGAGGGTAGCTCTTATTCAGGAGTGGTAAAACTTGCATATAATCCAACGGTAGACGGAGACTTGACAATCACAGCAAACAAGAAATCAACAACAGCCGCAAATGTTACTTCCAACAAATTTATGGCAATTGAGGGTGGAAAAGTATTGGGAAGTACGGTTGTTGATTTAGATCGTGTTGGATATTCTCCGGAGGAAGAGGACGATGAGGGATATTCACTCGTTTCCGGCGGAACATTTAATGACATAAATGTTTCTTCGGCTCATGCAGCAGTAGGTGATTCTGATTATTATATTATTAGTGGAGCGACTATAACAGGAAATGTAAGTGCTACATCAAACTCATCATCAAGATCTGTGAATACAGAACACGAGCTTGTTGGTATTAGGGCATGTAGCATAGCTGGTAATGCGACTGTTTCGATAACAGGAACAACAGAAACAACTCAACCGTATATCGTTGGAATAGAGGGTGCCTCTAATTCGTCAAGAACAGTAGTTGGCGGAAATGCTTCAGTAAATCTGAATGGTTGTACGGTAACTGGTGAAACTCGTTTTGTTGAGTGGGCTAATATAAGTGGAAAGACTTTACTAAACGCAATGGGATCATCATTTACTGATCTTTTTGATGCATATTACTCATCTTTTGGTGATACCGTAACTGAGACAGTTCTTGGTGCCTCAAGTGGAATGTCTGTCTCAAATAAGTATATTCAGGGTAATGGAGTTACTGCATTGGGGGATGATGTAGTAAGATTTAATGTTTCTTCTCCGGCATTCGTCGTGCCAACGTTATCTTCAACAAACTGGCAGATATATGCAAATGCTAGCAATGATAAGATAAATTATAATATAGATCTTGGAGGGGGATTACCTTCTGGATTTGAAAAACCAAGTTTCAAGCTTCCTTCAAAGGGAAATGCTCTGTCTAGTGGTGGTCTTTTCAAAGCTGGAGGAAAGTCATACATCTTCGGTGGATTCAAGGTTATTGATGGAGATTCCATCCCGGATGATGTAAATGTTCTGGAAAGATCAGATGTAGTAGTGGAGGGCGGAACATTTTCACCTGCCAGTGCGACTGTCGGAACCGGAGCAAGACTCTTCTATAGTGAGGGTACTGTATCAAATGATATAAAGACAAATTTCGGATCAAGCTATACATATTACTTGGTTGACACAACTTGCCAGAATAAGGAAATCGAAAAGCCAAATAGTACTATTGCATGCTCTTCAGCAGTTATTCCGAACGTAGATGCTGATAATAAGTATGCAAAAGCAAGTCAGAGTGTGGCTCTCACATTTACAGCGCCGGATGGATTCGCTGGATTGAATTTGGCATCTGTAAGTGCAAAGGCTGCATCCACAAACAGTGCGCTTAGCTTGACTAAGAGCGAAAACAAGGTGTCATTTACAATGCCAGCCGACAGAGTAAATCTCACATATTCATATGACAAATCTGTTGCGACACCAACACCGACACCAACACCGACGGTAGCACCAACGGTAGCGCCAACACCGACAGCAACTGCAACTGCAACAGTTAAGCCAACAGTGGCGCCAACGGAAGTGCCAACGGAAGTGCCAACGGCGACACCGACGGCCACACCAACAGTGGCACCAACGGAAGTGCCGACAGTAGCACCAACAGCTACTCCAGTAGCAACAACGAGCCCATTGCCAACAGTTGCACCAACGGTAGCACCAACGGCGACAGCGACGGTTAAGCCGACAGTTGCTCCAACAGTAGAGCCAACAGCGACGGCAACGGCTACAGCGACAGTTAAGCCAACAGTGGTACCAACGGAAGTGCCGACAGTAGCACCAACAGCTACTCCAGTAGCAACAACGAGCCCATTGCCAACAGTTGCACCAACAGTAGCGCCAACAGCAACACCAATACCAGTTGAGAATGCTGTAGGAAAGATCGTGCTGGATGAAGCTAATTGGTGGGAAGAGTTACTGGAGACTGTAACATTTGGAATATATAAGCCAGAAGGAACAGTAGTGACAATCGAAAGCAACCTTGCAAATTCAGATGTATTGTATTACATAGATACAGCAGGAAAAGAAAGGGTATTATCACCAGCACAGCTTAGATTTATGTCATGGAATAGCTATACAGGTCCAATAGAGCTTACAAACAGCAACAATGTTGTTTATGCGAAAATAGTAGACAATACCACAGAAGAGGTATATTACCTCTGCAGTGATGGAATAGTGATAAATGCTGCTGAAACGGCAACACCGGAAGTGACGAGTGAGCCGACAGTAGAGCCAACGCCAACAGCAACAGCAACGGCGACAGTAGCACCAACAGCGACGGCAACGGCGACAGCGACAGTTAAGCCAACAGCAACGCCAACGGCGACAGCGACAGTTAAGCCAACGGTAGAGCCAACAGCAACGCCAACGGCTACAGCGACAGTTAAGCCAACAGTTGCACCAACAGTAGCGCCAACGGCAACGCCAACGGCTACAGCGACAGTTAAGCCAACGGTGGCTCCAACAGCTAGCCCAACTGCAAGCGCATTGCCAACAGTAGCACCAACAGTTGCACCAACAGTAGCGCCAACAGCAACACCAATACCAGTTGAGAATGCTGTAGGAAAGATCGTGCTGGATGAAGCTAATTGGTGGGAAGAGTTACTGGAGACTGTAACATTTGGAATATATAAGCCAGAAGGAACAGTAGTGACAATCGAAAGCAACCTTGCAAATTCAGATGTATTGTATTACATAGATACAGCAGGAAAAGCAAGGGTATTATCACCAGCACAGCTTAGATTTATGTCATGGAATAGCTATACTGGTCCAATAGAGCTTACAAACAGCAACAATGTTGTTTATGCGAAAATAGTAGACAATACCACAGGAGAGCCACATTACCTCTGTAGTGATGGAATAGTGATAAATGATACTGAAACGGCAACACCGGAAGTGACAAGTGAGCCGACAGTTAAGCCAACGGTTGCACCAACGGTAGAGCCAACAGCAACGCCAACGGCTACAGCGACGGTTAAGCCAACAGTAGCACCAACAGTAGCGCCAACAGCAACGCCAACGGCTACAGCGACGGTTAAGCCAACAGTTGCACCAACGGTAGCGCCAACACCAACGGCAACGGCGACAGCGACAGCGACAGTTAAGCCAACGGTAGCTCCAACGGTGGCACCAACAGCAACGGCTAAGCCAACAGTTGCGCCAACGGCAGCGCCAACACCAACGGCGACAGCGACGGTTAAGCCAACAGTTGCACCGACGGCAGCGCCAACAGCAACGGCTACAGCGACGGTTAAGCCAACAGTTGCACCGACGGAAGTTCCAACGGCAACTCCAACAGCAAGCGCATTGCCAACAGTTGCACCAACAGTAGCACCAACAGCAACACCAATACCAATTGAGAATGCTGTAGGAAAGATTGTACTTGATGAAGCAAATTGGTGGGAAGAGTTACTGGAGACTGTAACATTTGGAATATATAAGCCAGCGGGAACAGTAGTGACAATCGAAAGCAACCTTGCAAATTCAGATGTATTGTATTACATAGATACAGCAGGAAAAGCAAGGGTATTATCACCAGCACAGCTTAGATTTATGACATGGAATAGCTATACAGGTCCAATAGAGCTTACAAACAGCAATAATGTTGTTTATGCGAGAATAGTAGACAATACCACAGGAGAGCCACATTACCTCTGCAGTAATGGAATAGTAATTAATGCTGATGAAACGGCCACACCAACGGCAACGGCGACTGCAACTGCAACAGTTAAGCCAACGGTAGCACCGACGGCTACCGCAACAGCAACAGTTAAGCCAACGGTAGCTCCAACAGCTGCACCAACGGCGACAGCGACAGTTAAGCCAACGGTGGCACCAACAGCTACCCCAACGGCAAGCACATTGCCAACAGTTGCTCCAACAACAGTACCAACAATCAATCCAACAGCAACACCACAACCAATCGAGAATGCTGCAGGAAAGATCGTGTTGGATGAAGCAAATTGGTGGGAAGAGTTGCTTAAGACAGTAACATTTGGAATTTATAAGCCAGCAGGAACAACAGTAACAATAGAGAGTTATTTGCCAGACTCTGATGTGTACTATTATGTAAGCGGTAATAGTAGCTCAAGGACATTGAGCAGAACACAGCTTGGCATTATCTCGTGGGAAAGCTATACTGGTCCGATAGAGCTTACAAACAATAATAATGTTGTTTATGCTAAAATAGTTGATAATAATACAGGAGATATATATTATCTCTGTAGTGAGGGAATAGTAGTTGATGTTGTGGCAACGCCAACTCCAACATCGGCCGTAACAAGTGAGCCGACAGCAACAGCTACGGTAGCACCAACAGCAACAGCGACAGCCACAAGCACAGCCGTACCAACAGCAACAGCGACAGCTACAAGCACAGCTGTACCGACAGCAACAGCGACAGCTACAAGCACAGCTGTACCAACAGCAACGGCGACAGCCACAAGCACAGCCGTACCGACAGCAACAGCGACAGCTACAAGCACAGCTGTACCAACAGCAACGGCGACAGCTGCAAGCACAGCTGTACCAACAGCAACGGCGACAGCTACAAGTACTGCTGTACCAACAGCAACGGCTACGGTAGCACCGACAGCGACAGCTGCAAGTACTGCCACACCAACGGTTAAGCCATCATCAACACCAATTCCAAGAGAAAGTGTTGCAGGAAGAATTGCTCTTGATGAAAACAATTGGTGGGAAGAGTTATTGGGCACAGTAAGCTTTGGTATTTACAAACCAGAGGGAACCAATGTAGAGATTGAGAGCTATTTAGCAGATTCAGATATTTACTATTTTGTGAGCTCATCAACTGATACAAAGGCTTTGACAGAGAAAGAACTTGAGTTGGTTTCATGGACAAGCTACACGGTACCGGTAGAACTTACGAATAATAATAATGTTGTATATGCTAAGATAGTAGATAAGCTTACAGGATATGTTTATTATCTATGTAGCGAGGGAGTAGTAATTGGTGCTGAACCAACAGCTGAACCAACAGCTACACCAACGGTAGCACCAACGGCCACACCAACGGCTACACCAACGGTAGCACCAACAGTAGCACCAACAGCAACACCAACGGCTACACCAACGGTAGCACCAACAGTGACACCAACAGTGACACCAACGGTAGCACCAACAGCAACACCGACAGCTACACCAACGATAGCACCAACAGCAACACCGACGGCCACACCAACAGTGGCACCAACGGTAGAGCCAACAGTGGCACCAACGGTGGCACCAACAGTGGCACCAACGGTAGAGCCAACAGTGGCACCAACAGATGTTCCAACAGCTACGCCTAATGCTTCATTTAGTCCATCTGAGGAACCAAGCATGACTCCTGATGTGGTTGTCGAGACAGAGAGTCCGCTTCCAGAGGAGATGTTTACAGTTTCTATTGGAACGAAGCTTATGGATAACAAGTCTAAGGCAACATTTGTTGTGAAGTCTACTGGAGGAAATAAGACAGTTGCATTTGTATCTTCTGGCAAGAAGAATGCAAAAACTGTTAAGGTTCCATCAAGCATAAGCTTATACGGTGTGAAATTCAAAGTTACAAGTATTGCTAAGGGTGCATTTGCGAAGAATAAGAAACTGAAGAAGGTAGTATTGCCTAATGGTATTACGGAGATCAAAGCAAAGGCGTTCTTTAATTGTAAGAATCTTCGATCAATTGTAATACCGAAGACAGTTAAGAAGATCGGAGCAAAAGCATTCTATGGCTGTAAGAAGCTTAAGAAGATAAATATTAAGACTAAGAAACTTACCATGAAGAGAGTCGGCAACAAGGCATTTGCTAAGATTCACAAGAAGGCTAGGGTAAAGGTATCCAAGAAGAAGCTTGTGAAGAAATACAAGAAGATCTTGAAAAAGCGCGGACTTAAGGGTAAGAAACAGAAAGTTAAATAAATTATGTTATGTAGAGCCTGCGGATCGAATATGGTCTGCAGGCTTTTTCATCCGTATATCAAGAAAGCCCCCCGAACCCCCAACCCTCCCCATATCCCGAAAACCACGAAAAACCAGCGAAAATTCAGAAACTTAAACGTTTACTTGAAATCATAATTCTAGTATGTTAGTATTAAGTATAATAGATTAGATCCGTTTGTCGGAAGAAGTTATAGACAAGAAGGAGTATTTATGGTATTACACTGGGAAGACTATGAAAGAGTAGCGAGAGAAGCTATAGATGAGGGCTGTGTGCTACTGAAGAATGATGGGGTTTTGCCACTTTTGGACGATGAGAAGCAGGATGTCAGGCTGTCTGTTTTTGGGCGAATTTCGGAGTACTATTATAGGAGCGGTTCGGGGTCAGGAGGACTTGTAAATGTTCACAAATCTGTGGGAATCATGGATGCTTTGGAGGAGGATTCGGCTGTTCAGGTTGACAGAGAATTGCGTGAGATTTATCTAAAATGGTGCGAAGAGAATCCGGTTGATATGGGGACCGGATGGGCTTCAGAGCCTTTGAGTCAGCCTGAGATGCCTATTGATGAGGAGATTGTTGCAGGGGCGGCGTCAAGAAGTGATGCGGCTCTTATTGTAGTTGGCCGATATGCGGGAGAGGATAGAGATTGCACTGATGAACCCGGAGCATATCAGCTTTTGCCGGAGGAAGTGGACCTTATTCAGAAGGTCACTGCGAATTTTGAGAAGAGCATTCTCGTGATTAATGCAGGATTTGTGATTGATCTATCTCATGAATGCATAGACCAATGTGATGCAATTCTCTATGCGTGGCAAGGTGGCATGCTTGGCGGATATGGGGTATCAGACGTGATTCTTGGCCGTGTCAACCCTTCCGGAAGACTAACGGATACTATTGCTAAGAATATAAGTGATTATCCATCAAATGAGAATTTTGGCGATGTGGTAAAGAATTATTACAAAGAAGATATATATGTGGGATATAGGTATTTTTCCTGTGGTGAGGATGACAAAGTGCGATATCCATTTGGTTTTGGCCTCTCATATACAAGTTTTGATATCTCTGAAGCAACATTGAAAGTGGAAAATCTCAAGGATGATATCGAGATTCAGTGTAAGGTCAAGAATACCGGTGAGAGGGCCGGAAAGCAAGTTGTGCAGTGCTACGTAAAGGCGCCCCAAGGAAAGCTTGGAAAGCCTGCAAGAGCATTGATAGGGTATGCAAAGACCGAGGAAATTGCACCGGGACAAGAGGAGATGGTACACATCACTGTGGATCCATACGTGTTCGCATCTTATGACGAGACCGGAGTCAGTGGCTATGAAAGCTCATACGTTCACGAGGCGGGAGAGTATGTGTTCTACATCGGTGAAAATGCTATTGACAATCGAAAGTTTGGAGTATTTTGCAACAAAGAAACTACTCTTGTAGAAAAACTGCGCCAAGAATTAGCTCCAATTGAAGAATTCCAGCGTATTAAGCCGGTTTTGGTTGACGGAATATTTTCCGGTTGGACAAGGGAAAATGTTCCGACAGGGGAGCCTGAGGATACCAAAAAGCGTTGGGAGCGAGCTGAAAAATTGACAGAAATTGCCTATACCGGTGACAAGGGAATTAAGCTTGATGATGTTGCTGATGGCAAAAATAGTATAGATGAATTTATAGGCCAGATGAGTGATGAGGACTTGGCATGTATAGCAAGAGGCGAGGGCATGGGAAGTCCCTTGGTTACACCGGGTACGGCATCAGCATATGGTGGCATGAATGCTCATATGAGGGAACTTGGAATTCCTTGTGGATGCTGTTCTGATGGACCATCGGGAATGCGAATTGACAGTGGTTCGTATGCATTTAGCTTGCCTTGTGGAACCATGTTAGCTTGTACGTTTAATGACGAGTTGGTAGAGAAACTTTACGGATATCTGGGAATGGAGATGTTGACAAAGCATGTGGACAACATTTTGGGTCCGGGGGTAAATATTCACAGGCATCCACTCAATGGACGAAATTTTGAGTATTTTTCAGAGGATCCGCTGGTGTCCGGAAAAATGGCAGCTGCAATATATCGTGGCTTGCATAAGTACGGGGTTACCGGTACTATCAAGCATTTTGCGGCGAATAACCAAGAGAAGAGAAGATATGACATAGATTCGGTTATTTCCGAGAGAGCTGTTCGAGAGATATATCTGAGACCTTATGAGATCGCAGTTAAGCAGGGTGGAGCGGACTCGGTTATGACTTCATACGGAAAGCTCAATGGAGGCTGGACTGCAGGCAGATTTGAGCTCAATACAAGGGTGCTAAGAGAAGAATGGGGATTTAAGGGAATTGTCATGACGGATTGGGCTGCAAGTATTAGTGAACAATGTGGTGAGCCTAGCAAAAACAACCTACATGTGATGATAGGCGCGGGAAATAACATTTATATGGTTTTTTCCAAGGCAGAGATCAATTCCAATCATGATACAACTGTGGAGGAGATTGAGAAGGGCGGAATCACAAGGGCTGAGCTCCAGAACAATGCAAGGGAGATTTTGCTTCAACTCATGGATATGCCTGCATTTAAACGCCAAAGAGGTGAGATTGATAGCGTAGAAATACAGGGAAGAGTTACGGAAGACGAGGATCTTGATTGGGAAGATGTACAGTATTACACATTGGGAGACTATCTGAAGATTGATCTTTCTGACAAGAGTACTGACAAAGGGGCGAGTGTGTCAATCGGACTTGAGACTGAGAAGACTGGATTGTACAAGATTGTATTTAACTATGTGTCAGATTTGGGACCATTAGCACAGACGCCTGTTACTATATTTTCTCAAAATATGCCCCGTGGAGTGGTTACTTTCTTTGGAACGGAGGGCAAGCATGAAAGCGTTGAGAAGACAGTAAATATTGTCTCAAGGTACTCTGTTGACAGGTTTAAGTTTATGCAGAGTGGAGTTAAGCTTGACAGCATAGAACTAGAGCTCATAGAGAGTATCTCTCACGAGTTTACCGTTGGAGATACTGAGGAAAGTGACAAGCCTGTGGAATCAGATTACGTTTTTGTATAAAAAAAATAAAAAAAATTTTTTTGGCAGGATTATAGGTGATTGATAATCCTGCCACGTCTCGTTATAAGAGCCTAAAAGCCCGAAAATAAGGGGGTTATGGGGTGAAATAATACTCGGGGCACATACTTAAAGCACTATCAATAGCGTTGTCGGTTAAGCAGAAAAGGCAACTTGCTTATCACATGCCTAAAATTATAAATTGTGTTTTTTTCTATTTTTGGTAAAATAAATTAATAGAGAAACAATAATAAACATATCAAAGGAAAAGGTGAATATAACTATGATACATAAACAAACGACCAAGGAAGTATTGAGTGCATCAATTCATGACCTTGCAACGACAAAGCCGTTTAGTAAGATTACTATTAGGGAGATTGCGTATAACTGTGGTGTATCAGCAACAACATTTTACAATCATTTCCATGATAAGTTTGATCTTATTATCTGGGAATTCAATATCAAGATTGAGAACATCTACAAGAAGTTTGAAGATGGCGAGATTACTTGGAAAGGCGTGATTGTCGAATTGATAGAGTTGTTTGGTGATGACCAGCAGTTCTATATCAATGCAATTAGAGATCACCAATCTGGCAATCTCTTCTTCGAGACTAAGGATGTTAGAGCTATTGAGCTTTTTACTGATATCGTTGAGAAACGTACAGGAAAGAAGCCATCAGAGGAAATTAACTTTGATCTCACTCTCTATGTAAAGGGAATTTCATATTGTATCGCTGAGTGGTACGTTAATACTCCTGAGTATAGCAAAGAAGCTCTTGCAGAGTATCTCTACAACATCAGACCTTCTAAGCTTCAGGATATCATTAAATAAGATAATTGCAGCGGGTCCCTCTTGGATGAGGGACCTTTTTTTATTTGGAAACGCATATTGCTGGTCTTACTCACGTCGTTCGTAAGACAATTTTTTCTGACACATTTTTGACGATATTGACACGTATAATTTTTTGTGGTATATTGAGAAAAGTGCCTAAATTTAAATGAAAAGTTGTTTTTGGAGGTTAAGATGAAAGAATTCGAGTACAAAGTTACGATGATCGTTCCAATATATAATATGGAGGATTTCCTGAGAGAATGTCTTGATTCTCTCGTGGCGCAGACTATCGCGCCTGAAGAGTTTGAGATTCTTCTCATCGATGATGGGTCACCTGATAACAGCATTGATATTATGAATGAGTATGCTGCAAAGTACCCCAATATGAAAATACTCAGAAAAGAAAATGAAGGTTTGTCAAGAACGCGTAACTATGGAATCAAACGCGCCAAGGGCAAATATATCATGTACATTGATGCAGATGACACTTTGTCGCCTGAGACGGTGGAGAGTGTTTGCAAGTTCTTTGATAAGCATTATGACGAGATTGATTTGTGTACATATATGGAGATTCCGCTTATCGATGGCGAGGAGGGAAGACCTCACTACAGATATAAGACATTGGTGGATTCTGGTGTATATGATTTGACAAGGCCAGAGAACGTATTTATCTCACAGACACGTGTCAACGTATGTGTTAAGAATATGGGCGAGGAAAATGTTCTGTTCGACCTCGACAGAGAATTCCGCCACGAAGATCAGAAGTATTGTATTCAGGTAGTTCGCAAAAAGATGAAGATCGGATATTGCAATAAGGGTGTTTATTATTATCTACACCAGCCACAGAGCATCGTGCGAACATTTTTCTATGCTTACTATATATTTGAAAAGACTATGAAGTTCTGGGAGGAAATCTTTGACTACTACGGTGATGGTCCAATTCCTCAGTACATCCAGGCTTTGTATATCAATGATGTGAGTTGGAAGACGTGCAGCGATATTCTTCTTCCATACCACTATGATGAAGAGAAGCTTGCCGAGGCAAAGAGCAGGATTCTTCGTCTTTTGAATAAGGTGGACGACGACGTTATCTTGCGTCATCCAAGTGTTGATAATTTCCATCGCCAGTTTTATATAAATCTCAAAGAGGGCAATGACATAAAGGTTATGACCGGTCCTAATGAGATTACAGTGACTAATCACGGAAGAGTTATCTATGATACCAAGGGAATCGAGATTGTGTTGCTCAGATTCCGTGTCAAGGATAATAAGATTAGGTTCATAGGATTTATCAAGTCAGCTGTATTCAATCATCTTGATAAGCCAAAACTTTTCTTTATAAGGAATCACAATTTTGAGAAGGCGAAGGAAGTTGACCTTAGAAAGTCTTCTTGGAATTACTATAGAGCTAAGCTAGAGACCAATAATTTCTGGCTGTTTGAGCAGGAGATAAGTCTCAAGGGACTTCGTTCTTTTGAGTTTAAAGTTGATGTTGATGGTCAGCTCTTTGATACATATTATTACTTTATGCACAGAGTTAGATTCAACAACCCTAACAAGAAGAATATTATTTACGAAGAGGGCAGGGAGATAACCTTTGACAAGGGAACATTTTACGTTCGCAAGGCGAAGGAGGAGAAGTATCAAGAGTATGTGAGGAAGATGAAGAGAAGATTCCGTCGCTCTGACAGGAAACTTTGGTTCCTCAGAAATCTCTGTATGAAGAAGATTGATAAGTATGAAAATGTCTGGCTCTACTACGATTGTAAGGGCGTTGCGAAGGACAATGGATACTACCAGTTCGAGCATGACTTTGACAAGAATGACGGAGTTGAGAGATATTATATAATTAACGAGGAGGATTTCAAGGCCAAGAGAAATCAATTCCCAAGAAAGTATCACAGCCATATGGTACAGTTTGGAAGCTTGTTCCACAAGTACCTTTACCTGAAGTCCAGAAAGATTATTACCGCGTTCATCGAGTACAACAATTACAGTCCATTTACGAGAAAGCGTTTTGCTAAGCTCAATGACGTGAACAATGACGCAGATATCATCTACCTTCAGCACGGTGTGCTTCATGCACATGTGCCATGGAAATATTCCCTCGACCGACTTGTCATTGAGAAGGAAGTTATCTCGACACATTATGAGAAGGACAATCTCATCAACAACTACTGTTTCAATGAGAAGGCCCTTATACCATGTGGAATGCCTAGATATGACCATATAGATACGGAGAAGGAGCCTGTAAACAGAATTCTCTTCGCGCCATCTTGGAGAAAGTATCTCGTTGGAATGGTGGGCTCAGAGTGGGTAACTACAGAGGGCAAATTCCTCAATTCCAAGTTCTTTGAGGAGACGAGTAAGTTCCTAAATAGTCCGGAACTCGAGAAGATGCTCGAGAAGAATGACTTCTATCTCGACTTCAAGCTCCATCCAATTCTCGAGAGATATAAGCATCTCTATGAGATTAAGAACAAGAGAGTTGTAATGGCTGAGAAGACTGTCGCTGAGACAGATTACAAGATTTTCATGACAGATTTCTCATCATTTGTGTTTGATTTTGTATACCTTGAGAGACCTATCATCTACTTCCTACCTGACCGCGACATGTTCCTCGCAGGTATGAATGACTATCGCCAGATTGACATTCCATTCGAAGATGGATTTGGAGAGTTGGCGCTTAGTGCGGATGATGCTGTTAAGGCGGTGCAGAATATTTTAAATAATGGATGCAAGCCGGCACCTAAGTACGCTGAGAAGATGAAGACATTCTTTATTCACAAGGACAACAAGCAGTCAGATCGTCTTTATGAGGCGCTTATCAAGGAGTAATTAATGACGTTAAACCAATTAAAGTATATAATTGAAATAGCGGAAACCGGGTCTATCTCAACTGCAGCAAAGCGCCTCTTTGTGGCGCAGCCTAGTTTATCCAAAGCGGTTGCGGAGCTGGAGAAGGAGATGGGCATAAAAATATTTAACAGAAGCAACAGGGGCGTTTATTTGTCTGAGGATGGGACGAAGTTTTTGTCCTATGCCAGACAGATTGTAGAGCAGGCGGAGATACTGGAAAGCGAGTATACAGCATCTCCTCCTCCTCGGCGCGCCTTTTCTGTATCTTCTCAGCACTATGCATTCGTGGTAAATGCATTTGTTGAACTGGTGCGAGAATATGGCAAGGAGAAGTATGAATTTACGCTTAGAGAGCTGAAGACCGCGGAAATCATTGAGGATGTGCGCACGCACAGAAGCGATATAGGTATTATCTTCCTCTGCAATTTCAACAGAGAGGTGATCACCCACATTCTCCAGAAGGAGGACATAGAGTTTGTGCCTCTTTTTTCTGCGAAGCCCCACGTGTTTGTCAGCAGAGATAATCCGCTTGTGGGGAGAAAGTCCGTGTCTCTCGAGGATTTGAAGGACTATCCGAGGCTTACATACGATCAGGGTGTGAAGAATTCCTTCTACTTTGCAGAGGAGCTTCATATCACGGCGGAGTCGCCGAAGAATATTGTGGTTTCCGATAGAGCGACTCTATTTAATTTGTTGATTGGTCTAGATGGCTATACTATTTCTTCCGGCATTCTCAGCGAGGATCTCAATGGCGACAACATAGTGGCGATTCCTCTTGAGAGCGACGAGAATATGGAGATTGGCTACATTGTGAGCAGTGACAGACCGCTGAATGCCATGACTGAACGTTATCTGGAGCATCTCAACAAGTATATAACCAATTACTCGTCTTGATATAGCTTTAAACTATAATGGTCTATGATTATTATATATTAACGCATTGCAATCCTTCTGTGGTATATTAATTTACAGATTAAGAAAACCACAGGAGGATTATTATTATGCAAACATCTATAATTGGATACCCTAGAATAGGAAATTTGAGAGAGTTGAAATTCGCCAGCGAGAAGTATTTTCGCGGAGAGGTTTCAGCTGAGGAGTTAGAAAAAACGGCGAAGGAGATTCGTCAATACAATTTGAAAATTCAGAGAGAGTCAGGGCTTGATTTTATTCCATCAAATGATTTTTCTTTCTATGATGGAGTTCTTGATACTGCTTTTATGCTCGGCGTTGTTCCCAAGCGATATAAAGATTTAAAGCTTTCAAAGCTTGACACCTATTTTGCTGCGGCCCGCGGTTATCAGGGGGCAAATGGTGATGTGAAGGCTCTTGCCATGAAAAAATGGTACAATACTAACTATCATTATCTAGTGCCTGAGTTTGATGATGATGTGATTGTAAAATTGGAGGACACTAAGCCACTTGACCTCTTTGGGGAAGCTAAGGAAGTCGGTGTTACGACAAAGTGCGTGGTTGTCGGACCATTTTCCTTTTTAAAACTTGCAAAGTACACGGGGAAGAAGACACTGGAAGACTATGTTGATTCGGTTGCTGATGCCTATATCAAGTTGATAGAAAAATATTCCGCCATCGGGGGAGAGTGGCTCCAGATTGACGAGCCATCACTTGTGCTTGATCTCGATGCGGAGGATATAGAGTTATTTGAGAAGCTCTATAAGAAGATTCTTGCAAGTAAGGCCAGTGTAAAGGTGCTGCTACAGACGTATTTTGGTGATGTGAGGGATTGCTATGAGAACATCATCGGGCTTGACTTTGATGGTGTGGGGCTTGATTTTGTGGAAGGTAAGAAGAGCCTTGAGCTTGTGAAGAAGCACAAATTCCCGGACAGCAAGGTGCTTTTTGCAGGAGTAGTTAATGGCAAAAATATCTGGAAAAATAATTACCAGTGCACATTAAATAAGCTGGACGAGATTGGTGAGTGTGCAAAGAATGTGGTAATTAGCACATCTTGTTCTTTGCTCCATGTGCCTTGTACGTTGAAAAATGAGACAAAACTTGAGGAGAATTACACTAGATACTTTGCATTTGCAGAAGAAAAACTGCAGGAGATTGCAGATCTGAAGAGTATACTTGGTGCAGATAGCAGGGAGACAGTGAGTACATATATCGAGAATGTAGAGCTTTTTGAGAAAGAGAGATTCGTGGAGAATCAGGAAATCAAGGCTAGGATTGCAGCGTTAACTGAAGAGGATTTTGTGAGAAAACCTGCTTTTGACGAGCGAGAGAAAATCCAGAAGGAGAGACTTGGGCTTCCTGTGTTCCCTACAACTACTATCGGATCATTTCCACAGACTAAGGACGTGAAGGCGAAGCGTACGGCACTGAGAAAGGGCGAGATTTCTCTGGAAGACTACGAGGGATTTGTAAAGCACAAGATTGCCGAGTGCGTAAAGATTCAAGAGGATATCGGACTTGATGTGCTTGTCCACGGCGAGTTCGAGAGAAATGATATGGTTGAGTACTTTGGTGAGCAGCTTCAGGGGTATGTATTTACTGAGAAGGCGTGGGTTCAGTCCTATGGAACGAGATGCGTCAAGCCACCTATCGTATGGGGTGATGTTTCCAGAAAAGATGCTATGACAGTTAAGTGGAGCAGTTATGCACAGAGACTCACAGATAAACCAATGAAGGGAATGCTCACAGGTCCCGTTACAATCCTCAACTGGTCATTCCCTCGTGAGGATATCTCATTGAAGGAAAGCGCATTCCAGATAGCTTGCGCTATTCGCGAGGAGGTTCTGGATCTTGAGGCAGCAGGAATCTCAATTATTCAGGTCGACGAGGCGGCGCTTAGAGAGAAGCTTCCCCTCAGAAAGAGCGATTGGAACGAGGATTATCTCGATTGGGCAATCCCTGCATTCAGATATGTACACACAGGCGTGAAACCGGAGACGCAGATTCATACACATATGTGCTACAGTGAGTTTGCAGATATTATCGGTGCAATAGACGACATGGATGCAGATGTAATAACTTTTGAGGCATCGAGGTCGGATCTAAGCATCCTAGAAGTTCTCAAAGCATCTAATTTTAGGACTGAAGTTGGACCTGGAGTATATGATATTCATTCTCCGCGAATTCCTAGTAAAGATGAAATATTAGAGGCTGTTGATAAGATGAGAGAAAATGTGGAAACAAGCAAGTTGTGGCTTAATCCGGACTGTGGTCTAAAGACAAGAGGGTATGAAGAGACAATCCCAAGTCTTAAGAATATGGTGTTGGCTGCAAAAGAAGTTAGAGCAGATATTTGACAATTCAACCATAACTTGGTAAACTAGAGTATATGTTTTTGTTATAGTATGGGATTTGTGTGCCTTATCGCAGAAAATGGCGGAACATTTATCTGTAAAAAAGGGAGTCCCGATAATATAAAGAAGAGAGGAATTAGAACATGGACAAGAAGAAGTATTACCTCACTACTGCAATTGCATATACTTCTGGTAAGCCGCATATTGGAAACACATATGAGATTGTGCTTGCGGATGCAATTTGCAGATATAAGAGAAATGAAGGCTATGATGTGCGCTTCCAGACGGGTACGGACGAGCACGGTCAGAAGATTGAGATTAAAGCCTCAGAGGCGGGGATTACGCCTAAGCAGTTTGTTGACAACGTCTCATCAGAGATTAAGAGAATATGGGATCTTATGAATACTTCTTATGACAAATTCATCAGAACGACAGATGACTATCATGAGAAGCAAATCCAGAAGATTTTTAAGAAGCTCTATGAACAGGGCGACATATATAAGGGTGAGTACGAGGGTATGTATTGTACTCCTTGTGAGTCTTTTTTCACGAAGTCACAGTTAGTTGATGGAAAATGTCCCGACTGTGGAAGAGAGTGTACAGAAGCCAAGGAGGAGGCGTATTTCCTCAAACTCAGCAAGTATCAGGACAGACTTATCGAGCATATCAACACTCATCCGGAATTTATACAGCCTGAGTCACGCAAGAACGAGATGATGAATAACTTCCTCATCCCGGGACTTCAGGATTTGTGCGTGTCACGTTCAAGTTTCAAGTGGGGAATTCCTGTGGATTTTGACCCGGATCACGTAGTTTACGTGTGGGTAGACGCCCTCAGTAACTATATCACCGGACTTGGATATGATGTAGACGGAGACAGTGATGATTTGTATGCCAAGTTCTGGCCAGCAGATCTTCACTTGATCGGCAAGGACATCCTTCGTTTCCACACAATTTACTGGCCAATTATACTTATGGCACTTGGTGAGCCATTGCCTAAGCAGGTATTTGGCCATCCATGGCTCCTGCAAGGCGACGGCAAGATGAGCAAGAGCAAGGGAAATGTTATCTACGCAGATGACCTTGTTAATGAGTTTGGCGTTGATGCCGTTCGTTACTTCGTTCTTCATGAGATGCCTTTTGAAAATGATGGCGTAATTACATGGGATCTTCTCGTAGAGCGCATGAATTCTGATCTTGCAAACGTGCTAGGAAACCTTGTCAACAGAACTATCAGCATGTCCAACAAATACTTTGATGGCGTTATTGAGAACAAAAATGTTGCTGATGGCGACGAGGCCAAGATAGATGAGGAACTCAAAAATGTAGTAAATGCCGCGCCAAAGAAAGTTTCCGAGAAGATGGACAAGCTTCGCGTTGCGGATGCAATTACAGAGATATTTACCGTATTTAAACGTTGCAATAAGTATATTGACGAGACTATGCCTTGGGCATTGGCAAAGGATGAGGCAAAGCAGGATAGACTAGCTACTGTTCTCTATAACTTGCTTGACGGAATCCGCGTTGGAGCAACACTCCTAGACTCATTCATGCCTGAGACATCAGAGAAAGTTTTGAAGCAGATAAATGCTCCTAAGGGCGATCTCGCTGATCTTAAGACGGGCGATTATGTATCAGGAACTAAGGTTACAGACAGCCCAGAAATCTTGTTTGCAAGAATTGACAAGGACGAGCTTCTTGCCAAAGTAAAGGAAAAGTACGAGCAGCCGGTTGAAGAAGAAAATGAAGTGGATGAGGGCGATGTGATCGACATCGAACCAAAAGAAGAGATTACATTCGATGACTTCATGAAAATGCAGTTCCAAGTGGGCGAGATTATCAAGTGCGAGGCAGTTGAGAAATCTAAGAAGCTTCTTTGCTCACAGGTTCGCATCGGAAGCGAAGTTAAGCAGATAGTTTCCGGCATCAAGAAGTACTACAGTCCGGAAGAAATGGTCGGCAAGAAGGTTATGGTTCTTGTGAATCTCAAGCCAGCCAAACTTGCAGGCGTACTTTCAGAGGGTATGCTTCTTTGCGCAGAGGATGCAGAAGGCAATCTTGCACTTCTCACACCTGAGAAGGATATGCCGGCAGGTGCAGAAATCTGCTAATTAATTACATAGCTTAACAAAGTATCAGGCACTAGTCGGATAATTCCGATTAGATGCCTGTTTCTGAGTTTTTGAGAAATCATATATTACGAGGTGAAACGATGATTTTTGATACACATGCTCATTATGATGATGAGGTTTTTAATGAAGACAGAGAGGAACTGTTGGCAAACATGAGTGCCAATGGTGTAGGGCATATTGTCAGTGTAGGAGCATCTCCTAAAACCAGCAAGGCTGCACTGGAACTGGCTCACAAGTATGACTTTATATATGCAGCTATCGGAACCCATCCCTACGATGTGGAAGATTTAAATGAGGCGGAAATCCAGTGGCTCATTGACAATGCTGCGGATCCCAAAGTTGTTGCCATAGGGGAGATGGGGCTTGACTATCATTACGATGAGCCAAGCAAGGAACTCCAAGAAAAATGGTTCCGCCGCCAGATAGAAGTTGCCAAACAAGTAAATCTTCCGGTCATAATTCATAGTCGAGATGCGGCAGAGGATACCATGAAGATTATCAAGGAGACCAACCTCGGAGAGTGCGGTGGTGTCATACATTGTTATTCATATTCGGCAGAAATGGCGAGAGAATATGTAGATATGGGATTTTATATCGGCGTTGGCGGAGTGGTAACATTTAAAAACGGCAAGAAGCTGAAGGAAGTTGTGCGGAATATTTCTCTTGATAATATTGTTATCGAGACGGATTGCCCATATCTCTCCCCGGAACCCCACAGAGGCGAGAGAAATGATTCGACAAACCTTAAGTATGTAGTGACGCAAATCGCAGATCTAAAGGGCGTTTCTGAAGATGAGGTTATCAGAGTTACGGAAGAAAATGCCAAGAAGATGTATAGAATATAGGAGAATATATGAGTAAATTAAGTAATCCACAGGAAACTATAAATGTCATAAAAAAGCATGACTTTCAGTTCAAGAAAAAGTTTGGCCAGAATTTCTTGATCGACCCTCATGTGCTGGATAAAATCGTCGATGCGGCACAGATAACAAAGGATGATTTTGTGCTGGAAATAGGTCCCGGAATAGGAACGCTGACCCAGTACCTGTGCGAGCGAGCCAGACATGTCCTCGCAGTTGAAATAGATAAAAACCTGATAGATATCTTGGCAGAAACTTTGTCAGACTATGACAATATAACCATAATTCAAGGAGACATATTAAAGCAAGATATCGTGGCAATTTCCAAGCAATACAACGAAGGAAAGCCAATTAAAATCGTTGCAAACTTGCCATATTACATAACAACTCCGATTGTAATGGAACTCTTTGAGAGTAGAGTTCCCCTTGATAATGTTACAGTCATGGTTCAAAAAGAGGTTGCAGAGAGGATGAAAGCCGAACCCGGCACAAAGGATTATGGCGCACTTTCGCTTGCTGTCCAGTATTATGCAGAACCGTATATTGCTGCCAATGTTCCGCCAAATTGCTTCATCCCACGCCCAAACGTGGGAAGCGCGGTAATCAGGCTCAGTTGTCTCGACAAAAATCCTGTGGAAGTAAAGGATGAAAAGCTTATGTTCAAACTTATTAGGGCGTCCTTTAACCAGCGCCGCAAGACTCTACAAAATGGAATCGCCAATAGCCCCGAGTTGTCATATAGTAAGCAAGACGTGGTGGCGGCTTTGGAAAAGCTTGGAATTAGTCCAACTATTCGAGGCGAGAAATTGTCGCTGCAGGAGTTTGCGGCATTGGCAGATGAGCTGAAGGGGTGACCGTACTACCCCGCCCCCCAACCATAAGCACTTCCATAAATTGAAAGTTGCCGATTTTCTTCGAATGTGCTATAATTGAAAAGAATGTGCGGGCGAGGGTTGCCCGTGGAAAAGTATTCTCATAATACGATTATCAAGATTTTGATTAGGAGAGGTAAGAAATATGAAATTACAGGAAATGTTGGGCACTAAGTACCCATTTATTCAAGGTGGAATGGCTAATATTGCAACTGGTGAGTTTGCTGCCAGTGTATCAAATGCAGGTGGACTTGGATTAGTTGGAGCAGGTGGTATGGATGTAGATATGTTGAGGGAGAATATTCGTATCTGCAAATCTAAGACAGATAAACCTTTTGGTGTAAACCTTATGCTTATGCATCCTCAAGCAGCGGATATGGCACAGGTGATTCTTGAGGAAGGTGTTAAGATTGTTACAACAGGAGCAGGAAGCCCTAGTAAATATATCGATGCATGGAAAGAGAGCGGAATGATGGTTATTCCGGTTGTTTCAGGAGTCGCTCTTGCAAAGAGAATGCAGAAGATGGGAGCAGATGCGGTTATTGCTGAGGGAACAGAGAGTGGTGGACATGTTGGAGAGATGACAACTATGACACTGGTACCTCAGGTTGTTGATGCTCTTGATATTCCTGTTATTGCAGCAGGAGGTATTGCTGACGGAAGACAGTATGCAGCAGCTATCGCTCTTGGAGCTATTGGAGCACAGCTTGGAACATGTCTTCTTGCATCTAACGAATGTCCTATTCATGAAGCATACAAGGCAGCAGTATTAAAGGCCAAGGACAACTCCACAACTGTAACCGGTCGTATTGCCGGAACTCCTGTTAGAGTTATCAAGAATAAGATGGCTAGAGAGTATGTCATGCAGGAGAAGAAAGGTGCTACTGTGGAGGAACTTGAGAAGTATACTCTTGGATCACTTAGAAGATCTGTATTTGATGGAGACACAGATACCGGTTCCCTTATGGCAGGACAGGCAGTTGGTCAGTTAAAAGAGATTAGACCACTTGCAGATATATTTGAAGATATGTATGCTGAAAGCCAGAAAGTCATTGCTGGTTTGAGTGATAGAATTTAATCAGATGGAGGTATTGTTGTGAAGACAGTATTTTTATACGCTGGTCAAGGAAGCCAGAAAGTAGGTATGGGACAAGATATCTACGATGAATTTGAAGAATATAGAAATGTAATTGATAATGCGGAGGTTTCATTTGATCTCGGAGATTTGATGAAAAATGGTCCGATGGAGAAGATGACTCAGACAGAATATACGCAACCATGTCTTGCTGGGTTTGCAGCAGGTGTAACGGCAGTATTAAAAGCCAATGGAATTGAACCTGATGCAGCTTGTGGACTTAGTATAGGTGAATATGGAGCACTCCATGCAGCAGGTGTGATGGATGCAAAGACATATATTAATATAACTGAGTACCGTGGAAAAGCCATGAGAGATGCCGCAGAGGGAATAAATACAAGTATGAGTGCCATTATGGGCATGGAACCAGAAGTAATTGAAGAGGCTTGCGCACAGTGGAAGGGCGATGGAATTGTTAAGATTGCCAATTACAACTGCCCGGGCCAGTATGTTATTTGTGGAGATGAGGAAGCCGTGGCGGCTACAGAGGCGATTCTCAAGGAACAGGGTTGTAAGAGAGCAATCAGACTCAAGGTTAGCGGACCATTTCACACGTCTTATATGACTCCGGCTGCAGATAAATTAAAGGAATTGTTTGCAACCCTCGAGTTTAATGAACCAACTATACCGGTTGCCCTTAACTTGACCGGAGAGTTTTATGACAAGGATAGTCAAGATGTGAAGGAAGTATTGTGCCAGCAGGTTCAGAACAGTGTTCGCATGGAGAAGGATTTGGAAACTTTGATAAAATGGGGCGCTGATGAGTTTATTGAGATTGGTCCTGGAAAGGCCCTTACTGGTTTTCTCAAGAAGACTGCAAAGAAACTTGGTGTTGATGTCAAAGCATACAATATTGAGACGGCAGAAGATATTAAGAATCTTTTGGCAAGCAGATAATGCTATTATTGTGGAATGGGAAGGAGAGTCCCGGACTACATTTATAATAGATAGAAGAGCTGGCAGCGACTTTGGAGAGAAAGTCGGTGTCGAGTGTGTGGTAACACTCAAAAAAATAATGTCGGAAAGAGAGCCGACAAGAGTAAAAGGAGAGCGAAAATGGAAGACAAAAAATTAGCGATTGTCACAGGCGGAAGTCGTGGAATCGGTAGAGCATGTTGTGAGCGTCTTGCAAAAGATGGATTTGACATCGTGTTTACTTACCAATCAAACGAAGAAGCTGCCAAGGAGACAGTCAAACTATGTGAAAAAGAGGGCGTAAAAGCAGAAGGCATCAAGAGAGATGTTGCTAATTCTGATGAGTGTCAGAAGCTTGTCGACGAGGTGGTTGAAAACTATGGCAAGATTGACGTTCTTGTAAACAACGCTGGAATCACGAGGGACAATCTTATTTTCAAGATGTCTGATGAGGATTTTGCCGATGTTGTGGATGTCAACCTCAAAGGACCATTTTACATGATGCGCGCAGCGTCTAGGAAAATGAACAAAGGTGGATCAATCATCAATATCAGTAGTTATGCCGGAGTTAATGGAAATATTGGTCAGGTTAACTACTCAGCTACTAAGGCCGGTATAATCGGAATGACCAAGTCATTGGCTAAGGAAGTGGCTAGAAAGCAGATTACAGTTAACGCAATTGCACCTGGTACAATTGAGACAGATATGCTCAATCAGGTTGGAGAGAAGCAGCTTGATGAATTTAAGAAGGCAATTCCTATGAGGAGAATTGGTACTCCTGAGGATATCGCAGGAGCTGTGTCATTCCTTGCGAGCGATGACAGCAATTATATTACAGGACAAGTTTTATGTGTAAATGGAGGATTAGCAATATGAGACGTGTGGTAGTAACAGGAATGGGTGCTGTGACACCTATTGGAAATACAGTAGCAGATACATGGGAAGCAGTTAAAGCTGGTAAATGTGGAATTGCACCAATTACCCAGTATGATGCGACAGGACGTAAGGTTACACTTGCAGCAGAAGTTAAGGGATTTAAGCCTGAGGATTACATGGACAGAAAAGAGGCAAGAAGATGTGACAGGTTTACACAGCTTGCCCTTGCAGCTGCAGATGAGGCAATGAAAGACTCAGGAATCGATGTTTCTAAGGAAGATACAGATAGATGCGGAGTTATTGTTTCAAGCGGTATCGGTGGACTTTCAACTATTTGTAGCGAGACTGAGAAGGGCTTGAATAAAGGATATGAGAGAATATCACCTTTCTTTATTCCTATGTCTATCTCAAATATGGCAGCAGCGAAAGTTGCTATTCAGAACGGATTCCATGGAATATGTACATGTGTGACTACAGCATGTGCAGGTGGAACTAATGCGATTGGAGAGGCGTTCCACAATATCAGAGACGGTTATCATGATGTGATTATGGCAGGTGGAGCCGAGGCTTGCGTAACAAACATGGGTGTTGGCGGATTTACAGTAATGCAGGCACTTAACTCAACCGATGATCCTAATCGCGCTTCAATTCCATTTGACAAGGAGAGAAGTGGTTTCGTAATTGGTGAGGGTTCAGGTATGCTTATGCTCGAGGAACTTGAGCATGCTAAGGCAAGAGGAGCTAAGATCTACGGTGAAGTTGTTGGATATGCAACAAACTGCGATGCATATCATATGACAGCACCACTTGAGGACGGTTCTATTGCATCTAAGTGTATGGCAGCAGCTGTCAAAGACGCTTCACTTAATCCAGAGGATATCGATTATATTAATGCTCATGGAACATCAACACCACTCAATGATAAGTGTGAGACAAGAGCCATCAAGATTGCATTTGGCGATCATGCTAAGAAGCTTATGGTTAGCTCAACAAAGTCAATGGTGGGACATTTACTTGGAGCAAGTGGAGCAATTGAGGGAATCGTATGTGTTCTTGCTCTTAAAAATGGTTTTGTTCCAGCGACAATTAATTATAAAGTTCCGGATGAGAATTGTGACCTTGACATAGTTCCAAATGAGGGAAGAAATGTAGATATTAAATATGCAATGTCAAACTCACTTGGATTCGGTGGACACAACGCATCTATTATTTGTAAGAAATACGAAGATTAATATAGTTTCCCGTAAGTATACTTTGTCACGGACTTGGTGTATTTGCGGGATTACTTGACTAAGGAGGCAATAAATATGCAATTAAATTCAAATGAAATACAGGAGATAATTCCACATAGATATCCATTTTTGTTGGTGGATAGAATCGATGAGTGTGAGCCGGGTGTGAGCGCCAAGGGAGTGAAATGCGTCACTGCCAATGAGATGCAGTTCTTGGGACATTTCCCTGAGAAGCACGTTATGCCGGGTGTATTGATTATCGAGGCTCTTGCTCAGACTGGTGCTGTTGCAATTCTATCGGAAGAAGCAAACAAAGGAAAGATAGCTCTGTTTGGCGGAATTAAGAATGCCAAATTCAAGCGTCAGGTAATCCCTGGAGATGTGATGACTCTTGAGTGTGAGATTATTCAGAGAAAAGGTCCTATTGGTATCGGTAAAGCTAAGGCGACAGTGGATGGAAAAGTTGCAGTAATATGTGAATTGACATTTGCAATCGAGGGATAAATATGTCTAATAAAATAGGAATAATAGGTGCCGGCAAGGTAGGATGTTCTGTTGGAAAGTACCTTGCTCTAGGCGGGAATACAATTGTTGGTTATGCAAGCAAGTCTTTGGATAGTGCAAGATTTGCTGCCGAATTTGTAGATACAAGAGCATTTGATTCAGTTCAGATGCTCTTATCTGAATGTAATATTATATTTATAACAACTAGTGATGCAGCTATATCGGAGGTTTGGAAAGAAATAATAGTGAATGATATAGAAGGTAAAATATTCTGTCATTTTAGTGGCTCACTCTCATCAGAGCTATTTGCGGGGCGGAAAGAGAAAGGTGCATATGCCTGCTCGATTCATCCTATGTATGCATTTAGTGATAAGATGAATTCTTACAAGGGGATGGGAAAAGTGAGTTTTACTGTGGAGGGAGATAAAGTTGCACAGGATGTTGTTGGCGGAATATTTTCACGACTAGGAAACAAAATTAATATCATCAGACCGGAGACTAAAATTAGGTACCACGCTGCGGCTTCTGTTGTCAGCAATATGATGATTGGACTGTATCAAATGGGAGTTGATATGTTAATAGATTGTGGCTTTGACGAGAAATCAGCTCGTGAGTTGATAGAGCCATTGGTGAAAAATAACATAGATAATATGTTGTCGACATCGCCAGTGGAAGCTCTTACCGGGCCAATTGAGAGGAATGATATAGGGACTGTTATTAAGCATATCGAGTGCCTTGGAAAGATAGAAAAAAATGCATATCTGAGCTTGGCAGAAAAGTTGGTGGAAATTTCAAAGAAGAAAAACCCTGATAGGGATTATAGTGAAATGGAAAAAATAGTGAACAGGAGGGGGATAAATGTCTGATTTAACACTTGGTTATTATGATGAAAATGCTGAGGATTTTATCGCAGGAACTGTCGATGTAGATGTGTCGCCGCTACAAAAGAAATTCTTGGAAAATATTTCGCAGAACGGAAGTATTCTAGATCTCGGATGTGGATCTGGTCGAGATACAAAGTCGTTTATGCAAATGGGATATGATGTAACGGCAATTGATGGTTCATCGGAGTTATGCGAGAAGGCTTCAGCTTATGCAGGATGTGAAGTCAGATGTATGGATTTTTTTCAGATTGATGATGTGAATCGATTTGATGGGATATGGGCATGTGCGTCGGTTCTTCATGTTGAAAAAAAACGTATTCCGGAATTGTTATTTATACTTGAGAAAGCTCTCCGTCCAGGTGGTGCGATATACCTTTCGTTCAAGTATGGGAATTTTGAGGGAGAAAGAGACGGTAGGTACTTTACAGATTTAGATGAAGAGGGATTCGGTAAAGTATTCGATGAGTACGTAAGAATATACGGGAAAAAGTTGTTGATAAAAGATGAGTGGACTTCGAGAGATGTGAGAAGAGATAGGGAAGTTAATTGGTTAAATGAAATATTGAAAAAGCATGTGTAAGCCTCTGAGATGAGGGACAGCTCCCCTAGAATTTTCGTTATGTCAAGTATTTCCAAAATGTCTCGAAATTCATTATTGACAAGAGAAACAAAAAGATATATAGTGTATGTAAGATTATCCATATTCACTTTCGGGGTAGTATATAGAAAGGAGGAGGTTTTATGGATATAAAATCGCACAGACAGATAGGAAAAGGAGTATTTTGGGGATTGGTGTTATTAATCCTATTAAGTATCAGCGTTGTTGAAGAAAAAGGGAGCAGTGCAGCAGAGAACAAAACAGGTCAAAGTAATAGTACACAGGAAAAATGTATAAAAAAAACAGGAAACATGACTGTATTCGATTTAGGAGAGGGGAAAAAGAGAGCTGAAATATATTCAAAAAATATAAGATTTCGAGATATTGATGGTACATTAAAAGATTATGATTGTTCGTTGAAAAAGGTACATAATGAAAAAGAAGAATATGTTCTTAAAACCACTTTAAGTGACAAAGAGTCATTTTTTCCAAATGAAATTGAAAAAAACACACCAGTAAAAAGTGTATTCAAG
Source organism: Eubacterium xylanophilum ATCC 35991 (assembly GCF_000518685.1). Classification (GTDB taxonomy): domain Bacteria; phylum Bacillota; class Clostridia; order Lachnospirales; family Lachnospiraceae; genus Eubacterium_F; species Eubacterium_F xylanophilum. The sequence continues at coordinate 7,507 of NZ_JAEB01000011.1, read as the reverse complement.
GGATATGGAGTTGAAATGTATCCTGTTGAAGAAACATATACATATGATTTAGAAGGCAAAAAGAAAGTAAGATATTCCGGCAAATCCCAAGAAATAATTTATGAATATGAATCTCTGAATGAAGGATTAAAAGAAACTATTAAATTACAAAAAAAGAAGAAATCAATAGATTTTGTACTAAAGATGGACGGAGTGCTGGTTGGATCTCAAAAAAGCTGCAAGCCAGTAAAGGATATTAATAAACAAGTAATCATGGAAGAAGGAGAAAGTCTTTGTTTTTTCGATGAAAAAACAGGAGAAACTGTAGGGGGGATTCCATTTGCATATGCCGTGGATTCAAGTGGAAGTTATTCAGAAAAGTGTAGGTATGCAATAACATTTCAAGGGAAGCAAGCAAATCAATATCTATATAAATTGAGAGTGATTCTTTCACCTGAAATTTATGATAAGATGAGTTACCCAGTTTCTGTGGATCCATCTCTTGTATGGGATGAAAGTTCAATATCTGATATGGTATCTGCATATGTATGTTCCTCGACACCAAATAGCTGTTATACAATAGCGAATACGAGGATAATGTGTGTTGGAAAACGAGATACTAATCAAGATGTATGTAGATCGTATATAAGATTTCAAGGTCTAGAATCGCTTCTGACAGGAAAATATATAGATAGTGCCACGCTTGCTCTAGTCGTATCACAGACAGATTCTTCTTCCAATGTAAATATAAGGCAAGTAAATAGTGCATGGAATACATCGACATTAACATATGCGAATCAGCCAATAAGAGAAAATGGTGTGCTTGCTTCGATGACGTTGTCTAGTGGAGGGTCAAAGAATTTTACTTTAAACACGGATTCAATGAATGAGAGGATTTTAGAAGGTAACTCCTTTTATGGATTCGAGATGACTGATTCTGAAGATGATACCAATGTTACATCAACTAAAAGCACATGGATTTACAATAGTCACTCGTACAATGGAAGTGGTGTACCTAAGCTTACTATAGTATATTATGATAGAGATGATTGTGATGAATGTCCGCATTTATCATATAGGATATACAAAAATGACGGGAATTGGACTGCATACTCAGAGGATGGTTTTGGAGCAGGAGGTTCAACTACGTCATCAAGGATGAGAGCGATACAGATGGATCTTGATTCCAATAACTATAACATTGGTGATGTTAAGTATATGATATATAAAAACAATGCATGGACAAATTGGGTGTCATGTGGAAGTACTGCTGGAAATACTAGTGATAGCGGGTATGTAAAGGCGATTAAGATGAAAGCAACTGATAACTCTGGTGCCGAGTCTTCGTACTACGATATATATTATAGAGTATATGTTCCTGGAAAAGGATGGCTTGGATGGGCTTTAAATGAACAGCAAGCAGGTGATTATGGGAGTTCGAGTTGTATATCAGCTGTTGAGGCACTATTGGTTCCAAAACTAAAATATAGATTAAAATATAAAAATATGTCAACTGGAACAGTAACTACTTCTGGATATTATGATGGCTCAAGTTTTGGTTTGCATACTAATGACGTTAATGAAATAATATCAATCGGCACACAGTTTGCAGATCCGTATATGCAACAAAAACATAGTGTGTACGTAAGGGCAGACCTTGAAAATGGGGGCTATAGTGAAGGAAACATAGGAAAGAATTCACTTGTTACGCTAGTAGGCGGGTCAGAAACCAATAAGCTGACAGACTTTACTATGCGTGGGACGGATGTTAGTATCAGAGCAAGGTACAATATTGAACATAATGCGACAAAAAGAATGGTTGGAGCTGTTGAAGGAAAATGGAATAAGGATTTGCTAAAAGATGGAAATACATCAGTAGCGGAAGTGGCTAGCATACAAATTGTTCCAAGAACTTTTCATAGAGGTGAGAAGGCTTGCTATTCATCTGCGTTTATTCCTGAGGAGAATGGATATTGCTTTTCAAATTCATCATATAGTTTTGGGTATCCAAGTGGTTACGCAATTCCTTTGCAAAGGTATACGGAACTTTTTGGAGAGATACTAGGAACGACTCTCTATAATTCTGGTAACCAATGGGGCGGAAGTTGTTATGGAATGTGTTCTTCCTCAGTTCTCTTTAAATCATCATATTGGAATTTTACTCAAATTAGATCTAACATAGATAAGAATGTTAATAGGGTGTTTTCATTAGAAATTCCAAGGGGAAAGAAAGATGATAGACAAACGAAGTTAATTGAGTATTGTCAAATTGTTCTTTCAGGAATAGCATATTGGGGAGCCCCTTATGAAGCTACCGCTGGAAATTACCAAAACATTATTTCATATTTGCAGAATAATTCATTGGGAAATAAGTATGTCATGTATATCAATTATGTTGATAATCAATCAAACGTAATTGCACATGCAGTAGTTCCTATTGGTGTTCATCAAGAACAGAATGGAACATACACAATTGATTTATATGATCCTAATTACCCAGGGGAGACAAGACATGCAAGTGTTACTCAAAACTTTAGTAGTTTTTCATATGGAAATTATAATTTTGCTGGGCTCTATGATATGGATGATTTGTGCAATAGACATGGCAGCTATTTTTCAACAATTTGGAATAATGTTAGCGGAAATGCATCAAATCCATCACAGATTCCTGGTATTCAGGAATGGATTATTTTAGGGGTTGATACTAGTGAGGGACAGGTTCAAATATGTAATGAGAAGGGAGAAAGTATAGAAAAGATCACTGGTGTTACTAAAATGGGATGTCCTTACAATAAGAGTATCTTGTATAGAGTTCCAATTGGAAAATACAAGGTTCTTGGAAAGAATGGAAAATATAAATTGACAGTTGCAGATTATAATAAAAGTATATCATGCAGTATGGATAATTCTGCTGTATCTGAAATAAGTATTTGTGAGGGAAGAACAAAGTTGGATGTTACATATAATGATTCAAAAGAACATAAAACAACAGTTGAGAAGCGTTATGCTACAAAATCTAATAATGTTAAAGAATATGTTGGAAATAAATTTGAATTATTATGTGAAGACTAAAATAAAAAATTTTTAAGGAGTGATTATTATGATTAATAAAAAAAGAAAGGTTGCAGCAGCGCTTGCTGTATCAGTACTCTGTGTTTCGACTTTATTACCTATTCAAGGACCGATAGAAGCAAAAGCTAAAGTCAAATTAAGTAAGACCAAGATTAGTATAAAAGTCGGACAATCTAAGACATTGAAACTCAAGAATTACAAGAAAAAGATTAAGTGGATTGTCAAGAAGGGAAAGAAGTTAATTAAAGTCAAAAAGAGCGGAAAATTTTCAATCAAAATTACTGGGAAAAAAGCAGGAACAGCCAAAGTTACATGTAAAGCCGGTAAAACTAAACTTACATGCAAGGTTACAGTGAAATCTAAGAGTAAGTCTAACGCAAATGCAAGCAAAGATAGTACCAATGCTCCTAAGGCTGTAGTGACAGAAAAACCAATGCCATCTACAGCAACACCAGCAATGGCTAGTGTAACGCCAGAAACTGTGTCTGCCACACCGGAGGCTACGGCTTCGCAGAAACCCAAATTGAGAGATTATAAACTTGAGGAGGATGAAGAAACTATATCTCCAGAGTTTATAAAACAAGCATCTTCTTTTGCGGGACAATTAGCAAAACTTTCGATGAGTGAGGATGTGAAAAATGGTAAGAATACCTTAGTTTCTCCGGCATCGATTTTAACTGCGATGACTATGGCGGCTAATGGTGCTGCTAATGGAACATTGGATGAAATGAAGAATTCTTTGTGCGGAGATATGACATTAGAGGACTTTACTCGTGAGTTGGCTACATCTAATAGGAATATTAGAAATTCAGCTAATCTCGCGTTCTCATCAGCTAATTCACTTTGGTTAAAGTCAGGAAGTGGATGGAATTTCACAGATAATTATTTGAATAGTAGTAAAACTGCATTTGATGCAGAATCTTTTACAGAGCCGTTTGACAGTTCAACTGTTGATAAAGTCAATAATTGGATAAAAGACAAGACCAATGGAATGATTCCTAGAACGCTTGATCAGTTTGATGATAATGAAGTATTGTGCTTGGTAAATGCACTTGCTTTTGAAGGTGAGTGGGCTAAAATATACGAAGAAGAAATGGGCCAGATATTGAAGAATTCTACATTCAAAAATTCGCTTGGAAAAACTGAAGAATGTACTATGTTAAAATGTTCCGAAAGAACAAAGTATATTTCAGGACAGCTTTTTACAGGATTTACCAAGAAATACAAAGGTGGAAAATATGATTTCATGGCGATTTTACCTAAAGAAGGCGTGACTCCAACAACATTTATTGAATCAATAGAAAATGACGAGTTGACTAAAATATATAATGGGGGAGAAGACGCAATTGTAGTATCAGAAATTCCGGAGTTCAAGTATGATTACTCATCCGATGTGAAAGGTGCATTGAGAACTATGGGATTTAACAAGATGTTTAGTGCGACAGATTCTGATTTTTCAAATCTTGCAACATGCGTTAATCCAAGTATAAATTTGTTCTTCAGCAGAGTATTACACAAAACTCATATAGAGGTTGATCAATATGGAACAAAAGCTGCAGCAGTTACAGTGATGCCATCTGTGCCTGGTTCAGCAGCCCAGGTCCAGGAGAGAAAAACTTATAACGTTAAGCTCGACAGACCATTTGTATATGCTATAGTTCAGAGTTCAACAGGAATACCAGTATTTGTTGGAGCTGTAAATAGTGTAAAAGAATAATTAGGAGAATTCAAAATGCACAAAAAAACTATATGTATTATGTTGTCTGTATCTTTTATTATGGCGGTAACATGTTCCTGTGGAAAAGGTGGAAATGCTCAAATACATGAGCAGAATTCAGCAACAGTAGAAAAACAGGATAAGTTGGAAACGGTGACTCCTGCAACGATTATTGAGACTTCTTCTTCAGAAATTAATTATAAACCTGATGATAATGGAGTTATGTATGAGTATCATTTCACTGACAGTGGGAAATGGGTAGTAAAAGGGAAAAAATTTAAGTACAGAATTACTTTAAATGGTCAAATGCCGAATTCCAGTGGAAATACAACATATGTTGTACTGTCCAACAGAAAGGATGTATCATTTGATGAGATAAATGATAGTATTTTTTCCAATAATTCAGGCGATCATCTCGATGAAAATGAAGTGTTTGTAGTTGAGGTGAGATAGAGTCTTATTTATATAAGATTATACAGAGGGGCTGTCGCATTAACGATTAAAAATCGTTAGTGTGCAGCTCCTTTTTTAGTCTAAAATCAAGGGAATTATCCTAATTTTTTTTGATAACAAGCATGTATTCCAGAAAAAGGCGCACTTATCTAAGCCCTGTTGAAAAGCCATTTTAACTTTTTAAAATTTATGCGGCTCTCAAAGGAAATAAATGTGTCCCAGTTCTGCCATTTTGTATTTTGTTATGAAGTTTATATCGTGGGAGGAAGGACCGTGAGAGCTGGCGGGGAGAGGGTGATGCGGTGGTTTTGGTGGTTAGTACGGCTAGAATGGCGAGAAGAAGAAATCTAGCCGTACTGAGGAACTGGGGAAACTGTGTCACGACATTTATGGTGGTCAGTACGGCTAGAATGGCTGGAACAAGAAATCTAGCCGTATTCTTAAAAAAAAAGGGCTGAACAGAGAATGCAAGTAGAAGAAGAAGTACGGAAAAAACTAAGAAATTCAAAGAAATTTCCGTAAATGGAGATAGAATTGCTGAACGAGTGATTGAATAAGAGAGCATGGTACGGCAAAAAAGGGAGTATCCAAGAAATTTTCCGTAAAAGACGTCCAACCGATGGTGCAACACCCCCCATATTATTGGAATCGCATATTGCTGGTCTTACTCACATCGTTCGTAAAACAATAAACGCATATTGCTGGTCTTACTCATTCTTGATCGAAAGACAACTAAAAATCAGTGATAATCCCATTCCAATTAAAGACAAATTTGTTATTAGGATAGCTGGGATTCCAACAGATATTAAAGTGTTTCCAAAGTATGTTCCGGCTAAGCCACACACGCCTCCGACAATCACTCCGCTGATCCAAAGACCCTTGTTTAACTTCTTCTTTTTGTAGCATAATATGGAGATTAATAGTGGGAAGATAACACCTGGAGTATAGACAGAATATGCACCAGTTAATAGTGTTAATATATCTCCACGTCCACTCAGCGCCATTACAAGGGCAAGCGCGCCGAGTATCGTAACGGCAATTCTTACTAGTTTCACATCGTCTTTTTTGAAAATATCCTTTACAAGAATTGTTGATGCATTAATCAGGCATGTATCTGTTGAGGAAAGGATTGCAGCAAGTAGGCATAGACCCATGAGGATGCTCAGTGGCTTTGGTACGATAGATATAACATACATCAGTGCTCCAAGCTTGCCCATTGATTCTGCGGGAACATTTATCTTTACCCAGAGGCCAATTAATGTGACAACGAGAGCAAAACCGATGAAGATAATTCCTGATAATAGTGCCGATTTCTTGGCTGTTTTTTCATCCTTTGAGATGAGATTGCGGGACATAATATCTGGACCAAGGAAGTAAACCCCTCCTATTACGAAGAATTGAGTTATGAGATTTATAGGCCCATAATTAGCGTTGAGTAACTCAATATTTGAGGCAATTGCAGCGTTATTATCCCCTTTGAATATATATAGATATGCAAGGCAGGCAACCAATCCAAGTACAACAAATATGAGTTGGATTTTGTCTGTTTTGACGACAGAAAGCTGTCCACCCATGAATGTATAGACGATAACTATAGCGGCTACAATGGCATAAAGAACTTTGCTGTCCATTCCTGTGGCGAAGGTAATTATACCATTCATAGCTACAAATTGTCCTGCAATTATGCCAATCCAAGATATGACAATAACTAGGGAGATGATGATTTCAGCGCTGCGTCCAACTGTAATTCTGGCTAAATCTGGCAAAGTGTCGGCGTCGGTTGCTCTGACTTTTTCTGATATTAGCAGAGATTGAAGAACAAGTCCAACTGCTCCGAATAAAAGCCACCAGATACCTGGAAAGCCTATCTGGTTTACTGTGTCTGCAACTCCTACAGTGGCGGATGCGCCAATTGTTGTGGCGAGTAATGTCATAACTACCGCGGAGAGCGACTGATTTTTTCCAGCTGTGGAGTAAGCTTTAAAATCTCTTGTTTTTTTTGAATCCATCACTCCTATTCCGATTAATAGAATTAAGAAGATAGAAAGTGTGATTAAAAATATTATGTTCATGATAACCTCCTAAAGTTTAAAATCCTAAACTAGAATATCATAGTCACAAAGATATGTCAACCCAAAATATAAAGTAGGCTAACAAAAAGGGAGATTTTATTATTATTCTTTGTTAATTGAGGCGTGAGGGGCATGCCTATTTGAAAAAGAAGGATTTGGCATGCCCCGAGATGGGGAGAGACTTGATTGAGAAAGCGTGAGGGGCATGCCTATT